>NZ_JPME01000007.1 GCF_000732605.1 Lacrimispora celerecrescens | reverse complement strand
CTGGTGTATCTGTTGGCTATCAAAGCCATGGCAGAGTAGCCAAGTCGGGAAGGGATAAACGCTGAAGGCATCTAAGCGTGAAGCCCCCCTCAAGATGAGATATCCCATCGCAAGAGTAAGACCCCTTGAAGACGACGAGGTAGATAGGGCAGAGGTGGAAGCATGGCAACATGTGCAGCTGACTGTCACTAATAGGTCGAGGGCTTAACCAGGTTGGTTTAGGTAAGAGGAAAGAACGGATGAAAATAGATATGTAGCAATGTGTGGTTTTGAGGGTATATGTCTCAAAAGAAAAGTAAAGAAGAGATATGCGCGAGTGGCTCAGTTGGTGGAGTACGACCTTGCCAAGGTCGGGGTCGCGGGTTCGAGTCCCGTCTCGCGCTCTTTTTATTTATAGCGGAAACCTAGGTTTTATCAGGGGTTCCGCTATTTTTGTGTGTCTGTCAGCTTGTAGACAGTTGTAGACAGCTTACAAAGCCTTTGATATGAGGTCAAATGTTTCCTTTTCGGTCAGTGGATTGTAGATATATCCAAGGGTCGTGTTAAGATTGCTGTGCCCCAAAAGTTCCCGGATACAGTCTAGGGGGACACCGTTTGCATTTAGGTTACTTGCAAAGGTTTTCCTCATTTTATGGGTGGACTTTGTGGAAAGCCCCTGACGCTCTGCATACTTTTCTAAAACGTAAGCAACCTGTCTTGATGTAATACGGTTTCCATCTCTCATAAAGATAAAATCACCCTGGCTATCAATCTTTTTTAAGATATCAGAAGCCTTTGGTACGAGGACAACGAACCGATCTCGGTTGGTTTTGGTATGCTCCACAACCTCATAGTGGTTTGTAGTCTGGTTTCTGACTTCTTCACGAAGTATATGTAAATGGTTCTCGCTATAATCTTCCCATTTTAATGCCACCAGTTCGCCTACTCTTAAACCGAGTAGGAAATTTAGCTTGATGGCTGAAAATGAAGTATCATGGGTTTCTGCATACATACGGTCGAGATAAAGAGTCAACTCTTTTAATTCATCAGAGTTATAAGTCTCTGTCTTTCCTGTTTTCTTTACCACTTGCTTGAACTTGACCAATATCTGAACCTTGTCTAACGGATTGTCTACCAGATACCTTTTCCTGACCGCATACTCAAACATTCCATTTAAGATAGTTCTGGCATTGGTCCATTCCTTGCGAGAGAGATTAAAATTTTTAATTATCCGGTTGCACTCTGTTTCCAGTAATAATTCATCAATCTTGATAACCTTATGATTATGTAAAGCTGATGGTTCAAAATATTTTCGGTAATGCTGCCCATGACGTGTAATGGTGTTAGAGCTGTTTACAACTGACTTCTTATAATCCAGCCATTCCTCATACAGTTCGTGAAATGTCATTTTTTCAATGTTCGAATCGGAAAGATAAATTGGAATCAGTTTATCCAGTAATTTTTCCTCTGTTGGTGCTTTAATATTAATACGCTTTCCATATTTATCCTTATACCAAGTCTGCCACCGTCCTTTCTCATGAGATGGAGCAGTAATTGCATAAGTATGTATTTTTTTAACCTGTTCTCTTTTGGTAGCCATAATCGTATCAAGCACACTGCCTACGTCTATACTACCATTTTCGAGAGCCTCTTTCAACAAGGAAAGTTTCGTACCTTCTGAAATATCTTTGGTCATACTGCTCCACCTTTAGTCTCTTAAAATCTTATTTATCAAAAGGGATTTCTAGCTGTTCCTCTTTTGACAGTTTTTTAATAGGAATGAACTTGTTGTTACGGTTCAAATAATCATCTACGCTGTCATAAATAATGACTTCATCCTTAGAAACATAATGTTTTACTTTATGAATCCTACGCAAAAGTGCCTGAAAACTTTCTTTATCTGTAATCTGACGCTCCGCATACTGTTTTTCTAATTCCCAGTTTGTAACAATAAATATGCGTGAAAAACAGGCATATTTATTAGCGTACCTGGCTTTCAAAGTGATCGGATAGATATCGAGGTAGTTTAGCATATCACTAAGGGGTAAACTAGACCGGAATTCCTCAAATACTAGCACAGGTTCACAGGAATAATGGTCAAAGGGGTGGTCATAGTCCGTAACTCTATAGACGTTGGCATCACCAAATTCATCTAAAATCCCTCTGGATTTACCGGCTCCGGTGGAACCGAACGTATATTCGACAGATAGATCAAGCCGACGTTCTCCCTTGAACTTATCCTGCAAGTATGTGGTTCGTATCTTGTCCAGTTTATCTATCTGCATGATGTAATCATTATTCAGGCGGATTATTTCTGCATTCGAAAGACCCTCGTCTACAACCATGTGATAAAGGGCTTCTAAGTCTTTATCTTTACCTAGATTTTCAGGGGGTCTGTCTCCCCATTCCTCAAAGGTTCCGGGGACAGAGGTTTCTGCTTTGGCGGTTTCTGCCCACTTTCCTTCTTTTTTTAGATAGTCTATGTTCTGCTCAATGGAGCCAGCTACGGCTTCTATGTGGGCAGTAGGAAAGTGTTTTTTTATCATAGAGAACCTTACAGGAGAACGGTAGCATATGAAAATGTGTGTATGCGGTGTCCCCTGTTCGCCAATTTCATCACACATGGCCCCATACTCAAAGGACTTAAAACGAGTTACTAGATACTCCTTAATTTTGTCATGGCTAAAACAACTATCAGTCGGGTTATTAATCGTAAGTTGATACTTTCGGGACTGTTTATCTTTTTTCATTATTTAAAATTCCTTTTTATGATTTTATCTATGTAAAAATAAGCGCTTATTATTTTTTTCATGAGGTGGGGCATCATCAGCCGGGAATTCCGTTTCCCTATTGATACTATCAGTATAGTGGAAAATGCTTGAAAATTGGTTAGCATTGTGGAACAGAGGTGTGACAGATTGGCACATCAGAAGTATCTTAATGAATCCTATTTCCCGATTTATATGTTAAAATTAACCGAGGTTTATTGTTATTTCCATATTTATAGTAGATTGCGACAAAAGCTATCTGGGCTTGTCGCATTTGGTGAGGACTGAAATGCCTATAGTATAAGGGGATTTGCGGCGTTTTTTGTTTTGCTATTTTCCCCAGCGGTAATACTTCCGCTGGGGAGTATGGTTCGCCTTGCGGCTCACCAGCCAAAGCCCTTTCGTGGGGTGGGGCTTATGGCTCCGCCACGCCCCACCCCACGAAAGGTCTTGGCTGTTAGGTTCCATATTCAACAGCCCTTTTTATGTAGTGTTCCACTTTAGCCATATTTGTGACAGTAGGGACTACAATCTTTCGGAAGTCAGTACCATTGGTAAGCATATATCCAGTACCTAGCCCACGATCATTTTGTATTTGTTCCCGAATGTCACTATAGAACATACCAATTACTTCTTTACTTGGATTCCCTAATGTAATGATATTGTTAAAATTATCACGAACCTTTGGAAAATCTTCTGCCGACAGCCGTTGCTGTGCCAGCAAGATATGATAATTAAAGCTTCTTCCAAGCATAAGAATGATGGACAACTTCTTTCGGTATTCCTCCGCCTGTTTTTTGTCTAAGTAATTCAGGAATGAACCCCATTCATCAAACAGTAGGATATGTAAATTTCGGTCAGTATTCATTCTGGTCTGTCTCTTTATAAAGCTGTCATAAAATTCGTTGAAACCATTCATACAATCTACAAACCTGTGATATCGATCGCAATCCTCAAGGAAGATGAATGAATCATCTCCCTTGAAATCACAAACGGTAATCTTAGAGGTGGGCAGGTATAGCCCTATTCTGGCTAGTATCTGCTTGACCAGATAGGTCTTGCCTGTGCCAGTAACCCCTTGAATTGCTAAGTGTGGATTGCTGGTCATATCACAGTGAACATAGATGGAATGGTGCAGTTTTAACATATCCTCGTCATACACCAATGGAATAATCTGTTTTTCCATCAAAAGTCTTTATCCCTCCTATCGCCCGGTTTCTGTGGTTTAGTATTAGTAAATTGGTTTTGTATATCTACGTTAGCCCAATTTCGAGCGTTTTCCGAAAGGATAGGCAGTATATAAAACTTTAGAAACTTGGCATCCCTTTGATCAATCTCTCTAAGGTAGAGCCCAAGTTCCTCCTGATTAAAGCGCTTCTGAATGGCTGTTTTTATATCAAACAGATCAATCGTTGATACAGTTTTTCTTTCAAGCGTATATACCAGTACAGGTTCACATAAGCCTGGCTTGGAAAGACATTTTTCCTCGGAATAGATTGAATTAACGGTTGTTGGGGCAATTCCTAAAACGGAGTTGTATTCCTTTAATATAGGAAGAATACATCTTGCTGCCTGCCTATATAGTTCCATAGCCCAGTTCATTCTTTCTTGTTGATTTACTTCTTGCTGTTCGCTTTGCGCTGTGCTGTGATTACTAAAAAGCCACAATAGAAGTGCTCCGACTAAAATGTAGGGGAAGGCTTCTTTTATAAAAACGCAAGCAATCAGCGTCATTACAAAAGTCAGCATTATGGCAATAGCCTTTTCTGTTACGGAACTAGTCTTAAGATAATCCAGCCACGCATTTTTATGTTGATTCTTTTTCATAAATCCTCACTTTCTCTAGGCGTTTTGTGATGCTCCTCTGCAAAACAATATACAAAACGCCTGTTGTGTAATTAGTCTAGCAAATTTTTGTCATCCTCATCATCAATCAAGACGATAGCTTCAGCAGAAGCCGTCAGCAAATAATCATTGTTCCTATAGTCACGATAAAATCGTGCTTTAAAACCTTTGAATGTACAGCGGACAGCATTTGCATCTTGTAACGCTTCTATGCTAATAACTGGCTTCAAATTTCCAAGTACCTTGACGGATATCTTATTATAGCTATTGTTATCAAGGACTATCTCGTATGAAATACCGATCTGCTTGTCCGTTTTTTTTCGTGTTTCCTTATCGTATTCCATGATTGTAGAAAACCCGATGAGGAGAGCTTTGTCAGCTCCACCATTAAGTAGTGGTAAAGTCAGGGTCAGTTTGTCAGGTGTCATCGATTCGCCTCCTTTCATTCAGAGTAATTGTATGAACTCACTCATTAATAATCATGTAAAACATCTTCATGGAGATGTTCTTTATGACATTATAATTGTACAATAGGGCTGGGGGCATTTAGGTGCCATAAAAGCAACCACCTGTGACAAGTTGGCACATTTGTCATAGGTGGTTGTAGTGTTACTATTCTTTTGAGGTGAGAATATTGTATACACGGGTTGCAATCAACCTTTGTTGCTCGGGATTTAACTTGCAAAGGTGATTATTCTTGATGGTTTTGGCAAAATCTTTAATCAATTCTTTTTTCGCTGATAATTGAGCCTCTTCAAGAGACAATGATTCTTTTTTATAGTCTGAATAGCTTCCTTGAAAATTAGTTTTACACAAAAGGTAATAAACAGAAACATCAAAGAATTCAGCGATAACCTCCGCATCGTTAATATTAGTTAGTTCTTTCTCACCAGATTCTATTCTTAACAACTTGGTTCGGTGCATATTAAGTGCTTGTGCTAATTTCGTTTGCGTCAATCCCTTTTTCTCTCTCAATGCAGTAATACGTTGCCCAGTAGATCCATTAAAATCTCTATGTGATTTTTTGCTCATTATATACCCTTAAGAGCAAGCGCTTGACAGTATATGTATAATATGCATATACTGATAATGTAAAACACTATAAGTTAATATATATAGTGTAAAAAACATCCTCTTCCTTTCTTTTATATTTTTATTGTATATTTATTAAGCGATATCGTTATGTTGATATAATAACAGAAAAATTCGTCTCAGTTTCCGGACTAGCAGATGATATGTCTATTACATAAGTCCATATGTCGTGTTAGTATTTATTTAATGTAGGGCGGGAAAAGTTTGATGTAAGACAAAAAAAATAGTTAAAATATTTTTAACTCATGATGATCAGGAGAAACTACGAATATGAAGAATTCAACAATTACAGTATCTAAAAAAACAAAAGATAAGATTGATCGGCTTGGAAAATGGACTGGACTTAAGTGCAATACATGTGTGAAATTACTGATTTATGAACAATATGAGCATTATTTAACAGATCCAGATGATTTTAGGGAAAAGATTTTAAGGAAAAGAAATGGACAGAATAAAGAGAATATACCTATTACTATTGGATTTTCTGATGAATATACCGATGGATTTTATGAAATAGAGGAAGAATTGGATTCAAAAACAAAAAAGAATACCATATTAAAAAATATGATATTAATGGAGTTGGATGTGATCTTTTCAGAAAAGAAATTTATAAATAGAAGTGTAAAAGAGGTTCTTGAGATTTTCTATAAGGATGAAGAAGAATTTAAAAGACTAAACCCATCATTTAATCCAGACGATATATTTGGTAAAGAAGCATTAGAAATAGTAAAAAAGATAAATATTAGTAGAAGAGATGCTATACGATGGCTTTTGGCAAAACATATTATTTTATCTACTAAGCATATACTTACGAATGAATAGTTTGACTTATAAAAATAAGAGCCACCTTTTAAAAAGATGCTCTTATTTTTTTTCTCTTCTATATTGAATTACATCACAAACATCACACTCTAAAATTTCACAGAGACAATTCAGAGTTTCCATAGTGATATTTTTACCTTGTTTTAGGCGATCGAGAGTGCCTTTTGAAAAGTTATAATCTTTTCTGAGTTTGTACGTCGAGACACCTTTTAACTTTAGTGTACGCCATAAGGGGTCATAAGATATCATAATTATCTCCCTAATTTTTAATTTAAGTATAGAGTGATAAAAAGTGCTAGACAATGGCCATTATATTGGGTACAATATGATAAGAGGTTACCACAACAAGATATTAATTATATAATGTAGAAAATATGGAGGGATATTAGAAATGAAAAAAAGATTTAAAAAATTAACGACATTTAGTGGGATATTAGCGCTGGCTATATTAGGGAGTACAATGACTTCCTATGCTAAGGCCAAGTTGAGCTATTCTTGGGCAAATGAGACAACAGTTACTATTAGTGCGACAGAAGCACAAGCTATGGGTTATTGGAATAAATCCGATAGGAATAGGTGGAATTTTCTAAAATATGAAAATGATTTCCCAGTTGCTAACGCTTATATTGAGAGTTTTACAGAGCCGGGAGTATTTTACTTCGTCCAAACTGATGGAAATATGTTAATAAATGATATCCACGATGGATACATTTACGGAGAAGATGGTAAACGGGGAGCAGCAACAGATGCTAAATATTTTACTTATAATTCTGATTTAGCCTCAAGAATAGGACATTGGGTTGAAAATGATTATGGATGGATATTTATAAATAATAGCACTGGTGACTCTATTACTGAAGCGTGGGTTGAAAACGAGCCAGGTATCTATTACTTCTTAATGGAGAATGGTGTTATGCAGACGAGTAAGAACCGTAATGAGGGGAAAACACCAGACGGTTATGTAGTAAATACTGATGGCAAATGGTGTAAACCTAATTAAATTTAGACCAGGAGAATAAAAATGAAAAGAATGGTAGAAAAGAGTCTATTAGCACTTCATATAAGTATTGTATTTATATTTACATTCCCGAATGTAATTCACGCAGAGACAATTAATGGGTACACTAGGCAGGATTCATCATCATTTTACCACTTGCCACCAGAGAACTGGGCAGATGCAGGACTTTACTCGTCTGAAGATGGGGGATGGTATTCGGTAGGAAAGTATGATGCAGAAATTGATAGGCGTACTGTAGACTGCTTTTACGGAGGACAATACAATGGGCAGGTTGGATATGCAGACGCCAATATGAACATGGTGATTCCGTTTACTGACAAGTGGGATAGTGTAGAGGATTTTTATAAGGGAAGGGCAATGACATCTCACTATGAGAGTGGCAGAAACGCAGATGGAAACTACTATAGTTACGATATAAAATACCTAATAGACGTTAATGGAAATGTACTTAATGAAATTAAGTTAAAGCATAGTGTGAAGGATAATTTTAGTTACGGCTCTGAAAATAATGTGTATAATGGTTCATTAGTTGCTTCAGATGGGGAAAAGTACTACTATCAGATATTTGGATTTAAAAACCTTAAGGAATCAACAGGGCTTAATATAGAGGTTGTTAAATATAGTGATGGAAGTTATTATAACCATATTTATTCATTCAGTGACTATCCATTTCTTATAGATAGATATAAAGATGGGGAGCATGGTAACCAGTTAATGTTAACAAACTTTGATGAAAATGGAGTGGCCGAATTAAAGTGTTACGATACAGATTCATGGGCATATCATGAACCAGTAGGATTTGGAGATTCAGGTTGGGGTTATAAAAGAACGATAACCTTAGGAAAAATCACTATATGGGGAACCGTTATGCAATAAGTGTTTAGATAGATAAAGGATTAAGTTTATTGAACAAGCTAGGAAAGGTGAAGAATCTTTCCTAGCCATTTCTATTTTTGGGTGTTTTCTTTTCTGATCCAAGCTGTCAAGGGCAAGCGTTGTTCCTACGGAACCCTTGACAGCTTTCATTTTTGAAGCACTAATATTAGGTGGAGGAGTATCATAATTCTGAACATTTAATTTTAGTAAGATATTTTTTTTGATATAATGGAAGTTTATTAATTAATGTGGTAATATGTTTGTAAGATTTTGATTACAAGTCTAATTATAGCAATTAGAAGAAGTTGAATAACCGAGTATTTTTTGAGAGGAGAGACGATATGGCAAAATCTAAACTCTGGCACAGCAGTTATGAAAATTTAGGTGAATTAGGCGAAGGAGGAAATGCGAAAGTCTATCATATTAAATGTAAAGATACTGGAAAAGAATATGCCTTAAAAGATTTAATCGCCGGTGGAACTGAAAAACGTGGCAGATTTATTGATGAAATTAATGTTATAAAAGATAATTGTACAAAGATAGAAGGAATTATTCCTATAGTTGACTTTTCAATTGATGAACACTGGTATACGATGCCTATTGCGAAACCTGCGATAGATTATATGATTGAAAACGAATTAAATATTGAAGGAATAGTTCAAGGAATTATTCAATTGTGTCAGACCTTAGAAAAGCTTCATGAAAAGAGTATTTCACACAGAGATATTAAACCTTCTAATATATATTATTATAAAAACAGATTTTGTTTTGGTGATTTTGGATTAGTTGAATTTCCAGAAAATATAAATGATTTCACAAAGTCTGATAAGGGACTTGGAGCAATATTCACCATTGCTCCTGAAATGAAGCGTAATCCTAAAAATGCAGATGGTAAAAAAGCTGATGTTTTTTCTTTAGCAAAAACAATGTGGATGTTTTTGACCAAAGATGAAAAAGGTTTTGATGGAGTATATAATTATTCGGACTCTAATCATAGTTTACGATATATTGAAAACTATAAAGATATTCATCTTGTAGAAATAGACGAACTTCTTAAAGATTCTACTGATAACAATCCCGATATTCGTCCAACCATCAAGGAATTTAAAGAAAGGCTAATCAATTGGGTTGACATATATTCTGATAGAGATAAATCCCAAGCTAGTGATTGGAACTTTCTCAATAAACAATTATTTGGTTCGAATCCTCCAGAATCATCATCATGGAGAAATATTCATAAAATTGTAGAAGTATTAAATGTTATCGGTATGACCCCTGCATATAATCATATGCTTTTTCATGATAGGGGTGGGTTGGACTTTTCTCATTCTGAAATTGCAGCGGAAGAGAACTGTATTAAGTTGTATGATACACTAGGATTTTGTAATATTGTTAAACCTAAAATATTATATTTTGAAGGATTTGAAGAAAATTATAAGTGGAACTATTTTTTGCTTGAGTTTGATAAATTGGACCCTATTTTTAAAAATGATATATATTTCGATAATGAATATTTGGTTGAAGATAGACCGGCTCATTATGTTTCGGCTCAATACGCTCAATATGGTGTTTATGACTATGAAACAGGCATTCTTCTGCCTGATGGATATCAAACTGTATATCGCTATACTAAGGGAAAATTTTTAATTGTAATGAAGAATGGACCATATAATGGAATAAATGGGACATACGATGGCAGACATGGTGATTGCAGTGCTGATAAATTCAGAGAGTATATAGACAAATTGATAAAATATTACTCAAAACTGTATTATTACGCAAAACAAGATGATACGCTGAAAAGTTTATCAGATGAAGATATAGAAAATAGAATTTTAAGTTTAAAAGAGTTTAATAGAAATCCCTTTAAAAACAATTTTACAGAGAGAGACGATACCGTTGGAATAAAAAAAAAAATTTGCAGATCAACAAAAGAGTAAAGATTATATAAAACAAAATTTTATTAATTTGAATTTTGGTGATGTGCTTCAAAATGGCTCATCGACAGATTCGAAAGTTATTAAATTTGTGTTTGAGTTTACACCCCCTGATAGTAGCTTTTCATTAGAATCGTATAAAGGAATAAGTAATTATATTTGTACAGATGGGAGGATAAGAAAGTTAAATTCATATACGGATACACAATGTTATTGTGTTTATGATAGAAAAATAGCCATTGATATAAAAGATAAGCTTGAAAACAAAATTTTAGAAATCCTTAAAGAAAATAATTTATTAGAGTTTGAGAAATATGAAAATTGTTTTTCCATAAAAGTCATTAGATGCGGAAATCCCACACATTTATTCACAAAACAAGAAATTGAGGTAGTCATGCGAAATGCAGATGATAGAGTTAATAATCAACTTGTAATTGATGAAAATGGATATGCCAAAGTTATCCAAGGTCAGGGTTATGGTTATTTGTTCCCAGTAAGACATGAGTCGTGGAATGCAGGCAATGTATATGTTGGAAAATATTCAAAATTATCAACTTTAGAGGCTGATTACATTTCTTCTTTGCAAGGATGGCTGCTGTATTTAGAAACTGGACGAAAACAATATATGGACTATATACATGAAAACACTAACCAAGAAGAGCTTCTTAATGAAATAAAAAAATTTTATTGATAGAATGTAATTTCCCATTATGTTTATAATGATAAAAGCCTGTTTCAGCATTTTCATTTTGGTGACGATAAATTTTAGATTGACAGGTCAAGAGCTAGCTTTTTTCTTGCGAGGCCCTTGACCTATCATAAAATAAAATCTGCAATAATATAAAGTTGTAGACAAGCTGTAGACACACGGTAGACAGTGTGCGTTCCTCCTTATTTTATGCGGGCTTGCGGACAGCGGTAATGTTCGAGTCCCGTCTCGCGCTCTTAACAAAAGCTAGAGTTTATGAGGGTTTCCGAGTTTCGGGAATCCTTTTTTTGTTTACATAATACAATTTCATTAAAGTTTTTACTTAAAGTTTTTGAGTTTATCTGATATATCATGATATAGTTCTTTCAAGATTAACATAATTATTAATCAATTCTTTTTACATTTCTGTATCTGATTGCGTATAAAATTGAATCAGTGTCTTTGGACTATTTCTCATAGCAGAAGAAATCAAAGCAGCATTTGGACAACGGCGCATATTGTTTGTTGCAAAGCTATCATCGTTACAAGCTTCTCTCCCTTCAAATACATCAGAAATAACATTAGTGAATTTCGTGGTAATGGTATTTCTACTTTACTTACACACCATCTCCCGTTGTAAGATGATAACGTCAGCACCAGCTATATCCTTAATCTGATACTTTAAATTATAGCTTGATTTATAAAAAATACAAAATTTTACAAAAATCTGCAACTTTCCGGTCTCCTTTTTCGTCTATATAATAAATACAAATGTTAGGAATAAATATCAAATGATTTTTAGTAGCCTGGAGTTTCTATTTAAATTTTCGCCGGTGTTTCTGTTTCTTTATTTTGTGTGCCCGGATAGAGCAAAAAATATTTGCCTGCTTGCAGGAAGCCTGCTTTTTTATTTTTACGGAGTTGTGGGCCATCCGGCCTATATGATGCTTTTGTTATTATCTGTCTGCGTCAATTACTGTATTGGAAGGAAAATGGAACGATGCAAATCTCGATTCAGACGCAGGAAATGGTTTCGCCTGGGAATAGCCTACAACCTGTTTTGGCTGATTCTGTTTAAATATTCCGGTTTTCTGATCGAACAGATCAGTTTATTGCTTCAAAATGGAGGGCTGGAGAAAGCAGCCCTTTCGATTCCTAATCTGGCTCTCCCGCTGGGAATCAGCTTTTATACCTTCCAGGCGATTTCTTATCTGGCCGACGTATATCGGAAGGATGTGGCACCAGAAAAGTCATTTCTGGACTTTTCCCTGTATATGACCATGTTTCCCCAGCTCATTTCTGGACCGATTGTAACCTATGCTTCTCTCAGGGAGTTGATTAAAAAGCGGGTCCACACCCTGGAACAAGTGGAAGTAGGACTCCGGGAATTTACAATCGGACTAGGATTGAAGGTGCTGCTTTCAAACCAGATAGGCGGACTGTGGAGCCAGATTGGAGCAGTAGGATATGAAAGTATTTCAACGCCCCTTGCGTGGATGGGACTGGCAGCTTTCAGCCTACGGCTGTATTTTGATTTCTATGGTTATTCCCTAATGGCTAGGGGACTGGGAAGAATGTTGGGAATTCCACTTCCTGATAATTTCAACCATCCCTATATGGCTTTGACCATGACAGATTTTTGGCGCAGATGGCACATGACTCTGGGCGGCTGGTTTCGGAATTATGTATATATTCCGCTGGGCGGAAACCGTGAGGGGGTCTTAAAAACCTTTCGAAACATGCTTGTCGTATGGCTCCTGACCGGACTGTGGCATGGAACAAGCTCAAATTTTCTCTTATGGGGTATTGTACTGTTTGCACTGATTTCATTGGAGAAGCTGGGACTGGGAAAACTGCTGGAACGCTGGAAAGTTGTGGGACATGTATATATGCTGTTTGCAATACCTCTTACATGGATGTTATTTGCAATAACGGATTTTACACAGTTGGGAATTTATATTCAGCGGCTGTTCCCCTTTCTGGCGCCTGCTGGGAAGTATACATATTTTGCCAGAGATTTCCTGAAATACGGAAGGATCTACGGACTGTCCTTATGCGCCGGTCTCATTTTCATGACTGGTCTTCCGCGAAGACTGTATGACCGAAAACGGGAAAGCTTATGTACAGCAATCGCCCTTCTGATCATATTCTGGCTTTGTGTCTATTGTATGAAGATTGGTGCAAATGATCCGTTTATGTATTTC
The DNA here is from genome assembly GCF_000732605.1 of Lacrimispora celerecrescens. GTDB lineage: Bacteria > Bacillota > Clostridia > Lachnospirales > Lachnospiraceae > Lacrimispora > Lacrimispora celerecrescens_B. Next base: position 143,904 of record NZ_JPME01000007.1, on the reverse strand, counting down.
AATTTTTAAAATGTGAGGAATAAGAGATGAGAAAATACTGGTTTACCTCTCTTTTATCCGTCAGTCTGGTACTGATTGCCGTTCTGCATGCATCAACTGGAAGCATGGATCAGTTAACAGCCCTACGGCTGAACCTGGCAGGAAGCAAATGGTCGCATGGGCACAGTATAGATACAACTGAGAGTTTAGACGATACTAACAGTACAGATGAAACGGAAAGTTCAGACGAAACTGCTGATGAGAGTGCAATTGACGGTGTGAGCGAAGCAAGTGGTGCAGACACGACTGATAGTTCAGGCGAAACTGCTGATGAGAGCGCTATAGATGGTGCAAGCGAAGCAATAGATGCAACAGAAAGTTCGAGCGGGACAAAAGATAGGAATGCAGAATTTGCGCCGTCTATAATGTTACTGCAGCCAGGACAAAGGCCGGAGCCACCGGAAAATTTCGAAGGCGTACTTTTTGTTGGAGATTCAAGAACCATGGGACTATCCGAGTATGGAGATTTGGGGAATGCCTCAGTATTTGCCAACTCAGGCATGAGCGTTTTCAATGTATTAACTGCCCGTGTCTCATCAGGAGGTGAGAAACTAACTCTGGATGAGGTTCTTTCGAGCAAACAATACCAGATGATTTACCTGATGCTGGGTATCAATGAACTGGGATATGATATGTCCCAGACTACAAAACAATATGAAGAGGTTTTGGACAAAATCAAAGAAATGCAGCCAGAAGCAATAATGGTCCTGGAAGCAAATCTCCACATTACCAGTGAAAAATCAGAGAAAAGTCCTGTTTACAGTAACAGTAAAATTAATCGGTTGAATCAGGAAATACAGAAGATAGCGGAAGAAAATAGCTGCTATTATATTGATGTTAACGAAATATTTGACGATGACGGAGGTAGCCTGAATCAGGCATACTCAACAGACGGTTCCCATGTACTGGGAAGATATTATGCTGAGTGGGTAAAATGGCTGAAGGAAGAAATATAATTACAATTAGACTGTCACCACTCGCCGTACGGTTTGTAGGGGCTATCCCAAATTTTGTGTAAACATAGTAGACATAATTCTGGCATGATGTCTTGTATAATTAACTTAAGATACCTGAAACGCAGTCAAAGCAAATTTTCCAGTCTTTACTGCGTTTTTGCTATCTTATATTATAAAATAGCCATTATGTCAATTAAACACAAAATTTGAAACAGTCTCAGTAAAAGAGAAAAGAAACAATAAATTGCTATTTGCATGATAAGTATCCTGCCCGGTAAACCGTGCAGGAAGAACGAAAAACACTTCGGGGGCGCGGGTTCGAGTCCCGTCTCGCGCTCTTTTTATTTGTAGCGGAAACCTAGGTTTTATCAAGGTTTCCGCTATTTTTGTGTGTCTGTCAGCTTGTAGACAGTTGCAGACAACTTACAAAGCCTTTGATGTGAGGTATAAGTTTCCCGTACTGTTAGGGGATTGTAGATTCAAGAGTGTTATTCATGTTGTAAATTCCTTGAAATTTATAAGATTTTTTGTTACGCTGATATGTGTAAGGTACGATATTATGGTATTTGAAATTAATAAATAAAAAATATAAACGAAAGAGGTATCATTATGAGATTACATGATAAATGTTTACCATGTGTTGTTAACCAGGTTATTAAAGTGGCGAATATCACCGGAATTACTAAAAAGGAAGAGTTATTAAGAGAAGTTTTTACTTATCTTAGCAAAATGAATTTTGATGAAACGACTCCAGAAATTATAGGCGAAATCTTTGACATGATAAAAAGACATACGAATAATCCGGACCCATATAAAGAAACCAGAAATTATTACAATTCTTTGTTTATGGAATTGTTACCTGAATTTGAGAGGAAAATTGATCAGGCTGAAGATTCTTTTATGTTAGCAGTTCGATATGCTATCGTTGGTAATATCATAGACTTTAATCCTATACACAATACGTTATTAGAGGATGTTTATGGTTGCTTTGAAAAAATGGAACAATTGGAATTAGCAATTGATGATTCTTCTGCACTAATGAAAAATATTTTAAATGCAGGGACTTTGTTATATTTAGGTGATAATTGTGGAGAAATCTGTATGGATAAGCTTCTTTTAAAAAAAATCAAAGAACTGAATCCTAATATAAAATTGTTATTTGGAGTGCGAGGGAAACCTGTGGTAAACGATTCTATATCTGAAGACGCATATTCTGTAGGGATTGATGAATATGCAGAGGTTATAGATAATGGGGATGGTTCTCTTGGGACTGTCCTTAATCGGACGAGTCCTGTATTCAAAGAAGTTTATAATAAGGCTGATGTAGTTATTGCCAAAGGTCAAGCAAACTATGAATGCTTGAGTGAAGAAGATAAAAACATCTATTTCCTTCTGATGACCAAATGCGATGTAATTGCAAACGATATTGGTGTTGAGGAAAATAAATTGATTTGTATGAAAAACAAAGCTTGGAAAAACTAATGCAGCCTTTTTAAAAGCTATTTTTGTATCTAATTATCTTATCAGGACGCGCGGAAGAATTCCGAATTTCTTTTGGAACGCTTCCGAGAAATGGCTTACATTTGTATACCCCACGGCAAAGGCCGATTCACTCACATTATGTTCCCCTTGTTCTAACAACGCAAACGCTTTTTCAAGCCGCTGCTCCCGGATAAACTCATAAACGGTTTTTCCAAAATATTGTTTAAAAGAACGTTTTAACTTACAATCATTCATATGGATTATCCGGGATAATTCAAACAATGTTGGAGGTGACTCCAACTGATTAAGGAGAAGCTCACGTGCATAAGTCAAACGATCTATATCTGTTCTGGATAGCCGGTTCACATATTCTTTGCTGTTATCTTCGCCAATCAGCCTTTCTATATTAATGGATAACAGTTCTAAAATATAGCTTTCTAACAGTAGCCTGTTTATTTGATTCGCTTCTTTTATAAAACACATATCCAATTTATTTATAATGCTTTCTTCCCGTGCATCGCTTTTAAAGCCACAGTGAGAATAGGTATCCTTTTGGAAAGAGCGGAACCCAATATTGCTTTTACCGCAAACCGCTTCACAAAAACCGTCAAACGTATGAGGACTAACCCAAATAGAGTATAGCTGAACTTCTTCGCCACTGTTGTATTCTGAATGTGCGCAAGCCTCTCCTAAAAAACCCAGCATCGAATATCCGGGCCGAAGCTCCACAGGTACACGATTTACCTCGCCGTATATGATATTTTTTCGGGTATAGCTTAGTTCAAATACAGGGGCGGTGGTGCCAGATTGTCTCTTCGTATTATTGGAAAATACACCAGAGGATACCATGACATGTAAATCTGGACGTAATGCAATTGTTTTTTTAGGAAATATATCTGATGATTCATATTTCAACGGTAAGTATGACATTCTATCAAGTCCTTTGTAATGTCCGTCTTCGGACAAAAAATCCGCCTGGGGCAGAAAACATTGTATCAATCTACTATATTATAGTTAGTTTCACCTAACTAGTCAATAATTACTTTCTGAAACAAACAGCCAACGTGTACTGAAAGAATTCGATTGACTCATAAAATTCCGGCAAGGGGCAGAAAAATTCCGTCTAAGGGCAGAAGATAAACCCTACCTTTTGTATACTTATCAAGGTTAGCCCAAGCTAACTAAAATACACGATATTCATTTAGGAGGTTTAAAGTGAAAAAACGACTTTTGATTCCAATTTGTCTTATGTTGGTGACGGCACTGGCCGCGTGCTCGCCTGCTTTAGATCACAAACAAACAGCAGGCCAAACAACACCTTCCCCTCAGACTGCAGAACCAGAAGGTCAAAATGGCGATACCATAACGGTTGAAGATATGAAAGGTCCAGTTGATATTCCCGCTAATCCGCAGCGCATTGTGGATGTTTCTGGTTTAGCAGATGAACTGATTATTTTGGACATGCCATTTATTGCATCGGCCAACACTAGTATGTATGATGGCATAACCGTTCCGGACTATCTTCAGGAGTATTTCGCCAATAACAAGATTGAAATCGTTGGCAACTATTCCGGAGCCACCGCAACGGGGGATTTGAACCTTGAAAAAATTGCTGAGCTAAAACCGGATCTTATTATTATGAATATCCGGCATGACAAGGTATATGAGCAGCTAAAAGGCATCGCTCCCACGGTGATGATTAACGATGACATCAGCTATGTCAACTGGAGGGGACGCTTTCAGCAGTTAGGCCAGTGGTTTGGGAAAGAGGACGTTGTGACACAGTGGCTTGCTGATTATGATGCAAAGGCCGCTGGGCTTTCCTCAAGGGTCAAAGAAACGGTTGGGGATGATACCTTTGCTGTTGTGGAAGCCAATTCAGTACATTTCGGTTCCTACTATGTTTATCGTACTGGGGGCCCGGGAGAACTGATATACGATGAATTAAAGCTGACACCTTCCTCGGGAGTTCCGGAGAATGTCTGGGGAGAAGTGGTTGATGCAGAGTACTTTTCAAAAATTGATGCGGATCACATCTTCTTTTTCAGCGATGACGGCCAGATTGGAGATACAGGAAACACCCCTGTTTGGCAGAACCTAAAAGCCGTAAAGGCTGGAAATGTATATTATGGTAAGAATGAAGCGCAATATAATATGGCTTATACGGCAAACGGTAAACTGCTGTATATGGAAAAACTGGCAAACGCCATTCTCAATCACAGCAATGTTGAATAATCACAAAGCCCCGCCAGGCCCTTCGCCTATGCATGTGCGATGGCTTCAAACCAAAACAGGCTATGCATTATCTCTAGTTTTGATGGGTGTTGCATTGTTACTCTCACTCCTGATCTCAGTCAGCGTCGGTGTGGCAGGCGGGAATATTAGTATTTTATTAGATACGCTTTTCCATCCTGCGGCATCTGCCGGCATGGGAAGAATTATGCTGGAAATGCGTATGCCCAGGGCATTGGCCGCCTGTGTCACCGGGGCAGCCCTTGCCCTTGCAGGTGGAGTGATGCAGGGGGTTACCAGGAATCCTTTGGCAGATGCCGGGCTTTTAGGAGTCAATGCGGGTGCCGGATTTTTCATTGCTCTTACCGCGGTCCTTTTACCGTCCTTATCTAGCTTCGGTACGATGATTTTCGCATTTATGGGAGCGGCACTGGCCGTGCTCCTGGTATATGGAATAGGAATGGGCAAGCATAAATCAGGATCGATTCGGCTCATCTTGGCCGGCAGTGCTGTTTCCGCCCTGTTAACTGCATTGAGCCAGGGGATATCTCTCACCTTTGGACTTTCAAAATCGCTGTCATTTTGGACAGCTGGGAGCTTATCCGGCATTACATGGCAGAGCCTTCTCCTGACCATTCCATGGATCGCGGGTGCAGGGCTTATTAGCCAGCTACTTTCCGGAAGGTTATCCGTGCTTGCCCTGGGTGAGGAAAGTGCAGTGGGACTCGGTGTAAACGTATGGGCTGTTCGGCTCGCCGGCATTGGAGTGGTGTTGATTTTGGCAGGGGCCAGCGTATCCTTGGTAGGCGGTATCTCATTCCTGGGGCTGATCGTGCCGCATATTGGACGATTCCTTGCCGGTGAGGATTACCGCAGGCTTTTGCCGGTATCCGCACTGCTGGGGTCAATACTGCTTGTGCTGGCGGATATCGCCGCCCGCTCCATTAACGCTCCTTTTGACACGCCGGTAGGTGCGCTGGTATCAGCCATTGGCGTTCCGGTCTTTCTGGTGCTGACGTACCGGAAGAAAGGAGCAGTTTTATGAAAAAGAAACACAGGCAGAAGCTTATTCCATGGGTTCTTCTGTTGGCGGTAATCATGATTATTCTGATATCAGTCAACAGCGGCTATTCCAATATCCCTTTTTCAGACGTAACTGCAAGCCTGCTTCATCCGGGCGCCCGGATGCATCCGTCACTCTTTTGCAAATTCGCCTTCCACGCATTTTACTTGCCGTCTTATGCGGAATGGGGTTGGCACTGTCCGGCTGCGTACTGCAATCTGTGACAGAAAATCCGCTGGCAGATCCGGGGGTATTGGGAATCAATGCGGGAGCTGGATTTACAGTCATGCTGTTTATGACTTTTTTTCCCGCCCTGCACGTCAAAACCATGGTCTATCAGCCGCTTTTCGCCATGGCGGGCGGGTTGGTGGCAGCGGGCATACTATACGGATTTTCCAAACGAAACGGGAAGATCATACCGTCATATCTCTTGCTTGGCGGCATAGGGATTTCGGCCGGTTTTTCGTCCTTGATGTTAATTATGGCTGCCGACATGGAAAACAGCAGTTATCAGCTGGCAGCCAGATGGCTGGCAGGTAATATCTGGGGCACCAGCTGGTATCAGGTGAAGGCACTGCTTCCTTACCTGCTAATTCTGATTCCGCTGCTTCTCGGGAAAGCGCGGATTTTGGATTTATTGCTTTTGGGAGAAGAGGCATCCCTCGCATTGGGGGTTCGCGTGGAGAGGGAGCGAAGAATCTTATTGGTTGTAGCAGTGGCATTGGCGGCCAGCTGCATATCCGTCAGCGGCGGAATCGGCTTCATCGGGTTGGTTGCACCCCATATGGCAAGTAAATTTGTAGGCGGACGGCACCATGTGCTTTTGCCTGTATCCATGTTGCTTGGAGGACTACTCCTGCTTATTGCGGACACCATAGGACGTTCTCTTTTTGGAATTATTGAATTACCGGCTGGAATTGTGATATCCGTTCTTGCCGCACCCTATTTTCTCATTCTGCTTCGCAGGCAGGCATAAGGAGGTGAAAAAATCGTGCAATCATGTATTACAGCTCATAAGCTATCCGCCGGGTATAATGGTAGGTCGGTTTTTCGTGACCTGGATATTGACATACCCGCTGGTAAAATAACAACACTGATTGGCTCCAATGGCTCCGGAAAATCCACCATTTTGAAAACCATGTCCCGCCTGCTCGTGCCGTCCGGCGGAACAGTCTATCTGGAAGGTCAGTCCATTCACAGCATGCCGACCAAGCTGGTGGCACAAAAGCTGGCACTCCTTCCCCAAGGAGCCCAGGCACCCACCGGTATCACTGTGAGAGACTTAGTGGAATACGGGCGATTTCCCCACCGCGCTAAGCTCTCAGGACTTACATCAAAAGATCAGGAAATCATCCGATGGGCTTTGTCCAGCACAGGCATGACGGCTCTTGCCGACCGGGAAATGGATCAGCTTTCCGGCGGACAGCGGCAGCGGGGATGGATTGCCATGGCGTTGGCTCAAAAAACAGATCTGCTGTTTCTGGATGAGCCAACTACATATCTGGATATTTCGCACCAGCTGGAAATCCTGCAGCTTTTGCGGAAATTAAATGAGGAACAGGGTGTAACTGTTGTTATGGTTCTCCATGACTTAAATCACGCCATTATGTTTTCCGATTATTTAGTGGCAATTAAGGAAGGAAAAAAACACAACGCCGGTTCGCCGGAGAACGTGATTACACCCCAAACGCTCCGGGAGGTTTTCAATGTGGAGGCGGAGGTGATTTATCATCCGGTTCTGGAGGTTCCCGTATGTCTGCCTTACGGCGTAAGAGGACAGGTATTTCAAAAATAGAATCAGAAAAAGGGAAACGGAGGAAATGGACAATGAAAAGAGTGACGTTAGCGATAGCTACGGCATTGTGTATACTGGCGCTTCTCAGCGGATGCGGCGGCTCGGCGGATACCTATAAAGCCGGAACTTATACGGCTGCCGCCGAAGGGTATGCAGGTGGTGTGGATGTGGAGGTGGAATTTGATCAGGATTCCCTCCTTTCTGTTAAAATAACTGATCACAATGAAACCGTTGGAATTGGCGACAGAGCGATTGAAGAATTACCTGACAAAATTGTGGAGGAGTTAACCTGGGAGGTAGATGCAGTTGCCTCTGCTACGGTGACCAGTGATGCGATCAAGGCTGCAGTAAAAGACTGTATAGAACAGGCTAAGAGTAAATAGGTGATCGAAGGTGAGAGAAACAGTAGTTACAAAGATTTTAAAATAAATTCTTGTACTTGTAATATTTCATAGAGTATGTATAATATAATAAAGAAAGGCAATCGCCACAGGGTGGTTGGCTAATTAGAAAAGCAAAGACTTTCCCGACCGGCCAAAGTACAGGGAAGGTCTTTTGCATTTAGCGACATGTCATGACGACGAATGTCAGCAGTGCTAGAAGGAACATGCCAAAAGACATTAAGTCCTTAAAGTCAAAATTCTTCATGAGCAACACCTCCATTCTATGTAGAATCGAGGCCTACCACCCTATACACGATTGCCAGCAGTTTGTACCTGCCAGTATAATTATATGTTACAACTTGCAAATATACCAATAAAAAATGAAAATATCTGAAAAATCCCTCTTGGACAAAGTAATTGTCTAAGAGGGATTTTTAGTTAATGGTTAAGATGATTAGAAAATGATGCTTTGCCAGAGCCATAGTTTTTACCAGAACCATATACAACTGAACTCGCTTACGGGGAGATGTGCCGTATTGCCAAAGAATGATACGTTAAGCATCGAGGCCGCCAATCTCGATCCATCTCATGAATTGGTTTTTAGCATTTATTGTCCCATCACTTCTGATGTGAATGGTCAGGCACGCCTGGTTTGGGAAGAGAGAATGTTAGTAAAGACAGAAAAGCTAGTGCTTGGTAAGGAGTATAGTTTATATAATGATGAAGTAAAGGCTGAGCAGATGGGTACATGCTCGTTAATACCACAACACCGGACCGGACAGACATTATTAGATCAATAAAGGATTCAATAATATAGAACAGAATAAAATCAGTGAATAAGAGGTTGGTAGAGAATTACGTCTATCAGCCTTTTTTATGTTGGGGAACAAGAATCAGGGGGCGTTGTCATGGTACTATAAAATCTATTGACAATTCAAAGAATCACGTTATAATAGTTATGTGTGCAATTGTTGTAAATGCAACTGTTGCTATAACAACTAATACGGGAGCCTGATATGAAAAATTTAATTCACTATGCAAAAAAGTACAAAAAAGAATTCATTCTTGCGATCATCTGTATTGAGGCGGAAACCATTTTTGAATTAGTTATTCCCATGATTATGGCTGATATCATTGATGTGGGAGTTGCAAACGGCGATAGAAATTACATATTTCTAAAAGGATTTCAAATGGTATTCTTTGCCGTAATTTCTCTTTTTCTGGGGCATGCATGTGCCCGGTATACTGCGATCTGCGGAAATGGCGTGGGAGCCCAGATCCGAATGGCAGAGTTTCAAAAGATGCAGACTTATTCTTTTGCTAACACCGACCGATTCAGCACCCCTTCTCTGGTAACGAGGCTTACAAGCGATATTACCACAATCCAGAATTCCATTACAAACGGAATGCGTCCCGGTTTCCGTTCACCAGTGATGATGATGACGGCATTGATCGTTTCCTTTCGGTTGAATGCAGAACTTGCTGTGGTATTTTTAATTGCAGCCCCCGTACTGGCCGTCATTTTATTTACAATTATCAAAAATGTAAGACCGTTATACTCCAAAATGCAGGGAGCCGTTGATCTTGTGAACCGGATCATTCAGGAGAATCTGATAGCCATCCGTGTCGTGAAGGCTTATGTCCGGGGCGATCATGAGATAAGCAAATTTAAAGAAGGAAACATGAATTTACAGAATTCATCAGAAAGGTCCTTTTCCCTGGCGGCCTTAAATATGCCTGCCTTACAGTTTGTTATGTACGGGACCATATTAAGTATCCTGTGGTTCGGCGGAAACTTAGTTATGATAGGAAACATGAAGGTAGGTGCCCTGACAAGCTTTCTTAGCTACGTATTGCAGGTGCTTAATTCCCTTATGATGTTTTCCAATGTATTCCTACTGTTTACCCGTTCCTTAACGTCATGGAAGAGGATTTCAGAAGTCTTAGAGGAGGAACCGACTATCAATGATGACCGTGCAAAGGATATCACCATCAAAGAAGGAAGAATCCGGTTTGAAAATGTATATTTCAAATATAAGGAAGATGCAAAGGAATATGTGCTTTCCGATATCTCCTTTGAGATTGGACCTGGTGAGACGGTTGGAATCATTGGTCAGACAGGCGCTGCCAAAAGTACCCTGGTACAGCTGATTCCCAGGCTTTACGAGGTGACAGCCGGCAATATTATCATAGACGGCCATCCCATATACGAATATACCCAGGACCATCTAAGGGATTCCATTGCCATGGTGTTACAGAAGAACACCCTTTTCTCCGGATCAGTGAAGGAAAATCTTTACTGGGGAAAAGAGGATGCAACGGATGAAGAAATAGAAAGAGCATGCAGCATTGCCTGTGTTAACGAATTTATCGGCCGACTGGATCATGGATATGATACGGAGCTGGGGCAGGGGGGTGTTAACGTCTCAGGGGGACAAAAACAGCGGCTCTGCATTGCGAGGGCGATCTTAAAAGCGCCAAAGGTACTTATTTTGGATGATTCTACAAGCGCTCTTGATACCGAGACAGAAGCAAAGATAAAAGAGGGCCTGGAAAAGTCCCTTCCCGGTATGACAAAGATTATTATCAGCCAACGGATCTCCTCGATTATGGATGCCGATCAGATCATAATTCTTGATGACGGAAAAATAAATGCCATTGGAACTCATGATCAGCTGCTGGCAGACAATGAAATATATCAGGATATTTATTTTTCCCAGCAGAAAGGAGGTGGCCAGTCCTTATGAAGAATACCGGACATGTAAGACCAAAAAACACAAAAAAGGCTCTGGTAAAGCTATTAGGATACATCGGCCATTATAAGCTTTCCATGCTGGTTATAGCAATCCTGGTCAGCATCAGTGCATTTTCCGGAATCCTGGGAACCTATTTGCTGAAACCGGTCATAAACGAATATATTCTGCCGGGAAATATACCCGGTCTTGTGAGAATGATTGTTATCATGGGACTGATCTATCTGGCAGGAGCTATTTCCTGTCTGCTTTATAACCGAATGATGGTCCACGTTTCCCAACGGGTGGTCAGTGAGATAAGGATAGACTTATTCCGTCATACCCAGAAGCTGCCTTTGGAATTTTTTGATACACATACACACGGGGATTTGATGAGTCATTTTACAAACGACGTGGACACCATCTCAGAAGCCCTTAATAATAGCTTTACATTGCTGATCCAGAGCTTTATTACTTCCACAGGTACCGTTATCATGTTAATACTCCTGGACTGGAAGCTGTCATTAATCGTTGTATTTTTTCTCTTGATTATGTTAATATATATTCGTCATAATGGAACGCTGAGCAAAAAATACTTTGTAGAACAACAGAAGAATCTGGGAAATATTAATGGTTATGTAGAAGAAATGGTGGAAGGCCAGAAAGTAGAAAAGATATTTCGCCATGAAAAGCAGGATCTTAAAAAGTTTTGTGAGTTAAATGAGAAATTGAGGATTTCCTCTACAATGGCCGCCACTTATACGGGGATTACCGTTCCTACGATAGTTTCTCTTTCTTACATTAATTATGCCATTTCTGCCTGCGTAGGCGGATTGTTCGCTTTGTCCGGTTTGATTAATATGGGAACTCTGGCCTCTTATCTGGTTTATGTAAGGCAGAGTGCTATGCCTATGAATCAGTTTACCATGCAGATTAATTTTCTCATGGTGGCGCTGGCCAGTGCAGAAAAGATCTTTAATATGATGGAGGAAGAACCTGAATCCGATGAAGGAACCGTCACCTTAAAGAGGGTGGTACAGGAGGCCGATGGAAGCCTTAAGGAAACGGATCGTTATACCGGTTCCTTTGCCTGGAAAGTTCCTGACGGAGATCATGGATATATTCTGTTCCCTTTAAAGGGAGATGTACGATTTCACGATGTGGTTTTCGGTTATACGGGCGGGAACACTATTTTAAACAGGATCAGCTTGTATGCGAAGCCTGGTCAGAAGATCGCATTTGTTGGTTCCACCGGTGCGGGCAAAACGACCATCATCAACCTTATCAACCGATTTTATGAATTAAATGGAGGCACCATAACCTACGATGGAATCGATATCCGAAACATAAAAAAGGAGGATTTGAGGCGTTCGATCTCTCTGGTCATTCAGGACACCCACTTATTTACCGGAAGCATCGCCGATAATATCCGGTATGGAAGGCTGAATGCCTCCCACGAAGACGTACTGGCTGCTGCAAAAATTGCAAATGCGGATTCCTTTATAAGGCGTCTTCCCAATGGATATGATACAATGTTAGAAAGTGACGGCAGCAATTTATCACAGGGACAGAGGCAGCTGATTGCCATTGCCAGGGCTGCCATATCACAGCCACCTGTTCTTGTTATGGATGAAGCCACCAGCTCCATTGATACACGAACGGAAAAACTCATTGAAAAGGGAATGGATGCCCTCATGAAAGACCGGACGGTATTCGTCATTGCCCACAGGCTTTCCACGGTAAGAAACTCAGATGCCATCTTGGTTCTTGAAAAAGGAGAGATTATTGAGCGGGGCAGCCATGACGAACTGCTGCAGGAAAAAGGGAAGTATTATCAACTGCATACAGGGCAGTTTGAATTAGAATGATGTGATGAAAGCGCACAAGGGCACAACCGTATTCGTGGCTTAATTGTGCCCTTTGCGAAGGGAAAGGAGTGATAAAATATATGAAGCAACATAATGTAAGAGAACTATTGGTTCGTGAAGAAAAGGCCAGGAAACAGATTATTTCTCCGCTTCTGTCAAATATTGGATTGACGCCCGGACAGGGACATGCAAGGATCTTATATCATCTTTTACAAAAAGACCATATCACCCAAAAAGAGCTGGCAGACCGATGCCATTTCGATGCGGCTACCATGTCAAGAAATATAGATAAACTGCAGGATATGGGGTTTCTTCTCAGGGAAAATAATCCGGACTGCAGACGTTCCGTTCTGATTAGTCTTACAGAAAAAGGGGCTGCTGAAGCAGAAGAGGTAAGAAAAGTTTTTAAACAGTTTGAAGAACTTATCTGCGACCATATACCAGAAGACGAAATCGCCGTATTCTGTAAAGTATTAATGAAAATGTGCGAAAATCTGGAAGCTTATTAAATTCGATAAGCACGAAAAAAGAAGTGTTCAGCACAATGTCATGAAATTAGCGGCCAATTCGCGCAGAATCTGCCTTTTGGGATATCCTATAGCAGTTACTGCTGAATGATTGACCGCTGTTATTTTCCTATCTAAGATGCCTTACTGATTATTTTTGAATAACGGGTATCCACACTTCAAACCTTGAATTTTGAGGGTCAGGATTTAAATAGACTTCAATATCCGGTCCATTATCGTATTCGTATCCAGAAGTGGGAAGCCACTCGGTGACAATTCGCTTTTCTAAATCTTGTATTGCTTGGGGGCATTGGCCTTCTCCGGAGAATATGGCCAGGTGAAAGAGGGAACCGTACATTCTTCCAAAGTATCATCAATTTCTTTCGAAGTGGCTGCGGCAATAAAGTACCGCCATTCTTCCAGGTCATTGCAGATGCTGACTCCTAATATTCCTTCAGGGGATCCATCTGCCATGGAGGCTAGTTTAGGAATGGTTCCGTCCATAGCTGCCTTGCCCCACATCTGAGGTACAATTTCAAAATTCTTTTCAATTTCCCGGTGCAGGGTGTGTGAAATGCCTGCGATCCGGAATGATTCCTTCTTTTCAATTCGATAATTCAATTCATCCACTCCTTTTATTGTGATTTTAAAACTAATGGGTGGATATGATTTTACGGAAACACCGCTTTCTTTTATGCGAGACGGTGCTATTCCATGGATGCTTTGAAATGCCCGGTTAAATGCAGTGGGAGATTGATATCCATATTTAAGAGCAACATCAATAATTTTATTATTCCCGTTCTGCAGATCCACTGCTGCCAGGGACATACGCCTGCGCCGAATATATTCAGATAAAGGTACATTTGCCATATATGCGAACATTCTCTGATAATGGTAAACAGAACAACAAGCGATTTTCCCTAACTGCTCATAGTCAATGTTTTCCGTTAAATGTTCCTCGATATAGTTCATTGATCTGTTAATTCCCTCAATCCATTCCATAAAATCAACCCTTTCATTTGTATTATATTTGTTATCGATTTGCTCGTCCTCTCTTTTTATGTACAAATAGGAGAGGGGAGTGGAGTGAATCCCATGATCCTATTATATTTTTTTTGGTGCACAGAAACAATCATCTTTTAGAAAGGCATGGGGAAAATGAAAAAAAAGACCGGGAAATCTTTTGATTTCCCGGTCTTTTCCGATGCATTCATGAGACACCGGGGACTCGAACCCCGGACAACTTGATTAAAAGTCAAGTGCTCTACCACCTGAGCTAGTATCCCATACTGGGCTAGTTGGATTCGAACCAACGAGTGCAGGAGTCAAAGTCCTGTGCCTTACCGCTTGGCGATAGCCCATTAAAACTTGTGATAAAAAAAAAATTCCCTAAAAGGGAAAGGTGAGTACAGGGATTCGAACCCTGGGCCTCCAGAGCCACAATCTGGCGCGATAACCAACTTCGCCATACCCACCATAATTTTCACACCTTGGTTAGAGATGTGAAACGAGCCTGAAGGGATTCGAACCCCCGACCCACGGCTTAGAAGGCCGTTGCTCTATCCAACTGAGCTACAGACTCAAAAGCGGGTGATGGGAATCGAACCCACGTATCCAGCTTGGAAGGCTGGTGTTCTACCATTGAACTACACCCGCAAAAGGTAAGAGAAACTAAAACTACCATTGACGGTTTTTCTCTTGAATCGGGGTGACAGGATTCGAACCTGCGACCCCCTGGTCCCAAACCAGGTACTCTAGCCAAACTGAGCCACACCCCGATAGTGAAAGTATTTTCCATCTTTCTCTTAGTTGCTTTTCCGCAACGCAAGAGTTATTATATATGATGGATATCATTTTGTCAACATTATTTTTGAAAAAATTTCAAATTAGTTTTTTAGCCTGTATTTATGCGGTTTTTTAAGGAAAATAGCCCTGAAATGGGAGGAACCGGCAGGTACATAAAATGTTCCTGCCGGTTGAGTATGAAAAATAAAAAGTCAATGTTAAAAGGGTGGGGTTCCTTTTCACTATTTAGTATAAGCGGAAAATATGACGGAAGTTTGACTAAGCCATAAACATTTCATAAAAAGACTAAAAGAATTATGAGGAATATTTGAAAAAACAGAAAGTTTGCTTATTTCGGCCCTGGAACATTTAATGAAAGAAGAAGTCGTCTCTTTACTTTGTATATGATATAATGGATTCAGAGGAAAACATGGTACAGTTCATAAGAGAAAGAAGGAATTGGGAATGAAGTACTGGGAAGTTTATGAAAGCAAGATAGGACCTCTTACCATCCTATGTGACGATGAAGCCCTTCTGCGCATCGATTTTGGAACGGTGGAGCATGAGAATGCCGTGAGGGAGCGGTCGGAGTTGATCTGTAGAACAGAAGGCCAATTGGAAGAATACATGGCTGGAACAAGGACGGAGTTTGATCTGCCACTAAAGCCGGAGGGAACGGAATTTCAAAAAAAGGTTTGGAATGCTCTGTTACTGATACCATATGGAGAGACGAAAAGCTATAAGGGTATTGCAGTTCTGATTGATAATCCCAAAGGCTGTCGCGCGGTTGGCATGGCGAACAACCGCAATCCCATTCCCATCATCATTCCTTGTCACCGGGTAATTGGGGCCAATGGAAGCCTGATAGGATATGGCGGAGGCCTGGATATTAAAGTGAAATTACTGGAGCTGGAGCGCTCAGAAACTTACCAATATAATTATTAAGAATTCTTTGTGATTCTTTCAGTTCCTTTAATCCCCTATACTTTTGATACGGATAATGTTATAATCCTCATCGTCACCAGGAATGAAATTGATGATGAGGAGTGATTAAAATGAGAAAAAACAAAATGCTGGCAGTAATAGCCATCGCCATGGCAGTTATGATGGCGGCTACAGGCTGTGGATCAAAAGATAATGGGAAATCTTCGCAGGATAATCCTACAGAAGTCAGTGCTGCCGAGACGAATGTAACAGGAGACGAATCAAAAGGTACGGACGAGACTACATTAGGTGAGGATGAAACTGATGGTGAGGAAGACGGAAGCACCGAAACCACCGAAACAACTGCTTCTGATGCAGGCAACTTGTCTTCCGGCGTCTTTACATCTAAATCCGGAAAATACCAGATCACGCCGCCACAGGGCTGGACCATTGAAGATGACGGAGATGAAAGCTCAGTCGCATTCACCTCTCCCAATGGCAGCGATATGCTGGAAGTTGTCTATGTAGAAGGCGATGATGCCGACGGTGCCAGAGAGATCTATCCGGATACTATGGAAGAATACAAGGAATTTGTCAGCCGTGGCGAGGATATGGAATTTGTCCGTTATAATGTAGAAAACGGCAGCGACGGAAGCCAGACGTTCCGCTATGCGATCCGGTATAAGACTGCTCAGGATGGAGTCCGCTATTATGCAATTTCCGGTTCCTACAATGCTGCTACAAAGAAGTACATCAGTGCGGCAGGAACAGTTGAATCACCAGACAGTGCGGTAGAAGGCCAGATTGAGGCGGCTCTGGATACCTTGAAACTGAAATAAAATTGGAATAAGATATGAATAGAACAGGGGCAAAAGCAGAATATCTGCTTTTGCCCCTGTTTTTACAGGTTTATAAGGGTGCCGTTAAGAAGTGCCACATCCTCTTCCTGGTGGGTGCTTATGATGACCAGCTTGCCACGGGTCTTTTTTTTGATGTATTGAATTACGGTTCGTTTTGTGTTCTCATCAAGACCGGTAAAGGGCTCATCCATTAAAATCATGTCACAAGGGATCGACAAGGCTCTTACAATGGCAACCCTGCGCTTCATTCCGCCGCTTAAGGTGGACACGGGACGGGATAAGGCCTCTTCCGGAAGCAGCCTTAAAAGCTCTTCTTTGGCCTGTTTCCTACTTCGGGAGGAACGGCCGGGAATTACCATGGTAATGTTGTCGACCGGGGTAAATGACTCACACAGACGGTTCTCCTGAAACACGGCGGAGGCTCTTTGGCCTTTCAGTCCTTCCATGGAGCCGGAGTCGGCCTCTTCAAGTCCAAGTAGGATCCGGAAGAATGTTGTTTTCCCGGAACCTGAGGATCCCATGAGACAGTAGACCTGGCCGGAATGAAGGGAAAGATTTAACTGCGTGAATACGTTAAGCGTTCCAAAGGATTTGGACAGTTGATTTACCTTTAGTTCCATGGATCAAACCTCCTGTGCAAGGCTTAAAAGCCATAAAAAGAATTTTTCAAAAAGGGCGCTGATTACGATAATAACCAGAGTCCAGGCAAAAAGGTCCGCCGTACTTAAATAAATTTTTGCCATATAGAGTTTTTCACCGATGGAATGGCTTGGGACTCCGATTACCTCAGCGGCAACCCCGGATTTCCAGCCCATGCCCAGAGCCACCCTGCAGCCGCTTATGAGGTAGGGGCGAAGGGCGGGGCGGTAAATATAAAGGAGCTTCTTTTTGCCTTGCATGCGGAAAACCCGGGCCATTTCCAAAAGCTTTGGATCGGTGCTCATAAATCCAGCTATGGTATTTATGTAAATGATGGGGAATACCACAAGAAAGGCAATAAAAACGGACAAATTTTCAGAACCTACCCAGATCAGGGCCAGTATAACAAAGGAAGCTACCGGAACCGACTTAATCAGGGATATAAGCGGTTCCAGCAAATCCTTTAAAAGGGGGAAACGCCATGCGGCTCCCCCAGCCAGGATTCCTGACCCAAAGGCCAGAAGGAATCCCAGGCTTATCTTTCCAAAGGAGAGGGCAATGGTTTTCCAGAAGTCGGCCATGGCCGCCTGAACCCATAAAGCCCGGACTACCTCCAAAGGGCCAACCAGTATGATGCTGTTATGCACGGACAGGCTTATTGCCTGCCATGCAAGGAGCCAGAGAAAGATGATACCGGCCTTTTTAGCCGGGAGGGCTGTTGGTTTCATAATGGGAATCTCCTTACAAAGCGTTACCTTATTATGGCATATAGTAGAAATCATCAGCTGGCAGCGTACCGCCTACAGAAGATGGTTCCATATCGAAAAGAACTTTTAAATATCCGCTTAACAGAGATTTCATCCGGTCCCCGTCTACATAGGTGATACTGCAGTATGGGATGGCTTTTTCTGCAACCGGGGCTTTTTCAATAATTCCGGCAGCAGCCACCAGGGCCGCGGTTTCTGCTACATTGGCATTGGCAAATTCAGCGGATTCCTTATGTTCCGCTAAAAAGGTATTAATGGCGTCCCTATGATCTTTGATTACGTCATTCCGGCAGATGGTAACTCCGGTCACCAGACTGCCGCCGTTTTCACCGGCTGTGGCATCCCACTCCTTAGTTAAGTCAAGAACCATTTTTAAGGAGTCATTCTGAGCCATGGCAGCTGTTACAAAGGGCTGGGGAAGAAGGCCCACTGCATCAGGCTTTTCCTTTAGGATAGAAACGACCTCAGCGGCTTCAGATTTATATTCCAGGGTTACGTCGTCAGAAGTTAAACCGCTGGCTTTAAGCACATGCTGAAGGGCATAGTCCGGTGTGGTTCCTTTGCCGGTTAAGTAAACGGTCTTTCCCTTTAAGTCTGCGGCTGTTTTAATGGAATCATCGGCGGATACCCCGTAAAGAACACCAAGGGTGTTAATATCCAGAACGGTAACCTCATGATTGTTTTTATTGTAAATAATAGAGGCCATATTGGCTGGAACAAGTGCGACATCAAGTTCTTTGCTTACAATTTTTCCAAGAAGCTCGTCGGCAGCGGTTACCATGGTAAAATCATAGGAACCTTTTGCATTGCCTTTTTCAGACTGGTCCATCAGCTTTACTAGGCCCATGGAGGTAGGCCCTTTTAACGAACCGATCTTTAGTGTATAGTTGTCGGCAGGTTTTTGGGCTTCAGATGTCTCTTTTGCTGTCTCAGAGGTGGATTCCGTTTCAGAGGCAGAAGTTGTTGCCTGGGTGCTTTCGGCGCCGCCCTTTGCACAGCCGGAGAGTACGGCAGCCGTTACGGCAAACGCCATCAATAGGGATAATGTTTTTTTCATAATAATCCTCGCTTTCTGTCCGTACCTGTTATGGTTCCTTTTTCTTTACGTCCATCAAAAAAATCCCACACCAACAGGCATGGGATTTCCGGTTTACGTATTCTCCTCGCCTTCGCCGTCAGGGATCCTTCCGGGTTAGTACGAACACCTTCAGTATATCATTATTCCCCCATATTTGTCAAAATATAGATACAGATATATAAGCAAATGTGGTATACTGTATATACCTTTGTCCAGCAAGTCTGACGGGATTGTGGAACACCCTGCGGGTATACCTTTACGTCCAGAAAGCATGGACATAAACATTGAAAGGAGAAAATGGTATATGAATGAAGTATATGCAAAGCTTAAGAATTGTTTGGAAAGTGTGCGGGAGAAGACTGACTTTGTCCCGGAAATAGCGCTGATCCTGGGGTCCGGCCTTGGGGAATATGCAGAGGAGATAAAGGTAGAGGCCTCCATTGATTATAAAGACATTGAAGGATTTCCGATCTCAACGGTGGCAGGCCATAAAGGAAGATTTGTATTCGGATATGTTAACGATGTTCCGGTGGTCATCATGCAGGGACGGGTTCATTTCTATGAGGGATATCCAATGACCGATGTGGTGCTTCCTGCCAGACTCATGGGCCTTATGGGCGCGAAGGTTTTGTTTCTGACCAATGCTTGCGGCGGTGTAAATAAGGAGTTTAAGCCAGGGGATTTCATGCTCTTAAGGGATCATATTGCAAGCTTTGTTCCGTCTCCGTTAATTGGGGCAAATTTAGAAGAGCTGGGACCCAGATTCCCGGATATGAGTGATGTTTACAGCAGAGAGCTTCAGCAGATCATCAGAGAGGCAGCAGGAGAAGAAGAGATCGGCCTTAGAGAGGGTATTTACATGCAGCTTTCCGGCCCGGCATATGAATCTCCGGCAGAAGTTCAAATGTGCCGCATTCTGGGAGCTGATGCGGTAGGAATGAGCACAGCTTGTGAAGCGGTTGCGGCAAACCACATGGGGATGAAGGTTTGCGGCATTTCCTGTATTACCAATATGGCCTGCGGCATTACGGACCAGCCATTAAGCCATGGAGAGGTACAAGAGACAGCAGATAGGGTTGCACCTTTGTTTAAAGGGCTGATAACGGCTTCTATCACCAAAATCGCGGGCAAATAAAAGGAGGAGTTTTCTTATGGATCGGATGTTAGCAGAACGGGTTTTGGCAGCATCAGGGGCGAAAAAGGCGTCCCTGGTGCTAAAGAATGCCAGGGTGGTCAATGTCTTTACGGCTGAACTGGAAAATGGAGATATTGCCATCGAGGATGGTTACATAGTAGGAGTGGGAGAATATGAGGGACAGACAGAGATCGAGCTGGGGGGCTCGGTTGTTTGTCCTGGACTGATTGACGGTCATATTCACCTGGAAAGCTCCATGGTTGCTCCGGGAGAGTTTGAGCGTTCTGTGGTGCCTCATGGGACTCAGGCGGTCATTACGGATCCTCACGAGATTGCCAATGTGGCAGGTGCGGAAGGAATCCGGTTTATGATGGAGCGGACTAAGGGACTTACCCTTGACGTATATTTTATGCTCCCTTCCTGTGTACCGGCAACAGGCCTTGATGAATCGGGGGCTGTTCTGGCGGCTGAGAATCTTTCACCGCTCTATGAAGAGGAACGGGTGCTGGGCCTTGCGGAGCTTATGAACTCCTACGGAACCGTAAGGGCAGACAGAGGGATCCTTGATAAGGTAGAGGAGGCCAGGAACAGAAATCTTCTGATCGACGGTCATGCTCCCGGTCTTTCCGGCAAGGAATTAAATGCCTATGTGACCGCTGGAGTGCAGTCGGACCATGAATGCTCCGATTGGGAAGAGGCCGTGGAAAAGCTTAAAAGAGGCCAGTGGATCATGATCCGGGAGGGTACGGCAGCCAGGAATTTAAATGCTCTCATGCCTCTGTTTAAAGAGCCTTATTATCACCGCTGCATGCTGGTCACCGATGATAAGCATCCGGGGGATTTAATCCGGCTGGGTCATTTGGACTATATTATAAAAAAGGCAATTAGCCTGGGAGCTGATCCGGTTCATGCTGTCATGATGGCATCCTTTCATCCGGCCCAATTTTTTGGACTTCGGGATGTAGGAGCCGTTGCACCGGGATATAAGGCAAACTTCATTGTTGTTTCCGATCTCAATGAATTTGAGGTAAAACAAGTATATAAAAACGGAAAGCTGGTAGCGGATAACGGAGCAATGAAGGAGGAAATTCTTGCGGCTGAACAGCGAAGTGTGGAAACGCCTGTCAGAGTGGGCGATTCCTTCCATTTAGACGAGATTCATCCGGAAGATTTCCATATAAAGAAAAAAGGCAATACCATCCGGGTACTTTGTCTCACTCCCGGAGAGCTGACTACCAAATCCCTTTTGGCTCCATGGGTAGAAAAGGAAGGGGTCGCTCCCGGCGTCAGCTTAGAGCAGGACATCGTGAAAATGGCAGTGCTGGAACGCCATCACAATACCGGTCATATGGGACTTGGCTTTTTAGGCGGGTATGGCTTAAAACGGGGAGCAGTGGCCACCAGCATTGCCCACGATTCCCATAACCTGATTGTTGCGGGAACCAATGATGAAGATATGGCTCTTGCTGCCAACATCGTGAGGAAGAACCGGGGAGGCCTGGCAGTCGTAGCGGAAGGGAAGCTTTTGGGAGAGCTGCCTCTTCCTATCGCAGGACTTATGAGTGAAGAGCCGGCTGAGTGGGTGGATGAAAGGCTTGAGGAGTTAAAAACCCAGACAAGAAGCCTTGGAATTGGGGACAGCATCGATCCTTTCATGACCCTTGCCTTTGCAAGCCTTCCGGTTATTCCGGAGCTGAGGCTGAATACATATGGCCTTATTGATGTAGAGAAGCAGGAGATTGTGGAGACAATTATTTCCTGTATGTGAAAAAGAACAGGAAATCGGTAAAAAAAGATTGATAGAAATATAACGATGTGCGATAATATTTCAAAAGGGCAATCAAATGTAAGGTACAAAATTTGGAGGGAGAATATTCATGAGAGTAACAATATGTATAGGGAGCGCATGCCATTTAAAGGGTTCCAGAGATATCATCGCACAGCTGCAGACCCTTGTGAAGGAAAACCATCTGGAGGATAAGGTGGATTTAAACGGGTCATTTTGCTGCGGTGATTGTGTAAATGGCGTCTGTGTGACCGTGGAGGGTCAATTATACTCGTTAAAACCAGAAGATACAAAGGAGTTTTTTGACAAAGAGATCATGGGGAGGCTGTAATCATGGGGATCATTGATTTCAAGGCTACTAAATGCAAACATTGCTATAAATGTATTCGTAATTGCGAAGTCAAGGCTGTCATGATTAAAGATGAGCGGGCTGAAATTATGCCGGATAAGTGCATTTTATGCGGTAAATGCATGCAGGTATGTCCACAGTCGGCAAAAACTCTCATAAGTGATCTGGATCTGGTGAAGAGTTACATTGACGCAGGGATCCGGACGGTTATTTCCCTGGCACCGTCTTATATGGGACTGTTAAACTATAAGACCATCGGCCAGGTTAACGGTGCACTGCGGAAGCTGGGATTTTATGACGTAAGGGAGACTTCGGAGGGAGCGGCAGTTGTAACAGCGGAATATGCCAGGCTTTTGAGTGAAGGGAAGATGGAGAATATCATCACCACCTGCTGCCCCAGCGTCAATGATTTGATAGAGATTTATTACCCCCAGCTGATTCCATATATGGCTCCTGTGGTATCTCCTATGATTGCCCATGGAAAGATGTTAAAAAAAGAACTGGGACCTGAGGTAAAGGTGGTTTTCCTTGGACCGTGCATTGCTAAGAAAAAGGAGGCCGGAGACCCTCGCCATGATGGCTATATTGATGCTGTCCTGAATTTCAATGATATTTCCAGGTGGCTTTCTGAAGAGGAAATCACCATTGAAGATTGCGAGGATGTCCCATTTGCAAGCGACCCCAAAGTCAACCGCCTTTATCCGGTTACCAATGGAGTGGTAAATTCTGTTCTGGCCACGGAAGAGGAGCGGGATGGATATCGGAAGTTTTATGTTCATGGATGCCTTAACTGTATGGATTTGTGCGAAAGCATGCTGCGGGGAGGCATTAAGGGCTGTTTTATTGAGATGAATATGTGCTCCGGCGGCTGCATCAAGGGTCCCACCGTAGAGGACGAGAACGTATCCAGATTCAAGATCAAGCTGGATATGGAGGAAACCATTGAAAAGGAACCAGTGCCAAAAGAAGAGCTGGCCCCTGTTATGGAGCGTATCTCCTTTCGAAAGCTGTTCCTGGACCGTGCTCCTAAAGATGTTATGCCTACGGAAGTACAGATCCAGGAAATATTAAAAATGACTGGAAAGACCAGGCCGGAGGATGAATTAAACTGCGGCGCCTGCGGTTATTCCACCTGCCGGGAAAAGGCTATAGCCGTTTTTCAGAAAAAGGCAGAACTTAATATGTGCATACCATTTATGCATGAAAAATCAGAGTCGTTATCCAATCTCGTGATGCAGACCTCTCCCAATATTGTTCTGATCGTGGATAAAGATATGAAAATTTTAGAGTATTCTGCTGTGGGAGAAAAATATTTCGGGAAAACCAGGCAGGAAGCTTTAACCATGTATTTATATGAACTCATTGATCCTTCGGATTTCCAGTGGGTTTATAATTCTCACCAAAAGATCCATGGAAAAAAGGTGACTTATGGGGAATACCATATTTCTACTCTGCAGAATATTCTATACATTGAAAAAGAAGATGTGGTATTAGCTACCTTCATCGATATTACCAAAGAAGAAGAACAGGCAATGCAGGACTACGAAAGGAAACTGGAAACCATTGCCCTGGCGCAGAAGGTCATTCACAAGCAGATGATGGTGGCTCAGGAAATTGCCGGTCTCTTAGGAGAAACTACAGCGGAGACCAAGACTACCTTAACAAAGCTTTGCAAATCCTTATTGGATGAGGGAAGTGAAAGTGAGGTTAAGTGATGGGAGTTACCGTAGATGTTGCATACACAAGTCTGAATAAATTCAAGGAAGTTTTATGCGGAGATAAGGTTGAACTTTTGCAGACTGAGGATTCCAATATTATGATTCTTGCCGACGGGATGGGCAGCGGGGTAAAGGCCAATATTCTGGCAACCATGACCTCCAAGATTCTTGGAACCATGTTCCTAAATGGTGCGACCCTGGAAGAGTGTGTGGAAACCATTGTGGAGACCCTTCCGGTATGTCAGGTGCGTCAGGTGGCTTATTCGACCTTCAGCATCCTTCAGGTGTTTCATGACGGTGAAGCTTATCTGGTGGAATTTGATAATCCCGGCTGTATCTTCATCAGGGATGGGAACCTTGTTTCCATACCCCGAAATGTCAGGGTCATCCGGGATAAAAAGATCAATGAGTACCGTTTTAAAGTGAAAAAGGGAGATGCGCTGATTCTCATGAGTGACGGGACCATCCATGCAGGAGTGGGGAAACTTCTGAATTTTGGCTGGTTGTGGGAGGATGTCGCTTCCTATGCAGTGAAGCAGTACCGCCTGACCATATCCGCAGCTCGTCTAGCTACTACATTGACCGGTGCCTGTGATGAACTGTATCAGCACCGTCCCGGCGATGATACCACGGTTGCCGTTATGAGGATCATTGACCGCAAGCCGGTGCATTTGATGACAGGCCCACCCAAAAAGCCAGAGGACGACTGCGTTATGGTGTATGACTTCCTGTCAGGAGATGATACCGCTAAGAAAGTCGTCTGCGGAGGGACCAGTGCCAATATTGTTTCCAGGGTGACTGAAAAGGAGTTGTCGGTTTCCTTAAATTACGATGATCCGGACATTCCGCCAATCGCTTATATTGAAGGAATTGAGCTGGTTACGGAAGGTGTTTTGACATTAAATAAAGTACTGAAGCTTTTAAGGCGTTATGTGAAGAATGAATCTGTCACAGAGGAGTTTTTCCTGGAGCTGGATAAGCCAAACGGTGCTTCCATGGTAGCGAAGATGATCATTGAGGATTGTACGGAGCTACAATTATACGTGGGAATGGCCATTAACAGCGCTTATCAGAATCCTGGCCTGCCCTTTGATTTGGGGATCCGCCAGAATCTTGTGGAGCAGTTAAAGCATGTAGTGGAAGAAATGGGGAAAAGGGTTACGGTAACCTATTATTGAATTTGGATAGATATTCACACAGCCACGAAACGTGGAAGTTCTAAGGAGGAAAAATATGGCAACAAATGATGCGACATTACTTCGCATAAAGCATCAGGTTTTAAATGAAGTGGCGAAACTTGCATGGGAGGGTAAACTGGATGAGAAGAGAAATGAGATACCTTATAATATCATTCCAGGTCCCAAGGCCCAGTTCCGCTGCTGCATTTACAGGGAACGGGAAATCATCAGAGAGAGAATCCGCTTAGCGGAAGGTCTCTGCCCCAGCGGAAGGGATACCAAGAACGTGGTCCAGGTAATCAGCTCTGCCTGTGAAGACTGTCCCATCGCCCGGTATGTGGTAACCGATAACTGCCAGCTGTGTATGGGTAAGGCGTGCCAGAGTTCCTGTAATTTTGGTGCCATCAGCATGGGACGTGATCGTGCCTATATTGATCCTGATAAATGCAAGGAATGCGGAAAGTGTTCCCAGGCATGTCCTTATAACGCCATTGCAGATCTGACTCGTCCATGTAAGAAAAGCTGTCCTGTGGATGCCATAACCATGGATGAAAACGGCATTGTAGTCATTGATGAGAGCAAATGCATTCAGTGCGGAGCCTGCATTCATGGCTGTCCCTTTGGTGCGATTGATTCCAAGACATTCCTGGTGGATGTCATTAACCTTATTAATGCCGGGAAACGGGTGGTTGCTATGGTCGCTCCGGCTACGGAAGGCCAGTACGGTCCGGAAATCACCATGGCAAGCTGGAGAACTGCTTTAAAGAAAATCGGTTTCCAGGATATGATCGAGGTTGCCTTAGGCGGCGATTTAACCGCTGCCGCTGAAGCAGCGGAATGGGCGGAAGCTTATAAAGAGGGCAGAAAGATGACTACATCCTGCTGTCCGGCATTTGTGAATATGATTAAACAGCATTATCCTATGCTCCTTGAGAATATGTCCACTACCGTATCCCCTATGTGCGCTGTATCCAGGATGCTGAAAGAAAAGGACCCGGAGACAATCACCGTATTCATAGGACCGTGTATTGCAAAGAAAAGCGAAACTCTGGACTTAAATATTAAAGACAACGCAGACTATGCCCTGACTCTTGGAGAAATTCAGGCAATGATGGCATCAAAGGGCGTAGAGCTTGAGCCGGAAGAAAACACCTACCAGGCAGGATCTGTATTTGGTAAGCGTTTTGGTAATGGCGGCGGTGTGACTGCAGCTGTTTTAGAATGTTTAAAAGAGTCTGGAGAAAGTACGGATATCGAAGTCCTTAAATGCAATGGGGCGGCTGAGTGCAAGAAGGCTCTGATGCTTCTTAAGATTGGCAGGCTTCCTGGGGACTTCATAGAAGGAATGGCATGTGTGGGTGGCTGTGTAGGCGGCCCCAGCAGGCATAAGAGTGAGAATGAAGCAAAGAAAGCCCGTGATTTGCTGATCAAACAGGCGGATGGAAGAGAAGTTCATGAGAACTTACGGAACCAGGGCCTTGAAGAAGTGGCAATGCACAGACATTAACAAAAAGGCTATGGATGCTCCCCTTTTTATTGGGAACACCCATAGCTTTTTTATTTACATTCCTGCGAACTGGCTTTTAACTTTCGTAAGTTTCTGCTGTTCTGCCTGATCTGTAGTGTACCATCCCTTTGCGGACATTTTCTTGTAGATATCGCCCTGCATGCACAGGCTGTCGCTTAGTGCGGTATCAAATGCCTGATGTACGTTCATCGTAGGGGATTCGATGGTTCCATGCAGGTATAAGTCACACACACCTTTTGTGGTGTGGAGCAGGTTTTCCATAATACACTTGTCATCCATATGTGATTCCTCCTTACACTAAGTTGTAGAAGCTGTCAAAAATCTGCTGGTGCTTCTGCATAAGCTGCTGCGCACAAGCTTTTAATTCAGGATCCTGAAGATTCTGCGCTGCTTGCTGGCATTGGGTTTTCAAAAATTGCTCATGGCCAAGAGCATCTTCGATATAAGTTAATTCCTTTGGGCTCATATAATATTCCCTCCATTGTTATACTATCTTTCGGAGTGATTTCCCGGAAGACAGTATTAATATGGACGTTTTATGGAAATCCATGCATAACGGCGGAAATAATTGCTGCCATGGCAATTACTTCTTTTGTTTTTGAATGGAATGACTTTATGGCCGCTTATTTATTTAAGTACGACCGAGAAACAGACGATACAACTTATAATAAGGCTCTTATTGCTACCAGCGGTCTGAAGGGCTAGAAGAAGGGAGAGAAACATGAAATATTCCGTATTTACCGTAGAGCTTCCGGATATGACGATAGAGGAAGCTCTCAAAAAAATGAAAGAGTATGGCTATGACGGTGTGGATTTCAGAGTAACGGAAATAATAGAGGAGTTTGCCAAGGAGCCGCCGTCTTACTGGAAAAACAATTACTGCACCGTGGATATAAACACGGTGGAAGAAAAGGCGGAGGAATTGAAGGCTCTGGCGGACAAATACGGCTTAGAAGTCAATGCGCTTGCTTCTTATCTTACATGTACGGATGACATTGATAAAATTACCTCCGTTATGAGGGCTGCAAAAAAGATGGGAGCTGGGAGGATCCGTGTAAATGCCCCCAAATATGACCCTGAAAAGGGCTATAAGCAGGTGTTTGAAGAAGCGCTCCAGGGCTTTCGGAGAATAGAAGAAAAAGCAAAGGAAACAGGAATAAAAGCGCACTTTGAAATGCACCACGGAACAATTGCTCCTTCCGCATCCGCGGCATACGCACTTGCTAAAAACTTTGATCCAAACTACATAGGCGTTATCTATGATACAGGAAATATCATATACGAAGGCCTGGAAGAATATCAGATGGCTCTGGAAATTCTGGGGGACTACTTGGACCTTGTTCATATTAAAAACGCCTGTTGGCTGAAAAAAGGAGAGAAATACGGAGCAGACTGGGCTTCTTTTTCCGATGGATATGCAGATTTTCCCAAGTTTTTTAAAGCTTTAGAGGCAGTAGGCTATGATGGTTATGTGACTTTTGAGGATTTTTCTGGCAAGGAAAGCTCGGATGAGAAACTTAAAAACAATATTATTTTCATAAAAGAGATCGTCGGCCAATAAATCCAAATTAAGAATAAAGCCCTTTCGGCGGAATGGACCGGAGTAAGGTATAAAAAATGAGCTTTGATAATGGTTTAAAGACCATTCAAAGCTCATTTTTATACTTCATTTGCAGAAGTTCTTTTTATACAACAGTTTAGATTTCGTTGACTCTTCTCTTTACGTAGGTTGTATGAAGCAGGTGATGGGCCTTTTCACTTCCTGGCTCACCAAGGTAGGTCTCGTACAATTCTTTGATTGCAGGATTCTCGTGAGACTTACGAATGGTCTTGGCAGCATCTTCATCATAAAGAACCTTGGCACGCAGGGCCCGGATATCCGTTGTATTGTGTACAAAGCCAGGCTGCTGAGGCTGGCCGCCGCCGTTTACACATCCGCCGGGGCATCCCATGATTTCGATAAAGTGATAATTTGCCTCTCCGGATTTTACCCGGTTAAGGAGTTCTCTTGCATTGCCGAGGCCGGAGGCTACTGCAACATTTACATCCATATCGCCTACACGGTAGGTAGCTTCCTTAATTCCCTCTGTTCCACGAACATCGGCGAAGTCAGGTCTTTCAAGCTCTTCTCCGGTCAGGGTTTCTACAGCAGTTCTTAAGGCTGCTTCCATAACACCGCCGGTGGCTCCGAAGATAACTGCTGCTCCGGTACCAAGGCCTAAAGGTGTGTCAAATTCTTCGTCAGGAAGCTCTGTGAACCGGATTCCTGCCTGCTTGATCATTCTAGCCAGCTCTCTGGTGGTCATGGAATAATCTACGTCAGGAGAACCGTTGGCATCCTGGTCATCTCTTCCGATTTCGAATTTCTTAGCGGTACATGGCATTACGCTGACGGATACAATATCCTCAGGTTTCAGTCCCATCTTTTCTGCGTAGTAGGATTTAGCAATGGCGCCAAACATCTGCTGCGGAGATTTACAGGAGGATAAATTCTCTGTCATATCCGGGAAGTAGTGCTCACAGTATTTGATCCATCCTGGAGAACAGGAGGTGATCATCGGAAGAACGCCGCCGTTTTGTACACGGTCAATGAATTCATGTGCTTCTTCCATAATGGTTAAATCGGCGCTGAAGTTGGTATCAAATACCTTGTCAAAGCCCAGTCTTCTTAATGCGGCAACCATCTGGCCTTCCACATTGGTTCCGATGGAATAACCGAACTCTTCTCCAAGGGCTGCACGTACAGCAGGAGCGGTCTGAATGATCACATGCTTTGACCGGTCTGCAATGGCAGCAGCCACTTCGTCAATGCTGCTCTTCTCATAGAGAGCGCCGGTAGGACAGACAGCAATACACTGGCCGCAGGATACACAGCTCGTTTCACCCAGTCCCATGTCAAAAGCGGAACCGATAATGGTAGCAAATCCACGCTCATTAGGACCGATTACGCCGATTCCCTGAACCTTTTCACAGACTGCAGAACAGCGGCGGCACAGGATGCATTTGCTGTTGTCACGTACCATATGAGCTGCACTTTCATCAGGGGTAGAAGGTGTTTTTGCTCCATCGTAATAATCATCCACATCAACGCCCAGTTCCTTACATAAGGTCTGTAATTCGCAGTTTCCGCTGCGGACACAGGAGAGACAGGAACGGTCGTGATTGGAAAGGATCAGCTGAAGTGTTTTCTTTCTGTAGTCACGAAGCTTCGGTGTATTGGTCCATACTTCCATGCCCGGATTGATGGGGTATACGCAGGAAGCAGCTAATTTGCCGCCGTTAATCTCAACGGTACAGATACGGCAGGCAGCGATTTCATTCATATCTTTTAAAAAGCATAAAGTCGGTATCTCAACATGGGCCAGTCTGGCAGCTTCCAGGATGGTGGAGCCTGCTGGAGCGCTTACGTCCATGCCATTGATTTTTATTGTGATATTCTCCATGATCCAATTTCCCTCCATTATTTCTTGTAAACAGCGTCAAACTTACATTTCTCCATACATACGCCGCACTTGATACACTTCTCAGGATCAATGACATGTGGGTTCTTAACGGAACCGGAGATCGCGTTAACCGGACAATTTCTTGCACAAAGGGTACAGCCCTTACATTTCTCTGCATCAATGTGGTAGGAGAGAAGCGCTTTGCACACTCCGGACGGACATGTCTTATCGATAATATGGGCATTGTATTCGTCGCGGAAGAACTTAAGGGTTGACAGAACCGGGTTTGGTGCTGTCTGGCCAAGGCCGCAGGCTGAGTTTTCTTTTACGTAGTAGCACAGCTCTTCCAGACGGTCTAAATCTTCCAGCTTTGCCTGTCCCTTGGTGATCTTATCGAGAATCTCAAGCATACGCTTTGTTCCGATCCGGCATGGAGTACATTTACCGCAGGATTCTTCAACGGTGAATTCCAGGAAGAATTTTGCAATATCAACCATACAGTCAGTTTCATCCATAACGATCAGACCGCCGGAACCCATCATGGAGCCGATTGCAATTAAGTTGTCGTAATCAATAGGAATATCGTAATGTTCTACAGGGATACAGCCGCCGGATGGTCCGCCGGTCTGAGCAGCCTTGAACTTCTTGCCGTTTGGAATGCCGCCGCCGATTTCTTCGATGATCTCACGGAGAGTAGTTCCCATAGGAACTTCTACCAGTCCGGTGTTATGGATCTTTCCGCCTAAAGCGAATACCTTTGTTCCCTTGGATTTCTCAGTACCCATGGAAGCAAACCATTCGGATCCGTGTAAGATGATCTGTGGAATATTTGCATAAGTTTCAACATTATTTAAAATGGTTGGTTTGCCGAATAAACCTTTCTGAGCCGGGAACGGAGGACGTGGTCTTGGTTCTCCACGGTTGCCTTCGATGGAAACCATAAGGGCGGTCTCTTCGCCGCATACGAATGCACCGGCACCTAAACGAAGGTCAATGTTAAAGGAGAATCCGGATCCAAAGATATCATCTCCTAAAAGTTCCATCTCTTTGGCCTGGCTAATAGCGATCTTTAAACGCTGTACGGCGATGGGATACTCAGCGCGTACGTAGATATAACCCTGGGAAGCGCCGATGGCATAGCCGGCAATGGTCATGGCCTCCAAAAGAGCATGAGGATCACCCTCTAATACGGAACGGTCCATGAATGCGCCTGGGTCGCCTTCGTCTGCATTACAACAGACATACTTCTGATCCGCGTCGTTTTGCTTAGCCAGTTTCCATTTGAGGCCGGTGGGGAAGCCTGCGCCGCCTCGTCCTCTTAAGCCGCTGTCTAAGAGAGTCTGGATTACATCGTCGGGAGTCATCTCGGTAAGAACTTTACCTAGTGCCTGATATCCGCCGGTACCAATGTATTCTTCAATTTCTTCCGGGTTGATGACACCACAGTTGCGCAAAGCGATTCTGTGCTGTTTTTTATAGAAATCTGTATCACTTAAGGCCTTGATACCTGCGGGAGTTACAGTCTCATCATAAAGTAGTCTTTCCACCGGACGTCCTTTTAATAAGTGCTCGGTTACGATTTCAGAAATATCATCTTCCTTTACCATTGCATAGAAGGTGGCATCCGGGTAAATGATCATGATCGGGCCTAATGCACAAAGGCCGTGGCATCCGGTCTGTACAACGGATACTTCCTGGTCCAGACCCTGATTCTTTAACTCATCTCTTAATTTAACCATAATCTGCTGGCTTCCAGAGGAAGTACATCCTGTGCCGCCGCAAACTAATACATGTGAACGATACATCCTGTTTCCTCCTTATTTGATGTCAGCTGAAGCTAACGTATAGTTTTGAACAATGTGGCCACCCAGTAAATGCTCTTTATAAACTTCTTCTGCTTTTTCCGGGGTCATATTGATATAAGTAATTTTTTCTTTACCGGGTTCCAGAATTTCAACGATCGGTTCATACTGACATAAGCCGATGCATCCGGTCTGGGTAACAGAAAAACGATCCGTCATATTGTTTTCCTGAACCAGGTTTGATAATGTATTAAGAACAGGTCTAGCACCGCTGGCAATTCCGCATGTAGCCATGCCGACCAGAATGCGGGTACGTCCGTGATCTTCACCACGCATACTGACTTGACCCTGCATCTTTTCCCGAATTGCTTTTAATTCTTCAAGAGTCTTCATGTTATTCCTCCAATTCAACTTTGATCCGACGGGCCTATATGGCCGCGCCTCCATCTGTTTCCAATTTGTTTTCACTGAGATATTCCTTTATATAAGCCGATACCTCCGGAGTATCAAAGGGATATCCCTAAATTTCGCGGAAAGCTCTGGTATCCAGCTCAAATGACGCTTGATTGTAACGATAGATATAGAGAAAATCTGTGTCTGGATGGCAGGTGATAAGGGTTTCTATGGTACTGTTTATATCACCAAGTGGCATACGGTCGATATGGGATAGTCCGAAAACAGCGGTTACTACCGTGCCGGTACCCAACTCTGACTCAATGGAAAAACTTCCGCCTGTGCTTTCCGCCGCATATTTAAAAAACGGAACGCCAAGGCCCACTTTTCTGGTTCCTCTTGTGGTAAAAAAAGGATCGGTCACTTGAAGTGCCTGCTCCTTTGTCATGCCGCAGCCGTTGTCCTCAATGGTGACAATCAGTTTGTCTGCAGCTGTTTCGACGGAAACAAGAATGGTAACCAGGGTAGCCCCTGCCCGTGTGGAGTTTTCCGCCACGTCCAGGATATTTAAAGAAATCTCTGTCATCATAATTTTCTATTCGTACTTTGCAAGAATGTCATGAATATCGTTTGTGGTCAGCCTACCGTAAACATCCCCGTTCACCATCATGACGGGAGCCAGTCCGCAGGCACCTACGCAGCGGCAGGAATCAAGGGAGAACTTTCCATCCGGTGTACACTCGCCATTGGTAATCCCAAGGATTTCCTCAAGCTTATGGAAGATGTCTCCGGAACCCTTTACATAGCAAGCAGTTCCTAGACAGACAGATATCTGGTACTTGCCCTTTGGCTGAAGTGCAAACTGGGCATAAAAAGTTGCAACACCATAAATTTTCTCAAGCGGGATACCCGTTTCGTCAGAAATCATGGTCTGGACTTCGATTGGAAGATAGCCATAAATCTCCTGTGCCTTTTGCATGATCGGCATGAGAGATCCTTTTGTGTCTTTGAGCAGGGCGATTGCTTCCTTTAAAGCAGCTTCCTGCTCCTTGGTCCCGTTAAACTGGACGCCTTGTGTTTTACAAGCCATTTTATAACCTCCTTATATGTTGCTTATGCAATGTAACTGATATTTTATCATGTTATGAATGAAAAATCTATAGTTTCGGCAACATTCGATAAAAAAATAACAATCCTTCCGTGGAATCTTTCTATACCTGGCGACCAATTTATGTTATAATGGTCAATAATGATATGAATTGTTTGAATAGTGCGAATCAATGGACCCAAAAGGCATGGTAAGAAGAGGAAAGGGGAGCGTCAATATGACAGTAAGGGATGTAAGAGATAAACTGGGGGCCAAGGTGCTGGCAGGAGAGAATCATCTGGATGAGGAGGTAAGGAGTGCCTGCGGATCTGATATGATGAGTGATGTGCTGGCATTTTCCAAAGATCATTCGGTCCTTCTTACGGGACTTTGCAATCCTCAGGTGATCCGTACAGCAGAGATGCTTGACATTGTCTGTATCGTATTTGTCAGAGGCAAGAAGCCGGATGAGTCCATGCTTTTGATGGCGGAGGAGCGAGGAATCATTATCCTGTCCACCGGACATCGTATGTTCTCGGCCTGCGGCCTGCTTTATGAGGCAGGACTTCACGGAGGTGCGATTTGATGACGGATATGATAACGTTTCACTACAGGATTTCACCTGATGATTTTACAAGAGCAGGAGAAGCCAGCAGTGATGTGAAAAGCAAGCTGAAAAAGATGGGGGTCACCCCGGAAGCGGTGCGCAAGGTGGCCATTGCCATGTATGAAGGGGAGATCAACATGGTGATCCACGCGCAAGGGGGAAAGATAACCGTTAACATAACTACGGACCGGATCGAGATGATCCTGGCTGATGTGGGCCCAGGAATACCAGATGTCGGTCTGGCTATGCAGGCAGGATATTCTACTGCGCCGGATGCAGTGCGTTCCCTGGGCTTTGGAGCTGGAATGGGGCTTCCGAATATGAAAAAATATTCGGACGAGATGGAGATCGATACAGTAATAGGAAAAGGAACGACCATTCGTATGATGGTGAATATATAAGATGCTTCTTCTTCTAAACAAATGGTGCTAAGGCATAGGTAAGTGGAATACGGGTTTACATGGAAATGAGGTAAAAAGGTGGATAAATTTTATCATTCGGTAAGGCTTGATGAAGAGCTTTGCATGGGGTGTATCAATTGCATCAAACGGTGCCCTACTCAGGCCATCAGGGTGAGAAACGGTAAGGCACAGATCAACAGTAAATTCTGC
Organism: Lacrimispora celerecrescens; assembly: GCF_000732605.1. Lineage (GTDB taxonomy): Bacteria > Bacillota > Clostridia > Lachnospirales > Lachnospiraceae > Lacrimispora > Lacrimispora celerecrescens_B. The sequence continues at coordinate 109,158 of NZ_JPME01000007.1, read as the reverse complement.
ATTGACTGCGGGGAGTGCATCCGGGTATGCCCTCACCATGCAAAACATGCCACATATGACAAGCTGGAGGCTTTAAAACAGTATGAATATACGGTAGCATTGCCGCCGCCATCCCTATACAGCCAGTTTAACAATCTGGATGATGTGAATATTGTCTTAAATGCTCTTCTTATGATGGGGTTTGATGATGTATTTGAAGTAAGCGCGGCGGCGGAACTGGTAAGCGAGGCTACCAGGGAATATTTAAGCGAAAATCCGGATAAACTTCCGGCCATCAGCACCGCCTGCCCTTCCGTGGTACGGCTCATAAGGGTCAAGTTCCCAAACCTGATCCCAAACCTCCTGCCATTAAATCCTCCGGTGGAGGTAGCAGCCATCCTTGCAGCCCAAAAAGCAATGGAAAAAACCGGACTTGATAGGGATAAGATCGGGATCATTTTCATTTCCCCCTGTCCGTCCAAGGTGACCTATGTGAAATCTCCACTGGGCACGGAACATAGTGAAGTGAATAAGGTGCTTGCCATAAAGGATTTATATCCCCGGCTTTTAACCTGTATGAAGGCGGTTGGAGATGACCCGCCGGAAATTGGGACTTCGGGCAAAATCGGAGTCAGCTGGGGGCGCAGCGGAGGAGAAGCAAGCGGCCTGTTTACCGAGGATTACCTGGCAGCAGATGGCATTGAAAATGTCATAAGGGTCCTGGAGGATATGGAGGACCAGAAATTCACGAACTTAAAATTTGTGGAGCTAAGCGCCTGCAACGGAGGCTGCGTAGGCGGTGTGCTCACGGTAGAAAACCCATATGTCGCGGAGGTAAAGCTGAAACGGCTTCGAAAGTACATGCCTGTGGCAAGGAGCCATATGCAGGCAGGGGCTGAGGAACTGGTAAAGTGGACCAAGGAGGTTCACTATGAGCCGGTATTTAATTTAGGTGAAACCATGATGGAAAGCTTTGCAAGGCTTAATCAGGTGGAACGGCTTTTAAAGAAACTTCCTGGCTTAGATTGCGGTTCCTGCGGTGCACCTACCTGCAAAGCCCTGGCCGAGGACATTGTGCGGGGAGAAGCGGTGGAATCGGACTGTGTTTATTTCCTCAGGGACAATGTGCATAAGCTGGCGGAGGAAGTTTCCAGGCTGGCCTCTGATATCGTGGAAGGCGACAGAGACAGCTATGAAAAATTTAAGGTCATGACAAAATATATCGAGAGAATTTCTGATGAAATGACTCAGCTTGACAGAAAAGAAGGGAGGAAGCGCAATGACAGTAAAGGAACTGATTGACAGTAATTTATTTGAAGTAATAAATATAGGCGAAGCACTTGACCGTGAGATCAAAAAGCCGTTTTGCTGTGATTTATTAAGCATTGCTATGGGAAGAGCAGCAGAGGGGTGCGCATGGGTAACGGTGATGGGAAATGTAAATACCCTTGCGGTAGCTTCACTTGCCGATGCTGCCTGTGTGGTCATGGCAGAAGGAACTGCTCTTGACGAAGCGGCTGTGAAAAAGGCGGCGGACCAGGAGATCACGGTTTTAAAAACAGAGCTGCCCATCTTTGAGGCTGCCCTGTTGATCTATCAAAGGCTTCCCCATGATGAACTTAACCTATGATCTTCACATCCATTCCTGCTTATCACCGTGCGGGGATGATGATATGACTCCGGCAAATATTGTTGGGATGGCTGCCTTAAAAGGGCTTGACGTGATTGCGGTAACGGATCACAATTCCTGTAAAAATTGTCCGGCTGTGTTACATTTTGCAAAGGAATATGGGATTGTTGCCTTGCCGGGTATGGAAGTCTGTACATCGGAGGAAGTGCATGCGGTATGCCTGTTTTCTGACCTTGATAAGGCTATGGCGTTTGATGAATATGTGTATGATCGGTTGATGGCATTTCCAAATAAGGAGGAAATATTTGGAAAGCAGCAGATATATAATAAGGAAGATGTCCTCTGCGGAACCGTGCCTAATCTTCTTATTAACAGCGTGGAAATTTCTTTTGACCAGTTATGGGACTTAGTCCGGTCCTATGGAGGCGCCATGTTTCCGGCCCATATCGACAAGTCTGCCAACAGCCTTCTCTCAAACTTAGGCTTTATTCCTCCAGACAGTCAGTTTGCGACGGCGGAGGTAAAGGACCTTACAAAGCTTCATGAACTTAAGAAAAAGAACCCTTATCTGGAGGGATGCCGGATCATCAGCAATTCCGATGCTCATTATTTGGAGGACATTCATGAGCCAAGGTTAACGATCGAAGCAGAGGAAAAAAGCATGGATGCAGTGGTCCGCGCGCTTCTGTACCGATAGACTTTTTTATTAAGTTTGGGAATTTTCTTCCAATTTTCTCCTATTTCCTGTATAGTAGAGGTTAGTAACAGGAAAAAACCCTACAGGTAGTATATCTGTATGTCCGGAAAGCACGGACAAAATAAAGGGGAAAGGAGAGATGTAACATGAAAAAACTATTACAATTGGGCTTCGGTCTTATGATCGTGGCACTTGTGACAGCGTTCGTACCTGCAACACCGTTTCCTTCCATGGCGGATGAAACGGCATCGGGCCAGGCGGCACCGGAAGTACGGAATGACTGGATAGATGAAAACCTGGGACCAGGTGTGGCCAGGTGGGTAGATGGGAATGGTAATATTTCAGAACAACCGGGAAAGCACACGGAGGATGGAGCCGGTGACGAGAGCCAGAGCAACGCGGAGGGCCAGGACTTAAATACCGGGACTGCACAAGAAGGGCAGCAGGAGTCCGATTCACAGGAGAGCCAGGAACAGGCAGCCGAAGGACGTCAGATCGACCCTTCAAGGCCCATGGTGGCTTTAACCTTTGATGATGGGCCATTTGCTCCCGTGGGAAATCAGATTATGGATTGTCTGGCGCAGTACGGTGGAAAAGCTACATTTTTTGTGGTGGGAAACCGTGTTTCCGCTTATGGAGCGGAACTGCAGCGCATGGTAGCGGAAGGGCATGAAATCGGAAATCACACCTACGAGCACAAAAATTTGACCAAGCTAAGCGCAGCCCAGGTCCAAAGCCAGATCAACCTTTGCAATGATGTGGTACAAGCTGCCAGCGGTGTCAGGCCTTCCCTGGTAAGACCTCCGGGAGGAGCAAGAAACGGCACCGTCCTTGCAAATGTACAAGCTCCTGTGATTATGTGGAGTATAGATACACGGGACTGGAAGACTCGAAATGCCGGTAAAACGGTAAATGCGGTGATGAGCCAGGTACGGGATGGAGACATCGTCCTGATGCATGAGCTCTATTCCCAGACCGGAGCAGCTGCCCTTGAAATAATTCCCAGGCTAACAGAAGCTGGCTACCAGCTGGTTACGGTAAGTGAGATGGCGGCACTTCGGGGAGGAGTTTCTCCGGGTGGAGTTTATTTTCATTTTTATCCGTAATGGCTGAAGGAAGTTTACAGATTTTAATAAGAAAAGCAAAGTGTTTGAGCCCCTCTATGTTTAGGGGCTCAAACTTTTTTTTTGTTGACTGTCATATCAAATGAATGAAGAGAGTATGTGATAAGCAAGTTTTGGCAATAGTTTGAAAAACTATATTTTAAAAATACCTATTGACAAATCATCAAAATAATTGTATTCTTGTATTAAGGAATTAGTACAACAATACAATAGTACAAAGGTACAATAATCCTTAATATTACAATACAATGATACAACAACACAATGATACAACAACACAAAAGGAGGCAGTATTATGATCTGGAAACTGACCGATGACCGGCCGATCTGGATACAACTTGTCGATCAGCTCACTTTGCGCATCGTGTCCGGTGTATATGCATCTGGTGCAGCTGTGCCAACTGTGCGTGCGCTGGCCAGTGAGGCGGGTGTAAACCCGAATACGATGCAGCGTGCACTGGCTGAGCTGGAAAGCAGGGGGCTGGTCGAAACTCGCCGCACAGCGGGACGGATCGTTACTGAGGACCAGTCACTTATCCAAAGCGTGCGGGAGGAGCTTGCCTTTGCGCGAATGGATGAATTTCTTGCGTCCATGCGTGCCCTAGGTTATACCGATAAACAAATCCGCGAGCTGCTTGCTGCGTGGGATAAAAAGGAGGAACTTGTATGAATCAGGAACTCATCACCGCGCGTGGCCTGACTAAGAATTATGGATCAAAGTCCGCGCTTGACCATATTGATCTGACGGTCGGCCGCGGCCGCATTGTCGGTCTTCTGGGCCCAAATGGCTCAGGTAAGACTACCTTTATCAAACTTCTGTGCGGACTCTTACAGCCCACCTCCGGCACTCTGGAGGTAAACGGCAATGCGCCCGGTGTGGAAACCAAGTCAGTCATCTCTTACCTGCCGGACCGCATGTACTTTGCCGACTGGATGAAGGCCTGCGATCTGACAGACTTTTTCGCAGACTTTTATGTGGACTTTGACCGTCCAAAGGCAATGGAGATGTTTTCGGCTCTTGGTATTCAGCCAAATGACCGGCTTAAGACCATGTCTAAGGGCACCAAAGAAAAGGTGCAGCTTGCACTCATCATGAGCCGCAAGGCGCAGCTTTATCTGCTTGACGAACCGATCGGCGGGGTTGACCCGGCAGCACGTGACTTTATCTTAAACACGATTCTGACTAACTATAACGAAAATGGCACAGTCATGTTGTCCACACATCTTATATCTGATATCGAGCGTGTGTTGGATGAGGCCATTTTCCTGCAAAACGGCAAGGTTGTACGCCATGATACCGTGGATAACATCCGTGAGCAGGAAGGCAAGTCAGTCGATCAGCTGTTCCGCGAAATCTTCGCGTACGGCAGCTAGAATAAGGAGGAAATAAGATGTTTGGCAAACTTTGCAAATACGAATTTAAATCCATTGGGCGCACGCTTGTGCCGATTTACCTGGCGGTTATCGCCATATCCATTCTCAATGCATTTTTGGGCATGGGCTCGCTGGCCAATGGTTATTATAACGGCCTGATGTCTGGCTTAAGCTTTGGTCGCGGCTTTCTCAGCCTGATCCAGACGCTCTCTGTGATCGCCTATTTCGGCGTTCTGGTCGCCATGAGTGTACTGACGTTAATCGTCGTGATTCAGCGGTTTTATAAAGGGCTTCTGTGCGATGAAGGTTATTTGATGTTTACCCTGCCAGTAAAGCCTTGGCAGCTGATCACAGCAAAGGGTGTGGTGGCTTTTGTGATGTCAATGGCCAGCTCCCTGGTGGCTTTCGCATCTATTTTTATATTGGTGCTGGGTACCGCAGGTACTAGCAGGGTTTTTACAGCAATTACCGATCCCCAGTTATGGAATGCCATCAACAGCGCACTTGCTCATGTTTCGACCTGGCCTCTGCTGATGTTTGAGTTTATTATTCTTATCATCGTCAGCGGACTGGTCCAGCTTTACCACATGTACTTTTCTATGGCACTTGGCCATTTAGCCAGCAAGAACCGCGTGATGATGTCTGTAATCGCCTTTATTGCAATATCTATGCTTTTTAGCTTTATCAATGGCCTTGTAATGATCATTCTGGGAAACGTACCGTCCTTTCAATCGTTCTTCCGTATGATTGATACGATGCCTGATACGCAAGGAATTTCCCTGGTCATGCACTTAACCTTCATCGGTTCGGTTGTTTACAACGCAATTCAGCTTGCAATATTCTTTTTCGGCACGGAGCGTATCCTGTCCAAGCGCCTTAATCTGGAATAAAAGACTAAAAACAACGTATAAATCAATCAAAAAAGCAGCCTCGCAATTAATTATCGATTCATTAATTGCGAGGTATTTTTTTGGAATTGGAATTCCAGACCATATCTTGACTTCTTTGTTTACAAGTGTTGTTATAACAGTTATAATAGGGCAAATGGATGAAATAATGGAAGAATCTGCCATTGCAAAGCTGCTGTCCAAACCGGAGATTGGCAGCTTAAGACATGGGAGAAGGCAGATGAATCACAGGGCAAAAATTAAATGATATATAATTTCAGGAGGGAACAAGATGGAATACAGAGAGGTCGGGAAAACCGGAAAGCAAGCAAGCGTGATTGGCCTTGGCTGCGAACACCTTGACGGCAAGTCATACGAGCAGGTAAAGGAGACGATCGATGCCGCACTGGAGTATGGCGTTAATCTCATGGATGTTTTTATGCCTGGCACGGAAGTGCGTGAAAACATCGCAAAAGCACTGGGCAACAAGCGGGATCAGGTGATGATACAGGGGCATATCGGATCCACGAATGTAAATATGCAGTACGATATCAGCCGGGATATGCCTGTGGTTAAGCAGTATTTTGAAGAGCTGCTACGGATCTTCGGTTACATAGATTTTGGCATGATGTTTTTTATTGACTCAGAGCAGGACTATAAAAATGTTTTCGAGACAGATTTTGTTACATATGTGGAGCGTCTAAAACAAAAAGGGGACATCCGGCACATTGGTTTTAGCTCCCACAACCCTGAAACGGCAATGAAGGTCATTCAAACAGGAGTGCCGGAAATGATGATGTTTAGCATTAATCCTGCATTCGATATGCTTTCATCGAAAGCAAGTATTTTTGATTGTCTTGATAATGGCTTCCAGGCAGGGGTTTATAACGGAATTGATCCTAAGCGTGCGGAATTATATAAGCTGTGTACGCAAAAACAAGTCGGTATTACTGTGATGAAGACCTTTGGCGGCGGCAAACTGCTTTCGCCGGAGCATACACCTTACAGCAAGCCGATGACTTCGCAGCAGTGCGTCCATTATGCTCTCTCGAGGCCGGCTGTTACCAGTGTTCTGACAGGCTGTAAAACCCGGGCTGAGGTAAATGACACCATGAGTTATCTTACGGCATCTGACAGTGATAAGGATTACACATGGATTTATAACGAAGTGCATAGTGCTTTTGATGGAAACTGCGTGTACTGCGGACATTGCCAGCCATGTCCATCTGAAATAGATATTGCCGCTGTCAACAAATATTTAGATATCGCACGGCTTGATAAAGAAGCAGTACCGCCATCCATACGTTCTCATTATCAAAGCCTTTCCCATAGGGGCGATGAGTGTATCGCCTGTGGCAGCTGTGAAAGTCGTTGTCCATTTGGGGTACCGATCATTAAAAATATGATTGAAGCGGATTCACTGCTTGGCTAAAGGGAGTAATAAATAACTGAGGGTGTCCAAAATTATTATTGGGCACCCTCTTTTAATATGAATTGTATTATTTTTCGTCACAAACCTGAAAAATGTAAAATTTCAGATAATAGGAAGTGTCATCTCCCGCCCATAAGATCGGATGATCTGCCGCCTGTGTTCGGTATTCTACCTGGCGAAGTCGTTTGTGGACGTTTGCAGCTGCCTCTCGGATTGTTTTGGTGAAAAGCTCTGGAGTCATGAAATGGGAACAGGAGCAGGTGGCTAAATACCCTCCATCCTTTACTAGCTTCATACCACGGAGATTGATCTCACGGTAGCCTTTTACTGCATTTTTTACAGAGTTCCTGGATTTGGTGAAGGCAGGAGGGTCCAGGATGACAACATCAAAGGTTTCCCCGTCTTTTTCCAGCTGGGGAAGGAGTTCAAAAACATCGGCACACTGAAAGGCCACCCGGTCAGATAAGCCGTTTAATGCAGCATTTTCATTTGCCTGGGCGATGCCAAGTTCAGAAGCATCCACCCCAAGAACTTCTCTAGCTCCGGCAATACCTGCATTTAAGGCAAAGGAGCCGGTGTGGGTAAAGCAGTCTAAGACCCGCTTGTCCTTACATAAGCGCTGAATGGCAAGGCGGTTGTATTTCTGGTCAAGGAAAAAGCCGGTTTTCTGCCCATCCTGGACGTCGACCTGGTATTTAACTCCGTTTTCCGTGATTTCCACCTTTGTATCAAAGGAAGGGCCGATGAATCCCTTAAAACGTTCCATGCCTTCCTGAAGGCGGACCTTGGCATCGCTTCGTTCGTATATGCCGCGGATTTTTATGCCGTCCTCTTCCAGGACCTTTTTCAGTTTTTCCAGGATAACTGGCTTTAGCCGGTCAATGCCAAGGGCAAGGGATTCCACCACAAGGATATCGTTAAACTTGTCTACTACGATGCCGGGAAGGAAGTCTGCCTCTCCAAAGATGAGGCGGCAGCTGTCGGTATCTACTGTGGCTTTGCGGTATTCCCAGGCGTTGCGGACCCGCATTTCCAAAAAGCCATCGTCCACTGCGTTGTCTTTTTTTCTGGACATGATGCGGACGGTGAGTTTGGAATTGGTGTTGATGAAGCCATGCCCCAGGAAATATCCGTCAAAGTCTTCCACGGATACGATATCACCGTTGGTGTAATCACCGGTGATGGTATCGATTTCATTGTCATAGATCCAAGGACCGCCGGCTTTTAATGAGCGTCCTTCTCCTTTTTTTATTCTTACGGTTGCTGATTCCATAAGCATACACTCCTTTATTGATGAGATTGACCTCGTTTTAGTGAGGTGAGCAGCCGGTATAACGGCTGGAACAGAATAAGGGACAGAAAGAAATTACCTGTCCCATGGGCGATATCGTATGGGATTCCTGCCGCCCACCAGGTAAGAGCTGCACCGGGGCCTCCGGTAATTAAATAGAACCCCGCACAGAAGAATCCAAACAACATTCCAAAGATACCTGAAAGCAGGGATATGCCAAAGGGCTTTGGCGTATTGTTCTTGTAAATCAAAAATACGGCGGCCGGGAGAATAGGCCACACATAGAGATAGGAAAACCACCAGAGGCCGAAGCCGTAGACCAACCCTTCCAATATAACAAACACGTATAGGATGAGCCATACGTGTTTGCGGAATACAAGGGTGTATAAAATTAGAAGCAGGGATACCAGTTCTACGTTGGGAAGCCAGGACAAGCTTACCTGGCTGACAAATAAAAGGGCTGAAAGCAGTGCGTCTAATACTAGCTCCCTGGTGGTAAACAGGGAATGGTTTTTCATTATTTTTTTAATTCCTCAGAGGGCAGTGTGTATTGAAAGGTATAGCGCTCTCCATCCTTAATGGCCTGCTGGCTCACTCCGTAGTTGCAAGTTTCCCCGTCGCATAAAAGGGCCCAGTAAGCGCCGTCCTTTTGGTAGTCTGCCCGTTTTCCGTTAATTGTAGTGACCATGAGGCCAAATTCTTCGGTGGTGGTTCCTTCAATTTGAAAATTCGGTATGGATTTTAGCGCTTCTAGCAGAAACTGCGCTTCTGTAGTGATCTGGTAATGTTCATTTACCCCGTTTTCATATTCCACATCAATGGAAATGCTTTTTGTCCCGGCCATGGGAACCGGTTTTGTCAGGGTATATACGACTAAAAGCAGTGCCAGGACCGCAATTGCGGCGCAGCCTCCCAAAAAGGGAGAAAGCCTCTTAAACCTATTCATAATCTGCTGACTTCCTTTTTCATTATTTTCGCATGGATTAGTATAGCATATTTCCATGGCAAGCCGCAAGAACAGAATTTCCTTCTTTTCTTAAAATGGCCTTTGATGTATAATAAATACGTATTGTTTGAAAAAGAAGGTGGTTAGATGACTGTGAATGAGCAGATTTTAGAAGAAATAGCAGCTTGTGAGAAGCTTTTGATTGGAATCGGAGAGGAATGGAAGGCAGAGGGAATACCGGATATGGGAATTCTTTATGAGAAAATGAATGAACTCATAAAGGACAAGGACTTTTTTATTGTAACTACAGTGACCGATGGAGAGATACTTAAATCTCCTCTGGAACAGAGCCGGATGGTAGCACCTTGCGGGAACGCGACATGGAGGCAGTGCTCTAAAACTTGTACAAAGGATATTTGGGAGCCGGGAGAGATTCCACAGGATGTCTGTCCGCATTGCGGGGCACCTCTTACAGGCAATACCATAGAGGCAGAGGATTACATAGAAGAGGGCTACCTTCCCCAGTGGAAAGCTTTTACCATGTGGCTGGCTGGAACCCTTAATAAGAAACTGCTGGTTTTGGAACTTGGGGTAGGCTTTCAGACTCCAACGGTCATACGCTGGCCTTTTGAGAAGACGGTGTCCATAAACAAAAAGTCCCATATGTACCGGATTCACGGTAAATTTGCCCAACTGCCGGATACGGTAAAGGGAAAGGCTGATGCTGTTTTAGAAAATTCTACGGAATTCTTTCGGAAATTATAGGCTTATTTTGCGTTGTACATTACACGTTACTGTGTTAAAATGTTGAAAAAAGACGTAAAGAGGTGACGGCCATGATTGCGATTATCGACTACGATGCTGGAAACTTAAAGAGTGTGGAGAAAGCTCTGACCGCATTGGGGGAAAAACCGGTGGTAAGCCGGGACAAGGAGCTCCTCCTTTCGGCGGACAAGGTGATTCTTCCGGGTGTTGGTTCTTTTGGCGATGCGATGGAAAAGCTTCATCAGTATGAGCTGGTGGATGTGATTCATCTAGTGGTTTCAAGAGGAACGCCTTTTCTCGGGATATGCCTGGGGCTTCAGCTTTTCTTTGAAAGCAGCGGAGAGAGCGAAGGGGTCAGGGGGCTATCCCTGCTTCCGGGTAAGATCGTGAGATTTCCGGACACGCCGGGGCTTAAAGTCCCTCACATGGGCTGGAACCGTCTGGATATAAAGCCTGGTACAAGACTTTTTAAAGGAATTGATTCCGGGGCATATGTGTATTTTGTCCATTCATATTATTTAGAAGCGGGACGGGAATCCGATGTGGCCGCATCTGCATCCTATGGGATCCGGTTTGGGGCATCGGTGGAACGTGAAAATCTTTTTGCCTGCCAGTTTCATCCGGAAAAGAGCGGTGATACAGGTTTAAACATTCTGAAAAATTTCATTGAATTGACTTAAGGAGGTGCCGGATGCTTACAAAGAGGATCATTCCATGTCTGGATGTGATGGACGGTAGAGTAGTAAAAGGTGTTAATTTCGTGAATTTAAAGGATGCCGGGGACCCGGTGGAGATTGCAGCGGCTTATGACAGAGCCGGTGCCGATGAGCTGGTGTTCCTTGATATCACTGCATCTTCTGATAACCGGAATACGGTGGTGGACATGGTGCGCCGGGTGGCAGAAAAGGTATTTATCCCATTTACGGTTGGCGGGGGAATCCGCACGGTTGAGGATTTTAAAATGCTTTTAAGGGAAGGCGCAGATAAGATATCCATTAATTCCTCGGCAATTAATACTCCTCAGCTAATTTCTGACGCAGCAGGTAAATTCGGACGTCAATGTGTGGTGGTCGCCATTGATGCCAGAAGGCGTGTGGATGGAAGCGGCTGGAACGTGTATAAAAACGGAGGCAGGATCGATACCGGACTGGACGCGGTGGAATGGGCCATGAAGGCAGACAGACTTGGAGCAGGGGAGATCCTGCTTACCAGCATGGACTGCGACGGAACAAAGGCCGGATACGATGATGAGTTAAACCGCATCATCGCAGAGAATGTTTCCGTTCCTGTGATCGCATCAGGCGGCGCAGGCACGATGGAGCATTTTTATCATGCCCTGACAGAAGGAAAGGCAGATGCGGCTTTAGCGGCATCCCTGTTCCATTATAAGGAACTGGAGATCATGGAATTAAAGCAGTATTTAAAGGTCATGGGAGTGCCCGTGAGGATTTAAGGTTTATTTTATAATGCAAAGGAGAAAGAATGGGAGCAATTGAGAACGACTGGCTGGAACCCTTAAGCGAAGAGTTTAAAAAGCCATATTACAGGGAACTTTATCAGAAAGTAAAGCATGAATATGAAACGGCCCAGGTCTTTCCTGATCCAAACGATATTTTTAATGCGTTTCAGTTCACGCCTCTTTCCAAAGCCAAGGTAGTGATTTTAGGTCAGGATCCTTATCATAATAATGGGCAGGCCCACGGGCTTTGTTTTTCCGTAAAGCCTGATGTGGATATTCCTCCGTCCCTTGTAAATATTTATCAGGAGCTGCGGGAAGATTTAGGCTTAGAGGTTCCCAATAACGGATATTTAAAAAAGTGGGCGGAGCAGGGGGTCATGCTTCTTAATACGGTACTTACGGTTCGCGCTCATGCTGCCAACTCCCATCAGGGGATCGGCTGGGAATCCTTTACGGATGCCGCCATTAAGATTTTGAATGAACAGGACCGGCCCATGGTATTCCTTTTATGGGGACGCCCGGCTCAGAATAAGAAGGTCATGCTCACAAACCCCAGGCACCTGATTTTAGAGGCGCCTCACCCAAGCCCTCTTTCCGCATACAGAGGATTCTTTGGCTGTAAACATTTTAGCAGAACCAATGCCTATTTAAAGGAAAATGGGTTGGAGCCTATTGACTGGCAGATTGAAAATATTTAAAAAGACAGGGGAAAAGGAATGAATATCATTGAGATTTTAAAAGTAATTGTTCTTGGAATTGTGGAGGGCTTTACTGAGTGGCTTCCCATAAGCAGTACGGGTCACATGATTCTGGTGGATGAAATCATACACTTGAATCAGCCGTCTGCCTTTAAAAACATGTTTTTGGTGGTAATCCAGCTGGGTGCGATCCTGACGGTACTGGTACTGTATTTTGATAAGCTCAATCCATTTTCCGTGAGAAAAAAACCGGCACAGAAGCAGGCGACCCTGGTACTCTGGTCAAAGATCATCTTAGCCTGCATCCCGGCAGCAGTGATCGGATTTCTGGTGGATGATATTCTTGATGAGTATCTGATGAACGGCTATGTAGTTGCAGCGACCCTGATCCTCTATGGTGTTCTGTTTATTTTTATTGAGAACAGAAACCAGTATCGGAGTTTTGAAGTTCAGAAGGTGGGAGATATCTCGTATCAGACAGCTCTCTGGATCGGTCTGTTTCAGCTTCTGGCCCTGATTCCGGGTACCTCCCGTTCCGGCGCCACCATTCTCGGCGCCATGATCCTGGGATGTTCCCGTGCGGCTTCCGCTGAGTTTTCTTTTTTCCTGGGAATCCCGGTGATGTTCGGAGCCAGCCTTTTAAAGGTTGTGAAATATGGAATGAATTTTACCGGATCTCAGATCTTCTATCTGATTTTAGGTATGGTGGTGGCTTTTGTAGTTTCTATTTATTCTATTAAGTTTTTAATGGGATATATCAGACAGCATGATTTTAAATTCTTCGGATATTACAGAATTGTATTGGGAGCAGTGGTGCTTTTGTATTTTATCATTACGGCTTTTATTGGCTAAGAAAATAATGAAAAGAGAGTTGATGATCAGCATTATGCTAATATCAACTCTCTTTTTTATGATAGTTCATAAAGGTTCCTTTCTGACGGATTATGGTTGAAACAGCATCTCGATCCGTCCTTCGGCGGCCAGTTCATCAATGCCGTCGAAATTAAATTGTAAGTTCCGATTCTGCGTATTAAGCCCTTTTTTCATCTCGTCGTAGTCCTTGACATTAACCTTTGTTAAACCGTAGTCAATAAAGATATCACAGTCAAAGGCGTTAGCGGTGTTGATTAAAAGCGCGAGGGGAATGGGGGTGTAACGCAGCTGGATATCGACTTCAATGGTCCGCATACCCATACCTCCTTTTCCTGATCGCCGGATAAATCCGGCTTGAACGTGCCAACAACTGCATAGAGGGTTATGTAGGTATCAACTGGATGAAGAGTCATATAACTGACTTCAATTTTATTCTATCATCTCTTGGTAGAAAAACAAGAGAAAGTTGAAAAAAATTGAAAAATGGATAAAATACTAATAATAAACGGAGAATACGAAGAGTAATCAGTAAAAAGGAACATGCCAGAGAATTAAAATGTCTCTGGCATGATTTAAAATATTATGCATTTTCAGCGATTTCATAGATCAGACGCTCGGAATCTTCCCAGCCAAGGCAAGGATCGGTTATGGATTTTCCGTAGAAGCCTTCCCCTACCTTCTGGCTGCCCGGCTCAATGTAGCTTTCAATCATCAGGCCTTTAACCAGGGAACGGATTTCCGTGGAATGTTTTCTGCTGTGCAGGACTTCCTTGGAAATACGGATCTGTTCCTTGAATTTTTTGCTGGAATTGGAGTGATTGGTGTCCACAATGCAGGCTGGGTTCTGGAGATTGCGCCGGCTGTACATCTCATGAAGAAGGAATAAATCTTCAAAGTGGTAGTTGGGGATGCACTGACCGTGCTTATTGACTGCACCTCTTAAGATGGTGTGGGCCAATGGATTACCACTGCTTTTCACTTCCCAACCTCTGTAGGTGAAATCATGGGCCTGTTGTGCGGCCACAACGGAGTTAAGCATAACAGACATGTCTCCGCTGGTAGGATTTTTCATACCTACGGCGACGTCACAGGCACTGGAGGTCAGACGATGCTGCTGATTTTCCACGGAACGGGCACCAATGGCAATGTAAGACATGATATCGTCAAGATATCCCAGGTTTTCCGGATACAGCATCTCATCGGCTGTGGATAAACCAGTTTCCAGAAACACATTCATGTGCATTCTTCGGATGGCAATGAGGCCTTCGTGCATGTCCGGCTTTTTTTTCAGGATCAGGCTGGTGAAGCATTCCCTTGTAACCTTCCCCTGTGGTTCTGGGCTTGTTGGTATAGATTCTTGGGATGAGGATCAGACGGTCTTTTGTCTTTTCCTGTACCTTCACAAGCCGGTTCACATAATCAGAAACAGACTCCTCATTATCAGCGGAGCAAGGACCGATAATAACAAGAAATTTATCGCTCTTTCCGGTGAGTACATCGCTGATTGCTTGATCTCGTTCTATTTTAAGGGCTTTAAATTCTGCTGGAAGCGGAAAGCGATTCTTGATCTCTTCCGGGCTTGGCAGGTTGTTTACGTATTGAAATCCCATGGCATCCTCCTGTGTATGTGATTATTCTGTGTTTTTTCTGTTGATTATATAACAGAACCCGTGAAAAATCCAGCATTCATTGAAAATTTAGCAATGTGCCTCCCTGAAGTGTTTCTTTTTGAGGAAAAATGGTGTATGATTGCAGAGAATGAAAAGAGGAAGGATGGATTTCAATGGAACGTTATTGGAATTGGCAAGGAAACTATATCGGAGTAAGGCAGAGGGATTACTTGGCCGCCTGTGATGGAAGGATTCTTGGGAAGTTCTATGGAAAAGAAATCTACGACCAGAACGGGAATTACATCGGAGAAGTGGGCAGGGGTGGCCGACTGATAAAAAATAAGAACAAGGAAGATTTTCGCCGTCATGGATTCAGCACCTATGTGAAGGGTACAATAACTGCACCGTTAAAGGACTGCGCCCCTTATCCCATGATCCAGGGGTATGAAGATTTTTTATAATGGATGAGAGACGAGAATGAGGAAAGAAGGGTAGCAGGAATGGTGGATTTAAGCAAGCTGACAGCGGGAAAGAACCTGACTGAGGTGGAGGATAGTGTTCTCCATTATATCATAGAACACATGGATTCCATGCTTAAAATGGGGGTAAGGGGAGTTGCAAAGGAAAATTACACCTCCACCTCAACCATTATGCGCCTGACAAAAAAGCTGGGCTACAGCGGATTTGTGGACATGTATTACAAATTGCTTCCCCTTGTTAACCGGGCTAAGGACAATGAGGATGCCGGAATGCAGTTTATCAACAGCTTTTGCTCCAACTCTCTTCTAAAGTATAATTCCTATGAGGACATCCGGGAATTTGCCAGGCGGCTTGGCCGTCTGGAAGGGGGTTACGTATTTTTATACGCAACGGGATTTTCCGCTATTCCTGTGGAATATTTAACAAAAAAGCTTCTTGTCCTTGGGATAAAATGCATTTATTCCAATGGAATGGATTCCATCGGTGTTTTTGAAAACAATCTGGAGAATATGAAAATGCTCATTGTAGTATCCAGATCAGGAGAAACCGACTGGGTAGCAGACCGGGTGAAGACTGCCAGAGAGAACGGCATATTTACTGTGTCCTTTACCAATGAGGCGGAAAACCGGGTCAGCTCCATAACAGATATGCAGTTTCGCATAGAGGACAGCAATAAGCTGGATGACAGAAATATGATGGCAAATACATTTTTCCCCAATGTGTTCATGCTGATGGAGTTTTTAATTTACGAATATCATAAAGTGCTTCAAAATATGGATAAAAAAGAAGAATAAAGGTTCCGGATGACGTTTAAAATAGCGACATCCGGACTTTTTTTGAAACCTGTTACCACTTGGAATAACAGGTTCCTATTCTTTCCCAAAGTATATACAAAGGGGAACATGGCGGCTATAATACGGATATAAATTTCACGTGAAATGAAAAATAGAAAACCATTTTTTAATAGTTGGAGGAAAAGAGAATGAAAGATAAAGTGATGGATCAGTTGCAGCGCTTTTCAAAAGCAATGTTCATCCCGGTTTTGATCCTGCCCATCGCAGGTATTTTAATCGCTGTGGGGAACTTATTTACCAATGCAAAATTGCTGGAGCTTCTGCCCTTTATGGACAATCCTGTGACAAAGGGCTTTGGCACCATTTTATCTGGTTCCCTGGTTTCGATCTTAAATAACCTGGGGCTGATCTTCTGTGTGGGACTTGCGGCAGGCCTTGCCAATAAGAAGAAATATGAGGCCGGTTTTACCGCCCTTTTGGGATTTTTAGTATTCATTAACGCCATGAACAAGTTTATGGCTCTGACGGGGATCCTGTTTACAGGGGAATCTTTAAGGGGAACGGGTCAGGCCTTAGTGCTTGGCGTGCAGATTCTGGATATGGGCGTGTTCCTTGGAATTATTCTGGGAATCGTAACAGCCATGGTTCATAACCGGTTTTGTGAAACAGAATTTCAAAACGCGTTTCAGATTTACGGAGGTTCCAGGTTTGTATTCATCGTATTGATTCCTGTGACCGTAATACTGGCTGTGCTCCTTACTTACGTATGGCCCTTTGTTCAGATGGGAATCACCAGTCTTGGAGGATTCATAAATCGTTCCGGGAATTTCGGTATCTTTATTTACGGCGCGCTGGAACGTCTTTTAATACCAACAGGCCTTCATCACCTGGTCTATACTCCATTTTTATATACCTCTCTTGGAGGCGTTGAAACCATAGGGGGACAGGTATTTGAGGGTGCAAGAAACATTTATTATGCAGAAATTGCAGACCCTGCCATTCAGGTATTGTCCCGGTCAGTGATTTGGGATGCGAGAGGAATTTCCAAGATGTTCGGACTTATGGGTGCCTGTCTTGCCATGTATCATACAGCCAGACCGGAAAACCGCAATACGATAAAAGCCATTCTGATTCCTGCTGCATTTACTTCTTTCATCGCAGGTGTTACAGAGCCTATAGAATTTTCCTTTATGTTCGTGGCACCGGTCCTGTTTGTTGTTCATGCGGGGTTAAGCGGACTGAGTATGGTGGTTCTTAATATACTAAATGTTCGTGCTATCGGTCCTAACGGCTTTTTGGATTTCCTGCTTTTCAATGTACCTTTGGGAATTCATAAAACCGGCTGGCCCATGTACATTGTCACAGGCCTTATATTTTTTGTAGTTTATTACGCCATATTCCGCCTTCTCATTACAAAACTGAATTTAAAAACTCTGGGACGTGAAACAGAAGGCATGGAAATGAAACTTCATACCAAGGCGGAGTATAAAGAAAAGGTTGCTTCTGTAAAAGAGGGAAAAGACGCCGACGATGTGGATGCCCCATTGATTATAAAAGCCCTGGGCGGCGCCGGTAATATTGAAAAGGTGGATAACTGCTTCACCCGTCTTCGTCTGATCATCACAGATCCGGACCTGGTAGAAGAGGATGTGCTGAAAAACGGCACCGGAGCCAATGGTGTGGTGAAAAAGGGCAATAACGTTCAGGTAATCTATGGTTTAAAGGTGACTGCCGTAAGAAAGGCTGTCGATGAGGAGCTGGGAAACGGCGAAAGCAACTAACTGATAAACCAGACAAAGCAAGGAGGTAAAATAAATGAAAAAATTCTCAATCGTAATCGCAGGCGGCGGGAGCACTTACACGCCAGGTATTGTAATGATGCTGATGGATAACCTGCATCGATTTCCCATACGTTCTTTAAAGCTTTATGACAATGACGGAGAGCGCCAGGAAACCCTGGCAAAGGCCATAGGCATCGTTATGAAGGAAATTGCACCGGAGGTGGAGTTTTCCTATACAACAGATCCCAAGGAAGCCTTTACTGATGTGGATTTCTGTATGGCTCATATCCGGGTGGGTAAATATGCCATGCGGGAGCTGGATGAAAAGATTCCAATGAAATATCATGTGGTGGGACAGGAGACCTGCGGTCCCGGCGGAATTGCATATGGGATGAGAAGCATCGGCGGTATGATGGAGTTAATTGATTTTATGGAAAAATATTCTCCGGACTGCTGGATGCTTAATTACTCCAATCCTGCTTCTATCGTGGCAGAGGCCTGCCGTGTGCTGAAGCCCCATTCCAAGGTACTGAATATCTGCGACATGCCGGTAGGAACCAAGCGACGCATGGGATACATCGTAGGCAGAGACCCTAAGGATATGGATGTAAAATATTTTGGTCTGAACCATTTCGGCTGGTGGACCAGCGTAAAGGATAAGGATGGGACAGACTTGATGCCGCAGCTTTTGGATTATGTGTCTAAAAACGGGTATCTGACGGAAAAGGCCGTGGAGACTCAGCATATGGATGCAAGCTGGCAGCTGACCCATAAAAAGGCGGCCGATTTATTAAAGCTGGAGCCTGATTTTCTTCCCAATACCTATTTAAAATATTACCTTTACCCAGATTATGTAGTAGAACACACCGATCCCAATCATACCAGAGCCAATGAGGTGATGGAGGGAAGAGAAAAAGAAGTGTTTAGCGCTGCTAGAGCCATCATTCAGGCAGGGACTGCAAAAGGCGGAGAGTTCTCCATAGACAATCACGCTTCCTTTATCGTGGATCTGGCCTGCGCGATTGGGTTCAATACCCGGGAACAGATGCTTTGCATCGTGGAAAATAAAGGAGCCATCTCTAATTTTGACCCTACCGCCATGGTAGAAGTGCCTTGTCTGGTAGGAAATGAAGGACCGGAGCCATTGTGCCAGGGGAACATTCCAACCTTTGAAAAGGGCATGATGGAAGAACAGCTTGCAGTGGAGCGGCTGGTGGTAGAGGCCTGGACCGAAGGAAGCTATTTAAAGCTGTGGCAGGCTCTGACCTTATCAAAGACTGTACCAAGCGCCTCTGTTGCAAAACAGATTTTAGATGATCTGATAGAGGCCAATAAAGAATATTGGCCGGAATTAAAGTAGCATTTAACGAGATTTTAGCCTCGTCCTTTTGATAGGACGGGGCTTATTTTTATTTATACATTAACATTGTGTTTCATCAATAAGCAGCCATTTAAATGTTAGAAGTAAAAATAAAGTAAAAATATTTGAAATTAAACTTAAACAATGCCGCAGGTATGTATGAATAGTTAGGACTTTAAATTTACTTACAAGTAGAGAATACTTTGTTAAAATAAAGAGAATAAGTTTATATGAATTGCCAGCAATCATGACGTTCTTAGAAAATTTACTTTCATTTTACTGCAGTTTGATGGTTAAGTTTACATTGTGCATTTATACTGGAAGTGACACAATAAGGCTGCATGATTAAGAAGTATCCGCAGTGCAAAAGGAGGTGGCTTTATGCAGCTGAATTTTCCGGCGTTGCCGGAAGAACTGACCAGCGCAGATCAAAAGATTATAGAATATATCAGCAGCCATACCGACGTATTTTTGTTTATGACCATCGGACAATTATCCTCCTGTCTAGGGCTTTCGGATGCAACGGTTTCCCGTTTTGCACGTCATGTAGGCTGCAAGGACTTTAAGCAGCTTAAACAGGTAGTAATACAGCAAAGTACGAGGCATGAACCGGTGAAGAAAATAGCCGCACCTTTGATGCAGGAGGCGGAATTCACGCTGCAAAATTGGCTCTTGCGACAGCAGCATTGCTTACAAAAAACTCTGGAGCAGCTGGATACATCGGAATTTAATCGTGCTATTAAATCTATTTTGGAGGCAAAGTGTATCTTTATCTATGCTAAAAATGCCTCTTCCTCGCTGGGACAGCTTCTATTTTTCCGCCTGCGCCGCCTGGGGCTTTCCGTGGTGCTTCTCCCCTCCAGTGGCGCTGAGGTGCTAGAAGGATTGGCAAAGGCAGGAGCAGGAGATCTTGTCATCCTGTTTAATATTACTAAAGTTTCCCGGGAGGGGCATATGATTCTTAAGTATCAGAAGATAGCTTCTTACCATACGATGGCCTTTACCAGCAGGTTATACGTACCGGATAAGCAAAAAGCTGATATGCATTTGTATATTTACCAAGGTGAGGAAAAGGAATACCGTTCCATGTCAGCCCCTATTGCTGTAGTAGATGGGTTGGTTTTGGCATTGTCGGAAAGAATGGGGGTTGACTGTGGAAATATAAATAAATCATTGACACCAGATATGACGCCAAAGTATTATATGATATAAAGATAGGCTTAGAGAATTTCGCGGTATAAATTGTAGAATAATTCTGAGGTAATTTCATGGACTTGAAGCAGGAGTGGGAGAAATACGGGAAGGAAATAGAATTCAATTATTCTGTACTGCCTGATGAGATGAAAAGCAGAGGAGAATTGATTACCTATGCACCAAAACAATTTATCGTATCTCAGGGAGAATTTCCCCAATATATCTATTTCATTATAGAGGGAATCGCTTTAGGAACGAGAAATTATTCTGATGGTAATGAATATAACTATTTCCAGATAGATAAAAATAATGGAAGTATCGGCTTGCTTGAGCTTTTTGCTCGTAAAGATGCATATGTTGCAACCATTATCAGTATGACGGAGGTTAAGGCCGTCAGAATGGAGTCTGTGGCTATCTATGCATATGTAATGAATCATATCGATATGTTAAGACGCTGTCTGACATTGGTATCCGATGATTTATATAAACGATCGGGGAATGATGGTATTTTTTATTATTTAGATGGTCTGGACCGGGTGAGGTATTATTTTGTAAATTATTATGATGCACATAAAAATGATACAACTGATATCGTAACGGTAGAAGCAGAATACCAGGATATTGCAAATAGTGTGGGTATCAGTCTCCGGACTGTGGGAAGAAGCATCCGTAAGCTGAAGGACAGAGAAGAAATAAGTTCCATGCGTAAAAAAGTATTTATTACAAAAGAAAAGTATGATATCTTATTTGATAACTTGTGGATTCGGTAAAATTGCCGCAAATCGCTTAGAATAAAAAGCGTTTTGTGGCAATTTTTTTATTGGAATCCAAAGAGAAAAAGCCATATGACCTTTACTGAAATAGCAAAATTACCATATAATCATCAAGTACAGTACGAAACAAACAAAAATATTTTTGTAAAACAATGAGGAGTATGTGGTATGTCCAATAATACTGGGAAAAGAATTCTGATTGATACAGATCTGGGCGATGATATAGATGATGCCGCTGCGCTGATCATGGCGATGAATTCAACGGAATTTGAGATTGTAGGAATTACGACTGTTTATCAGAACACCTACAAAAGGGCGGAAATGGTACTGGATCTATGTGAACAATATGAAAAAAAAGAGATTGAGGTATGTGCAGGTTACGGTATCCCTCTTATAGAGAGGCCTGATTATGAAGAAGATCCTATTCAATATGAGATTCTGAGAAAAGGAAGGAAGTATCCGGTATATCAGGAGATGAACGGAGCGGAATTCATAATTCAGAAGGCAAAAGAAAATCCTGATCTTACAATTGTAGAGATGGGTGCTATGACCAATCTAGCAAAGGCTTTTTACGAAGCTCCGGACATCATGAAGCAGACGAATATCATAGCAATGGGAGGTGTTTTCTCAAGCAGTTCCCCGGAATGGAACATCCGATGTGATCCAGAGGCGGCAAGAATTGTTATGGACTACGCAGAGCATCTGACTATGTTTGGGCTTGATGTAACAAAATATTGCAGAATCTCAGAAGAGTTTTTGGAGAAGCTATGTCCGCCGGGAAACGAAAGGATGCAATATTATAAGAGAGGAACAGAAATTTTCAAAGAAAAGACGGGATATCCCATTACCTTTCATGATGCATTGCTGATAGCATATCTTTTGGATCCGACGGTTGTGAACTTAAGGCAGAATGATTTTAACGTGGAACTTTCCGGTGTAAATACAAGAGGTGCAATCGTATATAAAACAAATGCCTATGACATACATGTGGAAGTGGAAAAGGATTTTAAATATGCGGAATGGATTGATGTAGAAAAATTTAGAAGCATTGTAAAAGAGAGAATTTATTAAAATCAGGAGGAACGATCATGAAAAAGAAATTAGCTTTGATTTTGGCAATGTGTTTATCATTGAGTACATTATTCACGGGCTGCTCTGCACCGAAACCAGAAAAGGAGGCTGGAAACAGTCCTGCGAAAGAGACCGGTGATACGTTTGATGGAACTTCAACCGATTATAAGGTGGCTTTGATGATACCTGGTAACTTAGGTGACAAATCCTTTTTTGACGCCTCCTTTGAAGCGATTGGTCTTTTAGAAAAAGAGTTTGGTATGAAGGTAGACTATGTGGAAGCCGGACGTGATGCCTCGAAATATTATTCTGCTTATGTGGATTTATGTGAAAAGGGATATGATCTCATACTTACCGTATCAAGCAATGGGGATGATGCACTGACACAGGCAGCAGAAGAGTATCCGGAACAAAAATTTATCAATTTAGATGGACAAATGGAAGAGATACCTTCCAATGTATATATTATGGCTCCTAAGAATAATGAAATGAGTTATCTGGCGGGCGCAGCAGCGGCATTAAAAGCGAAAGAACTGAATGAAGGAGTCATTGGCTTTGTGGGTGGAATGGATATCCCTGGAATCAATGAATTCCTGGTGGGATATATTGAAGGAGCTTTGGAAATTAACCCGGATATAAAGGTTGCTGCATCATATGTGGGCAATTTTACAGATACTGCAAAAGGAAAAGAAAACGCATTGATTCTTTATAATTCAGGAATACCAGTTATTTTTGCGGCAGCAGGGCAATCAGGTATTGGAGTCATTGACGGGGCAGTAGAGAAAGGGAAATTTGTCATTGGAGTTGATTCCGATCAGGCAGAGTCACTGAAAGATTCCCGACCGGATATGGCGAATGTAATCATCACGTCTGCAATCAAAAACATTCCTGAAAATGCGGTTACGATCGCCCGGCAGGCCATGAATGGCGAAGTGAAATATGGAAGCAAAGGTTTTTATGGAATTAAAGAAGGGGCAGTGGGAATTGCAGAAAATGAATTTTATGAAAAATTAATGACGGAAGCTGCAAGAGAACAGATAAAGGAGTTAAAAAATAAAGTAATAAATGGAGAAATCAAACTGACCGATCCGACTGGGCTGACAACAGAAGAAGTGAACAAAATAAGGGAAGATGTGCGCCCGTAGTATTTGAACCAAAACAGCATTTGCTTATGAGCAAACAGCGAAGCGGATTGCAAGTAAAAGCGTTCGGATAAAGAAAAGGTGAACAATATGGGTGATTATATATTAGAGATGAATAACATTGCCAAAGTGTATGGGAATGGCGTTGTGGCAAATTCTGATGTGTCTTTTAATTTAAAAAAGGGGGAAATACATGCATTAGTGGGAGAAAACGGTGCGGGAAAATCCACATTAATGAAAATCCTGTTCGGGATGGAAGCTCCATCACGGGGGAGTATGAGCTTAAAAGGGAAACCGGTAAGCTTTTCCAGTTCAAAAGAGGCCATTGGGGAAGGAATTGGAATGGTACATCAGCATTTTATGCTGGTGGAATCCTTTACTGTTGCACAGAACATTGTTTTGGGAATGGAACCTCAGAAATATATGTTCGTAAATAAAGAACAGGCGGAACGGTTTACCGATGAAATAAGTCAGAAATACAATCTGAAGGTCAATCCAAAAGAAATAACAAAGAATCTTCCGGTAGGTGTGAAGCAGAAGGTGGAAATCTTAAAAGCATTGGCACGAGGTGCTGAAATTCTGATTTTAGACGAGCCGACAGCGGTTTTGGCACCTCAGGAAACAAAGCAGTTGTTTGATGAGTTGGAAAATTTGAAGCAGCAAGGTCATACGATTGTTTTCATATCACACAAAATACCTGAAATCAAGCAGATATCAGATCGGATTACCGTTATGAGAAGCGGAAAGACGATTGGTACCTATGAATGTGAAACCGTTACAGAACAGGAGATCTCGAATCTGATTATGGGGTGTGAAATGGATACCTCAATCACAAAAGAAAAAAGGGACTTTGGAAAAACATACATTCATACAGAGGAAATTTCCTATAAAGATAAAAGCGGCGTACAGGTCCTTAAAGATATTTCCTTTGGAGTCAAAAGCGGTATGATTTTTGGCATTGCAGGAGTTCAGGGAAATGGCCAGTCAGAATTGGTAGATTTAATGACAAAGCGCAAAAGCATCCAGGAAGGTAAAATTCTGTTTGAAGGAAAAAATATTGAGAACCTTGGGGTTTCTGATATCAGAAAAACAAAATTCGGTTATATTCCGGAAGACAGGCTCGATCAGGGGGTATCAGTAAGTGAATCCATCAGGGAAAATATGATATCCAATCGCTTGAGTTCAAGGTTATTTAACAATCACGGTTTTTTAAATTTCAAGAACATTCATGCATTTGTTGAAAAGAACATTAAGAGCTATGAAATACGATGTACCGGCGGGCACCAGCCGGTAGGAATGCTCTCAGGCGGAAATATGCAGAAAGTAGTAGTTGCAAGGGAATGTGGGGATGAGCCCAATATACTGATTGCAGAACAGCCAACAAGGGGTGTGGATATTGGCGCCGCACACATCATTCATAAGAAGATAGTGGAACTCAGTGAAAAGGGCTGTGCAGTACTTTTAATTTCAGCAGATTTAAGTGAAGTGCTGAAATTATCAGATGTTGTTGCCGTAATGTATGAAGGAGAAATCGTCGCTTACTTTGATCAAACAGGTGGACTGGATGAAGAAAAGCTGGGCCTTTATATGCTGGGAATCAAAAGACATGAGGCGGAACAGATCAGAAAGGCGGTGAACCAGGAATGAGCAGAGAAAGAACCTTTAACATGTTAAGAACAGCGGTATCTATGATTGCTGCAATGCTGGTTGCATTCATCATCATTCTATTTGTAAGTGAACAGCCTGTTGAATCCATCAAAATATTTCTCGTTCAGCCGTTCTCTTCCAGGAGATATTTGGGGAATATTGTGGAAACTGCAATTCCTCTTATTTTTTCAGGACTTTCTATGGCGGTGCTGTTTCAAGCAGGTTTATTTAATCTTGGGGGCGAAGGGGTTTTCTTTATGTCCGGAATTGCAGGCTCCCTGGTTGCTATCTGGTTCCAGCTGCCGTTTTTTATCTTTCCATTTGTCTGTATCGGAGTAGGAGCGGTTACCGGAATTCTGGTCATGTTGGTACCTGGCGTTCTAAAAACAAAATACGGGGCAAACGAAATGGTTACTTCCCTGATGATGAATAATATTGCCTACGGAATTGGTTGTTATATTTTAAACAATATTATGCGTGATCCTTCTGTTTCATCGCTGGTATCCTATAAGTATCGTAAAGCGGCATTGCTTCCAACGATCATAAGCGGAACAAGAGTCCATCTGGGCCTTATTATAGCAATCTTATGTGTCGTCATTATTTATATCTTCTTGTATAAAACAAAAGGAGGATACGAAGTACGGGCTACGGGCACTAACATCCGTTTTGCGAAATATTCAGGTATTCGTGTAACAAAGGTAATTATTCTCGTACACGTAATTGCAGGTGCGGTTGCCGGATGCGGTGGGATTGTAGAATGCCTGGGATTGCATAAGAGGTTCGAATGGACCTCACTTCCTGGTTATGGTTTTGATGGAGCTATGATTGCAATGCTGGCAAATAACAATCCATTTGGTGTCGTAGGTGCAGCGCTGTTTGTGGGATATTTAAGGGTCGGAGCGGATCTGGTAAATCGTTTTGCAGATGTGCCCACAGAAATGATTGCAATTTTACAGAGCCTGATTATTCTGTTAATATCAGCCGAAAAATTTCTGCATAAGTATAAGCAAGCTTGGATCGAAAAGGATGTGAACATCGGGGAGGTTAAAAATGAAGGAGTTTTTTAATTCTATATTCACTAGTGATTTTGTATATTCTGTTTTCAGAGTTACAACTCCTTTGCTCTTTGCGTCAATGGGAGCGGTTATTTCCGATGTGGCAGGGGTACCCAATATTGCCCTGGAAGGTTTAATGCTGATAGCAGCATTTGCAGGAATGTATTTTAGTTTTTTATCTCAAAGTGCTTTGATCGGTTTATTAATGGCCTTGGCCGTAGCTGTTCTTTTTACGGGAATATTAGCATTTTTTACGCTGTATTATAAAACGAACATTATATTAGGGGGCATAGCGATTAATAGTCTTGCCAGCGGCGGAACCGTGTTTTTCCTTTATCTGACTGCTCATGATAAAGGAACCAGTGTGGCATTAGCCAGTAAGACCCTGCCTGTTCTTCGAATTCCGATCATTGAGAATATTCCTGTTTTAGGGAGTATTCTATCAGGACATAATATTTTGACTTATCTCTCCATATTTTCTGTTGTTTTTACTTATGTTCTATTAAAAGGAACGGCTCTTGGATATCATATACGTGCGGTCGGTGAGAAGAAAGCAGCAGCAGAGTCCGTTGGCATCAGTGTAGTTAAAACACAGGCAACCGCATTGCTGCTAAGCGGAATCATGTGCGGATTTGGCGGCGCATTCATGTCCATGGGATATGTATCATGGTTCTCCAGAGATATGGTGAGCGGCAGGGGCTGGATTGCTCTGGCGGCAGAAGCGATGGGTAGACAGACGGCTATAGGTTCTGCAGCTGCCTCTGTATTATTTGGTATTGCAGATGCGTTTTCCAATGTAGCTGCATCCATGGGTTTACCGTCTGATTTGGTAAAAACGATACCGTACTTTGCCACTTTGATAGGATTGGCAATTTTTTCAATAAAAACTTATAAAAAATATAAAGATGCTTAATTGGTTTGATTCCTATCAGCCATATAATACTTAATAATAAAAGTGAGGATGCATGCAAAGGACCCCGTTGCATACATCCTCACTTTTGGAAACAGACGATTTCTTTGCCAGGTTTCCAGAAGTAAAGAGATATAAGTGTTGCAGGTTATGTCTCATCTGATTTTTGCTCTGCACAAATATTCCTTGTGTGTTCATGCGAATAATGCTTTCACTATCCACCTGATACTTATGCTGAAAGCTTTTTACGCCTTTACAGCAAGGAGTATAATGGAGATATAAAGAAAAGGTAATAGTTCCAATACAGCAGCAGTTAATCCGTTATGAAAATAAGGAGGGATACTATGGGCGTAATTATTAGAAGCTACACGAATGAATGGGGATACACGGAAGATTTTAAAAAAAGTATGTGATTTTTTAATACGCATGAATAACGACAAAGTCATTACCCCCAACTACTTATGGGCAAGGTGGGTATGGCAATTTGGCCCATATATGAATATGGAACATCTATCACATATAGGCATTGTAGAAGATAATGGAATAATAGTTGGTTTAGCAACTTATGAAGGCGATCTCGGCGAATCTTATTTTTGTTTGGATGAGAAGTACGATTACATGAAACCACAACTCATTGAATATGCATTACGAAACCTGAATTTACACGGAGAAATAAAAATTACATTACCAGACGGCGATTTTGAATATCAGCGAGCTGCTGCTCAAAGGGACTTTACCCCAACTACGCAAAAGTCTTCAGTTGCAATGATTGATATTAGCAATCATAGTTACACGCTTCCAGAAGGATATAGAATAATTAGTTTTGATGATAAGGGCTTTGATATTGAACGGTATTACAATGCAATATGGAGAGGCTTTAACAACCAACGGCAGCGTAATGAACGAGAAAAAGAATCCATGAAAAAGCGGGAAGGCTTTGATGCACCGCATTTAGATTTGAATTTGCGAATATTAGTTGTAGCTCCGAACGGAGATTATGCAGCCCATTGCGGAATGTGGTGCATTCCAAACAGCAGATATGCTTATGTTGAACCAGTTTTTACTCTTCCAGAATATCGTAAAATGGGGTTGGGTAAAGCTGCTGTCCTTGAAGGTGTTAATAGATGTGGAAAACTTGGCGCAAAGCAGGCTTATGTTCTTTCATCACAACAATTCTATTATAGCATTGGTTTTTATCCGATCCAAAACGAAACATGGTGGATACATAAAAACAAAACTTTGTAAAAGAAGGAAATGGATACCGGGTAGTGTTGCTCATTGCTTGTATCATTTACATTGAAGATTATTTATATTTTCGGAGGATAACATAATGGGAATTATTATTCGTAAAGCTTTACCCCAAGATGCTTACAATTATACTGTCTGCCATATTTCTTGCTGGCAATCAGCTTATAAAGGAATCGTTCCTGATGAATTCTTAAAAAGTATGTTAACAGAAAAAGAAAGACGATTTGAAAAGTACAAAAAAGCTTTAACAACCGTTGGTGATATCGAATATTATTGTGTAACATATGCGGAAAGAATGATAGGATTTATTATTATAAACAAAAGCTACGAGGAAGATAAGAGTGGCGTAGGTGAAATATGGGCGATATACTTAATTGAGGAATTTTGTGGTAAAGGTTATGGGAAAGAAATGTTGGATTTTGCATTAAAGGAGTTAAAGCGTTTAAAGCCAAAAGAAATATTCCTTTGGGTATTTGAAGAAAACAATAGAGCAAGGCGATTTTATGAAAAATTTAATTTTAGTTTTGACGGTACAAAAAGGGAAGTCAATTATGGTAAGCCGTTAGTTCAATTAAGATATGTAAAAGGCTGAAATATGTCCGTTGGTCATGAATTTAACTTTATACAATATAAGGCGATAGTATAATTACAGCTGATAACAAACTGCGATATGCTCCCGGGGTGGGCAGCATATCGCAGTTTGTTGTTTATGATAAAGCAGATATTCAATTTCTCATTGGAAATCTGTCATACATCCAGATATGCGAAATCAATCACATCACATTCATTAAATTTAGCAAACCGTTTCATACAGCCGTTAACAGCTGCCTGAGCCTTTTTTGTTTGTCTTATTCCATCCTCATACCAGATGTTTTTTACAATCAGCGTACGTTTCTTTGTGTCGGCAACTGCTTCCACACGTCCGATAAAACTGCTGCCATAAAGCATTGGTAAAACATAAAAACCATATTTGCGTTTCTCTGCCGGAGTATAGATTTCCCAGGTGTATTCAAAGCCAAATAATGCTTGGATCAGTTTTCTGTCCCACATCATACAGTCAAGTGGTGCAATTAATTCACAGCGAGGCTTAAAGGTATCGGTTTGTAATACTGCTTCTATTAGAAACAAATCTTCTGCCTGGCAGTAAAGGTCATCCTTTAAGCCTTCCACCCTGACTTGCAGAATTTTCCCTTCGTCAAGCAATTCCTTGAACATTTCAGTTCTTTGTGGAGTTTTAAGTCCCCAAATATTTAACCATGCATCAGATGGTCGATTCCAAAGAAACCCTACTGCGCCTATCCGCCGGAGAATGCGCCATTTTTGATGTTCAAATTCATCAGGCAGGGGGTCAGGAATTTCCAACAGTTCGGCAGGTAAATACTTATGAGTGAGGTCATAATACTTCCGAGATCCCTTTTTATGGTGAATGATCAGTTCACCGGTAGAATATAACTGCTCAAGCACCGCCCGTGAAGCATTGGTACCGCCGCTCCAATTTCCGCTCCAATGAATGGATGAGTGCCAGTGTATGCTGCCCTCTATGGGTAAGTTTTCAGAGCCGACCGCTCCGTTTGCCTGAATGTAATCCTTTGTGCTTGCTTCCAGTTCCTCCAGTTCTTTGAAACGCCGCCCGCCTTCCCGTGCAGCATTCCGATAGCGTTCAAAATACGGCCAGTCTTCTGTGGGAATGATGGAAAGGTTTTTATCAGGATAATCCACAAGTTTGCGGTCGCTATATAGCAGTTCGTATAGCGTTTGCTTTGTAAATCCTTTGACACGGGATTGCAGCGTAAGCTCCGCATTCTTTCCGCAGGAATCAACTGGATCAAACTGAATACAACCTGCCTGGCGCACAAAATCGAAGGCGCCCTGTTTCCCGTTAAATTTGTGTTTGCCCAGCAGCCCGTGTTTGAGAAGCATAAAATGTCTTGCCTGTTTGTTGGTTAAAGTGATCATAGGTTTTCTCCCAGTATGTTTCCGGATTCGTTTTTGTGCTCTCTTTTTGATGCAGTGATGTTCGTAATTCTAGATGCATCCATTTTACCACAATTAAAAAAAATTTGCTATCTTCCATGAAAAACCCCTCTTGACAAATAAAACAAAACAACATATACTAATCTATAACTTCATAAACAAGTAAAAGCGTTGATAAGAACAAGTAGCATTACGATGGACCACACAGAAAGCAGCCGGCAGATGAGAGGCGCGTGGAATACGGATTGCGAATACATCTTTGAGCTTCGCACCAAACGGCTAAGATGCCAAGTAGGCTGCGACGGATTCCCGCACCCGTTATTGTGCTAGAGTATCGCATCAGGTACTCAAAGAGGTAGACAGCGTGAGCTGTTTATAAACTTAAGGTGGTAACACGAGACTACAGCCTCGTCCTTTTGATAGGACGAGGCTTATTTTTATGGAAAAGGAGAATAATGATGAAGATTTATGAAGAATTGAAAGCCCGCGGCTTGATTGCCCAGGTGACGAATGAAGAAGAAATCAGCAAAATGGTAAATGAAGGAAAAGCCATATTCTATATCGGATTTGATCCAACGGCAGACAGCCTTCACGTAGGTCACTTTATGGCCCTGTGCTTAATGAAGCGCCTTCAGGAGGCAGGCAATAAGCCCATCGCCCTGATCGGAGGCGGAACCGGTATGGTTGGAGATCCTTCCGGAAGAAGCGACCTTCGGCAGGTGATGACAGTGGAAACAATCCAGCATAACTGTGACTGCTTTAAAAAGCAGATGAGCCGTTTTATCGATTTCTCAGAAGGAAAGGCTCTTATGGTTAATAACGCAGACTGGCTGCTGAACTTAAATTATATCGAATTCCTCAGGGAGGTTGGCCCCCATTTTTCCGTTAACCGCATGCTGACCGCGGAATGCTATAAGCAGCGTATGGAAAAGGGCTTAAGTTTCCTGGAATTCAACTACATGATTATGCAGAGCTATGACTTCTATGAGCTGTTTAACCGTTATGGCTGCAATATGCAGTTTGGAGGAGATGATCAGTGGAGCAATATGCTTGGCGGAACAGAATTGATTCGTCGGAAGCTTGGAAAAGATGCTCATGCCATGACCATCACCCTGCTTTTAAATTCCGAAGGAAATAAGATGGGTAAAACCCAGTCCGGCGCTGTATGGCTTGATCCGGAAAAGACTTCTCCTTTTGATTTCTTCCAGTACTGGAGAAACATTGCCGATGCAGATGTGTTAAAATGCCTGCGCATGCTCACCTTCCTTCCTATCGAACAGATTAATGAGATGGACAGCTGGGAAGGCAGCCAGTTAAATGAAGCAAAAGAAATTCTTGCCTATGAGCTGACTAATCTGGTTCATGGAAAAGAGGAAGCGGAAAGGGCAAGAGAGAGTGCCAGAGCGCTGTTTACCGGCGGCAATACAGCAGATATGCCAACCTGTGAGTTGGAAGAGGCAGATTTTACAGACGGAAGCATTGACATCCTGGCTATTCTTCAAAAGTCCGGTCTGGCTCCTACCCGTTCTGAAGCAAGGCGCAATGTGGAACAAGGAGGCGTAACCGTAGAAGGTGAAGCTGTTTCTGATGTGAAAGCCGTTTTCGCGAAAGAGCAATTTTCCGGAGATGGGATGATCGTAAAACGCGGAAAGAAAAAATTTGTAAGAGTTATCTTAAAATAAGAAAAGAAAATCCGGCTGGAACCAGCCGGATTTTTTATGTTTCATGGCCATGAGGGCATAAGCTCCGGGTTTCTTAAGGTAAGTGCAAAGTGAAGCTTTTCATCGTAGGATTCCAATTGAGGCAGAGATTCATATTCTTTTCTCAGTTTTTCGTAAATGCTTAGGATAGGCTGACATCGGATGAAAGTCGTATCAAGGATATCATCAAGATGTTCCGTTGCCAGATCAACGATGGATTCATCCAGAAGACCGTCATTCTTCATCTTGGTAAGGATGGTCAGAATATCGTCTGTTGGAAAAGAAGCCTTATAGCTTCTGGTACCGGTTAAGGCGCTGATGATATCGGCTATGGCCACGAGACGTTCTTCCGTAGTTAAATCCTCGGCTTTCAGCCTTTTTGGATATCCGGAACCATTTAGTTTTTCATGATGGCGCAGTGCGATGCGCTCAATGGCTTGATCAATGCTTCCCCCGAATATTTTCTCCGTGAAGTTTACATGGGTCCGCATGATTCCCATGGCCTTTTGGCTTAATTTTCCCGGATACTCAAGAATTTCAACAGGAATTGCAATTTTGCCCAGATCATGCAGCAGTGAGCCGCAGAGAACCTGGTTTAATTGTTCCTCATTTAAGGACAGGAGTTTTCCAAGTTCGTAGCTGATGCTTGTGGTGGTTATGGTATGGGTTACGGTATGATGGCTTCTAAAATCAATGATAAAGACCAGCATTTTCAAATATTCCGTAGACTCTTCTTCGGAAAGTGGAATGCTGGTTAGAGAGTCGAAGTATTCTGAATCTTTTCTCCATTCATTTTCAATGGAGTCTTTAAAATCAAGCCTGGCTGCAAGATCTACGATGTGAGGGGCAAAAATGTTATTCGTTCCTTGGGTGATCAGTTTAAGTGTTTCCTTCCAGGAACGTTTTTCCAGTGACATGGAGACATCGATTCGGTCTGCAATATGGAGAATCTGCGACAGATCTTTTAATTTTGTGCTGGGCACATCTCCTTGTTCCAGGAAATTCCATGTGATGTGGTGTAAAAGTACTGCAGGAGCTAATTCCTTGAGTGGAGAAAAATATCGTATGAAAAGATATCCATAGAAGGAGTGATCCCAAATATCATCGGTTTCGAATTGAAGCATCCTGGAAATTTCTTCTGTCTTATATGCTCCGATATCATGAAGCTGAGCCAGAAAACAGATATCCCGAAGTTCTTGCTTTGTATATTGCCCGGTATCCTTCAGCATACGGGAAATGATATAAGCTACGTGGGAACCGTGTTCTGTCAGCCGTGGATCAATATAATTACAGAAGCGGCGGATAATGCCTAAGACGCCTTTATTGTTTGAATTTTTTGTATATTGTATTTGCATGTGGGTCCTCCTATGTAGTCTTTGCTCTAAAAACAGTTTACCATATCAATCCATATATGGAAAGAAAAGAAAGGGACGATTGCATAGTTGTATGCTTATTTTTTTGTATAAATCCGAATTATTTGACTAAGGTATACGTATATGTTAAAATAAAAACTGATATGTAAATGTAAATCAATGGAAAAGATAAGTAAAGTGAGGATATTGGCCTATGGAAAGTAAATACAGGCGTCTTTATAAGGAACTGCTGGAAAAAATAGAAAAGCGGGAATACCGTCCGGGAGATAAGCTTCCGGCGGAAGGGGAGCTGATGGAAATATATGGTGCATCCCGTGACACGGTCCGTAAAGCTCTGGGGCTCTTGGAGGAGGATGGCTGCATCCGCAAAGCCAGGGGAAAGGCCGCCGAGGTGCTTGATAAGAGCAAATTTAATTTCCCGGTATCGGAGATAGCGAGCTTCAAAGAAATCTACCGCTATTCCGATTCCAGGCCCAGAACCTTTGTGGAGAATTTAGAAATTGTAAAAAATGATAAAAAGCTGATGGAAGCGCTTCAGATCGGTCCTGAAGATGAGGCCTTTGTGCTGGAACGGGTACGGGAAATTGATGGGGAAAAGATCATTATTGATAAGGACTATTTTTCAAGGAAAGTCGTGGAGAATCTACCTTTGCGTGCTGCCCAGGACTCTGTTTATGAATATTTAGAGAATGAACAGGGCCTCAAAATCGGTTTTGCCATGAAGGAGATCACGGTCCATATGGCTTCGGATGAGGATTACCGGCTCCTTGATATGGGGCGCTATGATATGGTGGTGGTGGTGAAGAGTTATACGTATCTGGAAGATTCTACCCTGTTCCAGTACACGGAATCGCGCCACAGGCCGGACAAGTTTAAATTCGTGGATTTTGCCCGCCGGAAGTTGTAACTTATCCGGTTCATACAAATACCACTTACTGCGTCCATATACGGACAAGTTAAATAATCTTTCCTGCATATTGACAAAGATATACGTATATGTTATAGTGTAATCACAAAATGAACGTATAGGTTTGGGAGTGTCCAAAACATGTATGAAGGGAGTATGAATATGGGTAAGTATGAGAGTGACGCAAGGAAACTATTAGAGTATGTGGGGGGAAAGGAAAATATCGGGGCAGTAACCCACTGCATGACGAGAATGCGTTTTGCCCTGGTTGACCCGGCAAAAGCAGATACCAAACAGATTGAAGCGCTTTCAAGTGTCAAAGGTACCTTTACACAGGCCGGACAGTTTCAGGTAATCATTGGAAATGATGTACAGTCCTTCTACAATGACTTTGTATCCATATCCGGTGTGGAAGGAGTATCCAAGGACGAAGTAAAGAAAGAGGCGAAAGGGAATTTAAACCTTTTGCAGCGGGCGGTGGCTGATATCGCAGAGATTTTTGCTCCGCTAATTCCGGCGATCATCGTAGGAGGTCTGATTCTTGGATTCCGTAACATCATAGGAGAGATCAATCTTATGAATGGGGGTACCCAGACTCTCGTTTCTGTGTCACAGTTCTGGGCAGGTGTTCATAGCTTTCTCTGGCTCCTTGGCGAGGCAATCTTCCATTTCCTGCCGGTAGGAATCACCTGGTCTGTTACAAGAAAAATGGGAACCACTCAGATCCTTGGAATTGTTCTGGGGCTTACCCTTGTATCTCCCCAGCTTTTAAACGCCTATGCCATGGCATCAGGCGCAGAGGTTCCTGTCTGGGACTTTGGTTTTGTGAAAATGGAGATGATCGGCTACCAGGCTCAGGTCATTCCGGCCATTTTAGCTGGTTTTGTATTAGTCTATCTGGAGAGGTTCTTTAAGAAAATTACGCCTCAGGCAATCTCCATGATCGTGGTTCCGTTCTGTTCCCTGCTTTTAGCGGTAATCGCTGCCCACGCAGTGGTAGGCCCTATTGGCTGGGCCATTGGATCCTGGATTTCAAAAGTTGTTTATGCAGGGCTTACCTCGAGCTTCCGCTGGCTGTTTGCAACCTTATTTGGTTTTATATATGCTCCGCTTGTTATTACCGGCCTTCATCATATGACCAATGCCATAGACTTACAGCTCATGGCAGAGTTTGGAGGAACGATGCTGTGGCCTATGATTGCTTTATCCAATATTGCTCAGGGTTCTGCAGTTCTTGGCATGATGTACCTTCAGAAAAAGGATGAGGAAGCAAAGCAGATTTCCATTCCTGCCTGCATTTCCTGCTATCTGGGAGTTACGGAGCCGGCTATGTTCGGTGTGAATTTAAAGAGGGGCTTCCCGTTCCTTTCTGCCATGATTGGTTCCGCCATAGCTGCTACGGTTTCCGTAGGAATGAATGTTATGGCAAATTCCATCGGCGTGGGCGGTATTCCCGGAATCCTGTCTATCCAGCCTCAGTATATGGGAATATTCGGTTTGTGCATGCTGATTGCTATTGCAGTGCCCTTTACACTGACAGTTATGGTTGGAAAAAAGAAAGGGATTGAATAAATGAAGAGCTTTAAGAAATCATGTGTTTATCAGATCTACCCCAAATCATTCCGGGACAGCAACGGTGACGGGATCGGAGATTTAAAGGGAGTGATGGAAAAACTGGATTACTTAAAAATGCTGGGAGTGGATTACCTCTGGCTGACCCCGTTTTTCCTGTCTCCTCAGAATGACAATGGGTATGATATCCAGGATTACTGCCGGATCGATCCCTTGTTCGGAACCATGGAGGATTTGGAACGGTTGATCGCGAAAGCCGGAGAACTGGGTATGGGACTGATGTTTGATATGGTTTTTAACCATACCTCCACGAGTCATGAATGGTTTCAAAAGGCTCTTAACGGTGATAAGAAATTCCAGGATTACTATTTCTTTAAGGAAGGAACTCCGGGTAATCCGCCAACCAACTGGCAGTCAAAGTTCGGCGGCAGTGTATGGGAATATTCGGAGGAAGTCGGAAAATATTACCTTCATTTGTTTGATAAAACCCAGGCAGACTTAAACTGGGAGAATCCCATGGTTCGGGAAGAGATAAAAAAGGTGATTCGGTTCTGGAAGGAAAAAGGGATCAAGGGATTCCGCTTTGATGTGATTAATCTGGTTTCTAAGCCTTCCGCCTGGGAGGATGATGAGGAAGGGGACGGCCGCCGGTTTTACACCGATGGCCCCCGGATTCATGAGTATTTAAGGGAAATCGTAGTGGATACGGGGTTAGATGCGGATGATATCATTACGGTAGGAGAGATGTCCTCTACCACCATTGATCACTGCATCCGATATACCAATCCCGATGAAAAGCAGTTTAAGATGTGTTTTAATTTTCATCATTTAAAGGTGGATTATAAGGACGGAGATAAATGGTCTTTCATGCCCTTTGATTTTGAAAAACTGAAAAAGATTTTTCACACATGGCAGACTTCCATGGCCGAAGAGAACGGTTGGAATGCAGTGTTCTGGTGCAATCATGACCAGCCCAGGGCCGTGTCCAGGTTTGGCGATGATGGAATGTACAGAAAGCGTACCGCAAAGATGCTGGCTACTGTTATACACGGGATGCGGGGTACGCCCTACATTTACCAGGGAGAAGAAATCGGCATGACCAATGCGAATTTTACCCATATTTCCCAGTACCGTGATGTGGAAAGCCTTCATTACTTTGAAATATTGAAAGAACAGGGAAGAAACGAAGAAGACATTTACCGGGTATTAAGAGAGCGGTCCAGAGATAATAGCAGGACCCCTATGCAGTGGGAGGCAGAAGAGCAGGCCGGATTTACCACAGGCACCCCCTGGATCGGTGTCAATGAAAATTGTGAAAAGATCAATGTGAGGGAGAGCCTTGCTGATCCTGATTCGGTCTTTTTCTACTATCAGAAGCTTATCCAACTGAGGAAACACTATAGCGTGATCAGTGAAGGAAGCTATGAGCCTGTTCCACTTAAGCAGAAAGGGATATTTGCCTATCAGAGAAGCTGGAAGAAAGAAAAGCTGCTGGTCTTTGCTAATTTTACCGGAAAGCACCAGGAGATAGAAGGAAGGGAAGCCTTGGACAACTGGGAGATCCTGTTATCCAATGACAACGCTCCAAAGATCAACGGAAAAAAGTTTGTGCTGGATCCCTTTGGCGCAGTCATGCTGTATTCCAGTGAGAGGGTTTAAAGCCCAAACAGATGCTGCACCAGAATTTTGAATCCCATGAAGATCAGGATCAGTCCGCCGGCAAATTCTGCTTTTGATTTAAAGCGTGTTCCAAAGACATTTCCTACTTTAACTCCCAGGATAGACAGGGAAAAGGTGGTAACTCCAATAAAGGAAACAGCGGGAACGATCTGTACCTGCAGGAATGCAAAGGTAACCCCTACTGCCAGAGCATCAATGCTGGTTGCGATTGCCAGGGGGATCATGTTTTGGGGAGCCATGGGGGAAACCTCACATTCTTCCATTTCATTGTTAAAGGATTCCTTTATCATGCTGATGCCAATGGCGCCAAGCAGGATAAAAGCGATCCAGTGGTCAATGGAAGTAATGGCTTCCTTAAACTGCGATCCCAACAGGTAGCCCAAAAGCGGCATACCGGATTGGAATCCCCCGAAATATAAGCCTGCGATAACCGCATTGTTCCAGTTCATCTTTGGCATGCATAATCCTTTGCAGATGGAGACGGCAAAGGCATCCATGGATAAGGCTACCGCGATGATGAACAATTCAAGTAATGACATGTGATGTTCCTCCTATGTATAGGCTTAATAAATATATGCTTAATCCTTTTTATTCAGTCGTATTTTCTCCAGATATTCAAAAAGCTCCGGGTCTACATTATCGAAGAGGCGGTTTTTCTTTGAGGGAATTCTCTCTAAATGTTCCTTCTTAATCTCAAAATTCGTCTCTTCAATTTCTTTTTTTAAATCCCTGGCGGAGAGGCGTGTGCTGCCAGTTCCCAGGATGATGATCTGCTCTAACTTGTCCGAGGTGGCTACCCGAACCTGATACTGCCTGCCGATCTGCTGGGAGACTTTTTCAATGTACTGGTCTGCGGTTTCAGCTTCCTTGGTGAAAATCACATGAATGTTGTGGTAATTTAAGACTGTGCCTGGGTTTCCCTTGACTTTATAGCCGTCAAAAACCAGAATGACATTGCATTTTTTATAACCCTGGTAATTGCATAGAATATCCTGAAGTTTCGTTCTGGCGGAGTCCATATTGGTCTCCGCCAGTTCCTTTAGCTCAGGCCAGGCAAATATGATGTTGTAGCCGTCTATTAAAAGATATTCGGAACTCATTGTTTGCCTCCTATTAAAGCAAGCGGAATGCTTGCCTATTCCGTTGCGTGGGAAACCTATAGTTTCTTAATGCAGTTTTCATAAATTCGTTTAAATAGTATGGTGGTTAAAACTAAAGACATAATTTCAGCCAGAGGGAAGGCATACCAGATTGCATGAAGTCCAAAGACTTTCGCGAAAATATATGCAAGTGGCAAAATACAAACAAGCTGTCTGGCAATGGATACAATCAGGCTGTAGATGCCGTTTCCAAGAGCCTGAAAAACAGAACCGATAATTATGCTGTAGCCGGCAAAAAGGAATCCCAAGCTGATGATGCGAAGGGCAGGTACGCCGATGGAAATCATATGCTCGGAGGCATCGAACAGGAGTAAAAGCTGTTTCGGAAACACCTGGAAGATGATAACCCCCAGAAACATGATGGAGACAGATCCTATGACGCTGGAGCGTATGGTTTTCATGATACGTTCCTTGTTTTTTGCACCCCAGTTATAAGCGACTATGGGCACCATACCGTTATTAAGTCCGAACACGGGCATGAAGATGAAGCTTTGCAGCTTAAAGAATATGCCGAATACGGAGACTGCGGTTTCGGAAAACAAAAGAAGGATCTTATTCACACCAAAGGTCATGACAGAACCAATGGACTGCATGATAATAGAGGGAAGTCCTACCTTATAAATATCAATAATTGTTTCTTTATGTGGGCGAAAACCCCGCATATTTAAATTTACATCAGGATTTCTGGTTAAATTAAAATACAAAAGGAGCATCATGGCAATGATCTGGCCGATGATGGTT
The DNA here is from genome assembly GCF_000732605.1 of Lacrimispora celerecrescens. Lineage (GTDB taxonomy): Bacteria > Bacillota > Clostridia > Lachnospirales > Lachnospiraceae > Lacrimispora > Lacrimispora celerecrescens_B. The sequence goes on along the minus strand of NZ_JPME01000007.1, from coordinate 69,831 downwards.
GCAATAGCGGCTCCGGCAATGCCAAGGCGTGGAAATCCGAATAGTCCGAATATGAGAATTGGATCCAGAATGATGTTGATGATGGCTCCAAGCCCTTGGGTGATCATGTTATAGATGGTGCGTCCGGTGGACTGCATGATTCGTTCAAAAGCAATTTGCAGGTATACGCCAAAGGAAAAGATGGTGCAGATGGAAAGATAGATGGTCCCCTGGTTGATGATCTCTTCATTGCTTGTCTGCACCGTAAAATAAAACCGGGAAAAGAAAATTCCAAACAGAGCAGAAACAAGATAGCTGAGAATAAAAATAAATATTCCATTGACTGCGGCCAGATTTGCCTTTTCCGGATTCTTTTCCCCAAGGGAGCGGGAAAGGAGAGCATTGACTCCCACACCGGTTCCCACGGCGATGGCGATGATTAAATTTTGTATAGGAAATGCCAGAGAAACTGCAGTAAGAGCTGTTTCACTGATCTGTGCCACGAAAATACTGTCAACTACATTATAAAGTGCCTGTATCAGCATGGAAATAACCATGGGAAGAGACATGGTCAGTAAAAGCTTGTTGACCGGCATGGTTCCCATTTTATTCTCTTCAGGTCTAATAGCATCCAATGTTTCAGACATAAAAAAAAGGCCCTCCTGATTCTTTAGTAAGCGTGTTCATAATTGTAACTGCTTCGACAGGAAAAGTCAATATTGTATGATTTATTAGGTTCTATTTCCCAATGCTGGGGATAATTTGTGAAAAATAAGTATTGCAGGTTAAAATAGATTATGATATTATAAGTGAAATTCATTGTAGTGAAGTGATAAACTGTTATTTAACAGGCCTGTACAGGGAATCATGAATCTGCAGGAGTTTATATTGTAAAAGGCAGAGAAGGAGACTCTGGCCTATGGACCTCAACAGGAAGAGGGCGTCACCGACTGAGAGCGCCGTCACGTGGGACTTGGCTAAGGAAACACTCCGGAGCCGATATGCCGAAGCGGCGGTCAATTCTTAAAGAGATTGATTGTGACATGAGTAGGCCTATCCGTACACATGCGTTAAATGTTTGAGTGGGGGCATTTGCTTATCCGACTGTCATATCTGCGGTCGGAGGAAGAAGCAGCTGTCTCAATGCGGGTGGTACCGCGGGAACTTATAGCCATATAAATCCCGTCCCGGAATATGTAACTGTATTCCGGGACGGGATATTTTTATACCCTTTACCGGAATCAAAACAATTACATTCAGGTAAGGAGAATGCAGATATGGAATTTATCAGTGGTGTAAAAGAAAAAGAGACGGTCACAATTGACCGCATCAAATCCGGCGGCTATGAGGGCCGGACCGTAAAAGTGGAAGGCAGTGTCCATACCATAAGGGATATGGGAGAGGTTGCTTTTGTGATCCTTCGGAAAGCAGAAGGCCTGGTACAGTGTGTGTACGAGGAAGGGAAAACGGATTTTGACTTAAGTCTTTTAAAAGAAGAGTCATCAGTCCGGGTCACTGGAATCGTAACAAAGGAAGAGAGGGCTCCTCATGGGTTTGAGATCCGTCTTTTAGAGATTGACTTATTGTCCCAGCCGGCAGATGCCCTTCCTGTGGCAATCAGCAAGTGGAAATTAAACACTTCCCTTGAGACAAAGCTGACGCTGCGCCCCATTACCCTTCGAAACCCCATGGAAAGGGCAAAGTTCCGTATTCAGGAAGGAATTGTAAGAGGATTCCGGGACTTTCTTCACAGCCAGGGTTTTACGGAGATCCGAACACCTAAGATCGTAGCCCGCGGAGCAGAAGGCGGCTCCAACGTATTTAAACTGGATTACTTTAATAAAAAAGCAGAACTGGGTCAAAGTCCCCAGTTTTATAAGCAGACCATGGTAGGCGTATACGACCGGGTATTTGAGGTCGCTCCCGTCTTCCGTGCGGAAAAGCATAATACAACAAGACATTTAAATGAATATACCAGTATGGACTTTGAAATGGGATACATTGACAGCTTTGAGGAGATCATGGAAATGGAGACAGCTATGCTCCAGTATACCTTTGGACTTCTTTGTGAGGAATATGAAACAGAGCTTAACATGCTTAAGGTCACACTCCCCAATGTATCCAATATTCCAACGGTCCGTTTTGCAGATGCTAAAGAACTGGTTGCCGGGAAATACAACCGGAAGATCAGAAACCCCTATGATCTGGAACCAGAGGAGGAAGTGCTTATCGGCCGGTACTTTAAAGAAGAGTACGGCAGTGATTTCGTATTTGTTACCCATTATCCGTCAAAGAAGCGTCCTTTCTATGCCATGGACGATCCCTCAGACCCTAAGTTTACCTTAAGCTTTGATTTATTGTTTAAGGGACTGGAAGTAACGACCGGAGGCCAGAGAATCCATGATTATGCTGCGATCCTCAACAAAATGGAGGCCAGAGGCATGAATCCCGAAGATATTTCTTCCTATTTAATGATATTCCAATATGGTATGCCGCCTCACGGAGGCCTTGGAATCGGCCTGGAGCGCCTTACTATGCGTCTTCTTGACGAAGGGAACATAAGGGAAACTACCCTTTTTCCAAGAGATGTAACGAGACTGGAACCATAATAAAGAGGAATCACCCTGCGGGTATACCTTTACGCCCGGTACCCGATAAAGCGGGGCAGGCTCTAAAACGGGGCGGGCCCTGCCCAAAAAACATGGGCAGGAAAAAGGAAAGGAGTAAGAAATAGATGGCACACATGATCGATGATACGACAATCGAATACGTAGGAATCCTGGCACAGCTTGAACTTGACCAGACAGAAAAGGAAGCGGCAAAAAATGATATGGGCCGTATGCTGGATTATATTGATAAATTAAATGAACTGGATACCGATGGCGTGGAACCCATGTCCCATGTATTCCCGGTACACAACGTTTTTCGTGAAGATGTAGTGGAAAACGGTGACGACAGAGAAAACATCTTAAAAAATGCTCCGGAACGCAAAGATGGAGCTTTTAAGGTGCCAAAAACAGTGGAATAGGGGGAGCCTCGTATGACAGCGAAAGAAATATTATCCCTCACAGCCGTACAGTTAGGGAAAAAAATTAAAGACGGAGAGGTTACCTCCGTAGAAGCAGTAAAAGCAGTTCTGGATCAGATTAAGGCCATGGAGCCGTTGCTTAACAGCTTTGTGACCATAGAGGAAGAAAAAGCACTGGAACAGGCGGAAGAGGTACAGAAGCGGATTGAAGCCGGTGAGCTGACCGGTCCTCTGGCAGGAGTTCCGGTGGCGGTAAAGGATAACATCTGCATCGATGGAATGAAGACCACCTGCAGCTCCAAAATCCTCTGGGACTTCGTTCCCACTTATACGGCCACAGCAGTGGAGAATTTAAAAAGATCTGGAGCGGTGATTCTTGGAAAAACCAATATGGATGAGTTTGCTATGGGTAGCACCACAGAAACTTCGGCATATGGAGCTACGAGAAATCCATGGAACCCGGATCACGTACCCGGCGGTTCCTCAGGAGGTTCCTGTGCGGCAGTTGCGGCGGCGGAATGCTTTTATGCCTTGGGTTCGGATACAGGAGGTTCCATCAGACAACCGGCTTCCTTCTGCGGAGTTACCGGATTAAAGCCTACTTACGGAACCATTTCCAGGTATGGACTGATTGCTTATGGGTCTTCCTTAGACCAGATCGGCCCCGTTGCAAAAGATGTAACGGATTGTGCTGCGGTTCTGGAAGTTCTTGCTTCCCACGATGAGAAGGACAGCACATCCGTGGAGCGGAAAGACTGTGACTTTACGGAAGCTTTAAGAGATGATGTAAAGGGAATGCGGATTGGCATTCCGGCGGATTACCTGGGCGAAGGGCTTGATTTAGAGGTAAGGGAAGCGGTTTTAAAAGCCGCCAGGATCCTGGAGGAAAAGGGCGCAATTCTGGAGACCTTTGATTTAGGGATGGTGGAATATGCGATTCCGGCATACTATGTGATTGCATCCGCAGAGGCCAGTTCCAACTTATCCAGGTTTGACGGTGTCAAATACGGCTATCGAGCAAAAGAATACGACGGACTTCACGGCATGTATAAAAAGAGCCGTTCCCAGGGCTTTGGCCCGGAGGTAAAACGACGCATCATGCTGGGGTCCTTTGTATTAAGCTCCGGTTATTACGACGCTTACTATTTAAAGGCTTTAAAGACTAAGGCTTTGATCAAGAAAGCATTTGACGAGGCGTTTTCAAAATACGATGTGATTCTTGGTCCTGCATCTCCCTCCACGGCACCTAAGCTTGGAGAGAGCTTAAGCGATCCTTTAAAGATGTATCTGGGCGATATCTATACCATTTCCGTGAACCTTGCCGGATTACCAGGTCTTACGGTTCCCTGCGGCAAGGATTCTAAGGGACTGCCCATAGGAGTTCAGTTTATTGGGGACTGTTTTAAGGAAAAGAACATCATCCGGGCAGGCTTTGCTTTTGAGCAGAACAGAAGCTATGAGATGCCCCAAATGGCAGCAGATGCCATGGCAGGAAAGGAGGAGAAGTAGATGAGCAAACAGTATGAGACGGTCATAGGACTGGAAGTCCATGTGGAACTTGCTACGAAAACGAAAATCTTCTGCGCCTGCTCAACGGAATTCGGCGGAGCGCCCAATACTCACACCTGTCCGGTCTGCACTGGTATGCCAGGTTCCCTTCCGGTCCTTAATAAGCAGGTGGTGGAATATGCTCTTGCGGTAGGCCTTGCGGTAAACTGTCAGATCAACCAGTACTGTAAGTTTGACCGGAAAAATTACTTCTACCCTGATAATCCTCAGAACTATCAGATATCTCAGCTTTATCTTCCCATCTGCCATGACGGCCATGTGGAGATTGATACGCCGGCAGGAAAGAAGAAAATCGGAATCCATGAGATCCATATGGAAGAAGATGCGGGAAAACTCATTCATGATGAATGGGAAGACTGTTCCCTGGTGGACTATAACCGAAGCGGGGTTCCTCTCATTGAAATCGTATCAGAGCCTGATATGAGAAGCGGGGATGAGGTGATCGCCTATCTGGAAAAGCTGAGACTCATCATTCAGTATCTGGGCGCTTCGGACTGCAAGCTTCAGGAAGGCTCCATGAGAGCCGATGTGAACTTATCTGTCCGTGAGGCCGGTTCCTCCGAATTGGGAACCAGAACGGAAATGAAGAATTTAAATTCCTTTAAAGCCATTGCCCGTGCCATTGAAGGAGAGCGGAAACGCCAGATCGAATTGATCGAAGAAGGGAAACCGGTTGTTCAGGAAACAAGGCGTTGGGATGACAACAAGGAATCCTCCTATGCCATGCGTTCCAAAGAGGATGCCAGGGATTACCGTTATTTCCCGGACCCGGATCTGCCTCCTGTGGTCATAAGTGATGAATGGATCGGGAATATAAAGTCCAGACAGCCGGAGCTGCGGACGGAGAAAATGGCCCGCTATCAGGAGGAGTTTAAGCTTTCTGAATATGATGCGGATATCATCACCGGCTCGAAGCATATGGCGGATATCTTTGAGGCAGTCACCGCAATCTGCGGTAAGGCAAAAGAGGCCGCAAACTGGCTGATGGTAGAGGCCATGCGGCTTTTAAAAGAGCACGACATGGATCCAGAAGAAATGACATTTTCTGCGGAAAACCTTGCAAAATTAATTCATTTAGTAGATAATGGTACCATTAACCGTACCGTGGGCAAGGAAGTCTTTGAAAAGATCTTCGCAGAAAACATTGATCCGGAACAGTATGTGGAAGAAAAAGGATTAAGGGTTGTGAATGACGAAGAGGAACTGCGCAGGGTAATTGAGGGAATCGTTTCCGCAAATCCACAGTCTGTGGAGGATTATCATAGTGGGAAAGAGAAAGCTTTTGGGTTTTTGGTAGGCCAGACCATGAGGTCCATGAAGGGAAAAGCCGATCCGGGAGCGGTCAACAGAATTCTTAAAGAACTATTAGGTTAAAGGAGTCTATATGAGGAGGAAAATGAAATCTATGAAGCCATATGTTGAGATGACAAAGGAAGAGTTACAGGAACTGAGAAAACAGCTTCACGTGCAGTATAAGGAGTTTCAGGGCAAGGACTTAAGGCTTGATATGTCCAGAGGAAAGCCCAGCACAGAACAGCTGGATATATCCATGGGAATGATGGATGTATTAAGCAGCAACGACGATTTAACCTGTGATGACGGTACCGACTGCCGTAACTATGGGGTGCTTGATGGAATCAAGGAGGCAAAGGAGCTTCTTGCCGATATGATGGAAGTTGCGCCTGACCATATTATTATTTACGGCAATTCCAGCTTAAATGTCATGTATGATACGGTTTCCCGTTCTATGACTCACGGCGTTATGGGAAGCACTCCCTGGAGTAAGCTGGATAAAGTGAAATTCTTATGCCCTGTTCCTGGATACGACAGGCATTTCTCCATAACCGAATATTTTGGGATCGAGATGGTGAATGTCCCCATGACCCCAACCGGTCCGGATATGGATATGGTGGAAGAGCTGGTGGCAAACGATGATTCCATTAAAGGAATCTGGTGCGTTCCAAAGTATTCTAATCCTCAGGGAATTTCCTATTCCGATGATACCGTACGCCGTTTTGCCCGTTTAAAACCGGCTGCCAAAGACTTCCGTATCTACTGGGACAATGCGTATACCATTCATCATTTATATGACAGGGACCAGGATCATCTCATTGAAATCCTTGCTGAGTGTAAGAGAGCCGGAAATCCGGATATGGTTTATAAATTCGCCTCCACCTCAAAGGTCAGCTTCCCAGGCTCCGGTATCGCAACCATCGCGGCCAGCCAGAACAACCTGGTTGACATTATGAAGCAGTTAAAGATCCAGACCATCGGCCATGACAAGGTGAACCAGCTGCGTCATGTACGCTTCTTTGGAGATATTCACGGCATGGTAGAGCATATGAGAAAGCATGCAGACATCATGAGACCGAAATTCGAAGCAGTGAACCAGATCTTAGAGAGAGAGCTTGGCGGACTTGGAATCGGAGAATGGACCAGTCCCAAAGGAGGCTATTTCATTTCCTTTGATTCTCTTAACGGATGTGCAAAAGCCATTGTAGCAAGGTGTAAGAAATCCGGTCTGGTCATGACCGGAGCAGGAGCCACTTACCCATATGGTAAGGATCCAAGGGATAATAATATCCGCATTGCGCCTTCTTATCCTCCTTTATCTGATCTGATCCTTGCGATGGAATTATTCGCTCTTTGTGTGAAGATCGTAAGCATTGACAAGATTTTAAAAGAATCATAAAACAAAAAGCGCCGGAAAATGACAGCAGTTTCATCATTTTCCGGCGCTTTCTTTTATTTTCTGGATCAGGCTCCTCTTTTTTTGGTAAAGCCCATCAGGTCCATTTGTATGGTAAATATATCCCTTGCCTTAAGGTTTTGTAAGGCTCCTTCCATAAAAAAGGTTTCTCCCGCCTTTTCTGTCTTATCCCGTCTTACATCCCCTCCCCATATAATGGTGGGGACGCCGTCTCCTGTATGGTCTCTTGCTTCACAGGGGGTGGAATGGTCTGCTGTGAAAGCGATGTAACATTGTTCTCCGCTAATGTGATCCATGATATAGCCTGCCATGCCGTCGATCTCTTCTATGATCCGGACCTTTTCCAAAGGCTGGTTGTCATGACCAGCCAGATCGGTGCCCTTTATATGGACGATGACCCAGTCGTAGCCTTCCTTTATAGAATCCACAGCCTTGCGGGCTTTTCCCATGATGTCTGTGTTAAATCCACCGGTAAAGGAATCCTGTACGTAATAATCGAAACCAACCAGCCGGGCGATCCCTCCTACGGTGATATCGCCTGCAATGCAGAGGGCACGGATGCCAAGCTGCCGGGCCGTACTCGGTATGGTGCTTAGCTGCCCCGGTCCCCTGGTTATGATTACGTTGGCCGGCAGCAGTCCGTTCCTGACCCGTTCCTGGTTGACAGGATGGTTTTTTAGGATCTCCATAGCATTCAGGGTAAATTCCCACAGGTTTTCAGCAGTTTTTGCAGCCTCTTTACAGGCAGGATCCTCTGGGCAGGGGATCACCAGCTTTGCACCTTCGTTGGCAGTGCCGACATCTGTGGGTACAATAGCCGCAGACAGTTCCTTCCCACGAAGCACCACTGCGACCCTGTGCTGGGTCAGCTCCTTTACGAGAACTGTGGTGCCGTCTTTAAGCTTCATACCGGATAAGGCTTCGGCAAGTTCCCTGGTCCCATCCTGAATCCGTCCGGCTCTCCGGTCAATCACCGTATATTCCTCGTCAATGGTTCCGAAATTCCCGCGAAAGGCAACATCCCCTTCCCTGATTTCGATTCCTCCGCTTAAAGCTTCCAGAGGCCCCCTGCCGGGGTAGTACTTATTGGAATCGCAGCCAAAGATCTCCATATGGCCCACATCAGTGCCAACGGGTATCCCTGGGGCGATGGGGTATACGTTCCCTGTGCAGCCTTCCCTTGCCAGGCGGTCCAGGTTTGGCGTGTTTGCATATTCTAACGGGGTTAAACCGCCCAGCGCCTTTATCGGCCGGTCTCCCAGGCCATCAGAAATAATCAGTATTCCCTGTCTTTTCCTCATATGATCACTCATCCTCTTTTCGATTTATTCATTGACCGGCTTTTTTAGCAGGTCTAAATTGCGGTACATGAATCCGGCTGACAGCAGAATAATGATGATCCATAGGAAAACAGAGGAACCGCTTTTCTTGTCAAACACGTTAATGGCAAGCTTTGATTCTTTTCCCGGGGAAACCTTTCCGAAATCAAATCCTCCGAACGTATATTCGCCCTCGCTGGTGATGGTGAAAGGCTTTTTGTCGGAATAATCCACGATATTAAGAAGCTCTTTTCCCTTTGGAACGGCAATTTTCATCTGATAAGAACCGATGGAAATTGGGGTGGTGTTTTTGGCCTTAAATGAGAGTTCTTTTGCATTGCCGGGATAGGTATCGCCTAAATCCGCAGTTTCTCCTGCGTAAAATCCTTCCCCCCGTAAAATCACCTGAAAAGAAACCTCCTTTTCTTTTTCAGCAAACACCGCCAGATAATAGGACTGATCGCCATCTGTTTTTTCAGTTACTTCTTCTGCTGTCAGAGTACCGGAGATGGTTTTTATGGATTCGATGGCGGCATCTTTCCAAATGGGAAAGATGACTTCCCCGGATTCATTGGTTTTGGCATTTATGGTCTGGGTAATGATAGCATCTTGCCCATCAGGCGTTATCCGGTCTTCCATGGATACCACTTTACCGGCATCGCCTGCGTAAGAGGTCTGTACCGCCGCCAATGAGACAAACAGGCAGAGGCATGAGATATATGATAATTTTTTTATTTTGTTCATATGATATATTTCCTTTCTCTTATACCAGTCCGATGAATCGGAACCAGGTCAGGGAGGCGATGATCATTAAGCCCCATTTGGCAAGCAGAACCAGTGTGCCGTAAAGCATTTGTTCAAGGACATTGAAAAAACCGGTATTGTAATAGATTAAGTTGACTTTGCTATGAGGCGGCAAAGTTATGGTATCGGAAATGCAAAATGCAGCCGGAAGGGCCAGGGCAACAGGATTGATCCCGGTTGCATTGGCGATGCCGATGATTGTGGGAATAAGAATAATGGTCCGCACCGTCTTGGAGGTGAAGATAAAGTGGCTGAAGCTGGCAATCAGCATGATGACAGCAAATATTACAGTAAAGCTCATATTCTCAATGCCTAAGTGGGCGAACAGAGCGTTAAGCCCCCATGCGGCTACTCCGGTTTCATCCAAAGCCACTCCTGCGGCATAAGCCCCGCAGGCGAAAATCAGAAGATTCCAGGAAATTTTGGCCTCTTTCCATTTCAGTATGCCGAGATAGGGCATGAAGAATAATGCTGCTGATAAAATAGCTACCATTACAAGGCTGAGCTGGAATCCGAATAAATGAATCTGCCTGGTATCAATGGCCCATAAGGCAATGGTGATACCAAAGATGACCAATGCTTTCTTTTCTACCAGACTCATTTTACCAAGATTTTTACGTTCCTCTTCCAGAAGGCTTAAGTTTATTTTTGCATTGGAAGCAGGTATTTTAAATAATAATTTTCCAATGAAAAATGATGCCAGCAATGTGAGTATGGTGACCGGGGCGGATGCAATAAACCAGTAGGTCCATGAAATGTTCTGTCCGGTTAAATCCTTAATAAAGCCGATGGCCATGATCTGGGCACTGGTTGCGGTTACGATGGCCCCTGTGGATAAGTTATTGGACTGAATTCCCTGTAAGGCCAGAAGTTTTCCCAGATTATTCTTCGGGTCGTTCAATGTAGTTCCGAATGCTTCGATTACCAGCAGGACAATGGGAAACATCATTGCCGCCCGGGCCGTGGTGGAGGGAACGACAAAAGCAATCAGGAAGTTGGTAGCCATCAGGAGAAGCAGAATGCTGTTCGCGCTTTTTCCAAACCTGGTTATGAGATTTAGGGCAAGCCGTTTTGCAAGACCGCTTTTTTCCATGCCTGAGGCAATGATAAAGGCTGCAAAGGTCAGCCAGATAACCTCATAGCCCAACACGCCCATGGCTTTTTCTTCTTCCCAGACGCCAAGTAGGGGAAGGGCCACAATGACAAGAAGGGAGACCGTATAATTCGGAATGCTTTCCGTGACCCATAAAATAAGGGCAGTTAAGAATACCCCCAAAGCCATCTTTCCTGCATAAGAAAGTCCTACAGGGACCGGGGTGGAATAGAATAGGCCGAATACGATCAGTGCGGCCGGAAGCCCGAAAAATTGCATTTTCAGTTCAAAAGGGCTTTTGACTTTTTTTACTTTGATTTCTGGTGCTGACAATGTTGCTTTTGCTTCATTCATGGCAGCATCTCCTTTCTTACAATATCTTATTGTAGCCTAAGTGTAAAATTTCTGTAGAGAAAAGTACAACGATAGATTTTTATATTTATTTCATTCTTAGGGGAGGAATCCTTGAATTTATAAAATAATCTTATAGGGTTGGAAGAAATGTTTATTAAGAATAGAATATTTGACATAATTTTGTGAATTTGCTATAATCTCCATAAATATATTTTATGCAAAAGACTTTAAGGAGAATGATTATGAATCTGGAAACCTTGGAAACCTTTTTAAAAGTCGCAGGAAACCATAGTTTTACCCAGACTGCTTCAGAGATGTTCTGCTCTCAGGCGGCTGTTTCCATACGCATGAAAAGCTTGGAAAAACATTTTGAGACTATATTATTTGAACGGGATAATAACAGGATAGGTTTGACAAAGGAAGGGAAGCTGCTTCTGCCTTATGTGGAGACGGTCTTAGAAACCATGAGAGGAGCGGAAAAGGAGATATACGCCTCCCAGAATCTGAAAAACAAGGAAATACGCTTAGCATGCTCCGGTACGCCCGGAACTTATATCTTTCCGCCGATCATTCATGCTTTCTCCGCCAAATATCCGTCTGTGACCGTGGTTAATCACGTAGAGTACACTCAGAATGTTTTTGAGGATATTGAAGCTAAGGTTTTTCCTCTGGGTTTTGTAAGCCAGCCTTTCCCACCGCAAAGGGAGTCACTGATGTATGAGGAGCTGATGGACGATCCGCTGGTCTTTTTTGCATCCGTAGAAAACCCATTAAGCAGGAAAGATGAGGTTACGCTGGAAGATCTGGTAGGAGAAACCCTCATGACCACCAATCACCGCTCATCCATTGTGAAATATTTAGAGTCAGCTGGAAGCCTGAACTTCCCGAAGAGGAACATCCAGGCCATCGGCAACATCGAAGCGGTAAAAAAATGTGTGGTGGATAATCAGGGAATCGGAATATTATCGGTCCTTGCTATTGAGACAGAACGTAAATACGGAGTAATAAAAGAGTTAAAGCTTAAGGATCCCATAAATCTCACCAGAAAGATATACGCGCTGTATCATAAGGATCAGCCTTTATCTCTTCCTGATGAAGTGTTTCTTGATTTTGTTAAGAAATATATATGACGCTCCATAGAGGGATAAAATCCCCCATGGAGCGCCTTTTATTCGAACAGCACCAGGTTAATAAATGCCTGGAATGCTTCTGTCTGAAATTTATCCTTATGAAACACCACATGATTCATACAGCTGATGTCTAAGTTTTTCACTTCTATTTCAGTAATTTCCCCTCTTTTTATAGATTCATCGGCAAAAATCCTGGGAACAATGCCGATTCCGATATTTTCCTTTACTGCCTGCAGGATTACATCCGAATTGGTGCTGGACCAGAGTGGTTCGGCCGATAAATTGTTTAATGCCAGGGCACAGTCAAAAGTATCCCGGATGGTACAGCCCTGTTCTCTCAAAAGCAGCGGCTCCTCAATCAGCCGGTCCAATGCCACCGGCTGTGCAAGGCGATCTGCAAAAGGATGGCCGGGGGCGCAGATCACTGCGATAGGATAGGAAGAAAAAGGTATTTTCTCCAACTGTTCATCACCTATGACACCTTCGATCAGACCGATATCCAGTTCATTTTTTAATAGCTTACTTGTGATTTCAAGGGAATTATTAACAGTGACCTTTAGCTGGGTATCAGGGTTTGTCAGGGTAAAGCGGGACACCACTTTGGGAAGTAAGTAGCTGGCAAGGGTTACACAGGAGCCGATCCGTAAGGGGGCCTGCAGATGCAGGGTGCCGGAGTAGTTTTCCAGATCCTGATACAATTCCAGGAGAGGAATGACCTTAGACAAATAAAATTTACCGTTTTCATTGATGACCACTCTTCTGGATACACGGTTAAACAGAGGAGAACCAACGGATTCTTCCAGTTCGTTGATGGCGTGGGAGATGGCTGGCTGGGTCATGGACAGCGCTTTGGCTGCTCCGGTGATGCTGCCTTCTTCACACACCGTTTTAAAGATAGTAAGATGTCTTAAGTTCATATCAGGGATCCTTCCATTACCAAGATGTTATATAATAATCTTCATTATATCATTTTGATAATGATATGAACAGAGATTTAGGAAAAATATGTAAATTTTTTAAAGCCTTACCATCATCAGATGGGCAGATGCATAACTTCCATCCCGGTATTTAAAACAGTACTCCCTGGTACCGTAAATTTCAAAACCGAACTTTTTATAAAGAGCCAGACCTCGTTCGTTTTCACTTACAACTTCCAGTTCCAGCTGCTCATAGCCCATTTCCCGGGCACCCCTTATGATGGCTGAAAGGAGTTGGGAACCGATCCCAAGCCCCCAGTATGCCTTGCATATGGAGATGCCAAAGGTGGCCCGGTGGGCGTAACGTTCATATAATGCAATGGGGTTGATTCCGGCATTTGCAATGATCTTCCCGTCTACCACGGCGCAGATCATCAAATCTTTTTGGCTTCTAAGGAGGGAGGAGAGAAAATCCTGTTCATGGTGGATGGAGATTTTAATCTCATCTGCGTACCTGGACATATAACTGGTTTCCTCTGAGGTCTGGCTCATGAGTCTTAAGATAGCGGATGCGTCGCCCGGACCGGGACTTTTTAAGAGGCAGGGGGTCCCGTTTTTTAACAGGACTTCTTTTGGTTTATATTCCATAATTATATACCTCCTGAAAGGAAAAAGAAAGCAGCTGATTATGCGGCTTTCTTTTTCTGTCTTAGTTTATTTGAAACCAGGTATTTTTACAGCCGTTTTGCAATGGCCTTTATAAATTCCTCACTGTTTAATGCCGTTGGATTAGGAATGGTAGTAATGAGTGCCAGATCTTTTGTCATTTCACCGGCTTCGATGGTATCAATGGTCGCCTTCTCCAGTTTATCTGCAAAAGCGGCCAGTTCTGCGTTTCCATCCAGTTCTCCCCGCTTTCTTAGTGCTCCGGTCCATGCAAAGATGGTGGCAACGGAGTTTGTGGAGGTTTCTTCTCCCTTTAAGTGCTTGTAGTAATGGCGCTGTACGGTTCCGTGAGCGGCCTCGTATTCATAGTCCCCATCCGGAGATACCAGGACAGAGGTCATCATGGCCAGAGATCCGAATGCAGATGATATCATATCGCTCATTACATCACCGTCATAGTTTTTGCATGCCCAGATATAGCCGCCTTCTGATTTCATGACACGGGCTACTGCGTCATCGATCAAGGTATAGAAATAGGTGATACCGGCCTCTTTAAATTTGTCCGCATAGTCAGCTTCAAAGATTTCCTGGAAAATATCCTTAAAGGTATGGTCGTATTTCTTTGAAATGGTATCCTTAGTGGCAAACCAAACATCCTGACGGGTGTCAAGCGCGTAATTGAAACAGCTTCTGGCAAAGCTTTCAATGGAATCATTTAAGTTGTGCATTCCCTGTACGATTCCTGGACCGTTAAAGGAATGGACCAGCTCCCGTGTTTCGCTTCCATCCTCTGCGGTATAGACAAGTTCTACTTTACCGGTTCCGGGGATCTTCATTTCTGATCCTTTATATACATCACCGTAAGCATGCCTTGCTATGGTAATAGGTTTTTTCCAGTTCATCACACATGGTTCGATTCCCTTGACAACAATGGGAGCGCGGAACACGGTTCCGTCTAAGATTGCCCGGATGGTGCCGTTGGGACTTTTCCACATCTCTTTTAAGCTGTATTCCTTTACACGGTCTGCGTTGGGAGTGATGGTGGCACACTTGACGGCGACCTTATATTTTTTGGTGGCATTGGCGGAGTCAACGGTCACCTGGTCGTTTGTCTTGTCACGGTATTCCAGGCCCAGGTCGTAGTATTCTGTATTTAAATCAATAAATGGCAGCAGAAGGTGGTCTTTGATCATCTGCCAGAGAATCCTGGTCATCTCATCGCCATCCATTTCGACGATGGGGGTTGTCATCTTAATCTTATCCATGTGTTTGTCCTCCTTAGAAATGTTCGTGTTATGCTATAGTATACGATGAATTATAAAATCACACAAGCGTTTCTATGTAAACTTATCCAGCCATTTTTCAATATTATACACAGTTTTCGGCTCAATGAAATGTTCCACCTTTTCCACCTGCTCCAGCTCATTGGAATTTTGGTTGATGTAGCAGAAAAAACGGCGGAGGACTTCGTGACGAAATAATAAATATTCTCCCAGCTCCAGGCCCTCCTCCGTCAGAGAAACGGTGCCGTATTTCTCAAAGCACACCAGTCCCTGCTTCCTTAAGTTTCCGACCATTTTTGATGCGGAGGATGGCTTTACATGCAGGCATTCGGCCAGCTCCTTGATGCGGACAGGCTGGCCGTCACGATGGATCCTGCATATCATTTCCAGATAATCTTCCATGGAAGAGGTGATTTGCGTATGCTCCAAAAGGGAGTAACCCTTCAGGGTATAGAAATTATCGGTTTGGGCCATGGTTCGATCCTTTCTTTTAACCTACAATATTACTTATATTTATTCTCATATGCAAGGATCTATGAGTGGGGAGGGTAAAAGGAGGGATGAAACTGATCAGATGTGATTTTATAAAAAAAAAGTTTACATCAGAACCAAATCCGTGTATAATGAAATCTTACAAATGTAAGATTAAAGGAGAACCATTTTGCTTAATCATAAATTATGGAAAAAGGAGGACCGGATTCCAAGACTGGCGATCCTGGGTGTTTTTTTCGGATTTCTGTTTCTGGTGCTTATTACACGGTTGTACCGTCTTCAGATCCTGGAGGGGGCTGCAAATCAGGAAGAGTTTATGAGTTCCATTATGAAGACCCAGAGACTTGCCGGAAGCCGCGGAAATATCTATGACAGGAATGGAAACTTACTGGCTTCTAACCGGCTTTCCTATGATATTACCTTGGAAGATTCTCAGAATTACAGGTCCAACAAAGAACGTCAGCGGTCCTTGAATGGGATTGCCTATCAGTTAATCCGCCTGGTTCAGGACGAAAACAAACTGAATACCATTTTGCCGATATCTGTGGACGAACAGGGAAACTATGAGTTTACAGAAGATGGGTGGAAGCTTAGCCGTTTCAAAGCTGATTTTTATGGGAAGAGTACGGTAGATGAATTAACGGAAGAACAAAAAGCCGGAACAGCCGAAGAACTCATGAAAAAAATTTGCAGCAGGGAAAAGTACCTGATTGAGAATACTTATACTGAAGAGGAACAGGATCAATACGGACTGCCTCATACCCTTACCCCTAAGGAGATTTTGCAGATAGCAAACATTCGTTACGGCCTTTCCTTAAATTCATACCGCAAATATCTTCCATATCTGGTCGCCTCGGATGTGTCTGAGGAAACGATGGTGGCGGTGTTGGAAAAGAAACGCAGTCTGCCGGGGGCGGATATCCAGGAGGGCAGCATCCGCGTTTACTATGGAGGAGATAGCCTTTCTTCCATATTAGGGTATACCGGACCAATTTCTGCCGATGAACTGGAAGCAGGGAATCGGGAAGGTACCGTCTACACGAACCAGTCCACCTTAGGAAAAGGCGGAATTGAGAAGTCCATGGAAGACCGGCTTCGGGGCCAGGATGGTATGGAACAGTTTTATACGGATGTCGTTGGAAACCGGAAATCGGACCCGGAAATTACCAGTGAGCCCAAAAGTGGAAACGATATTTACTTAACCATTGACATGGATTTGCAGAATGCAGTTTATCAGATGCTGGAACAGCAAATTGCCGGTATTCTCCTTGCCAATATGTCAGAGAGCAAAAGGGCGGATATGCCAAAAGCATCCGATGCCTCCCAGATCCGGATTTCATCGGATGAAGTGTATTTTGCATTAATAAAGAATCATGTCATTGATACCGGACGGTTACAGGAAGCGGATGCAACGGATCTGGAGAAAGCTGTCTATGAAAGGTTTATGAATAAGAAAGAGCAGGTCTTTAGGGAGTTTTCTGATTCCTTTGATGTTTCTGGCTCCGGGTATGACTCCTTAAGCAGTGAAGTGAAAGGCTATTATGATTATCTTCTGGATACGGTAAGAAAGAAGAAGATTCTTTCCGATAAAAGCGGAGACTGGGACCGGGAGGAAAAAAGCTTCCGCCAGTATCTTTCCGAATGCATTGCAAATGGCTGGATTGATTTAAACCAGGTGGATTCCACTGAAAAATATATGACGCTTGAAAACAGCAGACGCCTGACGGAAGAAATGATCCTCAACAGTTTAAAGAAAGATTCCGGTTTTGATTTACTGATATTTCAGACAATGTTAACAGAAGGTACGTTATCTGGGGAGGATGTGGAAAAACTCCTTTATGAGCAGGGAATCCTATCAAAAGAGGATCCGGATTATGCCCTTCTTTCCAATGGGCAGCTGAATGCCTGGCAGTTTATCCGTAAGAAAATAAAAAATCTGGAGATCACCCCGGCCCAGCTTGCATTAAACCCCTGTTCCGGATCGGCTGTAGTGGTTAGCCCCAAGGACGGACAGGTGCTGGCCTGTGTAAGCTACCCGGGCTATGATAACAACCGGCTGGCAAATCAGATGGATACGGATTACTATCAGAAGCTTGCAGCAGATTTATCCCTTCCCCTGTTTAACCGGGCCACCAGCCAGCTGACGGCTCCAGGATCCACCTTTAAACCGATAACGGTAATTGCAGGACTAAATGAAGGAGCTATCAGTACAGATACCAGTATCGTATGCACCGGCGTATTTGATAAGGTACAGCCTCCTCTGCGCTGTTGGAAACGGTCAGGACACGGTCCGATTCTCTCCAGTGCCGATGCCTTGAAAAATTCCTGCAATGTCTATCTGTCCGAAATTACATACCGGCTGGGAACGGGAGAGGATGGGGTGTTTTCGGAAGAAAAGGGATTAGATAAGCTTAGAGAATATGCAGGTTTGATGGACCTGGATAAAAAGACAGGCATTGAAATCGGAGAAGCGGAACCACATGTTACGGACCGGTTTGCCATACCTTCTTCCATCGGACAGGGAACCCATAACTATACGACGACACAGATTGCACGGTATACTTCGACACTGGCCAACCATGGGAATAGCTATGATCTTTCCATGATTGATAAAGTGACAGATTCAGATGGCAATATGATTCAGTCTTTTAAGCCTGTGCTTCAGTCCAATGTTTCAATTCCGGACTATATATGGAATGATGTGGCTAAGGGTATGAATGAGCTGGTAAAAACCAATGCAACCTTAAAAGACTTGAAAGTGAATGCTGCCGGAAAGACCGGAACAGCAGAGGAATCCAAGACCCGGCCAAACCACGGACTTTTCATAGGATATGCCCCATTTGAAGACCCACAGATAGCCGTAACTGTGAGGGTCGCCAATGGCTACAGTTCCGGCAATGTGGTCGGGGTAGGAAAAGAGATATTCAATTATTACTTTCATCTGGAAGATCCTGCTAATATTCTTACCGGGACCGCTTCCGGCGTTTCCAATAATCTGCGAACAGATTAACAGGAGGTAAGCTATGAGACGTAGAAAAAGGAGATTTTTATTCAGTACTGTTTGTACGCTTTTTATATTACTGGCTGGTTTAGCAGGGGCGGCTCTGTTCTTTCGAATTCAGGGGAAAATCGGAGCATCAAGGAAAACGCCGGATGCGTTGTTCCTGGAATACGTGGAATGCCTTTCTAAGGCAGACTATACGGATATGTATAGGATGTTAGATGAGCAGAGCCATCTAAATATCAGTGAAGAGGATTTTATCACCAGGCATAAAAATATCTACGAGGGAATTGAGGCTTCCGGAATAACCGCCCAGATCGGGCAGGTAGCAGAAAAAGACGGGGAAGCAGTAGTCAGCTACAATATGAGCCTTGGCAGTATTGCCGGAGAAATAAACTTCAGCAATCAGGTAAAGTTCCGAAAGGAAAAGAAAAAAGGCTATCAGATGGTGTGGGACGACAGTGTGATCTTTCCGGAGCTTGGCCGTTCCGATAAGGTGAGAGTATCAACGGACAAGGCAAAAAGAGGAAGTGTTTTTGACAGGAATGGGCTGCTTCTTGCTGGAAAAGGCACTGCTTCCTCCGTAGGACTGGTTCCCGGAAAAATGAGTGAGGATTCTGCCGGAGATCTGGAGACTCTTGGGAACCTTCTTGGAATATCTGCGGATGCAATCGGGAAGAAACTGTCAGCCAAGTGGGTGAAAGAAGATTCTTTTGTACCTCTAAAAACCATTAAGAAAGTAGATGAGCTTAATTTGAATTCCATGGAGCCCCGGGAGGATAATGTTAAAAATAAAGAATTCCAGGATGAACTACTGGCGGTTCCGGGAGTCCTGATCACAGACACGGAAGTACGCTATTACCCGTTGGGAGAGAGTGGAGCCCATCTGGTGGGATATGTCCAGAATGTGACGGCAGAGGATCTTGAAAAGCATTCGGGTGAGGATTATCTTTCGGACAGTGTGATTGGAAGGAGTGGGATGGAGGCCTTATTTGAGAAGGAACTGAAAGGAACCAATGGACGGACCATTACCATTACTGACTCCTACGGAACCGTTAAGAAAACCCTGGCTGCAAAGCCGAGGGTAGATGGAAAGGATATAACCCTTACCATTGACAGCACCCTTCAGGATGAGATTTATCAAACCTTCAAAGAGGATAAGAGCTGTACGGTCGCCATGAATCCTTATACCGGAGAAGTACTGGCTCTTGTCAGTACGCCATCCTACGATGACAATGATTTTATCCTTGGAATGTCTGAGGAGAAATGGGCTTCTTTAAATGATGATGAGAGAAAACCCATGTTCAACCGGTTCCGCCAGAGGTTTGCCCCGGGATCTTCTTTTAAGCCAATAACTGGTGCCATCGGACTTTCTACCGGAGCGATTGACCCTAACGAGGATTTTGGAGGGGAAGGGTTAAGCTGGAGAAAGGATGAAAGCTGGGGGAATTACTATGTCACTACCCTTCATGATTACAGCCCTGTTATATTGGAAAACGCATTTATTTATTCGGATAACATTTATTTTGCAAAGGCTGCCTTAAAAATCGGCTATGATGATTTCATGTCTGGCCTGGATAAATTGGGATTTAATCAGGAGATTCCTTTTGATATATCTGTAACAAAGTCTCAATACTCCAATACAGAACGGATCGAAACTGAGGTTCAGCTGGCGGACAGTGGTTACGGGCAGGGTCAGATGTTAGTTAATCCCATACACTTAGCCTCGCTTTATACCATGTTTGCCAATCAGGGAAACGTCATGAAACCGTATCTGCAGTATAAAGAGGAGCCAAAGTCGGAAGTCTGGCTGCCAGGGGCATGTTCCTCGGAGATTGCAGATAGGATACAGACTGCTCTCGGCAAAGTGATCAGTTCCGAACACGGGACCGGGCACGCGGCTTACCGGAATGATATAGAGTTTGCGGGAAAGACGGGAACGGCTGAAATTAAAGCATCAAAAGACGACAGAACCGGTACGGAGCTCGGCTGGTTTGCTGTCTTTACAACGGATCCAAATTTGGAGACTCCTATTCTTCTTGTTAGTATGACAGAGGATGTGAAGGATCGGGGAGGGAGTGGATATGTGGTGAGAAAGGACAAAGCTATATTGAATTCTTATATTTCAGGAGGGCGGTGAAAAGAGGGTTGGTGTAATGGTTTGAATTTGGGATGTTCTTTTCTTTCTTTAGTTAGGATTCGTTTTTATTATTGATTTGTTATTAAAAACTATGCATAGGCATACACAAAAGGTCCCTGAGAGTATAAAAACTGGGGCTTTTAGTGTATGTTTATGCATTTTATTTTGTCTGGATGAGTGGGAAGATTAACTTTTGTTCTATAAAAAAGAGAACATATGTTCGAATGAGTATTGACAACAGGATTTTAGAGTATTATAATCTAGTTGTCGACAATAGAACATATGTTCGAAAAAATAATATGAAACAGAGATTATTTCTTGGCAATATGTATGTAACAGTTAAATGATCAGAAGAAATTTCAAGCAAAATTCAAATTAAAAGAGGAGAAATAATATGTCAAGTACAAATAAAACATCATTAGGATTAAATATGTGGGAAGCATCGGATAAGCCGGTGAGACAAGATTTTATCAATGATAATGTTATCATTAATGAGAAGATAACTAAATTAAATAGTGATATTGGTAATGGACGTTATACCAGTGATTTAATGGTACCTCAACCATTTGGGGCAGTTTTGGCTTGGAATGGCAACACTTATAACACTCCTTATAAAGCTGGTCTTACCCTTTCATCTGAAGGTATAGCTTTGGTGACCGGCGACTATAGCTTCTGGCAAGTAGTTCTTGCTGTTCCAAGAGGTGACACAAGAATTTTTCTTCATTCGACAAACGCAGGTATACCGACTGGCTGGAAATCCGTCCAATTAAACTAAAGATCGCTTTATCGTGAAAGAGGCACTACGCACATTAATTCAAAAACTTCCCCCGTGGGGATAGTCTCATTTGTTCGGTTATGCAAATAAATGTAACCGCTACCATCAATCCAGCCACTCATTAGGTAATTGCCGTATGTTCGTGCAAATACTGTTTTAACCCTTTCTGGACCCCGTGCCAATTTTCCAAAATAGTATGCAGTATTGGGAACATGAGCGGTAAGTGTTTTTAAGCTTAAATCAATGTACAGCCTACCGTCCTCTTCGGATGTATTATTAAAAACCAAAGTTGTATCACTGCCGGGGGTAAATGCTAATTTATTCTTTGTTAAATCACTATATTATTGAGTAGTGGACCAAAATGGCTCTATATTTTACAATAATGTGGAAGGAGGGCTTTAACAAATGATAGAGCAGATTTTGGAAAAAGTGATCAATACTATGCAACCATACCTGGATAGTGGACAGCTGGAGCAGTTGCATAATGCACTGTATATTAATTTTCACGGCGTGGAAGTAAGGGAAGAATGTTACGAGGTAGCAGAAACGGGCATTGACGGCGACGTCTTAAAGGTCAAGATGTTCGTAGCAAGCAAAAAGGCAGTTAACCGTCAGGAAAATACCTTAAAGCAATATACAACGGAGATCTGCAAGATGCTGGATTTCCTGGGGAAACGGATTGAGGACATTACCGCCATGGATCTCAGATATTATTATGGAGTCATGAGGGAGCAGCACGGCATCAAAATGACCACCATGCAGACAAGGCTGCATTATTTATCTAGCTTCTGGGATTTCCTCACTACAGAGGAGCTTGTGACCAGTAACCCGGTTAAACGGGTAGGGATCCTGAAGCTGGCCAAGACCATCAAAAAGCCGTTTTCCCAGGAAGAAATGGAAGCACTTAGGGTTAATTGTACGGTACTGAGGGACCGAGCCTTAATGGAGTTTTTGTACAGTACAGGTGTCAGGGTGTCAGAGTTGGCGTTACTGAATGTTTGTGATATAGAAATGGGTCGGCAGGAGTTGATTGTATTTGGTAAGGGAAGTAAGGAAAGAAAGGTGTATTTGACGGATAATGCTAGGTTTTACTTAAAGAGATACCTTAAAGAGCGCATGAAGGAGGAGGGAATAACCGAGGAAGAATTGGTAAATAAGCCTTTATTTGCAACACTAGATCAGCCTCATGCTCGCCTAACTGTTGCCGGAATCCAATACATGTTTAGGCAACTTGGGCGGCGTGCAGGTGTGAAGAAGGTCCATCCGCATCGTTTCCGGAGGACCATAGCTACTGATCTGCTGAATAGAGGAATGCCGGTGGAGCAGGTGTCGAAACTTTTGGGACATGAAAAACTGGATACGACAATGATCTACTGCACGGTCCAGGAGGAAAATGTGAAAGAGTCTCACCGGAAGTTTGCATAAATAGCTGAAATGGATTGATTTTAAGTAGCTGGAAACGGGTGCTTTATTAAGTTTACCCTTTTACTAAACAAAAGCTGGGAATGGAGCAATATGGAAATATGAGAGATGGCTTAATAATATAGTGATTTAACATTGAAAGCCGAAAAAAGCGAATTAAACAAAAAGGTTACTGGTAGCTTAGTTCAAATAACCGATGTAACAATTGGCCGCACAAGCAATAGGATTTATATAAGGTTCACTCTATCGGAGACATCGTTTTATCAGATCGAACTATACGATGATGGCCCTCTGGTGTTTGGAAGGAGTATTAATGGTGCCTGGGCCACTATGTGGACGAAATGATCATTTCCATGCCGACCATTCTCCAGCGTTGTTCCTGAACCTTTTAAGCGATCCTTCAAAATAAATCTGCTCCTGGGCTACATAGTTAGATGTTGCATATACCAAAAAAACACAGGGACCTTTGAAGCCAATATTCAGCATAGTCGCCCCTTCCGATGATATGATCTGATAAATACCTGTTTGCGTATAATTATTAGCGTCTCCTGACGCATAGCCTCTAAGCATCAGAGTGTTACTCAAATCACTATTTACTTGAGTCAAATAGAACAGATACTCCTTCTTCCCTACAATATGTAAGGATGAGTATCAGAATAATAAATGATTTTTTCTATCATAAAGTTGACCATTGGCAAAAAAAGAAATATAGCAAAAAACCTCATGATACTGATACGGGAAAGCTCATAATCACGACGGGATGCAGTTGAGGAGTACCTGACAGAAAACTCCAAATATATTATGAAATAAAAACTAAAATTACCAATAGAAAATGAAAGGAGGAACCTATTATTTATGAACCGACCAGAATGTTTACATATCCCTACCCTCTACGAGGGAGAACACGCAAAAATCAGCTGGGGAGCGGTGGAAGCGGATAAAAATTATATTGTAGAACGGGTATTTAATGAATCTTTTTTACAGGCTCTGTCTGGATACACCTGGGACAACTTCGGCAGTACCAATGAACCATGGAGCAGGTATGATCAGGAAGCCCTTAACTGGCATCAAATCGAAACCAGAACTGGCAAAGGACAGTACTGGGAACGCCTGGATTATGAGCAGTTAAGCTGGTCACAGTTTGAGAATCATTCGCATACCTGGCAGCAGTTAGAAAGCCGGGAAATAAGCTTTGAAATATTTAAAGGCTCCGGCGATGAACGTCCTGGCATTGAGCGGGGGTGTACCTGGCTGGAACTGGACGAACTTAATAAAACCTGGAGCAGCCTGGAAAATTACGGACATTCATGGGATGAAGGGGAAAAGGTGACGCTTCCTGGCATCTCGTGGGAGAGTATTGACTCCAGATGGCTGACATTTAACGAATGGGAAGGCAAAGGATTGACCTTCCATGAATTGGATACACAGAAACATATAGAGGAACACCGGGGAATGACAGATTCCATCCCAATTGGGGCGTCCAACGCTATGTACCGAATCAAAGCATATGATTCTAAAAGTGATGAATCTGATTATTTGACAACAGCACAATTGCCGATTATACCTATATTTTATCGCAACAGCACCATGGAATACCCGGTAAAGACGGGCAATCGTTACGTAGTACTGCTAAAAGCCCATGAGGTCAGCGGTCTGGATAAGATCCGCATGAACCTTCGATATAATCCGTACTTATTAGAATTAACAAACCTCACAGCTGGCAGCCTAAAAAGCATAACAGTACCAGGAAATTATCCGGAAGAAAATTTAAGAATATATTCCAGTATTCCGGGAAAGCTGTGGTTTCAATCAACCAGACAGTTAAGTCAGAATGAATGCTTTAGCGGTTCCATTGCATTGGTAGAATTTATCGCCAAGGGAACCGGAAGCGCAGCAGTATCATTATTTTAAGATAAGAAGGGAATAGATGGACGATAAAAAAATTATAGAGGATAATATGAATAAAAATGAATGGGATGCGCCTGATACAAATACGGTTGAGGACCTATCAGACGTAGAAGAAAGGGAAGAACAAAGCCCGAAAATACAGTTGAGCCGAGCGGCACTATCTTCGGAGTATGAATTTATCGAAACAAAACAGTATCCGGAATCCCCATTTAACTACTTTGAAACAAATCATATTGATGTCCAGTTAAACACCGGCAATGTCCAATATGATACAACCGATTTTGTACTGCCCGGCAGGGATGGCTTTGATGTATCAATAGCCAGACGCTATGATTCCGGCTGTGCAAATTTAGTGGATATGGCTCCACATGTCCTCAGTTCAGGTGTAAGAACAGGTTCTATAGATAACACATTTTATACCTCAACCTATGGATTGGGACACGGATGGTCCTTTGTTCTGCCGTCCATTGAGACTGTGCAGAATTTTGGTTGGACTTGGTGGCCCCAATTAACAACAACTCGCAGTTATGATTATATTCTACATCTTGAAGATGGAAAAAGTTTAAGAATGAACCGGGATTTCGACGTATTTGAAAATTATAATTTAAAAGATGTGGAAATTGATACCAAGTCAGGTGAGATTCGGCACCCTTATAAGGCTGATCCTCCAAAACCTTATCATCTCATAATTAAATACAAGAATGGAAACAGGGATTATTTTAATTCTAATACAGGTGATGGTGACCGGAATATGGGCCCAGTAGATTTTAAGCTGGTCGCCCGCCAGGATAGGTTTGGAAATACCATTCTTTATAATCTTAGGGGCTCCCAAGGTATGGAGATTGTGGACACCTGGGGGCGTACAATCACACTGAATAGAACCAATGACGGATTTGTCTGGGATTTACCGAAAAGTCCGAAAGGAGAGGCATGCGAAATTGCCTACCATATAAAAAGGCAAGGTACTCAAACACTCACCGAAGTAATAGACCCTGTAGGCAGCTTGACCGAGTATAACTACGAAACTTCCCCGGGTTATATGAAATGTGCCTCCTCTGGAGTAGTAGGAAACAACCCCGAAACGCAAAAACGCGAGTATCTGCTGCTAAAGAGCGTCACATACCCCAATCATGCATCCACACAGTTTACCTATGACAGGAAAATTAGCATTAATAATAGTACTGGTGGATATATTGACCATTTTGCATTGACAATGAAAAAAGATATTGTTGACGGAGCCGAATACAACCAGGGAGTATATGACTATACGCTTGATTCTGGATCCGCCAGCAATGGCAAGTATATCGAATATGCAAAAGTAACAAATCACCAGAACATTCACGAAACCCATAAGTTCTATAGTGATGGGCTGCTAGATATAAAAGAGGTTAAGGATCATGATAACCTTATTTCAAAGAGCGATTATACATATAGCAATAAACTAATGATAAGAGCCATTGACCAGGTATTTGACAGAAACGATCAATCAAAATTTCTGAAAAAGGAAACCAATTGGACCTATTCCTCCGATCAAAAAGCAAATGTCATTAAGTTTAAGGAAACCTATACGGATGACCCTTCCAGTAATCAGGAAATTAATACAATCTATGGAGACTACAGCATCATTCTTGAAACAGTAAGAGAAAAAGGCCCTGACAAGATTAAGGAGACCAATGAACTCCATACAAAATTGGGAAATAGGGTCATAAAATATCATCGAGTATTTGAAAATGGAGTCTTAAAAGAAAAGACGGAATATGATTATGGGGATAATGCCAATCCCTATTGCGTGACCAACGAAAAAAGATATTTCCTGACAGATAGCGGGAACCTGGAACAGTCAGGTGTATATGCGGAAACCATTTATAAATACAGCTCTCCATCCAGTACTTCCAGCAGATATACACATAACGCTATATCAAAAGAACAGACCGACATTCGAGATGCAGACGGCAAGCTCTGCGATCAAATCAAGGAAGAGTTCCAATATGACAATTGGGGACGGCTCATTTACAAAAAAGATTCCAGGAATCAGGTAACTATCTATCTCTATGATCAGCTGGGACGGATTGCAAAAGAGACGCTTCCTCCGGTAGACGGCTCGCAGACGGTAAATGAAACCAATTATAATGACAGCTTAAACTATATCACGACAATAGATGGAAACCACCAGAAAAAGCGAATTCAATACACACCCTTTGGACAGATTCAGCAGGTATGCCTGGCCGAATCCAAGGAACCGGCCACTGGAGATGTGGTGCTCCAGGATTTCCAGTATAATTCATGGGGAGAGCTTACAGAAGCAGTCACATATGATGGGAACGGCACAGCACCGGATAATATAAGAAAAACTGAACGTTATACTTATGATTCTTTTGGTCGGGTACTGTCCCGCAGGATTCCCCAGGTGGGCTATGAAGAAACGTATGAATACAATGAGGTATTTACCGATCCGTGGGATAGCAGTAAGATGAAGTACCACCGCGAGGTAAAAAAAGTCATAGGAGACGCTTCCGCTCCGGATATCGTGACAGAATGTTATAAAGACCAGAAAGATCAGGTCCGGAAGGAATTTTTAGCCGGAGAAACGGTTTACACCTACGAGTATGACAATGTAGGAAACAATATCAGTAAAATTGATGATAGAAAAACAGAACGATTTGAGTACGATTATGCAGGACGTGTAGTAAAATCCATACGGACAGACTCCGGTCAGGAGAGAATTACCAGCATTCAATACGATGCGTTAGGCAATAAACGGTTCCAATGGGATGAAGCTGGAAAGAAAACCGAATTTCAATACGATAAAGCAGGACGTCTGGTTAAAACCATAGCACCGTTTGATCACCGCAGTCAGACTGTAAAATATTACTATGATGGAGCCGGTAATATCATATGGGAAAAGAAAGCTCAAAAGGAAGGCTGGCAGGAGACTCAGTATGTGTATGATGCCAGGAACCGTTTGACTGATACCTATCAGTACTTAAGCCCTGGCAATTGGATTAAGACTACCTGTCAGTATGATGGAGTCAATCAGGTTATTCTAAGGAGAACCGGGGATACCCCATCTGGCCAAGGGCGGGAGGTGACAAAATACACCTATGACCGCTTTGGAAACGTCACAGCAATGACGGATGCCCGCGGCAATACAGAATACTATGAGTATGACAAAGCCGGAAGGCTGCAGAAAAAAACGGACAGGAACAAAAACCAGACCGTTTATCAGCATGATGCCTTGGAACGCATGATAAAAGAGACCGTGCAAAAGAGAACTCCTGATGGAATGGTAATCAGCGAGCGGGAGTACGCCTATAGCAAGAACGGAAAGCGAATCCAGGAAGTCAGCCGGGAATTCGTGGGAGGAAAACAAACGGTCTTATTGGAGACGAAGTACCACTACGATCCGAACGGCCATCTGACCCGCCAGGAAGATCCGGGAAATGTAAGAAAAGAATATACTTATGATAGATATGGAAACCGCCAGTCCTTTCAACTAACCCGGCAAGGAACCGCAGATCCGGATATCCGTCTGTATTATACCTATGATGACCTATACCGTTTAAAGCAGGTCAGAAAAAACAGCGCTGCCGGAGCGATACTGGCCGAGTACGAATATGATGAAAAAGGCAACCGCAAAACCCTCCGCTATCCCCAGTCCGGTATGGAAACCAGCTACAAATACAATGATGGCAACCGGGTAATCTCATTGGAGAACAGACGGCAGGGAACCGTGATTTCCGCATGGGAATACGGCTATGATGTGGACGGGAACATCCTAAGCAAGACCAACAAAGCCAGTTCCGCCCCAGCCACCATAACATATCAATATGACCGGCTGAGCCGTCTGACTGAAGAAGATTATTTCGGCCGGAAGCGAACGCTTTATACCTATGATATCTATTCCAACCGCATAAAAATGATGGTAGAAGGAAGAACCAAGGATGAACTGGTCAGTGTCACCAGCTATGAATACGGTTTAAACAACCGATTGGAAAAGGAGACAAAAAAGCAGGGAAAAGTGACCGAAACCTTCCGGTACCGCTATGACGATAATGGGAATGAAACCTTCCGGATTTTGGAGAAGACAGCACCAACACCGGACTATCCGGGAACCGTCCGGCTATCTGGAACCTATCAAAGGGAGGATCCGACGGTTTATGAGTGGAGACATTATGATGGCTTTAACCAATTGAGCCAGATAAACCAGGATGACAGCGAGATTATATACCAGTACCGGGGAGATGGCCTGCGTCACAGCATCCATGTGAGGAAGCTGACCCAAAGCCAGGGTAAAACGAATCTGTATTGCTGGGATGGAAGCGATATCGTAGCAGAACAGACTGACGGTGAACAGATTACAACCCATATAAGAGGAATCAATTTGATTGCCAGTGAAATAGATCATGTGGTATACTACTATATATTTAACGAGCATGGGGATGTAACCTACCTGTGGAGCCAAAACGGAGTATGTAAAGCCTCGTATGAGTATGACGCTTTTGGAATTGAGAGAAAGCCAGATAAAGAGGATGAGAATCCATTCCGGTATTGTGGGGAGTACTTCGATTTGAGCAGTGGGATGTATTATTTGCGGAATCGTTACTATAATCCGAACAGCGGGCGGTTCCTTACAGAGGATACCTATTGGAATACCCACAATATGATTTACGGGGATTATCCCGGAAACAAACGCATGCCTAATATTCATGCAATAAGACAAAGTTCTAACCTCTATGCTTATTGCATGAATAATCCAGTCAGCTTTATTGATCCGCTTGGCCTTTGGGTCAGCTATGTTTTATATACGACTGGAAAAGAGTCCAATTTTACAAAGCAAGCCGAATGGCAAAAATCACAGCTTGAGAATAATGGCGACACTGTTATAATAATGAAAATAAATAATGTCAAGAGCTTTGCTGACGCCTGGAATGGAATGAAAGGTGACAGTGACGGTATTGACCAAGTATTCATCTATTCACACGGAAATGCCAGAGCGCTAATTTTAGAGGATGGTTCAAGTACAAATGCTCTCAGTATTAATGGCAAAAACTCAGCAGGCAACACTATTGGTGATCTTTCCAAGTTGGATCAAAAAACAATGAACCAACTTAACTTAATGTCTTGCAATGCTGGCAATATTGATTATTTCCTTCATGGGCCAGAGGGGACTAATGTTGCTTCCATCATGGCTGGGAAAAATATTAGCGGTTCTACCTATGCATTTGATGGTAATACAGCATTCGGAAAAAATTGGTTTGACGCAGCAATACTGGGCAACTATTCATCACGTTTGTCCAATGACCAATCGTCATTTAACAGCTATGTTAACCAGTTTGGAACATCAAGCACACCTCAAGGTCAAATACTCTGGACTCCTGTAGGTACGCCATCTATGCCCGGGTTTTTAGATTTATATGACATATGGAGGTATCAGGGATGATAAAGGCGAAGTATACTATAATATTCGGTGCAATAACACTATTGGTGGTGATAATAATAATTAAACTGATTTCCAGTGAACAAGTAGTCGAAAAAAACTATTTTGAAAAGGCGTCTCTCACCTTCGGCTATTATTTTAGCAAAGTGAAAGAAACTAAAGGACAACCAAAAGAAGAATCGTGGATTGAATCTGGTGGTCTGTACTATAAGAGTCTCATCTATGATGGCTACGAGTATTTGACAGTTCTTATTAAGGAACCAGATTATAGTCGCGACTATACCATAGATATTGTAAAGATTACAGATCAATCATATAGGATCGGAACCCAGAAATTGGGAATTGGTTCAACAAGAAAAGAAATAAAAAAGGCCTATAAAACATGTAGGCGTATTTCAGATTTAGCAAATGAAAATGATATTGGTTTTATTGACAATGGCATTTGGGTAGTGTTCAGCCTAGCGCCTGACGATACTGTTGCTCAAATACAAATATACTATGGTCCATAATTTTTAAAATCTTTTCCCGCTTATCAGCTTTTAAGCAGATAGGCGGTTTTTTCTACTTATTCTGCAAATATTTATGCAATTCTCGAATAACGATAGTAAATGCTCCATAGTGAGTCATCTAGGCATCACAGTCTGAATTTGAGAAAATAGACTTAACTTTTATTACTCTGTCAAAAAAGTTAAGTACTCCACTTTTTTGACCCACTAAACGGAGGTAAGGTCTATGAACTCAGCAACTATGGTTGCTACGCAGTACTGCTATCGTTAAAGCGAAGCCTTAAAGCCCGATGTTATCTACTTATTCTGAGGAAGAAGATCGGACCGCATCAAAGGTTTCGGCTGGGAGAAAGACGGCTTTCTGTTTCTGAGTAAACGACTTTCTCAAAGTCAGTTTGTCTGGCCGCGAAGTGAAGAGGATGTAAAGCTGCTTACACAGCAGCAGTTCAAATGGCTGATGGCCGAACTTACAATAGATAGTGATAGCTTCTCTAACACATAGAAGGAACCTTCAAAGCAGTGACCAACATTCCATTGAGCAAGGCTGTAAATACAATGCCCTGAGAGCCTCCCCAGCCAGAAAGTAAACTATTACTATGATGGAGCCGGTAATACCATATGGGAAAAGAAGGAACAAACAGATGGCTGGCATGAAAATCAGTACGTTTATGATGCCAGGAACCGTTTGACTGATACCTACCAGTACCTAAGCCCGGGCAACTGGATCATCTGCCGGTATGATGGGATGAATCAAGTCATTCTAAGGAGAACCGGGGATACCCCATCCGGCGAAGGACGGGAGGTAACAAACTACGCCTATGACCGCTTTGGAAATGTCACAGCAATGACGGATGAACGACAAAGCCGGAAGACTGCAGAAAGAAACGGACCGAAACAAAGACCAGACCGTTTATCAGCATGATGCCCTGGAACGCCGGATAAAGGAAACCGTGCAAAAGAGAACTCATGATGGAATGGCAGTCAGTGAGCGGGAGTACGCCTATAGCAAGAATGGCAAGCGGATTCGGGAAGTCAGCCGGGAATTCGTGGGAGGAAAACAAACGGCCTTATTGGAGACGAAATACCGCTACAATCCTAAAGGCCAGCTGTCCCGCCAGGAAGATCCGGGAAATGCAGGGAAGGATTATACGTATGATAAATATGGAAACTGTCAGTCCTTTCAACTGACCCGGGAAGGAACCACAAGCCCGGTTGTCAGTCTGTATTATACGTATGATGATTTATACCGTTTAAAGCAGGTAAGAAAAAACAATGCTGTCGGGGTGGTACTGGCCGAGTACGAATACGATGAAAAGGGCAACCGTAAAACCCTCCGCTATCCACAGTCCGGTATGGAAACCAGCTATCAGTATAATGATGGCAACCGAGTAATATCTTTGGAGAATAGACGGCAGGGATCCATGATTTCCGCATGGGAATACGGCTATGATCTAGATGGGAACATTCTAAGTAAGATCAACAAAAACAATTCTTCCCCAGTTACCATATCCTATCAATATGACCGACTGGGTCGTCTGACTGAAGAAGATTATTCCGGCTGGAAGCGGACACTTTATTCCTATGATGCCTATTCCAACCGTGTGAAAATGATGGTGGAAGGAAGAACAAAGGATGAATTGGTCAGTGTTACCAATTATGATTATGGTTTGAACAACCGGCTGGAAAAGGAGACAAAAAAGCAAGGGAAAACAACGGAAACGTATCGATACCGTTATGACGATCATGGAAATGAAACCTTCCGGATTTGGGAGAAAACATCGCCAACACCAGACTATCCGGGAAATGTCAAGTTATCGGGGCATTATCAAAAGGAAACTCCGACCGTTTATGAGTGGAGACATTATGATGGGTTCAACCAACTGAGCCGGATCAACCAGGATGACAAAGAGATTCTATATCAGTATCGTGGAGATGGCCTGCGCCATAGTACCCAGGTGAGGAAGCTGACCGAAAGCCAGGGGAAAACGAAATTGCATTGCTGGGATGGAAGCGATATCGTAGCGGAACAGACTGACGGTGAACAGATTAAAACCTATATAAGAGGAATCAATTTGATTGCCGGAGAATTCGATCGTGTGGTATACTACTATATATATTGAATGAACATGTGATGTAACTCAGCTATGGAGTCAAAACGGAGCTTGTAAAGCCTCGTATGAGTACGATGCTTTTGGAATTGAGAGAAATCCAGATAAGGAGGATGAGAATTCATTCCGGTATTGTGGGGAGTATCTGGACTTAGAGACGAATACCTATTACTTAAGAGCAAGGTATTATAGAACTGTAACTGGGCGTTTTACAAGCCAGGATACGCTCCGATGTGTTAAAAATCAATTACCAAATAAGCAAGAAGTGTTTGACCCATTATCACTTAACCTGTATACTTATTGTCACAACAATCCAGTATTTTACTCTGATCCAACCGGGCATATTGCACATCCTTTTTTGGTTGTTGCAGGGCTAGTTGGTTTCGTGGCTGGAGCGATTGCAGGCGGAATATCATCGGCCATTCAGGGTAAATTTTCCTGGGAAGCAATAGTCCAAGGTGCTGCAATCGGAAGTACGGTCGGTCTAACTGGAGGAGCGGGCCTTGCATATGGTGTTACCGGCAGTGCTCTTGCATCAACTGGTGCAGTTGCGTCAGGTCTTGGATCAACCGTGGGGCCTGCTGGAGCAACTGGTTTTGAGCAGGCTCGGCAGTTACTGCAGTCACAACAAATGAGAGCTATTGAGGGCGCGGAGTATAGTGGTGTAAGAAATGCTGTTTCTGATTTTATAAATGCAAAAGGCAACAGTACACTTACAAATCATTTTACTAACCACGCAGGGGACTTTGGGTATACTACTGAAACTCAATATCTAAACGGAGCTAGAAATTTTCTTGAAAAGCCACTGACTTCAACAATACAATCATTTACATCAAGTGGAGGCACATATTTTAGATATGATACGGTTACAAATGAGTTTGGCATAATAAATCAGTATGGTGGCATCTCTACTTACTTTAGGCCGACTGAGGGGCTTAATTATTGGTTAGAGCAGATAAAATTGTATGCTCCTAAATAGAATGGAGGTTTAAGCGATGAAAAGAAAAATATGTCCTTGCTGTGGATATTTCACGATTGTTAGTGAGGACGAGACTATCGTTGATATTTGTGAAGTGTGTTTTTGGCAATATGATGCTGTAGCACATGATAAAGCAGACCAAAATATTGGTGCTAATCATATTTCATTGAACGATGCGAGAGATAACTACAAAAAATATGGTGTTTGTAAAGAAGAGTTCAAGAATATGGTTAGAAAGCCTCTCGAAGATGAATTGCCCGAAAACAATTAATCATTAAGCAAGCCAATGCTCGTATAGTAGGGTGGCCTAAAGGTGATTTACAGTCAGCTATTAATTTATTTAAATAGAAGTGCTCATGTAAAAAACTATGGATAATGAAATTGACTTTGAGCTTCCATATTGTAAACCTTCGCATAAATCAAAATGCCATGAGCTTGTTATAAAAGGACGGTGTTGTTATGAATTATAATGACTTAATAAAAGAGGCTATTAGCGTATTTCCGGAATTTTTAGAGGAATATAACAGTTTTATTAACAACTCAGAGCCTGATTTGTCTATATTAACGTTTTATATGAATGAGTTTCAGAAAAAAATTCAAGAACAAATTAATCACAATAAAACTGTTTTACCGGTATATCAATTTTATGAAGATATCGTTCGTCAACAGTTTATTAAGTTGATTGATGAGTACTACCTTGACAGAAATGATGATATTTTAAAAAAAATTAGTAAAATGACCGACTTTTTTGAGAGAATGGCAATGTCTGAAAATATGGATGTTCAGAATGTATTAGTAGTGGGAATATTAGAGGGCATTACAGAAGACAAGGAAAAAGAAAAACTGATCAAATCTTTGCTAAAAGAAAAAAGCCGCAATTTAATGTGAATTGCAAAACTGTATTCATCACCAGTTTTAATGTAAAAATAAAAAAACTGATGTGCTACTCGTCAATAGGACAATGAAAAATAATAAGTTTTCTTCCGTCAGTCAATGAATTGGCTGACGGAACTTTTATGGTGCGCCCGGCGGGCGCACGTTCTAACGAGTGCAGATCTCGAATCCGTCCGGTAGTGGGAAGGATATAGCCAAGACCAAGGGTGTCGTCCATGAGAACGAATCTGAAGGAAGGTGGAGGTGACCCAATAAAATATTAATGCAATAAATAATCATCTCAGTAAAATGATCCATCTTACGCAAATACAGAGATGATCAGTGGACTTGCCACAATAGCCAGAAGCTTACTATATTTATTTTACGGATCTTGAATTGCTTATTACTCATGCGCTACCAGAGGATCAAGAAATAGTTGAAAAAAATACTTTCTCCTGTAGTATAGTAATAAATTCACAACAGCCATCTTAGATCACTCCTAAGGTGGCTGTTTTTTGCCTTGAACTTGTCTACCTAGAAGGGAGTATACCAATCCACGGTATGCCCGCCCTTTTATGGTAATTGATTATAAATTTCTTCATCATTTAAAATATCCATTGTAATTCTTCCTGCCGTACTTCCGTTCGCCTGAGCCCCACCCTGAATATTGGTTGCAAACACATAGGTTTCATCTCCTGTCTCCACAAAGCCAATGAACCAGCCGTTCACATTTTCCCCTTCCACGTTCCCGGTCCCGGTTTTCCCGTACAGGGAAGCTCCATTAGAAGAAGACAGGAGTAAGGATTCTTTTACCGCCTTTATATTTTCCTGCCTGAAAGGAAGCTCATCCTGGCAAAAACGGGTCAAAAGCTTCACCTGCTCAACCGGTGAAATCTTTAACGAAGATTGAATCCAATAACGCCCCATTCCGCCGGATAAGTCCCTGTTGCCATAACCGATAGTATCTAAATATTGCTTTAACCTTGGCAGCCCGGTCTTTTCATCTAGTGAAGTGAAATACCAGTTAACCGAACGCTTCATGGCAGTATCAAGAGTCTGGTCCTGGTTCCAGGCTTCAAAAGGGTAACTGGTCCCATCCCAAGAAAGCAGGGAAGCTTCCGGCGTTATGGTTCCAATTTCCAGGGCTGCTAAGGCACTGTAAATCTTATAAGTGGAATCCGGGGAAACCCTTTTTGTTCCAGCTTCCCGGTTATAGATGCAGTACTGTCCCGAATCTAAGCAATACAGAACAAAGCATCCATTGTATCCTTTAAAATAAGAGGATAAATCCAGCGAGGTTACATTTTCAGCCGTAAAGTCGTATTCTGTCCCGGTGTATGCATCTGCAGACAATACCGGAATACAGCCCAGCACCAGTACTGCAATCACAGTAAAGAGGATTCTACTTTTCACCTCACGCCACCTGGATTCTTTGCGGTAACCGGCAATGTTCAGAATGCGTTTTTTTATCTCTTTCTTTGAGCCGCTGATACTGGCGGCGGAATAAGAAAATAGGGATATCTTCTCCGCAAAATTTATGAGAGTGCTTCCATAATCCAGATAGCTGTCCGAATCCAGGAGGGACAGGACTGATGAATCGCAGGCAATCTCCCGGTCGCTTCTCATTTCCTTAAACGCAAACCAGACAAATGGATGGAACCAGTAAATGATTTGTGCCAAAGCCATAAGCCTGTTTACCACAAGGTCCTTGTGCTTGCAGTGTATAAGCTCATGGAGAAGGATATACCGGATTTCCTTTTTGGAAAGCTCCGAAAGCATATTAATAGGAACAATAATGCATGGGTTCCATAATCCGGCCGCAATGGGAGAGGAAATGTAAGCGCTGCTATAAATCGGTATTTCTTTTTTTATACCCGATTCCTCCATGCATAATGTATATAATTCCCGTATCTCCTTATTCTGAAGGGGAAGAGAGGATTTTTTCAGCTGCCTGATTTTCCTGCTGGAATGGATATAAAAGCCGGTCATAAGTACCATGCCGGCAATCCAGATTCCAGTTAAAGCAGTGGGAAGACCCGTATGTGCTGCACGGGTTACGGAAACAGAAAAATCCTGGAGAAAATATTCAGTGGCAGCCGCGGTCTTATAGGCAGCCCCTAAGGCACCTACATGCTCAGGCGAAAAGGAGCCGCCCAAAAACCGCATCAACTTAAAAGCATATCCCGGAAAAAGAAAAGAGCAGGGCAGAAATGGGGCAGCCAGCACAAACAGAAACAGGAACCACAGATTGTACCGGATTCTTGCAGTCAGCTGACGGTTTAATAATTTCCTGGCCAGCAGGATTGCGGCAAGCAAAATGATCAGGACCACGCTGTTAAGACAAAGGCGTGTCATAAAAGAATCGGGCATAATCAGCGTTCCTCCTCCTGTCCGCCCAGAAGTAGCTTTCTCAGCTCTGCCAGGTCTTCGCTTGATACATAATCACTGTTTAAATAGTTGGTCACCATGCTTGATATCTTTCCGTTGTAGAAGCGGTTTAAAAAATGATCATTTTCCTTTGTTAAATATTCCTTTTTTTCCACGAGCGGGGTATAGACGAAAACACGGCCTTCCTTCCGGTAGGTGGCAGCCCCCTTTTGGACCAGTCTTTTTAAGAGTGTGTGAATGGTTTTTGGGTTCCAGTTGGTGGTCTTCACCAGTTTGTCCGTCACTTCGTTGGTACTGATGGGGGCATCATTCCATAGCACCTTCATTACCTCATATTCTGCTTCGGATATTTGCGGCAGTTGATTCATATGCGGTCTCCTGTTCTTACAATTGTAATAATAATATTATAAGAGCACGATGCCGGTATGTCAATGAGTTCTATGACTCTGTCAGTTTGCGATCAGCATAACATGAAGAACATAAACAGATTTTAAACATGGGACCGTCAGATATTGCATTTACTTAACTGCCATTTTTTCGTAAAATGAGTCCATAAACAAACACGGGAGGTTAAAGGGATGAAATTAAGGAGATTAAGCGGCATTCTGATGGCAGGAATAATGGCGGTAGGAACGTTGGCCGGATGTTCAGGGGCTAAAACAGATGCCACAACAGCGGCAGCAGGCGGGCAGACGGCTGCTCAGACAGAAGCGGAAAAGGCTCAGTCAACAGGTGGGGAAAAAACCGTCATTAAAGTCTGGTCCAAAGACCGGCACGACGCCACTTATGTTCAGAATAAGGTTGACGAATACAATGCAAGTAACACGGATAACATCCAGGTCGATTATCAGCTTTATACGGATAATTATGCTCAGGCCATTGATATGGCGTTACAAAGCGGAGAGCTTCCTGATATTTTGGTACAGCAGGAACAGATGTTTGATAAATATGTAAACGAGGGGCAATGGGCAGACTTTTATGATTACATGGATTCTGACATGAAAGAATATTTCAAATCCGTGATTTATCCCGGCTATAATGAACTGGATGGAAAGCTGTATTTCATACCAACCACCGGAACTACCTGCCGTCTTTTCTATAACAAAGAAATCTTTGACCGTGTAGGGATCACAGAGCCACCAAAAACACTGGAAGAGGTAGTAGAGTATGCTAAAAAAATCAATACGGAATTGTCCAAAGAAGGAATTTATGGATTTGCAGAGAATATGAAAAGTGCCAGCTCCGGCTTGCAGCGTTCCATGTGCATAGGACTGGAGAGAGAGACCGGACTGGTACGTGGATACGACTTCGTAAAGGGAGAGTATGACTTTACACAGTGGGGAGATACTTTAAAGCTTTGGAAGGAACTACTGTCTGACGAATGTGCTTTTCCTGGCTGTGAATCTCTGGATATCGATCCATTAAGAACCCAGTTTGCAGCCGGAAAGATTGGTATGTACATGTCTTACAGCCATGCAGAGCCAGGGGTATACCAGAATCAGTTTCCCATGGATTCCTCCAAATGGGACTGCGTTCCCATTCCAACGGTGGGTGGAAAGACCACAGGAAAGCAGTATTTTACCGGTACAGGTGGTTATGTTATAAATGCGAAAAGCCCTAACGTGGAAAAGGCATTCAAAGTATATAAGGATATCTTTGCAAACGAGGATTATTTAATCGGATATTACGAAGGCGGATTTGGAGTGAGCATTCTTCCAAGCGTTATTGCAAAGGCAAAGCCAGCTCAGGATTTCCAGGATAAGAAATGGCTGCTCATCAATGATATAGACGCCCTCCTTCCAAAGCCTCCTCACACAGCCTTCGCATCTGGTATGGTGGTGGAAGGTGAGGATATGTACAAGACCTGCGAATCTATTTATTATGGAAATGCGGATATAGATTCTACCTTAAAGGATCTGACAGACCGTTACAATAAAGCGTATCAGGAAGCAGTGAAAAACGGAAGCGGTCATGAAGTAAAGATAGCAAACTATGACCCGATGAATC
Source organism: Lacrimispora celerecrescens (assembly GCF_000732605.1). GTDB lineage: Bacteria > Bacillota > Clostridia > Lachnospirales > Lachnospiraceae > Lacrimispora > Lacrimispora celerecrescens_B. The sequence continues at coordinate 30,943 of NZ_JPME01000007.1, read as the reverse complement.
CAACTTTACAGTAATATCTGAAAGAGGGGCGCAAAATCAGCGAGGCCCCTCTTTCTTTTAAAAGAAAGGAGTATGCAGATGAAAGACTGGAATAGCAAAAGTGCCTTGCCAAGGAGTAAGACTATGAAAAAAAACCTGCAGGCCTATTCATTTATGCTGCCTAACTTGATTTTGTTCACCGTCTGTTCCTTATATCCGGTGATGTGGACTTTGAAATATGTGTTTTTCCAGTATGGGGGATATGGGACAGGAACGCCGAGATTTGTCGGCCTTGCTAATTTTGCCAGGGTGTTCCGGGATAAAGTTTATTGGGAAAGTGTGATCCATACTTTTACATACGGTTTCGGGAAGGTGATTTTTATCATTCCTCTGGCCTTTTTTCTGGCATTTCTTTTAAATCAGCAAAAGCGAGGGAATGGAGCAGCCCAGAGCATTGTATTCTTGCCTACCATTATGAGCTCTGCGGTCATGGGTCTGGTGTTTTATCTGTTATTCAACGCTTACAATGGAGAGGTTAACCAGTATTTGATGGCAGCAGGCTTGATACAAAGGCCCATAAACTGGCTTGGGAAAGAACATGCCATGAAAACCCTGATCTTAACAGCGGTCTGGGGCGGTGTGGGAAATTACATGGTGTATTTTATAGCTGGAATCCAACAGGTATCCGGGGAGGCCATAGAAAGTGCCAGGATCGACGGAGCAGGCAGGCTCCAGACCATCTGGTACATCATCATTCCAATGCTGGGACCCATATTAAAAATTATACTTATGTTAGCTATCACCTCAGCTTTTCACGACATCACCAACGTGATGGTATTGACTGAGGGCGGCCCCACCAATGCTACCATGGTCATGTCCTTATACGGGTACCGCTATTTCTTCCCCATATCAGCGGCTGAGGCAACGGTTCCCCAATATGGCTACGGTGCTGCGGTCAGCGTCATATCAGCAGCGATTGCTGGTCTGGTAACCGTAGGTTATTTGCGGATATCTAAAAAACTGGATGAAATTTATTAAGGAGGCGGCAGCATGAAAAACGGGAATAAGAAACACATATCAAAAGCCGCCTGGCTTCCTTTGGTTGGAAAATGGGTATTTCTGGGCATTATGATTATATTTACGCTATATCCGGTCATTTATACAGTTCTAGGGTCTTTGAAAACCAATGCAGAACTTACCCAGGGTGGCGGATTCTTTCCGGAGACATGGCATTTTGAAAATTACTACCGGGCTTTTGTTCAGGCAGACTTTACAAGATATACGCTCAACAGCATTGTGGTCAGTGTTTCCGTCACACTTCTGGCTGTGGTTACCTGCTCGCTCTCCGGTTTTATTCTGGCCAGAAGAGAGTTTGCCGGGAAAAAGGTGCTCCTTGCCCTTTACTTATCCATGATGTTCGTATCCTTAGGTTCGGTTACCCTCTATCCGATCTACGAATTGCTGAGGGCATTAAAGTTAAATAAGTCTATATTTGCCCTTATTGTGGCTCTTACGGGAGGGCAGGCAACTAATGTTTTTCTGGTCATGGGTTTTACAAAGGGAATTCCCAAAGAGCTTGATGAAGCAGCCATCATTGACGGCTGCAGCCTGTATGGGGTTTATTCCCGGGTCGTTCTGCCCCTAAGTAAGCCGATTTTGGCGGTAGTAGCTCTTTTTTCTTTCCGGAATGCATGGAATGATTATATCACCAGCATGATCATGACAATTTCCATGCCAAAGCTTCAGACTCTTACTGTGGCGGTTGTCCAGCTAAAATATTCCGTTAATGCTGCAGCCGAGTGGCACATCATGCTGGCGGGAGCTTCCATCGCCATCATCCCGATCCTGATTGTCTATTTGTTTGCCAACAAGCAGTTCATTGCAGGCCTTACGGCAGGGGCAGTAAAAGGATAGGAAAAAGGGTAGGGCCTGTGATATACTGTAAAAAAACAGAAGAGCAGGAAAACGAGGGAAAGCATGAAGAAATTTTTAAACAATTTAAGATTCCGCAGTAAAATCATCTGGCTGTTCGGAGTCATGTTTTTCTTTACTACCACCATCAGTGGATTGTCCTATTACCAGTATGCATCCAATGATATTGAAGAGAACTTCAAAGTAGGGGCGGAGGACGTTCTGGCTCAGATTGTGGACACTCTAGGACTGCGCCTGGGTATCATTAATCAGAGGGCAAAGGGAATGCTTGCTAATTATACCTTTATGGTGACTCTTTCCGATTATCTGAATAATCCCAATGACATCAACCTGGTAAAAGCCCTGGGGACTATTCCGGATTTCATGAGAGACTTTGAGACAGGGGAGGGGCTGATCCACTCCACCTATATTTATACGGATAAAGGGAGCTTTGATAATTTTGTCCGCATGAGAAATTGGAAGTTTGATTTTAAAGATTCTATTTTCTACAAAAGCTATCAGACACAAGCAGGCGGTGCCATCCGCTGGTTCCCGGTATGGAAAGATGAGATATTTCAGGATAATGACCAGGTTATCCCCTGCGTATGGCAGTTCAGTGTTCAGGGCTATGTGGGAAATGAATACCTGGTAATCCAGTTAAAGAAAACAGAGCTGGAACGTCTTTTAGAAGGAAAATATGAATTTTTTGACAAAATACTTATTCTCGATGAGGCGGGAAATGTAATGGTAGGTTCCCCGGATATGGATCCGGCTGAACTGAGAAAGCTTTCAGAGGCAAGGGAAGGTGGGAGCAATGTCATTACCAGCGACTTTCAGTACGAAGGAGATTCCTATCTGGTCACCTTTGAACGGCTTAAGGAAAACGGCTGGCAGATCTATGGGCTGAAATCAAGGCAGAGCTTATTGGGAAGTCTGAAAATTCTTAGAAATATAATTTTTGAAATCATGGGAGTTGTTTTCTTAATCGGAGTAGCGGTCATCTTGTTGTTATCCCACCAGTTGACAAATTCCTTAAGACGGTTGGAAAAGCGCATGAGCTGCGTGGAAAAAGGAGACTTGGGAGTTCGCTTTTTCTACCCCTATAAGGATGAAGTAGGCAGCCTTGCAAAGTCATTTAACTATATGATCGGAGAGATCCAGAGCCTGGTCCGGAAACAGGAGGAGACCATTGAGGAACTGAAACGGGAGCGGGATTATGTAGCCGAAGTTCAAAAGCAGAAGCGGAAAGCGGAATTGAAGGCCCTTCAGGCTCAGATTAATCCTCATTTCCTCTACAATACCTTAAATGCCATCACCTGGCAGGCCGCCGATCAGGGAGCGGAAGAAATCAGCATCCTATCGAATTCTCTGGGAAAGTTTTTTAGGATCGGTCTAAGCAAGGGAGCAGAGGTGATCACCCTCCGGGAAGAACTGGAACATGTGTCGAGTTATCTGGACATACAAAGCATCCGCTATCATTCCCGTTTAAGCTATGAAATCCATGTGGATGACAGATGCCTGGATTTTCGGATGATCAAACTGATTCTGCAGCCCCTGGCTGAAAATTCCATTTATCATGGAATCAAAGAGAAACAGGGGGCCGGTATCATAAAAATCTCAGTTAGTGAAGAAGAATCAGGAAAAGGAAGGATCACAGAGCTTACCGTGTGGGACAACGGGGCAGGGATTCCGGAAGAAAAGCTTGCTTTTATTAATGAGACCTTAAAAAGGGGCGGAACGGACTGTGAAGCTGGCTATGGCATTTATAATGTCAATGAAAGGATCCGGCTCTTTTACGGAAATGATTATGGACTGTATTATGAAAGCAGCTTCGGCCATTGGACTAAAGCGGTTCTTAGGATTCCGGCAATGTCAGAGGAGGTGGAGTGATGTACCGCATATTAATCGTAGATGATGAAGACTATGTAAGAGACTTACTGGTCAGAAATATTCAAAATTCCGGCCTGGAAGTGGATGTGGTTGCGGTGGCAGGAGACGGAGAAGAAGGGCTTAGAGAAGCTTTGCAATACAAGCCGGATATTGTTATTACGGACATTGCCATGCCTTTCATGAATGGCCTGGAATTGATCCGCAGGCTTCAGGACGCAGGACTTTACAGTAAAAATGTGGTCATAAGTGGATACGATGAATTTGATTATGCAAAACAAGCCATATCACTTGGGGTTAAGGATTATCTGTTAAAGCCCTTTCTGCCCAGGGAAATGATTGATGTTTTAACAAAGGTGATACAGGAACTGGACAGCCAGAAGGTACTTTTGCAAAATATGAGTCTGTTAAAGGAACAGGCCGTGAGCCGGGCCGGACTTGCCAGAGAAAAGGCGCTGAAGGCTCTCTTAAGGGGGAAGGAGTGCGGCGAAGAACCCGATTTCATACTGGAAGGCAGGTTTTACGCGGCAGGAGTGATTCGCATGGAAGGCGGAGCATGGGAATTTGGCAAGCAGGAGCATGTGGAGGAATTTCTGATGCTGATACGTAACGGTTATCTTCCAGCCGGGATCAGCCTATATGCGGTCAGCTTTGACGGGATCCAGCTGGCGGCTATCTGGTGCGGCGATGGGGAAGGTGAAGAACATTTCCTTAAAAAGATCCGGGAAAGCCTTGAAAAGATACGGCTGAGCCTGGAAAAATATTACCATATACAGATGAATGGTGCCCTTGGTCGCCCTTATAGGAGTCAGACAGAGCTGGCACATTCTTACCGCGAGGCCATGGCTGTGTGGCGGGGAAACTTAGACGCAGATAAGAAATTCCTGTTTTATGGTGAGGAAGGCATCCGAAAGGAGGAAACCAGCAGCAGCCAGATCCGGGAATGGAAAAACCAGATCCGGCTTTCTGTGCGTGCAGGACAAGAGACCGAGGCTCTTATTGGACTATCCGGCCTTATGAAATGTTATGCTTCCATGTCTAACAGAAAGAACGATTATGTAGGTGTCTCTGTGGGAGAGCTAATTTATGCAATTCAGAATGATATGGAGCAGGAGGGATATGACCGGGCGGACTCCGAGCCTCTATCCTTCATGCAGGACAGGATCAATTACGGAAGCCTGATGGATATGAATCATATGCTGGCCACCTATATTGAAAAATGCTGCCGGGTGGTACGGGAAAACTCTGAGGAAACCAGGGCGGATGCAGTGGTGAAGCAAATGAAGCAGATCGTTGATAATGATCTGCATAAGACGGATCTGGATCTGGAGGGAGTGGCTTTCAAGGTACATTTCAGCTCCAGTTATGTCAGACAGATTTTCAAACAGTACACAGGAGAGTGTTTTGGAGAATACTTAATCCGAAAGCGCATGGAACGAGCCGGCAGGCTGCTCCAGAAAACAAGCATGAAAATCCAGGAGGTGGCAGACCAATGCGGGTATGAAAACCAGCGGTACTTTGCCAGCAGCTTTAAGAAATTTTATGGCTGCACTCCTACGGAATTTAAAAAACTGGTAGATGAAGAGAATTTATATTAGGAGGGTTAGGAGAAATGATTCAATTTACAGAACAGGAAATCCGGCACTTGAAAGAAAAATTCCAAAGGCAGCAGTCAGCCGTTAATCGTATCATGGAAGATGTGAAAGAAATCATGGCGATTCCTGTTTTGGTTCCCAAAACAGGAATCGCCAACTGGACTCTTTTTTATTACTGCCCGGATTGTTCTGTGCAGCTGACTTTTGACAGGAACGATAAGTATCATCACAGCTGCCCCTCCTGTGGACGGGTGTATTCCGGTGAGCCCTATGACAGTACCTGGTGGGGATTCATTAACAGCAGAAATTACACGGCGGCATTCCAGATGGGACTGATCCATCTGATCACAGGGGAAAGTGACTATGCTAGAAAGGCCATAGATATTATGATGGAATATTCCAGATACTATAAGGAATATGAGGTCCACGGCAATATTCCTTATAACGGTCCCGGTAAGTCCGGCGCTCAGACACTTGATGAGGCTAATTTTCTTAGAAACTTTGCAATGAGCTATGATCTGCTGTCTGATTTTATGACGGAAGAGGAAAAAGAGTTCATTGGAAAGGAAATGCTCATACCTGGAGCTGAATTTTTGATGGAACACCGCCATAACCAATTGCACAATCATGAAGTGATCATCAACTCAGCCATTGCAATCATTGGACTGATCTTCGGAATTGACCGGTATGTCCAGTTTGCCGTTTATGAGCCTTACGGGATCCTATATCAGCTGGAGAACGGGGTACTTTCGGATCACATGTGGTTTGAAGGGGCACTCGGCTATCATTTTTATGCCCTGACCAGTTTCTTTGCTTATGAAAAATTTGCACTTCATACCCCACACAGCCATATCAGCCATCCAAATTATAAAGCCATGATGGAGCTGCTGGCATCCTATCTGGAGCCGGGATTCCGTATTCCCATGCTGAATGATACCAATTACGGACATACATCCTCGAGCCTGTATTTATATGAATTTGCATACCGGGAACTGGGAGGAGAAAAGCTTCTTTATATACTAAACCGGCTGTATGAAGAAGAAAAGAGAGACAATCTGGAAGCCTTTATTTATGGGGTTGATGTGCTGCAAAAGTGCAGCATGGAGCTTGGAAATTACCATGTGGACGCAGGGCAGTCAGGGAGCACGATTTTAAGAGGGAAGGATGAAAGATATCTGCTTATAAAGCATGACCGCTATGGTGGGGAGCATGATCATTATGATCGCCTGGGCATCAGTTATTTGGCTCATGGAAAGAGGATATCTCCTGATCTTGGAACTACCGGATATGGTGCGGTTATGCACTATGATTTTTATAAGAATACAGGTTCCCACAATACAGTAAACATCGGCGGAGAAAATCAGTCCCCGGTTAATGCAAGGCTTACCCGTTATGAAGAACGGGATGGGGGCGTATATGTGGAAGCGGAAGCGGATTGGACCATACCTTATGAAATGCCGGACAGTTTTACCATCGTTCAGTGGAAGGAAGAAACTTACCGACCTGTAAAAATGGTGAGAAAGATTGCTTGGGAGGAAGATTATTTTGCGGAAGTATTCCAGGTAAAGGGGGCAGGGAATGAACTGCCTGTTGACTGGGTCATGCATTTTTCCGGAAATCGGATAAAACAGCCTGAGGGTATGGAAATAGAAATGTTTTCTGACAAGAAACCATATAGCTATCTTCATCATATGAAAAAGGCCGTACTGTCAGAAGATCAAACCAATATGATTCATGATTATGAGGATGGAGATATACATACTCGGGTATTTACCTGGAACAATGGGAAGGAATTGTTTGAAGGAATTGGGCCGGATAACCCCTCTATATCTGATATCAATTATCAGATCGAACGCGGGTATGGACCGGATCTTGTATTTGCCCATGTGATTACCAGCAGCAATGGGCCTTGTCTGATTAAGAATGTAAACTTTTCTGAAGATGGGGACTGCATTGTGATTGAAGTGGAAGGGGAAAAGGACGGAAGGAAATGGAGTAAGACCCATAAGATGTAACGAATAAAAATAGGGCGGCTAAAAAGTTGGTAATCGACTTTTTGGCTGCCCTATTCACATAGAAAAAAGCAGTGTAAATAAATTGGAACCTGATTTTTATTTCCTGCATATGTTAGGATATGGAAACTTTTTTAGATGAATGGAGGCAGAAGAATGTCAGAAAATATTTGTTTAGCAGATTTAAAAAGGGGTCAGAAAGCAGTGATCGCAAAGCTGGCCGCCTATGATGATATGAGAAGGCGTTTACAGGATATTGGAATTATAGAGGGTACTACTGTGGAGTGTCTTGGAAAAAGCCCTTTAGGAGATCCTACGGCATTTTTAATACGGGGTGCGGTGATCGCTCTCAGAAGTGAGGATTCCGGCCGTGTCCTGGTGCAGTCAAATGGAGAGGAAAAAGCGAATCGTCATTTTGGAAAAGAAATGGTGGCTGCCGCCGTTTCGCTGGAGGAATAGGTATGGGATTAAGCAGGGAATCAATGGGAATAAAGTCTGTGGACTGTGGTCTGGAAATTAAGAAACGCAAGGAAGACGATAAGGTCATTGCGCTGGCCGGAAATCCCAATGTGGGTAAAAGCACGGTATTTAACCAGCTTACTGGGATGAACCAGCATACAGGAAATTGGCCGGGAAAAACCGTTGCCAACGCCCAGGGCTGGTGTTCGGATGGACAGCAGGGATACGTGATGGTGGATATTCCGGGATGCTATTCCCTGATGGCACATTCCACGGAAGAAGAGGTAGCCAGAGATTTTATTTGCTTTGAAAACCCGGATGCAGTAGTCGTAGTCTGTGATGCCACATGCCTGGAGAGGAACCTAAACCTGGTGCTGCAGATCATGGAGGCCACGACTAAAGTGGTGGTGTGTGTAAACCTTATGGATGAGGCGAAAAAGAAGAAAATTTCCCTGCACCTTGATATGCTGGAACAGCGCCTGGGGGTCCCGGTTGCAGGGACTGCAGCCAGGAGCAATCAGGGACTGGATCAGATCTATACCGGCTTAAAACGCTGCCTGGAACAAACAGAGGAGGAAGGGGAAAAACCTGCTCTCATCCAATATCCCCAATACATTGAAGATGCCATTGCCAGACTCCTGCCTGCAATAGAACAAGTGGCCAAAGGAAAGGAAGAGGCCCGCTGGCTGTGTGCCAGACTGCTCGATGCCAATGATAACTTGATGGAAGCTGTAAGAAAATATCGAAAGCCGGTGGCTGAGACAGAAGAAGTGACTTCCTGCCTAGCTGAAATATGGGAAGAATGGAAGGCTGCCGGGATCACCCAGGAACAGGTAAGCGACGATATGGCAGCTGTTTTCATAAATAAGGCGGAAGATTTATGTAAGGGTATCGTGGAATACGAAAACCAGACCTATAACCGGAAAGACCGGAAGCTGGATTGGATTTTTACCAGTAAGGCTACGGGCTTTCCCATTATGTTCCTGGTTTTACTTGGAATCTTCTGGATTACCATAACAGGAGCCAATTATCCGTCAGAATTAATCAGCAACGTGTTGTTTAAGTTAGAAGCGTGGCTAGTCGGGCTGGCTGACGCCTCCGGTGTGCCGGTGATTATCACTGAACTGCTGATCCATGGCGTTTACCGGGTTCTTGCCTGGGTCGTATCGGTAATGCTTCCTCCTATGGCAATCTTTTTCCCGTTGTTTACTCTTTTGGAGGATTTTGGATACCTTCCCAGAGTGGCATTTAATTTAGACCGATGCTTTAAAAAGTGTTCCGCTTGCGGAAAGCAGGCGCTTACCATGTGACAAAGGAAATCTATGCTTTTTTTGATTCTTCCATGTTTGACTTGACACTTTTTCTTTGAGATGGTATATTTATTTACACGCAAAACTGTAACTGAAAATAATACAGAATCACAACTAAAAACGCCGGAAATCAGTAACATATGGCACAACCTTAAAAGGAGGTACAGTATTTGGGCTTTTCTATCGACGTAAGTATTCCAGTTATGACCGTGTTTCTTCAGGGGATTATCAGCTTCTTTTCTCCCTGTGTGCTGCCACTCATTCCGCTTTACATAGGGTATCTGTCGGGAGGGACGGGAGTCCGGGGGGAAGACGGGCGGATTTATTATAAACGCAGCAAGGTTATGATTCACACTGTCTGCTTTGTTATCGGGGTCAGCTTCGCATTCTTCCTGCTGGGGCTGGGATTCTCAGCTCTTGGAAGCTTTTTTAAATCAAACCAGCTTATTTTTGCAAGAGTGGGAGGTATCCTGGTAGTTTTATTCGGTTTATACCAATTAGGAGTATTTGGGACTTCTTCTGTATTAGGAAGAGAACGCAGACTGCCATTTTCCCTTAATACCCTGGCCATGTCTCCCTTAACCGCGTTAATCATGGGCTTTACATTCAGCTTTGCCTGGACGCCCTGTGTGGGACCGGCCCTAGCCAGCGTCCTGCTTATGGCAGCCTCAGCCTCCACAAAGGCAATGGGCTTTGTCCTGATCGGAGTATACACACTGGGGTTTGTTCTGCCGTTTCTGGCAGTAGGATTCTTTACCACCACAGTGCTTGAATTCTTTAAGGCTCACGGCAATATTGCAAAGAATGGGGTAAAAGTCGGAGGAGTTCTCATGGTATTTATGGGAATTTTAATGTTCACCGGAAAGATGAATGCAGTGACCGGATACCTTTCAACTATTCCATCTCCTACGGTAACAGAATCAAGGGAGACACCGCAGCCGGAAACAGCTACAGAAGCATCGGAAGAAGAACCCATATCGGAAGAAGAGTCTGCATTGGAAGAAGAATCTGCATCGGAACCGGGAAATACTGATGAGTCAGATGAAGCAAATCAGCCTCTTCCGGCAGTTGATTTTACTTTAACCGATCAGTACGGCAATACCCATTCTCTCTCTGATTATAAAGGAAAGACGATCTTTTTAAACTTCTGGGCGACCTGGTGCCCTCCATGCAGGGCAGAGATGCCGGACATCCAGAAAATATATGAAACCGCCGACACAGAGGGAGATAATGCACTAGTCGTTCTGGGTGTGGCAGCTCCTAATTATGGGAATGAAAAAGACGAAGAGGGAATTAAACAATTCCTGAAAGATAATGGATACACGTATCCGGTTCTGATGGACACGAATGCGGATTTATTTGAATCTTACGGAGTATTCTCTTATCCGACCACGTTTATGATTGATAAGGATGGCAATGTATTTGGTTATGCAAGCGGTCAGCTTTCTGAAGATACAATGCGCAGTATTATAGAGCAAACCATGAAGGGGCAGCGGAAATAATCCGCCGATTTTATTAATAATAAAGAGTAATTTAGGGCATTCCAAAGGTAAAAGAATCTTTGGAATGCCCCTTTTATTGATGGGAATTATTAAGAGAACTTTTTTCATTGGCCTTGCGCAAACGATCCCGGTTATAAATGAGATGAAGAGTCATGGCATCCTGTGCGGCAATGGGATCGTTTTTTTGTATGGCATTTACAATCGCCATATGTGTTTTTATGGTTTCTTCTTTTAATTCGGAATGGGTAATGTCAATCAGCATATCAATGGCATGCATAATAAGAGGCTCAAGCTGAGGTACTATGACATTCCCGCTGATTTCTGCAATCTTAGCGTGGAAAATGGCATCGGCTTCTGAGTGGGATTTTCCTAAGTCGTAGCATTCGGCTACCCGTTCCGCCAGGTGGAGAAGCTCCTCGGCCTGATCTGGAGTGGCCTTTGAAGCAGCCAAAGCAGCTACCCTTGGCTCGATCATCATACGGAATTCTAAAAGATCAGCCACCAGTTTTTCCTTATTCTCTATAAATATGAAACCAAGGGGATCATCAGCCACACCGGTATTGTGACAGACGTAGATTCCGGATCCCTGCTGAACCGTAAGAATATTACGTGAAACAAGAGCCCGTATGGCTTCCCGCAGAGTGCTCCGCCCGACTCCCATAAGAGAGGAAAGCGTAGTTTCATTGGGAAGCTGTGCTCCTTCTTTTAATTTATTATCAATGATATATTTAATGATTCCTTCTGCTGTTGTATCGGCAAGCGATTTATGTGATGGAGTCATGGCAAAGTCCTTTCCGCTGGTTAATCGTCTTATATGATTATAAAGGCAATTTCTGATTCCTTCAAGTGTAAATGGATCAGATGAGTAAGAAGTATTTAAATATTGGTCTGATGAATTATTGTAGAGAACACGTGTCATATAGTAGTATACATGATAATTTTAGGAAAATACATGAAATAATGAAGTTAATCAAACAGGATAGTTGACAATCATATGATGAATTATTATAATTAGATATAAATACAAAATTAAAAATACAAGATAAATAGGAAAGGGGCATTATTATGGTTAGTCAGGATATTCGGAAACTGGCTCCGGAAATGGACCCGCTTCGGATGGGTATGGGCTGGAAGGTAGAGGACCTTTCTAAAATGCAGATCATGGTAGAGAGTACCTTTGGGGACAGCCATCCGGGAAGCGCTCATCTGCTGGAGCTGGTGAATAAGACCGTGGATGGGGTAAGAGATAAGGGAGGAAAAGCAGCCAGATATTTTACAACGGATATCTGCGATGGAATGGCACAGGGCCATGACGGCATTAATTATTCTCTGGTCTCCCGTGATACGATCTGCAATATGATTGAAATTCATGCGGGCGCAACTCCCTTTGACGGCGGAGTATATATTTCAAGCTGCGATAAGGCGGTGCCTGCTCATCTTATGGCAATCGGCCGGGTGAATATGCCCTCCATTCTGGTAACTGGTGGTGTTATGGATGCCGGTCCGGATCTTCTTACCTTGGAACAGATTGGTAAGTATAGTGCGATGTGCCAGAGAGGGGAACTGGAACCGGAAAAACTGGAATATTATAAGCAGCACGCCTGCCCTTCCTGTGGAGCCTGTTCCTTTATGGGAACGGCATCAACCATGCAGGTCATGGGAGAGGCCCTTGGCCTTATGCTTCCAGGTTCCGCGCTTATGCCCGCAACCTGCCCGGATTTAAAGGATGTGGCTGAAAGAGCCGGACACCAGATTATAGAACTTGCGAAAAGTGGAATAAGACCAAGAGATATTGTCACAATGAAATCCTTTGAAAATGCGATCATGGTGCATGCCGCCATATCCGGCTCTACCAATTCCTTGATTCATATGCCGGCTATTGCCCATGAATTCGGACTGGAAATAGATTCTGAGATGTTTGACCGGCTGCACAGAGGCGCCCATTATCTGCTTGATATCCGGCCTGCAGGAAAATGGCCGGCCCAGTACTTCTACTATGCAGGTGGTGTGCCCAGAATTATGGAAGAGATTAAATCTGTACTTCACTTAGATGCAATGACAGTGACAGGAAAGACTCTGGGTGAAAATCTTGATATGCTGAAGCAAAGTGGTTTTTATGACAAATGCGATGAATATTGTGCCAGGGTAGGGGTGAAAAAAGAAGAAATAATCCGGCCGTTTCATGATGCCATCGGTACAGATGGGGCTATTGCTATTTTAAAAGGAAATCTGGCACCGGAGGGTGCGGTCATTAAGCATACCGCATGTCCAAAGGAGATGTTTCACGCGGTGTTAAATGCACGCCCCTTTGACAGCGAGGAAGAAGCGATTAATGCAGTCTTAAAACACCGTGTAAAACCTGGCGATGCTGTATTTATCCGGTATGAAGGTCCTAAGGGAAGCGGAATGCCGGAAATGTTCTACACCTCTGAGGCGATCTCATCAGATAAAGAGCTTGGAAGCACCATCGCCCTGATCACAGACGGACGTTTCTCAGGAGCATCCACCGGTCCCTCCATCGGGCATGTTTCACCGGAAGCGGCAGAAGGCGGACCGATTGCGCTGGTGGAGGAAGGGGATATGATCCAAATTGATATTCCTAACCGGATCCTTGCAATTGTAGGCGTAAAGGGCCAGCGAAGGACAGAAGATGAGATGGAAAAGATTCTTAAGGAACGGCGGGAGAAGTGGCAGCCAAGACCTTCAAAATACCAGTCGGGAGTATTGAAAATATTCAGTGAACGTGCAGTATCGCCAATGAAGGGCGGATATATGGAGTAATGAAAGGATAAGGAAAAGGGTATGGCAGGGGAGCTGCCATACCCTTTTTAAACTAAGCTATTTGCTATTGGCTGGAACATCAAAGTACAGGATTGTTCCAACTCCTTCTTTACTATAGAGATGAAGAACACTTTCCCCGGAATAGGAGAGTGCTAGGCGTTGATTGATGTTTACAAGCCCGATATGCTCGGCCGGGAATTCCCCATTCGTCTGCTTTAAGGATTCCCGGACTTCTTTTAAACGCTTCCGGCTCATCCCGCACCCATTATCCCCAACGACGACCCGAGTTTTTCCATGTACGGAAGAGACCTTAACTGTGATACGGCACTGATTTTCCTTGAAGCGCAGACCGTGGGAAATTGCATTTTCTAAAAGTGGTTGGAGAAGCATGCGCTGGACCGGAAGGTCCGCAGCACTCGGATCCAGTTTCCAGCTGGTTTCAATCTCCTTATTATACCGCAGCTTCTGGATCTCGATATACTTCATACAGATTTCGGCTTCCTTACGGATCGGTACCTTTTCCTCTGGGCTTCCCAGAGAATAGCGGAGTATGTCGGATAAATATTCTACCATCTGATTGACCGTAGTGAAGGTGCCGTGGGTGGTATGAAGAATCTCGTAGTTGATGGTTTGGAGCGTGTTAAACAGAAAGTGCGGGTTGATCTGATACTGGAGAGCGATCAACTCCGCCGCCATCTGCCGATATTTCCGTTCGGACAGCTGCATTTTCAAATAACTGTTCTGGACAAAGGTGTGAACCAGGTTGTTGAGGATTTTGGAGTAGAGATCCCAGTCGTTGTCGACAAAGCTAGGCAGCTCCTCGTTCCGCTCCGCTTTCTCAAAGATATCCATGATCTGGGAAAGTTGGTTGTAGTTATGAATCGTCCGGTAATATGATAGGATTGCGGAGCTTACCGCAGTGACCAGTACCATGAGAATGATAATCTGAATATTGTCAAACATTGTGGCATAGATTTCCCACTCTGGCACCAGCGTCACAATCGTTGCTTCGAAAGGAGCGTAACTGCTCCATTTTAAACGATATTTTTTATTTCTAAAACGAAAGCTTCCTACCTCCGGATATTCCTCGGGTTGTTCCAGCAGTTCCTCAAGACAGGAAAGCAGTTTCGGATCTATTGGCTCTCTTGAGAAGAGAGGAAGTGTATCGCTGCCGAATACAATGAGTTGTTCTCCTCCGTAAAACACCGAATTCTTAAGCCCTTCCTCGATTGCGTTTCTGCGGTAGTTTACCACAACCCCGCCCTTCCATGCGGTGAAATGAAAAAATACACTGCATAGCGCGGACTCCCCTGAAAAGGCGTTTCTCTGCACGGTCCTTCCGATTATTTCAGGACAGCCTGATTGGACAGTCTGTAATAGATTGACCCAGCCGGAATCAACCATAGAATCAATATTGGTAATCGTCTTATCGGAGGTTAGAACACGTTTTAAGTTATTTTCTATATAAAAGTAGACGGAATCAATGTAAAGCCTTGAGGTACCCATAGAGTTTAAATAAGCTGAGAGTTGGCCAAGCGTCAGGGATGAGGCATAATCCACCTGCTCCTTTGTAAAGGTCTGATAAAATGACGACAGCTGCCGGCCATTAATTAAATAGCGGTTGAGCGCTAGCACATCCGATGCAAACCCATCCAGTATTCCTTCTGCCAGGTGGATGGAATTTTCCATCCGTTTTTCCACCTGCTTCGATTCCATGCGGTAGAGATTTGTCAAAATCAGCACTCCCATGATGAGGACAGGGAGCGTAAATGAAAGCAGATATGTAATAAACTTGCGTTTTATGAATTTATAGCGCACCCCGGTCCTTTTTCTCATCCTGATCTTCCCATCTTCTGTAATTTCTAGGCGAATATCCAAAATACGATTTAAAGGCACGGCTTAAATTCTTAGGATTGCCATAGCCGAGTGTTTCTGCGATTTCATACATGTAAGAGCCAGGAACAGCCAGAAGCTCTCTGGCCTTTTCCATCCGGGCCTTCAATAAGTATTCGGTAAAGGTTATGCCCGTCTCCTGCCTGTAGAGGCCGGACAGATAACCGGAGCTTAAGCTGACGCGCTGTGCGGCCTCTTCTAAGCTGGCAGAGGCTAAATTTGTCTCGATATAGTGCGTCACACATTTGATAATTCCGGCGTAATAGCTCTGCTTCTGATTGGGAGCGAAGGAGTCAGGCACGGCGTTTGACTTGGAGTTTTCTAACTGGTCCGCTTCTAGTCTGGCGGCTTCCAGTTCCTTGTGAAGCTTTAAAACTACCCGTTTCAATTCATCTGTCTTTACTGGCTTTAAGATATAATCTTTTACACCGACGCGGAGTGCCTGCTGGGCATATTTGAAATCCGCATAGCCACTTAAAAAGACCACCTTGATGTGAGGATACTCCTCATGAAGGATCTCTGCAAGCCGGGTTCCGCTCATGACCGGCATCTCGATATCGGTCAGAACGGCGTCAACCGGCTGGGAATGGATATAGTCCAGCGCCTTTTGGCCATTTTCCGCGCGAGCAACAATGGAAAATCCCAGTTCATTCCAGGGGTAAAATTCACACAGGCCTGACAACAGCCTTTTTTCATCGTCTGCAACCAACAGCCGATACATAAGCATCACCTTCTTTCTAAAACATATTCTATCCTTTTATTCCAGTGGCCGCAACACCTTCCACAAAATATTTCTGGGCGGTAAAAAACAGCACGATCAACGGCAGTACGCTAACGATGGCCATAGCAAGGATATTGTTCCAGCTGACCGACATATTCACATCCATTGACATTCGAAGACCCAGAGCCAGAGGGTATTTTCCTACGCTGTTGATATAGAGCAGAGGTCCAAAAAAATCGTTCCAGCTCCACATAAACTGAAAGATCATGGCTGAGAATACGGCCGGTTTTGCCAGCGGCATGACTATTCGCAGATAAACCATAAATGCACTGCAGCCGTCTACATACGCCGATTCATCTAATTCTCTGGGAATCCCCCGGAAGAACTGCATGAACATGAAGATAAAGAAGGAGCCGCCGCCAAAGATGCAGGGGATGATAAACGGTAGATAAGAATTCAGCCAACCCATATCCTTGAACATAATGTAGCGTGGAATGATCATGACGGCATTGGGAAGCATCATACAGGCCATCATAATAGCAAAAAACACCTTTTTTCCCCAGAACTGAAACCGCGCGAATCCAAAAGCCACAAATGAGGCTGATATAACGGTAAAAAGTACCATGGGGAGCACCATCAGAAACGTGTTCTTGAAAAATGTGGCGTATGTATACTGCCCGGAGCCTTTCCAGCCGTTAATGTAGCCGGAAAGCGTCCATTTGGAGGGAATAAGCGCTGCCTGAAAGATTTCCTGGTTATTTTTAAAGGAAGCGAACACCATCCAGATCAGCGGATAAAGCATGATAACTGCCACCGCCATTAAAATAATATAATTAATAGCTTTATTTTTCAACTTTCGTCGTTGTATTGTCATTAAAAGTCACCTCCGTCTTCGTAATAAACCCATGCAGATGAAGATCGGAATACCAGCAAGGTCATGCAGATAATGATAAAAAACATAATCCAGGACAATGCGCTGGCGTAACCCATTTTGTAGTATTTAAAGGCATCGGTATAGAGCTTCATGCCAAGAACATACGTAGATTTCATAGGGCCTCCGCCGGTGATGATGAATGCAGACGTAAATTCCTGAAGTGCATTGATCATCTGCATAATCAGATTGAAGAACAGGATTGAGGTGATCATGGGAAGCGTGATCTTGAAGAAACACTGAAGCTTTCCCGCACCGTCGATAATGGCGGCCTCATAGAGTGATTGAGGAACCTGTTTTAAAGCCGCCAGAAACAGTACCATAGAAGAACCAAACTGCCAGATGGAAAGTATGCAGATGGTAAGCAGTGCCGTCTTCGGGTCTCCGATCCAATCTATCGGTCCTATTCCTACATATGCTAAAAGTCCGTTGATAGCGCCGTCTCTCATGAATAGGATTTTCCATACGACCGCGATGGCCACGCTTCCACCTAGAATAGAAGGAAGATAGTACAGCGTACGGAAGAGGCCAATCCCTTTAATTTTCATATTCAGTATTAATGCAATAAGCAAGGCAAAAGCCAGCTTGAACGGAACGACCACCAGCGCATAGATTCCAGTGACACGTAATGAAGGCCAGAACTCCATATCCTGAGTGAAAAGACGGATATAATTGGTTAGCCCCACAAATTTAGGCTGGTTGAGCAGGGTATAGTTGGTAAAAGAATAGATAAATGATTTTGCGAAGGGATAGAATTGAAACCAGGCAACCCCAATGATCCATGGAAGAATAAAAAACAATCCCTTATTCTTATTGATCCAGTTGATAATGGCCTTCCTACGTTTTATATTTGTTTCCATAAAGACCTCCAATCTGTCAAAAGGCCGCTGCATTATTGCGTATGCAGCAGCCTTTTTCTCATTCATGAGCGTCTGCTTAATTATTGTGCATCCGCTTTAATCGTCTCAAGCATATTTGACATGGTCTGATATGCGTCGTCCGCGGCGGCTTTTGCATCGGGATACTGTCCATATACAAGCTTTTCGATGATGGAAGCCAGAGCGTCGTAAACCTCGTCACTATTCGTAACATTAGATTCCGGTGTTCCCGGATTTTCCATTGCGAAAGCGATGGCCTTGCTGGCAGGTTCATAGATCAGACCTTTTTCTTCGAGAAGGCTTCTGGCATAATCACATGCCGGAATGGAGCGGCAGTCCTTAAGAGTTAAAATTCCTGCATCCTGATTTAGCATATAATCGAGGAATTTTGCTGCTTCTTCTTTATGCTTGCTGTTATTGGAAATGGCAAACAATTGAGACGGTCTTACGAGAACGCCGGAATTCACACATCCTTCCAGGGTAGGATAGCGAAGGGTTTCCGCATTCGCTCCCCAACTTTGCTGATCAGCCGTTGAGGACCAGTTGAGCCAGGAACCGAACTGATCGTTATTCCATTTTGGATTGTCCTGGGGCGCACCCTTGAAGATCATGGATTCCTCATAGGGAACAATCACCTTCTCATCAAAAAGCCTTTTCGTGTATGTCATAGCTTTTTCTAAGTCTTCCGCCGTAATTCCCAGTGTGTAGTCCTCATTGATAACCTGTTTGCCTGTCATCTGGTACAAATAGATTCTTGTTACATAAAATGTGATACCGTTATCCATATTGATCATGTAGTTGTCAGGATTTGCTTGATTCACCTTTTTACCCTGCTCCACCAAATCTTCCCAGGTAATCACATTGCCGAATTCTACACCGGCCTCTTCAAGCACCTTTTTGTTGACCAGAAAATCCAGGGCATTGGTTCCTGTAGGCAGGCATACCGTTTTCCCATTATAAACGCAGAAATCGTTGAGAAAATCTTTACTGAAACCCTCCAGAGACAGTTGATCGCCAAACTGGGTTAAGTCAGCGAAAAAGTCGGGATTCTGGGAGGTAAAGGTTGACATCCACGGCTGATCCAGTTGCATGATATCGGCTTCCGTACCACCGGCCAGCGCTGCGGAAATTTTATCTTGGTATCCGTCGAAGCCGCCGTACTCCGCCTCGATTTTTATATTGGGATTTTCTTTCATATAGGCATCGATGCAGGCCAGCGTCGCCTTATGCCTGCTGTCACCTCCCCACCAGGAAAAACGCAGGGTGACTAAGTCGCCCATAGCAGTATCCTGTTTCCCATCCGCCTGCTTGGCTACCTCCGTCTGAGAACTGTCATTTTCCGTGGCCAAATTGGCGGAACCGGTCTTGCTGCCTCCTCCGCAGCCAGCTAAAAACAGGCTGGTCAATGACGCTGCGATTGCTGCTGTAAGTAGCTTTTTCATAAATTACCTCCTGTTGATTATTTTTGATAGATTTATTATAAGGGATGGGCTGTCCTGGAAACAGATTGGATATCTCATAAAAGGTTTCATTATATCGGATATTTTGAGCGGATGTATCATTATGATAGAAAAGGTATCATGAGATGAGGGACGAATAATATATGTTTATAGCGCATATGGTACAAACCTGCCTGAATAGGATTTTTCAGGAGGTGGCTGGAATGGATTCATCAGATCAGGTGACTTATGAGGAAAAAAACATGTCCATAAATGTGGAACGAGTTTTTATTGGTGAAAAGACAGTAAAGGAGCTGGTAATGGAATTATTGAAAAAACGTCGGGATGCCGGGGAATTTCGGTCATAACCAGTGTCAGCTATATCGGATAGGAAACAGAGCTTACGGAAAGGCTGTAAATTGATTTCATACCAATTCTTTATCAATAATGCAAAAGGACCGGAATCCATAGCGATGATGGTCCTTATTTTTAAATATAAAAATTTAATGGTGCAAAATAGGAGGACACGTCGACAGATTTCGGATATATTAATAATAGAAAAGGAGGCAAATCTTATGAAACATACAGCATATATTAAAACCGTCCTAGGACCGATTAAAATATCCGAAGTGGATGGTTTTATAACGGAGCTGCTTTTTGTAAAAGATACCAATGAAATCTCCGATAAACAAAAGACCCCCTTGTTGGAAGAAGCAGAAAAGCAGATTAAGGAATATTTAGACGGGACAAGCAAGGGATTCGATTTGCCGCTTGCTGCAAAAGGAACGGAGTTTCAAAAGACCGTATGGGAAGCCCTGCACAGAATTCCGTACGGAGAGACGCGAAGCTATAAACAGATTGCTGCAATGATCGGGAGACCGGACGCAGCCCGGGCGGTTGGTATGGCAAATGGTAAAAATCCCATATTGCTTCTGACACCGTGTCACAGGGTAGTGGGTTCAGATGGCAAATTGACAGGCTATGCGGCAGGCCTGGAAATCAAGGAGAAGCTACTGGAATTGGAAGTGACATATGGCAGCCGTTGAGACAAAGTTTTTTGATTACGATAGGAAGGAAGTAGAATACCTCTCCCAGTCTGACCCGGTGCTAGGTGCTGCGATGGCACGGTTCGGACGGGTGGAGAGGGAGATAATTCCTGATCTCTTTGCTGCTCTGGTCAATGCAATTATAGGCCAGCTGGTATCTGTAGGTTCTGCCAAAACCGTATGGAACCGAATGCAGGAAAGCCTGGGAGATATTACCCCGGAAAATTTATCAGCCGTTTCAGCGGATGATATTCAGCGCTGCGGCATGATCATGAAAAAGGCTGTTACCATCTCTGAGCTGTCAAAGGACATTTTACAGGGCAAGATCCGTCTGGGTGATTTGCGGGTACTGCCGGACCAGGAGGTTATCCGGTACTTAACAACGATAAAAGGGGTTGGACTTTGGACGGCTGAAATGCTTCTCATTAATTGTATGGAGCGTCCTGACGTGGTTAGCTGGGGTGACATCGCCATTCGCCGGGGAATGGAAAAGCTATATGGATTTCCTAAGCTGACAAAGGACCAATTCGAAGTATGCAAGAGCCGGTATTCGCCCTATGGCTCGGTAGCTTCCATTTATTTATGGAAGATTAGTACGTTAAATGAATGAAAGGAGGTGTATTACCATGCTGACAGAGGAGGAAAAATGGAAGGCAGCGCTGGAATGTGATGCGTCTTATGACGGCAGATTTTATTACGGAGTAAAAACAACAGGTATTTTCTGCCGTCCTTCCTGTAAATCCAAAAGTCCCAAACGAGAAAATGTTGAATTCTTTGATACGGCTGAACAGGCATGTGAAAGCGGGCTTCGCCCCTGTAAGCGCTGCCGCCCTGATTTGCTGGAATTTTACCCCCAGAGAGAGAACGCGGAAAAAATTAAAGATGTCTATGACCTTTATTTTTCAGACCATGATCGCTTAAGGGAAGAATTAAGTAAGCTTGGACTCAGCAGAAACAGAATCCTCCAATTGTTTCAGAACCAATATGAAAAGACTCCGGCGGAGTATTTAAATGCCTTACGGGTAGCCAGTGCAAAAAAGCTTCTGGCTGATACCTCAGATAATATTTTGCCGATTGCTTTACAAAGCGGTTTTGAGAGCCTTTCAGCTTTTTACACACAGTTTCGGCGTGTAACAGGTCTTTCTCCCAATGAATACCGGGAGAGCCTTACAGGAAAGAAGACTGATTAGGAAGCAGCCTCTAAAGTATATGGTACAAACCTGCTGGAATAAGATTTTCCAGGAGGTGTAAGAGATGGATCGATTAACTCAGTCATCCTATGAGAAAAAGAACGTCTTTGCAAGGGCACCAGTCTGCTACAAGGCGGCGCTTTATATGCGCCTGTCAAAAGACGACGATGGTACAGGGGAAAGCTCCAGCATTGGTACTCAGCGGAAAATGCTTCGTTCCTACGCGATAGAAAATGACTTTGAAATATACGAGGAGTACGTGGATGACGGCTACAGCGGAACCAATTTTGACCGCCCGGCCTGGAAACGGCTGCTGGAAGATATCGATGCAAGGAAGGTAAACCTGGTGATCACCAAGGATCTGTCCCGTCTTGGAAGGGATTATATCATGACAGGACAGCTTACCGAAATTTATTTCCCCTCCAAAGGAATCCGATACATAGCGGTCAATGACGGATATGATTCTGATAGTCCGTGGAGTGATATTGCACCGTTTAAGAACATTGTAAATGAGATGTATGCCAGGGATACTTCTAAAAAGATCCGCAGTGCATTTCAGACCAAAATAAAAGAGGGGGCATTTATCGGGAATTTTGCTCCCTACGGCTACCAAAAGGACCCACAAAATAAAAACCACCTTCTCGTTGATCCTGTAGCAGCTTCCATTGTCCGGGAGATATTTGAATGGGCGGAGCAGGGAGCGGCTCCATCCCGGATCGCTGATATGTTAAATAAGAGAAAGGTGCTGACACCAGCCATGTACCGCTGCGCCGGGCGGCCTTATTTGAATCCGGATGATTATTCTAATAGAAAGGAATGGACATCAGGTACGGTCTGTAAGCTGTTAAGCAATCCCGTTTATTTAGGTCATATCGCCCAGGGAAAGACCGTAAAAGTTTCTTTTAAAAGCAGCGTGACCCTCCGGAAGCCCAGGAAAGAGTGGGTGGTCGTTGAGAATATGCATGAGCCACTTATTTCCGAGGAGATTTTTGAACGGGTAAGAAGGCGGAGCATTTCCCGTAAAAACACGCCCAAAACCGGTTTTACCAATATTTTTTCCGGAATTGCCATATGCGGGGACTGTGGCAGAAATATGTCGTCCACAGGAACCGGAAGTAAAGCGCAATCCCGCAAACTGGTATGCGGGGGGTATAAGCTATACGGAAAGAAAGAGTGTACAAATCACTTTATGGATTACGAGCTTCTTTATCATGTGGTACTTCAGGAAATCCGAATCCTGCTTTCTTTTCCTGAAAGTGAAAAGGAAGAGATGGAAGAAGCCCTTCAGGAGCCTGTTTTCCCTGGCGTAATGCATAGTGAAGAAAAGTTGGCTGATTCACTCAAAAAAAGGGAAATAGAGCTTGGACACATAATCGAAAAGCTTTATGAAGACCGGGTAAACGGAAGGATTGGCGAGGACCGGTTTTATAAAATGCTTAATTCCTGTGAAAATGAGGAAAAGAAGATTGCAGAAAGCCTGGCCTTAATGGAAAGACCCTGTTCTTTGGCTCAGGAAGTACCTGCTTTTAACGGCCTAATTTCCAGCCTGTTAGAAGAAATAAGCCAGGAAAAAGGGCTTTCCTCTGATTTGCTTGGAAAATTTATAGACAGAATTGAGATTTTCCAAAGCTGTGAAGGAGAAGGGGGGAGAGCAGGCTGTAAATACCAGACGATCCGAATCTATTACAAAGTGTTGCCTCCTGCAGAAGAAAGGAATGGTTTTGCATAAATTTCCGCTGTCATGTGCATGGGGTTTGGATGCAATGCAGCAGGTATTATCGGCTGTCGAATCATCGATTCTCCAAGAGAGCGGCTGATTGCCATGATTACCAATAATTTTGTGCCATGTAACGGACGTTTTCCCACCATGATCGCCATTATTACCATGTTCTTCGTGGGAGGGGCCTCGGGCGCCTTTTCCTCCATATTGTCAGCAGCCATTTTATCAGGCGTGATCATCCTTGGGATTATTATGACGCTTGTCATATCGAAGCTATTATCAGCCACCATATTAAAGGGGGTCCCCTCATCCTTTACCTTGGAGCTGCCGCCATACCGGAGGCCACAGATCGGCAAAGTCATCGTGCGTTCTATATTTGACCGTACCCTGTTTGTATTAGGCCGTGCTATTTCCGTAGCGGCTCCCGCCGGGCTGGTCATCTGGCTTCTGGCCAATATATCGGTTGGAGATGCAACCCTGCTGGCTCACTGTTCCGGCTTTCTGGATCCTTTTGCCAGGCTCATGGGCTTAGACGGAGTTATTCTTCTGGCTTTTATCCTGGGTTTTCCGGCCAATGAGATCGTGGTTCCCATCATTATCATGTCCTATATGGCAGAGGGAAGCATTCGGGATATCAGCGATCTGTCCGTCTTAAAAGAGCTTCTTGTAGCCAATGGCTGGACCTGGATTACTGCGATCAGTACCATGCTGTTCTCCCTGATGCACTGGCCTTGTTCCACCACCTGCCTTACCATCCGGAAAGAGACACAGAGCATGAAATGGACGGCTATATCCTGGCTGGTACCCACGGTAACCGGATTTGTCATATGCTTTTTATTCACAACTATTGCAAGGGTTTTCCTCTGATGTTTAAATTTCCCTGTGATTGTCTACAATAGGAGTAGAATACCAAATGGGAAAGGAGGGTGAAGCGTGAGCAGGATCTACCACGTTTACGCCCTGTCAGACCGGTTGAAAGCCAGAAAAATCGAGGGCGAGATTGCCAAGGTTGACGGGGTGAAAGGTATTAGAATCTCGGAAGACTTAAAAGAAATGAATATTGAAATGGACACAGGAAAAATATCCGCTGTCATGGAGCGGGTGGTAAACATCTGCAGCCGGGTATCCTACGGATGTGAAGTGAAATATAAGTTTATTTAAACCGGACATTGAAAAAGGCGGCCAACGGGGCCGCCCTTTTTCATCTGAAATAATTAGTGAGCATTCTTTGCATAATCACCAATTTTTTTATCCATGTTGGAAATATGTTTTGTGAGCCAATCCACTACCATTTGATTTGCGTTTAAGATCACCAGAAGATTGCCTCCGGAAGATTTATAATCATTCCTTAATTTTTCCAGCTGTGCAATGAATGCAGTATGAGCCTGCTTTTGCTCCGCATAGCCGGGATAGTGGATGCTCATCATGTATTTTTCTTCGTCTGAAAAATGCTTTTTTGTGTAATCATCCAAAAAATCAAGAAGCTCTCCAACGTATTCCTTTGCGCGGTTATTTTTTCCTGCTTCAAACAGCGCTTCTGCTTTCTCAAACCACATTTTATGCTGATCGTCAATCATTGATATCCCTACGGATAAATTTTGTGTCCATGGCATAGCAATTCCTCCTAAAGTTTTAAAATTTATAATCTTCTTCCATTTTATAACAAATTTTTCAAAAGTTCAACCGTTGATATGAGTTAGATTCAAAGGACAGGAAAACCACGTTCAAAATATCCGGATGAATTGACGTACCTTCCTGGTAATGTTATAATTTTTATTTAGTATGTAGTAAGGTAGAAAGAACCCCTATGGGGATACCATTATGCCTAAACGTATAGGCAGGAAAGAGGAAACATGGAAACAGAAGGAATCCGTCTGAACAAATTTTTAAGTGAAGCAGGGGTATGTTCCCGGAGGGAGGCGGATCGCTTCATCGAGGCTGGTAAAGTCTGTATTAATGGACAAGCGGCTACGCCCGGCCAGAGAGTTATTCCAGGTCAGTCCGTTACAGTAAACGGACGCACCATTCAATCAGGAAACGGAGATAATAGCCATAAGGATAAACAGGTTCTTTTAGCTGTTCATAAACCCAAAGGCATTGTATGCACCACTTCGGATAAGGACCGCGCCCCAAATATTGTGGACATGGTGGATTATCCTGTAAGAATTTACCCCATCGGCCGTCTGGACAAGGATTCCGAGGGGCTGATTCTCATGACCAATCAGGGTTCTCTGGTAAATAAGATGATGCGCAGCGGAAATGCTCATGAAAAAGAATATCTGGTAAAGGTTAACCGCCCGATAACCGATGAATTTATCCGGAAGATGAAAAAGGGAGTATTCCTGCCGGAGTTAAATGTGACCACCAAGCCCTGCGTTGTAAAGAAAGCCGGTGAAAAAGCATTCCGGATCATCCTGACCCAGGGACTAAACCGCCAGATCCGTCGAATGTGCGGACAGCTGGGCTTTGAAGTACGGATGTTAAAACGATTGCGAATTATGAATGTTGAACTTGGAGAGTTAAAGCCCGGAGCTTACCGGGAGCTTTCAAAAAAAGAGTACCACCAGATGAAAGAGGCCTTAAACGGCTCCACGAATCATTCCTATAAAGAACAGAAAAAGGAGATATCTGATGGACGTTAAAATAAGCAGAATGAAAGAATTGATTGCCGTTCTAACGGCAGCAGGAAAGGCTTATTATCAGGAAAGCCGGGAAATCATGAGCAATTTTGAATATGACAGGCTCTATGATGAGTTAAAGGAGCTGGAAGAGGAGACTGGAATCATACTTTCCCAAAGCCCCACGCAGTATGTAGGTACCAGGCTTTAAGTGAGCTTCCCAAAGAGGCCCATGAGACCCCCATGCTTTCCCTGGATAAGACCAAAAGCACGGAAAGCCTGCAGGAGTGGCTGGGTAGCCAGACTGGAGTACTGTCCTGGAAGCTTGACGGTTTGACCGTAGTTCTTTCCTATAACCACGGAACCCTTCAAAAGGCCGTGACCCGGGGAAACGGAGAGATCGGCGAGGTCATCACAAATAATGCAAGAGTATTTTCTAACATTCCTTTAAATATATCCCATCAGGGAGAGTTGGTTTTACGTGGAGAGGCAGTGATCAAGTATTCGGATTTTAACCGGATCAATGAGGAGATCGAAGACGTAGCTGCCAAATACAAAAATCCAAGGAATTTATGCAGCGGATCCGTAAGGCAGTTAAACAACCAGATCACGGCTAAGAGAAATGTGAACTTTAAAGCATTTGGCCTTGTGACGGCTGAGGGCGTTGACTTTAAAAACTCCAGAAAAGAGCAGTTTGAATGGTTAAAGAGGCAGGGCTTTGATGTAGTGGATTATAAAATGGTGACCAGAGATTCCCTGCCTGAGGCAGTAGAGGAGTTTTCCAAAGCCATATCCAGCTATGATATTCCTTCAGACGGCCTGGTGCTTCTATTGGATAATATCGCTTATGGTGAATCCCTTGGCCACACGTCTAAATTCCCCCGTAATGCCATTGCATTTAAATGGGCCGATGAAATCAAAGAAACAAAACTTGACCACATCGAATGGAGCCCGTCAAGAACCGGGCTCATCAACCCGGTAGCAATCTTTGACCCGGTGGAGTTAGAAGGAACCACGGTTAGCCGGGCCAGCGTCCATAATCTAAGTATTATGGAGGCATTGGAACTGGGAGAGGGAGATGAAATTACGGTTTATAAAGCTAACATGATCATTCCTCAGATTGCCGATAACCTGACAAGAAGTAAAAAGATACAGATTCCAGAGCAATGTCCTGTCTGCGGCGGAAAGACGGAGATCCGCAGGATGAATGATGTCAAGAGCTTATATTGCACCAACCGGACTGCCAGGCCAAACGGCTGAAAGGCTTTACCCTTTTTACGAGCAGGGATGCATTAAACATTGACGGTCTATCAGAGGCGACCTTAGAAAAATTCATCGGAGCTGGGTTCATCCGGGAGTTTGCAGATATTTTCCATTTGGAGCAGCATGAGGAAGTCATTACCCAGATGGAAGGCTTTGGGAAAAAATCCTACGACAACCTGATAAAAGCGGTGAAAAAGGCTTCCCACACCACCCTACCAAGGCTGATCTATGGCCTGGGGATCGCGGGAATCGGATTGGCAAATGCAAGATGCTGTGCCAGGAATTTAAGTTTGATTTCGAGAAGATGCGCACCGCAGGAGAAGAGGAACTGACTGCAGTCCCGGGAATCGGAAAGGTGTTAGCAGATGCCTGGATCACTTATTTTAAGGAAGAGAAGAATAACGAAATGGTGGACCGCCTGATGTCTGAAGTAAGCATCGAGGGCGATACGGAGTCCAGTGGGGACGGAATCTTTGATGGTATGGTATTTGTCATAACCGGTTCCGTGAACCACTATGAGAACCGGAAAGCCCTTCAGGAGGCCATAGAAGCTCATGGAGGCAAGGCTACCGGTTCGGTAACCTCCAAGACAACCTATTTGATCAACAATGATACTACGTCCAATTCTTCCAAAAATAAAAAGGCAAAGGAACTTGGGGTGCCCATTATTTCAGAAGAGGATTTCATAAAAATGTTGGAGGAATAAATTATGCCAATTAAAGTACAAAAGGATTTACCTGCAAAAGTCATACTGGAAAAAGAGAACATTTTCATGATGGATGAGGACCGTGCTTTAAGCCAGGATATCCGTCCTCTTCAGATCTTGATCATTAATCTCATGCCTGTTAAGGAAGAGACAGAGACTCAGCTTCTCCGGGCCCTATCCAACACTCCGCTGCAGGTGGACTGTACCTTTTTGATGCTGGAGAGCCATACCTCCAAGAATACGTCAGCCAGCCATTTAAATAAATTTTATGTTTATTTTGATGAGGTAAAGAAAAAGAAATTCGATGGAATGATCATCACCGGAGCACCGGTGGAAAACATGGAATTCGAAGAGGTTAACTACTGGGAAGAGTTAAAAAAGATCATGGAATGGAGCAAAACCCATGTGACCAGTTCTCTCCACATTTGCTGGGGGGCCCAGGCAGGTCTTTATTACCATTATGGCATACAGAAATATAAAAGAGAGAGTAAGCTGTCAGGCATCTATCGGCACAAGGTTTTGGACCGGAAGGTCCCCCTTGTCCGCAGTCTGGACGATTATGTGATGGCTCCTCATTCCCGTTATACGGAGGTAAGGAGAGAGGATATAGAAAAGCAGCCGGAACTTGTGATTCTTGCGGAATCAAAAGAGGCCGGGATTTTTCTGGTGATGAGCCGGGATGGGAAGCAGGTATTTGTCCAGGGCCATCCGGAATACGACCGTATGACTTTAGACGGGGAATATCATAGGGACTTGGGGAAGGGATTGGAGCCTGAAATACCTTGTAATTATTATGAAAATGATGACCCGGATACGGTGCCGGTACTTAATTGGAGGAATGGGGCAAATACCCTGTATGGGAATTGGCTCAACTTTTATGTATATCAGATCACTCCTTATTTACTGGAGGCGGAGGAATAAAAATCCTTTATTTTACAAGGTTTTCCGCATTTTAAATTAATTTAAATGTAATTTATATAGTATCGTAAACTATCGTATTATAACAGGATCTATCATGGAAATGGAAGTAGAAATAGGGGTAGATTTTCAAGACCAATCAGTAATGTTTTTATCATATAAATAAGCTCTTTATTAATTGTAATAGCACAATTGATGGAGGGCTTATTTTGCAACCTTTAAAAGTCATAAACCAACATAGCTTTATAATCTTCGGTATCTTCGCAAATGACCCAATTATCCTCAAAGAAGCGCTGGTCTGTATTTCTCATTGAGACTAATTCCGCAAATCAATATATTCAGTTGCACCATACTCATCCCATTCAACAACGGTACAAAATACTTTTCTTTTTTTAAAACCTTAAGAATTTATCGGTAAGGTCGATTATAAATATGTAGTTTATAAAAAAGAAAGAGGTAATAAAATGAATGAAGAAGCAATAGTATTTGGTAAAGGTATTAAAATCTGGAGTATCATTTGCATCGTTTTTAGCGCTCTTGCTATAATTGCCAATTGTACAATAGGATCTTTTGATTTGGCTGTTATAGGTGTCGCTGGCTGCGTAGCTTATATACTGTTATTAATTAAGAAAAGAAAGATTGCTTTTTATGCCATTATAGTTCTTACAGTAATTACAATGGTACTAAATGTGGCAATACATGATATAGGTTTTATAACCTCATTATCCGGATTGATAAATCCTATTATTACTTTTGCTTTTCTATCAAAATACTGGAAACAGATGAAATAGGTTGATTGAAGCGAAGAGTAATAAGGTGAATTTATTGAAGCAACTATCTAAATTGGTAGTTGCTTTTTTATTATAGTCGAAAGAGATATTTTGTGGTGAAGAAAGCCAATGGTAAATATTAGCTATGTACATTGGAAGTTCATTATTGATAGTTAGAAGGGGTTGTTGTATTATTAAACAAAGTATATTGGAATTTAGTCGGAGGGTTAACACAATGAAAGAGCATTTGGAGTTAGTTGCCAAATCGTATGATAAAGGAATTGATTTAGGACGAAAAGGGATTGATTCTTATCAGAGCCTTCCACCACATATTACAAATAATCCTAATTATACTTTGTATCTGAAAATGCGGATGAATGAAACACTCTCAGACAGCGGTCAAAAAGAAATAGTGGAATATCTATCCCCCAAAAAAGGCATGAACTTTATTGACCTTGGGTGTTGTTTGAACTTAATGTTTCGAGGATATAATGAATGGCCATCAACATATTATGGAGTTGATATAAGTGAAAAGACCATAGAGCTGCTGCAAGAATTTGTTCACAAGAATCACGTTACGATTGGCTCTTTATATTGCGGCAGTATGCATGTAACACCATATGCTGAAAGCTTTTTTGATATTGGTGCTTGTATTGGTTCGTTGGAATATTTTGAAAAGGACTTTGTAAAGCAGGCAATTGCAGAAGCTCATAGGATAATGAAACCGGAAGGTAAATATATACTTGATATCCCAGATATAGGAAGTCCTGAATTTCAAATTACAGCACTTATTGAAGATTATCTGGGCCGAACTGATCGATATAATATATCGAATAATGAATTTGAGACAATATTGATGCCATATTTTAAAGTAGTAAAGAAAGAGAAGATGGGGCCGATGATTCAATATTTTCTCACTTGCACCAAATAAACAATAGAAAAAAATCCTTAATTCCAATTTAACATATATTAGCTAGAATTCCCCCACCTCTAAGGTGGTGGGATGAATCGCTATAATCTCTTAATACAAATCAATTTTTGCGATATAATATATTCAGTCGAATAGAATGAAAGGCTGGTGATACTATGGTTTTAGATAACCTTATATCGTCTCGTGCGAAGGAGATTTTTGAGTACATCGCACCGAACTAACATATAACACTTATGGAATGGAATCATGATACAGACCATATCCATATTTTATTTCGTGCCCATCCCAAAACCGAAATCAGTAAGTTTATCAATGCTTATAAAAGTGCCAGCAGCCGACTGATTAAGAAAGAGTTTCCGGAAGTTCGTCAGAAACTGTGGAACGAATATTTCTGGAGTCAAAGCTTTTGTCTGATAACCGCTGGTGGAGCTCCCTTAACTGTCCTTAAGCAGTATATCGAAAGCCAGGGTGAGAAGAGTGAAT
>NZ_JPME01000006.1 GCF_000732605.1 Lacrimispora celerecrescens | reverse complement strand
CTTCAAGGGATTCGCTAAGAACATAGGCCAATACCTGTTTCGTACAGGCATCTTTTATTACAGATAAATATGCTTTACATCCATGGTTGTAAAACAGATACGTAATATCGGTGAGAAGGATTTTGCCTGCACCATGTTCTGAAAACTCGCGTTGTACAAGATTATCAGATACAGCATCTGTTTTTAAAGCTTTTGCCATTCTTCGATATGGATTCGCTTTACGTATAGGATAAAACAAGTTGAATTTCTTCATTAAACGACTGATTTTCTTTTGATTCATACGTACTCCCATATGAAGCAAGCGCATGTAGATACTGCGCCTTCCTTTATCATAACCACGATACAGATATGCTTTAAGAATCAAGTCAAAGTCAGCTTTATCTCTAGCATCTTTTTCATTTCGTTTATCCTTTGAATTTAACCAGTTATAATAACCGCTTCTGGATACCCGTGCCAATTCACAGAGCCAGCTGAGGTTTAGTTCATTATTATCCCGTGAAATCATTTCTTGGATGAGTCTGAATTTTTCTTCTGGAGTTGCTTCCGCTTTTCTACCCATTCGGCTTGTTTGTCTAGAAAATTGATTTTTTTTAAAAACTCATTCTCCTGTTTTAAATATTTTACCTGATGTTCTAGATATGCAATACGTTCCTGTTCGGATAATTGTTTAGTTGAAGGGCGTCCAGAATTATTTTTACGTGTGTCTTCAAACCCTTCCGCCCGAAGACTGAATTTCTTTATGCGTCTCGTAATTGTATCGATTCTACGATTACCAAGCAGTTGTGGGTCAATCCCCATATCACGTAAAATAATAGAAGGCAATCTTCCATCCTCATATTCTGTGGCAAATTTTTTTCTAAACTCAGTTGTATATGTAATTGCTTTCTCAGAAACGCGTTCAATATATGGATTATTACGAAGCTGTTCCTGCTGTTTCTCTGTAAAATAATTTTTTCCCATAAAGTACGCTCCTTATTTATGCTATGAGTATAACAAAAAAAAGACCCTACAAGGTAGGGTAAGTTAAAATATAAGCAATTTTCGCTTTTTTAACTGTCTATCTTATAGGGTCCATTTTAGAGGATCAGTCATGTAATACGCCTTTTTTATTTGGTCATGCTATTCATTTGGAATTTGTTTCATATGGATTTATAACAGTGAGGCCGCATCCTTATCAACAATCAATGTAAACCTTGGATGAAGTGTAAGCAGAGTAGCGGGTACAGCTTCATCAACAATTCCATCAACCAACTGTTTAACAATCCCGGCCTTCTTCGTGCCTGATGCGATCATGACCAAACTGCCTGCATCCATAATGCTGCGGGGACCCATGGTGATATAGTAATCTGGGATATGTTCTGTCACTCCCTCAAATTCTTCAGCCAGCCTGTTTTTTATTCTATCATCACATGCGACCTTAACTGTTTTGTCACCAAAATGGGTAGTTCCCGGTAGATTGCCGCAATAATGCCCGTCAGCTCCCACTCCAAGGAGAATCATATCCAAACCGCCGTCAGCCGCAATGCGCTCATCCTGAGAGGTGTAATTATATTGGTTCAGCACATGGATATTATCTTCGGCAATATCGGCTGGTGTGAAGAAAGCGCTTCTCAGTCCTGAAATAGTAACTCCCTCCCGATTTTCGGCCCGATAAGGTATCTCGTCAAAATTATAGTAATGTACATTGCTAAAACAATCTTTTCCCTTAACCATAGGAACCAGCATCTCATACATACGGCCAGGGGTTGTTCCTCCTGTTATAGATAAGTTCACCCGCTTATGCCGGTACATATACCCAAGCAAATGCTGCATTGCTGTCATACTCATCTCATCAATTGTGTTTTCAATTATAACTTTCAATATTTCAGCCTCCATGTTTTTATATTAACGGGCAGCCGGAAAAAGCATGCCCGCCAGTTACTCTACTTTATTATATAAGCCCCTCTGCCTCATCCTGCGCTATAATACTATTTCTCCCGAAAAAGACGATCAGCATAGTGGTAATTATCGTAACAGGAATGCCAATAACAATTCCCATAAAACCCTCACCCACGGTGGCCGGTATGGTCAATATACTGGACATAACCATGGCATACTCCGCCGAACCAAATGCAGAAACAATTGCACCGCCAATCCCGCCTCCAATGGATGTCGCTATCAGTACGATTTTATATTTCACAATAACGCTGTATAAAGCAGGCTCAGTCACACCAAGGCAGCCGGAAACAGCAGCTGACATAGAAAGCTTTTTCATTTTCCTGCTTTTAGTGACAAAATATACTGCCAGCGGTGCAGTCGCCTGTGCAAATACGCTCATATAATTCATGGCGCCGATTGTTGTACCTCCGAATGAGGATATCTGCTGCTGCACAATCACACGCATAGCGTGATGCATGCCGGTAAACACCATAAATGGGCGGGCAGCGCCGACTATAAATCCGGCTACAACAGGAGACAGACCTAACAATATATTTACACCTTTTGCAATATACTCACCAAGCCCATACCCCAGCGGTGCAAAAACAATCATCTGAAGCGGTATCATAAGGAAAAGGGTTAAAACCGGTGTGAAAATTGTGCCGACAATATCGGGAATGTGCTTCTGAAAGAAGTTATATACATAGCTTAGCACCCATACGGAAATTAAAATGGGAATGACTGAAGCACTGTAATCTATAAATGGAATCTTGATGATACCAAAGAGGGTCAGACCGGTGACCTCGCCTCCAACTCCATTGATTATGGTAGGATACATCAGAGCGCCGGCCAGTGCAAGTGCCATGTATTCATTTGTTTTAAAACGTTTTGCTGCACTGGTTGCCAACAGGAACGGGTAAAAATAGAACATACAGTCTGAAATTAGATTCAGTAATTCAAATCCATTGCTGCCCCATTCTATCCACCCAAGGTACCAGAAAGTGAACAGGAAGCCTTTGATCATGCCGCCTCCGATAACAGGAGGCAAGCTAGGAATCAGGATTGAAGATATGGTCTCCATCAGTCTGTTAAACCAATTTTTCCTTTTCACTGCTGGCTGCTCGGCTTCTTCCATCTGTACCAAATCTCCATTTTGGCCCAGTATGGGCTGTAATTCTGCAAATACCTTCTCTACTTTATTTCCCACAATAATCTGATATTGGCCTGATTTTGTCTGGACACCCAGAACCCCCTCCAGTGCCTTAATCTTTTCTGTATCTGCCAGAGCTTCGTCCCTAAGGACAAAACGCAGCCTGGTAATACAGTGTGTTAAACTAATAACATTTTCTTTGCCTACAGACTTAAGTATTTCTTGCGCCAATTCAGCATTTGTCATAGTAAATCCTCCTCCATCTTACAAATCAGCATTTTTGTATATCGAGCGCCTGATATGCAAAAATTTATCATTTACCGTACATGCCGCATGTTCTAATCATATCAATTTTCTTTAATACTCAACAATAACTGTTGTATTAATCCAGAAGTAATTGTATGATATTAATAGTATATCCGTAAAACAGAACATTGTATATAACATAAAACTTATCCTGTTTATCATATTCGTTTTTCATGGGAGGAAATAGTTGTGAAGAACTCGGAAGAAAAGATATTTGAGATAACGAAAAGTGAGCAATGGCATTTAGATCATCCCGGGAAATTAAGTCCGGTTTACAGCAATATGCAGACAGTGGAACGAAACGGCAGAAAATGCTACCGCTTTGATTTCCCCAATACGCTGAGCGATTATACCGTAGGCGTTCTTAAAGAAACGCGGTTTACTGAAATTCCCTTTCACTATCATACCGATATGGAAATGAACTATATCTATTCAGGCAGCTGTACCTTTGTCATTAACGGAAAGGAAGTTACCATGACCCAGGGTGATATCTGTATCCTGGATGCAGACGTGGTACATCATGCCGCTTACAAGGAAGCGAGTGATATTGTATTTAACATCGTTTTTACCAAGGCATTTTTTAAGGCAAAGTTTGTGAATTGGATCGGAAAGCAGGGACTTTTGGGGAAATTCATCGTATCTGCCATATCAGAAAGCCACAGTCACGACAAATACCTGATTTTTCATACGGCCCCGTCAAAACAGGAGCTGTTTGCAAGCAATCGTCTGGAATCTGTTCTGGATTTACTGATACAAGAGCACTTCTATCCCTCCCTGTATAGCGGAGAACTGCTGGAGCATTATCTTTCGATCGTCTTTCTTCTGCTGATTCATTCCATTACGACTGATGCGGAGGAATATTTCCGTGATAATAAGGAAAACCAGATCATAGTAACAGTACTTGATTATCTTGAAAAGAATTATTATAAGGATAGCTGCCGCCTTCAGAACATCGCGGATACTCTTCATTTCTCCGAAAGCCATTTATACCAACTGATCAAGAAGGGCACAGGAATCACATTTTCACAGTTGAAGATAAAACAGCAGATGCTTCAGGCCGCCCTACTTTTAAAGACTACCAATCTGCCAGTTCTAAGCATTGCTGAGGAAGTGGGCTGTAAGAACCGGACTTATTTTTATGAGAAATTCAAAGAAGTTTATCAAATGACGCCAGCAGAATACCGGGGAGAAGATCAAGGCTGAGAAAACTTAGCTCCGTATAGGGCCGGAACGGCCTTTTATCAATAGGCTTTTTGCCGTCCCGGCTTGCTACTATAGTCCGCCCAGATTCACAAGTTCCGGGGATTGGGCGCAATTCTCAAAAAGACTTGCCATTCCAACCTGTATATTGTCATAAGTCTTGAAAAAATATTCACAGGTAGCCGTATTGATAAAAGCTGTATATTTGGTGTAATCATAAGTATTCCTGCTGGTTACAACTGCTCCTTTCGGTATGGTAACGCTCTCCATGACATGAAAGCATGAAACAACCGCTTCCATACGGCTTTGAGGTGCGGGAATAAATGATTTTAAATAAGCGGTCCTGACAAAGCGTTCCGGAGACGTGTACCCTCCCGGCAGAGTCTGGGTGCCTCCCGCCTGTCCAAATGGTGTCAGTCGGACATTCCCCCAGTTAGCCTCCTCGGACTGATAGGGAGTAGCCTCCATGTAATTTCTCAGATTCGTCTTATGCCACTGATAATCTGGACTGTTCGCCATTACACCAATGGAATTTGCTATTACTTCCATACCTCTTTCCGTCTGCTCTATGACAACACACTCCCCACTTCGGTCTACCACCATCCAATGCAATGGAGCCACAGTCTTTGTCACCGGATCTTCAAGACCTACGATTGAGAGATTTTTCAGTAATTGCCGTAAATCACCGATATCTGCGCATCTTCCCAAAATGTAGTGAAGGAAATCAATGGAAGCGATCTGTTCTCTGTCCCCGGATGCCTGCCAGGTATCATATTGGGCATAGCCTGCAAAATAAAGAGCCGCAGCAGCAAACCCCATTTCATTAACCCCATCAAAAAATCCCAGGTCCCCCTCCAGTTCCTGTCCAATTCCGATAAAGCTGTATACATCATGGATTTTCTCCATATTTAATGAATTATCCCATTCATAATATTTCGGAATAATGTAAAGATGAGGCTGAATATCATAAGAGAAATCCATATTTCTTCCAAAAAAGGTTTCCCCTTGCCGGGATCTTAAGGTAAAAGCCGTACACATACAAACTACCTCCCATACTGTAAATTGCTTACTTATTTATATGGGGGCCTGTAGTTTTTATGTATATAATATAGGGTTTGTATCACTCAAAATAGTATGCAAAAATGAGCTTTGATTGGTTTTATAATCCATCTTCAAAGCTCATTCTGCATAGAACACTAATGCTATAGGGATTCCAGCACCTTTCTTAACTCATCCATACCTTCCACGGGCTTCATGCACGCCCCATTGCGGCAAACATAATAGTTATTTCCTGCAGGCGGAATCGGATAATCCGCAGTAAACGGAGCTGCCTCTGACAGAGCTGCCTCGTTCTGGGGCGTTTTTAAAATCATGCTGACATCAGGCTTCC
This sequence comes from Lacrimispora celerecrescens, assembly GCF_000732605.1. Lineage (GTDB taxonomy): Bacteria > Bacillota > Clostridia > Lachnospirales > Lachnospiraceae > Lacrimispora > Lacrimispora celerecrescens_B. Next base: position 202,603 of record NZ_JPME01000006.1, on the reverse strand, counting down.
GGCTTCTCTGCAAGATTTGTATCTCTTCTAATATAGAACCCTCAGCGGATACACATACAATTTCCGTAGACGGATACAGGATGCTTTGAAATGCAAGCAGGGAAAAGCAGTAGTTTGCTGGGCTTTTCTCCACTTCCTGCGTCAGGTAAGATACCTGTTTTTCCAGAACGTTCTGCCATTTTATTTTCCCGGTCAAATGGTAGAGCCTGCTTATTACATATGCGGCCACGGAATTTCCTGAAGGAAGCGCTCCATCGTAAACCTCCTTCGGACGGCTTATTAGTTTATCCCTGTCATGGGCATACATATAAAAGCCTCCCTGATCTTCATCAAAAAACAATTCAAGCATTTTTTCTGAGATTTCAGCGGCGATATTAAGATATTTAATATCAAAGGAAGCCTCATATAATTCCAACAGGCCAAAGGCATAAAAGGCGTAATCATCAAGCTGTCCGTCATGAACTGCCTGCCCCTCCTTGTAGCGGATAAAGAGCCTGCCCTTTTCAGAGGTCAAATTCTTTTCCATAAACGCCTGCGCATTTTTTGCCGCTTCGAGACACCAGGCATCTCCCAGTACCTCATATGATTTTGCAAGCGCCCCGATCATAAGCCCATTCCAGGAAGTTAATATCTTATCATCCGTATGAAGGGATGTCCTTGTTATCCGGTAATCATAAAGTTTTTTACATAGATCCTCTAATTTTTCACTGCCGGCGCCGTAATTTTCATTATCAATGAGATTTGGAATATTCTTTCCCTCAAAATTACCTTCTTCCGAAATTCCAAACCAATCGCAGAATTCATCTGCATCGCCATTAAGAACCTGTTTGATCTCTTTCTTCCCAAACGTATAAAACTTTCCTTCCACCCCTTCACTGTCAGCGTCCTGACCACAGTAAAAACCGCCCTGCTCATCAGTCAGCACGTCCCGGATGTAACGAATGATTCCCCGGGATACTTTTGTATAAAGGTCGTCTCCTGTTATGGCAAAGGCCTCCGTGTAGGCATACAGCAAAAGCGCATTGTCGTACAGCATTTTTTCAAAGTGGGGCACCAACCATTTTTCGTCCGTGGAATAACGGGAGAAACCGCCTCCAATGTGGTCGTATATTCCGCCTCGATACATTTGTTTGAGGGTCTTTTCCGCAGCAAGAAGCACATCTTTATTTTTTTCAAAATAATGATGCCGTAAAAGGAAAAGCAGATTATGAGGCATGGGAAATTTAGGTGCCCTTCCAAAGCCACCCCATTTCTTATCAAAGGACCTTGTTAACTGGTTTGCTGCTGACAGAAACAGGCCTCTCTCCGGCTCCCTTCCCTCATGATTAACGGCTGCCTCTTCCTTGTTTAAATATCCGGTTATCTCATCTCCCGCTTCCAGAAGCTTATGTTTCTCATTTTCCCAAAGCTTCCGGATAGAAGTTAAAACATCCAAAAGACCGGCGGATCCCCATTTAGAATATTTAGGCAGATAAGTCCCGACATAAAATGGTTTTTGTTCCGGCGTCATAATGATCGTCAGAGGCCACCCGCCGGAACCGGTGAGAGCCTGGCAGACTGACATATATACGGAATCAATATCCGGCCGCTCTTCCCTGTCCACCTTTATCGCCACATAAAATTTGTTAAGAACATCCGCCGCCTCCTGGTCTTCAAAAGACTCATGAGCCATGACATGGCACCAATGGCAACAAGATTTCTATAACCAACGTTAGGAATACCCAATAGATAAGAAAATAGGCTTATCTTCTGCTTTTGCTTTCGTAAATGCTTGTTCACACCAAGGCCACCAGTCAACTGGATTATAAGCGTGTTGAAGTAGATAAGGACTTTTTTCATGTATTAATCTATTGGGTATCTTGCTAGTTGTCATAGGGCATCACCTCCTTAAATAAAGATACAACCTTATTATACCCAAACAAAAAGTGACTATGTAAGCCACATAGCCACTAAATTTTATTTATGTGAGACGGTTTGGCACGCATACCCATGAGCACGCTCGAAGAGTGAAAATGTTGTTAGGCGATTGACCATGCTCTGTTATTCAGAAATCGGCATGGTTTTCACTTATATAAGCTTATAAGATCCTTCACAAATATTTCTTCATTTGTAAATTGAATTTTATTATTGCTTAAAAATCCATCCAATGATTGGATTGTTTTTTCGATAATTGAAATTTTCCATTTTTTGCTTAAATCTTTTTTAAAACTAATATAAATTTCATTTTTTAATGGTTCATATACTATTGAACACAGAGTATTCATCTGACTAGTTTTACTTAAAACTTCAAAGGCTTCATTTATACCAAAACTATGAATATTATTTTGAATATATTCATGAGCACAAATATATCTATCAGCACCTATACCATTTACTTTATTATAATTTACTTCCTTAAAATCCCCATTTGGAAAATTAGTCATAATAATAAAATCATTATGACTATGACTTACTATATTTGTATCATTTCCTTCTTCCAGAATAAATGCATCACCAGTTTTATCAGCGATAATAGTATGTAGCCCTAAATCTGGGAATAATGGATTTCTAGGATACGAGATTACTCTTTTATTAAGAATTTCAAAAAATTCAGATGTTTTTCTTGTTTTCTTTAGCGCCTCATCAAAAATATCAAAAGCAAACCAATCATTTTCGTTACAACTTGATTTAAAACCTGGACTATATTCTACTGCTTGAGTACAGATAAAAAGACCCTCACTATTAAAACCAGCGATATCCCTGTATTTGTTATCTAATAAGCCTGAAAAGTAAAATAAGTTCAAATCATTATAACTATTGACTTTTAGTTTTAAATCAATTTCTTCAGCATCGAAATTCATACCATAAATAGCTTTTTCTTGACTGTATACCGAAAAACTTGTACACATTTTGGAACCTCCTTTTAATATATAATTTTGTCATATAATATGCTTAGAGTGTTTAGAGAATCATTTAGCGATTTTACCATTGGCTTCACCACTTTCTTAAACTTCCATCCTTATGATATCACCAGGCATCTCAATGGTTCAACCTTAACATTTTTCAGAATCAAAAATGCGCCACTTAAGCTTATGCTTTATGACGCATTTTGTTATTCGTTGCCTTTTTTCATTTCAAAAATAATTTTCTGTATACTTTATATTTCTTATAAATGTCCAAAATGTGCGCCGCACTTTATGGATTATTTGTTCAGACAACTAACCCCAGAGCTCATTGGCATCGGTCGCACTCCGATTCAATCGTGAGAAATCTGTTTTAACGAATGAATTGGTGGATAATAATAAAAACACCAGTCCTATCGTTAAAATGATAGCAAAGGTCATAAGCGGAGTAACTATAAAGCCGTTAATATCAACTACCAGCCCTTCATTCTTAAGTTCAGCAATGGAAAGATTGGTTTTTTCCAAAACAATCATGCGGAAAAATGCGGTAGCATAAGTCATGGGATTCATGTAAGCAACAAACCTAAGGGTATTGGGCAGCATCGATAAGGGAATATAGGCCCCGGAAAGGAATGTAAGTGGCATTGTTACGGCGGTCTTGACGATCTGGAAGGTTTGACCGTTACGAACCTTAGTTGCCATAAACAACCCTGCGCCTGAAAAAGCAATACCAATAAAAATCATTGATATGAGAATATATAACGGTGTAGTCCAGGAAGTGAACTTTATCCCGGTCAATAATCCTACCGCCAATATCAATACCCCTTGTAACGTAGAGACTGTAGCGGCAGATAATAATTGACCCATTGCAACAGCAATCCTTTTAGCCGGAGAAACCAACACCTCTTTCATAAACCCGCTGACCATATCGTCAACGGTTGATGATGCTAAATTCAGCGCACTTTCAAACACCGTGGTTATAATAACGCCGGAGAGCATATAGGAGATGGGATCTTCAATAAAATCATTTTTAAATATAGCACCAAATACATAAACAAAGAAAAAAGGAAATATCAGCGAAAGAACCAGCCCTGTTTTATTTCTCACAAAGGCTTTTAAGCCTCTCTTCCACAATGCAAACACAGTATTCATCTTAAGTATCCTCTCTTATCTTTTTGCCTGTTATCTCCAAAAAAACATCATTAAATGTACCTTTTTTAATTTCTATATTGGTAACGTATTCTTTATGAATGCTGAGAACCTCCAATAAACCGGCCAGATATTCGGCCTCTACCCTATAATAGCCATCTTTTTTTATAAAGTTTAAATCATGTTCTGTCAGCAGACGTTCAAGCGCTGCTTCATTTTTTGTACTGATATATGCCTTGTCTCTTGTATACTTTTTCTTCAAAGCGTAGGGCGTATCATGAGCCACGATAACACCACCGTCGATGATTGCAACTTTACTGCATATTTCTGCTTCTTCCATATAATGTGTTGTAAGAAAAATTGTAATATTTCTTTCCTTCTGAAGCTTAATAATATACTCCCATATATGTGCCCTGGTCTGCGGGTCAAGCCCTGTTGTTGGCTCATCAAGAAATAAAACTTTGGGATAGTGAATTAATCCGCGGGCAATTTCTACACGCCGTTTCATTCCACCGGACAAGGCCGCAACGAGTTTTTTTCTTTCAGCCACCAAATCCACCAGCTTTAAAACAAATTGTATGCGTTCTTCTACTTCTCTTTTAGGGATATTATAGAAAACGCAGTGCATTTTTAAATTCTCTTCAATGGTCATTTTGGCATCCAGGGTTGAATCCTGGAACACCACTCCTATTGTTGATCTGACCTCACTTTTTTGTCCGGTAACATCTTTTCCATCGATCAAAAGTGACCCTGATGTTTTTTCAAATATGGTGCACAACGTATTAATTGTTGTGCTCTTTCCCGCACCATTCGGCCCCAGGAAAGCGAATATACTACCTTCTTCCACATCAAAAGATATATCATTTACGGCAACAAAATCGCCGTATCTTTTTGTGAAGTTTTTAACTTGGATTATTGGATCCATACGATTTTAGCTCCTCTATCGATTATATTGTGTTTATTGGGTTTTACATAGCTTCAACATGGTTTGTACGTATCATATTTTCAATAACTCCACCACTCCAGCTTTCCCCTTTTTTGGAAAAATCATGCTTTATTATAACATGAAAACCTGAAATGCAAAACCAAAGGTTGAAAACAATCGATAATGTGTGAGATAATGGGCATATAAATTTAAAGGGGTGACGGAATGGAAAATATAAAGCACAAACTGACAGTATTAGCGCATATTGCAGAAGAATTTAATCATAAAGATGTTACATGGGCCATCGGAGCTTCCTTGCTGCTATACTTCAAAGGAATCACATCAGAGTTTCACGATATTGATATTATGATTGCCGAAGACGATGTGGAAACAGTAAAAGAGATTTTATTATCTTTAGGAAATATAATACAGTCTAAACCAAACTCCAAATATAAAACAAAATGTTTTTTGGAGTTTCATGTTGATGGTGTTGAAATTGATACAATGGCCGGGTTTGGTATCATTTACCAAGATAAGGAGTATTACTTTCCATTAAAAAAAGAAGATATAAAGGATTTTACAGAAGTTCAAGGAATTAAGATTCCCTTGCAGTCAATTGAAGAATGGCGTATATACTATGAATTGATGGAACGAGATGAAAAGGTAAAAATGATTGATTCATACCTGTAGATTCCGATTGAGAAAAACCCGCTTACGGAAGTCCTATAAGACTTTCCTTAAGCGGGTTTCTTATGCTGATATTCCGGCATTATCTGCGGCTTAATAGAATTTCATCAATTAAGCCATATTCCTTTGCCTCCTCAGCTGACATATAACGATCCCGTTCCATATCTTCCTCAATTTTCTTCAACGGCTGACCTGTCAATTCGCTGTATATCCCATTAAGCTTTGCCTTTGTTTTTTCTAGCCAATCACTATGGATTTTAATATCTGTAGCCTGCCCCTGCAGCCCACCGGATATTGATGGCTGGTGAATCAGTATTTCACTGTTTTTAAGGGCAAAGCGCTTTCCCTTCTTCCCTGATGCCAGAAGTAAGGAGGCCGCACTTCCCGATTGACCTATACTAATGGTGGAAACATCACATTTAATGTTATTCATAGTATCCATAATAGCGAACCCATCTGTTACAGATCCCCCGGGGCTGTTGATATATAAGTGAATATCCTTATTCGGATCGGTGGATTCCAGAAAAAGCATCTGTGCTATAATCAGACTTGCTGTATCATTGGTCACTGTGCCGTTAAGCATGACAATACGGTCATTTAGCAGCCTGGAAAATATGTCATACGACCGCTCTCCGCGAGCTGTCTGTTCAATTACCATTGGAATAAGATTGTTCATAGAAACCTCCCAATTATTATGCAGCCATATTCATGGTCGTATTGAAACGGCTGCTTAAATCAATCACATGATTGGAATTGCCGCTATACCTTTTCCGGTATCTTCCCGGCGTCAATCCATAAATCTTTAAAAAAGCTCTTGAAAAGGATTCCTGAGAAGCATATTGATATTCCAGGGCGATATCGATAATCGGCCTGTTTGTCTGGGCTAGCTCACCCGCCGCCTTCTCCATCCGCCTTCTGGTGATGTATCTGGTGACGGATTCTCCTGATACCTTGTGAAAAATCCGATGATAGTGGTATTTTGACAGATAAGCTCTTTTTGCAAGATCATCAAGATCTATCTTACCATTTAAGTTTTCCTCGATATATTTAAGCGAATCCCCTACTTTTGAACGATAATCCATATACCTGCTCCTTTCCAAAAATATATTATCATTATATCCTCTTTCGGAAATTATTTCTTGATAATTTTTGCTTAAATCCGGGATTGCCTTTTCACCATATCGCGGGATTGTTTCTGCCAAGGCCTGATATGGACTGTGGAATTGTGCTGAGGGATATGATATGATAATTTTAACTGAAAACTCATATAAGCCAACAAGGAGAAACGATTAAAATGAACTTTGAAATAACTGACAAAATTAAAGAACAAGATGAGAAAATCATTTACCAGGGCTTATTGGAATATAATTTAGCCAGAATTGAGGACAAGAATCCAAGAGATTTAGGAATCTATCTGCAGGATGAGACAGGAGAAAAAGTTGGAGGACTGATTGGAAATACACACGGTAACTGGTTGTTTGTGAAATATTTATGGGTCAGAGAAGATCAACGAGGGCAAAAAATCGGCAGTGCGCTTTTAAAACAGGCTGAAGAAACAGCAAAGGAACGCGGGTGCAGGTACGCATTTCTGGATACTTTTAGTTTTCAGGCGCCTGCCTTTTATGAAAAGCACGGATACATGAGCGTGTTTACACTAGAAGAATATCCTGTGACAGGAAAACGTTACTATTTTACTAAAACTTTGTAAATATATAATCGGGAAAGGGAGGAAAAATCATTGAAGAACGTTCATAGAATAGAATTTCATACGGGGAGTAAAGAAGAATTATTCCCTGATTTTGCACCAGATTTTCCATATACTGCTTCCTGCTCCCAATTGGATAAATTTATGGGACGTTTTGTTCCATGGCATTGGCACAAGAACGTGGAGCTGTTTTATATGGAAAGCGGAAAAATGGAGTACTGCACACCAAAAGGAAGAACAATATTCCCCGCAGGTTCTGGCGGCATGGTCAATTCCAATGTGCTTCACATGGCAAGGCCTCAGGCAGAATCAGAAAAAAATATCCAGTTCCTTCACATTTTTGATCCTTCCTTCATAGCCGGTCAACATGGAAGCCGGATCGAGCAAAAATACGTTACGCCGATTACCGCCGCCCCACAGGCTGAAATCATTGCCTTATATCCTGAGGATCCGGTACAGGCGAAAATTTTAAATACCATTCGTGAATCTTTTCACCTGTCCGAACATGATTTTGGATATGAAATTAAATTGAGAGAGGCATTATCAGATATATGGCTCCAACTTTTCTCCATATCTCGTCCCCTGTTGGAAGAAAAAGGACTTTCCAACAAAACGAATGACAAGATAAAAACGATGATGGTATATGTCCATGAGCATTATGCAGATAAAATATCAATTGCAGAGATTGCCGCCGCCGCTTATTCCAGCGAGCGGGAGTGTTTCCGGGTATTCCACGACTGTCTGCACATGACACCAGTGGAATATATCAAAACCTATCGTTTACAAACAGCCTGTCATATGCTTGCAAACAGCAGGGAAGCAATTACGTATATAAGCCACGCCTGCGGATTGGGAAGCAGCAGCTACTTTTGGAAGGTCTTTCGGGAGTATGCCGGCTGCACGCCCTTGGAATACCGCCGCAAATGGCAGAAAAATGATATATAAAGGCAGAAATAATATATTTATTCAAAAAAGATTGCACTATAATGATACCTGTAAAGGTAATAGGGCAATCTTTTTATTATAAAATTATTGCTGTCACCAAATAATCACTGTTTTTCATAATGGAGGGTTTGTAATGATAAAACTGAATATCTTGAATATGGATAACTTTTTACAAACAGTAAATGCGTGCAGTGATGCGGTCAATTTACTGTACCCGGACGGAAGAAAAGAAAATATCAACAAACACTATGGACTCCAGAACGAGCTGCTGCATCAGTACAGGGAAAATAAGAACCTCCTGTGTCTTTCACTGGATATTCCGGCTCCAAAGGATTATATGAGCATTATCTCCTACTATACTGGAGATTGCTGACCAATTGCTTGCAACTAATTCATCATAGAGGGGTCTGACCGCTATTTGGGTCAGGCCCTTTCCCCATTCACCGGCGGGTACATTTCAGTTCCCATTTTTCTGCGTTTCCCGGAACCGTTACCTCTCTCATCAGGAAAATGATTGCAATAATATTAGGAAGCGCCATCAATCCATTCCAGATATCAGAAAACTCCCACACTGTCTCAAGCTTTGCCAGACACCCAAGGAACACGGCCCCCAGATAAAGCAGGGTATAGACCTTTCCTCTTAATATACGCTGAAGTATGTAAAGGGATCTGCGTTCTTTTAAACTCTCCGCCAGATATATGGCGGCTTGACGCCCCAGATAGTACCATGCAATGATGGTCGCAAATGCGAAAATCAGCATGGCCCCTGACACCACATATTCTCCAAGTATTCCTAAGCGTTTTGAGAAACAAAAGGCTGTAAGAGCCGCTCCGTCATAGCCTGCCCCGGCAGCATCTCCATCTGTCATGCACAGGATTACAAAGGCGGTCATGGTGCAGATCAAAATGGTATCAAAAAACACCTCAAACATGGCCCACATCCCCTGCTGTTCAGGAGTCGTATCCTCTGCCGCGCCGTGAAGAACTGCCATGCTCCCAAGTCCAGCCTCATTGGAAAATACCCCCCTGGATACGCCATATTGAAGGCTTTTACTGATTTGATAGCCTGCGGCTCCTGAAAAAACAGAAACCGGGCGAAAAGCATCCTGAAAAATGCATTGAAAAATATATGGGATCTTATCGTAACAGGACATGATCACAACCATGGAAAACAGCATATAGGCACCGGCCGAGATAGGAATGAGCCGTTCGGAAACAAAGGCGATTCTTGCAATTCCTCCCAGTACCACCAATAATACAGTTCCAGTCAGCAAGATCCCAATGGGAATCGGGGGTATGCCAAAGGAAAATTCAAGAGTTTCCGCAATGGAATTGGACTGCACCATGCTTCCCATTCCAAGAGAAACCATGATGCAAAGAAAGCTGTATAACATGCCAAGTCCGGGGAGCTTAAGCCCCCTCTCCAAATAAACCATAGGCCCGCAGATCCATGCACCGTTTCTGTCCCGGTAGCGGTAACGGATCCCCAGCATGGTCTCCGCATAGCCTGTCATCATACCGATTCCGGCAGAGACCCACATCCAGAATATCGCCCCAGGTCCGCCGGCTGTTAATGCGGTAGCCACACCAGCGATATTTCCGGTCCCAATGGTAGCTGCTAAAGCCGTACAGGCCGTCTGGAATTTAGTCACTTCCCCTTTTTCTTCTCCCTCATCCTCCTGTATGCTTCCAATAGTGTGCTTCCACCAAAATGGGAATTTTCTAATCTGAAAAAACCCCGACTTCACCGTAAAAAAGATCCCGGTTCCCAGAAACAGAACCAGAAGCCACGGTCCCCACACCATTTCATGTATGCGATGTATCATAGGATCAGCTCCTGAACGCTCTCTTTAACACATATTCGACCCAGCCGGGTAGTATGAAAATTTCCAATGATTTTTATACAAAATAACTTTTGATATGGTATAATCTCCATATAAGCAAAGAGCAGTGCGAATTAGGACACAGAAAGATTTTCGTCGTGCCCGTGCACGTAAGAAAATTTTTCTGTGTCCTAATTCATAGGGCGAATGCCCGTGAGCGAACGAATCCACAGGATTCGCGAGCTCCACTGCGGATGCAAACCACCCAAAAAATGCGAGGTGAACAATATGCCTGGTTTTACCACTCACTATCTGCTTGGAGTCAGGGTTTTCAACGACATGCCCAACACTCCTTTAAAACGTATAATCTCAAAATACCGCTGGCTATATCAACTAGGCCTTCAAGGACCAGATATATTTTTTTACAACATCCCCATTCTCCGTCACCGAGATTACCGCAATGTAGGCTCTTATATGCATGAAAACCATGTACATGATTTTTTCGCTACTTGCCTAAACCATTTATCCCAGATCGAGTCCAAGCAGCAGAGAGAACAAGCCATCTCATATATGAGCGGCTACTTCTGCCATTACATCGGGGATTCCATCTGTCACCCTTACGTATACGGAAGAATCGAATATGATGTAAAAAACTCCGGCAACTATCATCATGGGCTTCATGCCATGCTGGAAAATGATATAGATGCATTGCTATTGATGAAATACAAAAAGAAAAAACCATCTCAGTTCAACCAGGCGGCCACCATCTGCTTAAACGGCCAGGAATTGCAGTTTATCTCCGGTTTTTTGTCAATATGCATCAATGAAGCCTATTATCCCTTAAATTACAGGAACAACTTCCGGGTAACATCCCAGATGGTATCTCGCTCCATTCTTGCTATGCGCTTAGGATGCAGGACTCTTGCCGATCCTTCCAGCCGCAAGAAAAACAGCATAGAATTTGTCGAATCTCTTTTTTCACGTACGCACCTAGCCTCCCAGAAGCTGGTTACAGACATTCCGCCAGATCCTGTGGTCACCATGAATTTAAACCATGAAACCTGGTGTAATCCCTGGAACCGCCGCCTTGCATCCCAGGCCTCATTTCCAGAGCTCTTTTATCAGTCCATGGCAAAATGCAGTGATGTATTCTATCTGCTGAACGAGGAGCTGATCTCTCCAGTTCCCTTAAAAAGCCTGGATCACAATAAGCTTTTAAAAGAGCTTGGCAATTATTCCTACCACAGTGGACTGTCAGTTGATCCATAACGAACAAAAAAAATACAATAAAAAATGGATGAGAAATTATTTACAAACTAATTCCTCATCCATATTACATTTATATCTATTGGTCTGATTCAGTACTTTCAGTATCCTCCTCTTGATCCTCAGAGGTAGCTTCCGTAATAACTGCGCCTTCCTTTGGAACAATCTTTTCATCAGATCCCTTGGGTATGTCCATATCTACCAGCCAATACTGCTCTTCTTTCATTCTATAATCCGGCATCACAATAACATGCAAATCATAATCCTTGAAAAATCCACCATAAGAGGTATCGCTTGATTTTTCAAAGGAAAAATCCTGCATTGCAGCTTCGTCGCCTATATACCGAACTGCTGCATTTGCAAATACAACCGCCTCATCAGGGGTGGTTCCATCCTTTACAATCAATGTCAAATCAATCTTTTTATTCTTCTGATCTACACTGTAATTAACGCTTAACGCCATAGGATATTCTTCATTGTTCACGAACTCTTCGTCCATATCATTTCCGATCTGATCCCAATCCAGAACAATCCCCTGCTGTGTTTCAAAAACAGGTTCTGCCGGCCCTGTGGAATTAAGAATGTGTTTTTCCGTGCATCCAGTCAGCAACAACACTGACATCGCACATATCATTAGAGCTTTGTTTCTCATCATAATCTCCTCCTTATCGAACATCTAACATTATATAGGATGTAATCCTTTTTTTGTAGTGGTTTTAGTAAAATGTCAGAAAATCTTCACAAATACGTTAGTGTTTTTTCTGGAATGAAGATCTTCGCATTTAATTCTTGCATTTTCTGGTTATACATGGTATTATGTTCAATATCAATATTAAATTTAAATTTTTGAACACTTTAGGAGGCTACGTGCATGGACCACAATGAGAAAAAGGCTTTATTTAAAAAGCTGGACTGGGTAACAACCCTGATTCCTTTTATGAGCATTATTTTATTATGCCTTGTTTTCACCATATATCCCGGCAGATCTGCGGATACCCTGGCTGCTATCCGGTCATTTTTAGGAGACGAACTGGGCAGCTACTACCTTATCATCGGACTTTTTACCTTCCTGTGCTCCTTGTATATCGCTTTTTCCAAATACGGTTCTATCAAGCTTGGGAACTTAGAAAAGCCTCAATATTCAAATTTTAAATGGGGTACCATGATGTTTACAGCCGGCCTGGCTGCCGATATCCTCTTCTATTCCCTTTGTGAATGGATCCTCTACGCAGGGGAACCCCATATTGCGGATCTGGGAGCCATGCAGGACTGGGCCTCCACCTACCCGCTGTTTCACTGGGGGCCTATCCCCTGGAGCTTTTATATGATATTAGCTGCAGCATTCGGTTTCATGCTCCATGTAAAAAAACGGACAAAGCAAAAATACTCGGAAGCCTGCCGCCCTCTTTTGGGAAAGCATGTAGATGGCATTTGGGGAAAACTCATTGACTTAATCGCCGTATTCGCCTTACTGGCCGGTACTGCAACCACATTTTCCCTGGCGACACCCCTTCTTTCCATGGCGGTCAGCAGGGTAACCGGTCTTCCGGAATCCAGATTACTGACTATTGCAATCCTGGTTATTATATGTATTGTTTACACCATTACGGTTTTTTTCGGCATGAAGGGCATAGCAAAGCTGGCTGCTTCCTGTACATACCTGTTCTTCGCCCTGCTTCTCTATGTGCTGATCGGCGGAAAGGAAGCCAGATATACCATTGAAACAGGAATCACAGCAGTCGGGAACCTGACCCAGAACTTTATCAGCCTGTCTACCTGGACCGATGCCCTGCGGACCTCCTCCTTCCCTCAGAACTGGACTATCTTTTATTGGGCTTACTGGATGGTATGGTGTGTGGCTACTCCTTTCTTTATTGGAACCATAAGTAAGGGGCGCACCATAAAGCAGACCATCCTCGGAGGATATGTTTTTGGAATCTCCGGAACCTTTACTTCTTTTATTATATTGGGGAATTACAGCCTTGCCCTACAGACAAAGGGAGTGTTGGATGTGATAGGCATTTATTCGTCCACAGGAGACTTGTACCAGACGATCATGGCAATCCTTGAGACCTTGCCGTTTGCAAAGCTGGGCCTGATCCTTTTGGCTGTTACCATGATAGCTTTTTACGCAACCAGCTTTGATGCCCTGGCCCTGGTCGCTTCTACCTACTCTTATAAAGAGCTCCCTGAGAACGCCGAGCCGGATAAACACGTGAAGCTGTTTTGGTCCGTGCTTTTAATGATGTTTCCCATTGCTCTTATATTTTCCGAGAATTCCATGGCCAATCTGCAAACGGTTTCCATTATTGCAGCATTTCCTATCGGAATTATCATACTCCTGATTATTTTCAGCTTCTTTAAAGACGCGAAGGAGTATTTAGATCAACAAAAAACAAAGGATCAATAAAGGCAAGAAAATCCGCATTGAAATGGCTATTAAATAGCCGTTTCAATGCGGATCTTTTATATACAACATCTTCTTATTACAATGTCCTAATGATATATTTTAATTTCCATGCTGGAATGAGAGGGCACCCGTTGCTCCTTAGGCGGAAGCTTCTTATAATCACCGTATATCCAGGTAAGAACCTCATGCCAGCCTTTAGGTGCCATCAGTTTGGTATCTTCGAATTCCAGATCCACCGTTTCTTCACACCATTCCTTCTTAAGCGTTACATAAAGATAATCCGGCTGGTAGTTGCTGTAATACCTAAGGCTGCTCTTCCCCTTCTGATCTTTGACCGCTGCCATATGCTGCAGCTTATTCAAGGTTTTCATTGGAATCAATTTTCCAAAAGAAGCCAGCGTACCAATGACCATTTTATTGACCAGGCTGTACTTCTTAAAATCCAACCGGTAACGGTGCCCCATGGACATGCCGTAGATTACGGTATGAAGAAGGCGGGTACAGGCAGAAGCTGCCTTGCCTTTCGGAAGCTCATCAATGGTGAATAAGTCCACCCACAGATGATTTAATCTTCCTTCATAAAACCGCATCTCTTCTGAGTCCTCATGAGTCCGGCTGTTTTTATAGATGATCCTGGTTGTAAAATCATAAAAAGCGGTTCCGCCTCTTAAATCTTTTGGTTCAAGAAGCTCCATCTCTTCCGGAAGCTCACGGCGTACTACCTTTAAAAAAGCATCATAATTGGAACGGGTAAATGCCACATCTGCATCATCATCCCAGGGAATGAAGCCTTTGTGCCTCACTGCTCCTAAAAGCGTTCCTGCATCCAGAAGATATTTAATCTTGTATTTCCGGCAGATACGATCAATTTCCTTTAAAATAGCCAGGTTTGCCTGGTGTACCTCCGTTAAATCGTATTCCTTCATGTTTCCTCTTTCCTGCCCGCCCATTACAGGCTCAAAGCCTCCTTAATGGTCTTTGCCATATAGTCGATCATCTCATCCGTCATTCCCGGATATACTCCTACCCAGAAGGTATCCTCCATGATCCGGTCAGTATTGGTCAGCTGCCCAACGATCCGGTAGCCTTCCCCAGACTCCCTCATCTGATCAAAGCATGGATGTTTCGTCAAATTACCGGCAAACAGCATCCTTGTCTGAACGCCTTTGGATTCCACATACTGTACCACCTGATTCCGGCTTACACCTTCCTTGCAGGTTATTAAAAAGCCGAACCAACTTGGCTTTGAGTCTTGACATGCCTCCGGAAGGATCAGCTTGTCGGAAACCTTTTCCAGACCTTTATGAAGACGGTCGAAATTATGGCGCCGCCTCTCCACAAAGGATGGAAACTTATCTAGCTGGGCACAACCGATTGACGCCTGCATGTCAGTGGCCTTTAAATTGTAGCCAAAATGGGAGTAAACATATTTATGGTCATAGCCAACGGGGAGTTCTCCGTACTGGCGGTCAAACCGGTGTCCGCACAAATTATCTCGTCCGGAAGGGCATACACAGTCCCTTCCCCAGTCACGGAATGAGCGGATAATTTTGTTCAGCAGAGAATTATTCGTATAAACTGCGCCTCCCTCTCCCATTGTCATATGGTGAGGCGGATAAAAACTGGAAGTTCCTATATCCCCGATGGTCCCGGAGAAACGCTCTTCCCCGTTTATGGTGTAAGTTGTTCCAAGAGCATCGCAATTATCCTCTACAAGCCATAGCTGATGCTTATCACAAAATGCCTTAACGGCAGAAAGGTCAAAGGGATTTCCCAGGGTATGGGCAATCATGACTGCCTTGGTCTTTTCTGAGAGTGCAGCTTCAAGCATGTTCACATCAATGTTATACTGGGGGATGGTTACATCCACAAATACAGGAACCGCCCCAAACTGGATCATCGGGGTCACCGTAGTGGGGAATCCTGCTGCTACTGTGATTATTTCATCACCGCGCTTGATTTGACGCTCTTTTAAAAGCGGCGATGTAAGAGTCATAAATGCCACCAGATTCGCGGATGAGCCGGAATTAACAAGAGAGCAGAACCTTACATTTAAATATTTAGCCAGCTTCTTCTCAAATTCATCGGTATACCGTCCGGACGTAAGCCAAAACTCCAGGGAGCTGTCCACCAGGTTTACCATCTCCTGATGGTCGTATACACGGGAGGCGTAGGAAATACGGTCTCCTTCTTTAAACGGATCTTTCTGATTGTGATAGGTGCTGCAGTATTCCTTTACCAAGGAAAGGATCTCCTCCCGCGCCTCTTTTTCTGTCTTGTTTTCAAACATTCTATTTTTTCCTCTCATGCTCATTTCAATTGAAAAATTCTTTTATCTGCAGATCCATGAATGCAGGCATATCCGCCCCTTCCAAGTAGGCCTTGGTCCATTCCACGGTCTTTTCTACTGCTTCCTTCACCCCATACCTGGGATACCAGCCAAAAACCTTTTTGGTCTTGGAGCAGTCCAGTTTTAAGAAGTTAGCCTCATGAGGGCCTCCTTCAAACTTATCAATCCACTTGATTCCCTGGCCCCAGGCCTCACAGAATAAATCCGCCAGCACTCCGGTGGTCACGCAGTCTCTGTCATCCGGTCCTACGTTATAATATCCCTGGAACCCGGAGTCCTTATACTGCTTCATCGCAATCGTCATATAAATGGCCAGAGGCTCCAGCACATGCTGATACGGCCTTGTTGAATGGGGATTTCTCACGATGATGTCGTGCCCTGCCTCTGCTGCCCGAATGCAATCCGGAATGATTCTGTCATTGGCAAAATCTCCGCCTCCGATCACATTGCCGGCACGTGATGTGGATATGGCCACACGTCCGTCGGAAAAAAAGGACTTGGCATAGCTGTGTGTCACCAGTTCAGAACATGATTTACTGTTGGAATAAGGATCATAACCATCTAATGGATCGTTTTCCCGGTATCCGTACTCCCATTCCTTATTTTCATACACTTTATCCGTTGTAACATTTAAAAAGGATTTGACCGAAGGGGTCAGGCGGATGCATTCCAGTATGTTGACCGTTCCCATGACGTTCGTCTCATAGGTGTAGACCGGATCCTTGTAAGAGTCCCTGACAATTGGCTGGGCGGCCAGATGAAACACGATTTCCGGCTCCTCCTGTAAAAATACCTTTTTTAAATGCTTCAAATCCCGGATGTCCCCGATTATGGAATTAACGGTATCAGAAAGCCCGATTACTTCAAACAGGTTCGGGTCAGTGGAAGGCATGAGGGAATACCCCGTTACTGATGCACCGGCCTTAACAAGGAGCCGGCTGAGCCAGCTTCCCTTAAAGCCTGTATGCCCTGTGATCAGAACCTTTTTTCCTTTATAAAAATCACAAAATTCGTTCCACTTAATACTTGTCCAGCTTGTCATGCTATTTCTCCCAAATTTTCCATGGCGCCTGTCCGGACTGCCACAAATCTTCCAGCTTCTTCATTTCCCGCTGAGTGTCCATGCACTGCCAGAAGCCATTGTGATGGAAGCTCATAAGCTGCCCTTCTGCTGCCAGGCTCTGCAATGGTTCTTTTTCAAATACGGTGGTATCATCCTTTAAATAAGAAAAGATCTCGGGATTTAAGACCATGAATCCTCCGTTGATTAAGCTGTTATCCGCTTCGTCCTTTTCCCGGAAGGAACGGACCACATCGCCTTCGTCAATATCCAGAACTCCTTTTAGCTGGGCGATATTGACGGTAGTCATGGTGGCAGTCTTTCCATGGTCCTGATGGAATTTTAACAAGCCCTTTAAATCCACGTCGCAGACTCCGTCTCCATAAGTCATCATAAAAGGCTCATTGCCGATATAAGGCTGGATACGCTTAATACGTCCGCCGGTCATGGTATTTAACCCCGTATCCACCAGGGTCACCTTCCAAGGCTCCGCATAATTGTTATGTACCTCCATCTTATTATTGGCAAGATCAAAGGTCACATCTGATGTATGCAGAAAATAATCCGCAAAAAATTCCTTTACAACATACTGCTTATACCCAAGGCAAATAACAAAATCGTGAAAACCATATTGGGAATAATACTTCATGATATGCCACAGAATAGGCTTTTCCCCAATCTCAATCATCGGCTTCGGTTTCAAATGGCTCTGCTCACTGATCCTGCTGCCAAAACCTCCTGCTAATAAAACTACCTTCATCACTTCATCCTCCAAATGTTCATTTATTCATACTCTTTGTAAGCCTTACGATAAAAGTGCATCAGCACCTTTACGACCGGTCCCGGCCACATCTTTGAAAACATATGGGCTTCTTCCCGGAGACGGCTGTTGTCCGCTATACAGGCCTTTGTCGTGGCCTCCCCGTGAACCCTGTAATACAGGATCGGTCTTTCTGCGCTAATAAAACGTCCCGGAAGTCCGGCTAACTGATAAAGCGTATCCCAATCCAGGGCAAACTGATAGGGAGAGTTAAAAAGAGACTCTCCTAATCTTTCCTTATTATATGCACACGCAGGGCAGCAGATGGAATTGCCGAACATCAAAACGCTCTTTTTGACCCAGGTTAAGTGGCTGATACGCCGGCAACGCAAAGGAAGCCTGAGAAAGCGTTTGATAAACTCCACCTTTTCAAAAACAGCGGGCTGATCTCCCCTGATTACCGTATATCCACCTGTAAACAGTGTCATATCCGGGTATTTTTCATAACATTCCAGAAGTTTCTTCACATAATTCTTCTGGTATAAATCATCCTGGTGGGCAATGGTAACAAAACGGGCAGAAGCCTTATTATAGGCAAAATTCCAGTCTTCCCGTATATTGCTTTTCCCATACCGCACAAACAGCGGAACTCCGTACTTGTCCGCTATTTTTTCAATATAAGGCTGGGCGTTGATGTGCAAATTATAACCTCCGATTTAACACTTTGTTTTAAAAGGGAACGGAGGCAGGCTTCAAGATATGGCGAATCCTTATATGCACAGACCGCAAATGCATGTGGTTTCATATTTTGTCTCCTAATAAATCAAGGGGATATACTTGCTTATCCAGTTGATTCATATACTCAAGGTTGAAAGATGCTTTCCTTTTAACCTTGCACCTCAAATGGGCTTATGATTATCTGGCTATGATTATACCATAAATACCGCAAAACATTCCACCATATTCATTATTTTGAAAGAATTTGTCTGTCAGGCTGTAAACTTGAAATTTTTGCAGAATCTTGCAGAATGAAGAAAAAATCTTGTATCATTAGAATATCCGGGATCCCCGCTCTCTCACCGTCAGCGAAAGACCGGGATCCCGGTAAAGACTGGAAGGCAGATACCTATTCAGAAACCATGGCAGAACTTGTCCATAAAGACCTCCATTTCATCCTTCTTTTATGACCGCTAAAACACTGACAGCAGTTTCCTGACCGCCAGATCGGAATCCACACGGACACAGTACTGGATTTCATCATGATCATAGACCGGAATAAAATCTTCATCTCTCTTAATCATGCCACGGAACTCTTCATTTTCATACTCTACCGCTGCCCTTACCATACGGTATTCGCCGATGGACGGATCCCCGGCAATCACCATGGCCAGCGGATCATGAACCACGCAGCGATCCTGGCACCCCATGGATTGGTAGCTGAACTGGAAATAGTATTCCAGCGCGGACTGCATGTACTGTACAATCTTCCGGTTCTCCTTCCTGCAATACTTGCCCAGCAGGGAAATATCCTGAGCGGATATAAATGTCTCCATTGTAACATCAAGACCTACTACTGTCGTGGGAAAACCTGCCCGGAATACAAGATCCGCGGCTTTCGCATCTCCGTATATATTCGCTTCCGCATATGCGCTAATATTGCCGGGCTTATGGAAGGCTCCTCCCATGATTACCAAATGCTTAATTTTATATGGAAGCCTTGGATCCTTTTCCAAAGCTGCGGCTATATTCGTCAAACGTCCCAAGGAAACAATGGTTAAATCCCCACAAAGTTCCTCCGCCTTTCCTATTATAAAGTCCGAAGCCTCCTGGTTCAAAGGCTTTTGCTCTGATTCCGGCAATTCAACGTTTCCGATTCCATTGTCTCCATGAATATGAACGGGGTAAGGCTCTTCGGCACCGGTCATGCTCTGGTTTGCTCCCACGATTACCGGAACGTCATAGCCGCATTCAGCCAGTTTTATTAACCGCAGTGTGTTTTCCGCCGCCTGCATGGACGATGTGTTTCCGTACACAGTGGTAAATCCCTCCACATGAAGTTTTTTATTTTTTAAGGCATATAATATGGCTATTGAATCATCGATACCCGTATCGCAATCCACTATAATATGTTTCATCCGTTATGCTTCCTTTCCAATTGCTTACAAAGTCGCTGAAAATTATTTACTTCTATCATAGCAGGAATCGTCTGACCCTCTCCCTGCTTATAAAATACTTTATTCCTCTGCCTGCCACAGGGATTTTTTAATAAACTTCTGGAAGCTCTCCTGGGCGGAGTTCTGGGTTTTTTCCTCATCTATCGTGACCAGCCGCCCCTTCTCTACTGCAATTCTTCCATTAATTACCGTATAGTCAACCGGTCCTTTCAGCCCCACCGTAGCCAGGACTGATTTTGGGTCCTCCATGGCTCCCACCAGTTCAAATCGTCTGGTATCCACAAGGAAAAAATCTGCTGCCTTTCCCGGTTCCAGAGTGCCGATGTCGTTCCTTCCCAAGATCCTGGCCCCGCCTGCAGTGGCAAGCTTTAACATCTCATATCCGCTGGGTGCCTTGTGGCCATACTGTAGTCTGTGCAGCAGATACCCCACTCTCATTTCCTCCAGCATATTGGAACCGTCATTGCTTGCGCTGCCATCTACGGCAAGACCTACAGGGATTCCTAAGTCCATCATCTCCGGGATCCTGGCCACCCCGGAGGATAGTTTCATATTGGAAACCGGACAATGGGCGACTCCCGTCTGTGTCCTGGCAAGTGTTTTCAATTCATCCTCATTAAAATGGATCCCGTGGGCAAACCATACATCCTTTCCCAGCCAGCCCAGGCTTTCCATATATTCCAAAGGCCTCATTCCGTAAGTACCAACCGTAAACCTCTCTTCATCTTTTGTCTCTGCTAAGTGGGTGTGCAGACGTACACCAAGGCTTCTGGCCAGCTTTGCTGACTCCCTCATTAAATCAGGAGTTACGCTAAAGGGGGAGCAGGGAGCAAGGGCTACCTGCCTCATGGAAAAAGGAGCCGGATCGTGAAACTGTTCTGCCAGCCTCATGGAATCCTTTAATATAACATCAATCGTCTGGACCACAGTATCCGGAGGCAGGCCTCCATCCTTTTTGCTTAAGGACATACTTCCTCTGGATGCATGCATCCGTATTCCCAGCTCACCGGCCGCTTCAAACTGAGCCTCAATAATACCATTTCTTCCTTTCGGAAATACGTAGTGATGATCGAAACAGGTCGTACAGCCATTTTTCATTAACTCTCCCATTCCAAGGAGTGATGTAAAATAGACTACCTCTTCGTCAAGGTTCTTCCAAAGTTCGTAAAGGGTTATGAGCCATGAAAAAAGTTCCATGGATTGAACCTTTGGCAGATTTCGGGTAAAAATCTGATATAAATGATGGTGGGTATTGACTAACCCCGGATACATGGACATATTGGTTCCGTCAAGTATTGTATCTGCCTGCCATTCTTTATCGCTGATATCAGCGATCCTGCCATTTTCTATGTATACATTGGTGTTCTCCAGTACCCTGTCCTGGGAATCACATGTTACGATATAACGGACATTTTTTAACAATATTGAATTTTTCATTGTTACCTCTTTTCCATCCGGTTCCGGCCAGCCGTTTACAGCATCATCTTAACGGGATGCCATGTCTTTTTTAATTATCTGTGTCATCGCTTCTATTCCTACCTGGATCGCTCTGTCTTCCCATTCCCGGGGATAATCCTTATCGTCATTGCTATAGCTTTTGTAATTGGTCGCGCTGATCATGACAGAGGACATTCTGATGTCAAGGGAGGCAGCTACCAGAAACAGTGTTGCGCACTCCATGCTGGAATTGGTGGCTCCACCCTTTTCATAAGCTTCCCATTTGTTCTTTAACTCATAATACACCGGTTTTGTCTCAGGAGAAACTTCCGTATAAAAGGAATCCTTTGAGATGGTCACTCCGATATTAAAAGGAATGTCAAGCTTCTTTGCCGCAGCTTCCAGTTCTTTTACCATCTCATAATCCGGAACAGCGGGAAATTCCTCAGGCAGATAATGAATCCCTGTTCCCTCCATCCTTACTGCTCCGTTGGGAATGACAACATCCCCCACCTTAACCTTTGGGGAGGTGGAAGCACAGGAACCGATCCTCATCATGGTGTGAGCGCCGCACTCATACAATTCCTCTACCGCTATGGCTGCAGAAGGTCCTCCGATTCCTGTGCTGGTGACGGAAACAGGCACTCCTGCCAGGGTTCCCGTATATGTGAGATACTCTCTGTGATGGGCTATTTTAACGGGATTATCAAAATAGGCTGCTATTTTGGCTGCCCGCTCCACGCTTCCAGGCAAGAATACATATTGTCCTACCTGATCTTTGGTAATGTTCAAATGCATCATCTTTTTTTCCTGCATGTCCTGTTTTCTCCTGTCTTTTCCTATTTTATGCCCACGCTTTCTGGGCATGGAGGGATACCCTTACCGCTTCTCCTGTTCAAAGCGGTAAATCGCCTCTAAAACAACCCGGATCTCATCATCCCAGCCTGCTGCCAGTCCCGTATTTTCAGTTTCATAAATCACATCGCCTGTAACAATATTGCCGGATACGGCACTGATCATAGCCCCTCTAACCTTTCTGCGGTGGCATACCGTATAAAGGGCGGAGCTTTCCATCTCAACATTTAAGCAGCCAAGCTTTGATAATTTTCCGATCCATTCCTCAGTTTCACCGTAAAACGCATCGTCGCTGGCATTGATCCCATAATAGAGACTGCCGGAAATTTCATCTTTCATATCCTTTGCCGTGTCAATCAACACTCTTGTCAAGTCAAAATCCGGTACTGCCGGGAAACAATCCGGCACGTAAAATCTGGAGGTTCCTTCATTTTTCATGGAAGCGGTGGAAATCATCAAATCGCCGATTTTGATCCCTTCCTGCAAGGCTGCACTGCTGCCAATACGGATTAAGCATTTTGCGCCGATATTGATCAGTTCTTCCGCTGCAATGGCTGCCGACGGGCAGCCCATTCCCGTTGATGTAACAGAAACCTTTACCCCTTTATAGTATCCTGTAAAGGTGCGGTGTTCCCGGTTATTGGCTACCAGCCTGGCATCTTCCAGATATTTTGCCACTCGGTCGGAACGGGCCGGATCGCCTGGAAGCAAAACATAGTCGCCGATATCTCCGGGATTCAAATGGATGTGGTACTGTCTTTTACCAAGGGTTTTTTCATCTTTATTTAATGACATTTTGCTGTATCTCCTTGTTTTTCTTGTTTTTCTGCCGCTGCTTTTGAATGGAGTAAACGGTTAAACCTAAAATGGTCGCCCCGTAAGGCAGCATCTGAACAAATTCTGATGGTATCTGCAAAAGCTGAAGGATATTGGAAAGGCCGTCAAAGAAGGAAAATACCATGGAAGAGATTAAGGCTCCCACCGGGTTCGCCTGTCCCATGGCGCAGGCTGCGAGAGCGATAAACCCGCGTCCGGCTACCATGTCCCTGGTGAACATGGATAAGTAACCCATGGATAAATACATTCCTCCCATTCCCGCCATAACACCGCATAATAAAATAGCCAGAAACCGGATTTTAACTACATTTTGCCCTACGCTGGAAGCAGCGCTGGGATTTTCCCCTACTGCCCTCATACGAAGTCCCATTGGAGTACGGTATAAAAAGACTGTAATCACGATCACCATGAGAAAGGCAAAATAGGTGATCACATTGTGGCCGGATAAAATATCTCCAAGGACTGGAATATCTTTTATAATAGGTATGTTAACTGCTGGAAAGCTAAAACTCTTTAAGGATGAACTAGACCCCTTTTCCCCTGTTGCAAGCTGGAGCACAAAGACCGTAAGCCCGCCGGCTATGGTGTTAACTGCCGTACCGCACAAAACAGCGTTGGCCTTTAGCATCAGATGGAAGTATGCGAAAACCCCGCTTACTATTAAGGCCGCACCAACACCTGCCGCAAGCCCCCAAAACAGATTACCTCCCCATGCACTTCCCAGAACTCCGAAGAGGGCCGAAATGAGCATGATCCCATCCAATCCAAGATTGACCACTCCCGTTCTTTCACAGATCACTGCGCCCAAAGAAGTAAGTAAAATTGGAGTTGCCACACGAATCCACATAAAAAGGAAATCAACGATAAATGAGTAATCAATCATTTACTACATCTCCTTTCATTCCAGTTTCTGCCTTTGCAGCCTCAACGATCATTCTCTGCTTCCATTTCTTAAGCAAAGCCTCGGCTGCGATCATTAGGATCATGACTCCCTGGATGATCTTTACCACCTCACTGCTGACATCGCTGTTTCTTGCCATAATGTTTGCTCCCACATTCAGATACCCCATAAATAGAGCCGCAAGGGGCACCAGGAGGGGATTGTTTCTGGCAAGTAAGGCGACGGCAATGCCGGTCCATCCGTATCCCGGACTTGAGGTCCATTTAAAACGGGTATACATGCCCAATAGTTCCGCACCTCCACCCATTCCTGCCAGGGCACCGGCAATTACCTGGGAGGCTACCATGATGCCGGTGACCTTTATCCCCGAGTAGTTTGCAAACTTCGGATTGTTTCCTACAATTCTTAACTTCATTCCAAAGGTAGTACGGAAGAGCAGAAAATAAATGAGCAGACAGAGGATAACCGCAAGGATAATTCCGGCATGGATCCTGGTGCCCCCTATGATCACCGGCAGCAGGGAAGTATCCAGAAATGCTATGGAAGCAAGGCTTGAACTGCTGACTTCACGGAAATAGTAGCTTACCATATAGATTGAAAAAAACTGGACGATATAGTTTAGCATCAGTGAGGTCACTACTTCTGAAACCTGCCATTTCATTTTTAACAGCGCAGGAATCAGGGCTACGGTAGCTCCCATGGCTGCTGCCACCAGCAATGCTACTGCGGAATGAATGCCGGTCGGAAGGGGGACAGAGGTCGCAACCATCATCGCACCAAGGGTTCCGATGAAAAAAGCTCCCTCTGCAATCATGGAAAACTGACCTGCTCCAAAAATCAGGATAACGGCCAAAGCCGTAAACATAAGCGGGGAAGCTGCCTCCACAATATTGCCGATGCGGCGGAAGGAGGTAAATGGACCGATGAAAAAACTGAAAAAGGCATTCATCGGTTCAGAACTGGTTCCTAAAACAATCGCTGTGACAAGACCGCAGGACACCAAAATTGCTATCATCAGTTTTGCCATATCCACGATTAAGTGAATCCGTTTATTACTGTCCATGACAAGCCTCCTTTATCTCTGATTCAGACTGCTTTTCAATACCAAGCATATATTTTCCAAGCTCAAGCTCGCTGATCTTCCCTGCATCCGGGAAATACGCCACAATCTGTCCGTCATGCATGACAATGATGCTGTCGGATAATCCCAGCACTTCATTTAAATCTGAGCTGATGAGCAATACAGATTTTTTATTGTCTCTCATTTTGATCAGCCTTTTACGGATGAATTCAGTTGCACCAACATCCACACCCCTGGTAGGCTGGTTGGCAATGATGACCTTGGGGTCGCTGGACAGTTCCCTGGCAAGGACTGCCTTTTGGATATTGCCGCCGGAGAGGCTGTCAATCCTGACATCCGGATTTTTGCACAGCACCTGATAATCCTTTGCCATTTCAAGCCCGTACTGCTTTATCTTTCCTTTGTCGATGATTCCAAGCTTTGAAAACTTCTCCTGGGATATTTTATCTGAAAGAGTATTTTCCGTGATGGACAGCGCTGGGGCCACACCGGTGGTCATGCGGTCCTCCGGAATATGGGAAACAGAAAGTGCCCGTATATCTTTAATATTGCAGCCGGAAATCTCCTTGCCGCACATCTCGATGGAACCGGAATTATACTTTCGAAGCCCTGTCAAAGATTCCGCCAGCTCGGACTGGCCGTTGCCCTCTACACCAGCAATTCCAAGGATCTCTCCTTCCCTTAACAGAAAAGATACATTGTTTACAAAAGTTTTCCCGTTTTCACCGGAAATGTTTAAATCCTTTACCCGGATGGTGGGATCTCCGATCTCAGGCGGTTTTTTCTCTATGTTCAGTATAACGTCCCTTCCCACCATAAGGTTGGAGATGTCCTGTTCCGTTACATCCTTCATATCATACAGCCCCATGGACCTTCCCTGGCGTATAATGGAAATCCTGTCACACAGTTCCTTTACTTCATTCAGCTTATGGGAAATGAAAATTATGGTATAGCCATTGCTCTTAAGCCTCTTTAATTCCTCAAATAATTCGGTGGTTTCCTGAGGGGTCAAGACTGCGGTAGGCTCATCTAAAATCAGTATCTTCGCTCCCCGGAACAATGCTTTCAGTATCTCCACCTTTTGCTTTTGGCCAACGGTTAAATCTTCAATCCTTGCCCTTGGGCTCACCTGCATATTGAATTTATCCGCCATCTCTTCTACCTGCCTGTGGGCTTTCTTCCTGTTGATCAGCAAGCCTTTTCTGGGTTCAACGCCCAGAATAACATTCTCCGCAACCGTAAGCGATGGAACCAGCATGAAATGCTGGTGTACCATTCCGATCCCCAGACTGATCGCTAATTGAGGAGAAGAAATGATGGTTTTTTCGCCATTGACGTAGATATCTCCTGATGTCGGCTGCTCTTCGCCAAAAATGATTTTCATTAAAGTGGATTTACCCGCTCCGTTTTCTCCGGACAAAGCATGGATTTCTCCGGCAAGTACAGAGAAGTTGATTCCCTTATTCGCCATTACGCCATTGGAGTATACTTTAACGATATTTTCCATCCGCAATACTTCTTTTTTCTCTTCCATCCTTTTACTCCTTAAAAATCCTTTTGGAAAGGGCAGCAGCAAAGTTGACCATTTAGTTTGCTGCTGCCCCATGGATTACCGGTGCCCTATGGTTTCAATAACAGGCTTATTTCATGCTGTCACGTAATGCGGCTACTTCTTCCGTCGTCATCTTCATAGCGCTTCCTACCGTAATATCACCCTTAATGATCTTGTCCTTTACCACATCAAGATTCTTCTTGATATCCTCTGGGACAATGGTGTTAAAATTATCATTCTGAGCCAGACCCACTGCACCGCTGTCAAGGCCAAGAGCATAGGTCTCGTCACAGGTCATGGAGTTGTCCATAAGGCCTTTAACTGCTGTTACAAGGGAATCTCCCACATTTTTCAGGGTTGATGTCAAAATGTTCTTTGCGATCTCAGGATTCGTATCCTTTAACTGGGTATACAGATCCTGGTCACAGGCTATTAAGTATTTGTCAACGTTGTTTGCCGCAGTTGCTGCGCCAAGAATACTTTGTGACGCAGGCGCATATACGATCTGTGCGCCCTGGTTGTATAACTGGGTGGTCATTTCAAGACATTTGGGAACATCTTCAAAGGAACCCACATAGGAAGGGATCACCTTGATGCTTGGATCTACGTATTTCACACCTTCTAGATATCCTACCAGGAAGTCATTGATATTTGCCACATCCATGGATCCGATAAAGCCTAAGGTTCTCTTGGATGCGTCGATCTTTGCGTCTCCGGAATCAAGCATCTGGGCAGCCAGGACACCGGCTAAGAAAGAGCCCTGGTTGGAATTGTATGTAATACCCATCATATTTCCGTCAGCAACAATCGTCCGGTCCACATCGCTGTCAAAGAAAATATACTTTTTGTCAGGATACTGTGCGGCCGTATTTTGTGCTACCTCCTTCACGGACCAGGTACCTGCAATGATGACATCCCAATCCTGCTCGGATACGTCCGTGAAATGTCCTTCATAGCTGGTCTCGTCCCGTCCCATTTCAACCACCTTGATGTCGGCCCCCAGTTCATCTCTCATACGATAAAGGCCGCTGGCCGCTGAATCATAAAAACCTTTGTCCCCCAGGTTTCCGTTTACCAGATACACGGCCTTTAACGGCTTATCCGAAGTTTTTTCTCCGCTTGCTGCACCCGTCCCTTCTGTTTGCTCCTGTTTTCCGGCAGTCGTCTGTACGCTGTCATTTGTTTTGCCGCATGCGGTGAGCATGGCGCAGGCAAGTACCCCTGTAAGAATCAATTGAAACGTTTTTTTCATTCCTTTCTCCTTTCTGTTGCTGCGTTGCTTGTGTTTGTTTTTCAGTATATTTGAAAAGAGCTTTCCGCACTTTTAAAAGACCCTTGGACCGGTCTGCTCTTTTTCAATTACATATGAGACTTGCGCTCCATAGAGAAACGGTACATACTTCCGAGAAGCTGGTGCTTGGCATAGCTGAGCTGCTTATCCCCCTCTTCTACCAGGATCTCTTCCACAATAATGACCGGCTCATTTTTATTAATGCCTGCTATATAGGAATCCGCATCTGCATTCAGCACATTGAATACAGTCTTTGCATGCTTTGCCATCCGATACAGTCCATAAGTGCTGAACTCCTTCATATTTTCTATGTCATTCATATCCAGCTGGAATTTCTCCATGAATTCCGCATCAAAAATCGTGACCGTGTTTGCCACCTGGCGCCCGTTGGAAAAATAATCCGTACTGGTAAAAACCATTAAATCTCCCGGCTTTTTATACCCCAGCTCATGAGCAACGTAGACACCGCAGGCTGGTACTGGGCGGAAATCTTAATCTCATCAATGGTATCCACGCAGTTCTCAATGCACGGGTTAAACAGCCACTGGAATCCGTCCTTGTATTGCAGAGCATGTGTCGAGACTACCGCCTGCTTCCCCTGGGTCTTATTTATATATCCATCCTCTTCCAGCTTTCTCATAGCCATTCTGACCGTACCGCGGCTGACCTTCCAGTAATTAGCCAGCTTATTTTCACTTGGTACAACATCTCCTGCTTTGATCACGCCTTCTACGATTAAATTAAAAATAATATCATAAATTTTTACGTAGTTCGGAATCACCAGGTTCTCTGAAATATCTTCCTCCAGAAGCGGCATCTTATTATAATCCATCATACCAATCTCCCCACCAAATCATTTTTTATTATGGCTCTCATCGCCTCAATGCCAACCAGAATCACTCTGTTTTCTAATTCCGTAAGCGGTACTCTGTCCTTTTCCGGGGAATTCTTATAATCCGTGGCACTTACTAAAACGGAAGCTGCCCGTATTCCCAAACTGGCCGCTACCAGAAACAGGGTGGAACATTCCATGCTTGTAGAGGTGGCACCGCCTGCCTCGTATGCACTCCATTTATGAAGGATCTCATCTTTTACCGGTTTTTTCTCTGGCTGAGTCTGACTGTAAAAGGAGGCTTTTGTGATGGTAACTCCCACATTATAGGGCATATTCAGCCGCCTAGACGCGGCCTCCAGCTCTTTTATCATGGAAAAGTCCGGAACCGCAGGGAATTCCACCGGCAAATAATGATTGCTGACGCCTTCCATCCGAATAGCTCCATTGGGAATCACGATGTCCCCTGTCTTCACTTTTTCTGAAGTTGAAGCGCCGGAACCGATGCGAAGCATGGTATCCGCGCCGCACTGATAAAGCTCCTCCATGGCAATGGCGGCAGAAGGCCCTCCGATTCCGGTACTGGTAACTGCCACTCTCGTCCCATCAAGTTCCCCAACAAATGTTCTGAACTCACGGTTATATGCAATTTCCCTTGGATTGTCAAAATGAGCGGCAATCTTTTCTGCTCTCTCCGGACTCCCCGGTAAAAAAACATACCTTCCAACATCGCCTTTTGAGATTCCAATATGCATCATTTTCAATTTATCCATATTCTCCTCCTTTTGTAGTATATTTGTCGTTTTTTAACTTGGCTGCCAAGTTGTTGGCATTAGAATATCACTTGG
Organism: Lacrimispora celerecrescens; assembly: GCF_000732605.1. Taxonomy (GTDB): domain Bacteria; phylum Bacillota; class Clostridia; order Lachnospirales; family Lachnospiraceae; genus Lacrimispora; species Lacrimispora celerecrescens_B. The sequence goes on along the minus strand of NZ_JPME01000006.1, from coordinate 172,833 downwards.
CTGCCAAGTTGTCAATATGTTTTCTTTTAAAATTTCTTTTTTTAAGTGCAAAACATACAAAAAAAGACATCTATTTTTGATTTTAATAGATATCATTTAGATATAAAGAATTATTATCATTAGAATTATTGTGCAATTCATTGTATTAATCGAGACGATATCAGCAAAAACAAGTCATACTTTCTTTCCGTTTTCTGCTGGAGGGACGGGTGTCAACCCCTTGAAATTCTAAAAACATTTTGCCCCTGTGCTGCGAAAAAATGAAAAGCCCGGCATTGTTTAAACGTCATATGTAGGGTTTGTAAAAAGGAGGGGAAGAAACCTGATAGAAGATAGGAAAACTGATGAATTTAGGGCATCCTGGCCCCTCTTCATTGACGAACAGGCAAATTTAAGATAAGCTAAGTATGAGAACATGAATACATAACCAGGACAAAGGAGATTACTTGCTATGAGCATCCGACTGATCGCCTCCGATATGGACGGCACCCTTTTAAACCCTCAGACCAATATCTCAAAAGCCAATGTAGATGCAATCCGCAGGCTTGAGCGCGCGGACATAGAATTTTTAATCTGCAGCGGACGGGATTATCAAGAAGCAAAAGCCGTTATGGATGCCTGTAATATTTCATGCAGCTATATCTGCTTAAGCGGGGCTGCCGTATACAGTCAGGATGGTGAAATACTGAGTGAGATTCCTCTTACCTCTCAGAACCTTGTAGACATTGATCGGATCCTTACAGAGCAACAGGCAGATATGGATATACTTACTTCCGGCGGGCGGTATACCACTACCCCAAAAGAGCGGAAGTTAAACGAGATATACTCCTTCATAAAAAAGAAATTCAGCTCTTCTGCTCACATTTCCCAAGAGCTGGAAGCTGCCGTACAAATGCGGATGGAATCCACGACCTTTATTTCTTCTCTTAAAGAGCTTCCTCAGGACAGTGATGTATTTAAGATATGCAGTAACGGGCTTCCTGTCCAAAAGGCTGCAGAATTAAAAGAAATCTTCGCAGACTATCCGGATGTGGCTGCAGCCTCCTCTTTCCCCGACAATATTGAGCTGACCAATCAGGCGGCTCAAAAAGGGCTGGTTTTGAAAGCATATGCAGAGCAAAAGGGAATCTCTCTTAAGGATGTGATGGTGCTTGGAGACAGCGACAATGATCTGTCCATGTTCACACCGGAATTCGGATGGACTGTCGCTATGGAAAATGCCATGTCCTGTATTCGGGATGCCGCAAAATACCATACGAAATCCAATGCAGAGGATGGGGTTGCCTGGGCCATTCGCAAGCTTGTGTTTCAGGAAAATAGGTGAAGTGCTCACGATATAAAAAACATGGGCATTCCTACTGGTCTTTTATAATAATGCAAAAACGGCGCACACCTGAATCATATCAGATGTGCACCGTTTTTTGCATTAACAGGTCTGTCTTTGATTTTCCACCTTTTTATTATCCGTTATCTGATGGACAGTCTACACCATTTGCAGCAATAATAAATGGCGCCCATATTGCAAAGGCAACAGCCATATTGACAGCAGTAAGTACGAGTGAACGCCAGTCACCTGCTGTAGCGAGGAATCCGCTCAAGAATACAGGCATTACCCATGGAACACTGATAACCACCGGGCTTACCAGGCCCCAGATCGTTACAAAATATGAAATAGTTGCTGTTGCAAGCGGAGCCAAAATATACGGCACAATCAGCAGAGGATTAAGAACTACAGGTATACCAAACATGATTGGTTCGTTAATATTAAATAATCCCGGTCCCAGACCTAACTTGCCCACCTTTTTATAATCTGCACGTTTTGACATGATTAAAATAGAAACAATTAGAGCTATTGTAACACCTGCACCGCCAGGCCAAACAAATGCCTCGAAAGAACCTGAAACCCATTTATAAGGAATCTCAGCTCCAGATTCGTAAGCAGCTAAATTTTGCAGCTGAGCAACACCATATGTACTGTTGAAAATAAAGAACTTTGCCCCAAGTCGTATTTTTAATTAATTCCTTTGCCTTTATTGCAGCCTCCGCCGGATTACCGGTAACTTCAAAAAAGAGCTTTATGCCCTCTTTTTTACTGAAAGTAAATGTTACATCACCTTCCCTGTAATTAGATAATAGTTCTTTAATATTATCCTGCTGCATGGGACTGGAAATGGTAATCATACTTCTGTAAAACCAAACAGCTTCCAGGGTTTAATATAATCAAGCAGTACCAGTTCATGATCAGGGATATAGCCGATCACATTTTTCCTTCCGTCATTAGGCATATCCTTTAGAACAACATGCAGTTCTCCCTTATAGCGGGAATAACCGTCATTTAAAATCACAACATCCCCCCGTTTTAAATCCCGGGTATTGGCAGGAGGTACTGCCTTGTCAGCAAAGACGACTCTCGGCCAGGTGGACCGTATCATATATTCACTGATATCGCCTCTGACCGCATGCTGCCGGTCAAAGTAAAGAATCTCCCGCTCTGTTTCCGTCAATTCTTTTTCCAGGCGAAGGCCAAACATCAGCTTTCCGGGAGTCACTGAGGCACAGGCCTTTAACTCCTCTTCAGATGCATAGGCATTGGCTATTATCACATCATCTACCATACGGGTTGCAAGTAGATGCCGTACCTGTGCATCCACAGGCAGGCCCCTGTGCATCTCCAGAGTGCACAATCCCTCATTCACAGGCCATGGTCCAAAGGTATTCTCATTGTTGCTGGATACAAAGGCCGCAACCTTAAGACCATGCTTTTTCATTTCCTGGTTGCAGTAATCAAAATGCTCCAGACTGATTCCCGTATATTTCTGAGGATAAAAGTTGTGACAGGTAATGATTCTTTCCGGCACCGGATGATGATTCATGATATTTGACACATAGCTAGGATCGGTGCTGGCGTTCAGCTCGATCTTAAGTCCCTCGCTGTTATAGCTCATAGCGGCTTCCTTCATGCCATCAAAGCCTACATCCAGCCGGATCCCATCTGCATGCATTTCTTTAAAGGGGGCCAGATTGTCATAGGAAGCCCCCAGCGCTTCAAAAACGGGTGGTGCCACGTCCAGAATTACTTCCATACCGTATTCATGGGCCGTATCAATCATATCCCTGAATTCATGAATCATCTCATCTTTATTTTTATTCCCTACGCTCAACAAGCAGGTAAAAATCCTCTGAAACCCATATTTACCGGCCAGCTGAATATATTCCTTATCCCGTTCCGGAGTGGAATGCTCCGGATAGAGGGAGATACCAAGTCTTCCCATGATTAATCACCTTTCCACTTTCCTGCCCAGCATATGGGCATAATGGTATACCCGCAGGGTATTTCCTTTTTCCTGCCTAGTTTGGGGGATTATGGTATACTGCGGGCATTTCAACTATGTGGTTATCTCAATTATTTTTTCAGTCGGGTTGTTAAATTCTCTGATATACACGACCGGGCTGCCGCTTTTGCTTACAATGGTGCTCTCAACCATAATAATCGGAGTATTCAGCTTTACGTGAAGCAGATTAATATATTTTACAGGCACTATAATAGGAAGAAACTTCTGTGTAACCGATCCCTCGTCAATGTATCCTTTCAGATCCAAGAGCTTATTTAAGTTGTTGTAATCATTGTCATTAATCAGGCTTTGGATCAAATAAATTTCCTCAACACTTACAGGCTTTCCATTCTTCCGGTTCAGACGAACGATCCGGATCATCCAGTCCTCAGACTCGATTTCCAGACAGGCAGCGATCTTTTCATCGCAAAAGCAGGAACTGAAATAGATTACATTGTAATCATAAGTATCATCCATTGGCTTATTTAAAGTCTCTGCGGACGTGTTTTTTTTCATCAGCCTTTGGTCTGCAACAAAAGTCCCTTTATTTTTATCTCTATATAATACTCCCTCTTCCACCAGTTCATTTATAGCATTGCGCACGGTCATACGGCTGGCATTATACCGACCGGCCAGTTCCCGTTCTGATGCAATAGGGGTATTGACAGACGCATCCTTAATTTCTTCCATAAGGTCCTGTTTTATTTTCTGATATTTCGGAGCCCCCATTGTATCACCTCTTATCACCTTTAATTCTCTTTTGTCCTCTGTCCCTTAATGAAGCTTTCCATGGATGAAAGCATCCTGGAAACCCTCTTTTTGGATCCTTTTTGATAAAACCAAGAGACAATTTTATAGTTTAAGGAGTAGGAAGTACTCTCCCCTTCAAATCCCTCCCTGTAGTGTACCATAATGTTTCCGTCTTTGCTATCTTCGACCTCATAAAATATGACATTTGTCCCATGGGAGGTGCGGAAGCTTGCCTCATAACAGCTGGGAGAGACAAACTGCTTAATCACCACATCTACATGGTTTTCCTGCCCCATTTTATTTTTCATCTTCTTTTTATAGCGATAACCGGAATAAATCTGGTCAGGATTTACCTTTTTCCCTGTAGCCTGGCTGATATCATAGGCAACCGAGGACGCCAGGGCATTGAAAAATTCCTTTGCCTCTACATTCAGTTTTTGACTTACTTCCATATGTCTCTCCTATTTAGCCGTTTCAAAACCATTGTTTTTAAGCAGCTCCTGATACCAATAGCCTGACTTTTTTATGGTCCGCTTTTGGTTTTCCAAATCCAGCTCCACAAGCCCGTAACGGTTCTTATAAGCATTGAGCCATGACCAGCAATCCACAAAGGTCCAAACATGATATCCGATGCAATTGCTTCCTTCTTCTATCCCTTTATGAAGCCAGGTCAAATGCTCCTTATAGAACTCAATGCGGTAATCATCCTGTATCATGCCTTCTATCTTAAAACGTCCCTCATTTTCCACACCCATGCCATTTTCTGTAACCATCCATTCAATGTTTCCATAGTTGTCTCGGATATTGACAGCAATGTCATATAAACCTCTGGGATAGATTTCCCAGCCCCTGTATGGATTCATCCGTTTGCCAGGCATATCATAGATGTCAAAATAATATTCCGGCATAAATGGCGCTGCCGGGTTGGGAATATTGGCCTTTGCACAGACACGGAACGGATGATAGTAGTTTACTCCCAGAAAATCCACCGTGTTCTGACGGATGACTTCTAAGTCCTCCTTAGAAACCGTCGGAAGCAATCCATGCTTTTCTATGAGAGCAACCAGTTCCGGATCATAAATTCCCTTAACGGCAGGATCCAGGAAGCTTTTATTCTGGAACAGCTCTGCAATCTTTGCCGCCTTCTCGTCCTCCGGATGGGAACTTCTGGGATAAGCCGGGGTCAGGTTTAATACAATCCCGATCTTTCCTTCCTGCTTCATGCTGTGATATTCCTTCACTGCTAAAGCGCTGGCCAGTGCTGTATGATAAGCCACCGAAACCGCCGCTTTGGGATCCACCTTGCAGGGATAGTGATAACCTTGAAGATATCCGCATTCCACATGGACGATGGGCTCATTAAAGGTAAACCAGTGTTTCACCAGATCACCGAATAAATTAAAACAGGTCCAGGCATATTCCTTATAATAATCCACGACCTTTCTGTTTTCCCAGCCTCCCAGCTCCTGCAGCTTAACGGGCATATCAAAATGATACAAGTTTACAAATGGTTCGATCCCGTTTTCCTTTAATTCCAGAAACAGGCTGCGGTAATAATCAGCCGCTTTTTCATTCACCTCCCCGAACCCCTCCGGAAACATACGGGACCAGCTGATGGATGTCCGAAAAGAATTATGGCCTGTCTGCTTCATCAGTTGAATATCCTCTTTATAATTCTGGTAAAAAGCAGAGGTAATGCCTGGGCCAATGGCTCCATGAAATTTATAGCCTTCTTCCTCATACCACAAATCCCAGATATTTTTCCCTCTCCCGTCATTTTCCTCGCCTCCCTCACACTGGGTGGCGCTGGTTGCACTTCCAAAGTAAAACCCTTCCGGAAACTCAAGTTTCATATCTTATACCCCCTTATTTCCTTTTCTTTATCAGCATGACTGCACCCAACAGTACAAATACCAGACCAACGGTCATATACATGGCAGAGGTTGGAAGCTGGGGTGATACAGTAATGAACAGGCAGCCTATGGCGATTAAAAATATGGTCCAGCTTTTCATGGCGCGCTCTCCCCTTCTTTCTCTGCTAAACTTAAGAACTGCCAAATCAGTTCTGTCAGGACATCCCCTGTGAACTGGTCTGGCAGCTCCTACTTAATCTATGTTACTATTCGTTTTTCATCTTATTTGCCATCATTACAAATGGTGTCCAGATAGCAAAAGATATAAACAGATTAAACAATGATACAATTGCTGCCATAAAGCTTCCGCCTGTTGCAAGGAAGGCGTAGATGCCTGCTGGCATTACCCAGGGTACCGCTACGAAAACCGGAGGAATCAGGCCAATGGCAGTTGCGCCATATGCGATGGTCGCACATACCGGAGGAACGATCAGCCATGGAATCAAATACACCGGGTTCAATACGATAGGCATACCGAAAATGATCGGTTCATTGATATTAAATACACCCATGGGCCAGGACAGCTTGGCAATGGCCTTTTGGTCATCCCTCTTAGAAAACAGGAAGATTGCGATAATAAGTCCTAAGGTAATTCCGGAACCGCCCATCTGGCAGTAGGCATCAAAGGAACCGCGGGTCCATAAGTATGGAAGATTCGCAGTGCTCTGGCTGGTGGTAAATGCCTCAATGTTCTGGTTTAATGCCGTTAAATAGATACCGTCCATGATAGGGGCCAGTACGTTGTGCCCATGGAGACCAAAGAACCATAACAACTGGATCAGGAATACCATGAAGATTACGCTGAAGAAGCCCTGTGACAAGCTGAGGAGCGGCCTCTGGATATATTTGAGAACCATATCATTAATGGTAGAACCTGTTGCGGTTATACAGATCTGGGTTAAGATACCTGCAGCATAAATGGCGATTACACCTGGAACAATGGCCGCAAATGCCTTGCTTACTGCTGGCGGTACAGAATCCGGAAGGTTGATGGTAACCTTTTTCTGCATCAGCTTTATGTAAATCATGGTACAGATAAAGCCCATAATCAGTGCGGTAAACAGACCACCGGAACCGGTGTATCCGGAACCTAAGTATCCCCAGCCGCTGACTCCATTTAATGCAACACCGCCGCCTGCTGTGGCAGTTACATCAAGTCCGAGACCTTTCAGCTGATCAGCAGCCGTCGCTGCAACACCTGGAAGTTCATAGTTGAAGGTAGCGCTTTGGCCCATACAGGTGACTAAGCTTGCAAATGCAATAACTCCGCCTGCAATGGCGTTTACATCATAGGTTTTAGAAAGATTATAGCCCAGGGCAAAAACAAATGCCAGAGCAAGAATTACAATAGAACCAAAGTATACGTTGCCGTTAACACTGATGATTGGAGACATGGCCTGAACAAAACCGGTCATGCCTGCCTGGTTTGGAAGATCCCTTAAAAATACATTAAGTAAAACTGCTATGGAACCAACCATGGTTATTGGCATGATGGCTATGAAGGCATCACGAATGGCAACCAGATGTTTCTGGGAGCCAATTTTAGCTGCGATTGGCATAAATTTTGCTTCCATGAATGAATTAAATGCACCCATACTTTTTCTCCCTCTTTTATCCTCCCCTAAACGATTGAAACGGGGAGTTACTTTTTCATACTTACCCGTTTAATTTCCCCAGCGCCTGATCCAGTACTTTGGCGCCATTCATCGTGCCGTAAGCCATCATATCGATGACAAGCACAGGTTTCTCATTTTTCACTCTCTCGTTCATCTTTTTCTCAAGATAACGAACCTGAGGCCCTAATAAAACAATATCTGCCTTTTTCACTTCCTCAACAGATTCAGAATCTCCCACTGCCCAAATGGTGGCCTCCACGCCTTTTTCTGATGCTGCATCCTGCATTTTCTTTACAAGCATGCTTGTAGACATTCCTGCTGAGCAAACTAATAAAATATGATACATCCTCGCACCCCTTTCTGTGGTCTAGACCACTTCTTCTTACCCATATAATACTATAACATATGCAAAAACACAAGCAAATTCTAAAATAAAAATAAACTTTTTATTTAATAATTAATATTTTCCCTATCAACCAGGTATTTTATCCGTTATAACGCCATAAAAAATGCTGTGAAGCAGACTTTTTCAGTCATTTTCACAGCATTTTTCCTATTCTGGTATTCTGTCAGTCAATCAGATACTCGCAATCCGCGCCCCTACTTGATGAAGTTAAAAAATTGCGGAAGGTGTTTTTTATGGGCTTCCAGCAATTCATCAATAACTGCATTGGCATCGTGATCGCTTGCACAAAGAGGATTCATGTTAAGAGCCGTCACTGCCAGATCCCGGTTTCCGGTGACAGCTGCTTCGCAGACCAGGCGCTCAAAGGTCTTAATGGTTTGTATGGTCCCATTAATCTGAGGCTTTAACTCACCTACGGCAATGGGCTTTGGTCCTCCGCTGGTGATGATACAGGCGACTTCCACGGCACTGTCTGCCGGGAGATTTGAGATCGTCCCATTATTGCGAACGTCTACATACTGGATATCACCCGTATTGTTGTGCAGGGAGCAGATCAGGTTGCAGGCAGCATCACTGTACCTGGCACCCCCTCTCATCTCCAGCTGTTTGGGCTTAACATCCAGGTTCTCATCCTTGTACAGCTCAAACAGTTCCTCCTCCACCTTTTTCACCACTTCGCCCCGGACCCGGCCTTCCTTGTATTCCTTTAACTCCTCTTCCAACTGCTCTTTGGTAAAGAAATAATAGTTGTGATAGGGGCAGGGGATGCAGTGAAGTCCCCGGATAAACTCCGGTGAAAACGGCAGGGTGGAAAAGTTCTTCATGGAAATAGCATCCTCAGCGCTGATGTGCTGATAGATTTCCAGGATTTCTTCCAGCCTTGACTGTCCATCCACAAATACATCGGTTGCAAAAATATGGTGATTTAAACCGGAAAGCTCCATCGTCACCCGCTCCGGCTCCACATCTAACAATCTTGCAAAGCCATTCACCATATTAATCGGCACATTGCAAAGGCCGATCACCTTTTTATAATCCGTATATCTTAACACTGCCTCTGTGATCATACCCGCAGGATTGGTGAAGTTGATCATCCACGCTTCCGGGCAAAGCTCTTTCATGTCTTTTACAATATCCAAAATCACCGGAATGGTCCGGAATGCCTTGAACATGCCGGCTGCCCCGTTTGTCTCCTGACCAATCATGCCGTGGCTTAAGGGGATCCGTTCATCTTTGATTCTGGCCTCTAACAGTCCCACTCTCATCTGTGTTGTCACATAATCCGCATCCTTTAAGGCCTCCCGCCTGTCATAAGACAGAATCACCTTCATGGGAAGTCCCGCTTTTTTAACCATGCGCTGTGCAAGGGCGCCTACGGTCTCCAGCTTCTCCCTTCCTTCTTCAATATCCACCAGCCAAAGCTCTCTTACGGGCAGTTTTTCATAACGTTTGATAAACCCTTCCACCAGCTCCGGTGTATAAGAGGAGCCGCCCCCAATGGTAACGATTTTGATCCCTTCCATAATGTCTCTCCTTTTCCTGGATTGTAATAAGCCTTCTTGCTCCTGAGATTATGTCAGTGTGCAAGAAGGCTGTTATGGGTAAATGCTTATTTACTTTTCAATGGCATCCTTTAAATCCTTGATCATCCGGTAAAGGTTTAAAACCTCCGCTGCCTGATCTTTTGCCATCATAGCCATGGTCAGGTGATCCTGGGCATGTACCAGAATAATATTTACTTCAACAGGATTCCCCTGAGCTTCCTGCTGGATCAAATCAATCTGGGATTGGTGGGCGGACCTCATCTCAAGCTCCGCCTCTTTTAAGTATTTTTCCGCTTCCTCAAAGTTAAATTCTCTGGCAGACTCCATCGCCATCATGGAAAGCGATTTTGAATTTCCTGCGTTCATAATGAGCTGAAATGCTACAGCATAATTCTCATCCATGGTATACTCCTCCCCTATGTCAAATTTTTCTATATACTAGCACAAGCAACTTTTTTTTTGCAAGGGAAAGTAAAAAGAGAAGAGAAAATAAATTTTTAAAGTCTGCCGGAAAATGGAAGGCCAATATACCCTTCAATCAGCTTTAATGTCTGTTCTAAGCCTTTTTCATGGGTCCGTTCGGTCCCATGGGAAGCGTGAACTCCCGGGCCGATCAAAGCTCCCCTGATGTCATGTCCGCCACGGATGGCGCTTCCTACATCAGAACCGTAGTGAGGGAATACATCCACCGCAAAATCCAGGTCCCTCTCCTTTGCAACGGCAATGAGACGGTTTGTCATTTCGTAGTCATACGGTCCGGTGGAATCCTGGGCGCAGATGGATACCTTTTTTTCATCCCCAGTTAAATCATCCCCCAAAGCTCCCATGTCCACGGCAATAAACTCCTCTATATCTTCCGGAATCCAGCTTGCGCCATATCCCACTTCTTCGTAATTGCTGATCACTAATTTAAGAGTCCTTTCCGGCTTATGCCCGGACTCCCATAAATCCTTTAATACTCCCATAAGGACTGCCACAGAAGCTTTATCATCCAAATGGCGGGATTTGATAAATCCGCTTCCTGTATGGACGAACATGGGATCGAAGCTGATGTAATCCCCAGGGGATATTTCAAGCTTCTTTACATCATCGATGTTCTCTACCAACTCATCCAGGCGTATCTCCATATTTTTCACCTTTCTCTCCAGAGTTCTGGCATTGTCATAGGTGTGGACGGATGGCTCTTTTGTGAGAATGGTCCCTGTGTAGGTTTTTCCGGTTCTGGTGTGTACTTTGCAATACATACCTTCGATGGTCTCCATCATGAAACCTCCCACAGGCACAATGGTGAGCATCCCTGTTTTGGTGATGGAACGGACCATAGCTCCCAGAGTGTCCACATGAGCGGATAGGCCTAAAACCTCCTGTTTCTGCCCGGGAACCTTAATGATGAGGCCGCCTTTCTTGTTATAAACAGAGGAAAAGCCAAATTTTGTAGCCTCTTCCTGGATTGCATTCATGACTTCCCTGGTGTAGCCGCTGGGGCTTGGGATATTTACAATTTTTTCTAGCATTGATATTACGTATGACATAGTTTCCATGGTAAATTACCTTCTTCTTTCTTTGTTTTTTGTATTCTTTCGACCATCTTTTTTCTCCCGCAGGCAAGAGGGGCTGTCTTTCCTCTGTCCGTCTCCGCTTAGATCGTGAAAATGAATCGATTCTATATGACTGTAATGTTATATGGAACAAGAAAAATAGGGGTGGACAAGTCGGTTTCAGCGCATTATCATTATATCATAGAAATGAGGAACCGGTTAAAAAGGTTAAAAAATATCAGAATAAAGTAAGTAGGAAGGAAGAAGTCATGCTGTCAGATTATCATGTACACACCTATTTCAGCGATGATTCGGAGTGTTCCATGGAAGAAATAATCCAAAGGGCCATTCTTTTGGGATTTGATGAAATTGCATTTACAGAGCACGTGGATTATGGGGTGAAAACAGATTTAAATTGTAAATATGAAAATTATTTTAAAGAACTGGAAGAAATGGAAGAAAAATACAGGGGGAAATTATCAATAAAAGCCGGGATTGAATTCGGGGTGCAGTCCCACACCATTTCCCTTTTCCAAAAGGATTATGAAGCATATCCCTTTGATTTTATCATTCTGAGCAACCATCAGGTGGATAACAAGGAATTCTGGAATTACCATTACCAGGAGGGAAAAAGCCAGGAAGAATTTCAAATGGCTTATTATGAGGCCATTTATGAGGTTGTTCAAAAATACAAAAATTATTCCGTCCTTGGCCACCTGGACATGATCAAACGATATGATACATATGGAGAATTTCCAGACAGCAAAATTATGGATGTGGTGGACAAAATACTCCGCTGCGTGATTGATGACGGAAAAGGGATTGAGGTTAATACTTCAAGTTTTCGATATGGTTTGAAGGACTTAACGCCATCCAGAGAGATCCTGAAACGGTATCTTCAGTTAGGCGGACGCATCCTTACCATTGGATCGGATTCCCATAAGGCAGAGCATCTGGGGAACCATATTGGGGAAGTAAGGGGAATTTTAAGAAGTCTTGGGTTTAAGCAGTTTTGCACCTTTGAGAGCATGAAGCCTATTTATTGGGATCTATAATATAGTGATATCCTGCCTGGGGTTAACAGCCGATGGCAGGACATCACCGTAGGCATTTTCCAGACCATAAACAGCGTTCTTCTCCTCCGTCACAAAACGGCTGACCTTTCTCGTCAGCTTAGAAAATTCCGATGGCTTATTTTCAAAGGTTATTTCTCCTAATTTCCGATTCCAGCAATCAAGCATGACTGCCGTATGAGTTTCCTTATGCAGGTCGATTCCCACATAAATGATATTTTCTTTTCTCAGATGTCATCCTTCCTTTTTTCCTGTCTCCATCCTGAAATGATAAAACCGCCGGCAACCTTAGCTGATAAGCGTTATTCACCGATTTACACACAAAGGCCACGGTGACCGCAAGGGGGATTAAGCCTATTCACTTCCAAAACCCAGGATTTTACAGGGTAATCCTTTTTCAAGGTTGGTGTATGTTACCTCTGGTTTGTAGTGATTGCAAGTCGTTTTGGATGGGTTTTTCCGATTTGTAAGGTATGATACAAAAGCTGAGGATGGGTTTGTTACATAGTGGTATCGACTTCCAGGATCTGGTACGGTATCCTTTGGCTCAAAGGAGGTGACAAAAATCATGAACGAGCGGGAACTCATAGATCTTGTGATTGTGGAAAGAATTGATATGCTGCTGCATCACAAAGAAGAGGAAAGAGAAAGCTGTGAATCAGAATCGCTTTTTTTTGAAGAAGCAGAGTCCATTCTCAAGAAGCTCCCCAAAAGGAGGGGGATATCCTAAACAAATACATAGAACTTCAAGGGCTTCAGATTGCTGAAAATGAATCCTATCTGTACTCCTGCGGCATCGCAGATGGCATCCGCATGATGAAGTACATTGAAAAGCTGTAAATCAGAAAAAGAACAGCCACTGAATCCTGTCATCGTAGAGTCAGTGGCTGGCTTTTTCTGGTTTGTTTAAAGAAGTACTCAGAGAGATGCGGAATTATCCCGTCCCCCCTGTAACCCCCTCCTGCCCAGTTTACCATAGCTGGATTTTTTTGAAAAGAGGGGTTCAGCTTGTGTAAGCAGGAATTTTCCTTACTTTTTTGTGACAATTTTAAATGTCCCTCCTAGTAAATTTCTACCCTAATCACATCTCTTATCAGCAATTCATTCTCCTTAGCCCGTGTACGCTCGTGTTGCCCCAGTGTGCCATTAAAAAGATAGAGGTGGCATAGTTGCCCATATATGGGGTCAAAAGCAAATGTGAGCCGATTTAGGGAAACGATTGACAACTTTTTGCTGATGTGTTTTTCTCCAAAGAACATCAGGCGTCATTCACAAATCATCTTTAAAGCTCACTTTTCAGGCAAGTTTTAGCCCATACTTACTGGGTCGAAAAAAGAACAGGAGAAAGCCGGGTGGTCAAAAGCCCCACCCGGCAGTCCACTTCGTCCAGCAGTGCTGGGCGTTTGAGAAACATTTGCGTTAGGTGGTCGAATTCACGACTTGGCACAGTCTCGGTGGTCGAAATATAAGGAATTTGGCAAGTTTCAAAGCTTTGCCAGAGCCACATGAACCACCACCTATCATACATTTTGTTTGTTAATTAGAATTCATCCTGAATACATAAATATATTCAATAGGTGCCGTTAATTCAGCCCAATCATCTACATCTTCTAACTCAAAACAAATTCCTTTTTCTTCATTCATTTCATAAGTATCATACACTGTAACATAATCTCCAACACACTTTTTAACATCGCTAAGTGTTGAACCTATTCCTATGAAATCTTTGTATTTTCCTTTAAAACCTTTTCCAACTCCAATTTGATCTACCTTTCCATCATTTGCAATCCAGAATTTGGCGTTTTCTATTTCAATCACGGAATCATCTTCTCTAAATCGCTCTTTAAAGTCACTGCCTATAATATCTATAAGCTGTTTTTTAGTGATGTCAAGCATGACATTTCCAATACCAACCCCTGGTATAATAGATCCATCTTCTATCTTCATTATTGCACCTGCCTTACATTAATAAATCCATCCAGACTTGTTCCATCATAAAAATCAATAAGCTGACCCGTTGATTTATTTATAATGGCTTGTTTTCCATTACTCCTTATGATTATCTGAGCTTCACCACTTTGCCCTCCTCTACTAGAATTCCATTTTCCTTCAAATATTTCTGCAGTGCTTTTATTATTTTCAATGAAAGCTCTCGCACCTGCCTCATAATCTTTTTTGCTTCCATATCCCATATCTCTTCCATGCTTATTATAATGATCTCCTTGCTGATACATTTTCTGGTCAGATATCTCTAATTGCTCACCATACTTAGAACTAGAATCCCCCTTACCTCCAGTCATTCCCAGTATTGCTACTCCAGCTCCCAATTCTCCTGAAATACCGCCCTCAATCACTGCCTGCGGTACCATCACGGAATAGGTGTTTCCATATTGATCCATTACTAAGACACTTGTATAATCTCCGCCACTAACAGCTTGTTCTCCTATAGAACTGATAAATGACAGGAGAGTTGTAACCCCCATCATATATCCCACGTCAATCCCAGTTTCATATATCTTACGGAGTTTTTTTAGTTCACTTGCATCTTGAGTTCCTAGCCCATATGTTTTTTCTATTATGTTCTTCCAAATTATATCGATGTCTTCCCAAAATTGTTTATCCGTATAATTATGACGGGAGGTATCTCCGAACAATGCATATATTTTCCCTACCGTCCTTCTATCCAGGAACTTCCAAAAAGATGACATCCCTAATTGCTTTCCTGCGTTAAATATTTGACAATTTTTTGCCATACTGGAATTTTTTGCAAGATTCATTAATCGGGTAAGATTATCTACTGCCTCCTCTTGCATACGGTCTATATCATTCGAAGTCGCATATTTTACACCTACTGCTGCGTATTCACTCCCTATCTTTTGGTTTCCATATGTATCTTCTTCCCTCGGATCATAGGCAGCTGCTGATTTTGGCACCGAATACATTCCGCTTGGGTCTACATAATTAGGCGCACTGCCCTTTACATAATTGTACCGGTTTAAGGACAGTGGATCTGTGATCTGTCCCAGGTATGTATCCTCCGTTAAGAAGTCTCCTCGTTCCACATCATAATAACGTGCTCTTAAATACTGGGTTTCCAGGTTCGGATTGTAACTTTCCGCGTTATAGCTGTATACATTGTTGTTCTGCGGTTTTCCAAAAGCAATGTCTCCGGTCGGGCTGTAGCGGTAAGACTGCCAAATCATTCCCTTACTATCCGTCACTCCGCTAACGCTACCTCTTGGATCATAGGTGTAATATCCTGTACTTCCGGTGAATCTCTCATTGGTCAGGCGTTCGTTTCCATAGGAGTAGGCGGTGTCCATCTCGCCATTGATGTTTAGTTCCATCAGAACCTCTGCATATTCCCGGTTCACATCATTGACGTATTCCACTAGTTCATAATTCTTCGCTTTTCCGGAGGTCTTAACAAGATCAATCAGCTCATTTTCTAAATCGCTGACTTCTCCTTCGATGGGAAATAAGATTCCACTCTGGTTCTGGCTTCCTCCCGTGTTGTTGGTATTACCGCTTCCATTGCCGTTATTATTTCCATTTCCATTATTGGAACCGCCATTACCATTGTTGCCATTTCCGTTTCCGTTGTTACCATTTCCATTTCCGTTGTTGCCATTCCCGTTCCCATTATTGCCATTTCCATTTCCGTTGTTGCCATTTCCATTTCCGTTGTTGCCATTACCGTTTCCGTTGTTGCCATTTCCGTTCCCATTATTGCCATTTCCATTTCCGTTATTGCCATTTCCATTACCGGGCTTGTCCTTCCCATTGCCGTTTCCTACCCCATTATTTTTATCATTCCCGTCATTGCCTTTATCCTTATCTTTGTTTCCATTTGACAATGCCTGGAGTTTTGGTTCTGTTGTAGGGTCTCCTTCTGTTAAGAAGCCGGCGCTGGTCGTAAATCCGTCATTTCTTCCAGGTACGGCAATCGTTCTGCCAGCTTCACTCGTCTCGCTACTTCCGCTTTCTTTGTTATCTTGACCGTCGCCAATTCCGATTCCGGAAGTTCCCTTCCCGCTGTCCCCGTCATTGCCTTTGTCCTTATCTTGATTTCCATTGGACATTGCCTGGAGTATTGGTACTTCCGTGGTGCTTGTTTCTGCTGTGGGTTTTGGTTCTGTTGTGGATTTCCCTCTTGCAGCGGTGGAAGTAAATAAGTTCTTGATTCCAGCTACAACACTCTTAAAGAAGCTAGCGATAGAAGTAAATGCGTCCTTGATTCCAGCCGCGATACTCTTAAAGAAGGTGGCAATGGAAGTAAATATATCCTTCTTTTCAGTTCCGACACTGTTTTTGCCAGCTTCACTCGCTTCGCTGCTTCCGCCTCCTTTGTCATCTTGATTGCTGTCGGTTTCTCCTCCGAAATTGATATTCCCGTTATTCAGAGTATTTCCGTCATTGGCACTATCCACATTTCTATCTCTATCTGACGGTACCTGAGACTTTGAATCTGCTGTTGGGTTTGGTTCTGTTACGGGCTCTGGTCCTGCTGTAGGTTCTCCTCCTGCAAAGAAGGTGGCAACGGAAGTAAATACGTCTTTGATTCCAGCTACTATATTCTTTCCACTACTTCCACTGCTTCCACTACTTCCGCTTCCTTTGTTGTCCTTGTTGTTTCCATTGCCACCTCCGGAATTCCCTTTCCAGTCATCATCCGTATGGAGGTTGTAGTTTAACTGGAAGATCCGGTTTCCATCTCCATCATAGGCCATGGCGGACAACAGTCCATCTTTATTATAAACTGCTTTTAAGCGGTTCTCAACTGTGTAATCATATGAGAGCTCCACCTTTCGGTCGCCATCGGGCTTGATTTCTTCCTGCAAGATGCGGTTTCCATCACCGTCATAGGTGTATTCCACGTTTTTATAATGCTTGCCGTCATACTCCCTTGCCTTTACCATCTGGTTGGAAACATTGTAGGTATACTCTGCACTTTCCTGTACCGTTCCATTACGGCTCTTGCTGTAGAAGGTGCGGTTCCCCATGTCATCGTACTTGTAATCATACACATAGGTTCCCTGGCGGTCTTCGGTTTCGGTGGCTTTGATTAGCTTGCCATCATCGTCATACGCAAAGATCCTCTTTGTCCCAATGATCTGGAAGTTATAAATTCCATCTTTATCGTGCTTGTTCCTGTGCTTGTCTCCATGAGGATAGTTCTCATCATGCCAGTTCTCATGCTTTCCGTCATGCTTGTCATCCCAGGCATAACCATAAAGAGATTCCATTACATCTTCGCCTATGATAAAACCCCGGTCGTCGTAGGTATAATCATACTGGCTGACGACCCAGCCGCAGGTGTCGCAGATGTTCTTCATGGATACGATCTGGTTTCTTGCATTGTAGGTATTATACGTGCCTACGTCATTTGGACGGTGGATTTCCGTTACACGGTTGATGGCATCGTACACATAGGTGGTCACGGCTCCGGTACGATCCGTAACCTTGATTAAGTTGTCATTTTTATCATATCCATACCTTACTTTCTTTCCATCCGGGTAGGTAATGGATTCTAACCGGTCGCTTCTGTCATAGGCATAACTGGTCACTTCTCCGGAACCGGTGGTAACCTTTGTAATCCGCCCTAATCCATCGTACTCATAGGAACTTTCTCCGGAGCGGTCCATCATAGAGACTCGCTGGCCTAAGGCGTCGTAAGCATAAACCACACCTTCTTCTACAGATTTTCCTTCCCCATCTTCATAGGATTTCTCCACCAGTGCATTCAGCTTGTCGTAATCATAAGAAATTTTATTTCCGCCATTGCTGGTGTGGCTGGTGAATCTGCCTCCTATATCGTAAGTCATACGCTCGGTTCTTCCAGCCTGATCCGTTAGGGAAGTCATGTTGCCTTCTAAGTCGTAAGTATAGCTGGTGGTCCGTTTCATGGTATCCGTAGCGCTGGTGACATTTCCCATCACATCGTAAGTATAAGTACTGGTGAGACCGCTTGGCAGAGTTACTTTTATTAAGTTATCCAGGATGTCATAAGCAAACTGGGTCGTCAGACCGATCGTTGCACGGACACTTAAGACATTGCCATGAGGGTCATAGGCATACCGTTCCGTCAGCCCCATCTTGTCCTTTACTGATGTGACACGGCTTCCGGCATCGTAGGTGAACTGTTCAGACTGGGAAAGCGGATCCTTGGTTCCAGTCAGGCGGTTATCTTTATCATAGGTATTTTCATAGATATAACCTTTTGGATCGATAACGGCAGTCCGGTTGTAATTCTTATCATAGGTAAAGCGGGTTGTTTTATCTCCGGGCTTTGTCACGGAAGAAATTTTCCCTACCAGATTATAAACCACTTCTGTTGCTTTTCCTTCCGGGTCCACGCTGGCAGTTAACTGATCCAGCTTATCATACCGGTAATTCCAGGTGTAGCCCAGGGCATTGGTGACTGCGTTTTTATTTCCCCGGACATCATAGCCAAATACCGTTTCCCCGCCTTTGGCATCCACGGCTTTTGTCATGCGGTGCATGATGTCATAGGTGTAGGTGCTGTTACGGCCTAAAGTATCCGTGTCGGTGATCACGTTATCGGCTGCATCATAGGTAAAGCTGCGGGATAAGCCTAAGGGAGTCTTTACTCCGGTCAGCCGGTGGACAGCATCGTAGCTGTAGCGGTACGTTCCTCCGTTCTTTTCCTGTCTGGAAAGCACCTGGCGGTTTAAGTCCACCTCATAGGCCGTCGCATTTCCAGCAGGGTCTGTGATTCTGGTTACCTCGTCATGCTTATCATAGGCATAGGCGGTCACTGCCCCCTTGGGAGAAATGGCTTTTACCAGATTTCCCATGACATCATACTGGTATTCTGTGATCAGGCCATTGGCATCCTTTACCTTTGTTAAATTATTGTCAGCATCGTAGCGGTATTCCTGTCTGCTTCCTTCCGGTGTGGTATAGGAAAGGAGTCTTGAGAGGGCATCGTACTCATAGACTGTGGCATTTCCTCTTCCATCGGTAAGCGAGGTTAAGCGGTCTATGGCATCATAAACGTAAGCCTGTTTTGCCCCCTCCCCATCTACGGTGTTTGTTAAGTTCCCTTTCCTATCGTACTGGAAGGTGGTGGCCGCTCCTAAGGGATTTACCTTCCCCGTCAGGCGGTTGATGGCGTCGTAGGCATAAGTGTAAACAGCCTCGCCCGGCTCTGTGGTCTTTACCAGATTTCCCACCTTATCATACTCATAGAGGGTCTGTTTTCCTTCCGGATCCGTCACCTTTGTGAGCCGGTCTAAGGCATCGTAGCCGTACCGGGTGGTTGCTAAGTCCGTACCGGTTACGGATACCAGGTGGTTGAATTTGTCATATTCATAAATGGCGCTTCTTCCGATGGTATCGATCTGTTTTATCAGATTTCCGCTTTCATCGTAGGCATAGGTCATGGTGTTTCCGATATTGTCTTTTGCCTCTGTGATCCGGCCCATGGAATCATAGGTGTAGGAGGTGATGACATCTGCCTCATCAATACTCTTTATCATCCGGTCATTTACGTCATAAACCATGACCACACTGTCTCCGTCCGGGTAAAGAATGCGGATCACATTGCCGTTTGCATCATAGGTGTATTCATACTCATGGCCCATGGCGTCAAGCATCTTTGTGGTTCGGCTTAAGGCATCCACCTGGATGGTTGTCTCACCCTTTAAGGCATCTGTTACCTTTTCCACATTGCCCAGGGAATCGTATTCCATGGCGGTGACAAAGCCTGCGGCATTAACCTCTGCAAGCATCTGGCCGATGGCGTCGTAATGGTAGCTGGTGGTGTTTCCGTTCTGGTCCGTAGTTGTTGAGGGATTACCGCTTAAGTTATACGCTACCTTCACTGTGCCATTTAAAGCATCTGTGACTTCTTTTAAGCGTCCTACTGCATCATAGGAATACCCAGTAGTATTTGATTCGGCATCGGTTACTTTCTTTTGATTCCCTGCCCCATCGTAAGTGTAGAGAGTGATTCCGCCTAAGGGATCTTCTGCTCTTATGATTCGGTTATTGGGGTCGTATTTAAACCGGTACACCCTGGTCTCATCGTCGGTAATTCTGATGATATTTCCATTTCCGTCATAGGACAGCCTTGTTACCAAACCGTTCTGGGCTGTAGTGGACACCATTCTTCCGGCACGGTCATACGTGTAGGATATGGATGTTCCATCTGGATTAGTGACCTTTTTCAGATTCCCATTGCGGTCATAGCTGTAGTATGTTTCATTGCCAAGGGCATCCTTTTTGAGAACAGGTAAATTTAAAATCTTATGGTATAGAGTTGACCTTGTATTTCCCCGGCGATCCGTGGTTTTTAAAATGTTCCCCTTCCCGTCCAGCTCATAAGCAATATCCTGTCCCAAGGCATCGGTAGTCTTTATCAGCCGGTTCCTGCTGTCGTAGGTGTAATGGTTTTCCCCTCCTTTGGCATCTCTTTCCTTAATCTTATTATAATTTTCATCGTATACATAATCCAGAGTATTTCCCAGAGCGTCGCGGCCAGAAAGGATGTTGTACATCTTATCATAGGTAAAGGTGGTCTCCTCACCCATGGCATCCGTGATGGATAAAACCATTCCTGCGGCATCAAACTCATATTTTGTGGTTCCGCCGTCTTTCTCCGTTTCAGAAATTTTCCAGCCCTTTAAGTTATACTCATAGGACTTGGTATTTCTCAGTGGGTCGGTGACTTCCAGGACGTGATTCATGTCATCATAAGCAAACGTCCAAATGTAGCCCCCGCCGTCAGTCATGGAAGTAACCACGGCTCCATCATAGGCAAACTTATGTGTTCCCCCATTGGCATCTTTCATGGATACCATGCGGTTTAACTCATCATAGTTATAATGAACGGTATTGCCCTCACCATCTGTCATAGACAGCAGGTTTCCTATTTTGTCATATGTGAAGGTGGTACTGTTTCCCTCATAATCTGTTGCCGTCAGGGGCAGGTTTAAGTCGTTGTAAGTATAAGAGGCCTGACTTCCATCACCTCTGGTTTCCGTCAGGAGATTGCCGTTCATATCATAAGTATAAGAGGTGGTTGCACCCCGTTCATCTGTCCTTTTCGCAACACGGTTATCCTCTGTATATGTCGTGCTCTCACTGCTTCCATCCGGATATTCGATTCTGGATATCCGCCTCCTGCTGTCCATATAATATTTGGTAACATTGCCCCGGTTATCTGTTGATACCGTACAGCCGTTCTCATACGCTAGGCTGACGGCATTTCCCAAAGCATCTGTCTGGTTGGTAACCCGTCCATCCTTATCGTAGCGGTTCTCTACGATGCGGCTTCCGTTCTCATCATACCATGCAGTCATATGGTGAGCGTCATCATACTCGTACCGGCGTACCCCACCTTCCGGATCTGTTACGGAAATCAGGTTGTGGCTGTCATCATATCCATAGGAGATTGTACCGCCGTTTGGCAGGGTGACTGAGGTGATGCGGTGGTATTCATCTGCTGTCAAGTCAAAGAGCTTCCCAGAAGGTGTCCTTATCTGGCGTACATCATCATTTTCGTCATAGAGCAGGACTGTCCGGTACCCTTTCCTGTCTGTGACATAACGAAGGAGGCCTCTGGCATCAAAGGTCAGCACGGTACCATCTGATTTCTTAAGCTCCCAGGCCGTTGCTTCCGGAACTTTGCTGTCTTCTTCTACTTCTTCGTCCTCTTCTGTCATACCATCCGGATCAACTTCTGAAAAGGCGAAATTGCGGACATACGTTTTGTTACTTGCTTCTGACGGTGATCCCTCTTCCTCATCATCACTTGGAGTATCTGCCGTTTCTAAGTCAATGGAATCTGTTGCCGCAAGAACCATATCATAACCATCGGGCGCCTGATAGCTGCCATTGGATTTCTTTGCAAAGTTAATGGCTCCGCCGTCATCCTTCCGGTACAGGATATCTCCGTTATATCTTACCGTCAGCCTCTGGCCAAAGGGGCTGCTCCAGCCGATTCCAAACTCGGAAAGGAAGTGGGCTGCAATGGAATTATAGCTTCTCTGGAATGCAAAGATTCCGCCCAGCTCTTCAAGTTCTGTGTCCGTCTGCTGCATAAAGAAATCACCGGTATTCATGTTAATGGGTTCGTGACCGAATACGCAATCTTTTCCCATACCGTTTAATAGCATGTCGATCATCATCTGTTCTGCATCTGTAAGTGGCTTTGGTGTATAAGGTGCATTTTGCTTCGGATTACGAATAAACAGGAGATCTCCGGAGAAAGTCAGGCCATTGCTTAAACGGTTGTCCTTCTGGATGATTTTCTCCTCCACCCCGTAATGATCGGCAATCCGGGTTAATAGATCCAGACCCTGCACCTCATAGAGTAGGAATTCATCGCTGGGCTTCTCCCCGCTGGTGGCTGTTTCCACACCAGGCACCATTTCTCCGGTTTCTGGATCCTCTTCCAGTACCACACCTTCTGCCACAGCCATTATTTGATAAATGGTATCAGTTTTCAAAATCAACCCTTTTTCCAGAGCCTTACTCTGCCAGTTCCCTGTCTTTGGCTGGCTGTTAATGGCCTCAGTAAATACTACTTCCTTTGAAAAATCAGGAGATGTATAGGAATCTTCCGCCGTTACTTCATCTTTCGCCACTTCATGATCCATCTCCCGGAGTTCCCACGTTACCTTTGATCCGGCCTGAGAGATACCGTGAGCCAGAACACCCATGGATGTCCTGCCGCCGGATTCGCTTTCCTTAACAGCCGGATTCACTAGTACCGTCAGGGCGTCCACGTCTAATAAAGCCAAATCTCCTAATAGTTCTCCTTCCCAGGAGATGTCGATTCTCGGTCCCATAGCCGCATTATCCCGGTTGTAAAAGCTCTCCGCTGGCATCCGGAGAGGTGCCTGGGCTTCAGACTTAGGCTCGTTAGCCGCCTGAAGCTCTAACCCGGCTTGCAGTCTGCTTCCCGTCATCCATGACCGCATCATGGCTGTTATATCATATTCCAGGGTCTGATCCGGCCCGGGAGAATCCAGAACATCAATCAGTTCCGGAAGGGGTTCTTTTAACTGATTCCATGTGAGTGTGGTTGCATTCCATTCCTTCCCCGGTGCGCGCAGTTCAATCCGGGTATTCCCTACTCCGTTTCCGGTCTGTGTACCGATACGGAACGTTGCTTTGGTACAGACTGCCTGACCCATGACCTGAGTCCAGTCTCCGTTAATGGCAACATAGGTTCTCATATTGCCAAAGCCTTCCCTATATCCAGCATACATTGGTCCCATATTTCCCAGGAACTTTGAGGGCTGGCCGTCAGCCACATTTACCAGCACAAACTCGCTGGGAACCATGTTCACTGCGGAAGGGTCGATACGTACCGGGTAGCTTCGGTCTTCATCCTGAAGCCATTTTTTATCTGCTGTAACGGTGGCACGGTAGCTGCCTTCCACTCCGCTTAGTTTCATCACCAGATCTTCGCTGGTATTCCCATCTGAATCAATCATTAGAGGTGCTTCCAGAATAAATTCCGGGTGCCTTCTATTATCGCTGTAAAGGATGATTGTATTTTTCTCCTGGACCGCCTTTAGCCCCCCTGCTTTTATGGAAAAAGAGAATTGATTTCTTTCCGTCTTTTCCAGCAGGATAATATCTTCCTTTAAGGTGTTTCCTACCAGGCTGTACTGGTAATCCACGCCAGGGTACACGTCACTGTAGCGAATGGTGTTGTCTGATACAGCACTCTTCTTAAAGCTTCCCCCTGACGGGATGAGCTCAACCCGGTGTTCCTCCCTTTCGATGGAGACTCCCTGACTTGTGGAGAATTTTTCTGGAAATAATACTCTGCTTCTTCCTGCGCTGTTCCCATAACCAGCAACGGTTTTGGTCCTGGAGCGCATAAGGGCACTAGAGGGCGTACCTATTGTGTACTCCTCTTCCGCTTCGGTCAGGCTGTTATCTATCTGCCCGATCACCCCGTTCTCAGCCTGGTACAAGCCGGAATACCCCCCTGCAACGGTCACATACTGACCCTCTCCAGTGCGGTAGGTACGGTACGACTCATTAAACTGTACCAGTTGCCCCTCCGGTTCGTCGATGTACTGATCGTAGTCGTAGTACAATTCTGGCTCTCTGGCCTCGTCCTGCTCTTCTTCCTTGATCCCTTCCGTCCCGGAATTTGATTTGCCGGTTTCTTCTGTACCGCTTTCTTTCTCAACGGTTTCTGACGGACTGGTCTCCTCTGAATCGGTTTCTGCCGGGCTGGTCTCCTCTGCATCGGTTTTTGACGGAATGGTCTCCTCTGCATCGGTTTCTGACGGGCTGGTCTCCTCTGCATTGGTTTCTGATGGATTGGTTTCTTCCTCGTGGCTCTCTTCCACTTCGGGCGTTTCTACCGTGTTGGTTTCGTCAGAAGAATCTGTAGAAGCGGTCTCACCGGTACCGTCTTCCGTCTCCTCAGTTTCTGTCTCCTTCGGGTCAAGCCCCAGTTCTTCCAGTGTCAATGCATCCGGGCTTGTGAAATCCACATACCTGGGCATATTGTTAATGTACTCCGCTCCGTATGAAACAATCGGTGTCATGTTAGGCGCTATCATGCTGATACACAGCAGGTAGCTGATAATCTGTTTCGTTAATCGTTTTCTTTTGTTGATCATACTCATGTTTTCCCCTTCTGAGACTATAATTGTATAAATAGAGCATACATTTATATATCGTCAGAAAAACTGTATCAATTAATTGACTATAGTATTAAATTTTGTTAATCTTATACTATTTATCAAAAAATACCAAAAGGATATCGAATATAAAAAGGGTGCCGTCCTGCACACAGGACGGCACCCTTTTCATATCCACAATCATTACACCTCAAAAATCAAATCTCCGTAGCTTGGCATTGGCCAAAATTCTTTATCTACGATCATTTCCAGCTTATCAGCAGGATCGCGGAGAGCTTCCATGGCAGGTACTACCTCATTCCGGAAAGCATTTGCCCGTTCTTTGTTCCCTTCGATTGCCGAACATTTCGCATCAGCATCTGATAGAGCGGCAAGGGCTACCTTCATATCGGAAAGATAAGCGCTTACCTCTATGAGAAGCTCTTCCTGAACGCTGGTATCGGCTACCGGACACGCTGCTTTAACTTTTCCCAGGGAATCAGCCAGCAGAGATGCATACTTCACTGCAGAAGGTATGATCTGTTTTCCGGCCATGTCGATCATGGTTCTGGCCTCAATGTTAATGGCTTTGCTGTAAGCCTCATATTCGATCTCAACCCGGGATTCCAGCTCAGCCTTTGTGAATACCTTAAATTCCTCGAACATCTTTACCGAAGCATCTGTGGTAAGAGCAGGGATCGCCTCAACCATTGACTTAAGGTTTGGAAGACCTCTTCTTTCTGCCTCATCCACCCAGGCCTGAGAGTAGCCGTTGCCGTTGAAGATAATCCTTCTATGAGCAGCCAGCTGCTCTTTGATCATATCATGGACTGCCGTATCAAAATCAGCCGCCTTCTCAAGAACATCTGCCGCTTCTTTTAATGCCTCAGCAGCAATGGTATTTAAAACCACATTGGGAGAAGAAATGGAATCAGAGGAACCAACCATTCGGAACTCGAACTTATTGCCGGTAAATGCAAATGGGGAGGTTCTGTTTCTGTCCGTAGCATCCTTGAATAAATCAGGCAAGGTTCTAACTCCTGTTTTCAAGGTGCCGCCCGCCTTAGAACGGGTGGCCTCTCCGGTGCTGCATAGCTGATCTACTACATCCTCCAGCTGTTCACCAATGAATATGGAGATAATGGCCGGCGGTGCTTCATTTGCCCCAAGCCTGTGGTCATTTCCAACATCGGCAGCAGATTCCCGGAGCAGATCCGCATGGCGGTCAACCGCCTTTAAGATACAGGACAGTACCAGCAGGAACTGGATATTCTCATGGGGTGTTTCCCCTGGATTTAACAGGTTGATTCCATCGTCAGTGGTTAAGGACCAGTTGTTATGCTTACCGGAACCATTGACCCCTGCAAACGGTTTTTCATGAAGCAGGCAATTCAATCCATGACGACCAGCCACCTTTTTTAAGGTTTCCATTACTAATTGGTTATGATCAACTGCCACGTTTGCCTGTTCATAGATGGGGGCCAGCTCATGCTGGGCGGGAGCAACTTCGTTATGCTGGGTTTTTGCAGGCACACCCAACTTCCATAGTTCTTCATTCACTTCTTTCATAAAAGCCGCGATCCTCTCGCGGATGGAACCGAAGTAATGATCCTCCAGCTCCTGTCCCTTTGGAGGCATTGCTCCGAACAGGGTGCGTCCGGCATAGATTAAATCTTTTCTCTGCAAATACTTTTCATGATCAACCAGGAAATATTCCTGCTCGGCTCCAACGGAAGGAGTAACCCTTTTTGAAGTGGTATTTCCGAATAACCTTAAGATTCTTAAAGCCTGCTCGTCGACGGCTTCCATGGATCTTAAGAGAGGTGTTTTTTTGTCAAGAGCTTCTCCTGTATAAGAACAGAAAGCGGTGGGAATGCAGAGAGTAACACCGATGGCATCTTCTCTTAAAAATGCTGGGGAAGTGCAATCCCAGGCTGTATAGCCTCTTGCTTCAAAAGTCGCCCTTAAGCCTCCGGACGGGAAAGAAGAAGCATCCGGCTCTCCCTTTACCAGTTCCTTCCCGGAAAACTCCATAATTACCTTTCCTTCCGATGTGGGGGCGGAGATGAAGGAATCATGTTTTTCAGCAGTAATTCCGGTAAGAGGCTGAAACCAATGGGTGTAGTGAGTTGCACCTCTTTCAATGGCCCAGTCTTTCATGGCATGTGAAACGACGTCTGCAATCGATGGATCCAGTACTGCGCCATCCTCAATGGTTTTCTTTAACTTTTTGAAAACAGATTTTGGCAAGCGCTCTCTCATTACGGTTTCGTTAAATACATTCCTGCCAAACAGCTCAGCTACGTTTACAACTTCGCTCATAAATTTTCCATCCTCCCATATTTTGATAAGTCAAATTGCCTTTATAGTCTCCTCGCGATCTGAATATGCGCATAAATCAGAAAAGGCGTCCTCCCGGTATAAGGAGAACGCCATCGTTCTTAAATTAAATTAAACCATTTTTCCCAAAAAATCAAGTACTTTTTTGAAAAATATTTTCCTTAAGCTTTACCAACGGAGCCAAATAATTCCATCTTCTCTTTTACAGTTGCTTTGATTGCCTCTGTACCTGGAGCGAGAAGCTTACGAGGATCAAAGCCCTTGCCTTCTAAATCCTTGCCTGCCTCAATGTACTTACGGGTTGCTTCTGCAAAGGTAAGCTGGCACTCTGTATTCACATTGATCTTTGCAACGCCAAGGCTGATGGCCTTCTTGATCTGGTCTTCTGGGATGCCTGTCCCACCGTGAAGAACTAAAGGCATGTCGCCTACTTTCTCCTTGATGGCAGCCAGGGTCTCAAAACTTAAACCAGCCCAGTTTGCCGGATATTTTCCGTGAATATTACCGATACCTGCTGCCAGCATGGTTACGCCTAAGTCAGCAACCTGCTTGCACTCATCAGGATCTGCGCATTCGCCCATACCTACAACACCATCTTCCTCGCCGCCGATAGAACCAACCTCTGCTTCAATGGAAAGTCCTTTTTCTGCACAGACTTTCACAAGCTCAGTAGTCTTTTCTACGTTCTCAGCGATAGGATAATGGGAACCGTCAAACATAATGGAAGAAAATCCTGCTTCAATGCACTTATAGCATCCGTCATAAGAACCATGATCCAGATGAAGTGCTACAGGAACTGTAATGTTTAATTCTTCGATCATGGCTTTCACCATAGCTGCTACGGTCTTATAGCCTGTCATGTATTTACCAGCGCCTTCGGATACACCCAGGATAACCGGGGATTTCAGTTCTTCGGCTGTCTGTAAAACAGCTTTCGTCCACTCAAGGTTGTTGATGTTGAACTGTCCAACTGCGTACTTTCCGTCTCTTGCTTTTTCAAGCATATCTTTTGCTGAAACTAACATATCACAAACCTCCATTTGTTATTTTTCTCTTGCTCTATATTATTATATACCATCTTAACATATTTGGAAAGAATAATTTTTCCAGATTGTCTTTTTTATAACAAAGTTACATTTTGCTTTTATGATCGCTATGCCTTATAATGGGGACAGGTTCTAAATACATAATAGGAGAATTTTTATGAAACGAAAGATATGGCAAGGCATTTTCCGCCGACAGAACTCTGAAACCACAGAAATGCAGGAACGCCAGGAAGGGATGGATCTATTCTCAGGCAAACAGCTGCGCCAGTTGATTTTCCCCTTAGTTATAGAGCAGATCCTGGCTGTATTTATGGGAATGGCTGATATCATCATGGTAGCCTCCTGCGGCGAGGAAGCCGTATCGGGCATATCCATCGTGGATACCATAAATGTCCTCCTGATTGGATTATTCGGGGCGATGGCTGCGGGAGGTTCCGTAGTGACGGCCCAGTACATTGGACGGAAGGATGATAAAAATGTTGCCAAGGCTTCCGGTCAGCTATTCCTGGCCGTCGGCGGACTTTCCATGGCTATTATGGCAATTACCATTATCTTTAACGGGCCGCTTCTAAGGCTTATATACGGAGACATCGGCCAGGAGGTCATGCACAATGGAAGGATTTATTTCTACATATCCTCTCTCTCCTATCCGTTTCTGGCATTTTATAACAGCAGTGCAGCCCTTTTCAGGACAGCCGGAAACTCCAAGGTATCCATGCAGGTCTCCCTGGGTGCCAACCTCTGCAACATCGCAGGAAATTTCCTGTTAATTTACGTATTTCAAATGGGCGTGGCTGGTGCCGGGCTTTCCACCCTGTTTTCCAGGATCCTGTCCGCAGTGGTGATGCTGGTTCTTCTTAAAAAACAGAGTCATTTCCCTGTTGAATTCCGTCTTCGCGTGGACAAGAGGATGCTGCGTCAGATCCTCTACATCGGCATACCAAACGGCTTAGAAAACAGCATTTTCCAGCTTGGTAAATTATTGCTTTCCAGTCTGACCGCAAGCTTCGGTACCATGGCCATTGCTGCTAATGCGGTAGCAAGCACCATCTGCGGCCTGGAAACCATCCCCGCCAGTGCCATAGGCATTGCCCTGGTAACCGTTGTGGGGCAGTGCGTGGGGGCAGGGGAACTAAAACAGGCCCGCAAATATATGGGAAAGCTTTTAAAAACGGCATACATCTGTCTATGGATATTAAACCTTTCTATCATACCGTTTTTAAATCCCATATGCAGCCTGTTTCATCTGTCGGGTGAGACCAGCGCCCTTGCGTATAAGCTGATGCTTTACCACAGCATCTGCTGCATGATAATCCATCCCCTGTCCTTCTGTCTGACCAACGGCCTGCGCGCCGCCAATGATGTCCGTTTTACCATGACAGTTTCCATCTGTTCCATGTGGATCTGCCGGATTGTCATGGCCTACGTATTAAGCCTTTATTTCGGCCTTGGACTTATGGGGATCTGGATCGCCATGACCATCGACTGGCTGGTACGCGCCATCTTCTTCTCCACCCGCGTCTTAAGCGGAAAATGGTGCCGGTATGCCAACCGGAACATCCGTTAGCTTAAAAAGCTAACAACTGCTTCCTTCATCTTATCCGCATCGCACACTGTATCATGACGTACAGGTGCGGTGCGGATTTCTTCTACTGCCTGAGGAACCGGGACTCTGGATACCTTTTCCAGATGATCGATGATCCGGAATTCATCCGGCTCCTCCTGTTCTCCTTCAATAGCTTCCAGAACGCTTCCTGCAAACTTATATGGGCTTGCCGTGGAGGCAATGATATTCTTTGTCTGATCCCTTGTCTCAGCCTTGTATTGGTCATATACGCATGCGGCCACACCGGTATGGGGATCGATCAGATATCCGGTATCTTCAAAAACCTTCCTAATGGCTGCCCTGGTTTCCTCTTCTCCTGCAAAACCTCCCATGAAATCTTCCATAAAGTGCTTCATACCGGCGGTTACCGTATAGCTGCCTTTATCACCAAGTTCTTTCATAAGAGCACCATTTGCTTCTGCATCACAACCGGCGCTTAAATAAACCAAGCGCTCTAAGTTGCTGGATATTAAAATATCCATGGACGGAGAACTGGTGAGAATAAAATCCCGGTTCCTGTCATAAGTTCCGGTCTGGAAGAAATCATACAGAACCTTATTTTCATTGGAGGCGCAGATAAGGGTCTTAATGGGAACACCCATCTGCTTTGCCAAATAGGCGGCCAGAATGTTTCCAAAGTTTCCCGTAGGTACGGTAACATTAATTTCTTCTCCGTCAGAAATCTCTTCACAAGAAAGGAGTTTTGCATAGGCATAGACATAATATACCACTTGGGGAACCAATCTACCGATGTTAATGGAGTTTGCTGAAGACAGCTGGAATCCCTTTTCATCAAGCATGCGGGCAAATTCCTTATCTCCAAATATCTTTTTGACCCCTGTTTGAGCATCGTCAAAGTTTCCATGAATGGCGGCCACATGGGTATTTTCCCCTTTCTGAGTAACCATCTGAAGTTCCTGGACGCGGCTCACGCCATCCTTAGGATAAAATACAATGATTTCCGTTCCCTCCACATCGGCAAAACCAGCCATAGCAGCCTTACCTGTATCGCCGGAGGTAGCGGTAAGAATCACAATTTTATTTTTGACCTGATTCTTTTTTGCCGCAACGGTCATCAGATGAGGAAGAATGGAAAGCGCCATATCCTTAAATGCAATGGTGCTTCCATGGTATAATTCCAGATAATAAGCTCCGTCAGCCTTGGCAAGGGGAGCGATTTCCTCTGTATCGAATTTGCTGTCATAAGCCTGCTCAATACAGCTCTTTAACTCCTGGGAACTGTAATCCGTAAGGTACAGTTTCATAACCTCATAGGCTGTTTCCTGGTATGTCATCGCCGACAACTCTTTCATGGATTTGTCAAGCTTTGGGATAAAACTTGGCATAAACAGCCCGCCGTCTGCTGCCAGGCCCTTTAAGATCGCCTGGGAAGCCGTCACACCGGCCTCGCCGCCTCTGGTACTTT
This sequence comes from Lacrimispora celerecrescens, assembly GCF_000732605.1. GTDB lineage: Bacteria > Bacillota > Clostridia > Lachnospirales > Lachnospiraceae > Lacrimispora > Lacrimispora celerecrescens_B. The sequence continues at coordinate 141,626 of NZ_JPME01000006.1, read as the reverse complement.
GATAGGATATTTCCATGGTATTTTTTTCCTTTCCTGCTCTCTCATAATGTCAATGGATCAAAAACCTTGCCAGCATTGTAGCACAATTTCTTTGACGGTGCAAGAAAAAAGCTCAAAAAAGTTTTCACATAACGGACAGATGTGTCCGTCATAGAGACACAAGGGTTCCATTTTTATGCTCAATATGGTAAGATACAATCATAGATACAGAAAGGAGAGACAGCTTCATTGAGATACGAACACATGCTGACAGGGACCTTTGTAAGCCGCCCCAACCGTTTTATTGCCCACGTCCTGATTTCAAATGAGGGGCATGGGGAAGTGGAAGTGATCTGTCACGTTAAAAATACAGGACGCTGCCGGGAGTTACTAATCCCCGGCGTCAAGGTGCTGGTGCAGTTTCATCCGGAGTCCGCGGCTCTTGGCAGAAAAACAGAATATTCTTTGATCGGCGTATATAAAGAACGGGAAAGGGGTGGGCCGCTCCTTATCAATATGGATTCCCAGGCCCCCAACCAGGTGGCTTACGAATGGCTGCAATCCATCCGGGAAAATCCTCCCCTGCCTTTTTCTCAGACCGTGGATACGCCTTCCCATCTCACACCGGTCATAAAAGACATCAAACGGGAAGTCACCTACGACCAGTCACGGTTCGATCTGGCTTTTCAGGCGGTGCTGCCGGGAGGACGGGAAAAGAACGGAGAGAAACTGCCTGCATTCATGGAGGTTAAAGGTGTCACCCTGGAAGAAAACGGTCTTGCCATGTTTCCTGATGCGCCGACGATACGGGGTGTAAAACACATGGAGGAGCTAATCAATGCTCACAAGGAGGGATATGAGGCTTACATCCTGTTTGTCATCCAGATGAAAGAGATGGAAGCATTTACGCCAAATAGAAAGACGCATCCGGAATTTGCAGAAGCGTTAAAAAGGGCGAAGGAAGCCGGGGTCCATATTTTAGCATATGACTGTGTCGTTAAGGAGGATTCCCTTTCCTTAGACATGCCCATCCCGGTTTATCTGACGTGAATGGCGAATGTAATTAGCCATTACATACGCAAATGGCTAGACCGAAATGAAAGCAACAGCTAACCAAAAAGAACCCCTGGAGATTGCCGTCTCCAGGGGTTCGCTCTTTTGGTGCAAACTGTATATTTAGCCAACTTTAGCTACTATCATAATATACTTTTTACAGTAAAATGTCAAGTCTAATAGCAATCAATTCGACCATATTCTTGTGTGGAATTTACATATAATCATGAAGCTTTCATTTTATATACGGCATACAGTATCCTTTGTGTATATTTTTCAGTAAAATTATTAATTTAAAACTTCCGCCCTCCGCCTCCCATGGTGCGTCCAGAGGAGGTATGGGTAGTACTTCTGCCGCCGGAGGAAAAACCGCCGCCACCGCCCCGGCCTACATTCCCCTGATTCCGCGGAATGATCATATAGGTCACGGTTTTGTTCACCAGATGGTCAAACTGGTCCGAATACCGGAACTGACTGTTAGCACGATAGGCCATCAGTGAGCTCCTGGCCCAGCCTCTCTCCTTTTTCATGGAATACCGGCTGGTTACTCCTCCACAGGCTGCTGCCGCTGCTATAAGCCCAATGAGAGCCGCCAGCGCTGCCTCATACCACCGGATGCTGCGGTATACACTTATTTTTCCTGTCTCTTTATCATAATTATACTGCCCTCCGGGAATTCCGGCCCTGTAATATTGGGTTACACCGTCCAGAAAGCTATCAGCGCAGGCGCTGTAATTCTGAGTGCTTACTTTGTCATAGGCAGAATCTAAAATGGAATTCCAACGTTTATCGGTTAAAAAGCGGTTCATCTTTCCTACAGGAAGGATGTAAAGCTCCCGGTTATCCATGTCTATCAGGAACAATACGCCGCTGTAATCTTTTCCAACTCCATAGGCTCCTCTTATGTAGAAATCCTCCGCATATTGTCCGGCCGACTTTCCACCTGCATGGTCTGTGGTTGTAATCACCACATCCATATTCATTTCTTTTCTCATCGTCTGGATCTGAGTTTCTAATGCTTCTATTTCTTCCTGGGAAAATAACCCCGCTTCATCAAATACCCGCTCTTCCCCTGATACGTCTGCCGTGCTTTTGTATTCGGCATAAGCTTTCATACCACTGGAAGAAACGATCAGAAACAGAAGAATCATGGGCAATAAAACGGTTACCCGGCATATCCGAAGGAACAGTCCCTTTGTTTTCATCATATCAGATACCCCACAATCAGCATGGCAAGAAATACAGGCAGGAATATTTCCACAAACAGAAGCATCAGTTTGTTCCGGTCCACAGGAAGCTTGCCGCATACCTTTCCGGTCTGCCCGTTCACTGTAAAATAATACATCTGGTCCTTTGCCCCGTCGTGGTAGGTAAGGGTCCACACAGGCAAAAGAGCATATTCCCATCTTTCTTCCTCCAGGCGGATGGACTGATTCTGAACTCTTACAGAATCATAGGAGGTAATACTGTTTTTTAAGGACTCCTCGGCAAACTTGCGCACCTCTGACTTTACATCCTCAGAGAACTCCTGCTCTCCCATGTCCCGCCGTTCTGCCACAAAGCCAGAAAGATAGCCCATGGAAAAGGGCTTCATTTTCTCTGTTTCAAAAGGCAGCACGCCCTCCACCAGTTCCCGGTTGGACTTTTTGAGGGCATTGCGGGGCACGAATTTTACAGGCATAGCTCCTTCCCTGCGAACATCATAGGTCTGGGTTTCCGTATAGCGGCGGTCGCCGCTTACCCAGACCCGCAAACGGTCCGCCTTTGCATTTAGGCTTCCCTCCGCAAGACAGCTGTAAAGCATATAAGGAAAATATACGCCGGAAATCTTCTCGATCTGGTCTTCACTGTAAAAAGCCTTTGGGACAAACCGCTTCTTTTTCATCCATTGCTCAAAGATTTCCACGGCCTTCTTCTTTTCCATTGCAAACGGAATTACATAATCCGGATGGAATTCCCCGGAAAGCCTTCCCGATAAGATCACCGGGTTATGGCAATAGTAGCAGAAGGTCGCTGCAGTGGTCTCATCGGTTACGATCTCGGCACCGCAGCTTGGGCAGGTATAAAGTACAGGCTCTCCGCCCTGTTTTTTGGCCTTTGACGCTTTAGGCTCTTCCGGCTTCCCGCTCTCTGTTTCTTTCTGGTTAAACTCTGATAAGCAGTATTCACAGGCATATTTCTGCTTTTTCGGATCAAAGATAAGCGGCCCGCCGCAATTTGGACATTTATAGCTTATGATCTCACTCATGGTCTTGGTTTTCCACACTCCGAACAAAATCTGCCATTGTTTACAGTTTTACATTCACAGGTCCATGTTCCTGCCGGCTTTGGATTTCCGCATTCCGGGCAGAACTTTCCTGTATTCACACTTCCGCAGGTGCAGGTCCATGGGCTTTCAGCTGCCATGGTCTGTTCCATGGAATTTTGCTGCTGGGCCCGGTTCATCTGCATCTGCTGATAATTAGCATTGGAAGCAGCTCCCATAAAGCCGCCGCCAGTATTCATTCCCATGTTCATGCCCATAAATCCTGCCATGGAGCCATTGGCATTGCTTCCTGCCGATTCAAGGCCTCTGGCCACCGCTCCCTGCACATAACCTTCCCTGACACCAGGATCGCTCAGCATGGCACCCTGGTTGCGCATCTGGATCAGCTTCTTTGATTCCTCATCATAGGATATGCTGGCGATTCCGACAGACTGAATCTCAATTCCCCTCTGATCCTTCCACTGGTCGTCAAGGACACCCGCCATATACTGTCCCAGCTCTCTTCCTTTTGAAGCTACGTAAGAGATTCGGATGCCATCTGCGGACATCTGGTTGATGGATGACTGTAGAGCCTCTAAAAATTCAGATAAATACTGGGCGTTGATATCATCTACCTCAACCCTGGAAGCATTCTTCGGTATGGCTTCCCCATAGAACAACAGAGGATCTGTTACCTTGATGGAATACGTTCCGTGGGCACGCAAAAACAATTCCGCATTATAAAACTGGTCAAAATAGTTAATAGGATTGGGGGTACCAAACTTTATCCCTTTAATCTCCTGTAAGTTGATGAAATACACCTTCTGGGAAGTGGGTGTCTGGCCACCGAATCGAATCCGGTCAAAGGATTCCTTTATGGCCTCATCAAACTGACCATTAAAGAGGGAGGGAAGGGAAGAATTTTTCACGGTGAAATAGCCCGGTTCTCCTGTATAATCGATCACCTTTCCGCCATCGACCAAAATCATGAACTGATTAGGGTAAACATGAATGACGGAACCATCAGATACCGTATATTCTGTGCTCTTGGTATTGGACCCTTTTCGGATCTTCACTCCGCTGGTGAATACGGTCTGGTCTCCCATACTGCCTGCTTCTATTACCTCAAGCCACTGGTCTGCCAGTGAGCCTCCTACTGCGGTAGTAAGTGCCTTAACAATTCCCATATCATTTCCTCCTTAACGGTTTTTATTCGAAGAGTGAACTCATCTTCACTCTTTTCGCTCATTATATCAGGAACCTGCGGTTCCTGATCGTCATTCTCCGTTCGTGCCGATGAGTGAACTCATCTTCACTCTCTTTCGCTCATTATACTATACCATTATTCGGCTGGCTATACAATTTCTCTCATCATCGCAATTTCTTTGGCATACCCAGAAAGGTCATTGGGCGTCTCCAGATAAAATGGAAGGTCCCTTAAAGCCGGGTGAACCGTGATCCGCTTTAAAGCATCAAATCCGATATAGCCTTCTCCGATCTTTGCATGGCGGTCCTTATGGGCCCCCAGAGGATTCTGGCTGTCATTTAAATGGATTGCCTTCAATTTATCCAGCCCGATAATCCGGTCAAACCGGTTTAAAACTCCGTCCAGATCACCAGCAATATCGTAGCCGGCATCCCATGCGTGGCACGTATCCAGGCAGATTCCCATATGGTCCTTTTGCTCTACCCGATCCAGAATCTCCCGTAACTCTTCAAATTCCCGTCCTACCTCGCTGCCCTTGCCGGACATGGTTTCTAAAAGAACGGTGGTATGAAGCTCCGGTGTCAGAACCTGATTTAACATATCTGAAATATAACGGATTCCATCCTCTGCCCCCTGCCCCACATGGCTTCCTGGGTGGAAATTGTAGCAGTTTCCGGGGGTGTATTCCATCCGTTCTAAATCATCCTTCATGGTATCTCTGGCGAGGGTCCGAAGCCCTTCATCCGCAGAACATGCATTTAAGGTGTAGGGCGCATGTGCCAGAATCTGTTTTATCCCATGCTCCCTGGCAAAGTCCAGATAGCGGTTCACATCCTCAGGGTTCATAGCCTTAGCCTTGGTTCCCCTGGGGTTTCTTGTAAAAAACTGAAAGGTGTTGGCATCAATCTTTACAGCCTCCTTCCCCATGGCAAAATAGCCTTTTGAGGAAGAGAGGTGACATCCGATTGTAAGCATAAAATTCTCCTGTTATTTTATTTTTCTTATCTTTTTCCCTTTTGACGGGCTGATGGCCTTTACGGCGATGAACATGAATATGGCAGCCATGGCCAGCTGGATAAAGATGCTTAAGACCACCCAGTTTTCCATGATAAAGTTATCCGGATGAGGACCGAACCAGCTGTTCAAACTCCTTATCACCTGACTATCCCCTGTCTGTCCATTGATCATAGCATAAAAGGTCGCCACCGGGTTTAGCAGAAGCAGATACAAGCATGCGCCGGAATTGGTCTGGTCAGCCATGCCTCCCACGGACATGACATAAGTGCTTTTTATGTTCATCCGGGCCATGGAAAGGGCAAAGACATTGATCGCATAGGTGCCAGCGCCAATGAGGACCAGCACTCCATAGCTTACTACTGTGGCGATGGTAGACCGCTTAAACAGGGTGGAAAAACAAATTCCCATACTTCCGCAGAGAAAGGCCACGGCCAGATAGCACAAAAGCAGAATAAATACATCGTGAATCATCACGCCCCCATATACAAAGGATACGGACAGAAGGGGAAAGCTGGACATGATCATAAGGAACATGGTTCCAAAGGAAGAGGTAAACTTCCCCCATATAATCTCCCATGGCTTCAAGGTCGTGGTAAGAAGAATGTCAAGGGTTTGCCGTTCCCTCTCTCCGCTGATGCTTCCCGCGGTCAGCGCCGGCATGATGAACATCAGCATCACAAATTCCACTGCAGCCACGAATACATACAAATTGGTAAATGAAGAATACTGGATCTCCGCCGTCAGCTTTACCCTTTCCACAACGGAATACATATTAAGCAGAACTACCAAAGCCAGAATCGTATTAAAAATCGCCAGGATCAGCGCCAGACGGAAGCTTCTGGAGCTGACCGTTGTCTCCCGTTTATAAACCGGATTCAATTTCATGTACAAGCACCGCCTTTTCTTTATCATGATCCGTAATCTGCATAAACAGGGACTCTAAACTTCCCTGCTCCCTGTAGAATCCATGTACCAGCACCTCGGCATCCACCAGCTGCTGCAAAAGAAGCGCCTCATCCTGATTATCTCCGATGAAATTCACCCGGATGTCCTCGTCTTTCACCGCTATGGTCTGGACGCAGGGCTGGCTTTTCAAGATGGTCAGCGCCTTATCCTTATTTCCAAGAACAGAGATGATCAGAGGATTGGTAGCATTGACCCTGCGCAGAATCTCCTCCATGCTGCCGCTTAAGATCATTTTTCCCTGGTCAATAACCCCAATATCCGTACACAGCTCGGAAAGCTCGGAAAGCACATGGGAACTGATGAATATGGTCTTTCCCTGCTCCTTTAATTCCTTTAGTATCTCCTTAAATTCAAACCTGGTTCTTGGATCCAGCCCTGAGGTCGGTTCATCAAGGACCAGCAAAAGGGGATCGTGGATCAGAGCCCTTGCCAGACAGAGGCGCTGCTTCATTCCTCTTGATAAGCTGTCAACGTAAAAGTTCACCTTATCCTCCAGCCCTACCTGCTCCAAAAGAGTCATATACCGGGTCCTGCCTTTAAGCCCGTCGATCCCGTAGCAGGAAGCAAAAAACTCCATGTATTCATTGACTTTTAAATTGTCATATACTCCGAAAAAATCCGGCACATATCCAATCTTCATCTTTAATTCATTTAAGCCCCCGGACACATCCGTGCCGTCGATCATCACCTTGCCGCTGTCGGCAAAAAGTAGCCCTGTCATAATCTTTATGGTGGTGGTCTTTCCTGCTCCGTTAGGTCCTACGAAGCCATAAAGAGATCCCTGGGGGATATGTAGGTCCAGGCCGTTTAAGGCATGGAATTTTCCAAACTTTTTCCGTAAATCCTTAATCTCTAACATCATTTATCCCTTCCTGCCACAGTTAACATTGGCAGAGTGACATACCAGTTATTCTCAGACGTATTATCACATACATATTTTACAGTCAGCGTGTTGCCGGGAGACAGATAAGAGGTTAGCTCCCAGGCTCTATAAACCGACTTATTGGGGTCCATGGCATCGTAATTTCCTGTATCGTGATTATAGAAATAAATATTTCCTTTAAAGAGGGTGGCGTAGTAAAAGCTTTCGCTGTTTAAAAACTCGTCAGAGGGGTTTTCAAAAGTCAGCGTTTCCACCTCCAGATCATTTCCAAGAAAATACTCCAAAGCCACCGGATCCACACCGTAAATGGCGTTGGAATCCGCATAATACTGCCCGCTTACCACAGTAGGAGTTTTCATGAGAGCAGACCGTGAAGTCTCACCATTTTTCTTTGTCTTTACATTAATCGTCGATGTAAACATAGACATGCCGTAAGTTTCATAATCTCCCCCGGCAAGAAACTGGCTATCCGACTGGTCCTTGCTGAAAGCCACGATCCTGGCCTCCGGATTATAGAATGAGGAATATTTATCAAGATAAAAGCTTAGAATGTTGGTTCTTGATAAAGCCAGCATGTAAGCCGGATCCTCTATATCTGCTTTGGGATATTGATAGCCTCCCGTTACCCGGGCGGATACCAGAAAGGAATTGTTAATGGGATAATTGATGACAGGAAGCCCGTTAAGATTCATGGTCTCCCCTGGCTGCAGTTCTTCAATAACCACCATTTTCCCGTACATCAGGATCCCCACCTTTTCTACCTGGAAGGGATATTCATTGGTTACAGTACCATATACGTTTCCATCAAACAGAGTAATGTCCCCGATAAGGCCCTTATGTTCTGTGTTGGGGGTCCTTTTCCTTAGGGAGTAATATTTGGGGGTAAAAGCGGCTGCATTCTGGACCGAAACCCTGGTGTCCTTTTCCCCATAGGATATATTCACCTTATAGTCTTCATTTCCCATGAATCTGGGAACCGGTTTCATCTCATAGGAGCTGCTTCTGGTGATAGGAAGCAGATCGTATGACGGATCCAGGGCGATGGTATATGCTTTATTATAAGGCGTCCTCATGTTGATATATGTATATTCGTCTACATAGTTTTCCGTGGTATCAAGAATGGTCGCATAGGTAAAAAAGGTATCCTTAAACCTGGTTCCTATTCCCATTAAATATACGATTGCCGCAAATGAAAGGGAAACCACAGCAACCGCGGTCCGGTAATATCTTCTCCGCTCCTGTTTTTTCAAGAACAGGTACAGTCCCGGGCCCACCAGTACAATATATCCCAGAATCACGATGGCATAAATAACAAGATTCGGCAGCTTATCTAAGTTTCCGGTATTTAACATATTCTGAACAGACCAGAACTGGCCGGAATTGCCGCTGTAAAGGTATGATGATAGATCATTTAACTTGGTTTCTCCCAAAAGCGCCGTGAAAAGCTTATCTACATAGGAACGCTGAACCTGGCAGAAAGAAGCGATATCCACAAAATCATAGGCAGCTACGCCTACCTTTCCTTTTCCCTTCGAAACAGAAGTAAGGACCGGGAATTCATCATTGGAGAGCACTCCGGTTCCGCCTTTTAGGGAAACATCTGCGCAAACCAGATTCATGAAGGAATCTCCAGGGCCATTGGTGGAATATTCCACTCCCATGTCCACGGATTTTTCCGTTGGAGGAGCATAATCCTCTTCCAGAATATCAGACCGGAAGGCATAAAGGGTGTCATCCACCCGGCTGCCGGTTCCAAGAAGAAGAGTTCCCCCCTCTTTCACCCATTCCCAGATTGCAGATACCTGGTCTGTGGACAGCCTTTTGGTATCGTAATCCGTTATGACCAGCACATCCAAAAGGTCCAGCCCGATGACATTATCCGGCATCTTTTCTGTATCCATTTCAAAGGTCTTGATCCTGACAGAGCTGTAATTCACTCCCACCCCTTCCATATAGGACAGAGTATCCGGCTCATCCGATAAAACTCCAACAAACAGTTCTGCAATATCGGCCGTTACATTCATTTTTAAACGTTTGCGGATCAGCTCTCCTCCCTGAGAGTCCAGAAGTTTCACATAAAGAACATCTGCCCTTCCCACCGGAATATCTAAGGATTCCTCCGAGGCTTCATAGGCCTTTAAAGAAACCGGGTATTCGTATTGGTAAATGTCATAATCCGATTCCATGGCAATCGCCTGAACCGTTCCCTGAAATTCGGAATCCAGCTGGTTCTTTAATGAAAAGTTTACCGGTACGTAACGTCCGCTTTTTGCATTCCCCTCATAGCCATAGGATACATCCATGGAAACCCCGGAATTTGAAGCCGCATAATTTCCATCTGCAAAGGAATCTCCTGCCTCCATTCCAACCGGTGTTTCATATGCCATACCGAAAGCAGGCAGCATTACGCTGCCTGCTATGGTGAGCACCATGGCACAAATCAGGGATATCTTTCTGAATTTCATTCTCTGTCACCCTATCTTTCCAAAGTTCTCTTTATTAATATCAAAATCCACCTGCAGCTTAACCGTAAATACCGTTCCGGATAAATCACTGGTCACATGAATGATTCCGCCGTGCATATCCACAATATTCTTTGCGATAGCAAGCCCCAGTCCTGTTCCTCCCGTATTGGTAGAGCGGGACTGTTCCACGCGGTAAAATTTATTGAAGATGAGCGGCAGCTCTTCCTCTGGGATCACGTAACCATAATTGATCACCTGAATGGTAACCAGTTCTTCGCTTCCATGGACCTTTACCAGGATGCGCTTTCCATCCGCTCCGTATTTGATGGCATTGTTAATCAGATTGTCAAACAGACGGGCCAGAAGGTTGCCATCCGCCGAGATCATCTGGGCGGGAACATTGCTTTGAAGCTCGTAGGAAAGGTTTTTATCCACAAAACTGGGATAAAATTCTTCCAGAAGCTGACTTAAGAGCTTCACCACGTCCACCTTGGCTACGTGCATGGAGATCTTTCCATAGTTCAGCTTTGTAAATCCGAATAAGTCCTCAATCAGCTTTTCCAGCCGCTTTGTCTTTACGTATGCGATCCCTATGTACTTTTTCTGGACTTCCGGATCAAGCTTTGTTTCTCCGGACAAAAGTTCCAGATACCCGATGATGGAGGTTAAGGGAGTCCTTAAGTCATGAGCAATATTGGTAATAAGCTCGTTCTTCGTACGCTCTGCCTCCCGTTCCTTATCCATGAGGCCTCTTAAATCTTCCACCATCTTATTTAAACTGGCAGCCATAACGGAGAATTCATCATCTCCCTCAATGTCAACCGTAATATTTAAATCTCCCTGGGATATGCTCTGCATGGCATCAGAAATCCGGCTGATGTAACGCATGGACTTTTCCTGGAGGAGGAGAAAGGTGACCGTGAATATTCCGATCCCGAAAACCACATAGATCAGGATCACCACCACATCAAAGGAAGTAAGCATCTCCACAAATACATTATCCTTTTGTGTGCTTCTCATGTAGGAGGCAACCAAAGATACGTTGGTTACCAGAAATATTTCGATCAGGACCGTAACCACTGCACTGTAAAAAATATTGGCGATGACCCGGGTATGAAAACGGCGATTGATATCATTTTTCAATTTTGTATCCTACCCCCCAAACGGTGGTGATGATCTTGTTCTGTCTGGTATCTTCTTTCATTTTTCCCCGCAGCCGTCTGATATGTACCATTACTGTGTTGTTAGCCTCATAAACCTTTTCATTCCACACCTTTTCAAAAATCTCATCGGTGCTGAATACTCTTCCGGGGTTGGAGGCCAGTAAGTATAGAATGTCAAACTCAATGGGAGTGAGCTTAATCTCTTCCCCATAAACAGTTACCTTATGGTTATCCTTGTTAATGGTCAGTCCTCTTATTGCGATTTCATTCTTAGCCGCTTCATTTACCGCGCTGTTTGGGTTTAACTGTGTATAGCGGCGAAGCTGGGATTTTACCCGTGCCGTCAGCTCCAGGGGATTAAAGGGTTTTGTCACGTAGTCATCCGCCCCGGTACCAAGTCCCAGTATTTTGTCCAGATCCGTGGACTTGGCGCTGAGCATAATGATAGGAATGTTATTGGTCTCCCGTATTTTCTTGCACATTTGCAGGCCATCCATACCGGGCATCATGATGTCTAAAAGTACCAGATGGATCTGATTCTTTTCCAGAAATTCCAATCCTTCTTCCGCATTATTCGCCTTAAATACTTTATATCCATCACTGACCAGATAAATCTCTACCAGATCTGCAATCTCTTTCTCATCATCCACAACCAAAATGCTTATTGTCTCGGACATGAATATACCTCCCTTGTCGTTATGTAAGCGGTTTTTCCCTTTTTCTGAGAAAAATCCTGCATCCATTTTACCACAAGAAAGGTATCTTTGCCTTACTATTTTCTTACAATAAAGCTATAATTCGGTAATTATGGGGTGTCTTTCCTTAAGCTTACCCCTGACTTTCCGTAGGAATAAACACTCGGCTGCCTACTGGATCCGACTTGCCAAGCTCTGCCTTAACATTCTGGATCGCCTCTTCACAGAACAGCTCCTGGCTGTTAACCAGGACCTTGCCCCTTTTATCAGGTTTCTCATAAGTTCCGTCGGCTTTTAAGATATGGGCCTTTACATTATCCTGAAACTGCACCTTAAGAACATGGAGGATCTGCTCCTGCAGCATTTCATCTTCTACAGGGAACATTATCTCCACCCTTCGGTCTAAGTTTCTGGGCATCCAGTCGGCACTTCCCATATAAATCTCCGGACTGTTGTCATTTTCAAAATAAAAAATACGGGCATGCTCCAGGAAATTTCCAACAATGGAATGAACCGTAATATTTTCACTTAAGCCCGGAACTCCTGCTTTTAAACTGCATATCCCCCGGACAATCAGCTGGGTCTTCACTCCTGCACAGGAAGCCTCGTAAAGGGCGGCTATGATCTCCTTATCGCAAAGGGAGTTCATCTTAGCCATGATATGAGCCGTTTTCCCGTTTTCCGCATTTTTCGTCTCCCTGCGGATCAGCCTTAAGAATCGGGCCCGCAGCCAGATGGGAGCTATCACCAGCTTATTCCAGTGAAGCGGCTCAGAATAGCCTGACAGCATGTTGAATACGGCGGTGGCATCTTCTCCAATCTGAGGGTTGCAGGTCATAAGGCCGAGATCCGTATAAAGCTTTGCTGTGGAATCGTTGTAGTTTCCAGTACCCAAATGAACATAACGGCGGATGCCATCCTCTTCTCTGCGTACCACCAGAGTGATCTTGCTGTGGGTCTTTAAACCTACCAGCCCATAGATGACGTGGCAGCCGGCTTTCTCCAGTTTTTTTGCCCAGTTGATATTATTTTCCTCATCAAAGCGGGCCTTTAACTCCACCAGCACCGATACTTGTTTCCCATTATCGGCGGCCTCTGCCAAAGCAGCAATGATGGGGGAATTTCCGCTTACCCTGTAAAGAGTCTGTTTGATTGCCAGGACCGACCGATCAGTGGCAGCGGTTTTTACGAAATTTACAACAGGGTCAAAGGTCTCGTAGGGATGATGAAGCAAAATGTCGCCTTCCCGGATGTTAGTAAATATGTCTTCCTCATTCATAAGCCTTGGAACCTGCTGCGGAATATAAGGAATGGCCTTTAAATGGTCAAAGCCCTTCATTCCGTACATCTTCATGAGAAAGGTCAGATCCAGAGGGCCTGCGATCTCAAAAATATCGACGGAACTGATGCTTAGCTCCCGTTTTAGTATTTTTAACAGGCGTTTATCCATCTTCTCTTCCACTTCCAGACGGATGGCTTCGCCCCACTGCCGTTTCTTAAGCTGCTTCTGGATTTCCTCCAGAAGGTCCTCCGCTTCTTCCTCGTCAATAGTAAGGTCCGCATTTCTCATGATACGGAAGGGATGGGCGCTAATAACATTGTAATTTAAAAACAGGCTGCCAATGTTCCGTTCAATGATCTGTTCCAGCAAAATGACCACTCGTTCTTCCTTTTTCCCGGCAGGGAGTTCCACGATCCTTGGAAGAACGCTTGGCACCTGGACCATGGCAAATTCCAGTTCCTCTTCCCCGCTTTTTTTCTGAAGGAGAGCAGCAATGTTTAGGGACTTGTTGCGGACCAGGGGAAACGGCCTGGAGGAGTCCACAGCCATGGGAGTCAGCACCGGATATACATTCCTCTCAAAATAGCTGTCCGCATAGCTTCCCTCCTCTTCGCTTAAATCTTCATGGACCTGGACTACCCGAAGCCCGTTCTGTTTTAATGTAGGAAGAAGGGAGCGGTTATAGGTAGAGTACTGCAAAGCTACCAGCTCATGGGTCCGCTCGCTGATCTCTTCAAGCTGTTCCGGCGGTTTTAGACCTGCAATATCCGGCTTCGTATATTTGGCATGGACCATATCCTTTAGGGAAGCCACTCGGACCATATAGAATTCATCCAGGTTTGAGGCTGTAATGCTTAAAAACTTCAGCCGTTCAAAAAGAGGGAGGCTTTTATCTCTCGCTTCACTGAGTACGCGGTAGTTAAATTCGATCCAGCTCAGCTCACGATTTACATAACTTTCAGGATTATTGAAAATTTCATTGGTGCCTGTCATCAGGATAACCTCCTCTTCTGTTTTAATATCGGCCTTATTCCAAATATTTCTTCAAAAAAATCTGCATTCTGACGAAATGCCACCGATTCCAGGGTGATATCGCCTTCATAAGAGACAGTCACCACCAGCTGCCCGTTCTTCACGCTCATATGGCAGTCCGGCAGCTTCTGCTTGTGGCTGCGGTCTAAGGAATTGGCGAGCCTTAAAATGGCTGTCAGCTTTCCCACAAGTATGATGCTGTCCTTATGAGGAAAACCTCCTCCTGTATTCCGGAACACCTCTTCGCTGAGATGAATCCGGTTATAATCAAATTCCACCCCATTGTAGCGGACCGCATTGGCGATGATCTCCCGCTCCATATGGGACAGACCGATGATCTCCGTTGACATGATGATATGATAGGCAGATTCACTTGGGTTTCTCATGCTGATAAATTTGCCGCAGTCATGAAGGATGGCAGCAATCTGCAAAAGCAGCCTTTCCCTCTTTCCCATTCCGTGATATTTCTTCATGCTGTCAAAGATATCCACTACGTACTTTTCTATATTCACGGTATGAGGACCATGGCATTTATAACGCTTTGCCATATTGCGGGAGGCCGCAAGAATGTCCTCAGAAAAATCATGGTTGAATTTCACCGCTTTCGTTTCTTCTGCATATTCAGCGGCAATGCTGTCGCACAGGCGGATTCCCGGAATCCAAAAAAGCTCTGCTTTTGTCATCTCCAGAACACGTTTAAAGATAATGGCCGCCGGAACAAGGAGAGATGCATATTCCGCATTAACTCCAAACCGTTCCTGGATCTGGTCCAAGGACATACCCACAATCTTTTCATAGAAATATGCAAATTCCTCTGCAGTGACCCGCTCCACAGGTTTTCCGCCGCGGCTGCTTCGGGACAGGTAAAGGATGCTTTCTCCTATCCCAATCAGATTTTTGATTTCCCTGTCCTTTAAGTAAACCTTGCGGAATGTATATAATTCATTATCCACCATTTCCTCGATCAGGGTATTCTGCATCTGGTTGTCGGCTTGTACGGTCCCCATCATTTCCCGGATTCTTAAGACGCCTAACATCAGATTATTAGTAGAAACTAAGGCATCCCTGTCAAAGAGGGAAACCTGCATGCTTCCAAAGCCCACATCCACAATGGCTGTACCTTTTTGGATGATCTTATGGAATTCCGCATCCTTTGAAGCGATGGCCTTATAACTGATAAACCGCTGCTCCGAGTTGCTGATGACCCGCACTTCAATTCCGGTCCTCACTCGGATCTGATCCAGAACGATCCGGCTGTTTTTTGCTTCCCGCAGGGCGCTGGTGGCATAGGCCCGGTAGCCGATCACCTTATAGGACTGCATGATGTCTGCAAAATCCTTAATGACCTGACACATCTCCTCCACCAGCTCATAACTGATCTTTCCATCATTATAGGTATCCCTTCCAAGGGCAATGACATGACGGACATGGTCCACCTTCTGGATTCCAGTCTTAGCAGAAATTTCATAGATACCAAGCTCCAGTTCAAATGATCCCACATCTATGGCGGCAAATAATCTTATTGCCATACCTTTCCTCCTTACTGTCCATTGGTCAGGGGCTTTTCATCAGTTGTACCCAAAAGGTGTGTAATAAACTGGCTTGCCGTTCTGCCTGATAAGCCTCCGTGGTTCAGCTCCCATATATTTGCTTTTGCATACAATTCTTCCAGAGGCATATTTATGTCGCTGCGGGCGGCCAGCGCCCCTACAATCTCCTGGAACTCCCTTCTGTCCGGCGAGCCAAAGTAGATGGTCACCCCAAAGCGAGCCACCAGGGAAAGCTTTTCCTGGACGGTGTCATTATTATGTAAGTCATCATCCAGTTCCCTTTTATCACTGAATTTTTCCCGTATGAGATGCCTGCGGTTGGAGGTGGCATAGATCAGCACATTACCCGGCTTTTTCCCAAGGCCGCCTTCAATGATCGCCTTTAAATACTTATACTCCAATTCCGAATCCTCAAAGGATAAGTCATCCATATAAATAATAAATTTGTAATTCCGATCCTTCACCTGCTCCTGAACCTTTGATAGGGATTTGAATTGATGCTTATAGACTTCGATGATCCGAAGCCCCCTGTCATAATATTCATTAAGCACAGCCTTAATGCTGGAGGATTTTCCGGTCCCGCTGTCACCGAACAGTAAAACGTTATTGGCAGCCCGCCCGTTTAAGAAAGCCTCCGTATTTTCGATCAGCTTCTGCTTTTGGAGCTGGTAACCGATGATATCGTCTAAATGGACATGTTCAATGCTGGTGATCGGCAGGATCTGAGGTTCGCCAATTGCTTCCTCGATGCGGAAGGCTTTATTAAGACCGAACTTCCCTACCCCAAACCTGCGGTAAAATTCTGTTATCTCAGAAGCAAAAACAGTCTCATCCTCCGCTTGTTCTAAGGCAACGGCCAGGGCAACGATCTGATCCCTGATCCTCTTATTATAGATCTTGCTGCTGCCGTCTGCAGTCTGGTAATCGGAAAGGGCGGTCCATATCCCCTCCCCGGGATTTATACGGTCCAGCTTTCGGATGTCATGATCAAACAATTCTTTTATGATCCGGAAATCATGGGCAGCCAGCTCGTTCAAAGTCCCTTTTACAGGGCCTACGATCTCACAGGAGGTACTATAGGCGTTTTCATTGTTTGCCAGGCTGAATGCTAAAAAACAATGCCAGAGATTCCCCTCGAAGCCATAGGAAGCCGCCAGCTCAGTGAGCTGACCGGCACAGGCATAGGAATCCGGCATTGTTTCTGTTTTAGACCACTGTTCCGGGCTCAACAGCCCGGCGATCTTGTCAAAAAGTTCACGATGATTCAAATTGCGGTACAAAATCAATTCCTGGGATTTCATAATTTGCCTCCTTTAATAATTTCCCAATACCCTCATATTGCTTCCCTCTTCAGAGATTCCTTTTAAAGCATTCTGAATGGAGGCATCGCTTAAATTCCCCTCAATATCTATGAAAAACCGATATTCCCAGTTCCTTCCGAGAATAGGCCTGGACTCGATCATCATCATGTTAACCCCGTTATAGATAAAATTGCTCAGCATATTATAAAGAGAACCGCTCTTATGGGGCAGTTCAAAGCTTATGCTTATTTTTCCCGCATCTTCCCGGTATATGGGCTCCCTTGACAGGATGATGAACCGGGTCGTGTTGTTTTTATTGTGATTGATGGAAGACTTTAGGACCTTCAGCCCATAAATATTCCCTGCAATCTCACTGGCTACCGCCGCCTGGGACGGATCGCCATCCTCAAAG
Organism: Lacrimispora celerecrescens; assembly: GCF_000732605.1. Lineage (GTDB taxonomy): Bacteria > Bacillota > Clostridia > Lachnospirales > Lachnospiraceae > Lacrimispora > Lacrimispora celerecrescens_B. The sequence goes on along the minus strand of NZ_JPME01000006.1, from coordinate 124,376 downwards.
ACCTTTTTGGCGGCTACGGCAGTATTCTCCACGCTGATCTGTCTCCAGTTCCTGTTAGCATTTAGAAATTCGGAACATTGCATAAGGGCCTGGGGGTGGGAAAATACTGTTTTAATGTCCCCCTCCTCTGCCTCCGAAAGCCCAAGCAGCGCATGGTCTACGGGAAGTAAGGTTTCCGCCACAATGTAATTATTATATTTGATAAGTAAGTCATAATTATGGGTAACCGCCCCTGCCGAGGAATTCTCAATGGGAAGAACCGCATAATCTGCCGTTCCTGCCTCTACCTCTTTCATGGCATCTTCCCAGGAGTCCACGTGGTATATATCCACATCGGCCCCAAAATATTTTAGTGCTGCCTCGTGGGTGTAAGCACCTTCCACTCCCTGATATACCACACGTACCTGATTGGCTGGAAGGTTTTTTACCGGCCGGAAATCATTTTCCGCCTTTAATCCGTGTTCCGCCATAAGCTTGTACTGAAAATGGCGGCTAATCGTCATCATCTGGGTGAACAGCTCTCTTACCGCCTGTTTCTGGAATTCATCTTCCACCATACCGGTCACGGACTCGATCTTCTGCTGCTCTCTTTCCCTGTCATAAACCGGCTTACCTGTTTCAATCTTATATTCGGCCACCTGGCCGCTAAGCGCCATCCGCTTTTCAAATAACGATACAATCTCACGGTCAATCCCGTCAAGCTGTTTTCTGATTTCCTGTAAATCCAATGTCTTCATGGGTCTTATCATTCCTTTATCTTATCTGATGTGTGCTTAAGCCCTGTCAGAAATCTTTCCCTGGCTTATTAACTCTGCTTCCAGCATGGCCTTTATCTGATTCTCTACATAAGCGCCGGGGAATTTCCGAAACTCCGGCTCCAACTCCTTGGTATAAAAGGGCTTGCCAAATTCAATCGTTACCTGGGAGGGAAGCATGCGGGGAAATTGCCGTTCAAACACCTCCGCAGTTCCGGTAATTGCCACCGGTATTACCGGGCAGCCGCTTTTTTCTGCAATTTTAAGACTTCCTTCTTTAAAAGGCATCAGGTCTAAGGGACTCTCCTCCCGGTTTCTGGTACCTTCCGGAAAGATCCAGACGGAAACGCCTTGTTTTACCTGATCGATTCCTGTGAGAATGGTCTTTAAACCTTCTTTTAAATTCTTTCTGTCAAGAAACAGGCAATTTACATACTTCATCCAGGTGGAAAGCAGAGGGATCTTCTCCATCTCCTTTTTAGCCACAAATCCCATAAGGCCCGGAACTGTCACATAGCCTACAAGAATATCAAAATAGCTTCTGTGATTTCCTACATACAAGACAGCCCGGTCTTCAGGAATATTATCCCTTCCCTTAACCGTGATGCTCACGCCGGCCATTTTAAGAAGGATCTTAAAAATCCATTGGACCACCGCCAGACTCTGGACATCACGCTGGCGGCGGTCCTTTTTACCGGTCAGCCACTCAAAAATAATGACCGGAATGCTTAAAATCAAAAACATGATGACTGTTGCTGCTACAAGAATAAAACGTATCATTGGTCTAGCCCTCCATTTCATCTATTATATAAAATGGTGACTTTAATTACAATACTACCCGCCTTTCTTTTTTGTAATTTGTTCAAACAACAGTCCTGTGGCAAACCACAGAGGAGCAAAGTCCAGACGGATCAGTCCGTCAATGTTGGTGTTTCGCCCCGTGTAATCCCACGGGCACATTCCTCTTCCCCGTAAAAGGGAGCCGGCAAAATATTCCGCCACGAAAATGAGAACCATGTAAAGAAATCCATGGCGGATAGCAAGATCCGCTTTCTTTGCCGCAAATCCTGAGCCGGGAGTCACCCAACGGTCAATAAGATCTCCAATGGGACCTAAAAGTGCTCCGCAGCCATAAATAGGAAACATTAATAGGGACGTCTGCCCCATGAGCCGCCAGTCTTGGCGCAAAATGGATTCCGTGGAGGTGAAGATAACCTCCAGGCACCAGCCTGTCACCCCGCATTTGCAGAAATTAAGTGGCAGCTGTTTTAAGTTTAATTGTGATAGTGTTTTCATACCCTTCATTATGCGCCGGTAATGGGGATATTATGTTCTCCTGTAAAAGAATTCTATAAAAGAGGAGACAACAATCTGCTCCCTTGTTCCTTGATCCGGATGAAAAGACTTCTCTCCTCATACACCTCTCTAGTGATCTCTTTGCACACCTTTAGATCCTCCAGGAACAGCGCTTCCAGCCTGCGGGTCGTCTCCTCGTCATAGATTACCGCATTAACCTCAAAATTTAACTCGAAGCTTCGGATATCCATATTGGCGGTACCATAAGAGCTGACCTTTCCGTCGGTCATGACCCCCTTGGAATGGAGAAATCCGTTTTCATAGGTATAGCATCTGGCCCCGGCAGATATTAAGTCCCCCACATAGGAATAGGAAGCCCAGTAAACAAAGGGGTGATCCGGCTTACAGGGAATCATAAGCCTTACGTCAACGCCGGAACGGGCAGCTACTGACAAAGCTGTAAGCACGGCATCATCAGGTACAAAATAGGGTGTCTGGATATAAATATGATCCCTGGCCTTTGAAAAGAGCCGGATATAATTATCCCGGATCTGGCGGCTCCTTGCATCCGGGCCGCTAGCAATAATCTGGATTCCTAGGTGCTTATTCTCATCAGTTATGTCAACCACCCCAAGGAAATCCAGGCAGCTTCCGTCTTCATCTTCACAAAAATATTTCATATTACGAAACAGGTTTTCTCCTGCTGCATAATTCCAGTCCAGGGCGAAACGGATCTGAAGGCTTAGCACAGACCCTCCCTGCAGCTTTAAGTGGGTGTCTCTCCAATATCCAAACCTGGTATCCTTGGAGATATATTCCCTGCCGATGTTAAAGCCTCCCACATATCCGACCCTATTGTCAATGATCACGATCTTTCTATGGTTTCTGTAGTTAACCCGAAGCTGGAGCCTGCCAAGGATAGGCGGGAAAAAGATACCTACCTTTACTCCGTTTTCCTTTAGCAGGTTCCATTTGTCCTTAGGCATGAAACGCCCTCCCATACCGTCGCAGAGAATGCGCACTTCAACGCCTGCTTTGGCCCGCTCGATAAGAATGGGGATTATGGAATCAAACACTTCATCGTCTTTTATAATGTAATACTGTAAATGAATAAAATGGGCCGCATTGGAAAGCTCCATTCTTAAGTCTTTAAATTTCTCCTCACCGTCCGTAAAAATCTCAACCGTGTTGTCAACGGTCAGCACAGATCCGGAAGTCTCCAGATTATACAGAACCAGATCCTCATAGTCACGGGACAAAGAAGATACCAGGCTGATATCATGGCTTTTTAAAAATTCTTCCTGGTTTTTTGCGGAATAACGCACCCGGTCTTCCACTTCCTTAATCCGGAACAGTTTGCCTTTGCGCATATCCTGGCCCAGAAGCAGATAAACAAGAATGCCGAATACGGGAACAAAATACAGGGCTAAGAGCCAGGTCCAGACTGCTTTGGGATCACGACGCTGGAAAAATACAATGATAATTGACAGAATCAGGTTGATATAAATCAGATGATCAATCAGCCAGTTCCAAATTTCAACTGTCTGTAAAAAAACCGTTTCCATAATAAATCCCTCCTGTCTAAGCGGTCACGATCCGCTTTCTGTGAGCAATGGGGCATACCCCATAGCTTTCTGCGGGATATTTAATTGCAGAAAAGGGCCACCGCTGACGCGATGACCCTTTTATACAAACTGATTTCTCTCCCTGTTGTAATGATAATCAATCGCGGCCAGAGAAAGGGTCAGGTCCTCTTCCTGGATCCCAAGACTATGGCAGCATTCCTCCAGAGAAGGGTAATAATCTCTTAACTGAGTATTGACATAGCTTAGCAGCATCACTGGATCTTTAGGTATATTAAACATTTTTTCCTTCTCCTATTCTATTAACATATTTATTCTATCATAATTTTTCCCAGTTGTGAATCTTTCCGAATGGGAGTTACGCAATTTTCACGACAAAATTTGTTTTCCATTGCACCGGACCTAAAAGTACCCCTGTACGAACAAGGAAATCAGTGCTACAATCAGATTGGAAATCCTTTAGGAGGTATACGGTATATGAAAAAGATACTAATGCTGGGAACAGGGGGTACCATCGCCTGTAAGCGAAGCGACAAAGGTCTAAAGCCTCTCCTCACCACAGACGAAATCCTTTCCTATGTTCCGGAAGCATCTGAATTCTGCCAGGCAGACAGCCTGCAGATACTCAACATAGACAGCACCAATATGCAGCCCAGCCATTGGCTCACCATGGCAAAGGCTATTGAAACCCATTATGAGGATTACGATGGGTTTGTCATCTGCCACGGTACCGATACTATGGCTTATACAGCCTCAGCCCTTTCCTACCTGGTACAGGATTCGGAAAAGCCCATTGTCATCACCGGTGCACAAAGGCCTATTGATATGGAGAATACCGATGCCCGTACGAATTTATCAGACAGTCTCCGATTTGCCAGCGAGAATAAGGCCCATGGAGTTACCATTGCTTTTGACGGCAAGGTGATTGCAGGTACAAGGGGGAAAAAGGAGCGCACCAAAAGCTACAATGCTTTCTCCAGCATCAATTTTCCATATATTGCTGCGATCCAGGATGGACATGTGCTGTTTTACGTAGATGATAAGGCTTCCGCTCCCAGGCAGGTACAGTTTTTCCAAAAGCTGAATCCCCATGTGGCATTAATGAAACTGATTCCTTCCATGGGGTCAGACGTTCTGGATTTTATGGCAGAGCACTATGATGCGGTAATCATAGAATCCTTTGGTGTCGGCGGCCTTCCCTCCTATGATACAGGTGATTTTTATAAGGCCGTAAAAAAATGGATCACTCTGGGAAAAACCGTGGTCATGGCCACCCAGGTGACCAATGAGGGCAGCGATATGTCCGTGTACGAAGTAGGACATTCTATAAAAAAAGAGCTGGGACTTCTAGAAGCCTATGATATGACCCTGGAAGCCACAGTGACTAAGCTTATGTGGATTCTGGGACAGACCAATGACGAAAAAGAGATACGGGAATTATTTTACCGTACCATTAACAGAGATATTCTTTGGCAGGCATAAAAACACGGGCGCCGGAAAAGAGATGAGCAATCACTCCTTTTACAGCGCCCTTTAAAATATTCGTAAGGTTTTTCCCTTATTCCAGATAAGCGATCAGCTTCTGACCGTCTTCCGACACGTCGATCACGATTACATTTCCTGCCCGAATCTCATCCCCAAGGATGATCCTGGCCGCTAAAGTTTCCACATGTTTTTGTAAGTACCGTTTTAGCGGACGGGCTCCGTAAACCGGATCATAGCCCTGTTCCACCACAAATTCTTTTGCCTGGTCAGTCAGTTCAATTCTTATTTCCCGATCTTCAATCCGTTTGTTTAAGTCCGCAAGAAGCAGATCAACAATTCCTGCAATGTTTTCTTTTTCAAGAGGTTTGAACAGGATTATTTCATCAAGACGGTTTAAGAATTCCGGACGGAAATGGTTCCTTAAATCATTCATCACCATTGCTTCCGCATCTTCCCGGATTCTTCCGGCTTCATCAATACCTGTTAACAGATACTGGGAGCCGATGTTGGAGGTCATTATAATGATAGTGTTTTTAAAGTCAACGGTTTTTCCGGAAGAATCTGTGATCCGCCCATCATCAAGGACCTGAAGCAGCACGTTAAATACATCAGGATGAGCCTTTTCCACCTCATCAAAGAGCACTACGGAATACGGCTTTCTCCTGACAGCCTCTGTTAGCTGGCCGCCCTCATCGTAGCCTACATATCCTGGAGGTGCTCCGATCAGTCTGGATACGGAATGCTTCTCCATGTATTCGCTCATATCGATTCTGACAATGTTATTTTCATCGTCAAACAGGTCTTCCGCCAAAGCCTTGGCAAGCTCGGTCTTTCCCACACCCGTAGGACCTAAAAACAGGAAGGAGCCGATTGGTTTGGTAGGATCCTTGATCCCCGCCTTGGAACGGATGATGGCCTCGGTCACCTTTATGACTGCTTCATCCTGACCGATGACCCTCTTATGAAGTTCCTTATCAAGGTGGAGGGTTTTATTCCTTTCCCCTTCCGTCAGCCTGGCCACCGGGATTCCTGTCCACTTGGACACGATTCTGGAAATCTCTTCTTCTGTTACGCTTTCATGAACCAGGCTCAAATCCTGATTCCTTACCCGTTCTTCCTCTTCCGCCAGTTCTTTCTGAAGCTGGGGAAGTTTTCCGTATTGCAGCTCTGCCGCACGGTTTAAATCATACTTTTGCTGCGCTGTCTGGATCTCCCGGTTTAAATTTTCAATTTCTTCCCGCAGGGCGGATAGCCGTTCTACGGATGCCTTTTCATTTTCCCACTGTGCTTTCTGGGAAGCAAACTCATCATGAAGTTCTGCCAGTTCCTTCTGAAGTTCTGCAAGCCGGTCCTGACTTAAACGGTCGGTTTCCTTCTTTAAAGCAGCCTCTTCAATTTCCATCTGCATAATACGCCTGGAAAGCTCATCAAGCTCAGCCGGCATGGAGTCCAGTTCCGTCTTTATCATGGCACAGGCTTCATCCACTAAGTCAATGGCCTTATCCGGCAGAAAACGCTCGCTGATATAGCGGTCAGACAATGTGGCCGCCGATACCAGGGCAGAGTCTGTGATCTTAACTCCATGGTAGACCTCATACCGCTCTTTCAGTCCTCTTAATATGGAAATGGTATCTTCCACCGTAGGTTCGTCGACCATGACCGGCTGGAACCTCCGTTCCAAAGCCTGATCCTTTTCAATATACTGGCGGTATTCATCAAGAGTGGTTGCGCCGATGCAGTGAAGCTCGCCTCTGGCAAGCATCGGTTTTAGCATATTGCCGGCGTCCATGGAACCTTCTGTCTTACCAGCCCCTACAATGGTATGAAGCTCGTCAATGAACAGAATGATCTGACCGTCGCTTTTCTTCACTTCATCAAGAACGGCCTTCAAACGTTCCTCAAATTCACCACGGTACTTGGCACCTGCCAACAATGCTCCCATGTCAAGGGCAAACAGTTTTTTATCTTTTAATCCCTCCGGTATATCGCCCCGGACAATCCTTTGAGCCAGACCTTCTACTACAGCAGTCTTACCGACTCCAGGCTCGCCGATCAAAACCGGGTTATTCTTTGTCTTTCTGGAAAGGATCCGCACCACATTCCGAATCTCACTGTCCCGTCCGATTACCGGATCCAGCTTCTGGTCCCTGGCACGCTCCACCATATCATAGCCGTATTTGGTAAGGGTATCATAGGTTGCCTCAGGGTTGTCATTTACGACACGCTGATTTCCTCTAACCGTGGAAAGTGCCTGTAAGAAGTTTTCCTTGGTTATGCCATAGCTCCGAAACAATTCCTTTACCGCCTTGGAGGGCTGCTTTAACATAGCTAAAAACAAATGCTCTACGGAAACGTATTCATCTCCCATGGCCTTTGCCTCATCCTCGGCGTTTATTAAGACCTTATTTAAATCATTGCTGATGTAAATCTGTCCTCCCCTGACTTTGGGAAGTTTTTCAATTGCCTGAGCCGTTTCATTTAAGAATTGTTCTTTTTGTATATTCATCTTGGTAATGAGTTTTAAAATCAAGCTGTCTTCAATGGTAAGAAGGCTGTGCAGCATGTGTTCCTGTTCTATCTGCTGATTTCCATATTCATATGCAAGCTTTTCGCAATTCTGGACGGCTTCCACAGATTTTTGCGTAAATTTATTAATATTCATAATCGCTCCTCCTTTTTCAGATATGTAAAAGTATTGCCTTATTTGTTCTATATGTAATATAACAAATAGTGTTTTATGTGTCAAGATATTTTTCCTGATTTTTGGTATTATTTTAACCCGAATTCCAACGGTCTACTCGGTCTAATGACTGTAAACCAAGAAAAGAGCAGTGCTGTTTAAGAAACAGACACTGCTCTTTTTTCTATTCCCCGGAATCTCCAGCCAAATAAAACTGCACGGAAAATCCAGTCGATAAACATTCCATACCATACACCCATGACACCTGTATTCATCACACGGACAAAGAAATATGCAAATGCGATCCGGAACAGCCACATAGAGAATATGGACACCACCATAGTAAATTTGGCATCCATGGAAGCTCTAAGGGCATAAGGAATGGTAAATGCTAAAGGCCATACAATCATCGCATAGCTGTGGAGCACCACCATCCGGGATGATATTTTTGCCGCCTCCCCCGAAAGGTTGTAAACAGAGGCAAGCTGGTCTGAAAATACGATCATGACCGTGCACAACAACAGAAGGATTCCGTAATTAGTGCCAACCAAAAGTCTGGTGTACCGCTTTGCCTCCTTTTTCTCTCCCGCACCCACACATTGCCCAACAATGGTAATCAATCCCAGGCCTATGGCATTGCCTGGCAGATACAGCAGGGTCACCAGGTTAGAGGCCACTGCGTAGCTGGCTATCGCCGCCGTTCCAAGGGAAGAGACCAGGCTTTGCAGCGCAAGCTTTCCGAACTGAAACATACCGTTTTCTAAGCCGTTTGGGATGCCGATGGAAAGTATCTTCTTAATCATCGGAATATTTGGCTTAAGATCATCCAAACGGTTGATCCTCAAAACATTATCGGGGCTCTGAATCATAAAGAGCATCACCACCGCAGCGGCAATCCGGCAAAAGAGGGTGGGCCATGCCAGGCCGGTCACTCCCATATGAAGGCCGTATACACAGACGGCATTCCCTCCCACATTCACGGTATTTACTACAAGGGAAACCGCCATGGAAGCCTTAGAATTTCCCATGGAGCGGAATAAGGCCGCACAGGAATTATAGACTGCCACAAAGGGATAGGACAGGGCTGTAATCCAGAAATAAACCACGGCGGCATTCATGACTGACTCATCCACACTGCCGAAAATAGCCTTTAGCAGACTTCCCCTGCCTGCCAGTGCAATTAGGGTAACAAGCACTGACAGTACAGTCGTAACTCCAATGAGCTGCCCTGCTGCCTTGCAGGCATTCTCTGACTGCTTTTTCCCAAGATACTGGGACGATATGACAGCCCCTCCGGTAGCTAGTGCCGACAGCATCTGTATGATCAAAATGTTAATGGATTCCACCAGAGAAACTCCGGAAACAGATGCCTCTCCCACTGCCGCCGCCATTACGACATTCACCATTCCTACCAGAACGATCAATATCTGTTCCACGATCAACGGGGCCAGCAGCTTCATCAAATCTTTTCTAGTAAACATTAGCCTTCCTCTTATTATGCCTCAAACGGATAGCGGATTCCCCACTGTCTTCTTAGCTCGTCCATGACCTTCATTACGTCCAGAGTTGCCTTATGGGGCATCTGGGGGCATTCTGTCCAGCCATTTCTGATGGCTTCCCCACTGGCTTCGATCTGGTATTCATATCCTGATATCTGTTCCGGCCTGATGTGAGTTTCAATCAGCTCCCTATCGGTGTTATAAACATGGATGGATTCAAAATTATTGACATTTTCAACTACAAGGTATCCCTTGGTTCCGTATATGATTCCCATACGGTCAGAAAGCACCTGTAAGGAACTGTTTAGGATTGCCATCTTTCCTCCAGGATAGCATAGGGTTATGCTGTTCTGAGCGTCCACTCCGCTGTCCGTTTTTATCACACTGGACTGGATGTCAGTAATCTCATCACCAAAAACAATGGAAGCGAAATTAAGTGTGTACACTCCTACATCAAGAAGGGCTCCCCCTGCAAGCTCCGGTTTCACAAGGCGCGGCTTATCAGAAACCAGATAACAGAGATTTGCGGTAAGGGTCATAGGCTCTCCGATAATGCCTGAGTTTAAAACTTCTTTCAGGGTCTTTGCCATAGGCATGTAGCGGACCCACATGGCTTCCGTTATCATAAGATTTTTTTCTTCGGCCAGATCGGTCATCTCCTTGGCCTGAGCATAATTGGCTGCAAAGGCTTTTTCGCAGAGAACATGCTTTCCATTTTCCAGGCATAGCTTCGCATTGCTGCAATGTTCGGAATGAGGTGTAGCAATGTAGATCAACTGAATATCCGGGTCTTTCGCAAGTTCCTCATAAGAACCGTAAGCCCTTTCAATGGAAAAACGCGCTGCAAATTCTTCTGCTTTTTCCAGGCTTCTGGAGGCTGCTCCCATCAGAACTACCTGCGGCATCTGAAGCATTGTATTTGCCAGCACTGATGCGATCCTACCTGTCCCCATGATTCCGATTTTTAACGCTTCCATGTCTTAAACCTCCGCTCATTTATTTCAAATATTTTCCTGTTCAGTATAGCACATCAGGAGAGTCTGTACAATTATTCTTTTGGAATGTCAGGAGGGGCAGCCCCTCCGCATTTCTGCTCCATCCTTTGGACAAGTTCAATAAATGCCTTCATCTCTCTGCTGATCCATTTATCCCTGTGATAAACCATCTGTCTCCAAGACTGTAAGTGAAAATCTTTCATGTTAAGTGGCATTAAGGTCCCTTCCTCAATATCCTTACAAATGGTGAACTCCGGAAGAAAGGAGATCCCTGCGTTGCTGCGAAGAAGCTTGATGATAAATTCCGTATTGCCGATCTCCAGAAAGGGATGGACCTTTTTTCCATAAGCAGCTAGGTACTGTTCCAGCATAAGCCGGTAACTGGCATCCTTTTCCGTTAGGATCATTGGCTGTGAAATGACCTGATCAATGGTAAGATCTGTTTCCATTCCAAAGGGGTGGGTTTTGGAAGCGGCAAAAATAATGTTTTCAGGCTGTTCCATCACCTTCACCCATTTTGAATCATACATGCGTTTATCAAGGAAATACACCAGATCAATGGTATTGTGGTTCATCATGGTAAGAAGTGCATCGGGAGAATCCACCACAATGCTGACGTTGACCTGGGGATAAAGGCGGTGGAACTCCTGTATGAGAGGTGGAAACAAGGTGGAACAAATGGACTCTATGGTCCCGATTACCAGCCTTCCCGTAAGCTCCGAGGATTCGGATAAAATATTTTTTACATGAGTCAGGCTCTTTACTACATCAGCCGCATATTCATAAAAGGTTTCTCCTTCATGAGTCAGAGTCGTCTGTTTCCCGATCCGGTCAAACAAATGAACATTTAATTCTCTTTCCAGCTGTTTGATCTGTACGGTAACGGCCGCCTGAGAATAGCCCAGCTTTTCAGCTGCCCGGCAAAAGCTTCTCTGGTTTGCTACCTCTAAAAACGTCTTTATTTCCCGAAGCTCCATCCCGCAAACTCCTTTCTATACTTGATTTAAAAATATTAAACGTTATCTTAAAAACGTTAAATTTTACTTCCACATCTTTCTATGGTACATTATAACTAATTAGAAATCAATGATTGTTGTCAGGTTGTTTACGGAAAATTAATGATACGTTCAGAAAGGAATTAATGTTTATATGGAAAGGGATTGTAATAAATACCGCGCCTATGTGCAGATATTAAAGGAAGAACTGCTTCCCGCCATGGGTTGTACCGAACCGATCGCCCTGGCGTATGCCGCCGCAGTAGCCAGAAAAGCACTGGGGCAAATGCCTGATAAAGTGGCGGTGGCAGCCAGCGGAAGCATTATTAAGAATGTAAAATCCGTGATTGTTCCCAACACAGGCCATTTAAAGGGTATTCCGGCGGCAGTGGCGGCAGGGATTGTGGCGGGAAATCCGGAAAGAGAGCTGGAGGTCATTGCAGAGGTCTCCCCGGAGCAGATGCTGCAGATGAGAGAATTTATGAAGGAACGAGAGATCATGGTAGAACACCTGGATCAGGGGATTAATTTTGATATCCTTGTTACCCTGTATAAGGGATCGTCCTATAGCAGGGTACGCATTGCAGGCTACCACACCAACATCGTCCTCATTGAAACGGATGGAACCAAGTTGATGCAAAAAGAAGCGGCTTTGGAAGAGGACACAATGACCGACCGGAGTTTGCTCAATATGGAAGATATCTGGGACTTCATCAATTCCGTGGACATCTCTGACATCCGGGAGATCCTGGACCGCCAGATCCGCTACAACTGGGCCATTGCCGAAGAGGGACTTAAGGAAAGCTATGGAGCCAATATCGGCAAGGTGCTTCTTAAAAATTCCGGAGACGACTTATCCGTCAGGGCAAAGGCCATGGCTGCTGCAGGTTCAGATGCCCGCATGAACGGCTGCGGACTGCCGGTCGTAATCAATTCCGGAAGCGGGAATCAGGGAATCACTGTTTCCGTTCCTGTCATCGTATATGCAAGGGCCTTAAAGGTCAGCGAAGAGAAATTGTACCGGGCCTTAGCTTTATCCAATCTTGCCGCCATTCACCAGAAAACCCCCATCGGCAGATTATCCGCCTATTGCGGTGCTGTCAATGCAGGTGCCGGGGCCGGAGCCGGAATTGCCTATCTCTGCGGAGGGGGCTATGAGGAAGTCATCCATACCATAGTCAACGCGCTGGCCATTGTTTCCGGTATCGTATGCGACGGGGCTAAATCCTCCTGCGCAGCAAAGATCGCCTCTTCCATTGAAGCCGGAATTTTGGGTTACAATATGTACATGCAGGGACAGCAGTTCTTTGATGGCGACGGGATCGTCACCAAAGGCGTGGAGGCTACCCTTAGAAATGTTGGGAGACTGGGGAGAGAAGGTATGAAGCAAACCAATGAGGAAATTATCCGGATTATGATAAATCAGCCTGGCTGATTACGGTTGCTATTGGGATATTCTTGCTGTAATGTAAAAGGGGTTGTCGCAAAATGAAAAACATCAACAGGATATGGTTTCTTGTTGCTTGGTGAATACCCATATCTTGTATGAAAAATCATTTTGCGACAGTCCCGCACTTTCTAAATATTCATTACATATGCTGCCCAAATTCCGGTAGTATACATTGCTCCAAAAGAAGATAGAACCCGATATGCTATTATTTATTTTTAAGAGAAACTCGGACTGTTTTAATCTCAAATGCACGGAAATCAAGCCCTATTGATCCACAGCCATTTCCACCGGAAACCTCCGTCTCCTCCAGCTTATTTTCTAGCATATCACAAATCCACGCCTGCCGGACCAGACAATTAACAGTAAGAACAGCACGGTCCATAGCCTTTTTACACTCATAGAGACGGAAAATCAGATCGCCGCTTCCATCTTCAGCCAGTTTTACCGTATCAACAACCACATGGTCACAGTTTACTCCTACCAGGGAGAAACGTTCTATCAGACCAGCTACTATCAAAGGTGCCTCGTTAATCTCGTAGCCCTGTCTTACGACGCTGCTTTCCATGAACATTCCCTTCCATGCAGTTACACCGTATGTAAAATTGTGAATGCCATTATCAGCTCTCATTTCCGGGCAAGTGGCAGCACGCAGAAGGGTTAGTTCCAAAACGCCGTCTTCCATGCTGATACCATACTTGCAGTCATTTAACAGCGCCATCCCGTTTCCTCCGTCGCAGACAGCACTATAACGGTGGTTGCAAACCTCAAAGCGGTCCTTGTCGTAAGTTCTTGACCGATGCATTGGACGTTCCACATAGCCGAACTGCATCTCGTTGATTGCCATTTCCCCGTAAACAGTTGTCGGAAAGCTCACCTTCAGGAGACGGTGCATTTCCCGCCAGTCAACCTCAGTCGCAAATTCCACCCGTTCCCCTCCCGCTTCCAGGGAAATATCTTGGGTAAAAGTGGATTCGCCGATTCTTCCTTCGATATGCAGTACTGCTTTTGCACCGCCGCCACAAATGATTTCTGCCTTCACATCAAAGGCCCCCGCAATTTCCTGCGCTGCATAATTGGAGTCAATATCCCAGGCATCAAACTTTCTTGGAACATCCTTAAACAGCCGGAAATGGTTCATCGGAGATTTTGCAAATTCCCTTCCATTTTCCTTGAGAATATAGGAAGTAATTTCTCCTTCCGCATTGATATGAACTCGGAGTTTCTCATTTTCCATCAAGAATCCGGTTTGTTCCTGCTTTAGGGAAACAATGGGCTTTTCAACCCTAACTTCTTCATTCCATGGAACAATCGTAACCGCACCAAGAGCCGGAACCTCAACAAAAACCGTCACACGGTCGTTTTCCGTATAAACAGGGATCATATCCCCTTCCAGTGTCCTGCAGCCTGTGCCATAGCCTTCCGGCACTTCGGTCAGACATACCCTTTTAAATGGCAGGGAGTTGAAGACTGTGATTCCTTCGCCCGCACTCACCATACTGGCTGCTGCTTCTCTCACAAGTACGGCAGTCTCGTTCCAAGCCCGTTCCATGGAAATCCTGACTTCATCATAAACTCGTCCTATACTGGATCCGGGAAGAATATCGTGGAATTGATTTAGCAATGTTTCTTTCCATAATTTTTCAACCTTATCGGCTGGGTAAACATAGCTGTTTCCAAACAACCGGTCTTCTTTTTTCTTCGCCAGAGCCATACTGCCCCAGAGCTCCAGACTCCGCAGAGCCAGCTCATTCTTACGGTTCCATTTTTTAATTGCGGCCTGGGAAGTATACGTTCCACGATGAGCCGTAAAATAAAGCTCACCGGTATAAGTATTTGCAGGACCACCCATTTCGTCCATCGCAACAAAGTAATCCACAGGATTTTCCATGTGCATTTTCACGCTGCCTTCCAAATTCTTCTGCCGCTCCAGATATTCGATATGATCCCTGGTTGGTCCACCGCCGCCGTCTCCATAGCCAAACGGTATAAGGAAGTTATACAGCTCACGCTTTTGGGCACGGTTTTTCCATACGTTATTCAGTTCTGCCGGATTGTTCCCATAAGTATAGCTTGTTGGTAGGAAAGACACGATCTCAGTTCCGTCCATCCCCCTCCAATTGAAGTAATGGTATGGGAACTGCTCCCCTTCGTTATAAGACCAGAAAATCTTCTGAGTAACCAGATAATCCACTCCGCAACCTTTTAAAATCTGAGGAAGAGCCGCCGTATAGCCAAAGGTATCAGGAAGCCATAAAAGACGACTGTCCACGTCAAACATTTCTTTATAGTAGCGTTTTCCATAAAGAAGCTGGCGTATCAGAGCCTCACCGCCAGCCATATTGGTATCCGGCTCTACCCACATAGCTCCCTCGGCAATCCAGCGGCCTTCCAAAATAGCCTGACGGATTTCCTCAAAAAGATCAGGATAGGATTCCCGGCACATTTCATAGCAGGCCGGCTGACTCTGAATAAAGCGGTAATCATCATACTCCTTCAAAAGACGCAGCTGGGCAGCAAACGTTCTAGCGGTCTTTCTCTTAGTCTCAGCCAGAGGCCACAGCCATACCAGGTCAAGATGAGCATTGCCAATGCAGTAAAATTCCGGCATACTGGAACCGTTTTTTGCTTCCATGGCCGGACGGATGGCCTCTCTGGCGACACGGTAAGACGCTGTCCGGGCTTCCTTGTCCTGTTCAAAATCTACCAGAAGGGTAAATGTTTCCAAAGCTTCGGCAATTCGTTCGGCCCGCAGGGAGTCCTGATCAATAACCTCTAAAAGGCCATTTAATGTCATCACATCCATGTAAAGCTGGTAAGCCGTCTCATCCCAGATACCATAAGTAGAAGCACCAAGACACCTTCTGTGTCCTTCCACTGCCGGGTCTTTAAACAATCCCGGAAGCACTGGACCGGTGGCACATCCGCTGTCTTGGGCCTCCGCATAATAATGGCCGGCATAGATCTCCATATACAGCTCGTAGGCTTCCCCTTCCCTACCATTGTCAGTAAGAAAATTGTCCTCAAGAAAATGATGAGGCTCCTTTACCCAGTCTGCCCGGTAAGTTCCAAATTCTTTTCCATTTACAAAAAGCGTAGACTCTCCGCCCGGCTGAAGGTTGACAACGATTCGCTGCCCTTGCGCCTCTGCCGGAAGCGTAAAGCGGGTTCTAAACCAGCCATACTCATACAGATTTCCCCAGGTATGCCCCGTCTCTACCGGAGTAAACTCTTGATTCCTAACCTCCGCAAGTTTCATATGGTCCATAGTGCGGTAATATTCAAACTCCATGTCACCAAGCGGGGTATAAAAGTCTTCCTTTAGTGTACGAATCCAGTGTTTGATTCTATCTCTGTACTCTCCACTGATAATTCCCATTATTTCGCCACACCTTTCTGAAGAATCTCCGTTGCCTGTTCGTAGAAATCATTGGCAGCATCTTCTGGCGTAATTTCCCCGTAGCGGACCATGTCAGACAGGTCACTGATCAGCTTTGCAACTTCTGCAGCTGCTGCCGGATATGGAGGATCAATTTTATTTGCTATCTTAGCAACTTCCGATACATAAGAATTTATTCTTGCGGTCGACTCATCTACTACTTCGGCAATTGCCTTAGAAACGACACTGGAAATCGGAACGCCTCTCTCTCCCTTTAAAGCTTCTTTGTTTGCTTCTACAGAGTTTGTTAAATAATTAATCACATCGGCTGCAATTTCGGAATTTCCAGAGTCCTTCGATATGCTCCAGAACATGGAAGGCTTTAAGAACAGCGGCTGTTGTATTGCATCTGCTTCCGTCGGATACATATAAATTTCGTATTCCAATCCATCAGGGCACTGGCTGATTGTATTGGTAATCTGATTGGAATTTATAAAATTACACCATTCTTTACCTGCTGCGAAATTACTCAGCTGGCTGTTACTGCCTTCCGCAACTTCCTCAGGTGAAAGGTGGTAACCGCCGTCTAGGGTCTCTTTCAATCTAGTAAAATAGCGAAGTGCTACTGTTTCATCAGGCATTCCTAGTCCATCACCAGCCTCGTTAAACATGGTCTGTCCTACGGCTCTTGCCATATACAGCATATTCAGCTCATCACCACTTGGAATATTAAGGAACTGACCTGTTTTCTCATGAACTGTCTTTCCGGCTTCAAACAGCTCATCCCAGGTTGGCTGTTTCGGAAGCGTCACACCGGCTTCCGCCATTACATCGGTATTTACTAACAGCGCCATAGCCTGAGTACCGGATACAATACCGTAGATATCACTACCAACCACACCGGTCTCCATAATGCTGTCGGCTACGTCTGCAGTTTCAATCACGCCGCTGTTGATATACTGATTTAATCCTACAATCTGACCTTTATCTGCATACTGTTTTATGTAACGGTAATCCATCTGAATAATATCCGGCAGATTTCCGCTGGCCGCCTGCGTTGCCAGTTTATCCCAATATCCATTAAAATCAGAAAATTCAACCTCAAATTTAATTCCCGGATGCTCTGTTTCATACATTTCAAGAGCTTTAACCGTTCCGTCATTTCTTGTCTGATTTCCCCACCAACATACGCGGATTACCGTTTCTCCGCCTTTTGTTTTATCGGTTGTTTCACCCGCTGCTGCTACTTCTGCTGCCGTGGTTTTTTCACCATTGTCTGTATCTTTTGAGCCACAGCCAGCAATCCCCACTATGGCCAAGCCCACCAATGTAAATGCAATGAAACGTTTCCAAATTTTTTTCATCATTTTAACATCTCTCCTTAGACTTTAATTTTTAACCTTTCAATCCCTCTGTACTGATACCGTTTACCAGATATCTTTGAAAAAATACAAAAATCAGAAAAATCGGAATAATGGAACATGTAGCCATGGCAAACATGGCGCCCCAATCCGTAATCGATGTTGGATCAGAAAACATCTTAAGAGCCATGGTTACCGGATACATACTTGGCTTATTTAAGTAAAGCAGTGAACCCATAAAATCATCCCATTTCCACATAAATGAGAAAATTGCACATGTTACCAACGCCGGGATTATTAACGGCAGTATAATCCGGGTAAAAATATCAAGATAACTGCAGCCATCGATTTTTGCAGCCTCGTCAAGGTCCTTAGGAATTCCGTAAATAAACTGTATAATCAGAAATATAAAGAAAGATCCTCCAAAAAAGCTTGGTACAATCAATGGCAAGAACGTTCCTACCCAGCCTAATTTATTGAAAATAATATACTGTGGTATCATAATAACCTGAAATGGCAGCATCATGGTAATCAGCATGCAGATAAACCAGAAGTTACGTCCTTTGAATTTCAACCTGGCAAACCCAAATGCAATAAATGCAGAGGAGAATACCGCTCCGATGGTTCCCACGATAGAGATAAAAAAAGAGTTTGTAAAGAACGTTGTAAAGCTGATCTTTGCAAAACCTTTCCAGCCGTTGATATAGTTTTCAAAATGAAATACCTTCGGAATCAGACTGCCGGCATTGTTAAAAATCTCATTGTTGGCTTTAAAGGAACTCATAACCATCCACAGCAGCGGATAGGTCATGGTAAATCCGCCTAAAATAATCAGGATTATAGATATTACCTGGCTTGCACGAATCTTGCTGCCAGCTTTATAAGAAACATCATTTTTCATATCTGTCACCCATCCTTTGATTCATTGTAAACCCATCGGGTTGACGATTTAAAGATCAGGGCCGTTAGAATACCGATCACCAGCAGCATAAACCATGCCATGGCGCTGGCGTAGCCCATTTCATGAAATTCGAAAGCTCTCTGGTACTGATAAACGCTGTAAAAACGAGTTGAATCTCTGGGTCCGCCGTTGGTAATAACAAAACTCTGAGTAAATGCCATAAATGCATTAATCATCTGCTGCACCAGGTTGAAGAAAAGTACCGGTGTCAACATTGGAAGTGTAATGCTAAAGAATTGTCTTGGCTTGGAGCCGCCGTCTACAGTAGCCGCCTCATATAGACTGGCCGGAATCTGTTTTAAACCAGCAAGAAAGATCAGCATGGAGGAACCGAACTGCCATACAGAAAGAATGATCAGAGTCCAAATCGCCGTATCTTTTCGCCCCAGCCATGAAATATTTCCGGGGAAGCCGATCAGTGCTAAGATACCATTGATAACTCCGTCGCTTGCAAAAAGCCTTCTCCAAAGAACCGCCACGGCAATACTTCCGCCCATGATGGAAGGAAGATAGTAGACTCCTCTCATAAAACCTGTGAATCGATTATTTTTCAGGAAGAGCATAGCTACTGCCAAAGCCATAATTAGTTTTAAGGGAACGGATATAGCTGCATAAAAAAACGTTACTCCAAAGGTTTTCCATACCTTCGGATCATTTGTAAACATCCTTACATAGTTTTCTATTCCGATAAATTTTGGTGTCCCCAGAATATCATATTCTGTAAAAGAAAGATACAGGGAAATCAGAATCGGAATTGCGGAAAATGCAAGAAAACCGATAATAAATGGTGCAATAAACAGATATCCGGCAACAGTTTCTTTGTTTGCTGCGGCGTAGAACCGCTTGATACGTTTAAACATCTTGTTACCTCCCGGTTGACATCATTGTGAACGGCCGCTCTCATTGATTGACCTGATTATAGCAGTTTCCCTAGGATACTTTAATCAAAAATTCTTACTTTTTCCGTTAAAAAATATTACTTTTTGTTCACTCTCTCTGTTTTTTCTCGAGATCAGTGTTAGAATATAACTAAATAAAACAATAATTTTCATTATAATTAAACATATTTTACAGGAGATATTGCCAATGAAATTCATGCACAGCACACACTCTTTCAATGATCTGAAATTAAAGTATAAGCTGGCCCTGATTATCTTTATAGTTTCCGTTACCATTACCAGCCTTACTTTTGGGGGATTCAATTATGTAATCAAGCAATACAACAAGCTTCTGTATGAACAGACAGCCAACTCTCTTTCGTTTGTTTCCGATGAATTAATGTATAACTTGAGAGGGGTCGAGTCAGTTACATCTTACATTTCCTATGATTCCACTTTTCAGGAGAACCTGGATACTTATAACACCACCGAATTCTCTTCCTTGCCTTCACAAAAAGCAAGAACCAATCTCATCTCCATATTTAATAGATACTATACTTCGGATATGGTAAATCTAACTTTATTTACAGCTAATGACAAAATGATCTGGTGGGGAAAAACGGCCTTTACCGGATCGGAAACTTTCATTGACAGTCTGATTTCCGCCTGTGACAAAGCCGATGGACGCCTGATCTGGCTGCCCTTGGAAAAAGGTTCCGGTATTCTCTGCGCCCGCAAAATTCTAGAAGTAAAAAACTTAAACTTAAAGCCTATGGGATACCTGATCATTCAAGTTGATTTGGATGATATGGTACATAATCTCTTAAAATCGCGGTATGCCAACGGCCAGCAATTCCAGGTTTTCATCAGCAGCGAAGAAAAACTGCTTTATCCTACAGATAACGAAAGTTATTTACAATATTATAAAAACCTTTTTTCAGATTCCCAGTCCTATGCCATCAAAAAGATTGACCGTATGCGCATGTTTATAACCTTTTCCAGGCTTCCAATTGAAGACAATACCTGGCGTATATCCCTGGCTATTCCTTATGATAATATATTCCGGTCCTTAAACCGACTGATTCCAGCCTTTATGTTTTCCTTGCTCCTGGCTGTTTTTATTGCCACTGCTCTGGCCGGACATATGATAAAAAACATTTCTTATCAGTTTAACAAACTGGTGGGAAAAATGGACAGAATCAAACTGGAGGGCATTATAGAACCTCAGACCTCCCCGATTACCA
This sequence comes from Lacrimispora celerecrescens, assembly GCF_000732605.1. Lineage (GTDB taxonomy): Bacteria > Bacillota > Clostridia > Lachnospirales > Lachnospiraceae > Lacrimispora > Lacrimispora celerecrescens_B. The sequence goes on along the minus strand of NZ_JPME01000006.1, from coordinate 103,818 downwards.
TCGGAAACAGCCAGGATGAAATGACCGTTTTAAATGCGGCCTTCGACCAGATGATCGTGGAACTGAAGAAGCTGATTGAGGAAAGCTATGTAAAAGAGCTTCTTATCACTCAGGCTCAGCTTAAGTCTCTGGAACAGCAGGTAAACCCACATTTTCTCTACAATACCTTAAACAGTATTAACTGGCTGGCTAAAAAATCTGGATCAAAGGATATCTCCACCATTGCCCAGTCCTTGGGCAGCATGCTACAGAGCAGCTTAAGCAACAGAACAGTAATTTCCATGAAAGAAGAATTGGAAATTGTATCTTGTTTCGTTAAAATTCAGCAGATCCGTTTTGACGACCTGGTTGTAACCATGGAGGTTGATCCTTCCACACTGGCGGCGGATATTCCGAAAATGACCATTCAGCCTTTGGTGGAAAATGCCATTCTGCACGCTCAGGAGGAACCGCAGGATGAATATGTTATCTGTCTGTCCGTTACAAAGGATTATAAAAACCTTATTAAGGTACAAGTGGAAAACAGCGGTTCTTTCATTGATACCCAGATTTTGGAGCATTTAAAAAATGAGACTGTTAAGCCTAAAGGAAATGGAATCGGCCTTCTAAATATCGATTCCCGACTCCGTATCCTATTTGGAGAGGATTACCATCTTAGTTTTGACAATAATAATAATATGGCTATTGTATCATTTACCATTCCTCAAGAGACAGAAACTGCATCCCCTCACCTTCAACAGCGAAAGGAGTAATAATATGCATAAACTATTAATTGCCGACGATGAAAAAATGATCCGAGAATCCATTGTTGAGTTAATTGACTGGAAAGCACTGGGAGTCCAGATCACCGCCAGCTGTAAAAACGGAATGGAAGCCCTTGATGCCATTATGGACACTGCTCCTGACATCGTAATGACTGATATTCATATGCCCGGATTAGATGGATTAGATTTGATTGAGAAGATATACCGCCTGGATTCCCACATTCAGTTTATCATTCTTACTGGGTATCCGGAATTTGAATATGCCCGCCGCGCCTTAAAATACGGTGTTCGGGAATATCTATTAAAGCCAATCAGTGAGGAGGTTATTATCGAAGCCGTAAATCACGTAAAGAAATCTCTGTTGGTATATGGAAATCCGTCCATTGGAAACCTGGTATCCCGTCTTTTTATCATCCGGCAGGAAGAAGATTCAGACCAGGCAAAAAAGCTGCTGAGCCGATTTTTTACACATTTCACTAAACCTGAAGAATTAAGACACATTGGCCTCAACCTGCTTATGGAACTTCAGACCCGGTTAGAACCACCGTCCGCCGAGGATTTATCCCACTTTACCGAGTTAATTATGGCTGCGCAAAGGATTGAAGAGCTCAGGAGTATTATTACCAACCAGCTACTGTGTGTTTTGTATGCGGGCGGCAGCACCAAAACATCTCTTTGTGATACGGTAAAAGCTTATGTCACTGTTCATTTAGATGACGAAAACCTTTCATTAAAACACATAGCTGAGAATCTGCTATATATCAATGTCAACTACTTAAGCCGTACCTTTACAAAGCAGTCCGGTGAAAAATTCTCTAACTATTTAAACCACACCCGTATCGAAAAAGCAAAAAGGCTCCTTCACCAAAATGGTGCAGAGCATATTTACGCGATTGCTGAAGCAGTTGGATTTGGCAACAATCCCCAGTACTTCAGCCAGGTATTTAAAAAGTATACCGGTTCAACTCCGTCTCAATTTGCAAAAGGCATTTGACCCGAATTTGTCAAGATTGAATAATTCATAACAGTTTGCTATAATTTAACTAATAAATCAAGTAAAAAACAATTACAACATGTCAAGCAGTTTGGGAATAGAGTTTATTAGCATAATAAGTAAGGCCATCATTAACAGGGAGATTTGAAATAATGATATTAAACTTTATAGAAATTTTAAAAGTTATTTTTCTTGGGATTGTGGAGGGAGTTACAGAGTGGCTACCAATTAGCAGCACAGGACATATGCTTCTCGTTGACGAATTTATTACGCTCGACATGAGCGGAGTATTTAAAGAAATGTTTTTTGTTGTTATTCAGCTTGGAGCAATTCTAGCAGTTGTTCTTATGTTCTGGGATAAAATGTTCCCTTTTCAATTTAGTGATAAATCGCAATCCATTATTAGAAAAGACATTTTTTCAATTTGGTTTAAGGTAGTGATTGCTTGTATTCCTGGAGCTATCATAACTATTTTATTTGACGATTATATAGAAACTCATTTGCACACCCCAATGGTAATTGGGGCAGCTCTTATTTTCTATGGAATTGCTTTTATTGTTATTGAAGAATGGAATAAGAAACGATTACCAACTACCCAACAAATAGAGGACATTACATATTACACCGCTTTTTTAATTGGATTATTCCAAGTTCTTTCTATTATCCCCGGAACTTCACGTTCAGGCGCTACAATTATAGGCGCATTGCTGATCGGTGTATCAAGAGTTGCGGCGGCTGAATTTACATTTTTTCTTGCAGTCCCTGTTATGTTTGGCTTAAGTGCAATTAAAATATTAAAATTTGGTTTTACTTTTACAAGTGCTGAACTGTTCGTTCTGACTCTGGGTATGGCAATAGCATTTGCAATGTCTGTTTTGGTAATCAGTTTTTTCATGGGATATATTAAGAAACATGATTTCAAGGTGTTTGGATGTTATAGAATTATTTTAGGCGTTATTGTTTGCTTATATTTTGTATTCAAATGATAGATTCCCTTTCAGTCATTGCTGTTTTTGGAGCATCTTCCCTGGGATACAATGAAATACCCTCCGCTTCATCGGTAAAAAAAAACCGTTGCTGCGGAGGGTATTTCGTTTAAGCTATATCATTGATCAATCTTAAAGGGATCTCCATACATTTCCCACTGAAGAGGCTTTTGCAAGGAATAATTCTCTTCTTTTAAGAATTTCCTCTGGGCAATTGTTCTGCTTAAATCTTCGTGAGCACTTTCAAGTTTCATTACCTTATCCCTTTCATCAAGGAAAGTTGATAGATAATCCACTTCATTTCCTCCATCTGCCGGAGACTTCGCTTTATTTATTGCGGCTTCTCTTATACCTGGAAAACTCTCTTCATATGGAACAGATCCGTCACCAGGGCCATGCATTACGATTGCATCATAGTAAATGAATTGACCCAAAGCAGATAATCCATCTTTTACCGCCTGGTCAACTGCCGGATTAAAATACATATCATCTCTGATTTTGTTCTGTGCTTCCTGAAATTCTGCATCTTCGCTGGCAGCCTTCCAATCATTTTCAAAAGCCTCCCCCAATCCTTCATGGGAATCCGTACCATTCACCTTTTCAAGAGCTCCTATGTATTTAGCCAGCAGATTTTCTGGCTTTGAATCTGTATAGCCTTTTACTAATTGCAGCATATCTCCTGTTCCAGAACAAAACCCGATTATTCCGGCTGTATAACCTCTCCCATCCTCAATATCTTCAATATAACTGTATTGAGCCTTCCAATCCAAAGATGAATTTTCTGCACTGGAAACTAACTCCATAGCTATTTCTTTCTTTTCTGAGTCTTTCAAAGAGCTATCGCTTTCGTTCCCTTTCTTTAATTGACCACCGGTTTGGTTCGTAGTACAGCCTGTCAAAAGCAATAACCCAATAAGGGATACAATAACCATGATTTTGTTTGCTTTTTTATTCAAGAAAATATATCTCCTTTCATCAAATAATCGTTTACTGACGGCCTATTGAAAGAAATTGGGAAGATGTTTTTTATGTGCTTCCAGTAATTCTTCCATGACCTGTTTCGCTACGTCTCCGCTGGTAATCAGAGGATTCATCATAAAGGCCTGTAATAAAGTGCCCCGATCCCCTGTGACGGCAGCTTCAATGGTTAATTCCTCCATAGCTTTCATTAATTGCAGCAATCCTCTTTCCTGAGGTTTAAAGCTGCCAAAATTATAAGGAATCGGTCCTTTACCTGTTAAAGTGCAAGTAACTTCAACCGCGCAATCGTCAGGCAGATCTTTTATCGTACCGTTATTACGGGTACTGACGGTCATGGTTGTTCTTTTATCATTGTAGATTGAAGTAATTGTTTCACAAGCCGCATCACTATATCTGGCTCCGCCGCGTTCTTCTAACTGTTTCGGTTTATAATTCAAATCAGGATCCTTGTATAACTCATATAATTCCGCTTCAATTTTTTTAACCTTTTCGGCACGGGTTCCATGGTTTTTAAAGTCTTCTAATTCCTCAGCCAACATTTTATCGGTATAGTAATAATAATTATGATATGGGCATGGAACCATATGAAGATTTTCAACTTGCTCAAAGATCAAACGATTATCCTTAATATTTGCAACAATTGAATTTGCTTCTCCATCTTCATACACTTTTTTAATCAGCTCATCCGTTCTGTTTACTCCATTTTTATCGACCACAGTGTGCCAATGCAGATGATTAATGCCTGCAAACTGGAAGAATAAGTCAGATGGCTTTTCATTAAGTATCGCAGCTTCTTCATAAACCGCATTAATTGGAATATTGCATAAACCTACAACCTTATTCCAATTGCCATATCTTAAAACAGCTTCCGTAACCATACCGGAAGGATTCGTAAAGTTAATTAACCAAGCCTCAGGACATAATTCTTTCATTTCCTCCACAATATCTAATATGACCGGAATGGTTCGTAAAGCCTTAAAGATACCCCCGGCACCATTGGTTTCCTGACCGATTAATCCATGGCTTAACGGAATACGTTCATCAAGAATCCGTGCTTCCAATAATCCAACCCGCAGCTGAGTAGTAACGAAATCAGCATCTTTTAAAGCCTCCCGACGGTCCAACGTTAAATAAACCTTACAGTTAATTCCTGCTGCTTCTACCATCCGCTTAGCCATTTCTCCGACAATCTCTAACTTGTGCCTGCCTTCTTCGATATCCACCAGCCATAATTCACTGATTGGAAATTCATCATATCTTTTAATAAATCCCTCAACCAATTCTGGTGTATAGCTGGATCCTCCGCCAATTGTTACAACTTTGATTTTTTTTGACATAGTATATTCCTCCATGATCAATTTTTAGCCGCTTCATCAACTTCAATATCTGTTGTTTCAACTGCTTGATTTTCATTCTCCAACATTTGTTTTTCGGCAATTTTGAAAAATGGCATATAGATGACAATCGCAATGACAATTTCAACCGCAGACCAGATCGCGGCTCTTATATCCCAACCAGTAGCCATTAAAGGTCCGATAATTGGAGGCATGGTCCAGGGAACCATCATCATTGGCCTGCCAACTAATCCAATGGACATAAGAAAATAACTGCTGGCAGCTAATACTAACGGAATCAAGATGAAAGGAATCATCATCAATGGATTCATGATAATTGGAAAACCGAAAATTACCGGTTCATTTATTTCAAAAATCGAACCTGGAAGAGCCACCTTTCCCAATTCCTTATAAGTTTTTGATTTTGAGAAAATCATCAGAAGAACTAAAGTTAATGTAGCTCCTGTTCCACCTACATTAACAAACAGGCTGGAAAAACCGGAAGCAGTGATATAAGGAAGTGCTTCTCCTTTTGCATATGCAGAAGCATTTGCTGCAACAAATGCTAAAAATATTGGATCTGCAACACCTTCTAATGTCATATCCCCATGGATTCCTGCACACCACAATAAACTTACCAAAAATGTATAAAGTAAAATACCAGGTAAACTATTTAATGCATGAAGCAACGGAGAAAAGATACTTTGAATAAATTCAGTAATATTAAAATGCAGCGGAACACGAATTGTCCAGAACAGCACTAAAATCAGCATTGCTGGAATCAAAGATACAAAGGAATTACTTACTGCCGGCGGTACACCGTCAGGCAGCTTAAATACCCAATTCTTTTTAATACAGAAATGATAAATTTCGGTAGTAACAATACCTGCTATAATTGCTGTAAATAGTCCCGTAGAATCAAAGCCTGCAGGATCAATGGTAAAGCCGTCAGAAAGCTGAGTGGTAATAAAAGCCATTACTGACAAGCCCGCACCGGAAATAGCATCAAGGTCATAACTTTTACTTAGCTCATAACCGATTCCAATGGCTGCTAAAAGTGAAATAATTCCAAATGAAACACCGACAGCAGCATTAATCATATCTTCATAAGGTGCTAAAAAATTAGTCCAGCTTTCAATTGGAATATTTCCTATGATAAGAAAAATACTTCCGCTTATGATTGCCGGTAACGTTAAGGTTAAACCATTACGCACCGCTACCAAATGTCTTTGATTCCCCAATCTTGACAATGGCGGTATAATCGTGTCTTGCAACCAATTCATCAATTTATCCATCTTTATTTCCCCCTTAATTTGTGCTCACATTCAATCGCCTAAAGCTTTTTTGACCTGAGCAATCACCTTGGCACCGTTCATCGTGCCATATACCTGCATATCAATGCATTCAATGATCTTACCTGGACAGTCCTTTTCTACTTTTGCCTTGCTGAAACGAACCTGGGGCCCCAGCAGAATGATATCTGCATCCTTTCCCTTGTCCTTGGTGCTTGCAAGTGCATAGGCATTGATCTTGCACTCATAATTTTCTTTTTCTGCTGCCTCTTTCATCTTATGAACCAAGAGACTGGTGGACATTCCTGCCGCACAAAACAAAACAATGTTTCTCATAACTAACTCCCTTTCTATGAATGATTTATTTTTGTTCTTAAAATATCAATCATTTCCTTGCATAGATCCATGACCGTCATAGCATTCATCAGATGATCCTGAGCATGAACCATTAAAAGTCCGACTTCTGCCTTTTGGCCGTTTAACTCATTCTGAATCATTTCTGTCTGGACCTCATGTGCTTCCTGAATCGTCTTTTCTGCATCTTCCATTAACTGGTCCGCATGTTTAAAATCACCATTTTTTGCCGAACGCAGTGCTTCTATCGCGCTGCTTCTGGCATTCCCTCCGCAGACTACAAGCTTCATAACAATCATTTCAATATCCATTCTCACACTGCCTCTCTCTTAACTTGTATTATTTGTATTGCTTCTATCTTATGTTAACCTCTCCCTCTGTTGGCAGCTGGTACAATTGTGTACGGAATGAACGATAGACCTTGCTGCTGCACGCAGGCCGTTCCTAAGTTTTCCTTCCATCACTTCCTTTATCCATTGCTCATTCACATACTACCATACTTCTTTTTAGAACTCCATGATGCCTTTTTCCATTTTCGTAATGGTACCTTTTTCCGACGAAATATGCACCTCTGCAAAGCAGATCCAACCGGAAACGAGAAAAAGACGTGTACAAAATGATTATCATTTTGTACACGTCTCACCTTTATTCTTTACGCATTTCCCTCATACTTCCTTTGGAATCTGGGCTTCTATGCTGCTCATGGCTTCTATAAATGCATCATAATCCTGTTTTCTGACCAGCTCCTGGATCTGTTTCTGGCTTAAAAGAAAGGCCGCCGTCATCTGATAGAAGCGCTGCAGTTCTTCACTGGTATGATCCTTATTGGCTATGGATACCAGGAAAACAGCACGCACCTTCTGCCCTTCCCAGTCCACCGGTTCATCAAGGATTCCAACACATACAAACGTCTCCTCACTGATAGCCTTATAAACGTGAGGCATTGCCACCATATTTCCAAAAGCAGTCTTAGCTAACCTCTCCCTCTTTAGGACGGATTCATAAAATTCTTTCGGAAGATTTTTCTTTTCCATGACAAACTGGCACATGCAGCGAAGGACCTCCTCCTTTGTCTGCAGCTTCAAATGAGGCAGAAACATCTCCCTTTCATAGTAATTCCGTACGGAAGATGCCCGATCGGATGTAAGAACCTTTTTTACATTTACAATGTCTTTGTCATCAAGAAAATACTGTACCTCCAGTATCGGAAGGGGTACGGGAACCGTAATTGGAACGGTGGTGAAGATATAATCATATTTTGAGAAATCTACCTTGTAAATACTCCCCACATCGCAGGCAGTAATATCATTTATATATTCCTTAAACGAATTCTGGTACTTATACTGAAGAAGCTTCGCGCTTCCCCGCCCGGAAGAGCATACCAGAAGTATATTCTTTTTCTCTATTTCCGTCTTTTTCCGCTCAAGGGCAAAGGCGAAAGCAAAGGCAAAGTATGCAATCTCATCTTCCGACAAAAGGATATGAAAATGTTCATTGATGACTGTAACCGCATTGCAGGCCATGGTATAGGAAAGGCAGAACTTTTCTTTTACATCCCGAAGAAGTGGATTCTTTAAATCCATATCATATTTGATCCTGACACTTAAAGGCACCAGATGCTGGCAGAGTAGCATGCGCAGCTCCAGATCACTGCGGAAATCAAATTTGAACAGATCATACACCCGCTCCAGCATGACAGTTACCAGATCGCTGATTTCCTGGTTGATGATGATATTCTGATCTGCCTCATCGGAATGGTATATCATCTTCTTCCCCGCCAGGTGTATGGCAATGTAGACGATCTCTGTTTCAGGGAATGAGATATGGAATGTGGATTCTATCTGTTTAGCAATTTCTTTTGCAATCTGATACTCGTACCTGCCGTTAAAATTCTTCAGAGGTTCCTCAGGCATCGGCACATAATGGCATTCCATGATCCGGCTGATCGCTATGTAGAGATGAACAACAAGGTTCTGATAGGCAGCTCCGGGAATCAGGAAATCGTTCTTTTTAAGAACATCCGATACACATGCCGCAATCTCATCCATGCTCTGATTGCCCTTATGAAGCCGTTTTCCGGAAAATGACGCGATGCACAATCTGGCCTCGAACTCTCCTCCTTCCAACTTAATTCCGTAATTAGGCTTTCGAATGATTTTTATATTAAATTTATTTAAGTATTGTTCTACTTCCTTTAGATCTGCGGTCAAAGTCCGTTTCGAGATATACAGACTGTCACTCAATTCATCCAACTTCACATAGGAAGGGCTGTTAAATAAATATTCCAGCAAGTATTGTATCCGTTCCTCCGACGTGTCAGGCAGATATTTATCAGAATGACGGGTGGATAGTTCCTGAATAAAAGAACTGAACTTTTCTTTGTCCGAAACGTTCAGATAATATCCTACACCGTATTTTGAAAGAATCGAGGCCCCATAGGGCTCTATTTCCTGATTTATTTCTTTTAGCAGATTGCGAATGGTCTTTGTCCCGATACAGATTTGCCCTGCAAGATCTTCTGCCGTATAGTATTCGCTGTCTGACAAAATATCCAGGATCTGTCTCTTTCGCCTATCCATATCTATTCACTCCTATTTATTCATGTCAAATTTGAAATACTTTTAGCCATATTTTTTATGCACATTTACATAATACCATAATTTACAAGGGAACTAAATGATTCTTTTTTCCAATTTCGATGTGGTAATCTCTTCTTACAGATCGTCGAAACAAAAAACCCCATTCCATTGCGGAACGGGGTAGTATTTTTATACCTCTTCATTCAATTTGCTTAAGCGCGCAGCCTGGTCCGCTGCAATGAGAGAGTCCAGAAGTTCATGAATGTCTCCATTCATAATGGAGTCAATCTTATAAAGAGTCAGTTTGATTCTGTGATCCGTCACACGGCCCTGAGGGAAATTATAGGTGCGGATCTTCTCGGAACGGTCTCCGGTACCGATCTGGCTTCTTCTTTCCTCGGCCTCTGAATTCTGCCGTTTCTCAATCTCCATATCATAAAGCTTGGAACGCAATAACCGGAAAGCCTTTTCCTTATTCTGAAGCTGTGATTTTTCCGTCTGGCTGTAAATCACGATACCCGTAGGCATGTGGGTCAGACGAACGGCAGAGTCGGTAGTATTTACACATTGTCCGCCATTTCCGGAAGCACGCATAACGTCGATTCTCACATCTTTATCCTCAATCACGACGTCAAACTCTTCTGCTTCAGGCATAACCGCCACCGTTGCCGTGGAGGTGTGGATTCTTCCACCGCTCTCTGTCTCCGGAACTCGCTGTACACGGTGGACGCCGCTTTCATATTTCATCTTGGAATAAGCGCCCTTGCCTGTAATCATGGCAACGACTTCTTTAAAACCGCCGATCCCATTTTCATTGACGCTGATCAGCTCTACCTTCCAGCGATGTCCCTCCGCATAATTTATATACATACGGTACAGCTCGGAAGCGAACAGAGCCGCCTCGTCGCCGCCTGCTCCGGCACGGATCTCCAGAATAATATTCTTATCGTCATTTGGGTCCTTAGGTAAGAGTAAAATCTTAAGTTCCTGCTCTAGCGCCTCGATCTGCTTCTTGGCATCGGATAATTCTTCCTTTGCCATCTCCCGCATCTCCTCGTCGTTCTCTTCCTCCAGAAGTGCCAGGCTATCTTCCACAGTCTGCTTTGCCTTTTTATACTGGGTATAAGTCTCAACTAAATCCGCCAGATCCGCCTGCTCCTTCATCAGCTTCCGAAACCGGTTCTGATCCTCTGCTACGGAAGGATTGTTAAGCTCTTGCATTAATTCTTCATAATGAATTAAAATATCATCTAATCTATCAAACATTGGTAACCTCCTGAATGCATTCGTGAACAAACCACGCGGTCCAGCCCTGCCGCATCTTTAACCACCTGGATCTCTCCAAAGCCGGCATCCTTTAATAAACCGCTGACAGCTTCTCCCTGGTCATAACCGATCTCAAAATAAACCGCACCTCCCGGGGCTAAATGAGGACGGCTTTCCAAAGCAAGCTTTCTGTAAAAGTACAAACCATCTTCTTTCCCGTCAAGGGCCAGCATCGGTTCATGATCCCGGACTTCCGGCTGCAGTCCTTCTATTATTTTCGTTGGAATATAAGGGGGATTTGACACGATCACATCAAACTTTTTCTGTTCCTCAATTGAGACAAACAAATCGCTTTCTATCAATGTGATCTTTCCCTCTCCCAAAAGTTCTCCTACATTCCGTTCCGCCACTTTAAGTGCTTCCCTGGAGATATCCACAGCAGTTACGTGGTCAAATCCACCAAGCTTTGCAAGGCTGACAGCAATACACCCGCTTCCCGTACACAGATCAAGAACTTCCGGCTGCTTCCCTTTATAATCCTTTAAGACCAGTTCCACCAGCGTTTCCGTATCCTGCCTTGGAATCAGCACATGCTCATTTACAAAAAATTCAAGGCCCATAAACTCCCGGCTTCCTGTAATCTGCTGAAGGGGAATCCTCCTGGAACGTTTCTCTATCATAGCCCGGTATTTGGAAACGGCCTCCAGTGAAAATTCCTCATCCGAAAGCTCCCTGTTCCTGTCTATAAGAAAATGGACCATATCCGTGCGGAATGCCTCAAAAAGCAAGTATCTGGAATCAAGAGATGCCTCTTCCACCCCAGCCTTTGATAGCTTTTCTGTTCCTTCTTCCAATAAATGCTGTAATGTCAGATTCATGCTCTATTCTCCGGGAAATTCTTGTTAAGAAATGCCTTCCAGTCAAACACAGCCTCCACAGAAGCAATACCAACCTGAATCATAGCATCGTCCGGTTCTTTGGTAGTAAGTCCCTGCATCCACATGCCTGGGCGGCTTAATAAATCCACCAGTTTTGAATTGCTGCGTCCTGCCAGACGTAAAAATTCATAGGAAACACCGGCTATGACCGGAATCAGTATGATCCGGCTGAGAATCCGAAGAGGCAGCGTGTTCACTCTCACCACCATGAAAAACAGGATGCTGATGATCATGACAATCAGGAGAAAGCTGGTTCCGCAGCGCTTATGTTCCTTGGAACTGTTTCTGACATTTTCCACAGTAAGATCAAGCCCGTGCTCTAAGCAGTTAATGCACTTGTGCTCTGCTCCATGATACATAAAGGTCCTTCGGATATCCTCCATGCGTGAAACCAGACTGATGTAAGCGATAAAAATTCCGATACGGATCACACCTTCCAGAATCGCCATGATCGTCTGGGATTTAATAAAGTTATGGAATATATTAGCGAGGAACATTGGAAATACCATGAAAATCAGGATGGCCATTACCACGGAAAATGCCATCACGATACTCATCAATGCCTTTTCCATCTTCTCCCCAAACAGTCGTTCCAGCAGCTTTACAAACTTGGAAGGCTCCATATCCTCCTCATCGTCCTCAAAAAAGCTGGCTGAAAAGGTCAAAGCCCTCATACCTAACACCATGGAATCCACAAAACTGAATATTCCTCTGATAAATGGCAGAGAAAAAAGCTTCACCTTTTCTCCCATGCTGACATAAGTATCCTTTTTCACTTCAATGGTTCCGTCCGGCTTGCGGACTGCTGTGGCATACTCATCCCCGTTTTTCATCATAACGCCTTCAATCACGGCTTGCCCGCCGATTCCTGAATACTTCATACGCCAAACCACCTTTCTACTTAAAAAATGGAAGCTTTTCACTAGTTAAAATCCCAAAAAAGGCTGAGCTAAAGTGTTTCCACCAAACTCAACCTCTTCTTTGCCCCTGATATAATAAGGAAGTTCCATACGCCCAATGAGCACATAGAACGGCTGATTTCCTGAATTCATGAAGGAAGTCCGATTCACTTAAGGATCCTCGAACGAATAATTTACTAAATTCAGGCTGCACAACCTTTGCCTTCATAAGTAAATTATGCTTCAGCCTTAACGCCATATTTACGATTGAATTTATCAATACGTCCACGAGCGGAAGCAGCTTTCTGCTGACCGGTGTAGAATGAATGGCATTTAGAACAAACCTCTACGTGGATATCTTCCTTAGTAGAACCAGTTACGAATTCATTACCACAGTTGCAAACAACTTTTGCCTGATAGTAATTTGGATGGATTCCCTCTTTCATGATTTTCACCTCACATACTTTGATTTCTATTAAATCGCAGTCCGTAAACCGACTTTGTCTAATAAACAGCTTACACAGTATAACATAGATTTTTTTTTTATGCAAGCTTTTATTTCTATAAAAAACCCGTATTCTCTAGAAAAAGCGCATTTTTTTGGAGGTTTCCACGAATTCCCTGTTGTTTCTTGTCCGTGAGAATAAGTCAAGTATTTTCTCTACCGCATCTTCCGGTTTCAGGGTATTAGTAGCCTTCCTTACAATATCAACTGCTTCCGCTTCTTCCCTTGTAAGCAGCAGGTCATCCCTTCTGGTGCCGGACTTAAGAATATCAATGGCAGGGAATATCCTCTTCTCAGACAACTTCCGGTCAAGAACCAGTTCCATGTTGCCGGTTCCCTTAAATTCCTCGTAAATAACGTCATCCATACGGCTGCCCGTATCCACAAGAGCGGTTGCAAGAACAGTGAGGCTGCCCCCCTCCCTCATGTTTCTGGCTGCACCAAAGAAACGCTTTGGCATATGAAGGCTGCCGGATCCAGACCGCCGGATAAGGTACGGCCGCTTGGAGCTACCGTTAAGTTATAAGCTCTTGCCAGACGGGTAATGCTGTCTAACAGGATCACCACATCCCGGCCATGCTCAACCAGGCGCTTGGCCCTTTCGATCACCATTTCCGACACTCTTTTATGGCGATCCGGAAGCTCGTCAAAGGTGGAATAGAGCACTTCCACGTTATTTCCGGTAATGGACTCCTTAATATCCGTAACCTCCTCGGGACGTTCATCAATCAATAGAATCATGAGATGGATCTCCGGGTGGTTTACGGTTATGGCCTTTGCCACATCTTTAAGCAGGGTCGTTTTTCCTGCCTTTGGCGGAGATACAATCATACCTCTCTGCCCCTTTCCAATCGGAGCTAAAAGATCCAGGACGCGCATGGCAGTGGTGTTTTTTCCTCCCTGAGTCTCCATATGAAGCCTTTCATCCGGGAATATGGGAATCATATTTTCAAAGTTAGGACGGCGTTCCGCCGCACTGGTGGGATAGCCGTTGATTTTCTTTACATATAGAAGGGCCGCAAACTTTTCTGCCGCAGTCTTCACTCTGCGGCTTCCATGAATGATGTCTCCTGTTTTCATGTTAAACCTGCGGATCTGAGAAGGCGCCACGTAGACGTCATTTTCTCCCGGAAGGTAGTTTTCACAACGGATGAAACCAAAACCATCGGGCATAACCTCCAAAATTCCATGAGCCTCGATCCCGCTGTCCAGCTCCTGCAGTTCAGGGCTTGGCTGAAAATCTCCTCTTGGTTCTTCCGTAACCGTTTCAGTCCTTGCCTCATTCCTTACGGGTGGCTCTGTGCTGTTTCCCGGTGCCGGCCGATAACCTGCGGGCCTTTGCTGTCCTTCCGGACGATACGAGCGGACAACGGTCTTCCTTTGGCTGCCGGCTGTAGACTGAATCTGCTGATCCACATTCATCTGTCCCTGCTGGCTTACAGAATCCGTATGAGGCTGGGTCTGAGCGGCTGGCTGTGCCGTAACAGGCTTAAAAACCTCTTTTTTTACTTCCTCCGCCTTTTCCACTGAAACATTTCCTTGAGAAGCAGGAGCCTCCCCTCCCTTTTCGCAAAGTAAATCTATAATTTCAGCTTTTCGCATGGAGCTGCATCCCTTGATTCCTTGGGCTTTGGCAAGCTCCTTTAATTCCGCTAACGGCAATGTTTGTAATTTTTCACGCATATTATTCTCCTTCATGATTCCTTATAACAGTTGTTTCGTAATCTTGGGAATGCTTCACGATAGAATATCGCAACAGATGGCCGGAAATGTCATTCCGGCCCAAATCATGATAAACCAGGTCGTACGATACGCCTATTATATACCTTAATATTAAAAAAGAAAAGGTTATTTTTTCAGTTCCTCTAAGTGCTCTTTGATTCTGCGCTCATAGCCATTTTCCGTAGGATGATAGAACGATACATCCTCCATCCCATCAGGAAGATACTGCTGTTTCACATAGTTGCCCGGATAATCATGGGCATAGAGATAGCCCTGTCCATGGCCCAGCTTCGCCGCTCCCTTATAATGGGAGTCCTGCAGATGAACCGGTACAGGCATGGTTTTCTGGTTCCGTACTGCATCCAAAGCTCCAAACACAGCCATACAGGCCGCATTGCTCTTAGGTGCCGAGGCCACATAGGTGACCGCTTCCGCCAGAATGATCTGAGCTTCCGGAAGCCCGATTCTCTCGGCTGCCTGGGCTGCCGCCACTGCTAGAATAAGAGCCTGGGGATCCGCATTTCCTACATCCTCTGCAGCACAGATCATGACTCTTCTGGCAATGAACTTTATATCTTCTCCGGCATAAAGCATCCTTGCCAGATAGTAAACGGCCGCATCCGGATCCGATCCCCGCATGCTCTTTATAAAGGCCGATATGGTATCGTAATGATTGTCCCCTGTTTTGTCATAGCGCACCACCCGCTTTTGGATGCACTCTTCTGCAACCTGGAGACTGATATGGATTTTTCCGTCTGACGGATCCCGGTCTGTGGTCATGACTCCCAGCTCCACCGCATTTAAAGCGGCTCTTGCATCTCCATTGGAAACATCCGCCAGAAATTCTTCCGCTTCCTCGTCTATCACCGCGTTATAGGAACCCATTCCCTTATCCTGGTCATATACCGCCCGATGGACCAGTTTCCTGATATCCTCTTTTTCCAGAGGCTTTAATTCAAATACCCTGGATCTTGAAAGAAGAGCGCCATTTACCTCAAAATAAGGATTTTCTGTAGTGGCTCCTATGAGAGTCAGTGTCCCATCCTCCACAAATGGAAGCAGATAATCCTGCTGCCCTTTGTTAAAGCGATGGATCTCATCCACGAACAAAATAGTCTTTTTTCCATACATTCCTAAGGAATCCTTCGCTTCCTTTACGATATCTTCCATATCCTTTTTTCCGGCTACCGTGGCGTTGAGCTGTTTGAACTCTCCGCTTGTGGTATTGGCAATCACCCGTGCCAGGGTGGTTTTTCCGGTTCCCGGAGGCCCGTAGAAAATCACAGAACCCAGCTTGTCCGCTTTAATGGCCCGGTAGAGCAGTTTATCCCTGCCAATGATATGCTGCTGCCCCACTACCTCGTCAAGTGTCGACGGCCGAAGCCTTGATGCAAGGGGGGACTCTTTTTTCATGGTATTTTCTCTCATATAATCAAACAAATCCATTATTATTCTCCCGTATCTTAAAATCCCTTGAGGAAGAACCTCTTGCGGCCTATCCGAAAGAAGCCTTCCGGCTGTAACAAGAGTATATCCCTGCTTTGATAAAGTGTCAATGGCATCCCGCTTTCCTACGCCCTCTTAAGAGTATGGGTTATAATTCTTCCGGATACTTCATATTCCAGTCATTCCGTAATCTTGTCATTATGTTCATGACATCTATCGTATATTCCAGCTGCATATCATCAGCTTCTCCGGCAACCGCTTTCTCCATATCCTGGATTTCATACAACAGGGCATCGTCGGTGTTTCCTGCTTCAATCTCCTCCCGGCGGTTACCTTCTGTATAAGTGATCACTGCCTTATCAGCCCTTGGATATTCATATATTTCTATATAGCCCTTGTCAAATACCACGGTTCCCCGCTTAGGCTGCTTCGCATGCAGGGACAGTGAGACGGAAGCCATCTCCTGTTTATTGTTCATCAGCAGGATACCTGCCTGTTCGTCAACACCGCTGGGGGCAAGCTTCACCTGTGACAGGATCTGGTCCGGCGCCTCTGCCATAAACCATCTTACAAAGGAAAGGGCATACACCCCGATATCAAGCAGTGCCCCTCCAGCAAGGCTTGGGCTAAAAAACCTGTTTTCCATATTATAATCCTTGTAGCTTCCAAAGTTCATCTGGATAAAGCGTAAGGGGCCCAGTTGTCCGCTATTTACAATCTCCTGCAATTTTTTATAAAGGGGCATATGATAAATAGTCATTGCCTCGGCAAGCACCAGATTATTATTCTCCGCAAGACCGACCGCCTCAGTAAGCTCTCTAGAATTCAGTGTAATCGATTTCTCACACAGCACATGCTTTCCATTCTTTAATGCTTCTTTTAAATAAGTAATATGGGTATTATGGGGCGTTGAAATATAAATAATATCTACTTCATCATCATGAAACATGTCATAGACATTATGGTAAACCTTCTCTACCCCGTATGTTTCTGCAAATTTAACCGCATTTTCATAAGTTCTGTTTCCAACCCCATATAAAGTTTTTCCCTGCTTCTTCAAATTTTCAGCCAGCTGTTTTGCAATTACACCACAGCCTAATGTTGCCCAACGATACTCTTTCATACTCAAGCCTCCTCAATATCCTTGATTTCTCAGTCACCCGTAAGTTACAGCTTCTTCATAACTTCTTCTATATAATGCCTATTATGGGCAGTACCTGTTCCTTTGTCAAGTATTGCTGCCAGACTCTTATGGATCGGTTCGCAATTTTGCATTTTGTATACAATAAAGCCCTACTTGCTTCGGCATAAAGCCGGTCTGGCAAATAGGGCTGAACTTTAAATTTTTTAGTATTGTCTGGGGTCCGGATGTCTAATCTGTGTTTTTCTGAGCCTGTTTCTTTTCCGTACTTTTTTTACGATGACACGTAGGATAAGCACGATAAGTAGAATAAAAAGGATTGACAAGGTGACGGTGTTTGTCAGGAGCCTTTTTAGGAAATTCCAAAAACCTTTTCGCCCATCTCTCTCATAGGTCGCTGTTACTTCTTTCTTATAAGTAATCTGCTCTGTCTGATTCTCAGCTTCTGCATCAATATAAGTTCCATGATATACATTGGCTTCTATGGAAGGGAAGGTGACATCCCCTCCATAAATTCCTCTGATATCTTTTACAAATTTACGCCCATTAGCAGTTGCGTTTCGTATCAATTCTCCATCCATTGACACAGGATCTCCGTCCCACTCTATGCTTGTTATTTCATAGTACTGCGATGGCAAATTAAGATAGCTTAAAAATAGTTTTGCGTGATCTATTAAAGGGGAACGGTTTGAAATCTCAGTCTGACCCAGCATGTAAGAGTCCGCATCATAACCGCTCACGGTTACAGGAAAAGAAAAACTGTAATCCCAGTAGGTACTTTCTTCTTTATAATCAACTGCCTGAAGTGTTACATTTAGTTCCTGCTTTAAATCCTCATTGATCACCTTGACCTGGGCATCTTCCGGTAGAGCATCTATGTATTCTACTCCTTCATACAATATGGACGCTTCTGAATATTTCGTGGTCTCTTCCGTGACTACCTTTGAAAGCTCACTGGTTTTTAACGTATACCTTTTCCCTTCTTTCTCTACTGTTTCCTTAAGTGCATATTCTTCAGGATTTCCAACAAAGGGACCAGAGTCATATGTGATAATGTCCCCTGGATAGACTTCCTCCACATTACCAATTCGAACAGATTTTAGCCGATAAACTATACCGTCCTTTTCATATACTTCTTTAAACTGGCTCCTTCCATCTTCCTCTTTGTTGGAGGTCCTATACTCTTTTTTTATTTCAATGAACGTCTCTTCCGCATGTGCTATACCAGCGCACCCCAAAAATAGGGGTACGGCAAGGAACATAGCAACAAAACCTTTCCTAATATTATTTTTCATCCTTCTTATCTCTTCTTCTCCTTACAATTGCAATGCCAGTAACGATACCAACCAGCCCTATACTTAAGAGCAATCCTCCTCTCAGATCTACATCACCTGTCTTAGGCAGACTTCTCAGCCAGCCCCAGAAACCTTTTCCTTTATGGTTAGTCGCTCCAAGACCACTTAGGCCGGATTGATATGTAGCTGTGATGAACCCCTTTTTCTTCCCTTGCTCCAGATTGTTATACATCATAAATTCTCCTGTTACGGTTCCATCATCCGTTATATAAATGGTCAGGTAGGCATCTGTCTTTATATATCCCTCTGGTGCTTTTATTTCATGTACGGTATATTTTCCAGAGCGAAGCGGAATGAATGAAAGCCCACCGTTTTCATCTGTTATCCCTTTGAATACCGGCTCTCCAGCTTCGTTTCTGATTTCCAACTCTGCACCTGCTAATCTTTCCGAAGTTTCAGCGTCTACCTTTTGGATTAACACCTCCGGAGAAGGATAATTCACAACTGACACTATACTGATTCCTGATACCTCACCGTTATGTATGGTAAAGGAATAGGTGTGATCTGTTTCAAGGTAGCCAGGAGCTGCCTTTGTTTCTTTGTAAGTATAGGTTCCGTTTTCCGGCATATCAAATTTTGCATACCCACTCTCTCCAGTATTTACCTTCAGGTATAAACTTCCGTTAGGGCGGTAAATAGAAAATTCCACTCCTTTTATCCCCTGCCCCGTCGCAGCGTCCTCTTTATATAGAAACATTTTTTCAGACCCAGGGCTATGCTGCCTGGTATCTGTCATTGTGACTTCCAATAGCCCGTAAACTTTTGGCACTGTAAATGCTATATCAGCGGAAAGGAGATACCCGGATGGAGCTTTCACTTCATGAAGGTAATATGTTTTTCCCGCCTCCAATCTTCCGGTGATATCTATGGCCTCGCCTGTTGTTTCAAAGTCTGGAATAACCACATTTTTCTGATGATCCAACACCTGTAAAGTGGCTCCCTTTAAAGATACACCGGATGAATCTACTTTGTTAAACCGAACTGCAGTGGCTTCATTTTTCATTTCAACCATGTCAACCGCTCCATCTTTACTTACAGTAAAGGAAACATCTTCTGCATATGAATAACCGTCTACAGGGCGGATTTCATGGAGCCAGTACCGTTCTCCCGCTTTTAATTTTGCAATGAGTTCATGAGGCCGCTCCCCAGAAATCCATTCTTCCACAATAATTCCATCCTTATCTTTTATGCTCATGTGATTTCCTGGTAACTCATCGCTGCCTGTTATAGCCTTTTTAGATAGGATCAGGTGGGTTGGCTTGTCAATCATAATAATTACGTCTTCATCACCGTTTATACTGACTGTAAATGGGATATCTTCCGCGTAGGCATATCCATCTGCCGGACTGATCTCGTGAACCCAGTATTTTCCCCCGGCCTTTAGCTGGCCTTTTAATTCCTTCAACTGGATTCCGGTGATAAAGATCAAATCTTCTCCGGCACTAAAACCATCTCCATCACGGATTGCCTTTGCTGAAGTCTTATCTTCATTTAATATCTGAAGGAAACTTCCTTGTAACATGACTGCTTCCGATGGCGTTCCAATAAGAAGGGAACCCTTCTGTTTTTCTATCAAGACCTCTGTTTTTTTATCCTTCATCACCACAGTGATCAGATCGGGAGTCTCCGGAACAGTAAAGGTCACGCTTTCACAGTAGCCATATCCAGCCGGAGGCTCCTCTTCTGAAAGTACATAAGTTTTTCCTGCAATCAGAAGCCCGGTTAAAACGATCGGTCCACCATTCGTTGTGAATTCCTTAATCAATGTTCCCGTATCCTTTTCTCTGATAGAGAAGCGGCCGCCTGTTAGAATTTCTCCTGTCTCTGCATCAACTTTTAAAATCTCAACCTCTGTTTTTTTATCCTGCATGATGATGGTAGACCGGATGCCACTTTCCTCTGCTGTAATGCGAATCTCTTTTTCAAAAGCGTATCCCGCCGGAGGCTGCTCTTCCAAGATGATATACTCTTTCCCTGGAGTAATCAGTTCTGCTGGAATAAGTACCTCCTTTCCACCTTCTTTCGTAAATTCATAGATTACACTTCCTGTATTTGCATCAATCAGGCTGTAACGACCTCCTATCAGATCCTCTCCTGTTTCCGCATCCATTTTCGTGAAATATAAGTGTATCGGCCGGTCTTCCATATCTACATTATCAACCATTCCAGAAGCATTAAGCTGGAAGCGGTAAACTCCACTTATTAAGCTGCTTCCGTCACTGTACGTTGTGGTTTCCATGAGGCGGTAGTTTCCTCCTGCAGTCAGGATCTCCCGAATCGTTTCATTATTTCGGTTGTTTTTAAATACTGCGCTCTGTATAACCTTTGAAACCTCTCCCGTTATCATTCCACCTTCTATCTCTCCGGTAGAACTGAGTACGCTGTCATAGCCGTCTTTTGGCTCCTGTGTAATCTTATATCTGGTCCCATAGGGCAAGTCAGCAAAGGTAATGTACCCGTCACCGTTTATTGTGATATCTTCCTCTCCTTTGATTCGTCCCTCCGATGTGCCACCGTATGCCTGATATCCTTTCAAGGTGTTTCCAGCAGAGTCCATAAGTTTTACATGGAAAGTAAATTCATCCGTCGGATCCTCAGCGTGCCCCGTACTACCGGGTATTCCGGTTCCAGTCAGATTATTAATGATAGTAATGGATCCCTCCGGAGCAATGGGATTGGTGAGAGTGGTATGCTTTGTAACTGCATCTGCCTTTGTTTCAAAATACACGTTTGCCTGCATTCCCGTCTCACCGCTGACCACAGCCACCACGTCCACGATACCACTTTTATGGGCAGCGATATCCGTGAAAGTCCAGGTAATAATTCCGTTTTGTTCTGTGCCATTATTGGTGGATCTTAAATAACCAAGTCCATCTTTAAGGACCGCATTGATACGGATATCTACCGGATAATTATAAGGATTGGTATAGGTAACCGTGTATTTTATGATATTACCTGTTTTTACTGCACCATGATCCGCTCCTATGCCGCTCGTTACTTGTGCTATAGGGATTTCCCTGGTTACTGGATTTTTGATTGTATAATCATGGCTGTCCTCATTAACGGTCCAGCTTGCAAGGACGTTACCCTCCACATCGGCAAGCTCCTGCCTGGTTTCCAGGTATGTCCTGGAAGGTATGTTATAAGATCCGTTTTTGTCAAAATAGATCCGCTTCGTTTCCTTAAGGGACTTTTCTGTCCTTCCATCAGAATATTTAGTGTATTCAGTAATCTCATATAAATGGCCGTTTATAATACCATCTTCCGCTGTTATAACATGACCGCTTCCTGTCCCAATAAAGGAGGAAGCTCAGTTCCTGAGTCTAAGTCTTTTAATATGGTATATACCTTTACTGGGACTCTTGCGGTAACAGTCAGGGTTTCTATAGCACCATTGTCACTGGCCAGCTTTAAAATGCTAAAATCGTTTGATACATTCCGGATTCCGGTTCCAGCCTTATTTAGGGTAAAGATCACCGGCTTTGAAAGGGCATAACCAGCTGGAGCTCTTAGCTCTTCCATGATGTAGGCCCTATTCGCTGACAGCTTCTTTGTCAAAGCAAAGCCGTCCGGACCAGAAACGAAAGTCTCAATGGCTTCGCCACCCTTTTGGTATACTCCATCAATAACCACCGCCTCATACACAGCTATTTCTGCACCTTCCACGGTCAGCCCATTATCAAAGTTAGTCTTTTTAAATAGAATTTTTGTTGGTTGGTTCTCAACCTCATAGGTATAAAGTACTTCTTTTCCGATCCCTTTCCCGTCAAACTGAAACTTTTTCATTCCTTCGGATATCTGGTATAAATCCGGTGGGGAAATTTCCTCAATGGAATAAGTGAAAGGTTTTATGGTTCCGTCTGTCTGCACCATGCCTACCGGAAGCCCGGTCATCTCTGCCTTTCCATCTTTACCGGTTGTCATGTACCAGACAGTCCCAGTATCCTTGTTAGTCACTTTAAACCGAGCGTTTTCCAGTCCCTCTCCGGTATCAGAAGCTTTCTTTTTGATTTCCAGCTTTCCAACGGTTGGGGTATTTGCAACCCGTAATACAGGAATCTTTTCTGTTCCTACAAGGATCTTTATTGGATCTATCTTCTGCATGTAGGCCGGAGCCGTAAGCTCTGCGATATAATAGGTCCCATAAGGGATTTTATCAATTCGGTGAGGCTTTAAATCTCCTACTGAAAATCCTTCCGGGATGCTACCATTAAATCTGTCATTTTCCGTATATCTACCGTCCGATCCGGATATCCAGGTTTCAACCAAGTGGATTTTATCTTCCACATAGTTCCCGGCTTCATTGGCTCGATAAAGTGCTAGTTCTGCGCCCTCTGCGGCATACTCATTTGTTCCGTCAGTTACCACCTTCAAAACATTGATGTACTTTTCCTCATTTTCAAGGCTGAACCTCTGCACATTTCCTGTCTCTGCAAGGACGATAGTCTTCGGATCGGCTGTTTCAAAACCAGCCGGTGTCTTTTCTTCCACCAGGACGTAATTTCCTACTTTCTTCCCTTCTTTCACTGCATTGAAGGGTAAATAATCAATCCGGTGCATTCCTTCTAACGAGTCATAACTCTTTACCCCATTCTCCACTTCGTAGTTGAATTGATATTCAAAGTTAAGTGGAAGCTTTCCATCAGGATCAAGGGAACCATTTTTTACATTCCGGTATATGGTGATCCGAATTGTCTTTCCGGCATCGGTGATCCAAGTCTGGATGGTCCCCTCTCCTTTTCCGGTAGGGATGCTCTCGTTTCGCTCGGCCGTCCGCTCCCCGTCTTTCGTGTACCAGGTGAGGGAAGTAAGGCCTTCTCCTTTCTCCTGATAACCTGCTTCAAAATCCGTGATAAAACTGGACTGATTTTCTGCCAAACCAAGAAGGTTCTTTATGCGGTTTATAAAACCAGTACTTTTTTCTGTTTTCTCTGTGTACTCGGTCAAGTCATCGGTCGTCCATTTCGCTGCTCTCCTTTCCTTGTCATATACTGGTTTTGCTCCATCCATCAAAATGTTTCCGTCTTTGTCTGCTTTTGCTTCATAAAGAGCCAGGTCAGCCGTATGACTGTTAGGAAGCTGCACCTTTTTCCCAGCGCTGTCCTCGTAGTATTTATAGACCTCCAGCTTGGTATGATCGTTCTTTAGATTTACAGTCTGCACCTCTCCGGTAGCTTTTACCGTAAGTTCCATGGAGCTTCGGACATAGCCAACAACTGTATCTATCTCCTCCAGGATGTAGTCCCCTGCAGGAATTCCCTCAAAGTATTTCGGCGTTCCATCTGTGATCCAGTCAGCTACGATCCGCACCGGCATATTATCAGCGGTATTTTCTGTCGTCCATTCTGCCGGTTTACTGTCTGTCTTTATGAAATAGTATCCTTTTGAATATATTTCGCTGTCCGTGGTATAAACGCGCTTTGCTTTATAGAGCGCCAAATGCGCCCCGGGTACCTGACTATAACTGTAGGTTCCCTTCGGTTCCGTGACTGTAAGATTCTCCTGATAATCACTGATTACACCAATCCGGTACTGGTTCGGTGCATCAGTCTTTACAATCTCTACCTTGATCTTCTCATCCTCCATCCCGGTCTTCTGGACTTCCCTGGTTTCTAATACGGTAACACATTCCGGAAATCCCTTGGTATAGCCTGATGTAGCTTTGACCTCTTCTAAAATGTACGTTCCTGGGATCACCCGTTTCAGCATATCGGCCTGGCCTATAGTCATATCTGCCTTAAATGGATCATTAGGGTACTTTTCTCCGGAAATCCAGGTATTCTCCATGACCCAGGCTTCTCCCTGACGGTGATAAAGCTTCTTATCGTCTGTGAGGTCCTCTTCCTTTCCGATATCTTTCATGCCAGTCTTGTCATTGATCCTGTAAGCTGCATTGTTATAGGCCGGAAGAAGGTCATCATATTTGTAGCGGACGAAATCTCCATCAATGTCATAGACAGGAGCGCCTTTTTTATAGACTTGTCCTGATCTCTGGTAATACACAGGAAGACCATGGCTATTTAAAACCGGATTCAAGCTTTTATTAAAATCATTCCCGTCATACGTCCCTGTGACATATTCCTGATCCGTATCCGCATTGATGGAAGCAATTCTCCAAGTTTTGATTTTTTCCCTGGCAATGACTGCTCCGGTTTTTGTCCGGGATATCTTTACCGGCCATACCAGGACCTTCTGCCCTTCTTTGGCATAGGCCATACCGGTGGTCGGATTTACATATGCATCCCGATTTCCATAGCTGTCAAGGTGATAAAGAATCGTTCCAGGTCTTAAATTAAAACATTTGTCTGAAGCAGAATACTTCACCGCAGCCAAATCTCCTCCGGTTAACTCGTAGACAGGCTGGCCGGCTTTCAGAACATAGATGGATTCCCGGTTTTTCACCTGCACCCGGTCCCCTATCCTGTCATAGCCGTAAAGCTTCCCATCTGCCCCGGTTTCCGTTACCTTAAGCTCTCCAAGGGAATAGTAAAGAATATCTGTATCCCCTCGCTCGATCATCCGGTAAGTCCAGATCCCCTCCCCCGGCTCTCCGTTTAAGCTTCCCTCTTCATCCTCCGCTCTGATAAATTCAATGGTGGTTCCAGCATGTCCCTTTAATACCTGAATGGACTGAACGTTGTTATTCCGGTCCCTTACTACCTCCACACCATCATATCCATAATCTCCGCTGTCCCCGTTTTCCTTGACCTCTATGGCGTCATAAAGAGTCATCTGCGCTCCGGCTACATATCGATAGCTATCGTCTGCGGTATCTAAGGGTCTGGATATCAGGCCATACCCAGCAAATACACCATCAACATAAACCGGCTCTACATCTTCCCCTGCGGCCTTTCTGGATTCTAAGTACTCCAGAGTGCCTTTGTACCAGGCATAGCCTAAGTAAATTCCTGTTTTATACGCAAACTCCAGGTTTTCTGTCCCATATTTCTGTTTAAGTTCCAGTTCGGTTCCTTCTAATCTGGTGTTGGTCTTGTAAGTGACAGTTTTGTCAGTGTCCTTGATTTTGGATATTTCAAGGCGAACCGGAGTATTTCCTACGTAAATCCTTGCGATGTTTGTAATACCCTGTGCCCCTTCTCCTATCTTATCTTCATAAATAGCCGCCGCTACCCGGTGGTCTCTGTTTCCATCCATGTAGTAGGTGGTCCGGTCGGAGTAAACTTCTATCGCAACTGGCACTGTCCTCACATATCCAGCTGGGGGCTTAATTTCACATAGGACATAGGACCCGGCTCCAAGAGGCTGCGGAGTAATTAAATATCCGGCATTCTGATCCTGATAGGAAATTTTTGTTAGATCCTCTTCCCTGGCTTGAAGGCCGTCCCTGGTGGTTGTAAAGGCTTCAAACTGTCCAGTCCTTCTTCCTTCCTGATCGGTAAGTATTACCCGCTCCGATTCCTCACATATAGGAGTTCCTACCGGAACAGTTCCTTTCCAGGCATTCCCTTCCAGGGCAATATTTTGGGCTCCCATGGCTTCTAGGAATTCCTTTGATCCTTCGATCCGGGTATCCGTCCCATAAAACTTAACCAGGCCGTCCGTATTTTCCCCGTCCTCCCTGGACGCTGTATAAAGGGCAAACAAGGCTCCGTCATGGAGAAGGTTTTCCCCTGTTTCTGAATCAAGCTTTTCAATCCTCAGCTTTGTTTTAAAAAAGCTATTACAAAACTTTGTATATCCAAAACCTTTGTATGTACTTTCTCCATTTGGGGTTAGCGCACTGCCTGCTGCCTCTGTAACTGCATTGTCAGCGGCTACGACCGTCCACGGTACAAGCATGGGAGCATATTTTCCATCATAAGCAATCTGTACGCCCTGCATGATCGTTACACTATCTTTGTACTGGATTCCAGTCCCATTACCCTCTGTAATGGTTCCCCCCGGCAATGGGACATCATTTGCGATACCTTTGTTTTCTGCCACGGAGCTGTAACGGTAATATTTTGATACCGCTTCCCTTCCGCTTAAGCCTTCAGACAGATAATATGGAACATTTCCATTAGTCCTGTTGTCCTGTTCATTGTAGTAATTCTTATAAGGTTTGAATCCATTCTGGCTCAGTGCGAAATAATCACCTATTCCAGTTCCCGTCACACCATTTCTGATGTTGCCAATGTCCATGCCGTATTTGTAAACTTCAAAGTCACCCTCCGCATTCCTGCCCTTGATTACGTTTACACTCTCCTCATTGAAACGGATCTTGTATTTCCGCTCCATCTCAGACTGTGCCATGCCGGCAGAATAATTGTAATAGTTATTTGTCACTTCCGGCTTAGCCTGGGAGCCGTTATAGTCCGCATATACAGAGGGAAGAGACACTTCCCTTGGCCTGTCAATCTGGTAATGCTTGTTTTTTAAATCCCCCAGCTTACTGAGTTTCGGCTGTTGTTCTGCCACCACATAGGTTCCGTATGGCAGATATTTCGAAGTAGCGAAATAATAACCGTCGCTGCTTACGGAAACGTCTCCGTATAGGGCATCCACTGAAAGCGTTGTGAGATCTTTATCTGAACCACCGTCCTGTGCCCTGTCCCATTCAATGGAATAAATCCGGTCAAGGTCATACATAAAAAAGGGGGTTAAATAGTTTTCTGCCTTTCGGATAGCTTCTGAAAGGGACCTGTCATAAACCTCATCGGAATAAGCAATTCTGCCTGTGGCGCTGTCTGTATCTCCAGCCTGATTTTTCTTCACCAGCTTTGCCACTTCGTCATCCAGATACCAGGTAATGGCAAATTGTCGGACGTTATCAGAACGCAGGGCATTATCTGCAGCTATATCCAATGTGTTGCTATGGTTCTTAATTTCCGGATTATTGTGGACCGCTGGATACTGCTTTTCTGCCTCGCTTGTTCCAAACAGGTGCTTCTTTATTAAAGAAAAGGGCTTAAAAGAGGTGCTTCCATTCTCTGTACGATCCCATTTATCATCATTAGCCACATTAATGGCATCAAAGAACTTGTCATAATTGTAAACAGAAACAATTCTTGCTCCAGCGCTGCTATCCGTTTTTACCGATATGGTTTCCAGTACGGAAGTATAACCATTATTCTGGTTTACATTAATAAAATCATTTGTATGGCTGTATAAGGTACAATTGCTTATGATTGCATCCTTTGAGTCTTTGTATAAAGGATCGGTGACATGCTGCACTTTTGTGAAAACCTTGTTTACCAGGGCCGGGAATTTCTCATTTCGATCAATCACATTAATTTCATTCCCCAGCCTGTCCTGCCAGATTGCATTTCCATCATTGTCACGGTAAAGCCGTTCCAGGTTTGATTTTAAGTACACTTTAAATCGGAAATTGTCCATCTTCTTGGCCACTTTGTCCCTCCCAAGATGCCCGCCAAAGGTTCTTGTAAACCAATCATCATGGGTTTCGGAATAGGAATTGGTGTTATCGTACGTTTTTTCATCAATGGTCTTCGTTACCTTAATCTGCTGTCCGATAATACGCTCCATCACTGGGGTCGGTGCTTCTCTCGTATTTCCGTCCTCAAGCAGATCGTGATATCCATTGCTTATCAAATGCTGGTTTTTAATGAACGTCTTGTTCGAGTCAAATTCTGTGGAAGTAAAGACCCCTGCACCTGCTCCGGAAACTCGGATTACATATTCTGCATTGGTAATGCTGTCTCCTGCCGTATATCCCCATACATTATTTGATCCGATCCTGCTTATATCTTCACTTGTAACAACAGTTTTTCCATTATTAAGTGCAATAGTAAAGTTACCTGATTTCACTCCAGTAAGGTCCATATCTTTTGAGCCAACATGAACGGTGTACTGCTTTGCTACCTTGTCATAGTAATAATAGGTGCTGCCAACACGGTCCGACACTTCTTCTAAGGAGTCAACTTTCGTGATTTTAGAGGCGCTTACATTCTCCTCGTTTACAATGACATCTTTATAAATTGGCTCCCATACTTTTCTGGTAACGGGTGCGTGGCCTACATATGTACTGCCATTAAAGTACCAGTAATCGCAAAGGAGGTCTCCTGCTGCATAACGAAGATACCTCTCGCTATCCGTTGGGTACATAGTTTTATCTATAGGAATTCCATCATCTCCCACTACATAGTCCGGTAATACATTTATTATATACTTACCTGTACTTTCCATTTCTGCAGCATTTAATTCATTCCCGGTGTATTTTCTGATGACATATCTTCCGTAAGTTGTATTCAGTTTTGTTAAGTAAGCAGCAATGATTTCACCACTGGCATTTGTTTGATATAACAAGGTCTTCCCTGGATTCATGCCAACAACGACTGTTACAATAGCTTTTCCACCACTGAATTCTATTTTTTGAAGTCCGCCATAGGTAAATACTTTTTCATTGATGTAATAGTTTAAAATTGCTTCGATAACTGACTTATTAGTCGTAACATTATCGATTTCTAGAATAACCTCCGGCTTGCCATAAACGGTCTTACCATTCACGAACCGTATCCTATCATAGACCGGGACATCTACCGTAGAATACTCACCATCTTTCGGTGTTTCCATATGGAGAGAATTACGCATCATCTGCTCCAATTCAGCTTTTACATACTTCACGTTGCTGTCTGAATATGTAAATGTGTTGGTAAACTTTGTAGGATCACTGGCTGCAGCAGTTCCCTCAGTAGGAAGTTTATCTGCTTCAGTTCCGACAGCTTCGTATGGGATTTTTATAGTTGAGGTAACCCCCGGCTTCTCAATCATGTTTCCATTGATATCTCGTTTATAAACAGAGTCAGATTCTGCAGTCAAATAAAATGGTGCTTCTTTTGCATCAACCCAGTTTCCTCCATCCGCTTGTTGGATCACTACCGGATTCAATGTAACGTTGTTTAGATAAATATCTGCTTCTTCCGGTATCCCATCAAGCGCTACATTGTAACCATTTGTGGCATCCTTTGATTTCGTTTCAAGAAGAAGTAAATTTTCTTTGTTTCCATAGGCCACATTTCTCTCAGGGAAGGTTACCGCATTATGTAGCTGCTTCGTTATCCAGGCTGATCCTACCGGGGCTGTTCTTGAATCGATGGTATTGCCATAAATTCCACGAGTAGTATCGCTTGCATTAGTAACCTCCATATCCTTTCCGGTAATGGAAAGTTCATATCCTTCAGAACGGGAAAGTTCTTTTATATAGTAGTTACCAAGAAGCAAAGGTCTCCCGATCCAGCTGTCCCCATTCATGGTTTTATTATCTTTATAAATGCGACCCTTTTCTTCCTGTGGCTGCGCCTTTCCATATCCGTCCATAACATACAGGTTTTCTGGATAAGCCTTTCCGGTATATTCAATCTTTCCTGCCTTGTAATTGTAGATACTATGTGGTCTTTCTGTTATCGTTAAGAAGGATCCATCCCCATTTTTATCCGTGGCTGCGACTGAGACAAGATCATTAGCATCAAATATCACTCCAATACCGGATGTTACATTTCCACTGTCATCTCGCCCAGTGTCTGGTCCGTAAATAGGATCTGCCGCAAACAAACCATATACCGCACCTTCTAAGGTTGCATCTCCCTGGGAATCTCCATAGGAATCATAATTTACGGACTCCCCAGCCTTTAATTCCATATCTTTCTTATTGAAATGAACCTGTCCTGGTATACGGTGATCGTATACTTTAAAGGTATGGGCCGTATTATTACTTGGTCCTTTGTCTATTTCTGGTTGACTGTCCTTTTCGCCCTCTTCAAATCCCTTACTGGAAGCTCTGCTGAGAGAATTGAAACCAAGGATTGTTGTCATGACTGGCTCTTCGTCAGTATCTTGCACCATAAGGTTAATATGTTTTACTCCTCTTTCTTTTTTAGGAAAAGTTGCATCGGAATCCGTGGCCAGACTATATCTTAAAGAAAGATTCGTAAAGTTTCTTCTAGTCTGCGATGGAGTAGATTTGTCTTCATCATCTAAATATTCCTCCAGGAATTCCTCTTCTGTATCAAACTCTTCATTATATAATTCTTTATCCTCCTTAGCGGTAAGTTTGACAGTTATCTCCTTTTCCTCTGCAAAAGCAGTGGGAAGCCCTATAAACTTTAGTAATTTGTTGATGATTCTTATACCTAATGGTAGACCATAGGTTTCTTTCAAGATTAAATCTCCACTTTCCTCAGAAGCATTTTCTAATTCAGGGATTTCCGTGTTTGCTACGCTCTGTATTGCAAGTCCCGCATAGCTGTCTTCACTATCTGAACTACCTTTCGCCATATTTCGGACATATCCCGTAACTCTTATATCTGCATTACTGGAGCTTTTCCATTTTTTAGATTTTCCGGCTTCGGAAGCTGCCGTTGTGATAATTTCAATCGGGACGTCATCCGGATGTCCCGGTTCATGAATGATGTAGCCATCTCTTGGCTTGGTTTCTCTGAACGTGTAATCGTACTCAAGATTAATAAAGGTTTGATAAGCATCATCTCTGGCATCTTTACAACCTGATGCTTCAAATGCTTCTTCCTCAGTCGGCTCTTCTTCACTACCGCATTCCCAGTGATGGAATGTTCCTCCACTGGCCCCAGCACGGACTTCACATTCGTCTACTGCCGCTTGCCATTCCTCCATTAACCTTTCATACTCTTCTGCCGCTTCATCGCTTCCTTCTGCTTCCCCTTCTTCTCCACCTTCTGATGATTCATCAATTTCCGGTTCCGGAGGAATTGGATGACCATTGCAATAAGCATGACTAAAATCATAAAAACGGGTGTCTTTATGGGAGACTCGTCCACTTGCATCCGTCACTAGGTCATCGTCAAATATCAGCCAATCCTGCCAGGTTGTTGGGTCTTCTCTCATGTTATCTTCGATGATTCCACCATCTGATTCATCATCGCTTAACTGGCTTTCATCGAAACGCTCTAATACCTGCCATGTGGAGCCCTGCAAAGGATTACCGGTTTCATAATCTCTTTTTTCCAGATCAACTTTATAATTGGACTCAAAGGTTTCACTGTGCTGATAAACCTTTAAGGATATTTCTCCGCCGCCTGATGTCGGAGTAGATGTATTTGCATTGTATTTTGTTGTGAGATAAAATTCACATGTTATTTCTTTTGCTTTTCCTTTTGCACGATATAGCTGCTGGGAACCTGGAACATTACATTGGAAAAACTCCAAGCTTCCTGTAACTTCCAATACTCTAAAAATGGCGGGATCGTAGCTAATCTTCATAACCGCTTCGGTTGGTTTCTGACCAGCCGGGGCATTAGGGAAGCTCCATGTAAGATTGTGTCCGCCTGTATTAATTACCAGCCCTGGAGTCACAGGGTCAATTTTGCAATATTTCACAAAGGTTTCCCAATCTGCAAGTCCAGTTAATTCATAAAGCCTTTTTGTATCTATTTCTCCAGGGCCATTTCTTAAATCATTGATGTACATAGCCTTTCCCCCAGAGTTATATTTACTGATCAACTCAAGGATATCCTTTGGACTTTTACAGCCTTCCGGAATGTTCTCCAATGACATAAACCCATCATTAGCTAAATTTTCTATCCAGGCTGATACATCGTTGCTTTTTCCTTTTGTCCATGCTACATCTCTTGCTTCGTCCTTAGTAATCTTGCCGAATCTATCAAGAGTTTTGTTTTCATCATAACTTCCAAATGCTAAAATATAAGCCCAAAACATTCTTTTCTGCTCAATAGTTCCTTTATCATATTCAATATCTGCATTAACTTTAGAATAGTCATAATTGCTATGAGCTGAAGCTCCCTGATTCATACACAAAAACCAACTATTTTTACTATCACCGGGTGCTTTTCCCATCAAATATGGATGGCTCGCCTCTCCAGAACTGACAAAAACTAAGCCGAATCCCCAAGAATCAAAAATGCCCGGTGGTAAATAGGTAAATATAGGTGTCAACAATAATATAACTACAAGCAACCCAGCAATTTTTTGATTTAGTTTTTTAACATTTTTCCAACTTTTGATCATCTATTCTCCTTATTTATATTTTCTCCCATGTTTTGAACAAAAAAAGCTACCGGTAATGTTTAACCGATAGCTTTTCATTATTAATATCCAATTAAATTAAATTTTATAAATGGAGCCTGTTCTCCATGAATGATCCCGTATGTGATATTAGGGAACTTTCCCTCCACACTTGTTGGGATTTCATATCCAGTTGCTTCACAAAATTCTCCTAATGGCGTTAAATGGGTTTCACCTGCTAAGTAAAATGCTGGAGCATAGACTTCCGCCAAAGTAAAATAATTATCTTTACTAGTTGGCTCATAAGACAACCATACATTATCAACTAAAAACACTGGATAAGTATGACTTACAGAGCCAAGTTCATCTATAGGTAAACCAACACATGCTGCCAGTAAGCGTGATGCGTTAGTATATCCATTGCAATTGGCTTTTCCTTCTACCAAACAACTGTAAGAATACTGAGTTCCTTCCTGATCCAAGTAATCTGCCTTAGTAATTCTGCTTGCTATCTGCACTGCCTTTTCATAATCAGAGGAACTTCTCCAGTCAAAACTGTTTAAAAAGTTCCGTATTTCTATTGTGAGGCGCTCTAACTTTTCCTGGTTCACCCCTTCTAATCCTGTGGTTGGATAGTATGTTAGTTTTGCAATAGCAGCTAATTCCGTTCCATCACCAATATAATTAAGAGAAAGTGGATCTCTGTTTCTAACTGCAAGATCAAAAGCATACTGCCTATGATTATTGGATTCATAGAAAAAGTTATCAGGGTCACTCTTCCAGGCAGTTTCACCAGTAACCGGGCTAGTCACAAACCATGGTTCCATATAGCCTTTTAAGGGGTATTGCGGATCATATGTATCTGCAAAGGAAGTTAATGCTGTTCCAATCACTAACATTACTGACATCACTGCCAGTAATAATTTATTTTTCATACTCATATCCTCCTTTATTGAATTTGACAACCTTGGAAATTTGTGTTATTCTAAAGGTACAAAAGGTAGCCAACTCCACAGAGTGGCTACCAAAATATTAGTTGATTTTTTTAATAATCACCCAAGGCTTTGGACGGCTGGGTGATTATTTTTTTGTACCTTTGTCATTGCGCTTCACGTATGTAAGTATTGCAACGATTAACGCTGCAACATTTATGATTACCATAAATTCCTCATAAGTGTTCACAATCACCACCCCCTTTCGGAGATGGAAACCACCCGGCAGATTGACTACCACAATAATTATATCATTCCATGGTAATATTTTCAATTTTCTTGCAGTAAAAATAATTCTCTAAAACAAGCACACGGTCTGATGATTAAATCTATTTACTAAACCTTTTCTATCGGCTAAACATATTAGGTTGTCAATGTACTATCATTATTTCATTCCTTAATTAAATGGTAAGTCTGGATCAGGTACTACATCAGAAATATCCATAAAGCTGTCCCTTACTACATTCGAGGGTTCTGACCTGGAATTGTCAGAAGATGTATTCTTGCTATCGGCAAATTCCTGTTCATCCACAATAATATCCGTTGTATATACTTTATTTCCGTCCTTATTTGTATAACTCCCAGTCTGGATTCTTCCTGAAATCAGTACTCTCATACCCTGGCGAAAATACTTTTCTGCGAACTCTCCTGCTTTGTCAAATGCTACGCAATGGATAAAATTAGCGGACTGTTCAGTGTCGTCCTGATTCCTGCGGACTCTTCGGTCAACTGCAAGGGTATACGATGCAACTGCCATAGCATGCTCTCCTTGGGAATATCTTACTTCCGGATCACGGGTTAGTCTCCCCATTAAAATTACACGATTCATATTTTCCTCCATTCCCCCCTGCCCGTACGGGCAGGGGATATGCATTTTTATTATGGTTTACTGTACCCATTGACCTTTTTCATTTACGGTAAATCCATCTGGTGTAACAGTGCTGATTAAGAGTTTACCTCTTGTTCCATCGGAAGCCGGGTTAAAGAAGTACCATGCTCCCACTATAACCTGACTCGATTCATCGGGTATGTACTGCCACCCAGTAAGCATTTGTCCCTGGGTTCCATCTATTGCAGTTTTTAAGTAATAGGTGTTTCCATCTGGATCTGTTTGCCAGCCTGTTACCATAAATCCATCCCTGTCAAAACGGAACCATGAGGCTTTTTCCTGCAGTCCAGTTGCGTAAGGGTTACTGATAAATGCCCATTCATCTGCATACGTCCGGTTTGACGCAAAGATCCATTTTCCATTTGCTACCTGTGTCCAAGTTCCTGTTACCGCTCCGGCAGGAGCTGCAGACCCCTGGGTGTTCCCTGCAGTCGTTACTCCAACGGAGCGAGCACCTGTTCCGCCGCCTGAAGAACCTCCGCCTCCGCCAGAACTGCTGGTGGTCGTATTGTCAATCACCTTAAAATTCAGTGTAACAGTTACCGGATCAAACATCTTTCCGTCACTGGTAGCTGCATAAATCGTAGCCATTGCAGTTCCAGTGTATGGGGATCTTCCCATAGCTTCTTTAATCCAGCTGGCCGTGATCTCTTTTTTCTCATTGAAAACTAAAGGAGCCACGTTTCCTTCCTGAT
This sequence comes from Lacrimispora celerecrescens, assembly GCF_000732605.1. Classification (GTDB taxonomy): domain Bacteria; phylum Bacillota; class Clostridia; order Lachnospirales; family Lachnospiraceae; genus Lacrimispora; species Lacrimispora celerecrescens_B. Next base: position 68,730 of record NZ_JPME01000006.1, on the reverse strand, counting down.
TCACTGTAAGGATACTTGCTTCGGAGGAACGCCATAGAACGTTCTTTTTCTCTTGGCTAGCGGAATATATGGAAGCATTGAATTTTTTACTCTCAAGCCCTTGCCATGTAAGAACGGGATTCGTTCGTTTCCCAGTTTTCGTGAGCACCAGGTCAATGCTTTCGCTTTCCCGATCTACTTCGATGCATTCCGCTTGAAAGGTTAATGTAACCATACAGGTAGCAGACTTCTGACCGTCTTTTGTTACGGCTGATATCTCCACGTTCTTTTCTGACCGATACGGTGCTTTTGAAAGTGCCTCCCTGATCCACGGTGCTCCATCAACCGGTTCCACATTCCCTTCCTGATCCACCTTCACCGATTCCGGATCGGAAGAGGTCCATAAAATACTGCGATCATAGGGCTTATGCTCTGTGGTATCCTCCACCTCCGGAAGAATAGCTGCGGTCAGTTTTCTCGCTTCAAAACCGGTCCTTTGGACTGTTTCAGAATGGATGTTCCCTGCCTTTTGATACCCAAGACTATAAGAGAGCATCGTCTTGTCCAGAGTGATCCCTTCTGGAATGATCCGCGTCTGATCATTTGTAACAAACTTTACTGTTACCTGGCACGTGGCTGAAGCCTGATTTCCAAGCTTGTCCTTTCCATTTACCGTAACATTCACATCCCGACTTCCTGCACCGGTTATCATTGCGTACCTATCGCTCTCCTGGATTCCGTTATCCGTTGCCATGATATTTCTGATCCAAACGGAATCCTTAAGGGCCAAAACTGATGCCTCCCGGTAAGCTTCTTGATCCTGAGATACTAGGATCACTGCCTGGTCCGAACTTGTCCAAGTCACTTCATCCCTGGAGAAAAAGTCCGGGGTAAATGTAGCTGTCAGTGACTGAGAAGCCGTTACCGTCACTGTTTCCTGCGGATTAGTCCGGTCACCGGTTAAGGTCCTTGTAACTGTATAGGTAAGGGCCTGTTTATCAAGGGCCGCTCCCTCCGTTGCCACTAAGGTATTATCCAGAATCTGAAATGTTACATTGATCCTGCTGTTTGCCATACAGGGTTTTCCCTCAAAGGAAGCAGATGGCCTAGTTTGTGCTGTCAGGACTGCAACGCCTCCGTTCTGATGCCCAGCTCCAAAAATCGTGCTAGGGATCTTGAACTGGTAATTCCCTTCCGACTGAGTCCGCTCAGCTTCTTCAATAATACTTGTAAAAAAGGAGGAGGAAAGATTTACGGAGAGGCTGGCCGATTTGGCCGTATAGCCATCAGTTCCTTCATCATCGTTTTTCGCCAGGCTTATAAGCTGGGAATCGTCAATGCTCCATTTCACACGGCCATCTTCCACATCATTATTAGTATCAATGATGGCTTTGATATTTACTGGTTGAACTTCAGTTCCTCGCTCCAACACTCCGTTGATATAACGGGCAATGAGCTTTCCTTCCTTATTCCTGATCTCTGTTGTCTTTACCGGGCTTTTCCGGTTACCTGTCCTGGTCTGTACTACTGCAAAGGAATAATCCTCCGGTTCCACCTTGATGGACACGGCCACCTTCTTGTAGATTGCTGATACGGAAATATCCTCTTGCGGCATGGAAAAGGTAAAGGCATGGCTGCTATCCGAATAGGTAGTACTCTTCTTTCCCCCTTTACTGCTGGTGTAAGTTGGAGTCCCTTCCATCTGAAACTTTTCTGTATCCGTATTCTTTGGAGCTGTCGTCACGCTTACCGTTGTCCCGGCTGCGATAGCACCCCGATGCTCTTTATCAAGAGGTCTGGAATACTGGGAACTTCCCCTTACCTCCAGGGTAGCAATATCGTAAAAGTTCCGACCATTTGCCACCGTATCGATCTGATTCACGTTCAGCAGATAACCTCTCACGGGGCGGCCCAGGGAATTGGGGGCAAAATGATCCAAAATGTAACTCCCGCTTTCCTCATCCATGACGGTCAGGATACCGTTTTCTAATTCTTCGTAAAAATACCGCTCTGATACCGTCTTTTTAGCCCCGCCCTGCACCAGGGCATAATGTATATCCCCAGTATGCCAGTAGCCTACATGAGCAGCATAGGTATAGTCATTATCATCACTGATCTCTGATCCGCATACATTTGCGCTGATCTTGCTTTCAGAATCTGCAAACAGATAGGCAACATCTTCTATGTAATTAAAGTTTGTAGCAGCTCCCTGTCTGGTTCCGATGAAGGTCCCCTCTCTTGCTAAGGAACCAAGCTGAGAATTTCCAATAGTCCCTTCAAACCGTGCTACTTTAAGCTTCCCGGCTGCATATCTTCCGGTGATCCCACCGATGGCTGTAGAATGGTAGCCGCCGATGGACCCGCTTACATGCGTATTGTAGATATAGGCTGCATTCTGATATCCGACGATTCCGCCGATATACCCTGTCCCCTGGATTCTGGCCGTGGTTCCGTCCCCGGTAGAAACATCTGAGTCTATGATATAGGAATTCGAGGCGACCCCGGCAATTCCTCCAACATAAATCACATCTGTCCCGTTTGTAGCATCAATCATCACCTTTTCACAGGAAGCATTTTCAATAACGGTGCCGCTAATCTCTCCGGTGATTCCCCCAGCAATACCGGTTGAGCGAATATAGGCGTTCTTAACGATCACATTCCGAATTTGGGAATCCTCCGCATATCCGACCACAACTCCGGTCCTATCTTTTCCTTTAATCTCGCTGCTGTCAGGAATAATGGTCACATCATGGATTCTTGAATCCACGACTACCCCGAACAAACCAACATTGTTATAGCCAGCAAAAGAGGTTAGCTTTAGGTTCTTGATGGTATAGCCTTTCCCGTCAAATTCACCGCTGAAGGAGAAAGGAACCTCGCCGGCATTTTCAGAAGAATCCCGATAAAAGCCGATGGGTATCCAATCCACTCCCTGTAAATCAATGTTTCCTCCAAGAGCAAAATAGCATCCGGAATAGTCACCGGCATATTTCGCTTTCCCGGATTCCGGAACCATCATTCCCATGGCCGTTAGCTCCGAGAGACCCATGAGCTGCTCCCTGTTCTTGATGAGAAAGGGCTTCTCTTTTGTACCTTCTCCCTGATTTCCGCTCAAGAATTCAAAGCTGGTCTTTCCTGCCCAGGCATCCCAGATATCACCCAGGGAACTGTAAGCGGCGGCCGTTACCGCTATTTTAGTAGGAAGGATTGCAGGTATGGCTTTTGGTATTTCTTCCGCTTCAGAAGCAGTGGCTTTTCTTAGTTCCGCATCCCGGCTCGCCTCGGAAGAAGTAGCTGTCTGAACTGTTTTTTCTATAATCTGCCCATTTTCCGCATATACCGCCCATGATGGCAATGTGCTCATCACCATAGCTGTACAAAGCAAGCAGGCGATTCCTTTCATTACTTTTTTCATATTCATTTTCCTTTCTCTTATTGTTATCCCGTAAACTTTGTTTCCTGATATTTTCTCAGCCAATCCATCTGCTCCTTATCCTCCAGTTCCTTCTGCTCCGGATTAACTGCAAGAACACGGCCAAAAAAGAAGCCGGATAACGTTAGTACAATAACTCCAAACAAAATAATAATGATTTCCATAGATCCTCCTATCTTTGGGGAATTGCCATGGCTGGCCGGATGCCAAAGCTTGTATCATTTACACTTACCGGCTGGATATTTCCATCTACCAGGCTGACTGCATAGATTCTGTCACCATAAAGAAAATCATTTAGCCCGCGATCCTGTGGGGTACGAAGATAATATCCTTTGGAATAAGCGGAAATCTGTGTTCCCGGATTGTTGGTTTCACTTCCATTAAACCGCCAGAGAACATCACGGTACTTAAGTGCCTCATCCACAGACAAAATGAATACTTTATCACACATTAGCTGAAACATCTCCTTCATAGCCATCAGGCTATTATCATTGAACTGTTCATAGCTTCCCTTCCAGGTGGCACCTATGTATGACCTGGTGATCCCGATATAGGTTTCATGGATAAAATCAGCCGACGCATGATTCAGAAGCCATTCCCGAATATCTGAGTATTTATAATTGTTATTAGATCCAAAAATCAGCTTATTTTCCGCCCCGTTAACAGAGTGTTCCGTTTTTTCGAGTACGTCTGACCGGATCACGCTATCACATAGAAATAATGCCGTCCCTTGGCTATTCCCCATAACATCCTCATAATCCTCATCAACACAGCGAAACAGATAGACCTTGTTTCCTATGGTCCGGGCCTGTATATCACCGATGTTGTAATGCACAGCCTCCGGTATCTCACTGGCTGGACTATAACATACTTCACAGATTCCATCATGATCGGAATCCACATGGCCAGTTGCTGGCAATATTACGGTTTCTTCCTTTCCACATTTCCGGCATCGGACCGTTTCATGACCGTTACTTGTACATGTAGTATTGACCTTATCTGTTATCTGATAATCGTGGCTGCAGGTGCTTTCATCATAGGTTTTTTCAAACCCAACTCTTATAATCGTATATTTCTCATCAGCTATGTCGAATTCATCCATGACAAGTACAGATAAATTCTTAATGTTATGGAATGTCTGACTTATGATCACGGTACTTGGCACATGTCCCTTCGCAATGAGATAAATTTCCTTCCGTTCCGTACCATCAGCCATTGATACCAGATTAAGAAGCCTCTCATTACTTTCTTCTATATTCTTAGTAATAAGTTGCTGTTCTGATGGTTCCTGACCGCTAAGCCTAATATCTGCTTCCTTTGCAATACTTAGCCACTTTTCCAACTTGTCTTTATCCCCCTGATCCGGGCCCTCTTCTTCTTGAAGGTATTCTCCTTTCACAAACTCAATATAGTATTTCTGGGTCCCATTACCGTTTACAATGACACTCCAAGGACTCGGAACAAGGGAATGATAATAATACCGATCTGCTCCTAAAATGATTTCTGGAAAGTCAACGACAAGGGGATTATCCTCTACTGTCAGACCCTGCTGGGCTTTCAATATCTCGTTGCTAAGATTCTCCTTTTCAACAAAATAAAGATTCCAGTCAACCTTTCGGGCTTCTGAAGGGGTAGCTAAGTTTTCTCTCTCATAATAAACGTTTAAGATCATTTGATCACTAGTTAACATAAAGCTTTCCTTCTGCCCATTGCACAGCTGATAGCCATCGATAACCGGTTGTATTACAGCAATGGTTCCCCCTTTCACTCCCATACCAACTATGGCATGTAGTATCGTTTTATCTTTTACATCCATACACCGTACGGTATATCTGTACTGCTTTCCTTCCTCCCTTGGTTCGTTTGTTTCCTCCAATGATTCATCAGGCGCGGGAATCACTGGTATAGTTTCTGATTCTCCTACATCCGGTATCGAATCTTTAGGGCCATTGTCTGGCTTAGTGTCCTTATCCGGTTTTGCACTGCTTCCCCAACTCCCTGCTCCACCGCCACCAGAGCCTCTTCCTGAAAAATTACTCTCCGAAGCTGCCTCTTTCATCGTGACTGTCTGTATCCCCTTTCCAGGTACATATTGTAATGTGCCGAATTCATCAATCCAGGCCCCAGTAGAATCTACAGAATACCCATCCGGCGTTTTTTCATTAATGTACATGGCTCCTTTTGGATGAGTATTTTCAGATTGGCCCGACAGGTAATAGCATCGTCCATCGATCCATTGCCAACCGGTTAGCATTATTCCCTTCGTCCCATCTGAGACAGGGTTTAAAAAATACCATTTGCCGTCAATAAGCTTCCAGCCAGTAACCATATAGCCAGTATCATCAAAGTAATACCAAGCCTCATCAATCAGCTTCCAGGCATTCTTTTCATAAATCTGATTATCCTCATAGACCCAATGGTTATCCTTCTGTATCCATGCTCCATAGCTTGGAATTTGTACTTGCATCACCGCTAGGGCTGCACTTAATAAAACAAAACATTTTCTTTTATTCATTGAAAACTTTCATCACTCCTTACTATTTGTTTTTTATCCTTCCAGACAGACCTTTTTAATAAATCTCTTGTATTTACTTAAGAGCTTTCAAGCATTGTAATTTTTCCATATAAAATGGGATAGTCAGGTAAACAGCAATGAATTCAGTCTGTTACTTAAGAAGGGATATATGGTTCCTGCAGGGTTTAATCCTTCAGGTTGCTCCTGATAAAAAAGTAGACCTATACAAATATGTTCTGTAGCCATTTTGTATTAAATTTATTGATGAATTGGGGAATGTAATTGAGAATTATATAAAATCCAAAAGAATAACACCTGAATTGCCGGAATAACAGATAGTCATATCACATAAGGTTCTTTTTTTTAGTGACATCGCTTCGGTATTTTTATACCCACATAACATTGGTAACAACCATATTCAAATACCAGGATCAATTAATTGCATGATAAAGCCGCCAACCTATGGATAATTTATTGCTAAATAAATAAGTAGATTCACTCTAAGCAATCTCCATAAATGTAATGCACAAGCTACAAAATACGATATTAACGAAATATAAATAAGATATAAAGATATGAATAAGAACTTAGAAAGATTGACAAGATGGTAAAATATTCACCATAGGAACAGTTAAATACACTAAATAAATTCATCTCCCCCCCTGTGAAAACAAAGCGAAATAAAATGGATTATACTTAAAAATGCAATTGTAAAAAATGGGATAAAACGAAATGGATTCAGATATGGAATACAGTTGCCCGCCTTGCAAGACAATTATATGAGACTAGAAACATAAAGATAGGTTCACGTAGAAATCTAATTAAAACAAACTCATGACAATACAAATATTTAATATACTCCTTTAGAATAGATCAGACAGACACACGAAAACAAAAAGTCTATTTAACGATGACGAATCATCAAATGACCAAAATAAAGCCTGATACCATATACGATTTAACAATGTATTAATCGGGAAATTTTGTCGATACCGACTTGAAAAATCATGATCGCTGCCTAACTGCTTTTAACAATCCCAACAGCATGCTTCCATAAACCAAGAATAAAAATATAATCAACCAGGCAACGGAACACCACGAACGTAGCGTCTTGCCTACAATGACAGTATACAACAAACCGTGCAGAAAATCAACATGCTCATGCAGAATATATGAAAGCTCTTATTAATTACAAAATTGGCATAGTATTTGATTCCAAAGAGTTTGCTCCGAAGTTTCATAATGAAACTCCGGAGCAAACTTGTGAGGATTTTTTTAGCATTGAATGTCAAATCATATTATTGTCTCCGTTTGAATGTGGTATAATCACTCCCCATAGCCCACAAAGATCTCCTTATGCTATCTTTTTAATTCTAAGTTTCAGAATCCCTTAATTAATTCTCCGTTCTTTGGTTCAAAGCGTCCCGTAAAGAAGCGCAGAACTTCAGGCTCATAAACCCACTTAAGACCGCTGATGTCATGTCTCACCTGATACAACTGGATTATTGCGTCAGCAACATAGTCCAGATGTGCATATGTATAAACCCTTCTCGGAATGGTCAGACGGATTGTCTCCAGCTTCGGCACATGGTTCTCTCCTGTCTTATTGTCTCTTCCTGCGGAGATAATGCCCCGCTCCATGGTTCTAACGCCAGAGTACTCGTAAACAGCAGCTGCCAGTGCCTGTGCCGGGAAGTCCGTTTTCTGATCCAAATGGTCTAAGAACGCACGGGCATCTACGAAGATTGCATGACCGCCGCTCGGCTTAACCATTGGAACTCCTGCTGCATCCAGCTTTTCGCCAAGGTAACGGATCTGATTTACTCGATGACTGATGTAGTTGAATTCCATTGACTCTCTAAGACCGATTGCCATAGCTTCCATATCTCTTCCTGCCATTCCGCCGTAGGTAGGCATACCTTCATACTGTACGACCATTCCTGTCGCACGGATATATAAATCTTTATCATTCATGCAAAGGAATCCGCCGATATTGGTCAGACAGTCTTTCTTTCCGGACATTGTGCAGCCATCGCCATAGGAGAACAATTCGTGAACAATTTCCTTAATGGTTTTGTCTTCATAGCCTTCTTCTCTTGTCTTAATGAAATATGCGTTCTCCACGCATCTGGTGGCATCAAACATTACCTTAATACCATACTTATGTGCCATCTCGGATACAGCCTTTATGTTAGCCATGGAAACGGGCTGCCCGCCTGCTAAATTTACTGTAACCGCAAGGCAGATATATGGGATCTTGTCTGCGCCGACTTCGTCAATGAGAGCCTGGAACTTATTTAAGTCTACATTGCCCTTAAAGTCCAGGACTGCATTTGGATCATGGGCTTCGTCAATTACCACATCGCGGAAGGTTGCTCCATTGTGTTCCTGATGGAAGCGGGTTGTGGTGAAGTACATATTTCCCGGCACATAGTCTCCTGGCTTAATGGTAAGAGTAGACAGAATGTTCTCTGCACCGCGTCCCTGATGAGTAGGAACTACATATTTGAATCCAAATAATTCTCGCACAGTCTCTTCTAGATGATAAAAGTTCCTGGAGCCGCCGTAGGCTTCATCACCCAACATCAGTCCTGCCCACTGTCTGTCACTCATTGCATTTGTCCCTGAATCTGTCAGAAGGTCAATAAAACATTCCTCTGATTTTAGCAGGAACGTATTATATCCTGCTGTCTTGATGGCTTCTTTTCTCTCTTCTTTGTTAAGGTTGCCCATAGGCTCTACCATCTTAATTTTGAAAGGCTCTGGTGCAAATCTCATCATATCCATTACTATTCCTCCTTGAAAATGTTTATATTTTTCATTTTAATTAAAAAATCTTTCTCATAATCGTTAAGCGATGCAATGGCCTGCCCCTAACAATGGGATAATTGCATTACCCCATCCTCATTCTCTTATTAAATTTTCCCTACTCTACCTACTTTCCGTCCTATTGATGCATGATGTATGATGCATCATGCATCGTTGTGTTTATTATACATTAATATGCAAACTTGTCAATATTTATTTTACAATTTTAAACTATATTTATATTCCTAGCGTTACGGGAAATATATAAACAAATCAGATCAACAATTACCCCTTTTGTTGCTTTTAAGAAAGATTTATAGTAAACTGTAAAAAACAAGCAATTAAGACAATCGGGAAGGAGACGATGATGAAGAATACTCTTGTGAAAATGACCCTTAGCGAACAGATATACAACATCCTAAAAAATGAAATCATGAGCGGAACAATTCCTCTGGGAAGCAAAATTACAAATAGAGAACTGCAGGAGCGTTTTTTAGTTTCCTCCACACCGGTGCGAGATACTATCAACAAGCTTTATCAGGATGGCCTCGTAAAAGAAGTTACAAAAACAGGTGCTCAGGTAATCAACTTTGACTATGGATATGCAGAAGAAATCAATGAATTCATCGCGGCTATCTCTTGTGTAGCCCTCACGATGACCGCTGCTAGGGGTGCAGACAAGGAAGTGACAAAGCATTTGAAAGAATATTTAAAAAAGCAGTCAATTGCTACGGATGACGATGCCTACTTTGAGGCAGACTTCCATTTTCATAAGTCGTTTTTTGATTTCTGCGGCAACCAATTTTTGAAAGAAACCTACAAGAGATACAATCTGATCCGTTTTCTTCTGATTAAGTTTGCTATCCGCACAGCTGAGGACCGGTCCTGCTCAACCAAACAGCACAAAGATATCGTCGATGCCTACAGCTCCGGTAACTTTGACCTTGCGTCCAAGCTCCTTGAGCAACACTATATCCACGGTCTTTCACTGATCAAGGGATACAATCCATAAAAAAATATCAGACTAATTCACTTTTCCCTTGTACCTTTGAACAGCGTTTCCACATATCACAATCGATAAGGAGGTAACTGACCATATCAGTTACCTCCTTCTATCTTTTTTTCCTTTCAGTTAGCATGTCCTCACATCTGTACAGTAACTATACTCCGAAAGAAAATCGACTCTACTCATTCTTACTACACGGGCGCAATCTCCACATTATGCCAATTCAGTTAACCAGCTATCACGTGGTCCAGTATATTCCTCTATCCATGTATAACCTTAGCTCACCCACTGCAGCACTCTTATAGAAGATCACTGGCATAGAATCCAATTTGGCTCAATCTATCAGCAGTTCATCGACCGTAACAAAGGTGTACCCCTGCTTCGTCAAAGTATCAATTACCTCCAGGGCCGCTTCCACTGAAGTCGGGTACACATCATGAAGAAGGATAATATCTCCCGGTTCTACCCTCTTTACAATATAACGCACTGTCTTTTTGACGCTCTTTGTCTTCCAGTCTAGAGGGTCCAAATTCCACAGCACAACCGTCATGTCGGTTGTACACTCCAATTCGTCATTCCAGGAACCATAAGGCGGCCGCAGATACTCAGGTCTTGTACCGGTAATCTCTTCGATCTGTCGGTTATTCCTTTCTATTTGCTGGCAGGCAGTTATCACAGATTCCTTGCTCATCTGTACATGAGTAAATCCATGATTTCCGATTAAATGTCCATCCTCTTTCATCTGTTTGAGAATGGCTTCTTTCCCCTCCACATTTTCTCCAAGTATAAAAAATGTGGCATGGACCCCTCTTTTGCGAAGTCCATCAAGAAGTCTTGGCGTATAAACGGAATGAGGGCCGTCATCAAAGGTCAATGCGATCTGCTTATCTCCAGAAAACTGCCTCCTGACCTCGTCTCTTGCCTCTCCATCCGCACCCACAGGGAGAAAAAGGGTATTCTTTGTTTCTATGTATGATTGATGCATAGCCTTTATAAAAATGATATCCAATATAAAAACAACCAGTAAACAGGCCGCTTTCCATTTTATTTTCATATTCCCATAAGCCCAGCTTTCTGTCATTATTAATAAATCTATGGAGCATTACAGGAAAATAAAACCAAAACATTTCTGCCTTTTTCTATCTTTTCCCTTACATGATTTAATTGCAAGGACTTATCCGCATTGTAAAAGAGAAGCCGTTGAAAACACTACAGGCCCACAAAAAAAGGACTGTTCTCATCTTAAAATGAGAACAGCCCTTAAAGCTTACATAGAAATCGAAGCTTTACTTAAGCCATGCAAACGTTAACTGCCTGCAGACCACGGTTTCCTTCTGTTGTGTCATAAGTTACTTTCTGGCCTTCTTCAAGAGTCTTGTAACCATCAGACATGATACCAGAGAAGTGTACGAATACTTCTTCGCCTGTTGCGTCATTTACGATGAAACCATATCCCTTAGCACCATTAAACCATTTTACTGTACCGTTGTTCATAACGTGTACCTCCTATAAAATAAAAAATATTTGATATATCGCCTGAAACAAAAAATCACATATTTTTGTAAATCATCATCCGAAAATAATGACTTACAAAAATATGTGAAATCATAACTCCATTCGATAATACACGTACATTCTAACCTGAATTTACAAAATTGTCAAGACTATTCTGTTATTTTGCGTTAGAAAAGGACAGGGTTTTGTCCCTCTCAAAAAGGTACAAACCCTGTCCAAAATAATCATAAAATAAAATTACTTTAAAGTAACTTTAGCGCCTTCAGCCTCTAAAGAAGCCTTGATCTGCTCAGCCTCTTCCTTGGAAGCGCCAGCCTTTAATACCTTAGGAGCTCCATCAACTACGTCTTTAGCTTCCTTTAAGCCTAAGCCAGTAGCTTCACGAACAACCTTGATAACTTTAACCTTGTTAGGACCAACTTCTGTTAATTCTACGTCGAATTCAGTCTTCTCTTCTTCTGCTGCTGCAGGACCTGCTGCTGCAACTACTACGCCTGCTGCTGCAGATACACCAAATTCTTCCTCACATGCCTTTACTAATTCGTTTAATTCTAATACAGATAATTCTTTGATCGCTTCGATAAATTCAGCTGTTGTTAACTTTGCCATGATAATATACCTCCGTATTTAATATGTTTTTTTAAGGAAGTTCGATTCGCCTAATCGCTCATCGAACGGCTAATTTTCTAAATTCAGGTGCGTTTCGCTTACCTTTATTAAGAATTTTATGCCTCTGCTGCTTCTCCGCCCTGAGCATCTGCAATCTGCTTGAGAACGCGAGCAATGTTTGTGATAGGAGACTGGATGCTTCCAAGCAACTTTCCAAGAAGGATATCCCTGGAAGGAATGCTGGAGATCTTCTCCATACCTTTTGCATCATAGTAAGCGCCTTCTACAACGCCGCCCTTAATCTCTAAGGCCGGAGCAGTTTTAGCAAACTCAGCCAGGATTCTTGCTGGAGCTGTTGCATCTGTCTTTGACACAGCGATAGCTGTAGGTCCTTCCAGATTAGGTTCCAGAGCCTCAAATGCTGTACCCTGAGCTGCAAAACGGATCATTGTATTCTTATATACTTTGTAGGAAATACCAGCCTCTCTTAATTTCTTACGAAGCGCTGTATCCTGAGCAACTGAGATACCACGGTAATCTACAACTACCGCTGACTCAGCGCCATCAAGTAATTCTTTGATCTCGCTTACAACTGGCTGCTTTAATTCAACTTTTGCCATTATGGTTTACCTCCTGTTTAGTCTGAGCCTCCCGGTTACCCGTAAGGCCCGCTCGTATAAACCGCAAAGAAAAACCCCTCCGCCGGATGGACGGAGAGGTCTACAATTCATTTACATAAAATGATTCTTGTACATTCCTCGGCAGGCGTTAACACCTTATGCCTTGCGGCACCTGCTGTCTTCGGCAGTCAATACTTGCATAGTATAACATTATATATAATTAATGTCAACCACAAAACAAAATTAGTTCATTAACTTTGCTACGTTCAGTTTTACGCCAGGTCCCATAGTGGAAGCCAGTGTAACACTCTTTAAGTAGGCACCCTTAACTGCACTTGGTCTTGCTTTGACGATTGCATCAACAAGCGTCTGGAAGTTGTCCGCTAACTGTTCTTCTGTAAAAGAAGCTTTTCCAACTGGCACGTGGATAATATTTGTCTTATCAAGTCTGTACTCAACCTTACCAGCTTTGATATCGTTGATTGCTTTTGTTACGTCCATGGTAACAGTACCAGCTTTTGGGTTTGGCATTAAGCCTTAGGTCCCAGGACACGTCCCAGACGACCAACAACACCCATCATATCTGGTGTAGCAACAACTACATCAAAATCTAACCAGCCTTCGTTCTGGATCTTCGGAATCAGTTCCTCAGCTCCAACAAAGTCTGCGCCTGCAGCCAAAGCTTCATCAGCCTTAGGGCCCTTAGCGAAAACTAAAATACGAACAGTCTTACCTGTACCGTGAGGAAGTACAACTGCGCCACGGATCTGCTGGTCAGCGTGACGTCCGTCACAACCGGTTCTGATATGAGCTTCTATGGTTTCATCAAATTTAGCACTTGCATTCTGCTTAACTAAAGAGATTGCTACTGGTGCATCGTAGAGAACAGAACGATCTACTGTTTTAGCTGCCTCTGCGTATCTTTTTCCTCTTTTCATTCTAAATAACCTCCTAGTGGTATTGTCGGGGATTTTCCCTCCCACGTTCTTAAAACTTCAAACTACAATATTATTAAGAAAATTATGCTTCAACTACTGTGATACCCATACTTCTTGCGGTACCAGCGACCATGCTCATAGCTGATTCAACAGATGCAGCATTTAAGTCAGGCATCTTCAATTCAGCGATCTTCTGTAATTCAGCCTTAGTAATTGTAGCTACCTTTGTCTTATTAGGAACCGCAGATCCGGATTTGATCTTGCAGGCTTTCTTTAATAATACAGCAGCTGGCGGAGTCTTGGTTATGAAGCTGAAGCTTCTGTCAGCATAAACAGTGATAACAACTGGGATGATTAAGTCTCCCTGATCAGCTGTTCTTGCGTTGAATTCCTTTGTAAACTGTACGATGTTTACACCATGCTGTCCAAGTGCTGGACCTACAGGAGGAGCTGGTGTAGCCTTTCCTGCTGGAATCTGCAATTTGATATATCCCGTTACTTTCTTTGCCATAATAAGGCACCTCCTAAATAAATGTGGTATTGTCGGGGATTTCCCTCCCACGAGCCTATACACCGGTATAAGCCGCTTTTACTTGTTACATCTTCTTTACTTCGCTGAAGTTTAATTCTACCGGAGTCTCCCGGCCGAACATCTCAACGCTCATGGTGATGGTTTTCTTACTTTCGTTGATGGACTTGATGGCACCAACCGTATCTTTCCATGCACCGGAAGTTACCACAACGGTATCTCCCTCTTCAAAGCCAATGATGACCTCTTCGTTCTTGAACCCAAGTTTCTCCATCTCTTCTTCTGTCAGAGGAACCGGTTTTGATCCAGGGCCTACAAAGCCTGTCACTCCACGGGTATTACGCACCACATACCATGTATCATCATTCATGACCATGTGAATCAGTACGTAGCCGGGAAACATCTTTTTATCCGCCTTCTTTTCAACGCCATTTTTTATTTCAATGACGGATTCTAACGGAACCGATACTTCCAGAATCTGATCCTGTAAGTTTCTGTTTTCGATTGTTTTTTCAATGTCAACCTTTACTTTGTTCTCATAACCTGAATAGGTATGAACTACATACCAATGTGCTTCTGACATAAACTCACCTTAACCCTTACGAATTATAAGATAAAACTGAGACCAAACTTGATGATAAGATCAAGAATTCCGATAATCAGTCCTAAAGCAATCGCTGAAGAAATAACAGCGATCGTCTGTTTCGTTACGGTTTCTTTGTCAGGCCAAACGATTTTTGAAAACTCAGATTTCAAACCCTTAAAAAAGCTTTTCTTCTGAGCACTCTCGTTGTTCACTGTATCTCCCATAATTTCACGTCCTTTACAAACTGATTACTTTGTTTCCTTGTGCATTGTATGGCTCTTACAGAATCTGCAATACTTCTTGGTTTCCATTCTGTCCGGATGAGTCTTCTTATCCTTGGTCATATTGTAATTACGCTGTTTGCATTCTGTACATGCCAGTGTGATTTTTGTGCGCACGACTTCCACCTCCACTTAAATTTTCATTGTTGTGTTTTAAGTCCCTTTGTCTGCTGCAAGCAATTTTGAGCATAAAAAAAAAGACCTAAGCTCTTCCATTCGCCCAATTACTATAACATACAGACCAGGATTCGTCAATCTTTTTTTATGAAAAACTATGATATTCACGGTATTTCGCCATTATATCATGAACACAAATAAATTGCAAGTCCGGTCAGGTGAATTTAAATTTTTTTTAAATCCATCCCAACCAGACCTGCTGCCTGCTGCCCCTTAACCAGGGAAAACGATCTCCAGGTACCGTTTTAAAGCATCCTGCCAGGAAGGCAGGCGAATAAAACCGTTTTCCTCCAGCTTATCCTTGTTCATACGACTGTTAGCTGGCCGTTTTGCCTTTGCCGGATACTGATCCGAACCAACAGGCTCCACTTTTACATCCATGCCTGCCTGTCTAAAGATTTCACAGGCAAATTCATACCATGTGCACTCTCCTTCGTTGGTAGCATGATAACGCCCGTATTTTTCCGTTTCAATCATATCTACCAAAAGACGGGCCAGATCATAAGTATAGGTAGGAGAACCTGTCTGATCGGCAACCACCGTTAATTTATCATGAGTCTTACCAAGGTTCAGCATAGTCTTTATAAAGTTCTTCCCGTTCACACCAAACACCCAGGCGATCCTCACGATAAAATATTTTGCGAGGTTTTCTTCCACTGCCAGCTCTCCCTCATATTTGGTCTGGCCGTAAACATTTAACGGTGCCCTTTCGTCATCAGGCTCCCAGGGGCGTGTTCCCTGGCCGTTAAACACATAATCCGTACTGATATACATCATCTTGATATCCAGTTCCCGGCATACTTTGGCAATGTACTCCGTTCCCTTTGCGTTAACGTTCCGGCATAACTCCTCATTATCTTCCGCCGCATCCACAGCCGTATAAGCGGCACAATGGATGACTGCATCAGGAGCGGCTGCCTTAATGACCCGGTTCACGCTGTCCTTATCCGTGATGTCCATCTCATCGATGTCCACACCTACCGCCTCATGCCCCCGTTTTTTCAATTCGTTTACTACATCAAATCCAAGCTGGCCTTTTACGCCAGTTACAAATACTTTCATAGATGCCTCTTTTCTTTACGGAAGTTCGGTTTGCCTGACGGCTCCCAATGGGCTGGGAATTATAAACGTTCCCCGTACATGTTATCAAAATAATTCTGGTATTCCCCATTGATGATATGCTTCCACCAGTCCTCATTGTCCAGATACCACTGGATGGTCTGACGGATTCCTGTATCAAAGTTATATTTCGGTTTCCAGCCAAGCTCTGTTTCCAGCTTCTTCGGGTCAATGGCATAACGTCTGTCATGGCCAGGGCGGTCGGTAACGTACTTAATTAAGCTCTCTGGCTTGTCAAGGGCCTTAAGAATGGTCTTAACTACTTCTAAGTTGGTGCGCTCGTTGTGTCCGCCTACATTATAGACCTCACCCACTCTTCCCTTATGAATAATTAAGTCGATGGCTTCGCAGTGATCGGAAACATGGAGCCAGTCTCTTACATTTTCCCCAGTTCCATATACCGGAAGCTCTTCATCTGCCAGAGCACGGCTGATGATAAGAGGAATCAGTTTTTCCGGGAAATGATACGGGCCATAGTTATTGGAGCATCTGGAAACGGTCACCGGAAGTCCAAACGTCCTCTGGTATGCCAGAACAAATAAGTCTGCGCTGGCCTTTGAGGAGGAGTAAGGACTTGAGGTATGAAGAGGGGTTTCCTCTGTGAAGAATAAGTCCGGGCGGTCAAGTGGCAGGTCGCCGTATACTTCATCTGTAGAAACCTGATGATAACGCTTAATTCCATAAGTACGGCAGGCATCAAGGAGGGTTGTGGTTCCCATCACATTCGTTCTTACAAATGACTCAGGGTCAGTAATGGAACGGTCCACATGGCTTTCTGCCGCAAAGTTTACCACCACATCTGGTTTCTCCTTCTCGAAAAGGTCAAAAACAAAGCTTCTGTCTGCAATATCCCCTTTTACAAATTTATAATTAGGCTTATCCTCAACAGGCTTCAATGTCTCTAAGTTTCCTGCATAAGTCAAAAGGTCCAGATTGATGATCTGATAATCCGGGTACTTATTTACCATGTGATGTACAAAATTTCCCCCGATAAAACCGGCTCCTCCGGTAACGATGATTTTCATTTATATGCTCCTCCTTTTTATTTGCTTAATTACAGCTAAAAGCCGTCGCCAGGCGAATCAAGCTTCCTTAATCGTGTAATTTATCAATATATTTTCCTGCAAGTACATCCATCAGATACTGTCCGTACTGGTTCTTTTTCAAAGGCTCAATGTTCTTCAATAGCTGATCCTTTGTGATCCAGTGGTTTAAATATGCGATTTCTTCCAGGCAAGCGATCTTCCTGTGCTGGTGTGTCTCCATAGTGCGAACAAAATCCGTTGCATCTGCCAGAGATTCATGAGTTCCTGTATCAAGCCAGGTAAAGCCCTGACCTAAAAGCTCCACATCAAGCTCTCCATCTTCCAGGTAAATGCGGTTTAAATCTGTAATCTCCAATTCGCCCCTGGCCGATGGCTTTAAGTTCTTCGCATATTCCACTACTTTATTATCATAGAAATAAAGTCCGGTCACACAATAATTGCTCTTTGGTTTTGCCGGCTTTTCCTCAATGGACACTGCTTTTCCTTCAGAATCAAATTCCACGATGCCAAAACGCTCCGGATCATCTACGTAATAGCCGAATACAGTCGCGCCATCCTTTTTGTTAGCCGCATTTAACAGACGCTTGTTAAGTCCATGACCTGCAAAAATATTATCTCCAAGGATCATGGCCACGCTGTCGTCTCCAATGAATTCCTCACCAATGATAAATGCCTGTGCAAGACCATCGGGGGAAGGCTGGACCGCATAAGATAAGCGGATACCAAACTGTCCTCCATCTCCTAAAAGCGCCTCAAATCGTGGTGTGTCATCAGGGGTGGAGATGATCAGGATATCCCGGATTCCTGCGTTCATCAGAACGGACAGTGGATAATAAATCATCGGCTTATCATAAATAGGCAGTAACTGTTTAGAAGTTACCATAGTTAGCGGGTAAAGTCTGGTGCCGGAGCCTCCGGCAAGTATAATTCCTTTCATTTCTTTCTCCTCCGTATCTATTTGTGATACCATCATACAGGGTGACGTAAGGTTACTGTCAAGTCCTTTTCCATTAATTTTTCTTTACTTTCTGCAGATAAATGCCCCGGCCCGTTTTGTAATATGGATAAAACCTTTCTTTTCCATTTTCTTCTTTAAAAATTCCCGGAATTCCTCATAACGGTCACTTAAATACTCCTGTTGGTTTCCATGGCAGGAAAGTATGTACTCCATAAGAGCGCCAGGATCACTGACTTCCAGGTAATCCTTATAGTCTCTCTTTTCCACGGAACTGAAATGACCTTTTAAGATCTCCTCCCCATTCTCGAGTCCAAAGACATCATATAAATTCACTTCGGATAGCGCAATTCTGGAATCGAATTCCTTAACCAGCTGGCTGATTTCCTTCATATGATCCGAACCATAGGTGCTGCAATAAAAAACGCCCTCAGGTTTTAGGACTCTCTGTACCTGATCCAATGCCCCATCCAAATTCGTTAAGTAAAACAGAACATGATTGGCGGTCACAATATGAAAGCTTTCATCAGGTTTTGGAATCTGACGGCAGTCAAATACTTCAAAGGAAAAGGAGCCGGGAACGCCTTTTAAGCCCTCTTCCACATCCCGGATCATCCCTTCTGAAATGTCAGACAGGCAGATCTTCGTATCCACCGGCAGCTTGTTCCTGTTTGCACGCCACAGTTCCCCATTGCCGCATCCCAGCTCCAGTACACTTTTTCCATCCAAAGGTTCCATAAGACCATACAGCCACTGAAACCATCCCATAGGATTCTTTGTATACTTTTTGTGAAGCCCGATCCGAATGTTTATGTTAGCCGCATCCTTATACTGTTCCACAAGGGATCGTTCCATATTGGTAATATGGATTAAGTGAAGAATTTTATTCCAGTCCACAGCCTGATTTTCCGTCACCAGCTTTGATGTTTCCGTAAGGGTCTGCTCTACAAGCTTTAAGTGCTCGATCCTCTTTCTGATCAGATTCAATTGAAGCCGAAGAGACCCTTCCACATAATCATTGTCATTGTCATTGATGGTTATGGAGCGGATTTCATCTAAGGAAAAGCCCAGGTACTTTAAGGAAAGAATTTTCTGAAGCTTAGCGAAATCAGAATCCGTATAAAGCCGGTATCCTCCCTCGCTCATTCCGGAAGGTTTTAATAGTCCCTGTTTATCGTAATACCGGACGGTGCGAATGGAAACATTGGCCTTTTTCGCGAACTGGCCTGAGGTATAATATGGGTTCACCGACATGTCACCTCCTTTTTCCTAAATAATCATATTTGTATTATATAGGGTGACGTATGGTCATGGTCAAGTGGATTTTTAAAGATCATGTGAAAATTCATAAAAATTGTCCAATTCTTACTGCTGCAGATGATTACTTATAAATAAAGAACGTGTGCTAGTCTTAAGATCTGACCTACACACGTTCTTTGCTAATACCATCTATTATGATTCTCCATAGCTTCCGTAATACTTCCCATAATATTTCCCGTAATAATTTCCGTAATAAGCATCATGCTCCATATCTACTTTATTTAATACTACCCCTAAGATACGGCATTCACTTTTTTCCAGCTGCTCCTTAACTCTTTGCAGCATTTTATAACTTATCACAGCACTTTCCACCACAATGATCGCTCCATCCACATATCTTGCAATCAGGGCCGCATCGATTACGCTACCTAGAGGTGGGGCATCGATAATTATGTAGTCATAATTATCCCGCTGTTCTTCCAGAAGTTGTGCAAACAAAGGCCCTCCAAGAAGCTCAGTAGGGTTAGGAGAAACAGGTCCTGCAAGGATTATATCCATGTTCTTAATATCCGTCTGACAGATTACCTCTTCCATCGTTCTCTGCCCTGTCATGTAATGGGTCAGCCCATATGTATTCCCATCAACTTTATATCGGCCTGCAATAACAGATTTTCTGATATCAGCATCTACAAACAATACCCTATTATCCGCCGCCGCAAAAGAGCTGGCAAGCTGAAATGATATAGAGGTTTTACCTTCATTGGGAGTAGAACTGGTGAGGGTCAATACTTTAATATCCTTACCTGAAAAAAGAATATTTGATCTTAATGTTTTAAACGCTTCATTTGCTTTAAAATCAAGCTTGTCCTTTCTGCGGAATGTAACCTTTCTCATTGCGCCGTACCTCCTCTCCCATGGTTCCTCTTTCGTCTTTTCTTCTGCACGGAACCATTCTCTTCAAACAATGGAATGGCAGCCAGCGTATTCAGCCCCAGGTACTTTTCCACATCCTCGGGAGTTTTAACCGTATCATTCATAATAAATAACACCAGTATGATTAATGCAGACAGTAATACACCTGCGAAACCGCCTAATAAAGTACTCTTTGTAACACTTGGCCTGGTTTTTTCTGTCGGCAGATATCCTTCTTCTACGATATTCGGAGGAACGGAATCCATGATTTGAGCCATTCTGGCAGATGCTACTTTTGCTACTTCATCCGCAATGCTTTTAGCCATATAAGGATCTGAATCCTCTACCGATATAGTAAGAATTCTGGTATCTGCAGGGTTTTCCACTTTAATTTTTTTCACAAGCTGTTCATGAGACATATTTAAATCCAGATTTGAAATGACCTGGTTTGTAACAGGCCTGCTGGTAATCAACACCTTATAATCCTTTGTAAGCTGAGTTCCCAGCTGCAGATCCGTCAGAGAAGTCAGTGTAGTGGTTTTATTGACTATATAGAGCATAGTGGAAGAGGTGAAAATCGGCTCCAAAACCATTGCCGTAAATAAACCGAAAGAGACCGCTCCTAAAATACCCGTCAATAAAATAATCCATATTTTCCGTCTTAAAATATAAAATAACTCAATTAAATCTATCTCAATCTCATCGTCTTGATTGGTTCCCATAACTTTCTCCTCAGTTAAATAATGTTATCATTCAACACGGCAATCCCATTTTGGTATAAGATCTTTTGCCCTAACCGGGAATCGCAATTGTGCATCACCCATTCGGCACCTTTCTTTATATCCGGCTGCCGGTACACCATGCCATGACTGTCTGTAGCAAGGAAATGAACCAGACCTGACTTGCATAGTTTTTTTATAAAAGTTGTCCTTTTATTTAACATGCCTCCCTTTAAACTGGAAGCATTAACCTGGAAATATGCCCCTGATTCCTGCAGATCCCGAATCCTATCCAGCCTTTTATACAGGCAAAGATAGCGCTCAATGTGAGCTAGAATCGGAATGTATCCCTTTGCAGATAATTTTCCAACAGCGCGATATAATTCCTCATATGAAACGGAAGGCAAAAATTCAACCAGAATATAACTTGTTCCAGACATTGTCCATATTTCTCCGGCTTCCAGGCGTTCTGCAAGACTCTCTGAATACATGAGCTCACACCCTAGATAAAGTTCCATATCTTGGCCAAAGTCTGTCTTTTTTAATCGGTCCTTCAATTCATCAAAAGAAGCCTTTATGTTTTCTGCTTTCTGGGAAGTCAGATCCGCTGTCACATGGGGAGTACAGATTATCCATCTGACATTTTGATCGTGCTCTTCCTTTAATGCAGCCAGGCTTTCCTCTATATCTTTTGCTCCGTCATCCACTCCAGGTATCAAATGACAATGTATATCAAAAAAATAAATCTGCTCCAAGCTATTTGCCTTCCTTCCATGCCTTTACAGCAGCAAGAACCATCCAGGCCAATAGTACTCCAATTCCACAAGTAATAGCACCGGCCTTCCAAATTCCACTTTTGTAGATTTCAAAAAATGAGTTCATATAAGGGGGGGTTACTTCTCCCCAGCGAGCCGTAATAACCATATTGCTTCCAGTAAATATCAAAAATCCAAGGAAACTTCCGAGCATCAACCCCTTTGCGCCCAAACAAAAGCCACGATATTTATAATGATGAAGAAAAACAAGGATTCCCTGTGCCGCTGCCATTAAAAGTAATGAGATTGGTACAATAAGAACGGCCGTCTTTGTATAATCATCCTTCAGCTGTGACCACCATGAACCAAACGGCCATTTTAATAAAGCCGTGTATTTCCCGTCAAGGCGATCCATCAGAAGAGTAAGTCCGGCTTGTGCTTCTTTTGTCATGGTTACAGACTCACCTTTTAAATATTCCTCGATATCAGCTTTTAATGGTTCAATCAAAATAGATGTATCAGCCTTATAGACTCCCTTACTCAAATCATTTTCCACCTGCTGCCTTGCAGCTATAACCACCTTTTCATAGGTTAAGGATTGGTCCATAACGCTATTCGGAATATTTAATAGTGAAAATGAAATAGAGGTATCCTTCTTAAGTTCATTATAGACAAATGTATAATATCCTGTATCTGACAATTTACTGAGAATGGCATTCTTCTGAAATGCTCCAAACCAGGCTCCACCAATTAAGCACAATACCAAAGACAGAGCCGCTATGGCAGCTGTCAGAATATATTTTAAAATCCTGCGCAGCTTACGATGACTGTGGCTGATTAATAATTTCTTATGTATTGATACAACAAGTACCAGAACGATTGCAAATGCAGCTGCCGCTATACAGTCCCACATAATTTCGTAACGAACCTTAAGTTGCTGCATCCTTGCATCTGTATCTTTATTTAAGTATTCATAAGTCTGGGGAGGTGCCTTGTCTACAAGTTCAAGAATGGATATTACAGAGGAAGACTTCTCCGTTTCCGGCTCTTTTTTAATCTCTTGTTGTATAGCGCCGGAATCGCCTTCCGATTTGGTCTCTGAGCCCTCGTTTTCTTGTACTCCTGCAGTCTCTGGTTCCTTTTGACTTTCTTCTGTTTTTTGCTTCTCAGGTTTCTTTGTGGACTTACTGCTTTCCTTCTGTCCCGCTGCACCCTCGGAAGGAGCCTGCGAAGGTTCTGTTTCTGGAGCGGCAGTTCTTCCTATCTCTACTAAATAGCCGCTTTCCACTCCGGTCTGTACATTGGCATATATTTCTGAAATTGCTGACTGGGCCTGTTCTGCAGTTAATTCCACGTCATCCTGGGCCAGATAATTTTTTACCGAACTTATGTATTCCGGTTTGACCGCATAAATAATTCCGTCTTTCTCAAATTGTCCACTTACTGCGGATATGACAGACTGCTCGTTTGCATTAACGGATCCTGCATACGCAGTCTGGGCTATGCCGGCACTTATGATAAATGCTATTCCACCAATTATCCATCTTTTATATAATTTCATGCCGCTCTCCATATTTAAAATAGGGCGGTTCCTATGAGAGCCACCCTAAAAAGGAATAAAACAAAAATTTTTATTTATTTACAGAAATAGTATAATCTATTGATTGTCCATTGCTTAGCACAACTGTTACATTGTAAGATTCTTCAACACCACCCAGTAATGTGTCATAAGCAAGACCTTTATCACTAGCAACTTTCTTGATGTCCTCTCTAGTGGTAATTGGTGTTCCTGCAAACATAACAGCTTCCACATCTTCTGTATCAAGAATTTCTAATAACACTTCTTCTGCCTTGCCTAAAACTTCACTTAATGTTGTCAGGTCAGATTTAGCTGAAATTTCAATTTTTTGTCCATTTACTGAAGTAGAAACGAATTCATTATCCTTCTCACTATCAGCTAAACGATTTACAGCTTTCTGTACGTTATCTTTTACATTATCTGTGACTGGTCCACCATTATTACCACCACCTGCGCGGGAATATCCACCACCGCCAGGAATTACGTTAGTCTGGTTTCCATTACCTCCAAAAGTCTGAGATGCACCCACAGACGGTTTTCCGTTTGTTGTTCCATACTCGGTAAAGTTATATTCTACTGTCCCGATTTTCATATTACCAGAAAAAAGTGAGCCGTCTGCATTCATGTAATACACTTTGTCATCGACTTTGATCAGACCTGTCTGCATAATACCATTGTATGCAAAGAAATACCACTTACCATCGGTATCCTTAAACCAGCCCTTCTGTGCATTGGCATTAGCATCAAAATGATACCACTTGCCGGCCTCCTGAAACCACTTGTTTGCCTGCCAGCTTCCGTCCTCATTCTGATATCTCCATTCGGAACCAGACTGAACCCATGCTGCAGATGCTGGTAATGCACTTCCCACAGTGATTGCTGCGGCTAATGCTGCTACCATTAGCTTTTTCATCTTCATAATGTTTCTCCTTTCAATATCCTACCTTCAATTTTGTTACAATTTAAATTGATGTGTATATTTTAACTCTCTTTCTGTAAAAATGCAAGGTTTATACGTTTATAACATCTGTATAATGTATGTTTTATACTTTTTTTATCGATAATGCCTATTTTATATAGCGTTACTTACATTCTTTTGGTGTATATTTATATAAAAAAACTACTAAAATATGAGTAAAAGCTCAATTTCATAAGGAAAACAAAGGAGCAACCAATTAAAAATCTACTATTCCCTTTACATTTCATTACATATCTTTACATTTCCATATATTGTGCATTTCTTTGTAACTGTAATCATTATAATAATAATCACTTTTTCTCTATAATATATTTATTGAGTCTGCGTAAGCGTTTCACAGTAACAAAGAATAGATATCCTATAATCGTACCTATTACATTCATTATAACATCATCTACCTGCATATGACCTCGTTGGGAGAGAAATTGAGCATATTCTAGGCTAACTGAAAAGAAAAATCCCAACGGAATACAACAAAAAATACTTTCAGCAGGTTTAAGAATGTTTGGAAGAAAAACTCCAAATGGGATCATCATCAAAATATTTTCGATTACATAAGCCTTGCTTTGAAGACCGCCTTGCCAGGTTTCTCCCAAAATCAAGCTAACAGTATTCCTTGAGCCTGGGGGGCGGGAAAAATAGGTTTGCTGAAGCAATGTATATATATATGCTACAAATAGACCCAGGTAAATTAACTTCACTAGGGATACGAGTTGATATTTTCTGAATCGGTGCAACAATCCGTTTATTAATATAAGAAACGCAATCAGTATTGCACCATATATCAGCCCTTTTGGTAAGTATAAAAGCAGTTCCATTATATCTAGTACTATAATCTTATATAACATTTTATTTATCATTTTTTATTCATAACCACCAAGTAGGTCCTTTCCTGGTCCTTCCCCTTTGTTTGAACTATAATGCAGATTCCGGGCACGTCATAAATAGCTGGCAGCGCTGAACTTTATAATCAAAATAGGCCATACCATCTCTGGATGTATATAGTTTTCTGTCTATAAATCAATTGCTTTATTATAATTCTATCATCCCATCATAAATTAGATTTTGTTTAGCCAAATCACCAAAATCGCCTGGTATGAAACACCAAGTTTGTCCTCAATCTGCTGTAGACTCATATACTCCATTGCAATCCTTAAACTTTTAAGAATAAACGCACTCCTTTTAATTAGAAAATCATATTTACAGTTGTCAAAAAAATCATTAGTAATTCAAAATGCAAATTCAATCACTTTCATTTGATGTTGTACATGTTTTACGTATTAAGTTAAAATTCGAAGGTGTCTTACAGCCCCAGCCACTTCTGATCATTTTCAGAAAGAAATCAAAGGTGTTCCACCTTCTAATATATAACTTTCTGCAGAAGCTGTTTCCTTATATGTCATATCTTGAGAGTTTACCTATTTTCCCAGAAAAACTTTCAATCTTGTATTTATTATTACATATGTACATAAACTCAAAAGTATCATCGCTATTACAAATATAGATATTTTAGTAGTAATCAATGGTAATCCTACTACTCTAATTGTTTTTCTAACGCACAAAATAATTAACTGGTTAAGGCATAAATAAACAATCGAATTTCTACCAATAAATAATAAAAAACCATGCACACTTTTAAGTAAACTTCTTTCCAAATACTTTGAAAGATTTATTCCAATTATTATTGCCAAAATCGCATTTATCCAGAATAGAGGTATAATTGCATAAGTTCCTGTCCTCATATTAACATATCCATTTGTAAAAATCAGAAACATTGAAATGGCAACCAGTATTATCCATTCATAATATTTCATATGATATATATTTCTTACGTTTTTAATTACATTGTTCTGAACTAAATACCCAATATGAAGTAAACCAACGCCAACAAAGGACGCATCCATGGCGTATGGTAGACGAAACGGTAAAATAAGTGTTGTAATGCATCCCATGATTGAAATTACAACAATACTTATATTTTGCAACAACATTCTTTTAATGCAATGTCTTATAGCAAAGTAAATCAATTCAGCAAAAAAGAAAGCTGTAAGAAACCATAATGCACCAGCAATAGGAATGCCATCGGTATTCACAAATAAAAGGCATTTTAGAGGTTCCAAACTCATGGCAGAACGATGTTGGACTAACCATACAAAATAATGGAACAATCCAAACGCAGCATATGGGATAAGCAACGTCTTAGCCTTCTTTTTTACAAAAGAAGAAAAAGTCATTCCTTGGTTCACTTTAAAAAATATTCCTGAGATAAAGAAAAACATTGGCATATGAAAAGCGTGAATAAAATGATCAAAATATATTCCGAATCCAATATGCCCCATTACCATTAAGATAATCCCAAAACTTCTGTATATATCAATGTACTCTGCTCTACTCTGTTCTGCTCTACTCAAAATTTTACACATTTTTTCCTCTCTGACAACCTGTTTTTCTAAGTTACAGCATCTTTTCTTTTTTTCTAAACCCATTTGCCAACTCATTTAATACGCCTTTATGAGAAATTTCCATAATAACAAAACTAACAGCAGTATAAAATCCAGCACCCAAACCAATTTTTCCAAGCAATTCCACATAAGGATTTGCACCAAAATCTACTTTTCGAAGAATAACAAACATTACTGCCCCGGCTATAAAGAATGGTGTAAAATCTTTTAAATATTTTGTCACAGGCAACGCCTTTCTTACCATGAAAGTCTGAGAAATAGCAACACTCATTTCGGCAAAAACAGTTCCAACCACAGCCCCCATCGCTCCTAATGAACCAATAAGCAATCCATTTACAATGAAATTAACCACGGCCCCAAGTGCAACAGTATATAAATATACAGTATCCTTTTTATAAGGAATAAGATATTGAGTTCTAATTATATTCGCCCATGCAACGGGCAAAACAGATAATGATAATCCAGTCAAAATATTAATACATAAAGTATAACCATCTCCAAGAAATAACGGAATAAATGTGCTTGATATACCGGCCAAGCCAAATGCCAATGCGGGTGCTAAAAATGAAATAAATAACATAGATTTATCAATCAATTTTACACTTTCTTTGATGTCATACTTTTCCGCTATATTTGACATTCTTGGAAGCATTACTGTTCCAAGTGCCGAGATAATTCCCAAGGGTATTTGGAGAATTTTTTCAGCTTGTGCAAAATATCCTTCTTGAGACATATCACTCATTAAACCAATCATAATCTTATCCATATATTTATATAAACTGACCGCAACAGCAGGTACGAAAAGAATCAAGTTCGGTTTTAAATGGCCAAGCATTTCTTTTGCTTTAGGAGTATAAAAATCCACTTCACTTTTTAAAAATGGCCACACAACCAACTGGCTCAAAAGTGTACCCAATGACATGATAGCTGTATAAATACAAAGCGAATTCTTGGATTTTACCATTAAAAAAATCATTAAAATCGTAAACAACTTAACAAATAGGTTTCTTGCAATCGTCACTTTAAACTTTTCTAGGCTAAAAAAGAACCAGTTTATATCGAAGGCAGTAGATATAACATAAAATGTCTGTAAAAGTGTTATTATAAAATTGTTTTTAACAATCAACAACGCATAAATAAGATATGAAAGTGTACATATTACAGATAAAATCAGTTGCAAAAAATAAATACTCCAGAATGTCTGGCTTAACTTCTCTCGTTCGTCTCTCACCCTTGCACAACTGCGATTCCCATAATTATTAACCCCAAGCATCGCAATTAAAACAAAATAATATGCAACGGAATAAGTATACGAATAAATGCCAATATTTTCAGCACCAAATACACGCGATATATAGGGAGTGGTGATAAGAGGCAAAATTAATACCAGCATTTGGTAAATTATATTATAAATAAAATTCTTTTTTATGCTGCCCATTACTGTACTCCCATATTTTTTTTATTTTTATCAAATATAAAAAATGTAATCACAAAAGCGATAAAAAAGCTCGGCAATGTCAATTCCCAACGTACCATAGTTTTAAACATCATTTGAACAACTAGCAAAAGAAATACTAAATTCCTGTCACTTTGAATATTTCTTGCATTCTTATACGTTTTTGCACAAATAACTCCCCACAAGAAGCAACCCATAATGACACCGAGCTCTTTAAAGTCCAGATAAAAATAATAAAACATACTTGCAAAAGCATTATATGTATGCCCTGGAAATACCTGGACAAATTCTTCGACAACATTTATCATCGATATAGCGTCATTTAGGAGTTCAAACGAGATTCCCAAGGGGTGCAAAAACAAAAGTGTAACAATTGATAGTGGCACCCTTAAAAAAACCAATCCATATGCTTGATAATGGACCGCATCTGCATATGCTATCCAGTGATCCATTAGCGGAATAGAAACCGAAAAGTATGAATAAATGCTTTGCAGCATCGTCCAATCAGAAGTCTTACCGTTAACTTTATTTTCTCTAAGTAACGTGAGTGCAATTACTCCTAGCACCAACGCTATAACTATTCTTTTTATCCATTTTTTTATCCTTTTTGGAACTTTCTTCTTAAGGAAGAAAAAAAGATACAATGCTCCGAGTGCAAGCTGAAACAAAATAAACCTACTCGCTGAAACAGTCAGATACAGTCCCAATCCAAGGATAGCCATACTTAGAACTTTAATATTTTTCTCCTTTTTAAAAAAGGAAATAGTTATGTATGAGGATAGAATATATGCACATGGCACGGCAACATACGAACTAAAATAGCGCTCTAAAGCTGATGAGAAAAAGTTAGTTTCCGCATACCCCTGGTACATTCTTCTAACAAAGTAATATGTTGTTCCACTCCGTAATAACTGAATAACTTTCAAAATTTCAAACGAGTAAAACACAATACATATAATACATATTACAATTATTGCTTTTTGATTATATACGCACTCATCCTTTCCGCTTGGTATATTCATAGACCAGTTTTTTGTTTTTATCCTATACTTGTATCCAAATAAGTATCCGCTACTAGCGCCTAAAAAACCCAACAAAATCATTTCATATGGCCTATAGGAATAGTCCATCATATCAAATAGTTGTAAGTTCGCCAAAAATACAATAAGCGCCCAAAAGAATGCATAAATCGTCATAAAGTTTGTCCAGGACTTCTGTAACGCCCAAAAACAAACACCAACCATAAATAAAATAAGTATTACAAGGTACCCCATATCACCACCTACTTTTTACACAATTTATTTATTATTTTTCCTATTGCTTCGCTTGTTCTATACTGTGCGAACTTTTCAGATGCCATTTTACAACCAGTTGTTGCTACTTCCCTAGTTTTCGGAATGTTCATACAACTCTGAAAGAGAATTTCAGCCAGTTTCTCATGTTTATGCAACGGATATAAATATCCATTTAAACCATCTGTTATCAATTCGCTGGTTCCTGCCGCATCTGCACCAATCATTAACATTCCCGACAACATCCCCTCAACGGTCACTCGCCCAAAAGCTTCACTGGATGATGCAACAACTCCTATGTGCATTTTTTCCCTTAAGGCTGTCATTTCTGATACATATCCACAAAATTCTACATACTGAATCAAATTGTTATCCAAGACATAGTCATTTAGTTTTTGAAAATATTCTCCTTTTGGAGTTCCTGCTATATATAACTTAAACCTTGTTAAAGCATACGTTTCTTTTAATAATTTGACTGCCTTAATTGCTTCCAATTGCCCTTTGCCTTCTTGTAATGTTCCCGCAATAAGAATTCTAATTGTCTCTGTATCACTCCACCTGGCTTTCCTATTACATAATGGCTCTGCAATATCATTATAAAGAACAAAACACTTATCTTTTTCAGAAATGTAAGGTAAATACTTAGCACTAATACTTTGAGATATAAACACTATTCTATTCGTATAATCGTTCAAATACTTATATAGAACTTTATCACCAAATATAAGTTTAAAGTTATGATCCTCCTTACCAAATTCACGAATATGCCAAATATGCGGTATCCCAGTCTTCTTATTTAGCCATGCTCCTAAAAAAACAGCATAGGTATTTGTATAAATTAGTTTTGTATCATTCTCTCTAATTAACTTTTTCAAAGTATAATATGTAGGAACGGTTAAAATCAGCTTTACAAACCATTTGATAAAATATTGTGTTTTTTTTAATCCCTTAAAACTGTTTGGAAAATCCCATCTGCCATATCTGCAAGTGTATACCTGATAACCTTGTTTCGTGGCATAATCTATCGCACTACCTTTTAACTTTGGAAATATTAGCAAAGGTTCCACGCCATTATGAATAGAGATATAATCAATAACGTCCATCATTGAATGGTTTGCACCATTATTTCTTTCTGAATCGTGAAAAACAAAAATAACCTTCATACCTTTTCACTCTCTAATCTTAGGATATGCGGGAAATTCACCAGTTTCTATCAGTGCATTTTTTACCGCTTCCAAATAACCCGTTCCATAATGGACATCAGGTTCCAAATAAGCCCCTTCTGCCCATTCATTCCAAGCATCTAAAAATATCATATCTTTTTCATAAATATTTTTCGTATTTTCAATCAGTTGTTTCAAGTAACTCTCAAATTTTTCCGGAGTTGCCCCATCATAAATCCGTCCTCTTTTGCCATGTCTGGGAGTATTATCCCAAGCGACAAAAGCTCCTGGCACATTTTTCACAGATTCAGGCTTTCTATTTAGAATTGCATTCCATGCCTCATCGTAATAGACTTGGTTAAATCCCGTCAATTTCGATCCTCGCCCAATTTGACGAATATCTTTACCTGTAAGCCGTTCAACAGCGTTTGCCACTTTTCTTTTTATCTTTCTCATTGTTGAGAATCTATTTTCTGTAAGATCATGGAAACAATACATAGGTTGAAATTCAATATCATACTTAAATCTGGAATCATCCTTGTTTTTGTCTAAGTCAAAATTAAGCTGTTGATAAGCAAAACTTATTCCTGAAAATCCATTATTTCGCGCTAATTCATTCCAATAATCAAGCATATCATTGAGAACATCAATGATTTCAGGCCGGTATATTACAAATACCGGCTTTCCCTCTTCATCCTTGATGTAGCGCTCGTCTTTCAAAAACGGTAGCAAATAATCAAAGTGATCTTTCCATTCCTTTTTCATCCCATATTTTTGTGGAATAAGGGTTTTCGTTTCCCCAACCCAAGCCTTTGTCCATGGCTCATTTGCCCAACAAATGCAAAACGGAATATTCACAGCTCTATTTTTTAGCATTTGTTCCATTGGCTTCTCTAAGAGCATATGCCCATCAAACCAGTAATGATAATAGCAAAACCCATAAATACCATACGTTTTAGCTAATTCAGCTTGCCAAATTTTAACTTTGTCATCCAAAAGATTGTAGTAATTATTATTGAGCGGAACTTTAGGTTGTTGATGCCCACCATATAGGGGAACCGCTTTTTTCACATTAACCCATTCAGTAAAACCATCCCCCCACCACTCATCATTTTCTGGGATATTATGAAATTGCGGCAGGTAAAACGCAATAATCCTCATGGTCTCTTTTTATCCTTTCCTCATCTTCTGCGCTCTATCAATGCATACATCAATAGAGTTAATTAAATTCTTCAGAAACCGTATATCCCGTTCCTTCGTATTACCACTAACCATATTAGTCGCCGCATCTTCTTTATGGAAAATTTCAAGCTCACTAGTATACAACATTGGTAGATGAAGATAATCCATTTGCATTTGTAACAGATCTTCCTCCATATACAAAAAAGTTCCGTCATCTAATCCATTAAACTGTTTAATATAATCTGGCGAAAATATTAAACAAGCACCATGTAACCGAATATTAAAGTGATCGGCTTGTAATGTATCAGACAATGCTGATATCTCTTTCTTTTTCCGAAGAATCTTTGGTCCAAATGCAAGTAGTTTCCGATCTATAAGACGTAACTGTGCCTTTAGTTTGAATAGTTTTAGTTTGTTTACCGTCCATACACGATGCTTTAATGGATTTTGATGGTAACCATCTTTCGTTACAATATCCGGCCCTAAAACATAGAACTTACTTTCATTATACTTCTCTATTATCTTAGTTCCAAACGACGCCTGTTTAATAATTGTATCATTATTCAGCATAATAATAAAATCAGCTTTTAATACATTTTTAGCATATCTATATCCTTCGTTATTCCCCCTTGCAAAACCTAAATTTACTTTATTCCTTATTAAGCTAATTTCATTATCGTCGCCAAATTTTCCCGTGATATGCCCAAAAGAATCATTTGTTGATGCATTGTCAACTATTACAATAAATTTATTATCATATTGTACATTAGCCTTTATAGATTCAATGCATTCAACTGTATCCTTTTCTGCCAAATAATGCAAAACTACAAATACAATTCGCATAATTTGAGTTCTCCCTAATTTCTTCTTCCAACATAAACGCGTTTCCAAACCGCCAATAGAGCATATCGACTAAAGCAATAGCAACTAAATGGTAAAGATAACTTTTCAATATCTCTATAAAGTTGCCAAACTCCTTGCACCGCTTTAACCTTATTCCCTGATAAAGAATTTTTAGCGCGCCTATATTGCGCTAAAACTTGTTCTATTCCATAACAATCATATCCTACCTTTAAAATCTGGAGCCAAGTTGCTGCATCTTGCCGCCTTCTAATGTTTGGCATAACAAGATACTTTTTGTCAATCATATTTGTATCCACCATAATGCCAACTGTCTGCAAAAGATTGTTTGTCAGAAATCCCACATAATCTACTTTTGGAAGCATATAAACCTTTTTGTTTAGTTTTACACCCTCATCACTAATAACTTCATAAGATGTACAAGAAAAACCACAACTATTTAATTTCATAAAATCAACTTGAATTTCCAGTTTATTTGAAAGCCATATATCATCTGCATCTAAATATGCAATAAATCTTCCACTTGACTCTTCCATTCCTCTTGTTCTGGCGGCTCCTGCACCAGAATTCCTATTCTGTTTCAGCAATCGTATCCTTGAATCAATCTTAGCAAAGTCTTCTACTATCTCACAAGATTTATCTGCTGAGCAATCATCAACAATAATCATTTCCCAATCCACATACGTTTGATTTTGCACAGATTTAATCGTTTCTGATATGTACTTTTCACTATTATATAAAGGTGTAATAATTGACACTTTATTATTCATGTTATTATCTCACTTATGCAAATGTATATTATTCATCAGTCTCTTTGGAAAATATCTCTTGTATAAACCTTACTTCTTACATTATCGAGGTGGTTATCATACCGATTAGCGATGATTGCCTGGCTCTGCTCTTTGAATTTTTCAAGGTTATTCACAACAATCGATCCAAAGAAAGTCTCACCATCTTTCAACGTAGGTTCATAAATAATTACCGTCGCACCTTTCGCCTTTATTCTTTTCATTACACCTTGGATGGAACTCTGGCGGAAATTATCACTGTTACTCTTCATTGTTAGACGATATACTCCGACAACGACTGACTTTTCCTGTTCTCTCTTAAACTCGTTATCTTCGTCATATCCGTAATATCCTGACAGTTTAAGCACTCGATCTGCAACAAAGTCTTTTCTCGTCCGATTACTCTCAACAATAGCTTCAATCAGGTTTTCGGGTACGTCAGCATAGTTTGCCAACAACTGTTTTGTGTCTTTAGGTAGGCAGTAGCCACCATAGCCAAAGGAGGGATTGTTATAGTGGCTTCCGATACGAAAATCAAGGCAAACACCATCAATAATTTGCTTTGTATTCAACCCCTTGCTCTCTGCATAGGTATCAAGTTCGTTAAAGTAAGCTACTCGAAGCGCCAGGTAGGTATTCGCAAACAGTTTCACCGCTTCTGCTTCTGTGAAACCCATAAACAGAGTGTCAATATTTTTTTTTAATTGCTCCCTCTTGCAAAAGTTCAGCAAAGATATGTGCTGCTTCAACCATATATTTATCATTCAAATCTGTACCGACTATAATTCTGCTGGGATAAAGGTTATCATAAAGAGCTTTGCTCTCACGCAGGAATTCCGGGCTGAAGATAATATTTTTACTGCCAGTCTTTTCTTGAATGGAAGCAGTATAACCTACCGGAACGGTAGATTTAATAACCATAATGGCATTCGGGTTATATTCCATTACCAGCTTTATAACTGCCTCGACTGCAGAAGTATCAAAATGCTGCGTCTTACTGTTATAGTTGGTCGGAGCAGCTATGATGACAAAATCCGCATTACTGTATGCAGACTTTGCATCAAGCGTTGCGGTCAAATCTAGCTTCTTTTCTGCTAAGTATTTTTCTATGTACTCATCTTGAATCGGAGATTTTCTTTTGTTAATCAAATCCACTTTCTCTGGTACAATATCTACAGCTGTAACGGAATGATTTTGTGACAGTAAGGTTGCGATGCTTAGACCTACATAACCTGTTCCGGCAACAGCAATCTTCAAATTCTTCTTCATAATGCGCCTCCTCATATTTGCTAAAGTGATTACTTTTTTATCTATATTTATGGCGTTTAAGCCAAAATCAAACTATTCATTTACGCTTTAAACGCAGAAGACAGTGGTCAGAAAATCATCCGTCTACTACACGTCATCTCACCCTTCTTGCCGAGATTTCTTCATACTCATGTACAAAGTTTCTTCGTTCCATTTTAGGGTAAGTAAAATGAGCTCCAGATACATGTTGCAAATACCTCTTATGGCAATAATGATATACCTGCTATAGATTGTGAAATATAAATGCAAGCAAATATTATAAAACACCTCAATCATTACATACTACCGTAAACCAAATTATCTTTTATTGTACACTCTTATAAAAGTGGATACTTTTCATTAAATAACCGTTAAAAACATACTATTATTATACCTACATAAAAGGTGTTGTCAATCTATTCTATCTAAATCAAAATAATAAAAATCTTGTTTTATCTTACAAATCTCATATTATAAAAAGTTTCACTTTAATCTTGTAACCAGTAACATCTTTGTAATATTTTATTTCGAAAATCAACTGAAAACCCTTACTAATTCCCGCTCAAACATTGACATTCCCCTCATAAAGGGTATAATTAATACAGGTTATAAACATACGTTTGTAACCTGTTATTAACGCCAGATCTGAATCAAATATTAAATGGCAAACGGGGTGAAACGATGTATAAAAAAGCAAATGAAGGCTGGTTTAAATATCTTGATTTCATAATTCTTGATGCATTATGTCTTCAGATATCATTTATTCTGGCTTATTTTATCCGGCAAGAAAATTTCAGGCCGTACAGGACTTTTCTTTACCGAAATATGGCCATTCTTCTTTTTATGATTCAAATAATCGTAACATTTTTCTTTGATAGCTTTAAGGATGTCTTAAAAAGAGGATATTACAAAGAGTTTATTGAAACGCTAAAGCATACTAGTTTGGTAATCCTTTTTACTGTTTCATATTTTTTCCTAACACAAACGGGAGAACTATATTCCCGTATCATATTGCTTCTTACCGGAATGTTTTATGCATTTTCCTCATACTTAATCAGAGTATTCTGGAAGGATCACCTAAAAAACTCTGGGCTAGGCAATAATGGGAAACGTTCCCTATTGGTTATCACAAGCAAGGATATGGCTTCAACGGTCTTGAATAATATATGCAATCACAATTATGAAGGTTTTCAAATTAGTGGAATCGTAATTGCAGATGCCAATATGACAGGTAATGAGATAGACGGCATACCTGTGGTCTCCGATATAAGGAATGTGGTAAATTATGTATGTCACAAATGGGTGGATGAAGTATTTATAAATATGCCTAGAGATTTTTCTCCATTAGAAAATACCATCGATAGTTTTACCGAAATGGGTATAACAGTTCATCAGAATCTTATTGATATCACTGCTTTAAGTGAACAAAAGCAAAGAGTTGAGCGTATGGGAGATTATACAGTATTGACCACTAGCATTAACATGGCAAGTTCAAAGCAACTTTTAGTAAAAAGAGTTATGGACATTGCAGGCGGTACCATTGGCTGTGTCATAGCCGCTTTACTGTATCTAGTTCTCGCTCCTTGTATTTATATCCATTCTCCCGGACCCATCCTATTCTCTCAGGTCCGCGTCGGTAAGAATGGAAAAAGATTTAAAATATATAAATTTCGTAGTATGTACATGGACGCAGAAAAGCGCAAAAAGGAACTGATGGCGCAGAATCGTATAAAGGATGGAATGATGTTTAAGATGGACCGCGATCCGCGTATTATAGGGGGAGAAAAGGGGATAGGAAGCTTTATGCGTAATAATTCCTTAGATGAATGGCCCCAGATGTGGAACGTATTAAAAGGTGACATGAGTCTAGTCGGAACCCGCCCCCCCACAATCGATGAGTGGGAGAAATACGAACTGCATCACCGGGCAAGGCTGTCAATCAAACCTGGGCTGACCGGTTTATGGCAAATCAGTGGCCGAAGCAGTATTACAGATTTTGAGGAAGTGGTCAAGTTAGATAAAAAATACATAACCGAATGGAACTTTAAACTGGATGTCAAAATCTTGTTGAAGACAGTAGGTGTAGTCGCTTATAGGGAAGGTGCTTTATAAATTATATAATAGGCTAGAATAGTGGTTTTTATAACCACTATTCTAGCCTATTTTGTAATTTTACCCTCTGCTTAATATCTATAATATCTTTTATTTTTATGGCTTTTATAACTACATTCATTTACATCACTCAACATATACCAGCTCATATTCATACTATTTTTTTCTTCAAAAATTTTCCAGCAATTTAAATTTACATTGGTGATATACTTTTAAAACAGGTGTTACCAATATCTTTGTTCGATATAATTATTTCGAATAATAAAACAGAGGTTGGGGAAAGTTTAGAGGTCATGAATGAAGTACAACAAGATTGAAGTAGGTCAAAGAATACGTTATCGGCGAATTCTAATCGGTTGGACGCAAGAGGAACTAGCAGAAAAAATTGGTCGTGCTTATAAATATTGTCAGGATATCGAACGCGGAACGTGCGGGATGTCTGTTGAGACTATGCTAAGCATCGCATCAAGTTTGAATGTTTCTTTAGATTATTTGATTTATGGAACAACGGAATCAGAAAAAGAAACAGACGCACTTCTTGACGAACAGCAGGCCGTTATTAGCCTCCTTGGGCAATGCAGTGATCAGAAACGACGTTATGCGCTGGATTTGTTAAAATTATTTATGAAAGCCAGCGATAATAGATAAAGATTAAAAAGAACATATTGCACCCCCGCTTTTGAAAGCGAAGTGCAATATATTCCTTTTATATCTGATTACATAAAATCTCTAAACCAACATCTGATAATTCTCTATATCCAATATTTTTCCAAACTTAACTCCCACTTCCCTTATAGTCCCACAATGAATAAATCCCAATCTCTCATGAAGCCGGATACTCGCCTCGTTCCCTCCAGTTATTACAGAAATGACCGTATGAATATCGTCCCTTTCCTTTGCAGTCTCAAGAATTGCATAGGCCAGCTCCCCGGCTATTCCTCTGCGACGGTATTCCTTATCAATATATACGGACAGTTCTACTGTGGCTGAATAGGCCTCTTTTGGGCGGTAAGAGGAAAGGCTTGCATACCCCACTGCTTTACCATCTTCTTCTGCCACAATCAATGGGTGATTCCCCACGTTATGTTCCCGAAACCAGACCAGCCGCTCCTCCATTGTTTTAGGATTTAAGTCAAACGTAGCCAGTCCATGTTCCACTTCATAATTATAAATGTATAAAAGCTCCGGCATATCCTTTTCTTCTGCGGTTCTGATCACCATATTTTTTCCTCCTGGGTATGTGATTGGACTTAACAAATGTATCATACATCAAACTATTGTCCTCGTCCAATACAAATTGCAAGAAAATAAACCCTTTTTATTCTAGCTTTTTTCAACGCTCGTGTACAGGCCTCTATGGTACTTCCCGTGGTATATATATCATCCACTAAAATAACACCTTCCACCCCTGTCATCATTTTTCCCGCCGAAAACGCCTCCTCCAAGTTCTTAAGCCTCCCCGCTGGGTCAAGCCCCTTTTGGGGCATGGTTTTTTTATTTCTGACCAGCATTGAGGGGCAAACAGCGATACCAAGACGTTCTCCGATCCTGCAGGCTAAAATCTCCGCCTGATTAAATCCTCTCTCCTTTCTCCGTGAAGGATGGACTGGAACAGGAACAAGAACGTCCGCCTCCATACGCTGGATCAGCTTCCCATACCGGGCACATATCGCTTCCCCGTAAAAGTCCAGGTATTCCCGTTTATTCTTATATTTGATTTTCGCCATGGAACTTCCCGCGTTCTGATCATAATTTACAAGAGCCCTGCCATACTCAAAAGTACGCTTATGCCTGACACAGTCAAAACAATACTCCATATCAGGACTTATCACCTCCTTCCCACATTTTTTACAGACAGGGTTTTTGACAAATGATAATTTTTTCACACATTCCGGGCAGATCAGCCTGCCTTTTGGCATAACGATTTCGTCACAGACTGGGCATCGTCTGGGAAATAGCAGATCAATAAAAAAAGATGGGTACATATAAAAGATTCTCCTTAAATAGATTTGAATTATAGATATAGATTTGAAATTTGAATTATAGATATTGATTTGAGATTTGAATTTTAGATTTGAATTCAAGATATGAATTTTGGATTTGAATTTAAGTTTGGATGTAAGATTTAGATTTTAAATTTAGATTTAAGAAGATTGGGACTTTAAAAAAGAATATAAAAAAAGTATATAGAAAAGAAAATTAGAAATGAATATTAGAAATGACTTAATATAAAAATAAATCAATTTTTTGATGGGCACCCCCATACAAACCCCACACGCCCAAAGAACTTACGCAAGCGACGAGCCGAACGAACATGCATACATGTTCACTCGACAGCCACCGCAATAACAGGAAAAACAAACAAGCAAATTTCTCTCCATTAAGATAACTTACTAATCTCACAGATCCGGTCCTTCAAGCCCGAATATCTCCGCTGCTCCATTTCATTATTCACCATATCTCCGAAAACCTCCGGCATTCCCACCAGGCAGACACAGGACTTTGCACGGGTCACCGCAGTGTAAATCAGGTTCCTGGTCATTAACATCCTTGGACCAGAAAAAACAGGAATGACGACTGCCGGATATTCGCTTCCCTGTGACTTATGAATGGTAATGGCATAGGCAAGTTCCAACTCTTCCAACTGCTTAAAGCTGTAGTCCACCATACGCCCTTCGTCGAATTCCACGGTTACCAGCTCGGCAAAGGCATTGATCTCCCGGACAATCCCCATATCTCCATTGTAAACACCGGTACCCTTGTCCATGGGAATCCCGTACTTGTTGCGGACCTCCCACTCAATGTTATAATTATTCTTGATCTGCATGACCTTATCACCAACCCGGTAAGTGACTCCGGCCGTTTCCTTTTCCGCCTTTCCATCTCCAGGGGGATTTAAATATTCCTGTAAAATGGTATTCAGCCGTTCCACACCGATGGCGCCTTTTCTCATCGGCGTCATGATCTGAATATCATAGGTCTTTGCATGAACATAACCAGGCAGTTTATCCTGAACCAAGGTGATCATGGCATTGATGATCGCATTGGGGTCCTCTCGCTTTATAAAGAGAAAATCATTACTCTTTTTCCCCAGGGGGACCTGCTCTCCCCTGTTGATCTTATGGGCATTGACCACAATATCACTTTGGGTGGCCTGACGGAAAATCTTAGTGAGCATAACCACGTTAAAGCTTCCGGAATCTATCATGTCCCGAAGAACATTACCGGGGCCAACGCTGGGAAGCTGATTCACATCTCCCACAAGGATGAGCCTTGTCCCCGGATTGATTGCCTTTAGCAGAGACTGCATCAAATGGATATCCACCATGGAAGTCTCATCAATGATCACTGCATCGGCATCCAGAGGGTTTTCCTCATTTCTCTCGAAATGCATCCCCAGAGACCTGTCATCTCCCGGGA
Source organism: Lacrimispora celerecrescens (assembly GCF_000732605.1). Classification (GTDB taxonomy): domain Bacteria; phylum Bacillota; class Clostridia; order Lachnospirales; family Lachnospiraceae; genus Lacrimispora; species Lacrimispora celerecrescens_B. Next base: position 28,387 of record NZ_JPME01000006.1, on the reverse strand, counting down.
CGCCAGTCAGTTCCAGTAGCCGGTGGATAGTCCTCGCCTCATATCCGGTTGCTTCCGTCATCCTCTTTGCTGCCCTGCCGGTAGGGGCCGCAAGGAGAATTTCCATCTCCTGACTTTCAAAGAAACGTATGATGGTGTTGATAGTGGTCGTCTTACCGGTACCCGGACCTCCGGTGATGATGAGAAGTCCGCTGTTGACCGCTTCCACCACTGCCTGGACCTGTTTTTCATCCAGCTCAATCTGCTCTTCCTTTTGAAGCTTAAGAAGCTGGGTCCGGATCTCCTCTTCCGCCATCCGCCCCCTGATATTTAAGTCATGAAGCATCTTTGCTACATTTAGCTCCATGTAATAATACTGGGAAGCGTAAACAATCCGTTTCCCTTCTAATTCTCGGATAACAAGCCGTTTATCCAGCTGCATATCCATTAAATGTTTTTCTATAAAAGACGGTTCTATTTTAAGAAGCTCAGAGGTCTGGGACAAAAGCTCTCCCTCTGGCAGATAAGTATGACCGTTTGCAGTAGCCTGTAAAAGGGTGTACAGCACCCCGCATTTAATACGGAAATCCGAATCCGTGAAAATTCCTGCTTTTCTGGCTATTTCATCCGCCATTTTAAAACCTACGCCGGGAATATCATCCGCCAGCTGGTATGGGTTTTCCTTTAGAACGCTGTAAAGCCTGGGACCATACTCCTGATAGATCTTTACCGCCAGATTCATGGTAATTCCATACTCCTGAAGGAACATCATGGCCTGGCGCATCTCCTTTTTCTCCTCTACCTGCTGAGAAATAGACATCGCCATCTTTTCGCTGACTCCCTTTACTTCAGAAAGCCGTTCCGGCTCCTCTTCCATAATACGGAATGTGTCAGCTTTAAATCTGCGGACGATCCTGGAGGCCAAAGCTGCCCCGATACCCTTGATGGCTCCTGATCCCAAATACCGTTCCATGGCCGCGGTATCTTCCGGGGCCTTGATCTCATAGCTCTCTACGGTCATCTGCTCCCCATAAACCGGATGCTCGGTCATGGAGCCCACAGCTTCGATCATTTCTCCCTCGCTTATGTAATGGAAACTTCCCACAAGGGTATACTCTTCTCCAGCCTCTACAAGACTTAGTACCGTGTAGCCGTTGTCCTCGTTCCTGTATTTAATTTTCTCTACAAATCCGCAGACTGTTGCCATGGCTCCTCCCGTAGACGATAAGTAACATGCTTTTCCGGCTTCTTATCATTATCGTGTCAATCGGCGAATGAAGATACAAGCATCTTCATCCGACTCTTCGCTTGCTCAAATACAAGCGGACTGCCGCAAAACCAGCCCCGCCGGAATCTTGCGATGCCGCCAGGGTCGTTCTAAAGCAGTCCTGTCAACCATAGGCAGGACTGATATTACTATCAGCCTGTCTTTTGGTTAAAATTCTGTTTTATTATCTCCGCCATGCATGAATTCAATAAATTTTCCTGTTCCAATGGCCACAGCAGTCAGCGGATCCTCTGCGATCATCGTTGTGATTCCGGTCTTTTCCTCAATTAAGGCATCCAGACCGCTTAAGAGAGAGCCGCCTCCGGTAAGCACGATTCCCCGGTCAAAAATATCGGCTGCCAGTTCCGGTGGAGTACGCTCCAGCACGTTGTGAACCGCGTCTACGATCTGCATAGCCGGCTCTTTTAAAGCATCTAAAGTCTCATCCGAAGTTACCACAATGGTTTTTGGCAGACCGGTAACAAGGTTACGTCCGCGAACCTCCATGGTTAAGACCTCCGGCCTTCTGTATGCTGCACCAATGTTGATTTTGATTTCCTCAGCCGTTCTCTCACCGATTAAAAGGTTATGTTTCTTGCGCATATATCGTACAAGAGCTTCATCAAAATCATCTCCTGCAACCTTTATAGAGGTGCTGACTACCGTACCTCCGAGAGAAATTACTGCAATATCAGAGGTTCCACCGCCTATATCAACGATCATGTTACCACAGGCCTTTGCAATGTCGATTCCAGCACCAATCGCTGCTGCAACTGGCTCTTCAATGATTGCTACTTCTCTTGCCCCTGCTTGATAGGTGGCATCCTCTACCGCTTTTTTCTCAACCTCAGTGGCTCCGCTTGGGATGCACACACTGATTCTTGGTTTTCTCAGTGTCTTTTTTCCTACTGCCTTGTTAATAAAGTATTTAAGCATCTTTTCCGTTACGGTATAATCAGAAATAACGCCTTGGCGAAGTGGCCTTACTGCAACAATGTTGCCTGGTGTTCTTCCGATCATCAGTCTGGCTTCCTCTCCAATAGCTTTGATTTTATTGGTGTCACGGTCTATGGCTACAACGGAAGGTTCCTTTAATACAACTCCCTTTCCCTTAATATAGACAAGTATGCTTGCTGTACCTAAATCGATTCCAATATCATTGGACATCATCATCATGATTCCTCCTGTTCGCTGTATCCTGTTCCCAGGGTTACTTTTATCTTCAAAATTATGCCTAATTCGTAAATGAAGTCACAGTTTCTATTTTATTATATACAATAACCCTAGGATTTTAAAGGTTTTTTTTTAATTTTTATTATGTTTATTTTTTTTTTAATATATGGTACACATTTTAGTCACATTTTCTCCGTATACTATTAGTACGTTATCTGAAAGGATAACGGGCCTTTTGTTTCAAGTAACTTACTTGAAATCACAAAGCTTTTTCATACTCATACCGGACGGCGAGAGCCGTCCGGCCCCCCTAAAGAGTACATTTGCCCGCTTCTTACTAACTGGAAGCGGTTTTTTATTTTAATATGCAGTTCCGAAAGTGTCCATATTTGTTATAATAAATAAAACGGCAGGAAATCCATAATATCAGATTTCCTGCCTATTTTAAACTTCCTGCGCTCTCGCCTATTCTTCAAACCCAAACTTTTTTCTTTATCAGTATATTATTAAGATAATCTAAGAGCCCATTCCCTGCAGTCGAGCACTCTGGTAGCAATTCCTTCGTAGAACTCCGGTTCATGGCAGATCAGGAGAATACTTCCCTTATACTCCTTTAAAGCTCTCTTAAGTTCTTCCTTTGCCTCCACATCCAGATGGTTCGTAGGCTCATCCAGTAAAAGGACATTGGTTTCCCGGTTAAGGAGTTTACATAATCTGACCTTTGCCTGCTCTCCTCCGCTAAGTACCCGCACCTGACTCTCAATGTGATTGGTAGTCAGACCGCATTTGGCAAGAGCCGACCGGACCTGGTACTGGGTATAGGAAGGGAACTCTTTCCATATCTCTTCGATGCATGTGGTGGTATTTCCAGGGGCCATCTCCTGTTCAAAGTATCCGATGGAAAGGTAATCTCCAAGCTCCATATCTCCCTCTAAGGACGGTATAAGCCCCAGGATGCTCTTTAACAGGGTAGTCTTTCCGATGCCGTTTGCACCTACTAACACCACCTTTTCCCCGCGCTCCATAGAAAGATTCAAAGGCCTTGATAAAGGCTCCTCATAACCAATAACCATATCCTTGGTCTCAAAGATATATTTCCCGGCTGTTCGGGCTTCCATAAAATGAAACTCCGGCTTTGGCTTATCTCTTGAAAGCTCAATGACATCCATCTTATCCAGCTTTTTTTGTCTGGACATGGCCATGTTCCTGGTGGACACCCGGGCCTTGTTCCTGGCTACAAAGTCCTCCAGCTCCGCAATCTCCTGCTGCTGCCGCTTATAAGCCGCCTCTAATTGTGACCGTTTCACCGCATACACTTCCTGAAACTTTTCATAATCACCCACATAACGGTCCAGGCTTTGGTTCTCCATATGGTAAATAATGTTGATTACACTGTTTAAGAAGGGGATATCATGGGATATCAGGATAAATGCATTTTCATACTCCAGAAGATACCGCTTCAGCCATTCAATATGCTGTACATCCAGATAATTCGTCGGCTCATCAAGGAGAAGGATATCCGGTTTCTCCAATAAAAGCTTTCCTAAAAGAACCTTAGTCCTCTGGCCTCCGCTTAATTCCGTCACGTCCTTATCCAGGCCCATGTCACTTAATCCTAAGGCTCTGGCTACTTCCTCCACCTTTGAATCAATAATGTAAAAGTCATGGGCCATGAGAAGATCCTGAATGGTTCCAAGCTCCTCCATCATGGAGGCCATGGTTTCCTCATCGACCTCTCCCATTTTGTCACAGATCTCATTCATCTGTTCTTCCATCTGAAACAGGAATGCAAAAGCGCCTTTTAACACGTCCCGGATGGTCATCCCCTTATCTAACACCGTATGCTGGTCCAGATAACCAACGCGGACCCGTTTCGCCCACTCCACCTTACCTTCATCCGGTTGTAATGTTCCGGTTATTATATTCATAAATGTGGATTTTCCTTCTCCGTTGGCTCCGATCAGGCCGATATGCTCTCCCTTTAAAAGGCGGAATGATACATCCTGAAAGATGGCACGGTCCCCGAATCCATGGGTCAGATGTTCTACGTTTAATATGCTCATTGAAAAACTCCTTTTCGCCGACTACTCACTATTCTAAATATGAAACATTCATAATTCTACATGACAGAAGCAATTAAGGCAAGCAAAGGTTGCAAAAAAAGACAAAAACGTTTATGATAAACCCAATAAGAATTTTCCATGGAAGGGTTATGTTTATGTACTTATATACTTGGTATCAGTGGCTGCTGTTTTTCTTCATCTATTGCTTTATCGGCTGGATCATCGAATCCACTTATGTTTCCGTAAGAAGCCTTCATTTTGTAAACCGCGGCTTTTTAAGACTTCCCCTTCTTCCGCTCTACGGAAGCGGGGCCATTATCATGCTGTGGCTGTCCCTGCCTGTCCAGGGCAACTTATTTCTGGTGTTTCTCTTTGGTATGCTGGGTGCTTCCGCTTTGGAATACGTGACCGGTTATGCCATGGAGCGTCTGTTTAAGATGAAATACTGGGATTACAGCAACAATCCATTTAATTTAAACGGTTATGTCTGTCTTACCAACTCCATCGCCTGGGGATTTCTTACCCTATTGCTGACGGAAGTTATTCACCGCCCCTTAGAATGGCTGGTCCTTCGCCTAAACGTGACAGTGTGCATCATCCTTGTGATTATAGTCGGCATCATTTTTGTCACGGATGCCATACACTCCACTAAGGAAGCCTTAGACCTTGGCCGCATCCTGGAGACCATGACTAAATTAAAGTCTGAACTGGATGAGGTGCAGGTGCAGATATCCCTGTTAAAGGCTGAAACAGCTCAAAAGGTATCCGACATAAAAACTGAGACAATTCAGATGGCAACCAGTTTAAAAGACGGTACCAAGGTAAAGATTTCTTCTCTGAAGGCCGAAACTGCCAGCGCATTAAAAGAATCCGCTTTGGTGGAACGCCTTCAGTCGCTAACGGAAACCAAAGAGAAATTGACCGGACGTTTGACCTCTTATCGAAAGGGAATTCTCCGCCGGAACCCTACCGCTTCATCCCGGCTATTCGGTGAGGCATTAAGGGAGTTAAAAGAATATTCCAAAAAATACAAAAAGTCGTAACATAAAAAACAAATCATACAAAAACGGAGCCTGGCTAAAAGCCAGGCTCCGTTTTTATTCTATCATAATTCCTACATCATCTTATCTACCATAGCCATAACAGCCTCTCCCAGCTTTGCAGACCGTTCATCTGCATCCGCCATAGATTCACCCTTTATGCCATAGTAAAACTTAATTTTGGGCTCCGTTCCCGAAGGTCTTACACACAGCCATGCGTCATCCGTCAGATCGTAATAAAGCACATCAGACTGTGGAAGTCCGGTAGGACTGGTTTCTCCGGTATTCATATCCTTAACGGTATCAAGCTTATAATCCCTTGCAGAGAGGACTTGATATCCGCCAACTTCTGTTGGAGTTTCCCTGCGCATGGTCTCCATAATCGCCCGGATCTTTTCCTGACCCTCAATGCCTTTTAAGCCGATGGCCTTCACCGCATCTTTATAATAGCCATATTTTTCATACATGGCAATCATGGCATCCCAAAGGGTCATGCCCTTTGTCTTATAATAGGCTGCAGCCTCACACAAGGCAACCGTAGCAGAAATGGCATCCTTATCACGGGCATAGGTTCCGATCAGACAGCCATAACTTTCTTCCAAGCCGAACATATAGGTTCCGTATCCGGTAGCCTCTTCTTTTAGAATCTGCTGTCCGATGTATTTAAAGCCTGTTAAAACCTCAATAAGCTCGCAGTTATAAGCCTTAGCCACTGCATCCACCAGGTTCGTGGTAACAATGGATTTGACTACCTGTCCATCCGCTGGGATTGCTCCTCTCTCCTTCTTCTGGCTAAGTACATACTCGCACAGAAGAGAACCGGACATGTTGCCGGTCAAGGGGATGTACCCGCCGGATTTCTCATCCTTTACATACACCCCAAGACGGTCAGCATCCGGGTCGGTTGCCAGAACCAGATCCGCATCCTTTTCCTTTGCAAGGGCAAGGCCCAGTAAAAAGGCTTCCTCTGCTTCAGGATTGGGATAGCTGACCGTAGGGAAGTCACCATCTGGAAGCTCCTGTTCAGGAACCACATACACATGGGTAAAGCCGATTTCTTTTAATGCTCTTCTTGCGGGAAGATTGCCTGTACCATGAAGAGGAGAATAGACAATTTTAATATCATTCTGCAACTTGTCAATGGCATCCTGGTTTACTACCTGAGCCTTTACGTGAGCGATATATTTATCATCCAAAGCGGCTCCGATGATTTCATATTTACCTGATTCCTTTGCAGCTTCCACAGTAGTCGTCTTAACCGTTGAAATATCCGTAATATTCAGGACCTCTGCGGTCACCCCTTGGTCATGAGGAGGAGTAAACTGGGCGCCATCCTCCCAGTATACCTTGTATCCATTATACTCCGGAGGGTTGTGGCTGGCCGTAATGTTAATACCGGCAATACAGCCTAACTCTCTTACAGCAAAAGAAAGCTCCGGTGTTGGACGTAATGATTCGAATTTATATGCTTTGATCCCATTGGCCGCCAGCGTAAGCGCTGCCTCCTCTGCAAACTCCGGAGACATATGCCTGGAGTCATATGCAATGGCTACACCCTTATCAGTGCCGCCCTGGCTTTTAATATAATTAGCAAGACCCTGGGTCGCTTTTCTCACTACATAGATATTCATCCGGTTAATTCCGGCGCCGATGATACCTCTTAAGCCGGCGGTGCCAAATTCCAGATCCTGATAGAACCGCTCCTTAATCTCATTCTCATCATCACCGATCCCCCGGAGTTCTTCCTTTGTCGCCTCATCAAAATATGGATTTAAAAGCCATTCCTCATATATACTCCTGTAATCTTTCATAAGCAAAATACTCCTTTCCCTCCTTCACTGTTATGGTTATTATAAATCATAACATGGTAAAAGAAAAGTGCATTTCCATTATTTTGTATCCTGAATGAATCTAGCGAATGTTCTTTCAACTTTGAATTCGTGACAGGAAAAGATTCCGCAGGGGCTGCTGAATCTCTAAATCCTTTAGCTTTTCAATATTCCGTGCGGGAATCCAGGCTTTGTTTGCATTATAATAAAAGTTAATCTGCTTCCAGTATTTTTCAGGATATAAAAATAAATAGTAAAGGCATATCCTGTCTGCATCCGAAAGAGGGAGAACCTTTGTATAAGTTTCCAGCATGGCCATACCAAGCTTTAAATTCCAGTCATGCTTTTCCATGGCTTTCCGCATGAAATGATATAAGTCCTCCATCTGCATACCCTTGTGCATACGGTTGAATTCCACGATAGCCACATCATGAAAGCACATCAGGACGTGGTGCTGGTTTAAGTCCCCGTGACACAAATATTCCTCACTGTTCCCCCGGTTTTCATAAAAGCCTGCCATCCCTTTGCAGGCTTCCATGGCCTGTTCGAAAAATATATCATAATTACCCATGACACACAGCTCAAACTCAGACTTTTTTCTCTTATTTCGGATGAACGTGCGGGCACGTATTAACTCCCTGTTATGGCGTTCCATTTCCTCAGCCGGCTGCTGCACCAAAATGGACCCCAGATTCCATTCCTCTTTGAAATCAATCCGCCGCAGCACTTTATGTAAAGAAGCAATTTGTTCGATGGCGCATAATACCTCTTTGCTATCCTTCAAATTGCATTCCCGATCCGCATACCAGTCTTTTACAATCCACCGGGATCCATCCTCGGCACTGGAGAGGAGTTCACCATCTTTATTCCTGACGTAACGGTCCACTTTTAAGCGGCATGATTCTTTCATCTGTGAAAATACCTGATCTTCAAATTCCAGGCGCTTTAAGGTTCCTTTATATTCCCGAAGCAGTTTAAGCCCCTGGTCCGTCTCACACAGCCAGGCGCCCCGGCCGCGTTTCACATCCAGAATTTCAAGCTCATACTGCGAAAGCACCTCTGTGTATTTCTCGTTCACAACCACCCCTCCAACTCTTAGCTAATCAGCTACTTCTAGGGTATGAAGAGGTGGAAAAAAATATGCAAAATCCGGTAGAAAGTTATACGTGCCTTAGCCTTGTTCCTTTATAAATTGTTCTGCAGATTTCATCAAATATTCCCTGTTATTGCATTCCGGCTTTTCCAGGACAAGCTGGAACAAACGGTTAAGCACCGTTCCCATCTCAGGCCCCGGTTTCATACCTGCATCGATCAATTCCCTGCCGGTAACGGCCATGTCCTTTAGGCGGATACAATCCCCAGCCCTTAAGATTTCCTCGGAATACTGCTCCACCTTTTCTAATCTGTTTTTATAGGATGGAGGGCAGAATACCTTCTGAAACCACAGAAGGTCCTTAAAAAGCTCCGGGGATAGGGTGCTCATGACCTGCCGGATGGCAGGTTTATGAGCAGGAATCTCTGTTTTCCACAGGCTGACCAGAGTCTTTGTCTGATAGATGGTGTCATTATCCAGCTTCAGCTCCTTAAGGATCCTTACCGCATCCTCAGGTTGCTCAAGCCTTAAAAAGCCGGACCAGCGCATGTGCTTTACAGGCGGCAGCTCGGTAAATCTTTCCGATTTAAAAGGCTGCCTTCCCGCTGCTTCAAAATGCTTTGATATATAAGGGCCAATTCCATTTTCATATACATCCTTAAGCCTTCCGGGGTGATCGGAAAGGAGGAGCTTTGTAAGCTCCACCTGAATCCGCTCTTTGCTGACTTTCGCCATGTTGGGGGCTATAACAGAAATTGCCGCCCTTGTCTCTGCTTCCATGTCAAAACCCAGCTGGGCAGAAAAACGGATGGCCCTAAGGATCCTTAAGGCATCCTCAGTAAACCGGTCAAGTGGGTTTCCCACGCAGCGGATGACCCGGCCCTCCAAATCCTTTACCCCGTCAAATGCATCCACCAGCCCCTCCCGGTCGCTGTAGGCCATGGCATTGATGGTAAAATCCCGGCGTCTTAAATCCTCCAGTAAGTTTCCCGTAAATTCCACGGATTTGGGGTGGCGTCCATCCTCATACTCTCCGTCTATGCGGTATGTGGTCACTTCATAACCTTCATGGTCAATAAGTACCGTAACCGTACCGTGCTGGATTCCCGTATCAACCGTTCTATTAAATATTTCCTTTACCTGTTCGGGCTTTGCTGAGGTTGTGATATCCCAGTCTTCCGGCTGCCGGCCTAACAGGCTGTCTCTTACGCAGCCTCCCACCACATAGGCTTCAAAGCCGCTGGTATTCAGTTGTTCGATGATCCTCCTCGCCGCCTCCGGAACCTGAATCTTTATCACCTTTTTTACCTCCTGTTTTCCTTCTTGCCGGTTTTAATACGCTCTGCCCCAGTAAACCATCTTGACTGCAGGCTTTCCACAGCATACACAGGTATCAGCCAGCGTTTCCTGCTTAAATGGCATACAGCGGGATGTTGCTCCTGTAATTTCCTTGATCTTATCCTCACATTCCTGGGAGCCACACCACATAGCCTTTACAAAGCCCGGTTTTTCCTCCACAGTTTTAACAAAAGTATCCATATCTGTTGCCTCGTAGGTATGGACATCCCGGTGGATTCTAGCTCGTTCTAACATATCATTTTGGATTGTTTCTAAAAGCTCGCCTACCTTACGATCTATTTCATCTAAGGATACGGTAATCTTCTCATGGGTATCACGGCGTACCAAAACCGCCTGGTTTTCTGAAATATCTCTCGGACCGATTTCCACACGAACAGGAATACCACGCATTTCGCATTCGCTGAACTTCCAGCCTGGGCTCTTATCGGAATCGTCAACTTTTACTTTATAATTAGAAAGAACCTCTTTTAACTCATAAGCCTTATCAAGAACGCCTTCCTTCTGCTGCTGAACCGGAACGATGATCACCTGGATCGGAGCAATTCTGGGAGGAAGCACAAGACCGTTGTCGTCGCCATGAACCATGATAATGGCTCCTATCAGCCTGGTAGTCATGCCCCATGAGGTCTGATGAACATACTGGAGTTTATTTTCCTTATCAGAATACTGGATATCAAAGGCTTTTGCAAACCCGCTTCCAAAGTTATGGCTGGTTCCTGACTGAAGGGCTTTGCCGTCATGCATCAAAGCCTCGATGGTATAGGTTGCCTCTGCTCCTGCAAATTTCTCCTTATCGGTCTTCTGGCCACGGATAACAGGCATTGCAAGAACTTCCTCACAGAAATCTGCATATAAATGAAGCATCTGCTCTGTCCTCTCCTCAGCCTCTTGTGCAGTAGCATGAGCGGTGTGACCTTCCTGCCATAAAAACTCTCTGGAACGTAAAAACGGTCTGGTAGTCTTTTCCCAGCGTACTACGGAACACCACTGGTTATATAGCTTTGGCAGATCCCGGTAAGACTGAATATCCCTGGAGTAAAAATCACAGAACAGGGTTTCAGAAGTTGGTCTGACACAAAGTCTTTCCTGTAAAGGCTCTAAGCCTCCATGGGTTACCCAAGCAACTTCAGGAGCGAATCCCTCGACATGGTCTTTTTCCTTTTGAAGAAGGCTCTCCGGAATAAACATAGGCATGTAAACGTTCTCAACCCCTACATTCTTAAACCTTCTGTCAAGCTCGCTTTGAATGTTTTCCCAGATGGCATATCCTGCCGGCTTAATAGCCATGCAGCCTTTCACGCTGGAATAGTCGATTAATTCCGCTTTCTTTACAACATCCGTATACCATTGAGCGAAGTCCACCTCCATGGATGTAATCGCTTCTACTAATTTCTTTTCCTTTGCCATAACAATTCTCCTTCCTATTTCATACCCAAGCTCTTGGGGCATAATGGGTGATTTCATAAAAATAAAAAGAGCCATCCGTTCCCTGAAAAGGGACCGAATAGCTCGGCGGTGCCACCCAATTTAGCCATGAACAATACCATGACTCACTTTTTTATCCGTTAACGCAGGAACTGCGCCGCAGTTTGCTGCGGGACTCCGAGGTAGGTTGGGTTATGAGAGGTATAAAGGCCTTCCAGCAAACGGCCTTCTCTCTGGGATACATCATCACCTACTGGTCCTCTTCAACGTCTTATTACTTCATTAAAATAAAAGATTGTATGGTTGATTTTACGTTATTTGCAAATGTTTGTCAAGTGGGTCCAGGTTTGTCTGCCAAAGTATTTCTTTCATTCCTCCGGGTCCAGACTTTCCTTTCCGTCGTGACAGCACCAGCCCTCATACACCTCTACAATATCTTCCACAATCAATAGGCCGATAGGGCCGAGAATAAATCCCAAAAGTCCGAAGAGTTGAAGTCCTACGTACATGGAAGCGAGGGTTTCTAAAGGCGTGAGGCCAACCTGTCCCCCCATGATCTTGGCTTCCATGATCTCTCTTAAAAAATAGCAGATCACATAAATGATGATCAGACCGATTCCATACTTCCAGTTTTTGTTGATCATGGAAAATAGGGCCCACGGAAAGAGCACTGTCCCGGTCCCAAAAATCGGAAGCGCATCAAGAAGACCGATCCCAATCCCGAATAAGATAAAATAGGGATTTCCCAGTAAAAACAATCCCGACGAACAAATCACCATGGTAAACATCATGATAGCCGCCTGAGTCTTTAACCAGGCGCTTCCCACTGTTGTAAGCCGTCTACCTAACATGGCATATTCAAAGCGGAACATGGAATTATCCCGCCTTTCCCGGATGTCATCCATTTCCTGAAGGGATAGGACTGTGGCAATAAGCAATATGATGATGATAACGGTTGCCTGAACGATCCATTTCATAATGGTCATGGAATTTACCATGAGAAAGGGCATGATCCTGCTTCTAATAGCAGTCTGCCCTCCCGCAATAATATCCCTTACTATTTCTACCGCATATCCGTCAGGAAGCTTTAAGAAACGCTCCGCAAAGGAACAGTTATCCATAAGCCAATGATCCATGCCTTCCAGGATTGCAGGAAGATTTTGAAGCAAAAGCCTGGCTTCCATAAGCAATTTTCTTCCCCCCACATAAAGAAGGATTCCCAGGGCAATCATAAATAGTATGATCTCTACTCCACCGATAACTGCCAGGGGAATGGAAATTACCTTTTCCTTTACAATGAAGCGGGTCTTTTTCTCAATCCAAAGGGCAGAAGGCCGTAGAGATAGGGCAAATACATATGCAATCAAAAAGGGAATCACAAGGGGCAGCAGATAACGAAAGCTTAAATACACTGCCCCTGTAACTCCCAATATTAATAATGTTTTCTTCAGTTTCCTGCTCGGTTTCACCATGGACTCACCTGTTTCTGATTTGTACTTCTTTTGTACAATCTTTATTATGAGCCGACTGTGTTAAAAATATGCGGAAACTGATTAGTAAAAAATTCCAAACATCTCAAAGGCTTCTCCCTTGGGACTCACCGTAAAGTTCAGTCTTTTCTTTGTTACTGGATGGAAAAACGATAGGCTGTAAGCAAATAAAGCCACATTACCGCTTGCGGTATTCTTTTGAACCTTGGGATTATATTTCCGGTCGCCCCATAGGGGTGTGCCGTGGCCCGCCATCTGCACCCGGATCTGATGGTGGCGGCCGGTTTTTAATGTGATTTTTGTCAGGCTGCATTCCTCATTACCGATGTTTTTGTTTTCCACAACCTGATAATGGAGTTCTGCGAGTTTTGCACCTTTTATCCCCTTATCCACAATTTTAGAACAATTATTTTTTCCATCTTTCCACAAATAATCCACGTAGGCGCCAAAGTTTTCCACAGGTTTTCCACAAACCACAGCGTAATAAATTTTCTCCATTTGATGCCTAGAAACCTGACTGCTTAAAGACTCTGCGGCTCCTTTGGTCTTTGCATATACCATGACGCCTCCAACCGGCTTATCCAGCCTGTGGATAACTCCTACGTAAGGCTCCCCTTGCTTTGGGGATAACGTGTTGATATGTTTCTTTACCTCGCTGACCATATCCGGTTCAAAGGACCTTGCTGTTTGGGATTCTATTCCCACTGGTTTTTCCACCACCAGTATCTCTTCATCTTCGTATAGTATGTTAAGGTCCATGTCTCGTTTTACTCCTCTTTCTTCCAAGCCGCCATCATGGCTTCCACAGAGCGGCTCATCTCTGCGCTGAAATCAGAATTCCATTTGCGTTTGCAAAAAGCCTTGATCCAGCGTTCAAAGTCTTCTTCCCTGTCCTGGGTCTTTATAATCTCCTGAGAAAATTCCTCGGGGCTTAAACGGCGATAGGAATTCGTGGACACCACAGCCTCAGGCCTAAGCCGCTCCGGCTTTTTTCTCTCCTGCTGCTGCCTGGTCGGATATCCAAAGACCACCATTGCCGCAGGAACCGCATACTTGGGAAGGCCGAACAAATCCCTATGGGTTTCATACTGCTCCATAATATCCCCAATGTAACAGGAGCCTATGCCCATTGATTCTGCCGCCACAACCGCATTCTGAGCGGCTATAAGGGCATCGTCACAGGCCAGCAAAAGATCTCCAAGCCCTGGATGGCGAACCTCTTCTTCATAGTGGCAGAACAGCTCGTACCACTTCTGATAATCTGCTACAAAAACCAGCACAATGGGCGCTTTTGCAATAAATGGCTGGTTGTCACAGGTTACTGACAGAATTTCCTTTCGCTCCTGGTCCGTCACATCAATAATGGAATACAGGGTCATATTTCCGGCCGTAGGTGCCTGAAGGGCCGCCTCTATAATAGCCGCTTTTTTCTCCGGTTCAATGGCCCGGTCCTCATATACCCGGACCGATTTTCTTTCTATAAGCTCTTTTATCGTCTGATTCATAGGGCAGTCATACCTTCCTTTTTATAGTTTTCATTTTATCTATCCATTATATTTTATTGTTTCAATTATGGCAAACACCTTTTTATAATTTTATCTTCAAAAACTGTTGCATTTTTTTCGTACAGAGTGTATAGTATATAAAAATACAATACATAGTATTGATTACTACATCAAAAGTTTATGTTTTCTACAAGGAGGTTTTCCATGGAAATTAAAATTAAAGATCCGGTCAGTGCCCTCACACATTTTATCGCTATGATGCTGGCGCTTATAGCCGCAGCACCACTGCTTATTAAGGCTTCTTCCGACGGAAGCCTCCACCTGGCCGCCTTAACAATTTTCATCATCAGTATGGTCTTTCTTTACGCAGCCAGCACCATCTACCATACTCTTGATATCTCACCGAAGATTAACCGTCTTCTGAAAAAGATAGATCATATGATGATTTTCATCCTGATTGCAGGAACGTATACGCCAATCTGTCTGATCGTTCTGGGAGATAAGACCGGCTGGAGCCTGCTTGCTCTGGTTTGGGGCATTGCCATTTCAGGAATTATCATAAAAGGCTGCTTTATTATGTGTCCCAAATGGTTTTCATCAAGCCTTTACATTGCCATGGGCTGGGTCTGCATTCTGGCATTTTCAAAGATTACGGAAACCCTTTCCTCTGCCGGATTTCTCTGGCTCCTTGCCGGAGGCATTATCTACACCATAGGCGGCATCATCTATGCCCTGAAGCTTCCTCTTTTCAATTCCAGGCATAAAAGCTTCGGATCCCATGAGATCTTCCATCTTTTCGTCATGGGCGGAAGTCTATGCCATTATATTTTGATGTACCATTTTGTTGCATAACACCGGAAAAACCGTCAGTACCGCACACTCGCGGCCTTGACGGTTTTTCTCAAATCTCTCCCATCAGTTTTAGCTTGTCCTTCCTGGAAAGTTTTTTAATAGCAGCTTCCCTCCGCATGGCTTCTTCCTTTGTAGAATACTCCTCCCAATAAGCCAGAACCACAGGTCTGCGGGCTTTTGTGTATTTGGCTCCTTTTCCCTGGTTGTGGGCTATTAAACGTTTCTCTAAATGGTTTGTCCAACCGCAGTATAGGGTATCATCTGCACATCTTAAAATATAGGTATAGTTCATGTTCTTTCTTCTCCGGTATAGGGAAATCAGGGTATGTAAACGGTAATAACGCCTTGCAATACGTCACTACCGTCCAGGGTAACCTGTCATCTATCTTAAGCACCAGCTGGATGCGTTTTGGCGCCATCGATGGTTGAAGCTATAGCTTAGCTATAGTATATTATATAACAGGGCAAGCTGATATGTGAATAGCAATCTTTATCATACCCTTTTTTAAAAAAATCATTCAAGGACATAATCAATTATGCCAGGCAAAAGCGATCCCTTCTGCCTGGCATTTTCATGAAGAAAACTATGCCAATTCTTTCACAAGAATCAACCGGTCACCCGGTCTTACTGATTTATCCGTCAATCCATTGGTCGCTATGATGGTATCAATGGTCGTATGGAACTTTTTAGCGATATTCCAAAGAGAATCTTCAGGCTGTACAATGTATCCCACGATTCCGGGGAGCTTCTGCAAGTTGTTTAGATCCATAGGGGATTCCAGTGCATTTGTGATGATCCGCTCGCGGATCGGCTGTAAGGCCAGTAAGTCAAGGGAAATGGTTGCCTTCACTTCAACAGTGCCTCCGCCCATCATAACCGCACTAAGCTGTTCTAAGCCGGGATTTAGCTGGCAAACCGTCTGCTCATTGATTCCCGGAGCCTCAATCAGGAAATGGAAAGGAATATCTTCCACGGTTGACTGAATCGGCTGGGCATCGTCAGAAGTCATGTAAAGGATCCGCAACTCTAATACACCTTCTACATGAAGTCCGTCCTCCTTGATTTCTGTGTCATCAATTTTAACTGTCCCCTCACTGTGGCATATCTGAAGGATCCGGTCCGCCTGATCCAGGCTGATCTTTTCTACTACCTTGCACCTGCTCATATTTTTCGTCAGGATCTTATCAAAAAGAGCTTCCTCCGTCTGCAGCGTCAGTTCCCTGTTGGTGGAATATATGTCGCTGAGCAGTTCCATATTTTCTTCCTTGTAAAGCTTCATATCCAGCTCAAGAACCGAATCCATATCCATTTCCCGCATCTCGCCGTCAGCATCCGGTTTTGCCTCAATATCCTTATGGATTATGTGGACCGTAACCAAAGGAACCATATCCTCAGTCATATCCGGAACAGACAGTTCCCCTGAAAACGGAATGCTTTCCTCAACCCACTGGATCGGTGCACCTTCCCCTTCTCCCTGGTAAATAACAAAGACTAACTGTTCCCCGTCAAGCATCATCTTTCCATCCATGGGCCTTAATGAGACACCTCTTAACTTCATTTCGGTCCATAAAATATGGTCAATGTTTGGCTTGTTTCCTGACAAGGTAACCGTATCCTTGATACGGAACGTATCCTTGTGGCGGAGGGCTATGGATGCAACATCCAGATTGCGGCGGAGGGTCTCCACCATGGGCACATCTATTGCCGTGCCTCCCGTGTCCACTTCCACGGCAGCGTTTATATCACTGGCAGTTTCCACCTTCACCTTAAGTGATACAATCGACTTTACGCTCAGCTTCCTGGAATTAATAAGCCCTGTGTTTAAATCCTCAAGATCCCATCCCAGCTGGACGTAATCCTTTTCATCCAGTCCGGGAACATTGATGGGCTCCTCAAAGTTAATGTTTCCTGAAAGGGTCTGAAGCCCTCCTTCCGCACCCCGGAAGAGATTCATAAAATCCAGCTTGCCCCGGACCATGACCCGTTCTGTCTGAACCTTAACGGAATCAATGGTAATATCGCCGGAACTTAAAATAATCTGATCCACATCATCCATACTGTCCGGGACGATGAAGTCATCGTCAAGAGTAATCTGAGACGTGGCATATCCTTTCCAACGATTCATATGTATGTTTTTCTTCACCAGCTCCAACATAAAAATGCACCTGCCTTACCTTCTTTATTCCTTTAAGAAAGTTTATGCAGGTGCATGTTTCATTATACTTTTTTTGTTGTCATTATTCAATAGGAGCCTCTGCTTGATCGGATTGCCCCTTTTCCCGGTAGGAAGACAGCTCTGTCTGCAGCTTAGACAAGCTTTCTTCCAATTCCTTGACTCGCGCCTCCATCTTGCAGTAGTGATCCATGGTCACCAGATTGCTTTCCTTCTTTGGAAGTGGCACACCGTCTATCTTAATCGGGCGGGCTGGAATTCCAACCGCTGTCACGTTGCTCTCCAAAGGCTTTAAAAGTACGGCATTTGCCGCAATAGTACAATTATCTCCTACCTCAAAGGACCCCAGAATCTTAGCTCCTGCTCCAACGGTCACATTATTTCCAAGGGTTGGATGGCGCTTTCCCTTATTAAGTCCCACGCCGCCTAAAGTCACCCCCTGGTAAATGGTACAATTATCCCCTACCACGGTTGTTTCTCCAATCACCACTCCGCTGCCATGGTCAATTAAAATCCCATGCCCCAGCTTTGCACCGGGATGAATCTCGATCAGCGTAAAAAACCTGGCCAGTTGGGAAATAAACCTGGCTATAAAAAACATCTTGTGCTGGTAGAACCAGTGGGCAAAGCGATGCCAGATCAATGCATGAACTCCCTGATAGAGCAAAAGCACTTCAAGCTTACTTCTGGCCGCCGGATCCCGCTCTTTTACTGCCGTAACATCAAGCCATATATCCTTTAATATCATATTACCCTTCCTCTTCTCCTTACTGCCTATTCTTATTTGAAGTAGTATATCATATGACAGCCTAAGAAAAAAGGGGAATTTTACGTTTTATCGCCCACAAAAACAGCCGTCCCGCTTTTGCCATATGCGGAACGGCTATTTCAACTTCTTTTCTACTGAAACACTACCGGAAGCTCTGACATCTCCGTTTTAATGACGATGAAGGGATAAGAGGGCTCCGTCCCCGTATTCTCTCCCTTTTCCGGGCCAATCAGTTCCGTATCCAGGACAATGGAATTATCTGTCAGGTAAAGATCGTTTACTGCGATGCTATATCCCCCGCCGGCCTGCTTTCCAAAACCAACCACTATGTAAAGGTTCTTATCATCGCTGTAGGTCAGCTTAAAAGGTGACTGCTGCTTCTCCGCAATGATCTGCCTGAGTTCCTGCGGAATATCCGCGTCAGCAACCACGGTAAATTCCAGATCCCGCACTTTATCGCCGTTGTCCTTGTTTAAATTACACCCGCTCAACGTACGTACTACCAGTACCCACATGGCCAGGCCGAAAAAAATCATCCATTTTCTGCTTAACAGTCTCTTCATAGCACACTCCCCAACTTATTAATTATTACTATATATATGGGGAGACAACGGATTTTATGAAGGAATTTAAACTTATTTAAGTACTGGGATCTAAATTACCAGCAGGTCCACGCTCTTACCTCCCTGTGATTCCCCCGTACATTTCCGGCCTGCGGTCACGGAATAGCCCCCAGTTTCTCCTGTCAGTCATCATCTGATCCAGATCAAAGGAAGCGCATATCACGCCTTCTTCCTCCCTGCCCATAGATGCTGTGACAGCCCCGGTATTATCTGTAATAAAGGAGGAGCCATAAAATTTAAGAGAAGAGCTTTGATTCCCGTTTAACAGACTGGGAACAACGGATTCCACTCCAATCCGGTTAGCCGCCATAACCGGAATGATATTCGATGCGGCGTGTCCCTGCATGCAGCGCCTCCAGTGCTCCATGCTGTCACATTCCAGGATGGGCTCACTTCCTATGGCAGTAGGATATAAGATCAGCTCCGCTCCCTGTAACGCTAAGCACCTGGCTGTCTCCGGGAACCACTGATCCCAGCAGATCCCTATGCCGATTTTCCCATACATGGTATCAAATACTTGAAAGCCGGTATCTCCGGGCGTGAAATAAAACTTCTCCTGGTAGTAATGATCATCGGGGATATGAGTCTTCCTGTAAATTCCAAGATTTGTCCCATCTCCGTCAAGAACTGCCACTGAATTAAACATGGTATTTCCTGACCGCTCATAAAAGCTGATGGGAAGCACCACTTTTAGCTCAGCCGCAATCCCGGCGAAATGTTTAACCGCCTGGTTTTCCTCCGCCGGTTCTGCATATTCATAATAATCATACTGCCTTTCCTGGCAGAAGTATTGCCGTTCAAACAGCTCCGGAAGGAGAATGACCTTAGCCCCTTCCCCTGCTGCCTGCCTTACCAGTCTTTCGGCATTTGCAATATTCTTTTTAACGTCATCGCAGCACCTCATCTGAACTGCCGCTACTGTTACCTCTCTCATAAAATTCTCCTTCCGGTATCTCGAACTACAACGGAATTTGTTGTGTAATGCAGTGTATATTTCCGCCTCCCACAATGATATCTCTTGCAAACACCGGATAGATCTTCCTCTCCGGGAAGCACTCCCCTAATATCCGTATCGCCTCTGAATCATGAACATCCCCAAACTGAGGAACAATCACCCCTACATTGGATATATAAAAATTCACATAACTGGCAGCCAGGCGCTCTCCTGCCTCCCTCTCATCCTCTCCCGGTTCAAAGGAAAGGCCGGAAAGCTCCTCCTCTGTAATGCGGACCGGTTCCTTCGGTATGGGAAGCTTGTGAATCTTAAAATGCCGTCCTGCTGCATCTGTTTCCTGTTCCAGTATCCTTAAATCAGCCAGGGACATTTCATACTGAGGATCGTCCTCATCATCCGTCCAGGCCAACACCACTTCCCCCGGCCGGACAAACGCGCAGACATTATCCACGTGCTCATTGGTTTCATCCTGATAGATGCCTGCTTTCAGCCAGATAACCTTAGCAGCCCCCAGATAACATTTCAGCTGCTCTTCAATCTGGAGCTTAGAAAGAGACGGATTCCGCCCGGCGCTCAAAAGGCAAGCTTCTGTTACCAAAAGCGTACCTTCCCCATCCGAGTGAATGGAACCTCCCTCCAGTACAAAATGCTTTGCATCGTAAACAGGATAGTTAAAAAGTTCGCAGAAACGCCCTGCTAGAAGGTCATCCTTTTGCCAGTCAGAATACAACCCGTCAAAAGTACCTCCCCAGGCATTAAACTGCCAGTCGATTCCCCTGATCTTACGTTCCTTATTGACCACAAAGGTTGGTCCCACATCTCTTGCCCATGCGTCGTCGGATTCCATGCCAATCACCTGGATCCGGTCCGACAGCATCTCTCTGGCGCATTCCTTCACATCAGGCTCAGCCAGCATGATTACCTGCTCGCTGTCTGCAATGGCCTCCGCAATTTCGGCAAAGGCTTTCCTTGCCATCCCTGCCCCAAAGGGCCAGGAGCCGGGCCGCTTGGGCCAGATCATGATACAGCCCCGATGAGGCTCAAATTCCCCCGGCATATAAAATCCATCTGCCGCCGGGAAGCTTTTTAATTTTTCCATAGTTTGTCTCCTGATGAATCTTGGGGATATGCTTGTAACTCCTAAGCCAGCCTGTTCTTAAAATCCTCATAGCCGAACCTTTTTACAACACGGCAGTCTCCATCTTGATCCATGATAGCGATGGCAGGAAGGGGCATTCCGTTAAAAGTGTTGTTCTTCACCATGGAATAGATGGCCATATCCATAAAATACAGTTTATCCCCAGGCTTAATCTCTCTGTCAAAGGAATAGTCACCAATCACGTCCCCTGCCAGGCAGGTACAGGAGGACAGCCGGTAGGTAAAAGCCTTTTCCCCCGGTTCTCCGCTGTCCTTTAAAGGCGGCCGGTAAGGCATCTCCAGCACATCAGGCATATGGCAGGCTGCGGAAGCATCAAGGATCAAAGTCTTTATTCCGTTTTCCACCACATCCATAACCTCTGTCACCAGATATCCGGCATTAAGTGCCACTGCCTCTCCGGGTTCCAGATAAATCTGAAGACCATACTTTTCCTGCATTCTCTTAATGCAGGCTTCTAACAGCCCGATATCGTAATCCTCTCTGGTAATATGATGTCCTCCGCCCATGTTAAGCCAGGACAGTCCGGATAAATACTTCCCGAACTTTTCCTCAACGGCATCCAGTGTCTTTTTTAAATCATCGGAATTCTGCTCACATAAGGTGTGAAAATGGAGCCCTGATATCCAGGGCAGCCATTCCTCCTTAAAATTGTCAATGGATACGCCAAGCCTTGAACCGGGCGCACATGGGTCATAGATTTCATGGCCTTCCTGGGTGGAACACTGTGGATTAATCCTGATCCCGGCATTTACCCCGCCTAAAACATTTTTATACTTTTCCAGCTGGGAAAAGGAGTTAAATACAATGTGATCACAAATCTTTACCAGCTCATTAAAATCCTCTTCCTTATACGCAGGGGCAAAGACGTGGTTTTCAAGTCCCATCTCCTCTTTCCCAAGTCTGGCCTCAAAAAGCCCGCTGGCCGTAGTTCCGTCAAGATACTTGCCGATGAGAGGGTACTCCGCAAAGCAGGAAAATGCCTTCTGTGCCAGCAGGATCCTGCACCCGGTATTTTCTTTTACCTGCTTAAGGATTTTTAAGTTTTTCTCCAGCCTTTCCTCGTCGATCACATAACAAGGGGTTTTTAGCTCTTCGATCCTCATTTTTTCCCTATCTCCATACGGTTACAGTTTCCGGGTCCTCACATACCACCCATGGAAGCCCCCATTTGTTTAAAGCCTCCATATAGGGATCCGGGTCAAACTCTTCCACATTAAATACTCCAGGCTTCTTCCACTGGCCGGTTAATACCATCAGGCTTCCGATCATGGCGGGAACTCCGGTGGTGTAGGAAATCGCCTGGGATTCCACCTCTTTATAGCATTCCTCATGATCGCATACGTTGTAAATGTAAATGGTCTTTTCCTTTCCATCCTTTACTCCTGTAAAGATACATCCAATATTGGTCTTTCCTTTGGTTCTGGGACCAAGGGATGCAGGGTCAGGAAGCAGGGCCTTTAAAAACTGGATAGGCACGATTTCCTGTCCGTTAAATTCTATGGGAGAAGTAGAAAGCATACCTACATTTTCCAGGCACTTCATATGGGTTAAATAGCTCTGTCCAAAGGTCATGAAGAAACGGATCCTCTTCACTCCAGGAATGTTCTTAGCCAGGGATTCGATCTCCTCATGGTGAAGCAGGTACATGTCCTTTTCCCCAACCTCCGGGAAATTGTATTTGGATTTGATCTCCATGGGCTCTGTCTCGATCCAGCGGCCATCTTCCCAGTATGAACCATTGGAGGACACTTCTCTTAAGTTAATTTCCGGATTAAAGTTGGTTGCAAAGGGATATCCATGATCGCCACCGTTACAGTCTAAAATATCAATGGTATGAATCTCGTCAAAATAGTGCTTTAAAGCATACGCAGAAAATACGCTGGTAACTCCAGGGTCGAACCCGCTTCCAAGGAGTGCGGTAATCCCTGCGTTCTCAAAGCGCTCCTTATAATCCCACTGCCAGGAATAATCAAAAAGGGCGGTAAATCCAAGCTCTTCACAACGCTTCTCATAGATCACTCTCCACTCCTGATCATCCGTATTTTCAGGCTCAAAATTAGCGGTATCAATGTAATCTACCCCAGTTGCAAGACAAGCATCCATGATGGTTAAATCCTGATAGGGAAGAGCCACATTCAGTAAGGCATCCGGCTTATAATCTTTTATGAGGGCGATAACCTCTTCTACGTGATCTGCATCAACCCTGGCAGTCTCGATCCTTGTTTTTGTTGTCCCCGCAAGCTTATCCTTTAAGGCATCACATTTCTCCTTTGTCCTGCTTGCGATACAAATATCTGTAAACACCTCGCTGTTTTGACAGCATTTCTGGATTGCCACAGAGGCAACCCCTCCACAACCGATAATTAATAATCTGCTCATTCCTTTTCCTCCTCTTTCAGTAGATCTTCCACGTATTTAGGCAGCATAAAAGCGCCCGTATGAAGATTGGTTGTATAGTACCAGGTTTCAATTTTTAATTGATTCCATAGTTCTGGTTTAAAATCATTGATGGGATGATACTTTTTTGAAGCAAACCCAAACAGCCAGTAGCCCGACGGGCAGGTGGGAATATGGGCCTGATAAACACGGCTTATGGGGAAGGAACGAAATACCTTCCGGTGCATGCTCCTGCATGCCGCCTCATCCTCATCGTAAAAAGGGCTTCCATGCTGATAGACCATAATGCCATCGCTTCGCAGCGCCTTATAGCAGCTGCCGTAAAACTCCTTGGTGAAAAGCCCTTCTGTATGTCCGAACGGATCCGTGGAATCATTGATAATAAGGTCATATTCGTCCTTTTTGCTTCTCAAGAAGCGAAGCCCGTCATCGTAATAAACCTTAACCCTTGGATCAGAGAGGCCGCAGGATACCTCTGGGAAAATGTCCCGGCACACGTCTACAAACAGTTTATCCGTCTCTACCACATCTATGGACTGAATAAACGGATACTGCAAAAGTTCCTTGGCCACCCCTCCGTCGCCTCCGCCAATGATCAGCACATCCTTAACATTCGGATGGACTGCCATGGGTACATGGGTCACCATTTCATCGTAAATAAACTCATCCTTTTCAGAAAAAACAATGTCTCCATCCAAAGACACAAACTTTCCAAATTCCTGGGATTCGAACACGTCAATTCTCTGGTATTCACTTTCACCGGAGAATAGCTGTTTATCGATCCGTACCGAAAGCTTCACATTGGACGTGTGAAATTTTGAAAACCATATCTCCATATTTTCCTACCTCTCCCCTTCTTTGACCTGCTCCTTTAATACCATCAACCGCTCTACCGCCGGATCCTCGGTCCCCTGCATGGAACAGCCCATTTCCCTGGCATAGATGATGTACTCCACGATCTCTTCCGTGATCATCTCTCCCGGTGCCAGGATCGGAATACCCGGGGGATAGCACATGACAAACTCCCCGCTTATCCTTCCTGCGGATTCTCCAACCGGCACGGATACCTTTTGGGAATAAAATGCCTTCTGGGGCGATACCACCACTTTGGGCGCAATATATTCTCCTGACAGCATACCCGTACGATCCTTTTTGTAAAGACGTTCAATATCCGCCAGTGCTCCCACAAGACGTTCAATATCCTGAATCCGGTCACCGATGGAAATGTAGGCAAGGAGGTTGCAGATATCTCCAAATTCAATCTGGATATCATATTCATCCCGAAGGAGGTCATAGACCTCAATTCCTGCCAGCCCATTTCCCAGAGTATAAACGGATAACTTTGTCACATCGTAATCAAATATACTGGTTCCATTGATCAAATCCCTCCCATAAGCGTAGTAACCACCGATGGAGTTGATCTCCCCTCTGGCATATTCCGCCATTTCCACCACCTTTGCAAAGGACTCTTCTCCCCGCAGAGCCAGGTTCCTTCTGGATATGTCAAGGCTTGACAATAGCAGGTAAGAGGCGCTGGTGGTCTGGGTTAGGTTTATGATCTGACGTACATAATCCCCGTTTACTCCCTTGTTTAAAAGTAGAAGGGAACTTTGTGTCAGGCTTCCTCCTGATTTGTGCATGGAGACCGCTGCCATATCTGCCCCTGCTTCCATGGCGGAGACCGGTAGACCCTTTCCAAAATAAAGATGGGTACCATGGGCTTCATCAGCCAGGACCTTCATCCCATGGGCATGGGCCAGCCGGACAATGGAGCGGATATCAGAACAGATTCCATAATAAGTGGGATTGTTAACAAATACCGCCACTGCATCGGGATTTTCCTTAATCGCCTTTTCCACCTGGCTGATCTCCATACCAAGAGAAATGCCAAGCATACTGTTTACCTCTGGGTTTACATAAATCGGAACCGCTCCGCACAATACCAGAGCATTTAAGGCGCTTCTATGGACATTTCTTGGAAGAATGATTTTATCCCCTGCCTTGCAGACAGACAGAATCATGCTCTGTACAGCCGACGTGGTCCCTCCCACCATCAAAAATGCATCTGCCGCTCCAAAAGCATCTGCTGTCAGCCGTTCTGCATCCCGGATCACGGACACCGGATGGCATAAATTATCAAGCGGCTTCATGGAATTTACATCGAGTCCGACACACCGTTCCCCCAAAAGCCGGGCAAGCTCCGGATTTCCCCTTCCCCGTTTATGGCCCGGCACATCAAAGGGTACTACCCTCTTTTTCTGAAATGTTTCAAGAGCTTCATAAATAGGCGCCCTCATCTGATCTTCTTTGTTCATATGGCTCTTACCTCTCCTTGTCACGGGATTGTCACTCCCTCTTTTGTCGCTGAAACGTAAGTGTCGCCTTATTGGCGCAGATTTTTTCATAGCAAAAAGGCAGGTGATTATTCATCACCTGCCTGCAATTTCATGAATGATATTTCCAGTAAGGGCATTATACCCATCTTTTATTCATGACAATTATCGTTTCGAGTCTACATAGCAAATATGTTGTCCCTGCTATTATTGATCGTTTCACAAGTGATGTGCTATCGCACGGATTATAAAGTAATCAACTTATAAAATTTGAGCTTTTAACTCAATCAATAATGTGGTTTCCCACGCTCGGCAGCTGACCCGCCTGTCCGTCTGGGCTTAACTTCTTACGAAGTGGTCAATATTTGCATGAAAACGATAATGTCTCTTCATACCGGGGTAAAGAATAACATATTTTACGGCCTCATGTCAATAAAAAATTTTAACATTTTTTAAAAAACAGCCGTTGATGGGAATCCCTATCATTCCCATCAGCGGCTGTTTTTCATTTTTTTGTCCTATTAATTCTTTTTGCTGCACATCTGAAGGCGATGTTGGTATTTCTCTTTGGTGGCAAGGCCGCCTCGTATATGACGCTCGGATTTGTTAATATCAAGGATTACCCTGGCCCGGGCTGCCAGGGACGGATTAATGTGCTCTAAACGGTCCGTAACATCTTTATGTACCGTAGATTTGGAAATCCCAAATTTCTTCGCTGTCTGCCTCACGGTCGCATGATAGTCTATGATGTAGTTGGCGATCGCAACCGCGCGTTCTTCAATATATTCCTTCAAGAAAATCCCCCTGCTAGGACGTTTTTACATACTTATGCAGGAGGAGTAGCAAGTATGAATGGTTATCCCCACTGATTACAGATGAATTTTTTTCTCTATTTCGCCACCGTTTTCCCTACGTAACGGAAATGCTCCGGTTCATAACGGATGCCTGTAATATTCTCCTTTTCCTTGGGATAGCGGAGCACAAAACCAAACCGGCTGCAGTTCTCAGCCAGCCACAGGGCCTGTTTTTTAAAATTTATTCATTTTGTAAATATTAACCGCAGACTAGGATCTTCTGCTGTTATTTAGATACAGCATTTTTCCAGAACGATACGCTGGTCTACGGATATTGTCATGCATTCCGGTGCTTTCCCAGTAAGTTCCTGGCTCCGTTTGTCTGGTTGCTGCGTTCCCACATAAACCTTATATGTACCGGCTTCCAGCACCAGATCTCCTTGTTCATCCCGTAAGGCAAAGGCTTTGTCGGAAAGTGCCACCTGCAATTCTCTTTCCTCCCCTGGTTCCAGTTCTACCTTTAAAAGTGCCTTGAGCTGAGCATTGGGTGTCCCCGGCGCACAGGATTTTACATATACCTGCAGGGTCTCTGCTCCCTTCCTATGCCCTTCATTCTTTATTACTGCTTTTACGCTTAAGGTATCACCTGCTCCTATCCGGTCCTGGCTTATGGACACATCTCTTACGTCAAAATCCGTGTAAGAAAGTCCGTAGCCAAAAGGATACAGAGCCTCTTGTTCCATATACCGGTAGGTCCTTCCCTTCATGGAATAATCCGTAAAGGCCGGAAGCTCCTCTGTACTCCGGTAAAAGGTGACGGGTAGCTTTCCTTCCGGCGAATAATCCCCGAACAGCACGGCGGCCAGCGCACAGCCTCCCTGAGCTCCCGGATACCAGCCTTCAATAATGGCAGGGATATGAGCATCTGCCCAGGACACATCAAGGGCACTTCCTGATAAAAGCACTAAAACCACAGGTTTGCCGCTCTTATAGATCTCCTCCAGCACTTGCTTTTGCAGCCCTGGAAGGGATAAATTAGGTTTATCACCGCTGGCATATTCATTCCCCTCGTCGCCCTCTTCTCCTTCCAGACTGGAATCCAGGCCCATGCAGGCAATGATTACATCGCTGGCTTCGCACACCCCGCGAACCTCTGACAGCCGATCATTCTCCTGACCTAAACCGCTTACCCTCGGTTTACATAAATGGCAGCCTTCTGAGACCATAACACGGACATCTTCTCCAACATAATCCTGGATTCCTTCGGAAACCGTATAATACCTGGAAGCAGTGCCCTCGTAATTTCCTATCAATGCCTTTCGGTTATCGCTGTTGGGTCCGATGATGCCAATGGTTTTCAGACTGCTCTTATCAAGAGGTAGTATATTTCCCTCATTTTTAAGCAGTACAAAGGACTTTCTGGAAGCCTTAAAATTCAGCTCCTTATGCTCTCTGGTATCATTATCCTCATAAGTAATTTTATTGTATTCCACAGCTTCCGGCTCCTCAAACAGCCCAAGCTTCAGCCTTGTCATCATCAGATTTTCAACTGCTTCATTTAACCGTTCCTCAGACACCATCCCCCGTTTTACTGCCTCCGTCAGATATAAAAACAGGCTCCCGCAATTTAAATCACAGCCGTTTTCCATTGCCATGGCAACAGATTCCAGGGCGGAATTTGTAACTCCGTGATGTTCATGAAAATCCTTTACTGCCCAGCAATCTGAGGTCACGTGCCCCTCAAATCCCCAGTCCGTCCTCAAAATATCCTTAAGCAGGGTCTTGCTTCCACAGCAGGGTTCCCCATTGGTCCGGTTATAGGCTCCCATAACCGTCTCTACCTTTCCTTCTTTCACACAAGCCTCAAACGCAGGCAAATAGGTTTCAAACATATCTTGTTTTGTCACCTCAGCATTAAAGGAATGGCGTATATCCTCTGGACCTGAGTGGACTGCAAAATGTTTGGCGCAGGCTGCGGTCTTCATATAGCTTTCGTCATCCCCCTGCAGCCCTTCAATGAAACGAACTCCCATACGTGAAGTCAGATATGGATCTTCTCCGTATGTTTCATGTCCCCTTCCCCAACGGGGATCCCTGAAAATATTAAC
>NZ_JPME01000005.1 GCF_000732605.1 Lacrimispora celerecrescens | reverse complement strand
TGTATTGAGGACCTAAATATGCAGGGAATGTCCCAGAGCTTGAATTTCGGAAAGAGCGTTCATGATAATGGCTGGGGAATATTCACTTCATTGCTAGACTACAAGCTGTCTGAACAGGGAAAGGAACTGATAAAAATTGATAAATGGTATCCGAGCAGTAAAACCTGTTCTTGCTGTGGAAAAGTAAAAGAAGAATTGTCTCTGTCGGAACGCATGTATCAATGTGAATGTGGTTTCATATGTGACAGAGATGTAAATGCTGCACGCAATATCAAGAAACAAGGAATGTTAGTATTGGAATAAACGGCTAAGAGAAACCGTGGGGCACACGGGGATAGCTTGTTGATACTGTAACCGTTAGGTTACTTGAGCAAGAAGCCCTCACTTCTAGCATAAGCATTTGGCTGATCCCAAATGTGGTGCTAAGTGGTGGGAGTATGTCACCCTCTATTGACTTTTTATGCTGCTATTGTAACATTTACAGGATATGTCAACAAGTACGCACCTTTAGTACATATACTTTACTTTAGTATAGTGTCAGGAGGATTTCGCAAAAAAACTGCCGCAAGCAGCTGATTTTATTCAGCCATTTGCGGCAATTCCTTTGCTAGAAGACATTCGAGCGGTTGGTTCATTTATTTCAGTTAATACTTACCTCAGAAAGTTTTCTCTTGAATTGATGATTTATATCTATTTCTTCCTGACAGCTCATACTGCCTAGTTTAATGGCTGGCTTTGTTTTACCATGAAAATCACTGCCAATCGTTTTCAGTAAATGAAATTTATCCGCTTGCTCATTATAATAAGCAACCATGTTTTCATCATGATAGCTACTGTATACTTCCAGCCCATCAATACCACAAGCAACAATGCCTTCTAGAATCTTTTGATTCTGTCCGATATTAATCCCAGGATGAGCAAGAACAGCTAAGCCTCTTGCTTTTCTAATCAATTGTATGGCTTCGTTCAGTCCCATAAACTGAATAGGTACATATGCTGGCTTCCCTTGGGAGCAAAAGTCCCAATAAAAATTTACATAAGGATTATCGCTGCGCTTCCCGTTCTTTCTATATGGCTCCAGAAGGGGATTGTTTTGATTTCTTAGATCCGCAAGAGCAGCTTCAGCAATCATTTCACCCGTCACTACACCTTCTATGGCAAGATCTAAAACCTTTTCTATTTCGAAATGAATTCCTAAATCTTGTACTAATTCTATAAGTTTAGAAGAAGCATCCTGTTCTTTCTTTAAGATATCCATTTCATTTTTTTCAAATTCGGATAATGTTGGATCAATCCCATATCCTAAAAGATGAAGATTTACTCCTTCAAATTGGCAATCAAGCTCAATAGCACGAATAAATTCAAGACCTAATTCATTTGCTGATCTTTGAGCCTCTGCTATCCCTCGCACGGAATTATGGTCAGCTAATGCAACGGTCTTTAGACCATGTTGCTGACACAGCTGCATGAGTTGTGAGGGTGTGTACTCACCATCGTTACTAATATTAGAATGCATATGTAAATCTAACTGATTAGCCATTTCAATCCCTCCTTATACTTTTTTTAATTTTAGCTCATAAACTTGGGTTCCAATGGTATCTGCAAAATTTTTGCAAAAATCACGTAATTCTATAATGCCGGGCAACATTTCTGACTTGATCGTATTATCATTAATATATAAGAAAGGCAGCCATCTGTCAATGTGAGTACATAGAACGATTATGACAAAATAATAGTTATTCTCTCTTTTTCTGCAAAAAGCTAGAGAACGGTCACCATGTCTAAATGACATTCACTCATTAGTAATACTTTTATTCATAAACACAAGGTTTGAATTAATCTCATATCCATTTTTATTATAGAATCCTACAGTCCTTGGATCTCTCAAAGTGAGTAAGTTAATAGCTTCTATCCCTCTTCGTTTCACATCCTGTTGAACCAAAGACAGCATTTTGCTTCCCAGGCCCATTCTGCTAAAATCAACAGAAATCGCAAAATCCTGTATATGAAATTCTTTCACCCCTAAATAGGAAGTCATATATCCCATTAAAAACCCAACTATAGTTCCATCTTGGCGAGCTTCATATCCTATTGCCATGGGATTTTGAAGATAATCATTGATCCTCATACCAGCCATATCCAACGTCCACTCTTCATTCCAGGGTTCCATTCGAAAAGACTTTACATACAGTTCTAAGATTTCTTCCGAAACATTTCCCTGAATAATTTTCAATTCCATACTAAATCTCCCCTCATTGTAAAATCAATATAAATGATACCCGAACGGTACCGTTTAACAAATCATAAGTATTTTTTCCCAATACTAAATCCTCGGCCTCTTACCTCATTCACATGACTAATAATAACAAAGGCCTCGGCATCTATTTCATGAACCAGCTTTTCAAATTTAGATAAATCACTATTAGAAATAACAGTCAGTAAAATATCCATCTCCCGTTCTAGATATCCTGATTTACCATGCAAAAGTGTGACTCCTCGATCAAATCTCGAAATGATTGCATCTTTCATCTCTAAAGATTTGACACTTATTACTTTTATCTGTATTTTATTTGTGCCAACTAAAAGAAGTTTATCTAAAACAATGGAATAAATCATAACTAAAATAATGCCATAAAGAATTTTATCTTTATCACTAAAAGCCACCTGCAGAGCGAGTATGATACAGTCGCCTACATATAAACTGACTGATACTGGAATATGCATATATTTGTTCAAAATCAAAGGCGGTATACTCATACCTCCAGTACTTGCCCCAACTCGGATTACGAGAGCAATCGCACTTCCTATACAAACACCTCCAAATATTGTGCACAAAAAGATATCATCTGTAATTACAATATTTGCGAATAACTTCTGCAATACTTCCAAAGAAAACGGAAAAAATAATGTACTTATTAATGTAGTTAAAGCGAACTTTTTCCCCAGAACAAACAATCCAATTACAAACATAATAACATTAAAAGCTAATACAATACTTGATATAGGTAATTTTGTATAATGATTAACGGCAATTGCAATCCCCGTCGTTCCTCCGGTAATCAATCCCGAAGGCATAATAAAAAACACAATTCCTACCGCATAAATAAAGTTCCCTAACATGATCGTTAAAATTTCCAGTGCTAATCTTCCTTTTTTCATCCTATCCTCCAAAAAAAAACACGTTTGCTAAGATTTTCCCTAGCAAACGTGGATCAAGGCTTATGCCTAATATCTAAAAAATTATTTTTTATAATAATAACATAAGCACTTTAAAAACTCAACTACAATCATAACTTTATTCAATAAGATCATTTATTATGAACGGATACCCGACGAGCCCATTTTACTCTCAATCGTTTTTAATATTTTGTAAAACATTTTCAAGATGGCTTACCACTGCTGCTTTTGCCTTATCTTTATCTCTTTCTTTAAGAGCTTGAATAATCTCACAATGCTCTTTATATATCTCCGGTCTGCGTTTCGTATTCTTAGTTGTATGGGCAACAACCTCATCAATGATATCATAATAGGAATCAATAAAATTCATAAATATCGCATTATGGGAAAGCTCTGCAAGACGATAGTGAAAATAGTGATCGATAGAACGTGCTCCTTTTTTCTTGTCTGTTTCTGAAATTAAATCATATAATTCTACAATCTCTTCATCCGATGCAGTATCAATGATCTTCTCCACGGTCCTTTGTTCTAAACAAATACGCATTTCAATTAAATCGCTATAAGTACCTTCTTTTAGTGTAATTCCCGCAGAAACATTCAAAACTTCCGAAATATTCGGATTAACAAAAGTACCCTCTTTCGGCTTTCTACAGATATAATTTCTTGCTTGTAATATCGTCAGGGCTTCCCTTAGAATTCCTCTGCTTACGCAGAATTCATCAGCCAGATCAAGTTCATTTGGTAATTTATCTCCAGGTTTTAAAGTACCGTCTTTTATCTGTTCCATTATAACCCGTACAACTTTATCTGATAGTCTTTCATTCTCAATTGGAGCAAAACCCATATTGATCCCTCGCTTCATCTATACTTAACATTAAAAAGGTCTAACATACTAATTATACCTGAATTGATCGATAAGTCAACGAATTGCGTCGACCACTAAATCTCCATAATTTCAAAATCACCGAATAATGTTCTCCCCATGCCAATGGAACCACAGCCAAACATACCGTACCGGAAGCTGTCATCTTTAATATCTAATACCTTCTTATCATCTATGGACAAGGCAATCCAATCACCAATTGCTTCCAGAGTAAGCTTATAAGCAGTACCATGTTTCCAGGTAAAATCAGTTTCTATCAGTTTCTTAAAGCCAAAATCATTTTTATAAATTGCTGCTTTCCCTTCATCTGAAAATCCTGCAATATATCCACGCATTGCACCTTGCGCACGGATTTGTAATAAGTGGCTTTCCCCATTAATCGGAGTAACCGGCACTGTCACCCTTACATCTTTGGAAAAATAATTACCGGCATAAGCAAAGGCTGGCTCGCACCTCATGAGAGACAGCGCATCTCCATCTTTCCCCCAGGCTCCATGATCAACAGAAAATGGGGTAATTGTACCAAATTCCTTTCGCTGCTTTGCGATTTTAACCGTATACTTGCTTTTACCTGTAATAGAAAATTCATCTAAGTATAAGAGTCCCAGGGTTTTGGCTTTTGCAATGGAATAACCTTCGATTACAATACCTACTTCATCAATTAAATCCCCGTCTACCTCCGGTATCACAAAGGTTACGTCAATCCATTCTTCCTGCACTAATTTAATATATCCCTGTAAATGTTCTTTCTTATCGCTCATAGACCGAACATAAGGTGCTATCCCAAGTGTTTCCCAGCCGTTCCATTGATCCAGATAAAGCTTCATGGATACTATCTGCCCTGGGTATACCGTAGGTGTAAATACCGGCATATAACGCTCATCTGAAAATTCATCCCGGCGGTAAAAAGGTTTATAATACAGCTTACATTGATTCCCGCGTGTCATCCGATCAACTAATATCTTTAAAGACCCGCTTCCTTTATACGCTACATCGGTGGAATGGCTTGCAGTACAGTAAAATGAATCTGATATCCGCATATTATGCGTGGATCCCGGCAGTTCAAAATCAAAATGCACTTCTCCTTCTTTTATGCTATCTAGAAGGGATGCCGGAGCTTCCTCCTCAGCCAGTCTGTATCCCAGCAGAGCAACCTCCTTTGCGTAAGTAGGTACATCCAAATTGTTTAAATAACCGGAAATTCCAGATAGAATAATACCATCATTCATTGGCTTGCGATACCTTTCCGGCAGTCCTTCGATCCCACGCATAACCCCTAGCACGGTTCCTACGTTGCCTGCATTACAGTCTGTATCCCAGCCGCACATTGTCGCAATTTCAACGGTCTTTGCTAAATCTCCATTCCCATATACCATGGATAATGCACATACACCTGCGTTCGGTATAATATGGCAGACTCCGCCGTATTTATCGTAACCCCAATCACGTACCAGCATGTCATAACAGTCACGCCAATGATCATTTTCTTTATGAAAATCAAGTACTGCATTTACAACCTTTGCGTATAAGCTATGATCAGGAATCTGAGAGAGCCCTACTTGGATAATTTCGTGAATATCCTGGCATTGGAAGGCATGGGCAATGCATGCACAGAAGAAACGGGCACCGTAAATTCCTTCTCCGTCATGGGACACACTGGCGGCACACTGCCCGAATTCGGCTGCTTGGGCCGGCTGGCACGGATTAACCAATCCCCAGGTATCAATAAATATCTGGCCTCCAATCTGTTCTGCAAGTACTTGACCATTTTGATTCATCGACCCGGACTGCGGAGCCGGAATCCCATGCTTTAAGTTTAAATAAGCGGTATGCTCCGTACTGATGCCATAGCCGCCCCACCAGAACATGCCCACACCCTCACGGGCATAATTCAGCCATGCCCTGGCAACATCCTGAGGTTTTAAATTACCGTCTTTTGCATCATCGTATAAAGCACGAAGAAAATAGACCGGCCCATTTACATCATCATCTGCGGCAAAATTTTTAAAGTCTTTTACATAATCCGTGATTTCACCGTATGTGTTTAAAATACGTTCATACGTCCATATCGTTGGCTCTACAGGCGCCCCTAACCGAATACCAATATTCATCCCCAAAAATCCGGAATATACCTTTTCCAAATATTTATCAGGTATCATATTCTCATTCTCCTTTGATAACTATGACCTGTCTGTCAATCAGACAGACAGGTCATACGATATTATTTAATTAAGGCTGCTAATTTTGCTGCCCGGTCAAAGATATCAATTCCTTTTGTGAAACCTAAACAGGTTCCGGATGGATATCTGGTTTTCTGCAGCCACTTCTCCGGTATTCCTTTTGCACCGTATTTTGCTCCAAGAACGGCTCCTGCTACCGCTCCAATGGTATCTGCATCCCGTCCGAAATTGCCTGCGAGAATCAAACCTGATTTGAAACTGCTATGTTCTAATTTTAAGCATCCAAATACTTCTGGCAACGCCTCCGCCACCGTAGAACGGTGTGTGGAGAATAATTCATAATGCAATGGCATCCAGGCATCTGCAATATCACCCTTTGCATCATCCACGATCCGAAAGGCACGTAATAATGTTTCCTTAAACCAGGACTCTTCCGGCGCTGTTTTTAAAACAGCATCTAATATTTCGTCCATGGAAGCATCAACCATTGCCAGGGAAACTGCAACGGCAACGGCCTGTGCTCCCCAGACACCATCCATATGATGGCTTATGCTGGCATCAATTTCTGCCAATCTGGCTGCTCTTTCGGGATCACCAGCGCATAGAATCCCAATTGGACCGCTTCTCATGGCTGCTCCATCGCTTAAATAATAAGCATTGAATCTTCCTGATTCCGGCGGACGCATACCTCTCCGCAGATTATTGCATGCTTCCACCTCGCTGACACCGCCGCGTTTCAGTTCATCTTCTGTTGCTACATGTTTTAGCCACATATTAACTACATCTTCTGAAGTAAAGTCACCACCGGCTTTAATCATTGTTTCAGTCGTCAAAAGTGCAAATTCCGTATCATCCGTACTCCAGGAAGAACCTTTATTAAAATCCGTAGTGATTCCATAATCTCTTTGGTTTTCCGGACTTCTTGCAGCATCACCAAAGGAGTCACCGATCGCCAAACCACAGAGTGAACCGATTGCTTTATCCAGCGCAATTTCTTTATTTTGAATCAGATATTCTCTTGTTACCATCATACGTTCCTTTCTTTCCCCGGCTATTTCAGTATTGTGTTCGCGTATTCTGTAATTTCTGCTCCGCCTAATGCATTCCAATCTGTTACAAATTGATCGAATTCATCAATGGAACGGTTACCGCTTATTACATCGGCTGCAAATTCTATGTAAAGTGCCTGGCTTGCATCCCAGTTTGTTGCATATTCATCGGGTATAACAAATGCATTGTCAAAAGAAGAATAGGTGTTGACCATTTCTAAGGATTTAAGGGCTGCTTCGCTAAAATACGGAGTCTTACTTGATATAGGCGCATCAAAATTTGCAATTGATTCATGGAAACGAGGCCACCATTCCGATATTTTATCAGTTAATACAATTTCATTGTTCTCTATCTTGTATTCTTCGCCTTCGTAACCCAGTTTATCAAGAAGCTGACCTTCCTTACCGGCCATATACTCTAAGACTGCAAACGCAACATCCTTATGATCCGAATATTTGCTGATTGCCCAGCCGCGGGATTCCTTGCTGACATCACCTGGAGTATATCCTTGTGCTGCACCTTTTGCCGGCGGAAGAATAACTAACTTTGCATTTTCACCATTTTGTGTGACCATCTTATTATTATAAATATTAATGACACTGCCTTGGGTTCCGCTTACAACTCCAACTTCTCCATTATAAAAAGCACTTTCTTTTGTATCCCACTTTTTTGTTAACCATTCATTATCCAATAAGCCCTCTTTATAAAGATCTGCATAAAATGCTAATTTTTCTTTTTCTGCATTTGAAACTTTCGCATATACATACTTATCGCCTTCTTTTATCCAGGTTGATTTGACCCCAAAGGCCACATTGAATACAGTATCCAACTCAGATATATCTCCGGGGACGGTAAATGCAGCTTTTAAATTGTTGTTCTCTTTTAACTCCTTAAAGAATGCTTTATAATTTTCTGTAGATGGATTATCTAAAAGTGCCTTACTTGATTTAGCTGCATCAAACCAGTCTTGTCTCACAACCGGAACTTTTATTCTATCCGGTGACAACCATAGAAGATAGGGATAGTTCGCTAATCTTTGATTGTTAAATGGCTGCATTAATGCTTTAATATTCGTTGAATTATTAACATATGGGTTCAAGTCTTCCAGGATTCCTTGGGTAATGGCAAATTGATAATCGCCGCCCTGGAAATACATCAGATCCGGAATTTCACCGCTTTGCAGCAATAGACTCATACTTTCCGAATAAGTTCCATCAGAGATCGGCGCCAGTTCAATATGCACTTCCCTGCCAAGCTCTTTTGATACACCGCTGCTTACCGCCTCCAGAAATTTTACGGAAACTTCATCATCTGCTGACAAATCCTTTATTACTGCCTTAATTGTTACTGATGATGAATCATTCGTGGTATCCTGAGTGCTCAGTACAGTGGAACCGGAATCAATCTTTTTTCCGCAGCCTGCCAGGGACAGTACTGCCATTCCCATAACTAATAAATACGAAATAGTTTTTTTCATTACATACCCTCCATTAATTAATATAATTTTTTCTATGCCTTCCCGCAAAGCAAACAATTATCTATTCTTTCACACCTCCTGACATAACACCATTGGTATAGTATTTGAGAATAACAGGATATAATAATAAAATTGGTACAACAGCCACTACAATGGTAGCAGCTTTTAAAGAACCGTTATCCAGTTGGGCAATATTATTATTCGCTAAAATATTGGCTGCACCCACAATTACCTGTGAATCGGAATTAACAACAAACTGCCTTAAAAGCACCTGTAAAACAGTGTGATTTTTGCTGGTTAAAAAGATACTGGATTTAAAAAATTCATTCCAGCGGAACACCGCATAAAACATTCCTACCGTAATTAAAGGGATTCTGCTTAAAGGAATCATGATCTTAAATAAGACATCAAAATGCCCGGCTCCATCAATTCTTGCAGCTTCCTGAATGGAAGCCGGAACTTCTTCCATAAATCTCATTAATATGATCAGGTAATAGACATTTACGCTTCTGTAAATGACCATGGAAAACAAATTATCCAATAAATGAATGTTTTTCATCAAAAAATATTCCTGCACAATACCCGGCTCAAATATCATCATTATAATAAAGAAATACATAAAGACTTTTTTACCAACCAGTCCCGGCCTTGTTAAAACATAAGCCGCACTGGCGGTCAATATAATATTTAAAAACACACCGGCAACTGTAATAAATAAAGAGTTCAGGATACTCCTGATTACAATAGGCTGTCCTAAAATAACCTGATAATTAACCGTGGAAAATCCTTTGGGCAGTATATCATATCCTTTCAGGCCATGAACTAAATCCGGTTGTGAAAGAGATCTTGCCAGGATATTCAATAATGGAACTAACATACATAAAGCTAAAAGCATCATAATAAAGCCGCATAGAAGTTTGCCAATTGATATTTTCTTTCTTCTTTTCATACTTTTCCTCCTACCATGCACCCTTACCAGTCAGCTTTTTAGAAAACAGATGGGTAGAAACAATTAAGAGTGTACCGATTACACCTTTAAATAAATTCGCTGCTGTTGCTAAAGAATACTGGGAATTTTGCAGGCCGATCCGATAAACATAGGTGTCTATGATATCAATCTTAGAATTAACCGCAGCATTGGTAAAGTTCAGCACCTGATCCAGACCTGCATTCATAAAGAAGCCGATATTCAGAATTAAAACGGTAACCATTGTAACAGCCAAAGCCGGCAAAACGATATTTCCAACAATCTGAAAACGGTTAGCCCCATCTATTTTTGCTGCTTCATATAGAGTTGGGTCAATCCCCATGATTGCCGTTAGATATACAATAGAATCCCACCCAATGGATCTCCAGGATTCTGATGCCAGCAGAACCCATCTGATCGAACCTTTGCTTGTTAACAAATTTACTTTTCCAAAACCAAGATTGGACAAAACGCTGTTTAAAATTCCGGTAGAAGGAGATAAAAATTCAAACCATATTCCCGCAATTACAACCCAGGATAGGAAATGCGGCAGATAAGAAATTACCTGCACACTCTTTCGAAAAGGACCAGCCTTGAATTCATTTAGCATAATTGCAAAAATGATAGGCATCGGAAAAAACAGGAATATCTTCATCGCACTGATAATCAAAGTGTTTTCTAATATCTGAAAAAATACCGGAGTCGAAAATAATTTCTTAAAATATGTAAATCCTACAAATACATTGTCACCCTTGATCCGGTAATCATAAAAGGCCAATTTCATACCAATGATCGGAATCACGTGGAATACAAAGAAATATAGTAATGTGGGCAGTAAGGTAAGATATAAAACCCTGTCCCGCCAGATGCGCTTTAACTTTGATTGTGCCCCCCCGGCTTTTCGTTTTGCCATCACCCGACACTCCCTTTCTAAATAGTAACTATTAATTCACTTAAAGGTGCATGTTGTTGTGCCCCATAAACATCAGTATCGTAACAAGTACCTGAAGATATTTTTCTCGCAAATGTAATTTTAAACCCCAACGCCTTGTCATAAAAAACTATTTGTGTAATCTTATCCTCAGTCAAACGGTATAGATAACAAATCGTAGTTTTATTAATCATATTACTGTCTTTTATTTTTTGATATATCACCGGATCATCAAAAAGTACGTCAAGAGTAATCTCAAAAGGTCCGCTGTTTTTTGAACGTATTACTTTCGCACAATCATATAACCTGCATTCCGCCATTTTTATCTCCTCCTTTCCATTACATATCCGGATATTCAATAGGAAACATCTGGCAGCTATCTTCCACTTCCATTAAGTGGTAAACGGAGAATTCATATACAGCACCAAATGAAATATCACTTGGGGCGAAAGGGAAAGCCAGATTTCCGGCCGTTGACTTTCTTCCGATATAACCATAATGAAGTAAACTGGATCGAAGCGAACCGCATACTGAATCGGCAAGTTCCTGAGACTTTGCAATTACTTCAAAAACAATTCCGACCTCATGAGGTAATTCTTTAGACGGTTCCAACTCTCCCATTACCCCATTTATTCCATAATTAATAAAGTGAATCGTATAATCTTCCTCCGGTATATCTGAATAATACGTTCTGACCTGTTCTTCTGCAAGTCTTTCGATTTCCTCTAACTGTGATATCATAAGAGAATCTCTTACACCAGCTACCACAAAGGTTCTGTAGGCAACCTTCATGGCTCCCTCTAATTTAATACAGTAAGGATTCGATTGTTCAATCCTGCTTCCGGTTACAAATACACTCTTTTCATCAACCTGTTTAAATTCACAATCTTTTAAATTTAAGGTTACTCCCGGACCATGAAGGATATATGGATGATCTTTTTCATAAAATGTATGTGCTGCCACGGAAAGAGGCGTGCAGATTCTTTCATCAGATAATGGTGTAATCATAAAACCTTCCTCAGTTATGGTTCCAAGCATGCAATCTTTTGTAGTTCCCGGTACGGCACAAAGGGCTGCACACTCAAGAATCTTACCGGCATGATATCCATAGCTTAACGGTAATCCGTGATACACGGCTACTGCCGCAAAGGGAGATGGGTCATAAGCCCTTCCGCAGATTATGATATCAGCTCCTGATTCCAATGCATTTACAATCGGCTCATGCCCCATCTGAGCCACAATACCATTGGTTAATTTAAGCCGTTCTTCCGTCAATTCTTTTACAGAAAGACCCAACGGCTGAACTTTACCATTATGTAATTTTTCTTTTACCACTTCCTTAGGAATATCCGCCCATATGATTGCTACTTTTTGTGATTGCAATGCTTGTTCCTTAAGAATTTCTTTTATAATATTCCAGGTCCATTCAACATGAACCCTTCCCCCGCTTCCTCCGGCTGACCCGATGATTACCGGGATCCCGGCTTTTGCCCCCTCCGTGATCATGATTTCCAAGTCTTTTTTACAGGCTTTTTCACTTACAATTGCCACTCCGGCACCTAATTTATGCGGTCCTGCATCGGTACTTCCCGCATCAACAACAATCGCATCCGGTTTATAAGACATTCCTTTTAAAAAAGAGGACTTGGGATATCCGTAACCTAGGATTCCACAGGGTGCCAGTATTTTTATTTCTTTCTTCATATGACCTCCAGAATTCAATGTACTATTAAAGCTCATAAGTTTATTAATCTAATTGTTTAACAATTAAATTATAGCACAATTATCCATCAAGTCAATAATTTTTAATGATTTAATATCCAAATTTACCAACCAAACTTTTCTGCCATGTCATTAAATATTTTTTCACCGTTCATCATCCCATAGTCTTTCATATAAATAACCTCAACAGGAATATCCGGGTACTTTTTCACTATTGAATCCTTCATATATCCTACCTGAGGCCCAAGTAAAATTACATCACTCCCCGGAGCTGCCGACTGCAAACTATGGACAGAATAGGCTTCGCACTCTGTACCTGTATAGCCTTTCTTTTCTGATGCTGTGATAATTTTCTTACACAGCATACTGCTTGACATACCGCCGGCACAGGCAAGTGTTATTTTAAGTTTTTTCATATTTTTGCTCCTTTTCTTCTCTTTGATTTTATTTCTATTATATCAGCACCCTAAGGCCCTTTCAATTTTTCCAGCAATCTTGCAATGATTATAATAATCATAAGGCATAACCCTATCATCGTAATAAGGAAATTGATGAATTTCTTGGTGATAAGGAAACACGTATAAGATAACTCCTTTCATTTAGTAGCAATGTAGTAACATATCAATTATCTTATAATATGTAAAGCACCTGCCTTAGTGAGTATAATTACTACAGGCACAAAAATATGCTCTCTTCTAAGTGACAAGCTTAATTATTTCACTTGTCAACCTGGAAGAGAGCATATTTACTCCGCCAAAGCCTTAATCTCCTGATACATCTAATGACTTTTATATCATTTTCCGGTATATGGATTTCTCTTTGTCTTACAATGAAACCAAAGTAAGGCACGTGCCTGATGATTAAGTACTTATAAATTACCTGTTATTATAGTGGGCGAATATTCAGCATGGCCCTGATTTCATCAGGGGAGGCAGGCAGCATTTTCTTCTCTCTCACGATGCCTGCTGCTGCCTCAACCAGCTGAAGATTCGTGCAGGCCATGGTTTCCCGGCTTAAATACCTGCTGTCTTCAAATCCGATCCGCACCGTGGAGGCCCCCAGATCGAGCGCAGTTTTAATAATCTGGAAATCGGTCCGATGGGCATGGGTAATTCCCCACAGGATCTTCTCTTTCTCCGGAAAGAATTCATCCAATGCTTCCACCATGGACTTTAAGGTACGGACCGTGGCCGGAGCCGCTCCCATATGTCCCAGCACAATGCTGAACAGAATTGGAGCTGCAAATTCATATTTTATGGACAAATCCTTTGCCGTTTTAATCATGCCGATCTCAAAAACTTCTATCTCCGGAGTTTTATGATGATTAAGAATCTGCTCCACACAATAATAAACATCTTTTATAGGATTGATATAAACCTGATCACCCAAATTCACTGAGCCTACATTTAGGGAATTAGCTTCTACCCAGTCCGCAAATACAGGAGTACAGCGTTCTTTTATGGTTAAATCCGATACCCCTCCCGTAGATACCTGGATGACAATATCGGATTCTGAGCGGATATACCGGACCGTTTCCTCCAATAAGGTTAAATCAGGTGTCAGCCGTCCATTCCCATCCCTTACATGCAGATGCACCATCCCGGCACCTGCCCTGCTGCAGGCAATGACATCATCAGCGATCTTCCTGGGATCGATCAAAGTATCATCCGCTGCCACCGGTGCAACGGATATCACTATTTTTTTCATACATCTCTCCTGTTCCATTGCTATAGGGTTCTTTGTTATAAGGTTCCTTTAGAAATAAGGGCCGCCTTCAGTGCCTTTGCTCCAAACCCCGGGCTGGAAAGTACGGTTTTCCCATACATGTCAGCAATATAGCTTTCACAATACGCCATAGAGCCCTGGG
Source organism: Lacrimispora celerecrescens (assembly GCF_000732605.1). Taxonomy (GTDB): domain Bacteria; phylum Bacillota; class Clostridia; order Lachnospirales; family Lachnospiraceae; genus Lacrimispora; species Lacrimispora celerecrescens_B. The sequence goes on along the minus strand of NZ_JPME01000005.1, from coordinate 81,667 downwards.
CAAGCAGGATCACATCAGCCTCTTTCGTAGCCTTTCCGGCATGCTCTGCCATTAAAGCCTTAAACTGCTCCTGGTCCAGACCAAACGCACCATCCACCAGCACCTCCATCATCTCCACATGCTTTCCCATTTCTCTTGCGACCCGTAAAACAGTTCTTTTGGTAGGCTCCAGTGTGGTAGGAAGTGTTGCCATCACTGCGATTTTCCTGCCCAGTCTGACAGCTTCCCTGCACATCTCTTCATCCACTCTCACAATGGGCACTCCCAGATATCTGGCGGCTTCCTGTACGCAGTCTGCAACCTCGCCCACGGAAGAGCATAGGTTCAGAATTGCATCCGCTCCCTGCTCCACTGCCTTCATATACATCCCTATCAGCCTTGCTGCAGGTACCGCTGTAACATAACCGGCTTTTCTCACCTCCGCCAGAATGGTGGGGTCCTGAAAGCTCAGGAGCTCCGCTTCGCTGCCCAGCTGTCCCATGACTTCTTTTTCCACATTTTCAACCAGCTCCGGCGTTGTGCTGGTATAAATCAAACCAATTTTCATAATGAATCCTTTCTAGTATATCATTAACAGCTCCACCGCTTCCCGGAGCGTAGTCACCTCTCCCACATTCCCCGGAAATATAACATATGGTAATTGGGGAAACTTACTTTCATCTCCAATACGCCATACCGGAACTCCCGGACGGATCTGTCCCAGAACCTGGGCACATTTTACCCTAAGAGCTTTGGTTCCAATGTCACTGGAAGTAATACCGCCTTTTGAAACGATAAATCCCGGTGTTACTTCCAGCTTCTCAACCAGGGACATTACCGCTTCCGATATCTTCAGCGAACGAAGCAGAGCAGCTTCCTTCGTATCATTTTCTATGGAAAGCAGGCGGCGCTTTGTATAAACGACAACGGTTTTCCCTTCCCGGACCGCATTTTCACACACAGTTCGTATCCGTTCTGCCTCCCGTTCCAGCCCTCCAGCCACCAGCACCAGATCAGAATTCATCTCAACAAACTGAAGACCAACCGTCTTTTTTAATTCTTCCAGCTGCATAGTGGTTTTCTCCGTATGAGAACCAATCACCACAATCCCTGCTGTCCTTCCGGCCGCAGTTATCATCTCATCTCTGGTAAGAAGGGGTTTGTTGCTGATATTGCCAAGCGCCTTTACAAAAGCCGCAGCCGTCCGGAAGATGTAATGCTTTCCCTTTCCCATTGCCCGGTAAAGAGCAATGCAGAAAACCTTAATATCATATTCATCCACCGCATTTACAATGATTTTCTGAAAGCCCTTTACAGCCAGCAGCTGCTCTGTGATTTTATCAAGTTTCATTCCCCTTAAATCTTCCAAAGAAATGCGGACAACGGAATCCGCCCGAAACCTCCCCTTCGTCTTCTCTTCGATATATCCGCAAAGGTTGGAGGAATGATATCCAAACGTCTTATCCCCGGCAAATTCCGTCTCTCCGGCCGGAACCAGTTCGGACCCATATTGAACGTAATGGACATTATCAATGGTAAATCGTCCTCCTTCTGAAAAAAAGGGACACAAAATTTCTCCATCCACCTTCCACGGGTTCTGCTCTTCCTGGACCTCCTTCAACACCTCGGTCTCCAATGGGTAATGACCGCGCAGAGTGGAATCCCCGCGGCTTACAATCAGATATTTCAGCTCCTTTTCTTTTGCAGTCTGGTCTACCCGCTTTCCAATTTCCCAATGGGCCTTTGCCGTCTGCTCTTTTGTAAATCCCCTTGAATTCGTCAGAATGAAAAATAATTTATTCTTTTCTTCAAAACCACGGCCTATGCTTTCCAGAGACCAGTCCGTGTAAACGGATACATCATGGACTGTTTGTATCCCTGTGGGATCATCATCCAAAACAACAATTTTCCTGGTATCCGCGTCGGCTTCTGCCGCCAGCAGATCATCTACCTTCCTCTTATCGTAACAGGGGTATGATTGTAATATCTCACTGCTTATTCTTTTTTCCATCCATCTACTTCTCCATGCATATCTTTTTCTTCCTGCAACAGCAGCACTATATCCTTTGTCTCATCCCCGGCAGGCGGCGTTTCCGTAATTTCAGCCTGCCCGCTTACGGTCTTAATATAGCTCTTCACTCCTGTTGCCGGACAAAACCAGAATACCATCATTTGTTTTTCCTTATAATCCTCCAGGGAAAGCTTTATTTCCCTTCCCGTATAAGAATAAGCCATTAAAAAGTCATCTCCGGCAAACACACTGATCCGACCGTACTTTACTCCCTGTTCGGACCGGAGCAGGTGCTGTGCCGGTTTTCCGCGAACAAAACCGACCGACTCCATCAAATCCTTTAAATGCTTCATTTGTGAGCCTCCGGAATGATGCAGGCCGTCTTCCCATAAAAAGTTCACGCCAAAGCTGCCGTCTTCTGATAAATCACGTTGAAACTGCATCACCGCATTATGTCCGTAAGTATGGCCTGCTGCCCCGGCAAACACATCCCAGTAAGCATAACGCCTGACATCCGCAGCCTGCCAATAAGGCTGGGTCTTATCATGAAGTCCCTGCAGAATCCATTCATAAGAAGGTTCACCGTCCAGAACAGGTTTCACGGGCAGCCTGGCATAGTCGCCTTCCACATAGCGCCAGCAGTCTTCACCAAAACTAGTATCTGAAGGCCGGTTGTCATCCCATGATCCTAACTGATCCTGGTCATATCTTCTGTGTCCTGACTGGAACAGATTAAAATCCAGCCACGCTTCTTTGTGGAACCATTGGGAGGAATCCGTTCTCCCGAAGGGATGATAAGTAACCAGGCGGTCCGGCTCATCTTTTTTCATCATATTTCCCATGGTACAGAAAAGCTCATGATTGACATCGCCTCTCACATCGCCCCCCACGATCCAGATCAGATTTGGGCAGTTGTGATAACGGTCCAGCACGAATTTCATAAAACTCTTTAGATTCCCCATATTTAAGGATCCGTCTTTTACAATACTGCTTCCCCATACCGGCAGAATTCCCAGATATAATCCCAGCTCCTCTGCCATTTCCACTACCCGGTCAATATGTTTCCAGAATGTTCCGCAGGTGTTAATTTTAGAGAAGTCCCCATCCAGCAGCGCAGTATCTCCCGCAAGATTCCTTTGGTCAGCAGTGTGCAGAAAGTCTGACAAAATCACATTATATCCTTTTTCCTTACGGTTTCTCAAATACCGGTATGTCTCCTCCAGGGTCAGCCGTTGAAACATGAGCCAGGCGGTATCTGCCAGCCAGAAAAAAGGCGTGTCCCCATTGGTAAAATATCGTTTGTTTTCATGCACCCGCAGTATCCCGTTCTCCCAGGGTTTCTTATCCATGTTCTTTCTCCTTTTCCAAGTCAGCCAACATGTTCAGCGCCAGGAGGTTCCAGTTTATAAACCCTCCGTTTACCACCGGCTCTCCGTTAATCGGATTGTAATATTCATGCATACAGCCCGTCTTTTCCAGATCCATGCCCAGAAGCTTTAAAGAATTGCGGCAGATTTCCTCTGCCTCTTCCCGGTATCCATAAGAGAGCATGGCCTGGAACACCACATAATTGGCTACCAGCCACACGGGGCCAAGCCAGTTGGAGGGATTATTAGTCGCTTCAAGATTAAACATCTTCTCATCCTTGGCTAAAGTGGCGATTCCAAAACTGCTGTGAAATGTATTCTCATCATGATAATGGCTGACCAGGCTCTCTGCCTGTTCCTTTGTTGCAAAACCAGCATACATGGGAATAAATCCGGACCATACCCTTATTTTAATGGGAAGGGTCTTCCAGAAGACCCCAAGGCCTTCGTGGAACCAGTCAAATTTTCTGGTCCTGATATCCACGTCCACAGAATAGAAGAACCGGTCCCTTTTATCCCAGCACTCCTCCTGTATGGTCTGTATCAGGTCTCTCGCCCGGTTCTCCCACTCCAGGGCCTCACCGCCTTTTCCGGCATTTTTCAGAACACATCCATATGCCTGCATTTCCAGAACCATAAATGAATTCAGATATATATTTGCTGTGGAAAATTTCGGACGTCCGAAGGAAGCGGGATCATTATCCATACCTATCATAATGTCATCACACCAGACAAACAGCCCTTTTTCTTCCATAAAATAATTCCGGTAATAGCAGTCAAAGTATGCTTTCAGTCCGTCCAGATACTCCCTCGTCCAGGAATAATCACCCTGAAATTCACTGATCAGACGCATCTGCTGGCAAAGAAACGGCTTATGCATATTCATCAGCATGCCTTCCTTATGCTTCATGTTTAAATAGGGCTCCGGCCACCGGTCGACCTCGATCATCATGGGAATATAGCCATCCTCCAGCTGATGATCCATAAAATTCCTTACATTTCCTCTGGCATGGACCAGAATCTTTTCCTTCAGCTCTTCAGAAAAAGAATCCATGATACCGAATAATCCGTAAACCGACCAGTAGGTATCCCAATCCCATAAATTTCCGTCATAAACACTGCCCGGATCAATAAAGGGATGGCGGATAAATGCATGAGGCTCTTTTAAAAGCCCTTTTACATGACCTGCCACATAATCTTTTATCTCCTGCGCATAACGCATGCTTTCCTGATCCATCATCCCGCTTATCCTTTCACCGCTCCTGCTGTCATCCCTTCGATAACTCTTTTGTTCAGAATCATATATAAGATCAGCATAGGGATTACGCACATAGACACGGAAGCAAAAATCGCTCCCCAGTTTTTCGCTCCAAATTCATTCTGAAAATACAGAAGACCGGTTTGAACCGTCTTCAGCTTTTGGTCACTGATAAATGTCATGGAAAAAATCAGATCATTCCATTTAAAGAAGAACTGCAAAACTAATACGGTAACAATGGCATTCTTCATCAGCGGCACAACCACATACCACATCAATTTGTAAATTCCGCATCCGTCAATTACTGCCGCTTCCATAATCTCATCTGGAAACGACCGAAGATAACCGGTGGTCAGCAGAGTCGACAGAGACAGGCCAAAAGCCGTGTATGTAATGATCAGGCAGAGCCTGCTGTTTAAAAGCCCCATACCGGAATAGATCTGAAATAAGGGAATCAGGGCAGTTGCCACCGGAATCATAATGCCAAATTCAAAATATTTTCCAACGAATCCCTTAAGCTTCCATCTCATCTTTGTTACCGCAAAACTGACAGTTACCGTAAACAGCACAATAAAGAATAAGGAGACCACCGTACATATAAAGCTGTTTTTGAAAAATATGTCCATATTTCCTCTTGTCCACGCCTCTATGTAATTCTGGATATAGAAGCCCGAGTTTAGCGCATATGCCGGCTTGCTGGTCCACTCGCTCTGCTGTTTTAAGGAAGCGGTCAGCATCCAGAACAGAGGATATACTTCGATCACCACAAGACAAATAATGACTAATTTAATTGCAATTGATTTAAATCCTTTTTTCATGCTCGACCTACCTCCTATTCTTTTACATCAAACTTACGGATGATGGATGATCCAACCACGCATAGCATGAATATAAACAGCGCAACCACACTTCCGTATCCCACCTTGTTATAGGTGAATGAAACATTATACATATACATGGACAGGGATCTCGTGGCAGCTCCCGGTCCTCCGTTAGTCAGAGCGGTCGCGGATTCAAACATTTTCACCGTTCCGGAAAAACTGAAGATCAGGCAGGTGATGATCATTGCATGCAGCAAAGGGGCCAGAATATGGCGAAACAGCTGCAGTCCGCCAGCTCCGTCAATTTTTGCAGCTTCAATCACGTCTCCCGGAATATCCAAAAGCGCCCCATAGAAGATAACGGCATAAAATCCCATGGCCACCCAGATATCCATCACACATAAGCTGCCCAGCGCCGTAGAAGCCTGGCCGATCCAGGGCTGTACCAGACCGGTCAGTCCCAAGGTATCTAAAAGGCTGTTTAACAGGCCGTAATTTGGCTGTATCTCGTAAATTTTCTGGAACAGCTGGCCCACTGCCACCGTGGGCAGCACTACCGGAAAAAATACCAGAGTACGGATCACATTCTTAAAACGTTTCAGCCAGAAATAAAACAGCAGAGCCAATAAAAGCCCCATTCCCACCTGACCAAGCATAACAATGGATATGTATTTCAAATTGACAGCCATAGACGCTTTAAAATTGCTGTCTCCGAACAGACGCAGGAAGTTGTCAAACCCACAGAACTCCCATTTTAGCCCCGGAGATCCGGAATAAAACGAATAATACAAAGACCATATTACCGGCAGAATAACTATGACAGAATAGACGATCAATGCAGGTAATACGAAAATTGCAATTGCCGTTTTATTTTCCAATACCTTTTTCATAGAAAAACCTCCAATCCCTTTCCATTTGACGCTCCCGCATGACAGGAGGACTTAAACAATCCGCTTCGCTGCCGGATCCGGTTAAAAAACGGGGTGCTGGATTCCTTTTCAGAACTTCACAGCACCCCGCATCTCATCTTACGGCTTAACAGGCCATCCGATTTATAGAAGATAAATTCTTACTACTGGCTCATATCCCAGGCTTCCTGAATGGACTTCATGTAATCCTCTGCCGATAATTCACCGGTTAACAAGGTCTGGATTCCGTCTTTTGCCACATTCTGAACTTCATTGCCCATGGTTGCTTCAAACCATGTAAAAGCACTTTCCGCATTGTTGATGGTATCAAGAACCAATTGTGTATAACCACTGGCGCCTTCTGCAGAAACCGTATAATTATAACCCTTTACGCTCCCTTGCAGCTCCATGGCCAGATCACCCATATTTTCTGCGAAATATTTCATAAACCACCCGGTTGCCTCATCATAATTCTTTTGGCTGAAGGAAAGAATATTGCCGCAGTTCATGGAATAACTGCTTTCATCGCTGACATAAGGATCTACAACCGGCACGTTGAAGAATCCGATTCCATCTTCTCCGGCCAAATTCTGGGAAGCATCATTCAAGTTGCTTGTAAACCATGAGCCGTTATAGAATATGGCTGCCTGTCCGGTCATGAGCATGGAGCCCGCGGTGTTCATGTCTACGGTATTGACGCCTTCACCGAAATATCCGGCTTTTGCCCAATCCTGTATTTTCTGGGCGGCCTTCACATAATCCTCATCCGTATAGTTTGAAATTCCTTCATCTGCCTTTGCCATGGCCTCAGGTCCGGCAATTCTGACAAGATAAGAATTTAAAAGACGGGTTGCTCCCCATTTATCCGCCGCACCGCACGCAATTGGCTGGATTCCCGCTCCCTTCAGCTTTACAAGCACAGATTCGAACTCATCCCATGTGTTCGGAACCTGGCAGCCTGCTTGTTCAAACAAAGCCTTGTTATACCAAAAACCTTCCACGTTCATTCCTAGAGGCAGATCATAAATATCTTCCGTTCCTGATAAACTTTTCAAAAGAGAGACTGCTGATGGATTCAATGCGTCCTCACAGTTAAAATCTTTCAGCACCTTTGAAACATTTACCAGCTTTCCTGCTTCGATCAGGTCCACAATCGGTTTGCCTGATTCGTACACGAACATATCCGGCAGATCATTGGAAGCCACCAGGGTAGCCACCTTCTGTCTTAAGTTATCGGAAGACACCACTTCATAATCCCATGTGAAGTTAGGATTCACCTCTTTCTGATATTTCTCACAGATAGCTTTGATCAGTACGCCATTATCATTATCTTCCGCCCAGATCGATAAAATCTTCATGTTTTTTGTAAGCTTGGGGTCCTCCGCTGCGCTGGGTTTTACTGAATCTGCCCCCGCAGCAGGTTCTGCTCCCCCAGCGGATTCCGTTTTTGCTGCGGATTCCGTTTCTGCCCCAGTCTGTCCGCCGCCATCGGATGCCTGTTTGTTTCCGCAGCCGGTCAATAAGGATGTCATCATGGCTGCAGCAGGATTCCTGCTAAAACTTTTCTCTTCATCTTCTACCTCCCACATGTCTCATAGTTTTTGTTTGATAGATACATTTTAACAAGGAACTTCCGCATATACTAGTCAGTCATTTCTTTGTTTTTGTACACTTTTTATATAATAATTATATTTTTTTATTTTCTTATTGTATATTTAATCCCTTCTTCTGGTGTGTCCCTTATATTCGTTCGGCGTTATACCCTGATATTTCTTAAATATCTCACAAAAATACCGATAATTATAATATCCCACCTTTTCACTGACGTCCATCACCTTCATGCCCTCATCCAGAAGCTCTTTTGCCTTTTTAATCCTCAAATCTGTTAAATATTTAACATAACTCATGCCCACTTCATTGCGGAATAAAATGCTTAAATAAGCCGGATTCATGTTTACCAGCATAGCCAGCTCATTTAAGCCGATGTTATCCGCATATTTCTCATCGATAAACTGCAGAAGCTTCTGAATGACACGGTGACTGCTTCCGACCTTTTTTCCAAGAAAAAGCTCGCTCATCTTACGGATGAGGGACAGGCAATACTGCCTGCATTCCTCCTCCCCATGGAGTTTTTCCACATCATGATGGGTAATCTGGCAGACAGCATCCGGGTTTGATTCCTTAAAAATCTGGACAAGCATGGACATAATCTTATATATCTCCTGCTTATACTGCTCAAAATCAGGAACCGTTTCCCTCATTACCTGTAAGATTCCTTCCATTCCTTCTTCCAGCCCTTCCGCTTTTCCAATAAGCACCATATCCACAACACGGTCTGTCTCGCGTATGATCCGGTTATATGCGTATTGGGGCGGATTGCTCCTTTTTTCCACTTCCTGCAGCACTTCCTCAATTTTCTGTATGGTAACCGGCTTATCAATATAATTCACCACGCCCAGGGTAATAGCCCTCCTGGCATATTCAAATTCTGTATAACCGCTGATCACCACATAGCTGGCTTCCGGCAGAAATTCCTTGCAGCTTTCGATCAGGGAAAGCCCGTCCAACCCGGGCATCCTGATATCTGTGATGACAATGTCGGGCTTCTTCTCCTGTATGACGTCAAGAGCGTCGATTCCATTGTAGGCATATCCCACCACTTCGCACTGCAGCTTCTGCCGTTCCAGAATCGCTTTGATCCCCTCTACCACGATATATTCATCATCCGCAACCACCATTCGATACATCTGCTATTCCCCCTCTTTTTCTGTATGAAGCGGTACTCTTACAGTGACCTCCGTTCCCGCTCCCGCCTCACTTTCAAAACAGATACCTGCCTGATCCCCATAGAACAAAGACAGCCTCTCCCTTATATTCTTTACTCCGTAGCCTTCATCCAGAAGGTTCATGTCCACAATTCCCACCCCATTATCCTTGATTTTAAATACCATAACTTCCCCTTCAAGGCAGCCGGATAAGCGGATGCTGCACCCACCGCCAAGCTTCGGCTCCAATCCGTGATACACCGCATTTTCTACTACGGGCTGCAGAATAAACGTAAGGATTTTCCGGCTGATCAGGGATTCTTCTATCTCAATCTTCAGCTCAAAACGGTTGTGGTAACGCATGTTCTGAAGTTTCATATACGCCTTTATTTTTTCAATCTCAGCTCCGACCTCGATCAGCTTTTCTCCTCTGTTCAAGCTCAGCTTAAACGTATCCGAAAGTGCAAGCACCATATCTGCAATCTCATCCGCATGCTCAATTACCGCCATAAAATAAAGGGAATCCAAGGTGTTGTACAAAAAGTGAGGGTTGATCTGCGACTGCAGAAGTAAAAGTTCCGCCTCCTTTTCCTTGATTTCAGAATGGAGGAGTTTTTCATGCAGGTCCAGATTATTGTTTACCGTGTTCTTAAACTGTGTGCCGATCTTTCCAATTTCCGTTTCGTCAAACTCCTCTTCAATACGGAATGTTCCTTTACTGACTACGTCAATATTCTTTTTCAGCTGTTCCAGCGGAAATGTGATGACCTTGGAAATCCCGTTTACAAACAGACAGCAGATCATCAGCATGGCCATACATACCAGCACAGAAATCCATGCGATATAATTGCTGTCACTGCTTAATTCCTCTCTGGCAATTACATTGACCACTTCCCAGTCACCCTTTTCATTGTGCACTTCACTGAATAAATATTTGCCCGTCTCACCTGCAATATAATCCTCCAGAATCTCCTGTTTCACATCCGTTCCTCCGTGGAAGTAGACGAGATTCCAGTCAGGCCTGCCTACTGACCGGCTCTCATTTTTATCAAAAATCATATACCGGTTGGTCACATATCCCTCATCCCCTTTTCCAAACGCGGAAAGGAACATGCTTTTTTTGATGTTAAAGACCACATACCCCATTTCTTCCCCATTTTCCGTATTTTTTAATGCTTTTACCATGGAAAATGTTTCATTGTTATCATCAAACAGCACATTATACCCGTAAAAAACCTCTTTCCCCATTTCCCGGTCCGCCACACCAACCCAGTCCATAGCTAAAATATCTTCATCCTTATGATACTTAAGCATCTTACCGTTTTGCAGGGTCAGCTTGCTGTAAAAATAGATATTTCCCTTTTTATGAATGGCTACCGCACTTTGAATGTATTTATTCTGCTCAGCCAAATCCCTAAGCGTATGATTTAAAACAACATCATCGCGGCTGGAAAAATAAGTGCTTTTCTTCTGTTTCTTCGTCATGATTTTTTTTAAATTCTGATTGTTAAGCAGGGTCCTGGAAAGGTCGACCAGATTCTGCAGCTGAATGTCAATGATGCTGCCGGACACTTCTAAATTGTGCCTGTGGGAATTCTGGTAATTGCGCTCCATGGTCCTTTTTGAAAAAGTAAAGGTTATGCAGCCAACCAAAGCCACTGCCAGGATTAAGCAAATCAGCATAGAAATCAAAATCTGATTCTTGATGCTTCTCTTTTTCCACATTTCCTCCAACCATAATTTCCACCGTTTCATAATTCCCCTCTCCGCTTGCTATGCAAAAATAAGGAAGAACCATAAATCCGGTGCTCCCTTATTTCTCTTTTCTAATGCCTATCCTTACACAATGACCTTAAAACCATTCTGCGCTATGATTATCTCCTGTAGAAGCTCCTCTTTCGTCAGAAAATCCGATTTTCCTGCCGGAATACAGACAGTTTTCTCCTGTCCGGAAAAATTAAACAGGAAATAGATCTGTTTTTCCTGCCAGATCCTGCTTATCACCTGAACTCCCTCCGGCGCTTCTATCTCATCCTTCCAATTGCAGACAGGGCCTAACAGTGACTTAAAAAGTGCCCTCCATGCCGAATCTTCCAGATCCGTTCCCACATAATACGCCGTTCCCTCCCCAAAGGAATGTTGGGAAATTACCATAGAGTCCTTCTTATAAGTATCCTTGTAGTACCCAAGGAGTTTTGCATTCCCCGCCAGCAGCTCGCTCCATGCTTTGTCCCTTGTTTCCACCTCATCTTCCTCAGAAGCCAGACGGATACCTAACTTGGTCCGGTTGCTGTCAAACACCGGCTCAACCTCCTGTACCGTAACTCCGAATACCTCGACAAGATGAGCCGGAAGAGGTATGGTATACCCCAGGTTATCCTCATTTTTAACACTGGTCAAAAATGTGGCGATCAAAATTCCACCCTGTTTTACATATTCCTGTAGCCTCTTTGCCGTCTCCTTTTTCAGAACAAAGGAAGCCGGCAGCACCAATGCCTTGTACGACAGGAAATCACGTTCAAGGGAAATCACATCGGAATGAATCCCAATACGCTCTAAATTATAATACAGCTTCCCGGCAAAATCCATATAAGAAAATTCAGGCTCATTGACCGGCTTAATTTTCAGGGCCCAATGGCTGTCATAATCCAGCAGAATCCCTACTTCCGAGCAGAAAGAGGTTTCTTTTAAGGGTTCCAGCTGTTTTAACAGGTTGGCTGTTTCCTGCATTTCATAATACCGCCTTCTGGGAATCCCGTCTAAATCAACGATTGCATAGTTTAACTGCTCTGCCCCCGCAGGAAAGCTGCGGAACTGATAGTGCAAAAGTAAATCGGCCCCATTGGCAAATGCCTGAACCACCGCCTGCTTCAATGCACCGGGTCCGGGCTGCAGCCGTCCCGTTCCACTCAGCCTGTGGCCTCCGCCGGACATAAATTCCATGACCCAGAACGGTAGGTCAGGCTTTACCCCTCTGCCAAATGCATATGGGAAGGAATCCACCCAGGCATCCCGCAGATTGGGATAATAATCAAAGGCATAGCAATCTAAGTTTTCAAAGCCTTTAAAATAATCAATGCTGTTGGTCACAAGTCCCGTTCCATTGGTGGTCACCGGATAGGAAGTAAAAGCCTTCAGGATATCCGCCTGAATGTTTTGAAACTCGATCTGGCTTTCACTGGAAAACCGTTCGAACTCCAGACGGACCGTGGGGCTTTCATAAAAGTCCCGTATCTGGATCTGCGCCCCCGGCTCAATGGCATTGACCGGTGGGTTGATCTGTTCAAAAGCCCGGTACTCCTGGGACCAGAAGATGGCTCCGCTTTTCCTGTTAAAGGTTTCGATCCCGCCGTATTTCTGCTCCAGCCAAACCTGAAACTTCTTCCGGCAGTTTTTGCAGGTGCATCTGCCCGTTCCTTCCTGGGCCAGTTCATTGTCAATCTGGAACCCTGCCACATAGGGATTCCTGCCATAATGTTTCCCTATGGCTTTTGCGATGCCGGCACAGGCCTTCCTGTATGTTTCGTGATTATAGCATCCATGTCTTCTGCCTCCGAAAGGACGGCAAATCCTCCTGTTATCCTGATAAAACATATCCGGCCAGGCTTCCACCATCCATGCCGGGGGACATGCCGTAGGAGTTCCTACGATCGTACGGATGCCTGCCTGCCCCAGTTCCTCAATCACCGGGTCCAGCCAGGAAAAGTCATATCTTCCTTCCTCGGGTTCCATCCGGCACCAGGAAAACTCTCCCATTCGAACCGTATTGATTCCCGATTCCTTTATCAGCTTTAAATCCCATTTAAGCTCTTCATTGCTTTTATGTTCCGGGTAATAGGATACTCCATATAACATTGACCTGCCTCCTTATCCTTGCTTTTCACTGTCGAATCTGTTTCTGACTACAGGCATCCAAATACGCATCTCATTTAACCCGCGGTTATCCCAGGCAAAATAAGGAATCATACGCACCGGGACCGGTTCATAGCCTTCCTCAGAGTAATCCTGGTAAAGGGAATTTCTGTCATATTCCGGTCCATGAATTTTCTTAAAAAACGTGGCCGCAAGCCCGGTCACTTTCCGGCCTTCTATCTCAATCTCCTCCGGCTTAAACCGTACGTCTGACGGAACAAACAGCTCGTCAATGGTTTCTGCCGGAGCGTCCATGCCTTCCAGACAGTACACCAGAGGCCCCCGTTCCACTGCCACCTGATTGCAGTCTTCTTCCACCAGAACATGGGCACCGGTCAGACGGGGCTTCATCCCTAAATCCAGAATGATCACGGTATTTTCCGGATCTTCTATATCCACGGTCAGAAAACTGCCCCTGTCCGCGACCGAAAGCTTCCTTTCCCATAGACACTTCAGCCCGTTTTCAGTTTTCTGAACCCCACTTTCTCCCCGCACCCAGGACGGGATCCTTAAATGCAGCTTTACTGGCAGATTCTTCTTCATGTGTTCAAAACGAAAGCTTATTTTTCCGTCATATGGATAGTCCGTTTCCTGAACCAGAACACCTTCACAGCCATTCATGAGTTTCATCTCCGCCCGGCTGGCACCGTATAATACCGGATAAATACCGGTATCGTCTATGGTGTAAGCGTATTCACTCAACTGAGCAATCAGCCTGGCCAAGTTAGGCGGACAGCAGTAGCTCAAAATATATTCTGTCCGCTCCTGTCCCCAGATCAAATCATAAGGGAGTTTTTTTGCCCGGCGCAGCATGTTCTCATAGAAGAATCTTTTCCCATCCAGGCTGATTGCAGCCAGGTTCACATTCAGGACCATCCGTTCCAGAACCTCTGCATATTCTGCTTTTTTCTCCATGCAAAACATACGGTATGCCCAATATACGCCTCCTACAGAGGCACAGGTCTCATTGTAAGCCGTCACATTGGGTAGCTGGTATTCATATCCATAAGCCTGATGGACCAGCTGATGGGTGAAAAAGTTTCCATATGGCGACGCACCGTTATACAAAGCGCCGCATCCTCCGGTTATATAGAGCTTCTGCGTCACAAGGCTGTGCCATACTTTATGAAGAACCTCCGTAAGTTCCGGATTTTCCTCTTCCAGGCACAGATCCGCCACTCCTGCATACAGATAATTGGCTCTCACCGCATGGCCGATGATTTTTTCATGCTTCTTAAGAGGAAGTCTATCCTGGTTGTCATCCAACCCTTCCTTTACACAGTCCCGCAGCTCTATTGCTTTTTTCAGCAATTCCAGATATTCCTGCTTTTCCGTTGTCCGGTACAATTCGGCCAGCCCCATGTAATGGGAAGGGCATACAGCGGTCTGTGCTTCCCCGCTTTCCCTGACCTCTTCATACAGATGCTTTAAATATCCAGCGGCTTTCTCGGCAATCGCAAGAAAGCTGTCCCTGCCTGTCACACGTTTATACAAACAGGCAGCGGTGAACAGATGGCCGAAATTATAGACTTCAAAATCGTTAATATCACCAAGTCTTGCGTCTCTCCCCTTCTTCTCACTGATAATCTGTTTCGTGGAAATATATCCGTCAGGCATCTGTGCCCTGCCGATCAATCCAACATAATACTCAAGCGCTTCCAAAAGCTGCCGGTCATCTCCCAGGGCCGCCGTATAAACAGCAGATTCCATCCATTTATAAAAATCACCATCTCCAAAAACAGTGCCATCAAAATCACCGTCTGATTCACCCGCCGCTATCTTAAAATTTTCTGTCACATGACTGATGTCTTTACTCTCAAACATCTTTCGCAGATGGGGGACCGTAGAATTCATGCAGGTGTCAAGCCGTTCCTTGTATAGACCGTCTGTCCATTTCACCGCCCGAAAGGGAAGACCGCTAACCCGGGCAAAGGGTGAACTTTTTAAATCTGTCAGCATCGTTCTCCTCCTCACTATTTTCTGTAAAATATTTCAAAGCTGCCGGAGCCTGATTCGGCCGTCATATATCCATCCTCAAGCCGAAAAGCTAGACCATCGGTTTCAGACGGTACCGCCCCTTTTTCCAGACGTATTTTAACCGCTGCATTAACCGGTACGGTAAATGCAAGCCGCCGCTCTCCCGGCGTCTGCGTTTTTTCCCAGCTGACCCGAATCAATCCAAGAGCACTTTTATAAGATCCTTTTGCATATGCAAGGGCATCTCCTGTCTGGGGACTGATGATGATATGCCGGTATCCGGAAAAGACCTCATCCGTTTCAATTCCCAGAACAGAGCGGTACAGCCATTCTCCCACCGCTCCATAGGCATAATGGTTAAAAGAGTTCATATCCGGGCTCCACATGGTTCCATCCGGCTTTAACCCGTCCCAATGCTCCCAAATAGTGGTCGCCCCCCTCTTAACCTGATACAGCCAGGAAGGAAAATCTTCTTTCAAAAGCAGCTCATAGGCCTTATCCGCATATCCATTTCCACTTAACGCATGCAGGAAATAGGGTGTGCCGACAAACCCCGTCACCAGATGCCCTCCTTCTTTCTCAAGCAGTTTAACCAGCTGTTCAGCCGTCTTCCTCCTGTATGCTTCCGGCACAAGATTAAAATGCAGAGCCAGAATATGGGCTGTCTGAGTCATTGCCGTCATACTTCCGTCACATTCAAAAAATGTGCTCTGAAACTTCTTTACGATCTCTCCATACAATGCTTCATACTCTTTGGCATCCTCTTCCCGCTGCAGGATTAACGCTATTTTTACAAACAGTCCTGTTGAGTAGGCATAATATGCGGTACAGGTCAAATCATTAGGGGTTGCTCCGAAATAGCTGCCCTCCTCTGCATCAAGCGCCACCCAGTCGCCGAACTGCAGCTTATAATTCCAGATATGATCTCTGGCATGGGTTCTCATGAATCCGATCCATTGCTTCATGCTGTCATACTGCTCTTCCAATATAGCCTTATCCCCATACATCAGATAAAGGGTCCATGGGTTGATCACGGCGACATCAGCCCAGGCCGCCGCGGAATGAGTTCCCTGCGAAAGCAACCAATCGTCTTTTTCCCTGCCGCTAATGATGTCCGGTACCACATGGGGTACTCCCCCTTCCGGCGTCTGATCCGCAGCCACATCTTTCAGCCATTTTCTGAAAAACGTATAGGTATTCATCAGATAACAGGAAGTACGGCAGAAAATCTGCGCATCTCCCGTCCAGCCCATTCTCTCATCTCTCTGGGGGCAGTCCGTGGGAATATCCAGAAAATTCCCCTTCATGCTCCACTTAATATTGCTGTGAAGCTGGTTTACCAACGGATGGGAACACGAAAATTCTCCGGTCTCTTCCATGTCTGAATGCAGGACGCAGGCTGCCACATCTTCTTCTTTAAGCTCCCCTGGCCAATCCAGGACATGAACATACCGAAAGCCCTGGAAGGTGAAATGGGGTTGATAGATTTCTTCGCCTTCCCCTCTGCAGATATAGCGAATTTCTTCTTTTGCCGACCTTAGATTGGCTGAATAAACATTTCCTGAAGAATCCAGTGTCTCAAAACATTTAAGTCTAACCTCTTCTCCTGTCCTTCCCCGCACCTTAAACCGTACCCAGCCTGTCAGGTTCTGTCCGAAATCAATGACCCGGTCTCCTTGTGGAGTCTGAAAGATACTCCTTGCCTCCAAGGTCTCTATTACCTTTACCTTCGAACCGGCCTGGGCGGTAAGGGCACTCTTTGGAAACTCTACCGTTTGTACCCCCTTCCAGCCGTCCGCACAGTGGCCAGGACAGTTCCAATCCTCAATTTCCAAACCGGCGTCATAAATCTCCCCGTCATAAATCTCGGAAAAGATCACTGGAGCCTGATGTCCCAGCCAGCTTTCTTCCGTAAAAAACGTCTCCTCTCTTCCATCCCGGTAGCGGATCACCATCTGCATCAGAAAAGACGCCTGATCTCCGTAATTATTGCGCAGATGAAGAAAGCCCATTTTCCCTTTATACCATCCGGCGCCAACCATAGCTCCCAACGCATTGGCTCCCTGTTTTAGCAGATCCGTGACCTCATAGGTCTGATAGCACAAATGCTTCTTATAGGAGGTCCAGCCAGGGGCCATCTCGTCCAGGCCCACCTTATGTCCGTTAATGTAGAAATGATACAGTCCCAGTGCTGTGGTGCATGCATAAGCTTCCTGCACTTCACCGCTGACTTCAATCTCCTTTCGCAGATAAGTGCTTCCCGAGGAGTCTTTATCCTCCGATCCTTCCGCAGTAATGAACTTTGCCTTCCACTGTTCTTGTTCTAAGACTGCAGTGACAAAAAACGCCGGTTCACTGAAACTGCTTTCTTCCTCACCATCGTATACCTGTACCCGGACAAAATATTTTTTGCAGGAAGAAGGGCAAAAACCGGCCGCCTCCACATGGATGGACTCTCTGCTCTTAACCCAGCCGCTTTCATAAACTATGGTCTCAAAGTCTTCATCCCTGGCAATCTCCAGCCTGTATGCTTCCTGGTTTACATTATTTTTGTCACTGCAAAGAATCCAGCCAAACCACGGCCTGCCGTCCAGACCCACCGGATTTCTCAAATATTCAATTGTTATTTCCGATACTTTCAGCATGCTTTCTCTCCCATTCCATTTTGTTGTCCGGTCCACTGTATTTAAGCCAGAATCTTCCTGACCGATTCTTTCCAGCCCTCATATTTCTTAGCTCTCACTCCTGGCTCCATACTTGGATTATATTGCTTTGCATTCATTTTTTCAAATATATCTTCCTGATAGATGCCGAGGGAAAGGCCTGCGGCGAAAGCAGCTCCCATTCCGGAGAGCTCTTTTATTTCAGAGACACGTACGCTTGTTCCCAGGATGTCGCTTTGAAACTGCATCAGGTACTGGTTTTCCGTGGGACCTCCGTCCACCCGTAGTTCTGGTATGATGCAGTTCATGTCCTCACACATAGCCTGAATTACGTCGGTAATCTGGTAGCCAATGCTTTCCAGTCCGGCCCTGACGAATTCAGCACGGCCTGTGGTCCTTGTCATACCGCTGATGGAAGCGGTAGCGCAGCTGTCCCAATATGGCGCTCCTAAGCCGGTGAAAGCCGGGATTAAGTAGACCTTATCATTTTGGTCGGCAGCTCCTGCAATCTGCTCCGTCTCCTCCGGGGAGGAAATCATGTTCATCTTCTCTTTCAGCCAGGTAATAACCGCACCTGTATAATTAATGTTACCTTCCAGTATGTAGTTCACCTTTCCGCCCATGCACCAGGCTAAGGAAGTCACTACCCCATGGGTGCTAAACACCGGTTCTTTTCCTGTATTCATCATGATGGAAGATCCGGTTCCATAGGTTGCTTTTGTCATGCCTTTTATTAGACAGCCCTGGCTGAACAGCGCGCCGTGGGAATCTCCCATCACGCCGTGAATAGGAATAGGTACATCAAACAGTCCCTCAAAGTCCGTCATACCAAAACATGAGTCTGAATCCGAAACCTCCGCCAGCCAACTGCTTTTTAAACCAAATATTTTGCAGAGTTCCTGATCCCATACCAAATCCCTGATATTAAAAAGCTGCGTCCTGGAAGCGTTTGAATAATCAGTTTTATAAGAAGTTCCTCCTGTCAAACGGTAAACCAACCACGTATCCACAGTTCCGAAGCACAACTCCTCCTTATCCGCCCGTTCTTTTAGGCCATCAACATGTTCCAGAAGCCATTTAAATTTTGAAGCAGGAAAATAAGGGGAAAGGATCAATCCAGTCTTATTCCGTATGATTTCCGGATCAACCGTCTCTTCTATTGTTTTGCAGATGTCCCAGGATCTGACGCATTGCCATACGATTGCTAAGGCTTGTGGTTTCCTTGTTTTCTTATCCCACACAAGGGCAGTTTCCCGCTGATTGCTGATTCCCAGACCAGCAATCTCATTTTTAGGAACTCCGGAGGTTTCCACGAGCTTTCGTACCACTTTTAACGTATTTTGGTAGATTTCCTCAGGGTCATGGGAAACGTAACCCTCTTCACTTATGATCTGCCTGTGGGACACATCCTCTCTTTTTACCAGTTTCCCATGCTCATCAAAAAGAAGAGCCTTCGTTCCCTGAGTGCTCTGGTCCACCGCCAGAATATATTTTGCCATATCAAATCAGCTCCCTTGCCTGTTTTGCTATTCCTTCTGCCGTAAGTCCGTAGTACTCGAATACTTCTTTTGAGGTCCCCGTGATGACCGGAGAGTCGGGAAGAGCCAAATTGATCACCTTCTTTGGGCAGTGGGCTGCGACTATCTGGCTGACCATGGAGCCCAGCCCTCCATATGGGGAATGCTCCTCCACGGTTATGATTGCTCCAGCATGTTCTGCCGCATGTAATACAGCTTCCTGGTCCAAAGGCTTTACACAGTACATATCCGTAACAGATGCCGAAATTCCGCTTTTCTTTAAAAGCTTTGCTGCCTCCAACGCCGGCTTTACCATTTCCCCGCAGGCAATGATAGCAATATCCGTTCCCTTAAAAATCACATTGGCCCGGTTCAGTTCAAAGGGACAGCTCTCCTCTGTATAAATGTCATCCACCGCATTTCTTCCCACTCTTATGTAGGCAGGCTTCTGATCCTTTAACAATTCCTCAATCAGCCGCATTGTCTGGAATCTGTCACTGGGCAGATAAACCCTCATGTTGGGAATTGCGGCCATAGCCGCAATGTCTTGAGCAGAATGATGGCTCATTCCCAGGGCTCCATAACTGACCCCGCCGCTGATTCCGATTAAAGTCACGTTCGTGTCAGAATAGGCACAGTCTATCTTCGCCTGCTCATAACTTCTGGTAGATAAGAAGCAAGCCGGAGAAGCAGCAAATGCCTTTTTCCCGCATTTTGCCAGACCTGCCGAAATGCTGACCAGATTCTGCTCCGCAATTCCTGTTTCCACAAATTGCTGTGGATATGCCTGGGCAAATGGGGCTAAGGATGCGCTTCCCCGGGAATCGCTGCACAAGACAATGATATCATGATCTTCCTTGGCATGCTTTAACAATGTCTCACAAATCGCCTGCCTGTTGGGTATTTGATTCATATTGCCGCCTCCCTTCTCATTTCCAAATCAGCCATAATGACCTCATACTCTTTTGCAGTGGGCACCTTATGATGCCAGTCCGCCTTATTTTCCATAATAGGGGAACCACATCCCTTTACTGTATTGGCAATCAGAACGCTGGGCCTTCCCTTTACTGCCTTTGCCTGTTCAAATGCGTCGTTTAGTTTATCCACATCGTTTCCATCTGCCACGTCGATTACATGCCAGCCAAAGCTTCTAAAACGATCGCCAAGGTCATCATGGCCCATAACCTCCTCTGTATCCCCAGAAATCTGGAGGCGGTTGCGGTCCACAACAGCACAGAGATTATCAAGCTTAAACTGGCTGGCAGCCATGGCACCTTCCCAAACAGATCCCTCCGCCAGCTCTCCGTCGCCCATAACCGTATAGACCCGGTAGGTTCTTCCGTCCATCTTTCCTGCCAGAGCCATTCCTACACAGACAGGCAGTCCGTGGCCCAATGAGCCGGAATTCATCTCAATGCCCGGAAGCTTGTTGTTCGGATGCCCAATAAACCTGGAGCCAAATTTTGAAAAACTCTTTATGACTTCTTCCATGGAAAAAAAACCTTTTGCTGCAAGAACTGCATACAAAGCTTCCACAGAATGTCCCTTGCTAAGCACAAATCGGTCTCGATTCTCATCTTCCATCTGCTTCGGACTTATGTTCATCTGGCGGAAATATAGCACGGCTAATATATCAATGACGCTCATATCTCCACCGATGTGGCCCCCTTTCCCTTCCATAATCATATCTACCACAGATTTTCTCAGTTCATAGGTCTTTGCCTTCAGTCCATCCATATCATTCTCCTCTTAAATAGGCCCTGATCTCTTCCTCGTTGTCATCATATAAATCCGGCTTCACGCCTATGTATTTGCAGGCTTCGTATAAGACCGGAACAATGTCCTTGTGGATTCCCACACAGTGATGTATATAAGGACCTTCCACCAGCTTTGCTTCCAGCTTCTTTAAGTTCGCTACCTCTACCCATACGTAAGTGCCTTTCGTATATGGACCATTGATTCCCTTCGCCTTTCCAAGTAAAAGAGAGTATTCCCCGTTATCCCCATCGAACCGGCACAAGGTCATCTCACCATGCTTTGCCTCTGCCTCCACAGCTCCCGGATGATGAAAGGCCAGGGGGTAGCCCAGGGTCGGCTTTTCTTTCGCAACGGAAATAGGCCATGGACCGCAATGCTGAAGCAATTCTCCATTTTCGTTGTCTGGATGTCTTACGGTCCAGTCCGCAAAAAAACCTCTGCATTCATCCATGCCCGCTGCCTCTGCCATCACTGCGGTAATAGCCCCGTGAATGTCTGTCTCACAAACCACCGGAATTCCTTCTTCATTTAACAGGGAATTGGCTCCGCATGGCATAATGCCGATTTCTCCCTGAAGGGCATTCCAGCACTGAATGGCAATCGCGTTGCACCCGTACTTAACCGCCAGATTTTTCATGGCAGCCTTTAATGCCGCTACATTTAACAGTGCCTCTTCACTGATTTTTATATTCATGGACTCCTTGCAGCCCTTTACGATCTTTTCAACCTCTGTCCGCTCCTCTTTCATCTGTCGTATCTCGGAGGTTAATTCAGGCATAGGAATAGGAGACAATTGTATGTTGAACCGTTCCAGTAACTCGCCTTCGTTGCACATAGTGGTCCAGAAATCAAAAGGCCTGGGGGCTATCTGCAGGATTCTTGTATTTTTAAATACTTTTACTACGTTACAGACCGCCAGAAAATCACGGATTCCCCGCTCGAATTCCGGGTCCGTCAGGCGGCAGTTGGTCATATAGGTAAAGGGAACCTTAAATCTTCTCAGCACCTTTCCTGTGGCAAAGAGGCCGCATTGACTGTCCCGCAAGCGAATTCCATTCTCGTCTGGCCTCTCGTCTCTGGGCCCCCAAATCAGAACCGGAACCCCAAGTTCCTTTGCAAGTCTTGCGCAAACGTATTCCGTTCCGAAGTTGCAATGAGGGAGAAACAGGCCATCGATTCCTTCAGCCCTGAACTTTTCAGCTATAATTTTTACGTGTCTGTCATCGTAGAGAAGCCCTTCTTCGTTAATATCAGTAATGTCCACGAAAGAAACTCCCAGTTCCTCAAGTCTCCCCGCCGTCAAATTCCTGTACTTTATTGCATCCGGGGCGCTGAAAATGCTCCTTCTTGTGGGGGCGAACCCCAGTTTTATAGTCGCCATAAAATTCATCCTTTCTGCTGAACAATCTTTTAATATGTATAAATTATACAGATTATACAACTTAATTTCATTACGATATTCAGTCTTTATTAATGAATTTTTAACTTAATTCTTGCCTTTTTCCACTTAATAGATCATAATAATATCAGATCGATCAGGAGGTACATCTATGGGAATTACTGCAAAAGAGCTGGCGAAAATTTTAAACCTTTCAGCCGCCGCCGTATCCATGGCTTTAAATAACAAACCAGGAGTCAGCACGGAAACAAGAAGGAGGGTCATTGAAACTGCCCAGAAGTTTGACTATGATTTGACGCGTCACACATTCCGCCCCAGGGATGTGAGTAGTATTTACTTAATTATTTACAAAAAACACGGAGCTATCGTTGGAAGCAACCCTTTTTTTCAAGAGCTTTCCGAAGGAATCGCGGCCGGTTGCCAGAAAAACAATTACAAGATGGAAATCCGTTATTTATACGGTGAGGAAGGGAATATCGAAAATCGATTAAAAGATATGCTCTACTCCGGCTGTACAGGAATCATCCTCTTGGGAACCGAAATGACGCCTGAAGATTTTCTTCCTTTCCGGGCCCTAACGATCCCAATCGTCTTACTGGACAGTTATTTTGAAACGGTTCCCTGCGACAGCATCATTATCAACAACATCCAGGGGGCTTTTCTCGCAGCTTCTTACTTAATAAAAACCACCGAAAAACAGCCTGGCTATCTCCACTCCTCATACCCGATCGGAAATTTTGCAGAACGATATTCCGGTTTCTTTAAGGCAATTCACACCTATGGAATGGCCGCCTCCAATAGCATTGTCCATTCGGTCACTCCTTCTATTGAAGGCGCTTATGCGGATATACTGGAAATCCTTAAAAGGCAGGAACCTCTGGCTCCGTGCTACTTTGCTGACAATGATTTAATCGCCCTGGGCGCACTTAAGGCATTTAAGCAGCATGGCTACCGGATACCAGAGGATATCTCCATCGTGGGTTTTGACAACATCCCTGCGGGAATCATTGTGGATCCAGCCCTTACTACCATTCACGTACCCAAACACTATATGGGAAAAATGGCTGCTAACAGACTCATTAGCCGCTTGGAAGAGCCGGATGCTACCTCCGTGAAACTGGAAATTGCTACTACATTAATCCGGAGGAATTCTGCCTAAAGCAAAAGGAAAAAGGGTAGTAGAATTTTGGGTGTATTATAAGTTTAAAATAGAGGCTAACAGAGGATTTTTTAGAAATGTGAAATAAAAAACAGCAGGCAACGATCATATCTCTGATTTATCAGTGACTTATCGTTTCCTGCTGTTTCATGATTTTATATTTTATAATAAATTCCTTAACCGATATGTATTTGGATCTTATGATACAACTTTATTTAGCTAATATCATTGTTAGAAAATTGTTTTTCTTAAATATATAGCTTCCTTTGCAAATTTACTCCGCCAAAGCCTTAATCTCCTGATACTTCTTATGATCCGTATATAATTCTCCGATATATGGATTTCTCTTATTCTTATACATTCTGTAAATCATATAGACAAAGACTCCGATATTTGCGAGGAGAGCCAGCAAACTCATAACAAACAAAAAAGTAGTATCCGGTGATACACCTGCCACCGGTTGGATTCCTGTTCCGGTCAATACCGTATACCCGTCAGGGGAAAGCATTCCTTCCCGTATCGCTGCTTCTGCAATAGCTTTACTGGATCGAGAATGCACCAGAAAACTGCTGGCATCCTGAAATACCGGAAACGTCTGGGCAAACATACACCATAGTGCCAGTGTCTGGGCACGATGCTGCAGCCATGCCCCCTTGCCCACTGTAAATGCACAAATTGTGGGGGCCAGTAAAAGTGCTAATCCGCAATACCATGCATGAGTCGGAAGGCAGTTATAGGTATAAGCGAAATTCCATAAATCATAGGCGATAATCCAGAACCACATCATATCAGGCCAAAGCATATCCTGGCTTTTATCCTTACTGGTCTTCTTTCGAATACAGATTCCAAACCAGCCTGTAATGGTCACAATATTTAAGAGACCTGCAATCCCGTTCATGACATTCCATGAACCACCGATATAGTACTGGACCTGGTTGTTCATAAACTCCATAACCGGTGTCACATATTGGCTTACTTCAAAATCGCGGATACAGGCTTCCAGAATATTGATCGCCAGAATTAACGGCGGGAAACACAACGCAAGTTTATTATGCTGAAGCTTTTTGATATGACGGATACACCAAAAGCCAATACACCCCGCTGTAGAGGAGTAAACCTTTGCCAGATGAAACCAGTCCATATAAGAAGAATCCTTTAACGTCGTCAGCCATAAAACTGTTAAAACAACCGGTAGCACAACAAAGCAGCCAAACCCCACCCACTTAAAACGACGGCTCAATTCATTTGCGGCAAACAACGATATAAACACCCCAAGCCATACCAGTAAAACCAATATTGTAGGAACACTTTCTGAAAACACAAACATACCCATTCCTCCTTGTTTCACACGCTTTTATTTCCTTCATATTAAATTCATGAGAACGTTCTGGCATTCACCTTTGATTTTTAAATTGCGGCTCCTTCTTCCAAAGTCTCCGCCGCTTCTTCGTTAGAATCCTTTAGTTACACACGATTTCCTTAATTATCATGTCATCGCCCTCCAGGATTTCCATATCATGACTGCCGCAGTCAGGGCAATTTAAATCACTGTACACGGCATTAAATACCCTGCCGCAGCCTTTGCATTTCACAATACCGGGAATGACGATAAGCTCCAGCTCTGTTTTTTCCATAAAAGTCTTATAGGAGGCGGCGGGCCAGCTTTGCTCTAAGTATCTGGGTACGATACCGGAAAGCTCGCCAACTTCGATGACAAGCTTATGAACCTCAGATAGGTTCTGCTCCTTTACGATACGCTCTATGGTGTGGACCATAGAGTTCAATACACCAAGCTCATGCATTGTTACCTCTCCTTCTCTCGTCAGCTTTTTCCAACGCTTTCTTTGAGGGCGGTTGCAGCAATCTTTCCGGTACGTACAATTGCGTTGGCAGCAATCTTTACAGGAAGTTTTTCATAGGTATTGGGAACTGTGTTATAGGTGCGCTCCAGATGAATTGCATCAAATTTACATTTGGTCGTACACATGCCACAGCCAATACACATATAACTGTCGATCTCTACCGCCCCGCATCCAAGGCAGCGTTCCGTCTCTTTCTTTAACTGTTCCTCGGTGAAGGTCATACGTTCATCATAAAAGCTGCCCTTTTTCTCAGGTGAATGGCCTGGTCTCTGGCGGGGAGTCGTATCAAAATCCAGTACGCCGACAGCAACGTTATTCTTATCAAAAGCATGGTATTCCCGGCGGTCACGGCCAAATACAAGAGACTGTCCCGGCTGTACATAACGATGAATCGAGATTGCACCTTCTTTTCCGGCTGCAATGGCATGGATCGCAAATTGGGGTCCGGTAAAGCAGTCACCGCCCACAAAAACGTCCGGTTCCGAAGTCTGTAAGGTCAAACTATCAGCTTTGGCAGTACCGCCGCGTCCAAGCTCAACTTTACTTTCTGAGAGAAGTCCGCCCCACTCAATGGACTGGCCAATGGAAAGCAGCACAGTATCAGCTTTTACGATGATGGTATCCGTTTCATCGTACGTTGGAGCGAAACGCTGGTCTGCATCGAATACACGGATGCAGCGCTTAAATTCCACACCGGTCACCTTTCCGTCTTCTGTCAGGATGCGCTTAGGGCCCCAGCCATTATGAAAGGATACTTTATCTTCCTCTGCCTCTGCGATCTCATCCGGTAGTGCCGGCATTTCACTGGGACTTTCCAGACAGTAAAGATCAACAGCATCAGCCCCCTGTCTTACCCCTGTACGGGCTACGTCAATTGCTACATTTCCGCCGCCGATTACAACTACATTACCGGAGAGCTCTGCCTTTCTTCCAAGGTTTACATTGCGAAGGAACTCAACGCCGGAGATAACACCCTCAGCTTCTTCCCCTTCAATACCAAGGCTTCTGCCACCCTGTGCGCCGATTGCCAGATAAAATGCTTCATAACCTTCTTTGCGAAGTTCATTAAGAGTCACATCTTTTCCGACTTCAATTCCGTTTTTAAAGGTAACGCCCATCTCACGCAGAACGTCTATTTCAGCATTAAGAACCTCCTTTTCCAGGCGGAAGGATGGAATACCAAGGGTAAGCATGCCACCAAGTTTTTCTTCCTTTTCAAATACCGTTACCTGATAACCATCAATTGCCAGGTAATAGGCGCAGGAAAGACCGGAAGGACCGGAGCCGACTACTGCGATTTTATTTCCAAGGTGGTAACGCATAGGCGGGATATAGCGGATCGAACCATCCAACTCTTTGTCTGCAATAAATTTTTTGATTTCGTCGATGGAAACCGGTTCATCAATATCACCGCGGGTGCATTCGCTTTCACAGCCATGTGGGCAGATACGTCCGCAGACAGCAGGGAAAGGATTTTCTTTTTTTATCAGCTCCAATGCTTCATGGTAGCGGCCGGAAGCAGCAAGCTTTATGTAACCTTGTACGGAGATATGCGCAGGACAGGCAGTTTTACAAGGAGATGTACCTTCTTCCGTAACATCTTTACGGTTCTCACGGTAATCCACATTCCAGTTGCTTTCTTTCCAGATATGATCACGTGCGGTAGGTTCTGCTTTTATGGTAACAGGTGTTTTGGAACAGAGTTTTTGGCCAAGCTTTAATGCATTAACAGGACAGTTTTCCACACACTGTCCGCAGGCTACACAGTTCTCCTTTGTTACCTTTGCAGTGAAGTTGGAACGTATGGAATCTGGAGTGTTAAAAAGTGTTGCAAGACGCAATGAGAAACAGGAGCAGCCACAGCAGTTGCAGATTGCCGCCGATTCACCAAGACCGTCGGTATGGGGCATTTCATGCATCAGGCCGTTATTCTCTGCAAATTTGAGAATTTCCTTTGCTTCTTCCCGTGTAATCTGGCGGCCCCTGCCTGTTTTTATATAATATTCAGCACCTTCCCCCATCTGAATACAGATATCTTTTTCCAGATGACCGCAGCCCTCATCCAAAACTCGGCGTGACTGGCGGCAGGAGCAGTCAGATACCGTGAACGTATCATATTTATCCAGGTAATAGGAAAGACGTTCCCAGGGTTGTGTACCGGGAATATCCTTGATGGCCTCTTCTACCGGAATGACACGCATCATTGCCATGCCTTGAGGAAATTTTGCTGCCATAGGCGCAAGACGCAGTCTGGTATATTCTTCAAAGGCCTTCCCAATTTCCGGATGTTCGTTAAGCTGTTCCCGGTTATTTACCATCATTTCTAACATACCTGGGGCAAATATATTCACAAAAAACCGCTCTTTATGATCCTCCTTATCCTTCCACACTTTGGCGACACCGGTGTAGGCCAGCTGCTCTAAGAGGGTCTTCGTCTCTTTTTCACTCTTTCCAGAGCGCTTAGCGATATACTCGAAGGTACGGGGTTTACGCAGCCCGATAATCATCGCAATATCAGCCATATCATCTGTTACAACACAGTTTAGAGCATAGTATTCGGGAGAATTTTCATCGATTTTGTTCATAGCTCCGGCGATGCCGCCTACCATTTTTGCCAGTTTTACAATTTTAGGTCTTAATTCACTCATAATTTCCTTCCCTCTCTTGTTTTACGCATTTGAAGTTTATGGATACTTTTTATGATAGTGATACGTTTGTTATTCACACCAGGATTTTACTGCATTGCTTAACCAGTCGGTCCATTCCTTTATCCCCTCATCTTTTAGGGCACTGATTGGAATGATAATCGCGTTGGGATTACGAAGTCTAATATTCGCTTTGCATTTTTCCATATCAAAATTAAAATAAGGCATTACATCCATCTTATTGATCAGTATCACATCGCAAATAGAGAACATCAGCGGGTACTTAAGAGGTTTGTCATCTCCTTCCGGTACGGAAAGGATCATCGCATTTTTTACTGCGCCGGTGTCAAATTCTGCAGGACAGACCAGGTTGCCCACATTTTCTAATATTACAAGGTCAAGACCGTCTGTATTAAGACCCTCCAATCCCTGGCGGGTCATTTCCGCATCCAAATGGCACATACCACCGGTATGCAGCTGGATGGCCTTTACACCAGTTTGCTGTATGGTACGGGCATCCACATCAGAATCAATATCAGCTTCCATAACACCAATATGAATGTCGTTTTTCAACACATTGATCGTCCGGGTAAGAGTCGTGGTCTTACCGGCACCGGGACTGGACATTAGATTAAGAAGAAAGACCTTCTTCTCCTTTAATTCTTCACGAAGCTTTTCAGCTTGTATGTTGTTGTCAGCAAAGACACTTGTTTTTATCTCAAGAACTTTAAAATCTTCCATGTGTCGCGCTCCTTTCTTTCCATCCTTCTTTATTCCACTTGTTGTCTTAAATACCACCTTTTGGCATTTTCTCTGGTTCAGCCAGGTGAAGTGATTAGTTTATTTTTTAACAATATTATTATAAAATATTCCATAGAAATTAGCAATATTGCAAAAAATTATTGTCATTATTACTTATTTATTTGTTGAGTTTTAGTAAGAATGTATGATAAAATAGTATTGATTTCTGGTATGACCAGAGCCAGATCAAGGGGGAGAGACGATGGAATTTCAGAAACTTAGCGCTTTGAGCTTAAAAGAAATGTTTATTTGTCAGATTCGTGACATGATTTTATCAGGGCATATTCCGGTTGGAAGCAAATTACCTCCGGAAAGGGAGATTGCGAAACAGATGCAGGTGAGCCGTGCAGTGGTTAACAGCGGATTTGCAGAACTTGAAAAACAGGGTTTTTTAGAGGTGCATCCAAGGCAGGGGGTATTTGTAGCAGAATACGGCAAGTACGGAAATATCAATACCCTAAATGCAATTATGGAATATCACGGAGATACACTTGGGCAGGCAGATATTTACTCAATCCTTGAAGTACGCCGGGCGCTGGAACATCTGGCAACGGATTCGATTATAAAGAATTCATCGAATGAGGATATTCTTGGATTGGAAGGATTATTAGAGGAAGTTGCAAATGCAAAATCCATTGAAGATACGATTTCAGCCACTTTTTCTTTTCATCACAAACTATCGGTTATCAGTGGAAACAGTATTATCCCTTTAATTTACATATCTTTTAAACCTGTTGTAACACAGCTTTGGAAGCGTTTTTGTCTTCGCTATGGGAAGGAGGCACTATACGACAGCACACTTTGTCTGTATAAATGCATCAAAGAGCGTGATGTGGAGGCGGCAAGAAGATGTACCGATAAACAGCTGGATGAAGCCTTGGAAGGTGGGCATAAGATATATTAAGCGGATACATTAAGAGGGTTCGGAAAAGGATCCTCTAATATATGAATTAATTCATAGTTTCGGCATATATTTGTTATAACAAAATATAAGGGCATAATTATGGACCGAATAAAAAAATATAAAAGTATTCTAAAGAATATGATATTGATCATCACTTACTGCCTATTATCTATTTCTATCATCAAAAGTATATATAAAATCCATGTGGTCTCTTCTACAGAACCGGTTGATGGGGTTTTAGTTCCGATTATCATGTATCATCAAGTAAAAAATAGTGGTTTTGGCAATGATGTCATTAGTCCCAAAGAATTTGAAAGTGATCTAAAGTATTTAAAAGAAAATAATTACAATACTATAACAATGACACAATTAATCGATTATGTTAATGATAAAAAGGAATTACCCCAGAATCCTGTCGTACTTTCTTTTGATGACGGGTATCTAAGTACCTATTTAAATGTTTATCCTCTAGTGAAAGAGTATAATATGAAAATCGTTTTATCTGTAATTGGAAAAAGCGTGGATGACTTTTCGAAAGTTTGCGATGAAAATATTAATTATTCTCACGTAACATGGGATGAAGTAAAAGAAATGCAGCAATCCGGACTGGTTGAAATACAAAGCCATTCCTATAATTTACATAAAATTTCTAATGGACGCTATGGATGCTGCAAAATGTCTGATGAACCATTGGTACAATTTGAAGAACTTTTCACGAATGATTTAAATAAGCTGCAGGAAGAAATTTTGTCTGCGACAGGGAATAGTCCAAATACCTTTACCTATCCATATGGAAAATATAACGATGAAATAGAAACCATTGTTAAAAAACTAGGTTTTAAGGCGACCCTGACTTGTAAATTTGGGGTGAATGTGATAGATCATGATCCCGAAACTTTATACAGTCTAAAGAGAATACGCAGAGCCCATAATCAGAGTATTAAAAAAATGATAAAAGAAGGAATGGACACTGTGAAATAACTTACAGTAAACCTCCAAACTGATGTAAGATGCATTATCAGTTTGGAGGTATTTTATTTCACCTGATTTTATTACGATGTTTTTCTGCTATCTCTAATAACTCCTTCTCATTTACGTAACGTGTTAAACAACCAATCCCTTCTACACATAATCCGCCGGTTATGTTACCAAACAGTATGGCATCTTTCACGTCATAGTTATGATATAAACCATAAATAAAACCGCTTAAAAATGCATCTCCTGCTCCTGTAGCATCTACCGCTTTAATATTCTCTAAGGGCGGAATAATATGTGTGGTATCACCTTCTACCAGCATACAGCCGTTCTTGTCAAGTTTAATAATAACCTGATCAAAATATTCTTTCAGTTTCTCCGCGGCATCCTGCAAATTATTTGTTTTCGTAATCTCTAATGCTTCTTTTTGATTTGGCGTAAAATAATCTGCAAGCTTAAGATACTCCGAATATTTTTCTAAAGACATTCCGTCTTCCCAGCCCACATCAAAAACCAGTATGGTACCATCCTCTTTTAACCGCTTATAAACTTCTAAATACCCCAGTTGCATATCAGCTATTTTTGCACCTTTTAGTTTATCGTATATTTTATCCTGATCTTCTTCATGAAGTGTAAAGTGATTGCGATAAGAGATAAAGGTACGATCCCTTTGTGTTGTGATTATAGAAGTTATGGCCACGGGCATACCGCTTCCATTGTAAATATTATGATACGATGTATGATAGCGTTCTAACTGAGTTTTTGCATAATTGGAAAACATATCATCTCCTAAGAAGGTACATAGCTCAGTAGGAACTCCAAGGCGTGCCAGGTTAATCATCGTTGCCGGAATCCCCCCACCTAATTGAATATCAAATTCCTTGGAATATATTTCTTCCCCTTCATTGGGAATTCTCTCAATTCCTGTATAAAGGATATCCACATTAATCATTCCGACTCCTGATACGTGCTCCATCCTACTTCCACCCCTTAATATATTCTGTATTGATGCTTAAGTATTGTTCCATTAAGGCCTTAGCCAGGGAATAAGAATTTACCAGCGGATGCAGCATGAGGCAATCCACTGCTTCCTTTTTATCCCGGTTTCGAATAGCGGAAGAAGCCAGTCTTTCATAAGACTTTACTCTTCTTATTAACTCCATTTGAAGTTCACCCGGTTCTTCAATCTTGTGAGGAATATAACCATCTCTTGTAATGGTACAGCTGATTTCAACCACATCCGTATCCTTTAATCCTTCAATCGCCCCATTGTTGGGAACACAAAGAATCATGTCTTTTGGCTCTCCAGATAATTCTGCTTCAATATATTTTAAAGCGACCCCAGCATAGCCACCGTTATCTTTCTCATTTATATCAAACTTAAAAGAAGGTTTATGGCTTTTGATTCCCGTTTCATTCGCCATATAAGCGCGCTCTCTTTTGTCATACCATTGTTCATATACCTTTAAACAATGATCAAAGTCACCTTCTATATCCATCTTAGATAATTCCTCTGTCATATGTATATTAATGTCTTTGATTACTTCACCTCTCGTTACGTTTGCTGCAAGAATATTGGCTATGGCTTCCTCACGATAATAGAAGTAATATAAATATTCATTTAAGATACAACCCAAATGCAACGCTAATTCTTTCTCAAAAAACCTCATATCCGTGGACTCATACACACGGTCATCGACTAGTAAATCCGGGATAATTTCTTTCCCATTTAACTGAATGCTCTTAAAGAAGGAAAGATGATTCAGTCCATAACACTCTCCTGTCATTTCATCCTGGCTGACTCCGTATAGTTTCGCAAAGGAATGCAGCAAACCGCTAGGTGCATCACAGATTCCATAAGTAAAATCAAATCCCATATCCCTTAAAGTCTGGGAGACTACTCCCGCAGGATTGGTAAAATTAAATACTTTCACCTCTTTTTTTGCATGTTCTTTGATTAGCTCACAGTATTTTACCAAAGCAGGAACGGAACGCATTGCAAAAGAGAAACCTGCCGCACCGGTTGTCTCCTGCCCTAATAAATCATAGGAAAGGGCTATCCTTTCATCTTTCACTCTCATGTCATCTTCTCCAACACGTATGGTAGTAATGACATAGTCGGCATCTGTTACTGCTTCGACAGGATCAGTTGTAAGAGCAAATGTAAGGGAAGGATCAATTCTTTTTGCAACTTCTCTTGCCATTTTTCCATAGATATTTAATTTTTTCTCATTATTATCCATGAACACAAGATCCGTGATTCCTAATCTTTTCGCATTCTGGGACAGACTCTTAGCAAGAAACATGGAGCGAACCCCGCCGCCACCTATTACAGTAATCTTCATTCTTATTCTCCAATCTTTTTATTAATAATCTGACTCACTCATACGGAACAATTTATTAATTGCAAAAACAGCAAAGATTCCCAGGATAATCAATAAAACTCCCATCATATTCGCATATCCATAATTATTATCTGTCAACGAGGTTTTATATAGATATAAGGGCAGATTAAGGGTAGTATCGCCAGGTCCGCCGTTGGTGGTCAGATAAATCAATTCAAATTCTCTTAACATACTGGTTGCTGATATAATTACACAGGTTCCAAGAATTGTGCGTACCAACGGAAGCCTTATTTTAAAATCAATTTGTAAACCGGAGGCTCCGTCTATTCTCGCCGCTTCCAGTACGTCTTCAGGAACAGACATAACACCTGCCAGAACAAGTATCATAACAAGACCTGCATACAACAGCCAGCTCCAGGTCACGGTAAGGAACGCTGAGTTCTGATCAAAGTACCAGTTTTTAGAAAACGTACTCCCGGATAAAGTACTGATCATGGAATTAAGCAGTCCATATTTGGGGTTAAATACATTTAAAAAGATAACGCCTAAAGCAGCTGCCGATATAACATTGGGAATCATGAATATCGTTCTTAAGATCTTCCAGCCTTTTATTTTACGGGATAGTATAAATGCAGTAACTGTACCGATTCCGACGTGGACAGTGGATTGGAGCAAAGCCCATATTCCAGTATTTTTTAATGCCTGATGCATTCTTGTATCATTTACAAACGCCTCGATATAATTACGAAGACCAACAAAATGAAAAACTCCGCCTGATTTCCATTCACAGAATGAGGTTACAAATACAATTCCCATGGGTATTAGATAAATTAAAGCAAACAACAGGATACAAGGTAATAAGAAACATACTATCATTCTTTTTTTAACACGCAATCTCTGTCACCTCTATTCTTCTTTCCCCTGCCGGTAAAGGCAGAGGAAAGAGTTGATAATGTCTATTAATTTTTCTCTGCTGCTTTGGTTAAAGCGGTTGCAAATTCTTCCGGAGTTATTTGTCCCTGGGCAAGGAGCGGATACTGAATGCTTATCTCATCAACCACGTTGGCATACCATAAACTCTGGAAATCATTAATATTTCTGGCTGCCTTGTTACTATTTTCTATAACTTCAGTTACAAGTGGATAAATGTTATCGGAAGTTACGTTAATCTCAGCCGGAATTTCTCCTGTCATTTCCAACATTTTTAGCTGGCTATCTGCAGATGTCATAAATTTAACAAAGTCAAGAGAAGCTTTTAATTGTTCTTCTGATTTGGATGCAATATTAAAACCAATCTTTCCGCTGTTATACATGACATCGCCCGGGAACATTGCTGTTCCGATCTTGTCCGAAAAACCTTCTTCTACCATGTTCGCATCATAGAAATCACTGATCATCCAAGGTCCATTTGCTATGATTGCTGTCTGTTCCATAAAGAAGTTACTTGCACCGTTCTCATATTTTCCGCCTATTGCATCCTGAGTCGTATAGTTCTGGAACAATTTTTGAATCATTCCGGCTGCATCTATGAATTCCTTGGTATTATAGTTTTTAGGAAGTGACGTATTCATAAACGCTTCGCCTTCGTCATCGGAAGCAATCATGGCGCCTAACAGCAATGAAGTCAGCCAGCCTGAATCTGCTGTATCCATGGATACCGGCGTAATACCTGCTGCCAATAATTTGTCACACTGCGCAAAGAATTCATCCCAGGTTTTCGCTGGTTCTTTGATTCCCGCTTTTTCAAAAAGATCCTTGTTATAGAAATATCCAATGACCTGTCTGGAATATGGAATGCCATAGATGCTTCCGTCTCTTGAATTTACATCCCAGCATACTTCACTGATCGATTTTTTCCATTGATCGTCCACATAAGGCGTCAAGTCAACCATCTGATCTTTCATTGAATCGATCAGGTTATAGCCTCCTGTACTAATTACATCCGGTAAGGATTTGGAGGAGTATAAAACCTTTATTTTATCCACATAAGCCTGATCACCGGCAATCTCTTCTACCACCACCTTATATTTATCTGAATATTGTTCATTAAATGCTTTTAAACGATCATTAAACCATTCTGTACTTGAACTAACTCCAACCCAGGAAGTAGGAAAATTAATTTCAATTATCTTACCGGATTCGTTGCCGCCATCCGATACCTGTGTATTGCCGGTATTGGATTTGTTTCCGGTTTCTTTGTTTTTTGCCCCACACCCTGACAACATACTTATAGCCATAACCCCGATTAGTAGTACCCCTACTACTTTCCTAAAACCTCTTTTCATCATAAATCCCCTTTCTTTGATACATTATATTTGAGACACCATCGTGCCTAAGCACCATTCACTATTTTCAGCCTAACCCTTAATGGAACCAGCTACCATACTATCTGTAACCTGTTCCTGCAGCAGAGTATAAATTAATATACTTGGAATAATCACCATCGCTAACGCTGCAAACATTGCTGTGTAATTAAATGAAAACTGAGATGTAAAATAATTGAGTGCTAATGGTAATGTTCTTGCCAATGTACTTTTTGTTAAGATTAATGCGAACATGAATTCATTCCATGAAGTTAAGAATTGGAGTATTGCCGCAGTTGCAAGCCCTGATTTAGCAATCGGAAACACAATTAAAAAATATGTTTTCGCAAAACCCGCCCCGTCTAAGTAAGCTGCTTCTTCCAATTCTACCGGTATACTCTGAAAATAACTCTTTATAATAAACAGCGAGGAAGGAAGCCCCAATGCTGCGTATACAATAATCAGTCCTGTTTTCGTATCATACAGACCAATCTTTGTCATAATGATATAGATTGGCATTAATAAAGAGGAAGTAGGTATTAATAACGAGGAGGAAAGCAGCAATGTTAAAAATGTTTTCCCTCTAAACCGACATCTTGCCAAAATATACGCTGCCATTGATACTACAAGAATATTTAGAATGGTACTAACCATGGAAATCAATAAACTGTTATTATAAAACTTAAAGATAGGAGCCAGTTTCAGAGCTGCTTCATAACCTGCAAAACTAAAATTTGAAGGTAATGCAAATGCAGAGGATAAAATCTCTTTGTTCGTCTTAAACGAAGACATTACAATCCATAATAATGGTCCAATTGAGATAAACACAAAGAATATCAGATAAATCCATCTTAATATATCGGATACTAATGTCCCTATTCTTTTATTTTTCATATATATTTACTCCCCTATTTACAGCGCAAGTATCACGCTTTACAATCTTATATGGCAATGTAATCTCTACTTTATCGTTTGTATTGTCTAAATCCTGAAACGCCTCTAAGGTCCTCGTAACAAATTCTTTGATTGGCTGATGGATCGTGGTTAACCTTGGTATGAATCTGCTTGCCAGGGCAATATCATCAAACCCCAAAACCGATACATCCTCCGGTACCTTAAGCCCATAATCATGCAATGCAGATATTCCTCCCATTGCCATCTCATCACTAAAAGCAAAAATAGCGGTAAAGTCTGTTTTCTTATCTAAGAATTGTTTGGTTAACCGATAACCAGTTTCATATGTAACAGTTCCGCATCCTAACATTTCATTTTCATTTAAATCCACTCCTATCTCATCAAGTGCACGTTTACAACCAGTAAACCGTTGAAAAGAGGATCCGATATTTTTAAAAAAGTCTGATAGAATTATTATCTTTTCGTGTCCTAAACTAATTAAATATTTTGTTCCTTCATATGCGGCTGCAATATCATTGATATGTACCATTTCTGACCTGCTATCAAGAGATCCTCCGGCAAACATCACCGTTTTAATTTTCTTGGAAGAGATATAGTTAATAATATCCCGGTCAATGAATTCATCAAAATATATCACGCCTACAATATTCATTTCCTTAAAGAATATCTTATAATGTTCACTGTCCGGTGTGGTTGGTATAAATACAATTCTGTAATTATATTTTGGAATCTCTTCTATCAATTCTTTTAACGCTTCTCCATAAAAACCTAGTTGTAAATTAGGAATTAAAACTGCTATCACGCCATTATCTTTGCATTTTTTAAATCTTGGTATATAACGCAACTCCTTCGAAGCATCTTCGATCTTTCTGGCAGTCTCTTTACTCACAACTCCACTGCCAGAAAAATATCTTGAAACAGTGGCTGGAGAAACACCTGCAATCTTTGCAATATCTCTAACTGTCAATGGCATTACTTTCACCTCTTTCAATTTGTTTCAGAAACAATAATTATATATAATTACTATATTTTTTATATTTAAGATGATTTTTATATCATATTTAATAATTTGTATCATACGGGACTAGAATATCTTTGTCAATATGGTCATAAGTTTTACATCTGTTTCATGATTGTTTCATTTGTTTCATAGTTTTTTTGATATAAAATGCTCAAAAGGGGCGTTACCATGGTAAAAAAAGGAAGCTATATGAAGTCAGATTACAACTTCTCATAGCTTCAATCATATACCCATGTCTTCCTTGTAAATGGTAAAAAAAGAAAGGTACATTATCTTATATGATAATGTACCTTTCTTTTTTTGTCCTTCTCATTTCATCAAATAAATTATGCTTACGATTTTCGTTGTATCCATAATCTAATTGTGGAGAGGAAGCATCTCACGCCACTCGATTCAGTAATGTGGGAAATGTCTCACTTATTTAAATAGTCAGTCACGGCTTCATTCGCTTTCCGAACCAAATTCTCTTCGTCCACTCTTACCAGCCGGCCTTCTTTAACAACAATATCGCCATTTACAACCGTATAGTCCACGCTGCCCTTCAGTCCCACCGTACACAAAACAGACATTGGGTCAAACTGTGCGCCTATCATATCAATACGGTTTAAATTGACCAGGAAGAAATCCGCCGCCATACCTACAGAAATTTCTCCTAAATTTTCCCTGCCAAGCACTCTCGCACTCCCTTTGGTTGCGATTTTCAGCATATCATATCCGGTAGGCGCCTTCCGGCTGTCATTTAGCCTGTGGAGAAGGTAGCCCACTCTCAGTTCTTCCAAAAGATTGGAACCGTCGTTGCTGGCCGATCCGTCCACAGCCAAACCTACAGGGACATTTAAATTAAGCATTTCCGGAATGGAAGCGATGCCTGAAGACAGCTTCATGTTGGAAATGGGACAATGGGCTACACCGGTCTGAGTCTTGGCTAAAAGCTTCAGTTCATCCTCGTTAAAATGAATCCCGTGGGCATACCATACATCGGGACCTACCCAGCCCAGACTTTCCATATATTCTAAAGGCCGCATGCCAAAGTGTGAAAGGGTAAATTGCTCCTCATCCTTTGTCTCCGCCAAGTGAGTGTGAAGTCTCACCCCCAGCTTTCTGGCCAGCTTTGCCGATTCCTTTAAAAGTTCCCCGGTCACACTGAAGGGAGAACAAGGCGCCAATGCCACCTGGCGCATGGAATATGGGCTGTCGTCATGGAATTTTTTTACAGCATCTTCCGAATCCTTTAAAATTTCGTCCACTGTCTGTACAACGGAATCAGGCGGTAAACCGCCATCCTTTACACTCAAATCCATGCTGCCTCTTGTGGCATGGAAACGGATGCCAAGCTCCTCCGCTGCGGAAAACTGAGCATCTAAAAGTCCTGTCCCGGCATGCTTTGGGAACACGTAATGATGGTCTAAACAGGTAGTACATCCTGTTTTTAACAGCTCCCCAAGTCCGGTAAGGGAACTGTAATAGACCACGTTCTCATCAACGTGCTTCCAGATTTCATATAAAGTTTTTAACCATGGGAATAATTCCATCCTCTGAACTTGAGGCAAATTACGGCTGAAGGTTTGATATAAATGATGGTGAGTATTAATAAGTCCCGGATACATCACCATATCAGATGCGTCAATCACATCATCAGCTGTTTGTACATTGCTGCCTACTTCGGTTATTACACCGTCCTTGATCAGCACATTCACTCCCTCCAACAGTCTGTCATCAGCGTCACATGTCACAAGATGTTTTACATTTTTTACAAGCAGGGTTCCTTTCATCATTACCTCCTAGTATTAAATAAATAACAAGCTTTGTTTCATAGACTATATGACTGGTGTACTGCCGGCGGTTTGGGTGGCCACGAAACACCCTCATACGCTTATCGGTATATATGATACCAGCAGTATGCCTCGTGTTCCCAGCTACGTTTTAAACAGCTATATAGATATGATTTTTTCAAAGAACAATTGATACACTACTATTATATTTATTTTCTTTTTATTAGTCAATGTTAATTATATAGCAATTATTAGAGTTATTTTGTGTAAAAATAACAATTAATCATGTACCTTGTCAGCCTTGAAAATGGCGAAAAATAAAAGCCACGAGCGTTCACGCCTGCGGCCTACTATTTAATGGAGATAGTGGAATTCGAACCCATGGCCTCTTCTCCCCCCAACTCCCCTTCCCCTTATTTCGAGGTGATTGTGGGGAAAGGGGGGAGGGTCACTTTGATGTATCCGCTACTGTAAGCTTTTTTCCAGCCGAACCACATTCCAACTATGTCTTCCAAACACAGTTGAAAAGTTACCATTTTCCAGTCTGGAAGCCCTGGAACTCGTTGGCTTTACTGTGTCAGGAGCTGCCTCCGTATTCACTGCTTTCATATCATCATGAGTCAGCACCAGATGATCTTTCACCTGATATCCCTCAAACTGTCGTAAATCACAGACAACTTCCACATCTTCCTCCAGATCTTTGTTCACTGCAAAGATCGTAAGTGTCTCAGACTCCTGATCCCAAATACAGACGCTGTCCAGTATGGACACGGTCCCGTAAGTCCGGCTCTCATATACCGGTGCCTTGATCTGAGTCAATAGAACAGTTCCTTTCCCATAAACGGAAGCATGCATGTAGGGATAGAATATGGTCTGACGCCAGGCGCCTGTATCCGATGTCATGATTGGAGCGATTACATTTACCAGCTGCGCCATGCATGCAATCTTTACTCTGTCCGCATGTCTTAAAAGGGTAATCAGCATGCTGCCCACTAAAAGTGCATCTTCAAAGTTATATACATCCTCAAGCTGATGGGGTGCCTTATTCCATGGTTTGATCTGTTTATCCTGTTCGTTGCTGTGATACCAAACATTCCACTCGTCAAATGATAAGTTAATTTCCTTCTTTCCATGTTTTTTCGCTTTCACCGCGTCGCAGAGAGATATGACTCCCGATATAAAATCATCCATACCCTTCGAGCAGGCAAGGAAATCTGATGTATCATTGCTGCGGTTTCCGTAATACTGATGCAGTGAAAGATAGTCCACTTCATCGTAGCACTCATTTAGTACCTGATATTCCCATTCACCAAACGTGGGCATCATCATACCGGAGCTGCCGCAAGCCACGGTTTCAATGCTGGGATCCAGCCATTTCATCAGCCGAGCAGTTTCCGAAGCAATCCGGCCGTACTCCTCAGCTGTTTTGTGGCCCATCTGCCACTTTCCGTCCATTTCATTGCCCAGGCACCATACCTTGATGTCGTGTGGTTTTACATAGCCATGAGCCTTGCGCAAATCACTGTAATAAGTACCGCCCTCAAAGTTGCAGTATTCCAGAAGATTCTTCGCATCCGCCGGACCTCTTGTACCGAGGTTGACCGCCATCATGATATCACTTCCGGTCAGCCGGGACCAGTCTGCAAATTCATTTAAACCAAACTGGTTTGTCTCGATCACCTGCCAGGCCAATTCTGTCCTTGCCGGCCGCTGTTCTTTAGGGCCCACGCTGTCCTCCCAGCAAAAACCAGATACAAAATTACCTCCCGGATAGCGCACGATAGGCACATTCAGTTCCTTTACCAATTCCAGGGTATCCTTTCGAAATCCCTGCTCATCAGAATTTACATTTCCCTCCTGATAGATTCCGCCGTAGACAGCCCGTCCCAAATGTTCAATAAAAGAACCGAATATCCTCTGATCAACGCCTCCCGTCAGAAAATACTTATCGATAATGATCTTTGCTTTTTTCATTTTTCTCTTCTCCTATTTTAATTCTTTGATGTTTACTCATACCTTAAAATAATCAAACCAGGCAGAACCACCTGTTTCTTTTGTTGCATAACTAAACAAAGCGAAGCGATAGCCCACAAAATGTGTTAATCTGTATGACATGTTCAATTGCCTGCCAATCCCACTCCATCTGCTGCCGTCTAAGCTATAGTAGAAATCAGCAGTGTCAGCCATGTCACGAAAATCAAAGTCAATGCGAAGATATATTACTTTCTGATTTAAAGGTATGCTTTCTGCAATTACCTCTGGCTTTCCTGTCTTATATTCCATATTATCAGGCTCAAACGGTTCCGGTTTTGCCATTGCCATAATGACTTTTACTCCATCAACCTCCATCTTAACTCCTACATAACCATACTGATCCTGAAAAGCACACAAACCTGCAAAATCACCATTCTTCATATTTGATATATCAAGCAAAGCCCTGCCAGAACAAACGGGGCCAAAGGTTCGTTGTGTTAATGTATTAGGGGCATCGGATATGTTGCGGCAAAGCGTACCATTGGTCAACTTGAGCCAGCCTGGCCTTTCGCTCAGTGACCAGTATCTGTCATCGGGATTGTGATTCCACTGCCACTGGAGAGATAACGATAATTGATTAAAATCATCCGATTTCACGATATTGAGGCTGGTAAGTCTTTCCGGATTTACATGGTTTATATTGGGCAGCTTACCACAAGTCTCAAATACAGGCCACCCCTCTTCCCAGATGAACGGGACAAGAACCGGAATCCTGCCCACCGAACCATGATCCTGAAACATCAGGGAATACCATTCTCCTGTCCCAGTATTAAAAATCCCTCCCTGTGCAACACCTTTATTGTGAAATCCCATATCATGATCGAGGAGCACTTTTCCATCATACTCACCATCAATTCTATCTGAGCGATAACATATTTGAATTCTCCTTCCCGAATAAAAAGGGGCGGGAG
This sequence comes from Lacrimispora celerecrescens, assembly GCF_000732605.1. GTDB lineage: Bacteria > Bacillota > Clostridia > Lachnospirales > Lachnospiraceae > Lacrimispora > Lacrimispora celerecrescens_B. The sequence continues at coordinate 39,685 of NZ_JPME01000005.1, read as the reverse complement.
GCCATGCTATTAAGAAAATATAGTACATTCCATTCCACTTATATATGTGAGAGCCTTCGGCCGGAAGGCCGCCTTTTCCACCCACATCAGCTTTAGGAATCACAACTTTATCCATGCCTTTCGGTTTAACAGCCTTTGCATCTGATGTTAATTCAATGACCCGGATCGTTCCACTCCCAAAAACCATATAAACCTTACCATCTTCATCAAAAAGCAGAGACATATCATGGTAAATGCCCTCAAGCGTGTACCTGTCCCACTTATTGCTTTCAATATCTTTTGTCTGAAATATATATGTTTTATTCGCATTGTATGCTGTGAATGCAACATAAAAAGTATGATTAGCGTACCTCAAACAGCTCGCCCATGATCCTCTGCCGTAATCATGCCTTCCATTTTTCAAAGCCATTTCATCGCTGGTTTCCAGAATATCATAAACATAACTAACAATTTCCCAATTAACCAGATCCTTAGATCTCATTATTGGACAGCCTGGCGTAAAGTGCATTGTAGTGCTGGTCATATAATACGTATCATCAACCCGGATCACATCCGGATCCGGGATATCAGTCCACCAGATATGCATTCCCCTTTTATGTCCTATGGTTTTACCATATTTCTGCATACCCTGCTCCTTTTACTCTCATTATTCTAAGGTGAATGAACTTAAACTGATTCCGCCCTCGCCTTTAAATTCAAAGAACAAAGCCTGAACTCCGTCCGGAATCATGATTTCAGCAGAATTTACAACCCAGACGTTTGAATAATCTACCGGAATTTTCCCTAAGGTTTCACCATCCCACGCAGTTTTTACTTCAAAACACCCGTTTCCATACCCTCTCGTTTTAAGAGAAATCTTTGTGATGCCCTTACACTCAAAATACTTAAATCCGGCTATCGTAGAATCCTGCATATTGGCGATATATCCTATCTCTTCATCGCCATCCCGACCATCCTGTGTAATTCTGGGATATTTCCCGTCAATCCAACCAGCGTGATGAAGCAGATGGTCGTTTTTCATTGTTTTAGAAAACAAATTACAGGCAGTGTATGCAAAGTACTCTCCCTTTCCAACCAGAGGGGCGCCATTTAATCCGCACGAGGTCATTTCAACTTGTTCCATTGAGCCGTCCTCCTTAATCTGAACCGGTTCGGCACAGCCCTGACGGCTGAAATTTGTTCCATTTGTATGTCTATGATAAAAAATATACCACTGCCCAAATACTTCTACCATGCCGCCATGATTGTTTCCGGGAACATATGTGTGCATCCCCGCAGGCTTCCCATTTGTAATATTCTCATCACAATTGCTTACAATTACGCCTCCATAAGAAAAATCCTTTGTCGGACTCTTACTGGCTGCATAGCATAATTCATGCATCCGGCTCGAAGAATAAACGAAATAATATGTATCTCCATGTTTTCTGATGGATGGTCCTTCAAAGAACTCATGTCCTTCAAACCCAGTTCCGCTGCCATAACAATTTCCGGGAACTATGATTACCGGCTCCTCAATGATTGTCAGCATATCCGCCGCAAGCACTGTCGCCATAGCACCTTTGCGCGACTTATCTCCAGGGCCGCAAAAACCTGTATACAAATAGACTTTATCACTCTCCAATAAAACTGCAGGATCAAATTGCGGCTGATCATTGGCTCTTTCCCCCAGCCGTGTTCCATTCGTATCACGCACATAACCGTAAAAGCTGTATTTTCCTGCAGGGGTTTCACATACCGCCACAGAAACAACTGGAACTTTATCCAAAACATAATACAGATAATATCTGCCATCCGGTCCTCTGACTACATCAGGTGCATACAGACACATGCTGCCGTCTGTATTAAAAGGATCGTTCGTCTTTTCATAGATAACACCTTCATACTTCCAATCGCGCAAATCATCTACCGGCGCAGAATAACAAACATAGTCATTTAAGCAATATGCGAATCCATTGAAACGGTCATGTGATCCGTACACATATACACGCGCCTCAAACACATGTGGTTCGCCGTCGGGAATGTATTCCCATGACGGCAGATAGGGATTAAACACCTGTTTTTTCATTTCAATTCCCCCTCCTTTTCCTTATTACCCCTTAACTCCACCTAACACGATACCTTTCACAAAATATTTTTGCAAGAAAGGATATACAATAACAATGGGTAAGGATCCTAAAAATATTTGTGCAGACCGCAGGGTTCTGTCTGAAATCGTAGCCATTTGCTGGATTTCTTCTCTTGTCATCATACTGAATGAGCGCTGAACCGCAATGGTTTGTATGTATGTCTGTAATGGATATTTATCCGGATTGTTCATGAGAATCAGGCCATCAAACCAGCTATTCCAGTTTGCTACAAGTGAAAACAGCAAGAGTGTTGCAAGAGCAGGTTTTGATAAGGGTACATATATTGTCCAAAGAGTGCGCCAATGTCCGGCTCCATCAATAAATGCCGCCTCCGCAAGTTCTCTTGGAACTTCACGAAAAAAATTGAGCAATAGAATAACACTGAAAACAGGTACGGCGCCAGGAAGGATTAATGCCCAAATACTATCCAAAAGGCCGAATTGTCTTATTACCATGTACCAAGGAATCAGTCCGGCATTAAATATCATTGTAATAAAAAAGAACCATGCATAAACTGTTCTGAACCGAAAGCTTGCCTTTGGCTGAGACAATGGATACGCTGCCGTAATTGTAAGTAAAATACTTAAACCCCCGCCCATAATAATTCGTGTAACTGAGACTTTCATTGATCGCCAAAATGCAGGGCGCTTTGCAACAAATGAGTATGAACTTGTGGTAAAATCCTTAGGCCATAATGATACGTCTCCGGCGGAGGCCGCTGCACTGGAACTGAACGAAACAGCAGCAACATGAACAAGCGGTATCACGCAGATCAAAGCAAGCATGATAAGGATAATAGTATTTAATACCGGAAACCACTTAAACTTCTTATTCTTTTTCATATACGATTCCTTTCCTAAAACAACTGATAGTCTGCAAACTTAATAGCAAACCAGTATGAAACCGAAATTAAAGTCAGTGAAATAACTGATTTAAATAGACCTACCGCTGTAGCAACTCCAAATTGTGCCTCCAACATACCAATCCGGTAAACAAATGTATCAATAATATCTCCGCTTGCATATACCGGCGGACTATACATATTGAAAACCTGGTCAAATCCTGCATTTAATACATTTCCAAGGCTTAACACCATTAATAAAACGATAACCATTCGCATACCCGGAAGGGTGATATGCCATATTTGCTTCCAACGATTAGCCCCGTCAACCTGTGCTGCTTCATATAGGCTTAAATCAATACCCGTTATTGCTGCCAAATATACAATCGTTCCATATCCAAATGACTTCCATGTCTCAGTTACTATCAAAGTAAATGGAAACCATTTATTATCACCCAAAAAGAATATGGGCTGACCACCGAAAGCTTTTATCACCTGATTAATCAGACCGTCCCCAGGAGCAAGTATGTCTATAAATATACCGCCTAATACTACCCAGGATAAGAAGTGGGGCAAGTAAATTGCCGTCTGAATGCCCCGTTTCAATGTATTATTTTTCACCTCATTAATCAGAATCGCAACTACAATCGGAATCAAAAGTCCAAAAATAATCTTCATAACGGCAATAAAAAGAGTATTCCAAAGTACGCTCATGAAATTTGGTAATCGGAACAGATATATAAAGTTGTCAAATCCAATCCATTTCTGGTCACCAAACAGCCCTTTGGCAGGCACAAACTTCTGGAACGCAATAATAATTCCTCCCATCGGTAAATAGCTGAAACAAATGAGCAATATTACACTGGGTAAAATCATTAGATGCAATGGCAGTTCCCGCATTCGTCCACGTTTCATAAATATCATCCTCACTTCCTGTTTGAAAAAAAACGAGAGGAAAAGTTTTTTTGTTAAACCTCTCCTCCCTTAACTTATTTATTATTTTTTAACGGACTGATACCATTCGTTAACTTCCTTTGTCATCTGAGCCCCACCAAGAGCATTCCAGTTTTCAACGAACTTATCAAACTCATCTATGGAAACATCACCCATGATAATCCGGGCAAACATCTCCAGTTCCATAGTACGCAAAGAGGATTGTTTATCTACCATTGTCGGCGTAGGTGCACCTACAAACTCTTCTCTCATCACCTGTCCATTTTCAATATATCCATTCAGCGCATTAAAGACTCCTGTAGGCCCATATATTTTATCCCAGCCCCACTGAGTGGTATCACCACCATAATAAGCTTCCAGATTTTTCTGAATTACAGCTGGTTCACCTTTCAGGATACTCATATTTCCCAGCTTGCGTGCTTTTTGAAGCTCATTAAATGCTTCAAGGTTCTTATTGGTTGGAGCCGGTGCGACCGGTGAGAACTTCCATACTCCTACAGCACCATTTTCAGCCGGCATATAATAATGATCAAATTCATTGTTCTCACCCCAGTTTTTCTCAAGGTGCAGGTTAATCAATTTTACTACGGCCTCAGGGTCCGCATAGTCTTTGCGAACAGCATAATACCATTGAGTACGGAACTTCTGTGGAACTTTAGGTAATGTATCGTCATTTGATACGATCGGATAGCCAACCCAATCTGCTTCCGGGTCATTTTGATAGTTGCTGATAAGCGGATACATTGGATTCCACTGCTCACCAAAATCAATACCTATTTTTCCTGCTGCTATCATCTCTGCAACCTTGGCGCCGTCTTTGATTCCAAATTCCGGATCAATTTCTCCGGCCGCATACATATCTGCCAAAGCCTGCAATGCATCCTTTGTTTCAGGAAGCACACTTCCCCAGGCTAAAGTTCCTTCCTCCGTTTTCACCCACATATTGGGATAAGAATGATATCCTGCAAAAAAACCTTCTACACCCATGGCACCGCTGTATAAACTTTTTGTAATAGCCATTGCATAGGTATCATCTTTGCCATTTCCATCAGGGTCAAGGGTAGTGAACGCTTTTGCAATTTTCAATAAATCCTGCATTGTCTTGGGCGGTTCCAGATTAAGCTTATTCAGCCAATCCTGACGAAGCCATAGATATTGTGTACTTTCCACTGATGCATCTGCATAAGGCACAGCCATTAAACGTCCATTAAACGTAGCAGACTCCAGGATTCCAGGACCTTCTGAATTATAAACTTCCCTTGTCAGTTCGCTGGCATACTTGTCATAATACTCTGTCATATCTACGATCATATCTGATTCTGCCAATTGTTTCAACTGTGTCCGGTTTACAATCAGTACATCTGGTAAGTCTCCGGAGGCAATAGTAACATTTAACTTCTGTGTATAAGCGTCATCATTGAGACCACCTCTTACAGTCCAGGCATAGCTGATGTCAATACCCAAGTCCTTTGAATACAAATCCAACCATCTGTTGTTTTCAATTGTTTCCCCTGGAGTTTTCGGCAGTATATTGTCATTCAGATCATTATCTACCGTACGGGCAAACGTCATTTTAATAGATGGATCATATTTTCCAAACGGATCCCCTTCTTCTGCCGAAACGGAGCCGTTTGCTTCAACAGCAGAGCCTGTTTCCTTTGATCCGCTTGCAGAAGATGATGAAACCTCCGAACGGTTGCCTCCGCAGGCAGTAAGCAATAACCCCCCAATCATTACAGCAGATATACCTGTGCTAATAATACGTTTTCTCATATAGCCCTCCTAGTTTTATACTTTATAACCAACTCCTTTCTCTATTATAGACACTTATTTGGCAACTTTCCATGACCATCTTTTGATTTACTTAACACCTTTTTACTATAATAAACAAATACCTTTACATATTTTTACATCTATAACATATCTTTAGTTTTTAAGCCTCTTCGTTGTGATACATGAATCCCGGTATTCCTGAGGCGAGATTCCCTCTGCTTTTTTAAAAAGCGTGTAAAAGAGGCTGCTGTGTCGTATCCAACCTTCTTTGCAATTTCATATATCCTTTCATGAGGATTTTCAAGTAATTCTTTTGCTTTTTTTATTCGTGAATTTTCTATAAAAGTTGAAAGCTTATGTCCGGTCGTCTGATGATAAAACCGCGAAAGATAGGATGGATTTAAATAAGTCTTTTCAGACAAACTGGTCAGCGATAAATCTTCAGACAAATGATTTTCAATATGCTGCTGCACAAAATTTATTGTATCATTTGTCCTTTTGCTCTGCTCCTCTTTTTGTACGCTAAAAATCAAATGAGATAATTCAAAAAGATGCTCAACTGCCTCCTTCCATGTAGCATAATTTTCGCTGCTATACAGCCAGTTTAAATTATGGGAATCTGAAAACCGAGCCGCCAGCTGGAAACGATTTACACAGGAAAGGAAGAATGTTATGATTGTCTGATATGCCTCTAATGCGATCACATTATTTTTGTCCTGTATTTCACCAAGCGGTTCGAGCCATCTTCGCAGAGAATCATAGTAATCCTGTTCTTCTCCAGTTTCTATGGAATGATACAGATTACTTAAGTCTTTGCGGAACAACAATCCCTGCAATAAGGTGGTCGCAGTATTGGACTCAGCCCCAAAAGACGGAGTAATTGTCTGTCTCTGCTTCCGAAACTCCCTTTCATCAATGATTGTTTCCATGTCATGACCAACCTGGTAATTGAGCAAATCAACGAGAGCTACATATTTCTCTGCAACTTCCTCCCATTTACATGGTTTTTCAGCTAAAGCAAAACTTACAGGAGCATTCAGCCTTTCCCGGCAGGCTGACTGAACCATTTCCAAAGTCCCTTTTAAGAATACACTCATACTGCCATGGGGCTGATCCGGATATGATTGTATTTTTGAGGGCTGAGCAAAAACAGCTATTTTTTCGTCCTTAAGCGGAACTACCAGGCTGTTGATATGCATGGCAAAGTATCTGACTATCAGCTGCTTTATGGAATACAAAATCTGGTTTTTCTCCCAGAAGTCTATGGTTTTAGGTAAAATCAATATTTCGCCTAAAATCAGCATCACAGGCTCATCTGCATTTAGATGGATAAAGAGCCTCTCAAATTCCTTCCCATTAATTTTTAAGGAATTATCATTATTAAGTAATGCATAAAAATACTTCTGGCAAAATAAATCCTGAGCAAGATTTATTTGGTCCTTAGCACTTTGTATCAATTCATTTGTCTGGTTTTCATCATTTAACTCCTGGATCACACGTTCCACTGTTTTTATGATCTTGCCATATCCCTCAGTCTTCAATATGTAATTTACATTGCTATATTGAATTGCCTTATATGCATAGTTAAATTCACTATGCCCTGTAAGGAAAATCACGCGGCACCACGGCCATCGTTTTTTGATTTCATCCAGCAGCTGAAGGCCATCTATTTCTGGCATATTAATATCTGTCAAAGCAATATCAATTCTTGTACGTCCCAGCCACTGTATCGCTTCTTCGCCAGAATATGCTTTATATACATCCAGTTCCAGATTTTCAAGACTGGAAAAGATGTCATATAACCCATTAACAATAATCTCCTCATCATCTGCAATTAAAAGTCGATACATTTTACTCCCTCCTAAGCCCTAAAACCAATTTAACCATAAGTCCTCCCAACAGACTTCGCTCAAGGAAAACACCGCTGACTTCATCGTACTGCAATTGTAAACGTCTGTTAATATTAAGCAATGCCGTTACTTCTGCGTCATCAGGTTGTGATATCAACATTTTTTGCAGCTCTGAAAGTTTTTCATCTGTCAATGTGGTGCCATTATCCTCAACAATAATATGAAGTCTGTCAATATGATTTTCAAAAGAGATAGATATGATCCGGTCTTTCATGCGCTTTTCCACCGCATGTTCAAATGCATTCTCGATCAAGGGCTGTAAAATGAGCCGGGGAACGGGATATTGTTCATATTCCTCTGGACAGGAGCTGAATTTAATATCAAGATTCTTTGTAAAACGCATGGACAGAATGCTGGTATAAGTGCGTGCATGCTCAACTTCTTCACAAAGAGGGATTATATCTGCTGCGTTCCTGGTAAGATAGCGGTAGTATTCCCCCAGATGATTGGTAAACTCTAACAGGTTTTCGTCCCCCATCCGAGCCATCGTATTGATAATAAAAAAAACTGTTATATAGAAAATGCGGTTTGATTTGTGCCTGAAGCTGCTTTAGTTCAGCTCGCTGAGTCAATATTTTCTGCTTATAGGCCTGATCAATTAACATATTTAAGCTATCAACCATTTTGTTGAATCTGGTATACAAATAAGCAAATTCTTTAGATCCAACATCATTTGTGTCCAAACTTATCTGAAGGTTCCCTTTTTCTACCTGCCGGAAAACCTCTACCAATTTTTTAATAGGTTTATTAATGAAGCTGTTCATAGATAATGTGAAAATTATAATTACTGTTATTGATACCATGATGAATATCCATATCCAGTTAGTAAAATTTTTCATCGGTGTAAATACCAGATTTTCAGGCAAATACCTGAGCAGCAGCATATTTAGATACTTAGACTTTGTGTACACGGAATAGCAGCGATATCCCTCTATATTACTAAGATTATTGCCACTTTTATCGACAACATTAAAATCGCCCAAAATCGCATGAGATTGTACGGGTTTCCCTGTACTTGCCATGGCGATTTCATTGGAGTTTGTTAGATCTATTAAAAACGATCCGCTATTAGGATAAATGTTAAACTGATCTAAATCTTCTTTAAAAACATCTTGATTCAGCTCTATCTCTATCACATAGTTACTGATTCGTCCTGTTTTGTCAGAAGGATAGACGGTTGTAAGATATAAATCATCTTCATATCTGACGATTTGAGCCCCCGTCAGCCCGGCTGCGGCCTTTGTGCGTTCATATGCCCTTTCGTCTAAATCATCTACTCCCCTGGAAGACGAAATTGTTTTATTAATTGAAAATATATGTGCGCTGACATTTTTTACATAGCTACTGCTATACTCAATAGTAATAAGACGTGCCTGAAGCTGTCTCATATTGCTGACAATTTCATAATCACTCATAATGCTATACTGGACTGCGAGACGGTTCAGATGCTCATCATTTAAACAAGTGTATTGCAATATTTTAAGCCTTTCAATTTCTTTTTCCAGCTGGCTTACATAAAATTCGATCTGAGCGGTTGACGATTTTGACAACTCTTCACGTACCGTGTTGGCTCCCCAATTGCGGATATAAATTCCAAGTATAAGAATTGGAGCTATAACTATTAAAAAGATAGTTATTATTTTCTTGAAAAGACTGATATTTAGCTTATGAACTAATGAGTGCATTTTTCCCTCCCTGGTATGGCGGTTTTACGTTTGGGCCTCTAAAAGATATCTACAATCCATAATTAGTTTAAGCATATCAGGTCAGATCCTTTTTAACAATCATATATTTTTCTTTTTACCTGTGTTCCGAAGACAACCTATTAAAAATGTTGATATAGCCTATATTTACAGGTTTTTCTTCGGGGATATAGTGTAAAAGAACATAGATGGAAGTTAAATAGCGGAGTACTTAATAATCCATCCAAAAGATGGCTTTCACAGCGCCGCCAATGGGCTAACTATCTGTATAAACATAGATAAAAAGGTACATCCTCGTAGTCGAAGATATACCTTTCATTATCTGTCCTTGATTTCTACCAAGCATCCCGTCTCTTAATTTAAGCCACAAGCTTTCATGCCTGCGGCTTATTACATACGAAACAGGATACCTGTCATACAGATCAATTATATTGGTATTATAACAACCAACTCCATCAAGATACTCCTGTGAAACCTTTGCACAGAATTCAGGAATGCGTGGTAATTTTGCCATAAAATAATCCTCCATACGTAGATTTTGGTTATTTACCAAGTCTACTTATGGAGGATCATATCAAACAGAAAATATGCCTATTTCGCCCTTGATTTACCAAGTGTCCTGTCACTATAAGCTATAATTTAAGCCCCAAGCATTCATGCCTGCGGCCTACTATTTAATGGAGATAGTGGGATTCGAACCCATGACCTCTTGAATGCCATTCAAGCGCTCTCCCAGCTGAGCTATACCCCCAACATTTCTCTCATTATACCCTATGTCATCCGTGGAAGAGCCAAAAAACATAACATCTTGCGGTTCACCTCTGCTATTTCTTCTCTTTACCACATATATCATCATTGTCTCTGTTTCAACATGTGTGGATTGTGTGAAAAAGATACTTCTTGAATCTAGTGAGACCTTGGTAGTAGCGTATATTTAAATTAAAAGTTGTCCTTTCGCAATTATCTTAACATCTCCGGCCACTTTAATGTGTCCTGTGGATTGATCCGCAAATACTTTTATCTTGCTGGGTCTTCCTACGAAACCGCCTTGATTAATTAATATATCTTCATCAGCATTGCAAATATTCCATTTATAGAGATATGCTCCAGTCGGACCAGCTGCACTGCCGGTTGCTACATCCTCGATCAATCCTCTGTTATCCCAAGTACGACCTTCCATTCTATCTACACTAAACAAATAAACAAATTTAGCTTGAATTTTCTCTAATTGTTCCTCAAAGTCTTTGGTACTGATTTTTGCCTTTTCTAACCCTGAAGCAAGAGGAACAATCAAATATGGTAATCCAGTTGAAACGACCTCCATTGGAAGCGTTGGATGAAGATGGTCTGTTGAAAGATTTAGTGCATGCAAAAACATATTGACCAACTCACCCTCAACAGTTCCCAAAAATCCGGGTACCCCCTGATTCATCGTAGCTTGAAAATAGCCTTCCATTTTTTCTGATTCCGCATGCAGGGTTTTATTGTTTAACTCAAAAATTGCGGTTGCGTTTTGTATTTCTGCATACAGTTTCTCGTGAATTACTGCCATGGCTCCTAAAATCGGATGCCCGGCAAAATCCAATTCCTCTTCCACAGTAAAGATTCTAGCGCGAAAACGCTTCTCTCCAGTCTGTCTGAGAAAAATAGTCTCAAATTGCTTGAACTCCTGCGCAATTGCCTGCATATATTGCATACTCATATCTTCTTCATGAAATATAACGGTCAAGCCATTCCCTGACAGAATTTCAGAGCTAAACACATCTACATGATAATAAATCATTTGCTTTCTCCTTCTTCACCGCATAGCATTTATTTAACAAGTTGTTTTTTATATGGTACTCTCCAACAAGCAAATCACTTTTGTATGCCCCGTATAAGAAAACCTATCTACGGGTTTCTAAAACATAATCATCAGTTCAAATTTTGACGAGTAAAAAAGGCACATTTTGGAAAATGAAAACATACCTTTTGTCCTTAATTTCCAAGTGTTCCGTCCCTATAAGTTATAATTTAAGCCACAAGCATTCATGCCTGCGGCTTATTATTTAAGTGGAGATAGTGGGATTCGAACCCATGACCTCTTGAATGCCATTCAAGCGCTCTCCCAGCTGAGCTATACCCCCGTATGGTCGAAAACCCTTTATCTATGCGGGTTTCCAGCATTTTACTTTTTTAAATCTACTTCTTCTTTGAGGGGTTGTTTACCGGATATCTTGCGCTCCCAGCTGAGCTATACCCCCATGTCCGCTATTATAGCAAAGCATTAAAAAAATTGCAACAACATATTGCATTTATTTTTTAAAATGTTATAATAATTCAAGAACATTTGAATATAGTTGTCTTCAGGGCAGGGTGAAATTCCCGACCGGCGGTAAAGTCCGCGAGCGCAAATTGCGCAGAATTGGTGTAATTCCAATACCGACAGTACAGTCTGGATGAAAGAAGATGTGTTAAATAGTGATAATACACCTGTCTATTTTTAACACCTGAAAGGCATACTTTCAGGTGTTACTTATTTTTCAGGAGGCTTTACCATGAATATGACAAAGCAAACAAGTAAACTCACCCTCATGGCCATGCTCTGTGCGCTGGCCTTTGTAGCCGTTGTGGCGATCCGGATCCCTCTGATCCCTATGCTACCTTTCTTAGAGTATGAACCCAAGGATGTTATTATCCTTACCGGCGGCTTCTTATTCGGACCAATGTCAGCTGCGCTGATCTCCGTCATCGTGGCTTTTGTGGAGATGTTTACCATCAGCAGCACCGGACCCATTGGACTGATCATGAACGTTCTTTCTTCGGTGGCATTTGTCTGTCCGGCGGCTTACCTCTATAAGAAACGCCATTCCCTTTTGGGTGCATTCCTTGGTATGGTGGCAGGTACCTTACTCATGACTCTGGTCATGGTCTTGTGGAACTACCTGATCACCCCAATTTACATGGGATATCCAAGGGACGCCGTGGTAAAGCTTCTACTCCCTGCATTCGTACCATTTAACCTTTTAAAGGGAGGAATCAACACGGCTCTGACTCTTCTTATCTATAAGCCATTAGTCACCACGCTCAGAAAATCCAATCTCATGGTTCCGGCTTCAACGGATGCACCAAAAAAGCGCACCTTCAATCTTGGTATGACTCTCGCTGCAGGGATCATATTAATAACCTGTGTTCTGGCTGTCCTGGTTATGAAGGGAATTATCTAATTAAAAAGCATAAAGAAGAAGGAAAGATCCCCGTAAGATACGCACTCAATAAATAATATTATACAACGCACGGCATAGTCAGTTTCGGCTATGCCGTTTTGCTATTTGTTTCTTTCATATCCGGCAGTTCTATTATATAAACATAGTTGTAATGGATTACCACCTTCTCTCCCCGCACCACCTGTTAATCCACTAGGTTGGAAAACGGGATGAAAATAAAAAATACTCACGCTTGTGGATAATTATGGTATAATGGAGACAGTACGAAAACCGAAATCCGCTTAGATCACTAAAATATAATCCATCCTTCAACATGTGAGGTAAAGAAATCATGACAAACAAAAAAATCATAGTACAATTTACAATCCTGACATTTTCCATAGCCTATCTTGTTTCAGGTGCATTAATTATTCTTGGGCAATTCGGATATTCGGTTTACAATTGGGTTCACACGTTACAACAATTCGTGATGAATATTCCTTTTTCAATCTATATCTTATCGCCCGCTATTGCCTCCTATATCGTTCTGAAGAAAAATAACAAAATAGCAAATTTTAAGGAATGGCTGAAAACTGTTTTTTACGCCAAAAATAACATATCTCTCTATTTATTCGTAGTTGCAGGGCTTGCACTGTATTTTTCGATACATATAGTAGTTACAGGCCGCACAGAAATGGTGCTTCCATTTTATACGTTCTTCCTTTCTCTTCCTGGCTGTCTTATAATCGGCGGTTTGGAGGAATCTGGCTGGATGTACATATTGCAGCCTGAGCTTGATAAAAAATATGGGTATGTTTTATCTTCAATTTTTGCCGGTATCATTTGGACCTTTTGGCATATCCCTCTCTTCTTCATTCCGGGGACGAATCACGGAGATGGACTCATTAACTTTTGGATGTTTGCAGTTCAACTCATGGCATTTCGGTTTTTCAACGGGGCGATCTACAAAATATCAGGAAAAGGCCGTGTGTTTATGTGCGTATTATTCCACACCATGTTCAATGCGGCATCCCCCATCTTTGGCACTATGACCATGACTTGGGCCGGAACAATTGCCGCAAATTCTGCGCTTGTTCTTATTTCAATTATAACCGTTGTGATTTACGATAAAAAGAGCAGACGAATCGCATAAGCGAGCATTTAGGGTAACCCTATGCCCCCCGTTGTGCGTATCAAAGCTTCTCGCCCTGCCCCTCTCAACGCAAAAGACGGACTATCAGCTTCACGCCGATAGTCCGTCTTTTGTTGTCACATTATCACATTATTTTAACAAAATGGATTTTCTGATTTATAAAGCATTCCCTTTGGCTGATTAAATCCAATCTCTTCTACCCCAAGATACTTAAACACTTCAAATAAAGCCTTGCCGTAATGTCCGAAAGCAACCGCTCCATGATGAGGGAAGTTCTTCTCAATCAGCACATGGCGGTAAAATCTTCCCATTTCCGGAATAGCGAAAACACCGATGGAACCAAAGGAACGGGTGGCTACAGGAAGCACCTCTCCCTGGGCAACGTATGCACGGAGTAAATTGTCCGCAGTGCTCTGAAGACGGAAGAATGTAATATCGCCAGGAGCGATATCGCCCTCAAGAGTTCCCTGGGTAACCTCTTCTGGGAGTGCTCTTGCCATGATCATCTGATATTTCATCGTGCAGGAAGAAAGCTTTCTGGAGCATGTGTTTCCGCAATGGAAGCCCATAAAGGTATCCTGGTGGGTATAATCATGCTTACCCTTAATATCTCCCTCATACATATCGGCAGGAACCGTATTATTAATGTCAAGCAGGGTTACAGCATCCATGCTAACGCAGGTTCCGATGAATTCACTGAGAGCTCCGTAAATGTCCACTTCACAGGAAACCGGGATGCCCATTCCTGTCAGACGGCTGTTTACATAGCAGGGAACACAGCCAAACTGAGTCTGGAATGCAGGCCAGCATTTTCCTGCGATGGCTACATATTTCCGGTATCCCTTGTGGGCCTCTACCCAATCCAGCAGAGTGAGCTCATACTGAGCAAGCTTTGGAAGAATTTCCGGCTTCTGGTTTCCTTCTCCCAGTTCCTTTTCCATATCTTTTACCACATCAGGGATTCTTGGATCATTTGCATGCTTATTGAAGGCCTCAAACAGATCCAGTTCAGAGTTCTCCTCAATCTCCACGCCCAGGTTATAAAGCTGTTTAATGGGGGCATTGCATGCCAGGAAGTTTAAGGGGCGTGGTCCGAAGCTTATGATTTTCAACTGGGAAAGTCCTACCAGAGTTCTGGCAATAGGAAGGAATTCCTCGATCATGTCGGCACATTCCTCAGCCGTTCCCACCGGATATTCCGGTATGTATGCTTTAATATTTCTAAGTTTTAAATTATAGCTTGCATTTAACATTCCGCAGTATGCATCCCCGCGTCCCTGGGTTAAGTTATCTCCGCTTTCCTCAGCAGCTGCAATAAACATAACCGGTCCGTCAAAATGCTTTGCAAGAAGGGTCTCTGAAATTTCAGGTCCGAAGTTACCTAAATAGACTACCAGTGCATCACAGCCAGCTTTCTTCACATCCTCCAGAGCCTGAACCATGTGGATTTCACTTTCTACGATACATACTGGACTCTCGTAGATATTTGCGGCATCATACTTTGCGCTATACGCCTCCACCAATGCTTTTCTTCTGTTTACTGATAAAGCTTCCGGGAAACAGTCCCTGCTTACCGCTACGATTCCTATTTTTATTTCTGGGATATTATTCATTCTATAACTCCTCCTGTTGTTATTCAGGCATGTTCCTTAGGATTATATGCCTGTGATTTTATTGTTAAGCATTTGTCAAACAGATAGATTTTCTCCTGTTATTCCGATATAAGCATGTTCCGGGAGCCCGCCCTCTTTGTGTCCAATGAGCCATTTATTTTTGGCAAACAGCAGTCTGTCTTCCTCATTTACTGCATCTCCTGCCTGCTCTAAGTCGGTATTGGTATCCCTTGGCAGAATTACAACACATCGGAAACCGCCTTCCTCTGTATGGCAGGGTGCATAATGAAGGGTCGTGGCATAAACTTCGATCACGGTTCCTGCTGGAACGAGGAATGCCTCCATCTTACCGGAATCATAGGTATAATCCGGGGTAATATCCTGCTGCCTTCCTAAGATCAGGATTAGGTCCGTCACAGCAATATTGATTTCTGAACTTCTGTGATATTCCGCAGCATTCAGCTTCTTATTGTGGCCGTTGCAGTAGCCTACCTGAATAGGAAGCTGACCGTACAGTTTCTTTTCCATTTCTTTTGAAACCGCCAGTTCCTCTAACTCCGCTACGGAAGGAACATAAACCACATCATCCGGAAGGGGTGTCTCCTTCATCTTTTCCAACAGTTCCCCTGCATCATATCCTGTAACCACTTTCCCATAAACATGAAAGGCAGGATCTGTCACTGGTTTGATTGTTAATCCCATGGTTTTACCTCTCCTTTTCTATTCTCCGAATACAGCCAGATAATCCTTTTTAAATTTTTCAATGCCCTGGTCCGTTAACGGGTGCTGTGTCATCTGTACCAGCACCTTATACGGTACCGTTGCTATATCTGCCCCTGCTCTGGCACAGTCGATTACATGAATCGGATTGCGCACGCTGGCTGCAATAATCTCCGTCTCGATTCCGTGCATCTGGAAAATATCCATAATATCTTCAATGAGATTGATTCCCGGCATGGAGATATCGTCCAAACGTCCCAAAAATGGGGAAACATAGGAGGCTCCGGCTCTTGCTGCCAGAAGAGCCTGGGCAGCGGAAAACACCAGGGTAACGTTGGTGGGGATATTTTCTGCGTTCAGCACCTTTACTGCTTTTAAGCCTTCTACTGTCATGGGAATCTTAACAACCATGTTTGGATGGATCGCCGCAATCTCCCGGCCTTCCTTTATCATGCCTTCTGCATCAGTCGTGGTAGCCTTCACCTCTCCGCTGATTGGTCCGTCAACGATAGATGCGATTTCCTCGATTACCTGCTTAAAATCACGCCCTTCCTTTGCGATCAGGGAAGGATTTGTGGTAACCCCGCAGATAATCCCCATTTCATTGGCCATTCTGATTTCTTCTACATTTGCCGTATCAATAAAAAAACGCATATCTTCACCCTCCTGTTTTCCTTTGTAGTTATTTACAAAGCTGCAAGTTTCTTATAGCTGCCTTTTAAATCTTCATACAATTCTTTATATAACTGATGGTATTTCTTATAGAGGCCGGCCTGGTTTTCCTCCGGTCCTGTAGACTTATCCGCAGAAATCAGGGCATCACAGGCAGCTTCCACGCTCTCATAAATACCGCACCCGACTCCGGCCAGAATGGCGGCTCCCAGGGCCGGTCCTTCTGTCTGAGCCACGGTCTTCACATGACAGTCATACATATCCGCAAGCATCTGACGCCATACCGGGCTCTTTCCGCCGCCGCCGCATGCCATCATCTCTCCGACTTGGATTCCCATTTCATTAAGGATATCATTGCAGTCGCTGAGAGAATAAGAAACTCCTTCCATTACAGCCCGCAGCATGTGCTTTCTCGTATGGATGGCAGAAAGTCCAAAGAACACTCCCCGGCAGTCCGGATCCAGATGAGGAGTCCTCTCCCCCATTAAGTATGGAAGGTAAATAAGCTTATCGCTTCCTGCTTCCACCTGGCTCACATCACGGTTGATGAGATCGTAAACATCAATCCCCTGTTTATTTGCTTCTTCTACATAGTCCTGGCAGAAATTATCCTTAAACCATTTTAAGGACAGTCCAGCCCCCTGGGTCACTCCCATGACATGCCATGCTCCAGGAACCGCACAGCAACAGGTATGAACTCTTCCTTTTGGGTCAATGGTTACCTGGCTGCTGTGAGCAAACACAACCCCGGAAGTCCCTATGGTGGTAAAGGCCGTTCCATCCTTCACAACTCCTGTTCCGACTGCAGCCGCCGCATTATCTCCGGCACCTCCCACAACCTTTGTCTCCTCCGAAAGCCCGGTTCTCTCCGCAATCTCAGGAAGAAGTGTTCCTGTTACCTCACAGGATTCAAAGACTTCACCCAAAAGCTTTGGATTAATATCAAGCTTATTCAAAACTTCCTCAGACCAGCACCTTCCGGGCACATCTAGAAGCTGCATTCCGCTGGCATCAGAAACCTCAGTAGCAAAAACTCCGGTTAATATGTAACGGATATAATCCTTTGGAAGAAGGATATGCCTGCACCGATCGTAATTCTCAGGCTCATTCTTCCTTACCCATAAAATCTTGGCTGCTGTCCAACCAGTAAGAGGCGGATTTGCGGTAATCTCGATCCAGCGCTCTTTAGGCATGATCGTAAGCATGTCTTCTACTTCGGCAGCCGTTCTCTGGTCGCACCAGATAATAGAGGGGCGTATCACCTCATTCTTTTCATCAAGCATCACAAGTCCGTGCATCTGACCTGAGATACCGATTCCTTTCACATCCTCTTTTAAAACCCCTGACTCCTTCATGACCTGGGAAAGTGTATCAAGAACCGTGTCTCTCCAGTCTTCCGGCTTCTGCTCCGCCCAGCCGTTCTTAGGCTGATAAAGGGGATATTCCCTGGATGCAGAAGCAATCACGCCGCCCTTTTCATCAAACAGGACGGTCTTAGTTGCCGATGTCCCCACATCAATTCCAATCAAATACTTCATCCTAATACCTCCTCGAAAGATCTCTAACCTGATTATAATATACATGCCCAAAAAAAGCGTGCTCTTATTTGCCCAAGTAGTAGCACTTTCTTGCACTTTTGCAATGAGCAGTGCGAAATAGGCCACGAGAAGATTTTCGTTGTGCTTGCACATAAGAAAATCTTCTCGTGGCCTATTTCATAGGGCGAATGCCCGTGAGCGAGCAAAACCGCAGGTTTCGCGACTGCACTGCGGACTTACGGAACCATTTAACTCAGAGCCGTACATCCTCTCGCCCTCCCGCAAATCCCTTCATCACATAGACATTTAAACATAAACAAGGTATAATTAATAAAAAAAAGAATCTGTCTCCCCGCCCCCCCCCAAAAGTTAACAAGGAGGTATTCCATGGATTTAAAAGAAAAAATGAGAAGCGGAAAACTTTACGACTGTGTAGACGATGCCCTAATCGCAGAACAAACCAGCTGTCTGGAAATCCTTTACGACTTCAACCAAACCCGCCCATCCGAAGGAGAAAAACGGCAGGAAATCTTAAAGAAGCTTTTTGCCGAAATCGGAACAAACTGCTACATAGAACCCCCGCTCCATGCCAACTGGGGACGTCACGTCCACATGGGTAATGACGTATATGTAAACTTTAATTTAACCCTCGTAGATGACGCAGACATCCACATAGGAAATAACGTCATGTTCGGCCCAAACGTTGTGGTAGACACGGCCGCCCATCCCATCCGCCCCGATATCCGTAAAAGGCAGATCCAGTTCAACGTCCCCGTTACCATTGAAGACAACGTATGGGTTGGAGCCGGAGCCATCATCCTACCAGGCGTCCGGATCGGTGAAAACAGCGTAATCGGAGCCGGAAGTGTTGTAACAAAGGATATCCCCGCCAACGTAGTAGCCTATGGAAGCCCATGCCGTGTCATAAGGGAAATCGGTGAACGGGATATGAAATACTACTTTAAAGACTGGGAAATCGATCCAGAATTAATTAATACTAAAATATAACCTCTTCTCTAAGTCCTCCCTATGCCTTCCTGCTTTCAAAGTAAACGAACTTATCAATGGCATCTAAAATATCGTTAAAATCCTCCCGGGGAGCCAGATCAATGTATTGCTTCAGCAGCTCCCCTTCCTGCTTTTTATACGGCCCGTAAAAAATGTCATACAGATTATGCCCTCTCATATAAATCTTAAATTCCTCCATATGAACCTTTAAATCTTCCGGGGATTCCATATCCTTCCCCACTGCCTCCGCAAACTGTTTTCCGCTCTTTAACCGGTAAAGGTATTCCTTCCATTTATCAAACAGCGTCTGATAAAATGCATCTTCATCTTCCACCACTCCAAGCTTTGCCATGACCTCAGGATTCAGGAAATAATTTTCAAAAGAATAATACTTTAATATAAGCACATTTTTTCTTGTAACCTTAGGAAGCTTATCGACATCCTCCAGACTGCGGTCATCATAATACCGGCAAAGCTGGCCTGCCAGCTCCTCAGGATTCTTACCATCTCCATCCCGGATCATTAAGAACTGATCCCTTAAATAAACCTGGTTCATATACTTTAAGTTTGCATACGTCTTTATATTGGTACAGCTGTTAGTGGTAATAATAGAGATCCTGGATAAATTCCCCTCCTCATCATAGATTTCCGAATAATATTTTTCTAACAGCAGAGGCAGACGGCTCTTATCCTGCTTGCCCTCCACAATAAACACAAAGCTGACCCCAAGAAGATCGTTGGCTCCATAGCCCAAATCGTCCAGAATAGCGTCAATATCGGTTCTGTCCCTGACAACAGAATAACCGTCACGTTCTAACACCACCTGTCTGATCTGGCGTCTGGTAAAATTAAACAGCATGCTGGGAGAATGAGTGGTAAAAATCACCTGATTCTTCTTGGATAACCGGTAAAGGATCTCACTGGATATTTTCTGAAGCTGGGGATGGAGGAAAATCTCAGGATCCTCTACAATAACAATGCTGGGAATCCGTTTCTCATCCTCTGTGTAAGTCTCCAATAGTGACAGCATGTAAAGGCTTTTCATGCCATTGCTCAAGTTATTTATAGGGCTTAGTTTTCCTCTATCCACATGATAAGTCTCCGCTGTTACTTTAAACAATTCGCAGGGATTGCAGTTTAAAGAAAAGCGGATTTCCTCATAACCGCCGTTTTTTCTGTAATTGTCATTGACTCTTTCGGCAAAATTATTTAGGTTTAACTGATACATCTTATATTCCAGCAGCTTTGCCGTCTCATAGATCTGCAGTTCCTCCGGCTTCTTCTGGTTGATCAGTCCGATGCATTTAAAGCACTGGTTGCATTCTCTGGCACTGTCAAACATGCATACCTGGGTCCGAAGCTTTGACAGCTGGTCATCCTCCTGGAAAAGCAGCAGATCATTCTGAAACTGGTTTAAATCCCGTTCCGAGTCAATGTAATAAAGCCTTGGAAAGATATCCCTGATATAACGGTTATTTTTCCTATACCCATCCTTAAACCGGACGACCCCGTTCCAGTTTACCTGATAGGTGAATTTCAGGCTTCCCTCTTTATAAGAAGGCAGCTTTGTTTCAAAATCATGGAGCCACGCATCAAACCGCTTATACTGGCTCACCACCCCTCCCCTGTGAAAGGACGCCAAATCCTCCGGCGTAATTGCCAGGGTCATGGTGATCTCTATGTTCTGTTTCTTCTCATTAAAATCCTCTTCCGTAACTTCATAGACACCTGCAACTGCCCGTATGGCATCTAAGACACTTGTTTTTCCCGTATTGTTCTTCCCTACCAGTATCAGGGCATTTTCCACATTTTGAATTTCCATATCCCGTATGGATTTAAAATTTTTGATATGTACTGATGTTATCTGCATAGGCCTCTCCTTTATAAAACTCAGTATAAAAGGCTGACAGGAAAATTTCAAGTTCTGCCTGAAAAAAAATCACACTGTCCTTTCCTCTTCATCATAGTATACAATATATTATTTCACAGGAGTGGTTCCTATGTTTGATCCTTATCTGGTGCTTACACCTCTGCACTATATTTATCTCATCGGCGTCATTGTGATCCTGACTGTCATGGTTCTTAGAAAGGATACGCCCCTGGTTTGTATCCTTTTTCTCTTCCTCCTAGGTCTTGTAGGCCTTAAGTCCCTGACCGGAGGAATCATGACTGTATTCAACGCCATCTTGTATGCTTCCAGGGAATTTATGGATATCATCGCCACGATTGCCCTAGTCACAGCCTTATCGAAATGCTTAAAAGACTTGGGAAGCGACTATCTAATGATGATTCCCATGTCAAAGGTCATGAAGACCCCTTCCCTGACCTGGTGGATTCTGGGTGGTACCATGCTGCTATTTTCCCTCTTTCTATGGCCTTCTCCATCCGTGGCTTTGGTCGGGGCGATCATGCTTCCCCTTGCAGTCAGGGCTGGTTTGGATCCTCTGGCAGCTGCAATGGCCATGAACCTATTCGGCCATGGAATTGCTTTAAGTTATGATTTCGTCATCCAGGGTGCTCCGTCTATCTCAGCAGCAGCAGCCTCTATTACAACCGACGAAGTCTTAATCAAGGGGCGGCCTTTGTTTTTGGTAATGGGCATTGTTACCGTTGCTTCCGCATATTTGTTAAATAGGAGCGAGATTGCTGCCTGCTGCCAGGAAGTCCATATCCAGAATGCCGAGGAACACCATGAAATCGGAATAGCCGCAATTACAATGGCAATTCTTACCCCTCTTTTTTTCCTGGCCGACATCCTTCTTATGCTGGCTTTTGATATAAAGGGCGGAGACGCCACCAGCATGGTTTCCGGCACAGCCGTCCTGGTAATGTGCATTGGAGCATTTTTAGGCTTTGGCAGGCATTCTCTGGAAAAAGTAACATCCTATGCTACAGACGGCTTTCTTTTCGCCATTCGGATCTTTGCTCCCGTCATCATTATCGGGGCATTTTTCTTTTTAGGAGGAGGGGGAATCACCTCCATCATGGGAGATCAGTTCCAAAGAGGCATTATGAATGACTGGGCCATCTGGCTGGCACACAACGTACCTCTCAATAAATATATGGCTGCCTTTTTCCAGCTGGTGATCGGAGGCTTAACAGGCTTAGACGGTTCTGGTTTTTCCGGGCTTCCCCTTACCGGCTCTCTGGCCCACACCTTTGGTACGGCAGTGGGAGCTTCGGTCCCGATTCTGGCTACCCTGGGACAGATTTCCGCAATTTTTGTCGGCGGCGGTACCATCGTCCCCTGGGGGCTTATCCCTGTTGCAGCCATCTGCAGCGTAAATCCCCTGGAACTTGCCAGGAAGAATCTTCCTCCGGTCATGATCGGTTTTCTTGCTACTTTTATTGCTGCCTGTTTCCTATTATAGATAATCCAGATTTAAGGAGGAATTTCCATGTGCGGAATTGCTGGTTTTTACAATCCGGTTCGCGATTACCAGAAAGATAAAGCTTATTATGAGAATATCCTGAAACAGATGTCAGAAACCCAGAGACACCGTGGGCCCGACGATTCAGGGATCTGGCTCTTTCATCAGGGAGGCATGTCTCATGCCCGTTTATCCGTTATCGACTTAACAACCGGCCGACAGCCCATAACAAAAACTGAGGCAGGCAAAACATTTGGAATTGTGTACAATGGAGAAATCTACAATACAAAGGAGCTTCGCCAGGACCTAAAGGACCGGGGTCATTCCTTTTCCACCTCCTCTGACACAGAAGTGATTTTAACCGGATATATGGAATACGGGCCTGATTTTGTGAAGCAGTTAAACGGCATTTTCGCCTTTGCCATTATGGACCCATACCGGGAATGCTTATGCCTTTGCAGAGACCGTTCAGGCATAAAGCCTCTTTATTACACCATACAGGATGGAGAAATCATCTTTGCTTCGGAGTTAAAAGGAATCTTTGCATATCCCGGCATCCGGCCTGTGATAGACCGGAAAGGATTAAACGAAATTTTCTCCCTGGGACCGGCTCATACCTCCGGATGTGGTGTTTTTAAAAGAATCAATGAAATTCTTCCGGGCCACATGCTTCTCTGTTCTAAGGACGGCTTCCACTTAAAATGCTACTGGAAGTTAGAAAGCAGACCTCATGAGGACAGCTATGAGGAAACCATTGAAAAGACCTCCTTCCTGGTTCAGGATTCCATCCGGCGCCAGATGGTTTCCGATGTACCCATCTGCACCTTTTTGTCAGGTGGGGTGGATTCCAGCCTGGTCTCGGCAGTCTGTGCTGCGGAGCTAAAAAAACAGGGCAGACAGCTTACTACCTTTTCCTTTGATTTTGTCAACAATGATAAATTCTTTAAAGCCAGCACCTTCCAGCCCTCTCAGGACCGCCCTTATGTGGACCAGATGGTAAATTTCTTAGATTCCGACCATCATTATCTGGAATGTGACAATGGCACCCAGGCAGACCGGCTTTATGACTCTGTTCTTGCCCACGACCTGCCGGCCATGGGGGACATTGACTCTTCCCTGCTCCACTTCTGTTCCATGGTCAAACAGTTTAATAAAGTAGCTCTGACCGGGGAGTGCGCAGATGAAATATTTGGAGGATACCCTTGGTTTCACAAGGAAGAATGCTTTAAAGCCCATACTTTCCCCTGGACCATGGATTTAGGAACACGAAAAGCCATCTTAAAGGATGAATTTCTGGATTATCTCAAAATGGATGAGTATGTGTTGGAAGCCTATGAAAAGTCTGTGGCGGAAACTCCCGTCTTTTCCGAGGATAATCCGACAGAGGCAAGAAGAAGAGAGATTTCCTATTTGAATCTCCGCTGGTTTATGCAGACCTTATTAAACCGTATGGATCGTGACAGCATGTATTCCGGTCTCGAGGCCAGAGTACCCTTTGCAGATCACAGGATCATCGAGTACGTGTGGAATGTCCCCTGGGATATGAAAACAAGGGATGGGGTGGTGAAAAATCTCCTCCGCCAGGCTGGAAGGGGACTTCTGCCTGATGAGATCCTATTCCGCAGGAAATCCCCGTATCCCAAGACCTATGATACCAATTATGAGGCGCTTTTGGCGGGGCGGGTAGAGGAAATGGTAGCTGGCGGTTCTGCTCCTGTCATGGAATTTTTAGACGGTAAGAAACTGGAAAAACTCCTGTCCAGCCCTTCGGATTATGGAAAGCCCTGGTACGGTCAGCTCATGGCTGGTCCCCAGATGCTTGCCTATATTCTCCAGATCAACTACTGGCTGGAAAAATATCAAATCACAGTGGAATAAAACAAAGAGGTGCAAAAGTCTTACATAAGACCTTTGCACCTCTTTACCTACTCTTTATTCAATCTCTTCCAGGATTCTTCCCATATCCGACGTATCGCCTATGAGTATGGCGCCTGTGAGCTTGCCTTCTGCATAATAATAAACCTTATAAATCTTCTTCTCTTCATCTTCTTCCCGGCGAACTTCATAGGTTCTTCCCGGGTCCTTTCCCGGGTCGCCTACTGCAAACAGGGAAGTATCCATTCCATTAAATGTGAGAGCTGCTGTCACGGTTTTATAGGAAATCTTCTCTCCGGCGGCATTGGCTCCTGCTGCCTTACCCATCTCCACGGCCTGAGGCCAAATGGCATAATTGATTCCTTCATATTCTGCACAGTCCCCGCATGCATAAATGCCGGGTACCGTGGTTTCCATGTGCTCATTAACGATTACTGCCCGTCCGGATTTCGCCCCGGCATCTTCTGCCAGAGATACATTAGCCCGGACTCCTGCGGATATGACCACCAGATCTGCCGGTAGGACCGTACCATCTTCCAAGCGGACACCGGTCACCTTCTCTTCCCCTTCTATCTCACGGGTAACTGCCTGGAATTTCACATCAATTCCCTTTTCCAGAATGATAGACTTTAGAAACTCACCGGACTCCTGATCCAGCTGACGCTTCATAAGCTGGTCACCATGCTCCAATACCGTCACGAAAAGGCCTGTCCTTTTTAATTCCCAGGCTGCCTCCAGTCCCAGCACACCGCCGCCAATGACCACGGCCTGCTTTGATTCTGAAAGGAGGGAATTAAGCTTCTCAATATCAGAAAGCCGGCGTATGGCAACCACTTCATTCTTTTCACTTCCAGGAATAGGAGGAATGAAGCATTCCGATCCCAAAGCATAGATGCATTTGTCGTATTTAAGCCGGATTCCGTCATCAAAGGTAACTTCCTTTTCTTTCGTATCAATCTTCTCCGCCTGTTTTCCCGTAAGGTTTAAGATCCCTTTCTCTTCGTACCATGCCGGGTCATGAAGAAGTAATTCTTCCCTTTCATCCTTTCCCATCACGGCTTTTGTCAGCATGGGCCTTGAATAAGGCAGGCAGTCCTCTTTCGTTACCATGACAATGGAACAGGTGGAATTTCTTTCCCGAATCGCCTCAGCCGCACTGACGCCAGCCGCTCCATTACCAAGTATGAGGTATAACTCCTCCGTGTTTTTATGGAAATTATTTTTTTCTTCCTCATAAGGGACAAAATTTTCCGACCCTACTCCGCATACCGGACAAACCTCATTTCCCTCCTCAAATACGGCGCCGCATACCAGGCATTTGACCATGTTCTTCTTGCCTTCTCCCATGTAAAAGTACCCCCTTCTCATGTCTCTTATGTTAGTAAAAGTTCTACCTATGATCCTATCATAACATAGTTTTTTACGATTTCAAGCACCTTTCCGTTAATAATTCGTAAGCATAGAAAGAAAACCGTAAAGCCAAAAATCCGACATTTTATGATAAACTATTCACGTAAGAAAATTTTAGCCCATGAGCGAGTGAATCCTGTTGGTTTACTCCATGCACTTCGGACTGAAAAGAGGTATCAAAATGAAAAAATACAGCATTGGAGAAGTTTCCGACCAGTTAGGCTTAAGCCGTGACACCCTTCGCTTTTATGAAAAAAAAGGGATCATACAACCGGAAAAGCAAAAAAACGGTTACCGAACCTATACATATGATGATATAAAAAAGCTTTCAAGCATCATGTTTTATCGCAGATTGAACTTCAGCATCGAGGATATCGGACGTATCCTGTATAAAAGCTCCTTTCCTTCCTACTGTTCCATGATACAGGAAAAAATCACTGAAGAAAAACAACAGATGGAAAAGCACCGGCAATCCCTCATCCATCTGACTCATTTGCAGAAACACTATAAAAACGTAGAAAAATATTTAAACCGTTATGATTTAAGACCCATGCCTCCCCATTACCAGATGCCCGACAATCACTTCATCAATCAAGAAGGTATCTCTGATTT
Organism: Lacrimispora celerecrescens; assembly: GCF_000732605.1. GTDB lineage: Bacteria > Bacillota > Clostridia > Lachnospirales > Lachnospiraceae > Lacrimispora > Lacrimispora celerecrescens_B. Next base: position 13,221 of record NZ_JPME01000005.1, on the reverse strand, counting down.
ATGCTATATCTGCCAGGAATATGGGATAGAGGGGAACCAGGCGAACCAGATAAACGAATTCTTCATGATCGCTGAGGATACTGCCTCCATTATGAAATTAAAACAGGAATTAAACGGCTATCCCTTACTAAAACAGGAACGATGTGTATATACCGTGGTTGCATCAGACAGCCCTGTTTTAGAATCACAAGCCGTTATAGACGCAGCTGACTGGGCAAGGCAAAAAGGATATTCTCCTCTCGGAGTTGCCTACAGCGGGCACTTATTAAGCTGCGCCTTTAAGGATACCGCAAAAGAAAATCAGGAAAAAATGGCAGATACACCTATCAATTACATTGAAGTGTATCTGCCGATTCAGGCATAAAGGCTTTACTGCATGTTCTTTATGCTCTGTCTTTTTCCGTATTTTCGTCTATCTGCTTTGGAGCAGGCTTAAATACCGTACTGTAAATATAAGGTACCAGAACCATAGAAACATTTCTGTGCTTTCTCAGCCTCTGCATTATGAAATAAGTGGTCTGGTTATGAAGAATATTGGCAAACCAGCTCTCTTCCATAAAACGGGACATAACAACTGTGATCATTTCTCCCGGAAGCAGATCAGCTTCTTTTTTGCTGATATACTCTTCCACCGGTTCAATAAGCTCCCGGTAAGGTGACATGATGACCTCAAGAGGTATATCAATTCCTGTTTCCTTCCATTTTTTCTGAAGCTGCTGGCTTTGTTTCTCATCCGTAGCTATGTGCAGAGCAACCACATTGGAAGTAATTAAATTTGCATAATTTAACGCTTTCAGTACGGACCGGTTAATTCCCCCAGTCAGTACAATGCAAAGATTGGTGTCATGACTGGTGCTTTTATGATAATGGGACATAAAGTCGTTTACCACCAACTGCCGTCCGACAAACTGATAGTGAATTTCAATGCGGTGCATAATATAAACAAGAACCGGTATGAGAATGGCAAGCGCCCAGGCACCTTGTGAAAATTTAGTCACAAATACAATGACTGTTCCCGTAGCCGTCATAATTGCACCAAGGCCGTTTATATACATTTTATACCAATAGCCATTTCCTTTCACCCGGATCCATCTGACCAGCATTCCATATTGGGACAAGGTAAATGACAAGAAAACTCCGATGGCATAAAAGGGGATCAGATAATGGGTTTCTGCTTTAAATACAATCAGCAAAAATGCTACTGCAAAAAAGATGAACATAATCCCATTGGAAAAGCTGAGCCTGGTCCCGCGGTGCATGAACTGACGTGGTACAAATCCATCCTCCGCCAGAATCGCCAGCAGCGTAGGCAGACCGTTATATGCAGTATTCGCAGCCAATAACAATATAAGGGAGGTTGCAAACTGTAGAATATAAAACATTGGCCCTGGTCCAAACACTGCCATGCCAAGCTGGGAGATCACCGTCTTCCCCTCTAAAGGAATGATATTTAAAGAAATAACCAGCAGCACCGAACCTCCGAGAATGGTGATAATGATCCCTACCAGAATAAAAAGTACACGTTTAGCGTTCCGCTGTGACGGTTCACGAAAGCTTGGAACCGCATTGCTCACGGCTTCCACTCCAGTGAGAGCCGAACATCCGGAAGAGAAGGCTCTTAGCAGCAGGAACAGGGAGATCGTTCCTGATCCGCCTGCAACAGACTGAATCGTTTCAGAATAATGGACCGGCGGTAAATTCCCCGTTATAAGCCTTACAAATCCGGTTGTAATAAGTACCAGCATAATAATGATAAACACATAAGTAGGAGCTCCGAATAGCTTGGAAGACTCCTTCATCCCCCTTAAATTAAGGAGTGTAATGGTACATAGAAAAAGCAGGGCAAACAACAAGCGGTAATCTGCAAATTCCGGAAAAGCGGAAATGAGGGCTGCCGTTGCAGCAGAAAGGCTAACCGCTACCGTCATCACATAATCAATAATCAGGGCTGAGGCTGCTACCATTGATGAGCCTCTTCCAATATTTTCAGAAGATACGATATAGGCGCCTCCACCGTTTGGGTAGTTTGCAATAATCTGCGAATAGGAAAAAGCTAAAACTAAAAACAGCAGTATGATCGGTAATGTAACATATCCAAGGTAATGAACCGCCGACAGTCCCAGAACCGGAGCCAGAACCAGCAGCATTTCTTCAATTGCATAGGCCACTGAGGAAACCGCATCACTTGACATAATGGGAACTCCCCAAAGGATCCCCATCTTTTCTCCTTCCAGATCATTGCTTTTCAATGTATTTCCCAACAATATATTTTTTATCTTTCTCTTTGAATGCATTTTAAATCCTCTCTAACTCCTTATCTTTCTAATTTTAGTATTGCCAATAATCTCAATCCTATATAAAAATACACCTGATGAATCATAGGCTTAAATTTATTGATTGTCAATAGCGTTATTCCTATTCGGCCGTTAAGAATCGTTACGATTTTAAACGGTTTAGAACAAAAAGCGTTTCTTCCGTGGATACCAACCACAGAAGAAACGCTTTTATATTTTGTATTGTACATATTTAACGAATCATTTCCCCATGCATGATACTGTCTCGGCTCACTGGAAATATTTCACGCCGGATTCAAAAATCTTCATATCCTGCTCACCGTAAATGTTCATGGCCACCGATTCGCCGCGTCGTTCGGAATGGGCCATCTTGCCCAGGATCCGCCCATCAGGGCTTGTGATACCCTCAACCGCCATGTAAGAACCGTTGGGATTCCAACACTCATCCATGGTAGGGCATCCCTTGTCATCCACGTATTGAGTAGCCACCTGGCCGTTATCAAACAGACGTTTTATCCATTCCTCCCCTGCAACGAACCGTCCTTCACCATGAGAAGCCGGATTGCAGTAAACGCCTCCTAATTCAGCCCCTGATAGCCACGGCGATTTATTTGTTACCACCTTTGTATAAACCATCTTGGAAATATGGCGGCCAATGGTATTCATTGCCAGCGTAGGAGAATCATCCCGCTGCTCTGTGATCATTCCTTCCGGTACAAGCCCCAGCTTGATCAAAGCCTGGAAGCCATTGCAGATTCCTAACATCAGGCCGTCTCTTTCATTTAAGAGCTTCCCGATTTCCTCCTTGATCACTTGATTGCGGAATAAGTTGGCAAAAAACTTGGCAGAACCATCTGGTTCGTCACCTGCGGAAAATCCTCCAGGGAACATGACGATCTGGGCTTTGGATATTTCCCTGCGGTAGACTTCCACCGATTCCCTGATGTCCTGGGCCGTTAAATTCCGAAAGACCTTGGTCACTACATTGGCACCTGCTCTTTTAAAAGCCCTTTCGCTGTCATACTCACAGTTTGTGCCAGGGAACACCGGGATAAATACATTGGGCTTTGCCACTTTATTCCTGCAGACGTAGATATCCTTTGTATTATAAAGCTGTTCAGATACAGGAGTCTTTTCTGCTCCTGACTCCGTTGGGAACACATCCTCTAAAGGTTTTGTCCACGCGTTCAGCGCCTCATCTATGGCAATCGCTGTGTCGCCGTATTCAAACATGCCCCTATCCGTAACTTCGCCGATAATGGTGTGGGGAACTGACAATTCCGCAAGGCTTCCTTCCGGTACTTCGCATATCACGTCTCCCCATCCGGCCTTAAAGAAATCTCCTGGATCCACGTTGCGGCTGATCCTTATGCCCATCCGGTTTCCAAAGGCCATCTTGCTGACCGCCTCACAGATCCCGTGGTTCTCTGCAGCATAGGCAGATAAGATCCGTCCTGCGCAGATATCTTCAAACAGTGCTTCATACCCTTTCATAACCTGGCTGTATACCGGAAGATCATAGGAATCCTTTTCAATCCGGAATACCACAATCTTGCTTCCCGCCTTTTTAAATTCCGGCGTAATGATATGCTTCCCATCTGCAACATCTACAGCAAAGGATACAAGGGTAGGCGGCACATCAATGTCATGAAAGGTGCCTGACATGCTGTCCTTTCCTCCGATGGAAGGAAGTCCAAATCCCATCTGGGCGCTGTATGCCCCAAGGAGAGCGGAAAACGGCTGACTCCAGCGCGTTGGATCCTCCGTCATCCTGCGGAAATACTCCTGGAAGGTAAAGCGGATTCTTCTGTAATCGCCGCCTGATGCCACGATTTTGGCAACAGAGGACAATACTGCATAAATTGCGCCGTGATAGGGGCTCCAGCTTGACAGGTAGGGATCAAAGCCACAGCTCATCATGGTTACGGTATCTGTTTTTCCATGAAGTACCGGAAGCTTTGCCACCATGGTCTGAGTCTCTGTCAGCTGGTACCTGCCTCCATAGGGCATGAACACGCTTCCCGCCCCTATGGAACCATCAAACATTTCCACAAGCCCTTTCTGGGAGCAAACATTTAAGTCAGAAAGCAGCTTCAGCCAGGCTTCCTTAACATCTGCGATCTCCTGTCTCATAAAAACACCCGGCTCTCTGTCAGGGACTTCCACAACAACCGCGGCTTCCTGATGGGCTCCGTTGGTATCTAAGAAGGCCCGGCTGATGTCCACTATGGTCTTTCCTCTCCATTCCATCACAAGCCTTGGTTCTGACTTTACCACTGCAACAACTACTGCCTCTAAGTTTTCCTCTGCCGCATAGGCCAGGAACCGGTCTGCATCTTTCGGATCTACCACAACCGCCATGCGTTCCTGGGATTCTGAGATGGCAATCTCCGTACCATCCAGTCCTGCATACTTCTTTGGTACCTTATCCAGATCGATCCGCAAGCCATCTGCCAGTTCTCCTATTGCAACCGACACACCGCCTGCACCAAAGTCATTGCATTTCTTAATAAGTCTGCTCACTTCTTCTCTTCGGAACAAACGCTGTATCTTTCGTTCTGTTGGCGCATTCCCTTTCTGGACCTCTGCTCCGCAAGTCTCAATGGAAGCTTCCGTATGAACCTTTGAGGAGCCGGTAGCTCCGCCGCAGCCGTCCCGTCCGGTACGGCCTCCAAGGAGAATGATTAAGTCTCCCGGATCCGAAGTCTCCCGGATGACATTCTTTCTTGGGGCAGCGCCTATGACAGCACCTATTTCCATTCTCTTTGCCACATAATTCGGGTGATAAATTTCCTTTACATATCCGGTTGCCAGTCCAATCTGGTTTCCGTAGGAGCTATAGCCGTTTGCAGCTCCTGTCACGATCTTTCTCTGAGGCAGTTTTCCTTTTAAGGTTTCATTCAAAGGCCTTGTAGGGTCAGCTGCACCTGTTACCCGCATGGCCTGATATACGTAAGTACGGCCGGAAAGGGGATCACGGATCGCACCGCCAAGGCAGGTGGCCGCACCGCCAAATGGCTCGATCTCCGTAGGATGATTGTGAGTTTCATTTTTGAAATTCACCAGCCATTCCTCTTCCACACCGTCAATCAGGACCGGGACCACAATGCTGCAGGCGTTGATTTCATCAGACACCTCAAGATCTTCTACTTTTCCCTCCATGCGAAGCTTCTTCATGGCCATGAGAGCCAGATCCATAAGGCATACAAATCTGCCGTCTTTTCCCTTTAAGACCACCTCCCGGTCAGCCAGGTACTGCCTGTAGGTATCCTCCATGGGCTTACGGTAATCTCCTGAACGAAATGTCACATCCTTTAATTCCGTCTGGAAGGTAGTGTGGCGGCAGTGGTCCGACCAATAGGTATCAAGGACCCTTATCTCTGTCATGGAGGGGTCTCTTTGTTCTTCCTCTTTAAAATAATTCCGGATATGGAGAAAATCCTTAAAGGTCATTGCCAGATTTAATGACTCATACAATTCCATTAATGCCTCTTCTGCAAGATCCGTAAAGCCATCAAAAACAATCACATCTTCAGGAGTATCAAATAGCGCGGCAAGAGTCTCCGGCTTTCTTTCCTCTGCTTCCCTGGAATCCACCGGATTGATGCAGAAAGCTTTGATGTCGGCAATTTGAGCTTCTGTAAGAGCGCCGGAAATCACATAGGTGGTTGCAGACCGGATCACAGGCTCCTCATCCTCTTTTAGCAGCTTTACGCACTGCTCTGCGGAATCAGCCCGCTGGTCAAACTGGCCTGGTAAGTATTCAACGGTAAAAACCACATCCTCTTCCTTTTTCGGGAAAGCCTCTTCATAGACCTCATCTACGGGTGGCTCTGAGAAAACAGCGGTAAGAGCTAACCCATAGACTTCGTCGGACAGAGCCTCCACATCATAGCGGATCAGCACCCTTACACCGGTCACCGTATTAATACCAAGATAGCCTGCGATTTCCTCTCTTAATTCATTTGCCTTTACGGCATAGGCCGTTTTTTTCTCAACATACACTCTTCTTACACTCATGATTTCCTCCTTGCAAAAGCTCCCCATGGTTTATCAGGACAGGAATTTCCCTGTTATTCTCTTGTATTAATCATACCACAAGTTATATAGATTAGAGAAATTAATATATCTTATGTTATTAATCAGTATAGTTAATATTACTGATGCCATCATCAGAGAAACCACCAGCCTGCCTTTCTGTATCATCTGGACGCTTCCGTCTTTGACACATTTCGACATTTTTCGACATTTTTTATAAAAATACTTGAAAATTAGAAATATTTGCTCTATAGTAATAAAAGATTTTTTTATAAAGGAGTGCTAGATTTTATGGATCTTCATCAGCAATTAAAGGACTTATCCCAAAAATATTCATTTGAAAACGTCCACTTAAAGAAAGAGGAACAAAGTCCCTATCTGGAGGTAAGCTTACAGCTTCAAGAGGAACACATTGAAAAGTTCATTGAAAAAGCCGGACAGCTTAGCTCCATCGTGGAATCATGTGCTAATATGGTCAGCATCTTTGACGATTCCGCTCCAAAGGAGGCCCTAATGCAGACCTCCCTGCGCTGTGCTGGAAGGGATACGCTGTTTATCCGCACCACCCCTTCCATGGTGAAAATCCTCATAGAAACACTATTTGATTAAGTACCGGTTCAATAGAAGCAAGGAGGCCAAAAGGCTTCCTTGCTTCTTTATTAGTCCATATGGGAAGTATCATTCATCTCCAACAGCATGAAGTCTTCCGTCAGCGGACTGTAATTAACCGTTGTAATGCTGGCATTTTCTACGATAATACTTTCTACCTCCGGATGATCCTGCATCATATAGGAAATTAAATAGGCGATGGTGGCACCGTGGGATACAATGGCAACATCTTCCCTGCCGCCAGTGATTCTTAATATTTCCCTGATCGTCCAAACACAACGGCTAATAACATGGTCCCTGGTCTCTCCTTCCGGAGGGGACGCTTCGTCCGGGCAGGAAGCCCACAATGCGTATTCCTTTGGATACGCTTCCATGATCTCATCCCATGTCATGCCTTCCCATTTGCCAAATTCCACTTCAATAAGCTGGGGCATGGAACAGATTTCCACCTTCTGCCTGGTGCTGATCCTTTCGGCGGTTTCCATGGCACGGATTAAGCTGCTGGAAAAAATCTTAGAAACCGGGCGGGAATCCATTCCCTTTGCCAGCAGCTCCGCCTGCGCTCGGCCCGTTTCATTAAGGGGAATATCGTGGCTCCCCTGGATTCTGCCTTGAATATTCCAGTCTGTCTGCCCATGACGTATCAGATAAATCTTCATTTCATCTCTCCCAGTCTATTATTCTTCAAAATCGTAATCTTCAGATTCTTCATCCTCAGTAATTTCAATGCCCTCCACTCCTGCCAGGGCTTCTAAATCCATGGACTCAGCATTCATGCTCATGGCATCCATTGCGATCTTCATAATTCCACTTATTTCTTCCACGGTCATCTTCATCTTGTCTGCCAGTTCTTCTACCGTTGCCTCACGTCCCAGTTCTTTAGCAAGAAGCTGGGAAATCTGCTGGAGCACATTCACCCGGGCAGCCAGTTCTTCTCCTGTCTGTTTTGCAGACTGCTGCTCCTCCACGGCTGCAGCAAGGGCTTCTCTGATCCTCTGACTTTTAAAACTGTCAAACTCTTGTCTGACTTCCTCTTGTACATACTCTTCCACAGCCATCATAAGAGCCATATTGGCTTCCTGGACCAGATCTGTCATAAGAACACCTCTGCCGTCATATTCTCTGGCATATTCCAGGGCCGCACGTAAGTTTCCTTCCACAATCCTTTTTTTCGCTTCCTTACTGCCCTCTGCTGCTTCCTTTAAAAGGTCTTCCTGCTCTTCCCTGGTACAGGGAGGGATATGTCCCATCTCTTCCAGATACATTTGGTAAAAATCATCATGCATATTCTTATACCGCTCCTTCTTTTTTCATATCCTGGCTCCTGTGCCCGTACTATACCGCACCCAAGGAAATTTGTCAAACGCCTTTACAAACCAATCAGATCCATGATAGAATATCCTTATGTTTATAAGGAGGACTAATAATGGATATTAATTATGAACTTTATAAAGTCTTTTACCACGTTGCCACCACCTTAAGTTTCTCGGAGGCTTCCAAACAGCTTTTCATCTCCCAATCGGCAGTCAGCCAGTCCATCAAGGTGCTGGAGAAAAAACTAAACCAAACCCTTTTTGTCCGTAGTACGAAAAAGGTCCAGCTTACTCCGGAAGGAGACATCCTCCTAAAGCACATAGAACCAGCCATTAATCTGATTCAAAAGGGAGAAAACCAGCTGCTGGAGGCTAATACCTTAAACGGCGGCCAGCTGCGGATCGGTGCCAGCGACACCATTTGCCGTTACTACCTTGTTCCTTATTTAAATAAATTTCATAAAACCTACCCCAATGTACACATTAAGGTTACCAACCAGACTTCCATTGAATGCGCTCATCTTTTAGAAAGCGGACAGGTAGATTTTATCATTACCAATTATCCCAACTCAGGGCTTTTAAGCTCCCAGAATACCCGGGTCATTAACGAATTTTCCGATGTATTCGTCGCCAATCAGGAATATTTTCCTTTGAAGGGACAGACCGTAAGCCTTGGAACGCTCCAGACCTATCCTATTCTGATGCTGGAAAGAAAAAGTACGACCAGCGAGTTCCTTCATCACATGTTCCAGAAGGAACAGCTTGATCTGGTCCCTGAAATCGAACTGAGCAGCAACGATCTTTTGATCGACTTAGCCCGTATCGGCCTTGGGATCGCATTTGTTCCGGACTTCTGCATTCCTGAGAATGACAGAGATTTATTCCAGGTAAAGCTTTCAGAAAAGCTTCCTACCCGTCAGATGGTCGTGGCTTATAATGAAAACATACCCGTTTCCCAGGCTTCCAAACAGTTCATGGACATGCTTTGACTGGTATACTGGTTATACGCTGCCGCCCCCTTTGGGGCGGCAGCTTTTATTTTCGCCCGTCCCAAAAGCTTTGCACCACTTCATCCACATTTTTTAACTGCACTTCATAATACCCGTCCCATTCTCTTGGGAATAAGGCCTGATAGTCTGGTTTAAAAAAACGTTCATCTAGCAATGCGATAACGCCCTCATCCCGGACCGTACGAATCACCCTTCCTGCTGCCTGCATGACCTTATTCATCCCCGGATATTGGTAGGCATAATCAAATCCGTTCTGCTCCCTGGAATCGAAATACCCTTTTAAGATCTCCTGTTCCGTACAGACCATGGGAAGTCCGGTGCCAACGATGATGGCTCCGATTAGACGGCCTTCCTTTAAATCAATTCCTTCTGAAAATACACCACCCATAACACAAAGGGCCACAAAGGAATCCTTCCGATCCTCAGAAAATTCCTCTAAAAACTCCTCCCTCTCCTGTTCACTCATGTGGGTTGCCTGGGATAAGTACGTAAACTCTTCTTCCAGTCCTTCCGTTTCGTCAAGAATTGCCTCAACTTCCTTTAAGTACTGGTAAGACGGCAGAAACACCATATAGTTTCCTTTATGGGCTGACACGATCCTCCGCATATAATCCACTATCTTTTGGTATTCCCGGCGGTTTCTCCTGGTATAGCGGCTGCTGACATCAGAAGCGACCAGGAGTAGACGTTTCTCCTGATCAAAGGGTGACTGGGCATATACTGCATATTCTTCCTGGTCACCGCTTAGAAGCTCCTTGTAATACCGCACCGGGAGCAATGTGGCAGAAAAGAACACAGTGCTGTTTCCCTTATCCAAACACTCTTTTAAGTTTTTCGCCGGATTTACACAAAATAACCGGAGCATAAAACGTCCATCAGGCAATAGCTCTGTATAGATCCGGTAATTTTCATCCACTCGGTCATAAATATTCAGAAGGTCCCTTAGATTAAAATAGAAATCCAGAACCAGGTCCCGGTCTTTAAATTCCTCACCGGTATCCATAAACTTTTCCATTTCCCCGAAAAGGGTCATGATACTGGTCATAAAAAACCGGATGTCTTCCAGGATCTGAAATTCCTCACATTCCCGTTTCATTTCCAGAAGCTCTTTGTTGCACCGTTCCAACATCCGGACAAGCTTTGGGCTCATAGGTTTCAATATCTTTTTAATAAGAAGAAAGTCCTCCTTATAGACCGTTGCACTGTACATTTCCCTGGCTCTTGGAACCAGGTTATGGGCCTCGTCTGTCAAAAATAAGTAATCTCCGGCGACACCTTCGGAAAAATACCGTTTCAGACGGATATTAGGGTCAAATACATAATTATAATCACAGATGATGGAATCCACCCAGTTACTGATATCCAGGCAGAATTCAAACGGACACACCTGGTATTCCTCTGCATAGCGCAGTACCGTTTCTCTGGTGATTCCGGCCTCCTTGTGGATGATGTCATAAACCGCATCTCCCACCCGGTCAAAATGACCCTTGGCATAAGGACAGGCATCCGGGTTGCATTCCGGTTTTTCAAGGAAGCACAGTTTTTCCTTTGCCGTTAAAGTCACTGAGTTTAAATACAGCCCTTGCTCCCGCAAGATATCAAACGCTTCTTCCGCCACGCCTCTGGTTATGGTTTTTGCAGTCAGATAAAACAACTTATCTCCAAGCCCTTCCCCAATGGCCTTTATGGCCGGATAAACGGTGGAAAGGGTCTTTCCGATTCCCGTAGGAGCCTGGATGAAAAGGTTCCTCTTTCTGGCAATGCTCCGGTAAACGGCGACGACCAGTTCCTTCTGCCCCTTCCGGTAAGGATAGGGGAAGGAAAGCTCTTTAATGGATTCATCTCTTCTTATTCCATGGTTGTATAAATATCTTGCCCATTTAATATACTCGTGAATCACGGACTGAAACCAGCTTTCCAGCTCCTCAAAGGATTTTTCCACCTGGAAACGCCGTATCTCCTCTGTTTCAATGTTGCAGTAGGTCATCTGCATGACAGCCCCATTCAGCCCGTGGTCATAGCAGTAAAAATACCCATAGCACATGGCCTGGGCTAAATGTACTTCAATCGGTTCTGATAAATAGGATAAATCCATATACATGCCTTTGATCTCATCAATGGTCACCCCTTCTGGTTTCTCAATGATGCCGTCGGCCCGTCCTTCTACCAGAATTTGAAACTGGTCTACTTCTACCTCATGCTTTAACACCACTTCCGCCCGGTAATCTGCTCCCATGCGGCGTTGGATCTTCCTGTGTATCCGGCTCCCTTCCTGCATGGCGGTCTTCTCAGCCCCTCCAGTCCGCCGGTTATCCAGGTCACCGGAGCGAAGAACTAACTCAACCAGATTCCTGACAGATATTTTCAGGATTTTCTTCTCTGTTTCATCCACTCCGGTGTCCTCTCCTTCTTTATTTTCCCCGTATTTTCCTTCTTACATCCATTGCGGAGCATATTCCATGAATAAAAAAAAGGAACTGCAAGCCGTACGGCATACAATTCCCTCTTTCCGTTGCATCTGTTTATGCTGCTGAACATTTCCCAGGAGCTTTCGCTGCCAGAAATGCCTCAAACTCTGCATCTTCCCCGTTAAATTCAACGGTCAAAACCTGTGTCAAATCTAAACTTAATACTCCTAATATAGACTTCGCGTCAATGGTTACTCTATTGTAATACACGTCTATGTCAAAATCACATTTAGCAGCAGCAGCAACAAATTCCTTCGCCTCGGCAACAGTTGGCAACATAATCTTTAACTGTTTCATAATCACAACTCCTTTTTATAGTGAAGAAAAAGTTATAGAATATATATATCACGTTTGACATGATTTGTCAAATTATGTTTCATATACGATTATATGGCCCTTTTTTGTGCATATTCTGTAATTATCTCTGAGGGAAAGCTTTGTAGATAAGCATATTTTAGATGAGACAAGTTTTATTTTGGGAATGATTATCATCGTAACTTTTCATTCTATTTCAATTTCACGGTTTTACCTTGTGTTTTTCATATAAAACGCCAAACCAAGCCCATGGACTTCCTTTTCTATAATATTTTACCACAAATCAGGATTCAATAACAGCAGAATTAATTTTTTATTTTTTTCTAAAAACTGTTGCAATTTAAAAACTTCTATGCTATACTCTCTAAGTGCTCAGGCAGAGATATAATGCCGATCCATAGGGGAATAGTTCAATGGTAGAGCAACGGTCTCCAAAACCGTAAATGGGGGTTCGAGCCCCTCTTCCCCTGCTTTTGTTAAGCCCCAAATTCCTTTTTATTTATAAGGAATTTGGGGTTTTTTCTTTTTTAATATTTCACTCTGACTCATTTTTTATTATCCCTTTCACTACTCGGCAAATTGGTATTGATATTAATAATAACGGAAACAGCCATACCGTACCATTATAATATGCAATTGACGAATTAGCTTTGAGCACACATATTATTAAACTTTCAAAAGTAGCCATTGAAATATAAATGCTATTAGATATTTGTGACATACTCCCACCACTTAGCACCACATTTGGGATCAGCCAAATGCTTATGCTAGAAGTGAGGGCTTCTTGCTCAAGTAACCTAACGGTTACAGTATCAACAAGCTATCCCCGTGCGCCCCACGGTTTCTTTTAGCCGTTTATGCCAATACTAACATTCCTTGTTCCTTGATATTGCGTGCAGCATTTACATCTCTGTCACATATGAAACCGCATTCGCATTGATACATGCGTTCCGACAGAGACAATTCTTCTTTTACTTTTCCACAGCAAGAACAGGTTTTACTGCTCGGATACCATTTATCAATTTTTATCAGTTTCTTTCCCTGTTCAGACAGCTTGTAGTCTAGTAATGAAGTGAATATTCCCCAGCCATTATCATAAACGCTCTTTCCGAAATTCAAGCTCTGGGACATTCCCTGCATATTTAAGTCCTCAATACACACCGCATCATAGACA
>NZ_JPME01000004.1 GCF_000732605.1 Lacrimispora celerecrescens | reverse complement strand
AAAATGCCCAGATCACCCGGGATATTTTAAACGGAAAGCTTCACGGGCCAAAGCGGGATATCGTCATACTAAACTCTGCCTTAAGCCTGTACCTGGGAATCGATGACTGTACCATTTCCCAGTGCATTGAACAAGCGGCCCATCTCATTGATTCGGGAAAAGCCGCCTCAAAACTTGAAGAGTTTGTAACGATGACTAATGAGGTGGGCTTATGATACTTGACGTACTTGCTGCTGCCTCCAGAAAACGGGTAAAGGCAGCAAAAGATAAAATCCCAATGAAGGACATGGAAAGGCTGGCATTTGAAACCTTGGAAAGAACAAAAGAAAGAGAGCTTTCCTTTGAACGAAGTCTCTCCTCTCCAGGCATTTCATTTATTTGTGAAATAAAACGCGCCTCTCCTTCCAAGGGCATCATTGCCCGCGAATTTCCCTATGTGGAGATCGCGAAGGATTACGAAACTGCAGGGGCGGATGCCATATCCGTCCTCACAGAACCGGAATACTTTCTGGGAAGCAACAGCTACCTGACAGAAATCAGCCATGAGGTAAAAATTCCCCTTCTCAGAAAGGATTTTACGGTGGACCCTTATCAGATCTACGAGGCAAAGGCCATAGGTGCATCAGCAGTTCTCCTCATCTGCGCCCTTCTGAATACAAAAGCCCTGGAAGAAGGCTTGATGCTTTGCCAGAGCCTTGGCATAAGCGCCCTTGTAGAAGCCCATGACGAAAAGGAAATCCACTCCGCTCTTTCCGCGGGAGCCAGGATCATCGGTGTAAATAACCGGAATTTAAAAACCTTTGAAGTGGATTTTAACAATTCCCTCCGCTTAAGGAGCCTGGTTCCCTCTGATGTGCTTTTCGTGGCCGAAAGCGGAATCAAAACAGAAACAGACATTAAGTTCCTGTCAGAAGCCGGGGTCAATGCCGTCCTGATCGGGGAAAGCCTGATGCGTTCCCCTGACAAGAAGGAAATCTTAAACGGATTTAAGAGGGCGGCACAATGAATCCAAAAGAAAAACAGATCAAAATATGCGGGCTGACTTGCAGGGAAGATATTCTGGCAGTGAACATCTTAAAACCGGATTATGCAGGCTTTGTATTTGCCCCTGGAAAGCGCTGTCTTACAGGACCGAAGGCACAGGAACTTAGAGAGCTGCTGCTGCCGGAGATACCGGCGGTGGGTGTTTTTGTAAACAGCCCCATCGAGGAGCTCCTGTCCCTTACAGAAACTGGTACCATAGACGTTGTCCAGCTTCACGGTGATGAGGACCGGGATTATATGATGGAATTAAAAAGCCGTCTGGTCCCCGGCATTCCTGTCATAAAGGCCATACGGGTCCGGAAGGCAGAGGATATGAAGGAGGCTGAGCACCTTCCCGCAGATTTCCTGCTTTTTGATACTTATACCAAAGGGCTTTACGGAGGCAGCGGGAAAACCTTTGACTGGTCCATGATACCGGACATAAAAAAACCCTGGTTTCTAGCCGGAGGCGTAAGCGTTTCAAACATAAAGCAGGCGATGAAAACAAACGCCATTTGCCTGGATCTAAGCAGTTCCATAGAAACAGAGGGTAAAAAAGACCCGCAAAAAATAAAAGAAATCATACAAATAGTAAGGAGTGAACAGCCATGTCAAAAGGAAAATTTGGACAGCACGGCGGACAATTTGTCCCCGAAACACTGATGAATGCAGTGAATGAACTGGAAGAAGCTTATGAGAAGTACAGCCATGACCAGGAGTTTTTAGCAGAACTTTCAGACCTCCACAAGAAATATACCGGAAGGCCCTCTCTGCTCTATTATGCAGAGCGGATGACAGAGGATTTAGGAGGCGCAAAGATCTATTTAAAGAGGGAAGATCTAAACCATACCGGCTCCCATAAGATCAATAATGCCCTGGGCCAGGTTCTTCTTGCAAAGAAGATGGGGAAGACCCGTGTCATCGCTGAAACGGGAGCTGGACAGCATGGTGTTGCTACCGCTACCGCCGCTGCCCTCATGGGAATGGAATGCGAAGTTTTCATGGGCAAGGAGGATACGGACCGTCAGGCCTTAAATGTCTTCCGCATGGAGCTTTTAGGCACAAAGGTTCACGCGGTCACAAGCGGTACCCAGACCTTAAAAGATGCAGTCAATGAGACCATGAGGGAATGGACCAACCGGGTGGCTGACACCCATTATGTTCTGGGCTCTGTCATGGGCCCTCACCCATTTCCTACCATTGTCAGGGATTTTCAGAGCATCATTGGAAAAGAGGTCCGCTCTCAGCTTCTGGAAGCAGAGGGTAAGCTTCCTGATATGGTGATCGCCTGCGTGGGAGGCGGAAGCAATGCCATGGGAATCTTCCATGAATTTGTAAACGAGGCTTCCGTAAAGCTGGTGGGCTGCGAGGCCGCAGGACACGGCATTGAAACAGGAAAGCACGCAGCCACCATTTCCACCGGCTCCCCTGGAATCTTCCACGGCATGAAGTCCTATTTCTGCCAGGATGAGTACGGCCAGATCGCCCCGGTTTTCTCCATTTCCGCAGGGCTTGACTATCCCGGCATCGGACCGGAGCATGCTGCCCTTCACGACTCAGGAAGAGCCAGCTACGTTTCCATTACGGATCAGGAATCCGTGGAAGCCTTTGAATACTTATCCCGTCTGGAAGGAATCATTCCGGCAATAGAAAGCGCCCATGCCGTAGCCTATGCCAGAAAGATTGCTCCTTCCATGGGAAAGGATGAGGTCATTGTTATTAATCTATCAGGGCGTGGTGACAAGGATGTGGCAGCCATTGCCCGTTACAAGGGGGTTGAAATCTATGAGTAGAATAAGCGAAGTATTTTCTAAGGGAAAGGCATTCATTCCATTTATTACAGCAGGGGATCCTGACCTTGCCACCACCGAAGAGCTGGTTCCTGCTATGGCCGAGGCCGGAGCGGATTTAATCGAGCTCGGAATCCCATTTTCTGACCCTATTGCAGAAGGCATCGTAATCCAGGAAGCCGATATGCGGGCTCTGGCGTCAGGAACTACCACGGATAAGCTTTTCGAGACCGTAAAACGGATACGCAAAAAAACCGATGTTCCGTTGGCTTTTATGACTTATATCAATCCGGTTTTCGTATATGGTAGCGAACGATTCTTTAAAAATGCGGCGGACTGCGGCATTGACGCCCTGATCGTACCGGATATGCCCTTTGAGGAAAGGGCGGAACTGCTGCCCTACTGCAGGAAGTACGGGATCGAACTGATTTCCCTCATCGCACCCACTTCCAGGGAGCGGATACGGACCATTGCATCTGGATCGGAAGGATTTATTTACTGCGTTTCCTCCATGGGCGTGACAGGAGTGAGATCAGAAATCAATACCGACATTGGCGAAATGATTTCCTTCGTAAAGGAGGCAAAAGATATTCCCTGCGCCATCGGCTTTGGGATCTCCACCAAAGAGCAGGCCAGGGAGATGAGCAAACATGCGGACGGCGTCATTGTGGGCAGCGCCATTGTAAAAATTGCCGCAAAGTATGGAAAAGACTGTGTTGAGCCTGTCTGCGACTACGTAAGGGAAATGAAGTCCGCCATATCCGGTTGATTGCCGGTAAGGGATGTTTTCCTTGACAAGGAGGAGGGGGAATGCTACACTAGTGCCACAAGAGGGAGCTCGTAGGCGGGCTGAGAGGAAGTAATCAACTTCGACCTTTATAACCTGATTTGGGTAATGCCAACGTAGGGATTCATATGGGATGATTGCATATTTCCGAGCCTATACCTGTTGGTATGGGCTCTTTTTCTTGTTCTTTACCAAAAGCCCTTACAATCCCTCCGTTTGCGAGAAAAAGGAGGAATAAACATGAATTACACCACACAAATGGATGCCGCAAGAAAAGGCATTCTGACAAAGGAACTGATGGCAGTTGCTGAACACGAACAATGGGAGCCGGAAAAGCTGCGGGAACTGGTAGCGGAAGGAAAAGTCGCCATTCCGGCTAATAAAAACCACAGCTGCTTAAAGCCCAGCGGGATCGGCTCCATGCTGAGAACAAAGATCAATGTGAATCTGGGTACGTCCAGGGATTTGAATGATCTGGATATGGAGCTTTTGAAAGTAAAGGACGCAGTTCTCATGGGGGCAGAGTCCATTATGGATTTAAGCTCCTTTGGAGATACCCGGAAATTCCGCAGGAAGCTGACAGGAGAATGTCCGGCTATGATTGGTACGGTTCCGATCTACGATGCTGTGGTTTATTATCACAAACCCCTTCGGGAAATCACCGCCGAGGAATGGATAAAGATCGTGGAGATGCATGCGGAAGACGGGGTGGACTTCATGACCATTCACGTTGGGATCAACAAGCAGACTGCCAAAAGATTCAAGGAAGCAAAACGGCTGACTAACATTGTTTCAAGAGGCGGGTCCATCATCTTTGCCTGGATGGAAATGACCGGGGAGGAGAACCCCTTTTATGAGCACTATGACCGCATACTGGAAATCTGCCAGAAGCATGACGTGACCTTAAGCCTTGGAGATGCCTGCCGTCCAGGGTGCATTGAAGATGCGTCGGATATTTCCCAGGTGGAGGAGCTGGTGACTCTTGGGGAACTGACAAGAAGGGCCTGGGAGAAGGATGTACAGATCATTATTGAAGGCCCCGGCCACATGCCCCTGGATCAGATTGCAGCCAATATGAAAATACAGCAGACAATCTGCAAGGGAGCCCCTTTTTATGTCCTCGGGCCTCTTGTCACTGATATTGCGCCCGGATATGACCATATTACCGCAGCAATCGGCGGAGCAGTGGCCGCTGCTGCCGGAGCAGCGTTTCTATGCTATGTAACTCCTGCGGAGCATTTGAGACTGCCGGATGAAGCAGATGTGAAGGAAGGTATCATTGCGGCCCGGATTGCAGCCCATGCAGCGGATATTGCAAAAGGCATCCAAGGTGCTAAGGAATGGGATCATAAGATGAGCGATGCCAGAAAACGGCTGGATTGGGAAACCATGTTTCAGCTTGCCATTGATCCGGAAAAGGCCAGACGCTACCGTGCCGCATCAAAACCGGAAAAAGAAGATACCTGCTCCATGTGCGGCAATTTCTGCGCCATGAAAAATATGAACCGGATCCTAGACGGAGAGATCGTTGATATATTTGATGAATGATATTTTGTGGAAAGTCAATCAGATATTTGCAATCTGCACCCCTGCTTGTCAGGTTGAAATTACATAAATAGGAGGAACTTTCATGAAAGATCAAATATCGCAAACAACTTATAGCAAATCTTCTGCTGGTTCAAGAGTACGGGTGAAAAAGCTGGTGATAAACGGAATGCTGACAGCCCTTACCGTGGCACTCTCAGGTTTTTCCATCCCGGTGGGAGCTTCCAAATGCTTTCCGATACAGCATCTGGCTAATGTTATAGCCGGAGTGTTCTTAGGACCTGTCTATGGTGTTTCCATGGCGTTTTGTACTTCTCTCATACGAAATCTCATGGGAACCGGGAGCCTGCTTGCCTTTCCGGGAAGCATGGCTGGCGCATTTCTTGGAGCTTATCTGTATCAAAGAACCAGGAAGCTTTTGCCCGCCTATCTTGGAGAAGTGGTCGGAACCGGGCTGATCGGAGGACTGCTCTGCTATCCGGTGGCCGCCGTTCTCATGGGAAAAGAGGTAGCTGTGTTCTTCTTTGTTGCTCCATTTTTCATGAGCACTCTGGCTGGAACCATTATGGCTGCAATTTTACTGGCAATTCTGCGCCGCCTTGGGCTTTTTTCCTATTTTGAGCAGCTCATCAATGAATAGGGGGGGACGCCGGATATGAGCATAAAGATCAATGATTCCCTGACAGGATTGGTCAGGGAAAAACGGCCCGTTATCCACTGTATCACCAATTATGTTACGGCCGGAGACGTAGCAAATATCATTTTAGCCTGCGGTGGTTCTCCCATTATGGCAGACCAGCCGGAAGAGGTTTCGGAGATAACCGCCTTATCCCACTGCCTTCTTTTGAACATTGGAACTCCGAAAGAAACGACCAAATCCACTATGATAAATGCCGGGCTGGAAGCAAACCGGCGAAACCTCCCTGTCATCTTTGACCCGGTGGGGATCGGCGCTTCCCGTTATCGGACCGAAACGGCTCTCTCCCTATTAAAGGAAGTGAAGGTAACCGTTATCAGGGGAAATGCCTCCGAGCTGCGGGTTCTGTTAAAGGAGCTGACCGGACAAAACGCAGGGGACGGAAACGGCTCTGTATCTCCCGCCCGGGGAGTTGATGCTTCCTTTTCTGATGAGATAAGGGAAGATACCCTTAAATCTCTTAAGGAAACCGCCAGGGCATTAAGCGCTGCTACCGGTGCCGTGACTGTTATGACAGGAGCCATTGATATTGTTTCAAACGGGAAGGAAGACTGGCTTATCAGGAACGGTTGCCCTCAAATGTCCCGCATTACAGGAAGCGGCTGCATGCTGGATGGCATAATTGCTGCCTATATAGCCGCCATCGACCCCACTCCCTCACAGAATGACATACTCAAGGCAGCTGTTCTTGCCACAGCTGCTGCCGGTCTTTGCGGGGAGCGGGCGGCTAAACGAGTGGAAACGATTTCCGGCGGGACAGGAAGCTTCCGCTGCTGCTTTCTAGACGAAGTAAGCCTTTTAGAAGAAAGCACCTTAAAAGGAGGGATCAATATTGAAATTTCATAAAGACATGCTTTTTCTCTATGGGGTAACAGACCAGGCATTTACTGGAGAAAAAACCTTAACAGAACAAATCGAAGAAGCGCTTTCTGCCGGAGTGACCCTTCTCCAGCTCCGTGAAAAGGGCCTGGATAAACGTGCTTTCCTGGAAGAAGCCTT
The DNA here is from genome assembly GCF_000732605.1 of Lacrimispora celerecrescens. Lineage (GTDB taxonomy): Bacteria > Bacillota > Clostridia > Lachnospirales > Lachnospiraceae > Lacrimispora > Lacrimispora celerecrescens_B. The sequence goes on along the minus strand of NZ_JPME01000004.1, from coordinate 81,817 downwards.
ACTTGTCCGTGAGCTTACGAAGCATTATGGGGTCCCGTTAATCATCAACGATGATGTGGAGATTGCCCTTAGGTGCGGTGCGGACGGTGTGCACGTTGGACAAGATGATTTATCACCTTCCGAGGTCCGCCGGTTAATCGGGCCGGACCGTATCCTGGGCGTTACTGCCAAAGACGTAAGCCAAGCTAAAGACGCATTTATGGACGGCGCAGATTATATCGGATCCGGGGCTATCTTCCCAAGCACTACAAAAAAGGATGCCATTCCCTTAACCCTGGAACAGCTGTCTGCAATCTGCCGTAGTGTTCCTATTCCGGTAGTTGCCATCGGGGGAATTACGGTTGAAAATGTTTCCAGCTTAAAAGGAACAGGCGTGGCCGGAGCTGCTGTGGTTTCCGGCATCTTTGGGCAAAAGGATATAACCGCAGCCGTCCGTCACTTAAAAGAACAGCTTTTAAAGGTGGTGAGCCCATGAGTCTGATTCTTCCTTCTTTCCTTACCATTGCAGGCACCGATCCCAGCGGCGGAGCCGGAATACAGGCAGATTTAAAGACTGCTGCGGCTTTGGGTGTCTACGGCTCAAGCGTTATTACCGCCCTGGTCGCCCAAAATACTACAGGGGTTTTTCTGACGGAAACGGTTAGTCAGGAAATGCTTGCCGCCCAACTGGAGGCAGTATTTACAGACATTCCGCCAAAAGCAGTAAAGATCGGCATGGCCGGGACTTCCACTTCTATAGAAATCATTGCGGAAAAACTGGGAAAATATAACCGTTCTCCTGTGATCGTGGACCCTGTCATGGTATCCACCAGCGGGCATTCTCTTTTAAAGCCGCAGGATGTTAAGACTTTAACAAGCAGGCTGTTTCCCCTGGCTGCTTTAGTTACCCCCAATATCCCGGAGGCAGAAGCACTTTTATCCACAAAAGGGAGCCGGATATACAGCAGAAAAGATATGGAAGAAGCCGCAATGAAGCTTTTCCATATCTTTCAAGTATCTTTTCTGTTAAAAGGAGGCCATAGTTCCAAGGAAGCTGACGATGTTCTATGCTGTAACGGAACTGTCACCTGGTTTCCAGGAGAACGGATCGACAATCCAAATACCCATGGAACCGGATGCACCCTATCTTCTGCCATTGCCTGCGGACTGGCTTTAGGCATGGAATTAGAAGAAAGCATTCGGATGGCAAAGTCCTATCTAAACGGAGCATTAAAAGCCGGATTAAATCTGGGAAAAGGACGGGGGCCTTTATGGCATGGATGGAGAACTTAAAAATCACCAATAGGCTTATTAACCGGTTATGGCGGGAAGCATTACATGCTCCCGCCATAACCGGTATTTTCATTCAAAACCTCAGGTACCGGCACTGCCGTCCGTGTATTTCTATTAATATTTACTGCCAGCGCCATAATCATCAGCTGGTTCTATGGCTGGACCTGAGGCCTCATGACTTACAATCCTTTCCCCTGCATCTCTTAGCTTAAATCGGTTTACCAGACTCTTTAACATCTGCGCCTGTCCCGAAAGTTCTTCACTTGCCGCCGCACTTTCTTCTGATGTTGCGGAATTGGTTTGTACAACTGATGAAATCTGTTCAAGTCCTGCTGCAATCTGTGTAACCGCATAAGATTCTTCATCAGAAGCTTTCGCTATCTGCCGGATTCTTTCATCCACGCTCCTGGACGTTTCTACAACCATAAGAAGTGATCCGGCTGCTTTATCTGCCAGCAGCCTGCCCTTCTCAATTGCATCTACAGTACTTTCAATCAATGCCGTAGTGTTTTTGGCAGCTTCGGCCGACTTTCCTGCAAGGTTTCGCACCTCATCTGCCACCACAGAAAATCCCTTGCCTGCCTCACCGGCACGGGCTGCTTCCACAGCAGCATTTAAAGCCAGGATGTTCGTCTGGAAAGCAATGTCATCAATGGATCTGATAATTTTACCGATTTCCTGGGAAGTATCGGTGATTTCCTCCATTGCCTTCATGAGCAGCTGCATTTGCTGGTTGCTTTCCCCAACCTCTTCTCCTGATTCCTCTGATAAGCGGCTGGCCTGCTGCGCATTGTCTGCGTTGTTTTTGATTCTTTCCGAAATTTCCGTGATGGTAGACGTAAGCTCTTCCACGGAGCTTGCCTGCTCCGCCGCTCCCTGGCTTAAGGTCTGTGCACTGTCTGACATCTGCCCCGCTCCTGCCGATACCTGATCAGAGGCCGTATTAATTTCCGCAAGAGTATCGCTTAAATTACAGTTAATGGTTCGCATGGCAATTAATATCTCCTGATAATCGCCAATGTATTTTTCTTCATATTCCGTATTGATCCTGAAATTGCCCCTGCTCATTTCCTCCAATAAGTATTTAATATCCTGAATGATGAACCGTAAATTCCCCGCCATTTCCGTAAAGGTTCTGGAAAGAACCCCGATCTCATCATTGCTTTTTGTATCCACCTGGATCGCCAGGTTACCGGAAGCAATTAAAGCAGCAGCAGAAACCACGCCGTTAATCGGCTTCAGTGCTTTTCTTAAAACAATGATAACGATGGCGACCACAGCAATCAGTGACAATGCAGATACAATCCCAATGGCAGCCGTTAATATTTTGGTATTTTTATTTAAATCAGAAGTTTCCAACACCGTCTGTGCCCACCAATGGGTCCCCTCCACATTGATGGGGTAGAAATACCGGGCTACTTTATGTCCATCCTCCCGGACAGTGGTACAGGAAAAAGCCTTTCCCAAAGCTGCTCCATCAGTAATCTTCTGCATATCCTTTGGATCTTTTAAAAATTCAGCCAAATTATGGCCAATGTCATCAGCATATTCGCTGTCATATACCGTGGTAAAATCATCGGTTAGAATACCGACATATAGTGTTTTATATTCTTCGGAAGAAGTGGTTATTTTACTAAACTTACCAACATCAATATCAGCTACTATTACCCCCTGAAACTCATTATTACATATGACGGGATATGCAGCAGTGATCATGGTGACTCCCTGATATTTGATAGGCTTTGTGAAATAAGGCTTCCCGGTTTCTTTCACAGGCTTATAATATTCCTTATTGCTGTAATCACTGTAGGCACCAAAGGACTGTGCTTTATTCTTGGCAGCATCCTCACCGCTTACATACAACGTATAATCCTCGATATTTTTATCAAACTTGCCAGGCTCAAAAAATATTCCCAACCCAACAATATCCTCATCGCCCATAACAGCAGAACACATACTGTTAATTAAATAATTTTCCACTTCAATATCTAAATCAGACATTTCCTTGTGATATACTGCGCTTTTTACCTTAACGTTTTCGGGAGAAGAAATGACCGCAGTTCCCTGGTCAAATGACTTTTCAAGATAATCCTGCATTGCTGATGCCTCTTTGGACGCGGCATCCAGAATCGCTTGTACCTGGTTTCCATTTGCATGAGCCAGATTTGTAAGCTCGGCGCTGACAGCCGTACTGGTTGTCTGACCTGACAAATAGATGGTTACTATACTTAAAACGGCAAAAACCATAAGCAACGCGGCTGTGATCACGATTGCAATTTTCTCCGAAATTTTCCTGTATTTGTTCCGCCGCGTGTTTCCTTTTCCTATTTTCATGTGTATTTTCCTCGTATCATTATTTTCGTAAAATTCAGATGCTTTCAATGAAACGGATTTCTAAGTATCATTGAAATGCCAGTCATTAATGAACGGGACCGTTTTATGGCTTTCGATCCATAAGCGTTTTAACACCTTTGATTATTGAAACACATATCTTCTTTTTGCTGCTAATATTATAAAATACTTCCACCTTTACATCTCCACCCCCATAATCTACCATGCTTATCTTGTAACTTTCCCATCTCTGTAATCACCATATCAATAAAGTCCGCCCTGAAATCCCGGTCTGCCAGAAGCAGACAAAACTGGTTTTTCTTGCGGTTACACCTTAATAACAAAAAGGTACACCTTGGTATCACTGGCGAAATGTAAAGAAAATAGGAATAAAATGTGCGAAATATGTTGTATTTTGTCGTAATAGTGCTTATAATATATGTAGCATTTTTGTGACATTTCTATTTGATAAAAAGGTGTACCTTTTTATCAAATAATCTGATGATATAATTATTATTTTACATGCAAAGATTCCAGCCAAATAAGCATCGCTTACTTATCTAGGTTTCATTTTTATATTTTGACTTGAAGACTATTGTTATCACTATTTTTTTTACAAATGCTAATATAGTAGAATAATCCCTTAACCTCATGCCATAATTAAGAATGACAGGAGGTTATTTTAATGAAAAGCTTTTACGGATACATGAGGGTCTCCTCATTGGAGCAAAATACGGAACGGCAGAAAGTAGAACTTCTGCGCTGGGGGATTATTGACAAGAACATATTCTGCGATAAATTGTCGGGTAAAGATTTTAACAGACCCCAATATCAAAAGTTAAAGAGAAAATTGAAAGAAGGAGATGTTCTTGTTGTTAAAAGCATTGACCGTCTGGGAAGAAATTACGATGACATACAGGAAGAATGGCGGGAAATCGTAAAAACAAAAAAAGCTGATATTGTGATCCTGGATATGCCCATTCTGGACACAAGAACAAATAAAGATCTGATCGGTACCCTGATCTCTGACATTGTCCTGCAGCTTCTTTCCTATGTGGCACAGGCGGAGCGTGAAAACATCAAACAGCGTCAGGCGGAGGGAATTGCCCTTGCAAAAGCACAGGGAAAGCATCTGGGGCGCTTTCCCACCCCAATTCCCCAGGAATTTTACCCGGTCTACGAAAAATGGCAGAAACGCATCTATACCCTGGAAACCGCCAGCAATGAGTTAGGTATCACAGTCAGCCAGTTCCGGACAATGATTAAAAAACACAAATCAAAAACAACGCCCCTGTAAACCATAATCCTATATAACATAAAGCAGGCAGAACCGTTTATTTTCATCAACGATCCTGCCTGGTAAGACAAACACAGATTTTATTTTATATATGCTTAGTGGCAATAGGAACCAATCTCACTTCAAAAACAAACTCCTCTTCATTGAAACGGTATTGGCTCAAAAGATCCGGCCCGCAGCTTGCGGAACCGATGCCATCCTGGCGGTAATCCAGGCAAAGAACCGTAAATCCCGATGGTGTCAGTTCATAATTATGGGCCCTTTCCGTCAATTCTTCCTGAGTATAAACCGATGCCTGAAAGGAAAATGCCTGTTTTGAAACTGCCGAGAGGGAGGCTCCTCCGCCATTTATCGTTACAAAATCACAATCGCTTCTGCTTCCGTTCTCCTGAGGCCTTAAATAGTCCTCATGCATTTCCTTTACCGTGGCGGTAAATAATCCATGATAGCTAGCCCTTCTCTTATCCATATAATTTTCTACTGGACCCAGGCCATAATAAGTCACCTGATCCATGATCTTTGGAAGGAAAAGGCGAAGGCCGAACCTTGGAAGCTCCGGGAATTCCATATCCTTTTTTACATGAAGCTTTCCATCTAAAACCCCATCCTTTCCTATGGTCCACAAGGCTTCAATCATCAAAATCCTCTGGATCACAGCCGCAGTGACAGACAGTACAGTCCTTATTTCCACCCGCCCATCCTTTACCTCGCAAGAGGTTTCATAAGCTCTGGAAATAACCCGGTCATAATGAGCCGCCATCCACTTATTCTTTATATATCTGTCATTATCCGTAGGTGCTCTCCAGATGTTATACTCCATGGGACGCTCCAGAAGGGTTCTGTTCTCAAACGCCATATCCTCAAAGCAGCCGGTCAGCTTGTTGTAGGTATAAGCAAAATTTGTTCCGTCTATAAAAAGGTAACGGTCATCCTCGCAGACTGCAAGGTGCCCATGCTCCCCCTCTTTTGATTCCTCTTCCCCTAACAGACAAACACCGGTCTGATTTCTCATATCTTCATTTTCAAGGAGTATTTCATCAAAGCCTAAAAGGCTTCCTGCCTTTAAAAGGGCGGTATTCTGCTTTAATAAATACTGAATCTTCAGATAACATTTTCCCTTTGGTGGAACCTCAAGGTCCAGAATCAGGCTGCCTTTTCCATGAGGCTTTATTTCGGGTAAATCCCCATCACCAAGGATGCCTCTACCGGTGATTGCTCCGTCACAAGTCACCTCATACTCAATCACCACATAATCCCTCAGTTCGATAAAATCCATGCGGTTTTGAAGCACCAGTTCCTTCTTTTTCTGGTCAAAGGAAAGCAGCCTTGCCGGGCGGCAAACATTTTTAAATTCCATTAACCCGGTGTGGGGCCTTCTGTCCGGGTATACAAGACCATCCATGCAGAAGTTTCCGTCATGAGGATATTCGCCATGATCTCCTCCATAAAGATACATGGGTTTTCCATCCAAGGTCCTTCCCTGATAGATGGCATGATCACACCACTCCCATACAAAACCGCCGCAGACCTGGTCATACTGGTCAAAGACTTGAAAATAATCTTCCAGATCGCCAGGTCCATTGCCCATGGCATGGCTGTACTCACATAGGATAAAAGGCTTTTCTGCATTTCTTCCAATGTATTCATGAATATCTTCCAGCTTCGGATACATGCGGCTGTATAAATCCAGATTGGAAAAATCATAGGTCTTGCTGTGGTCACGGTAACGAGCTGATTCATAATGGGTGAGCCTGGAGGGATCAAAGGCTTTGGTCCAGGCCAAAGCTGCTTCAAAGGTGCAGCCATAGGCGCATTCATTTCCCATGGACCAGATCACAACGCTTGGGCGGTTCTTATCCCGTTGCACCAGAAGCTGCGTGCGGTCAACCGTGGCCTTGGTAAACTCCGGATTATCTGCAATGGCCCGGTTCCAGCGGCCATGTATCGCCTCTATGGAATGGTCTTCCATGTAGATACTATTTGTTCCGTGACTTTCATTATCAGCCTCATCAATGACATAGAAGCCGTACTCATCACACAGCTGGTAGAACTGTGGTCCATCAGGATAATGACTGGTGCGGATAGCATTGACATTATGCTCCTTCATGAGCCTTAAATCTTTTTTCATTTGTTCCAGGCTGATAACAAAGCCTGTCACTGGATCACTGTCATGGCGGTTGACTCCATGGAATTTAATCTTTTCCCCGTTAAAATAAACCACTCCATCCTTTATGGTGATTTCCCGAATTCCCAGACGGTCCACGATCACCTCATTCTGGCATTCCAGAACAATGGTATAAAGATAGGGCTGCTCTGCATTCCAGAGCACCGGATTTTCTATGGTCAAATGAAGCTTGCCATCTTGCGGGAATCCTTCCTGGCTGGCTACCAGTTTTCCATTGGTATCATATACCAGCGCCTTTATCGGAACCTCTTTCCCAAAAAAGGTGATTGCTGCCTGGATATGAGCCTGGTTCTCTTGCTGTGTGGTTGTGAAAAAATAATCAAAGATTCCCTCTTCCGGTCTCTTTATAAAATATACATCCCGGAAAATGCCTGTCATGCGGAATTTGTCCTGATCTTCTAAATAGCTTCCGTCGCACCATTTTAAGACAAGAACAGCAAGGGTATTTTCCCCCTCACGAATCAGTCCTGTCACATCAAATTCACTGGTGGAATGGGAAACCTGGCTGTATCCCACATAACTTCCGTTCAGCCACACATAGAAACAGGAATCCACACCTTCAAAGTTTAAGTAAGTCCTGGGAGCATTTTCGTCCCTTTCATAGATAAAATGCCGGACATAAGCCCCGCATGGATTTTCAGACGGAACATAAGGCGGGTCCATGGGGAAGGGGTAGCGGACATTGGTATACTGGTGCTTGTCATATCCATAGTTCTGGAAACAGCCCGGAACAGGGATATCGTCATAATTTCCCGTATCATAGCCTTCTTTGAAAAATTCCTCTTTCACATCATAAATACTATCATAATAACGGAACTTCCACCTCCCGTTTAAAAGCTTAAAACGGTCGGAATTTTCCCTGTGCTCCACCAGATCAAACCGCGCCTGGGAAGCCGGAACGTAGTAGGCTCTGTTTGGCATGGTATTTTCATGAAGCAAGTGGAGATTTTCATAATGTTTGGGTACGATCATGGTTGATTCCTCCTTCTTTTCTTACCATTTATTATAAAATTAACGGTAAGAAAATCCATATCACCAATTAAACAAACTATGCACAAAATGATACTGTTAGTTTTTCGACTTCCCTTTAGTACTACCATTTATTATCTTTCGCTTGACTTCCTTGTAATACCATGTTACACTGAGTCAGTATTTTAAATAAAGTTTTGATTTCGCATATATTTGTAAGTCATTATTCTATTGATGATTTACAAGTATATGCGATTTTTGATTTTAGGAAAATACAAAATTTAATTAAGGAGGTATCTTTCATGAAAAAAGGTACAGTAAAATGGTTTAATGCACAAAAAGGATTCGGTTTTATTTGCGATGAAGAGGGTAACGATATATTCGTTCATTTCTCCGGTCTTGCTATGGAAGGTTATAAATCTTTAGAAGATGGCCAGTCAGTCACCTTTGAAACAACCAACGGCAATCGTGGCCTTCAGGCTGTTAATGTTCACATCGCATAATCAATCTCACACCGCATTAATTACCCACATCTAGCCTATCCATTTTCTTCAAATACCAAATTGATAAAGTGAATATGTACCAAAAATCTGTATATTAAAAAGTCAGAGCAATGTTTAATTATTACAGCTAAGTCAGCGGGGTTTATTTTAATATTCCCTGCTGGCTCAACCTAAAATATCTATTTATTATCTTATGATATTTACCTATCAAAAAAATCTTTCACCCCCATCTCCCTCTGCATACAAAACTCTCAATATTTATCAAAGGGTTCCTCCTCTTATTCGGAATAACATCCCATATACAAATATAATAACAAAATTATCATTGAACTTTTAGTCAATAACATATAAACTGTACACGAAAGCATTAATAAGTGAAACTTGAGATTCACTCGCGCACCTCGGGCTCACGTTATAGTCATACTCAAACGACATTGTCCCATTGTCTTCCCATAAATAAAAAAGGAGACTACATATGTACACCAATACAGGTTATATGAACCTGACAGACGATGAGCTGGAGGACAGCTCTGTTCCTCTAAAGGTAAACTGCTGCGGCGTCTACCGCCTGATTACTCACCCCGTCATGTCCACCATACGGCCATTCGGACGTCCTGATTACCAGATTTTATACATTGCATCAGGAAAGGCATGTTTTTCCTTCCAAAATGAGACCGTAGAAGTCCCTGCCGGAAATATGGTGCTCTATAAACCTGGCGAACCCCAGAAATACGCCTATTACCTGGAAGATAAGCCAGAGGTATTCTGGCTGCATTTTACAGGGAAAGAAGCCGGAGAACTCACCATACAGGCAGGCTTTGATGAAAGCCGAATCTTATACACCGGTGTATCTTCCAAATACCAGGAATTATTTCTTACCATAATCCGCGAACTACAGCTTCCCCGACCATGTTTTGTGGAACTGGCGACCCTCCACCTCATGCAGCTTCTCCTGCTTGTTAAGCGGCAAAGGGAAGAAGGAGGTTTTCAAAAAACAGAAATTCAGAAAGAAATGGAAAAAGCGGTCCATTATTTTCATGAAAACTTATCTACGGATATTGAAATAGACCATTATGCGAAAAAGCTCCATATGAGCACCTGCTGGTTTATCCGTAGCTTTAAGCAGTATGCAGGAATGCCTCCACGCAGGTACTTAACCTCCATCCGGGTGAAAAAGGCTAAAGAGCTGCTTGAAAGTACGGACTACGGCATCGGTGAAATCGGCAGCATCGTCGGCTATGACAATCCCTTATATTTTAGCCGCATCTTCAAAAAAACAACCGGTACTTCTCCCGCAGAATACAGAAAAGCAGCAAGGTGAGCTTCCCTCCCCTGCTGCTTTTTTTATCTTCCCACCAGACGATAAGTCTGTCTGTATTCCTTTGGTGTTATTCCCATATATCTCTTGAAAATCCTTCTGAAATAATCCACATCCTGATATCCGCACTGGTAGGCAATTTCATTTCCAGTCTGGTTTGTCTCTATGAGCATTCTGCACGCTTTATTAAGCCGTGCCTCGTGGATCCCCTCCGTAAGAGTTTTCCCATAAACCGCATTGTATACGCGTCCTAAGTAATCCGGGCTGCAATCCAGCTTATCGGCCAGTATGGAAGAGGATAAAGGCTCTTCAAAATGATTTCTGATATACTGTCCCGCCTGATTTGCCAAAAGCACCTTCTGCCCGTTCACTTCCATTGGAGAAAGGGAGTCACTGAGCTCGCACAGCAACTCTAAAAGCACCAGATTTAAGATGGTCCGGTCCCCCCTGCAGACATTCTGCCGCTTAATGAAACGGCGGAAAAGTTCCTCAAACTGCTCCGGTTTCCTGATCCGGATGAGCTGAGGCAGGGACATAATATCACGTCCGATCCTCACAGCCTCTTCTTCCAGATGAAAATGAAGCCAGTAAAAATTTAAATCTTCCTCAAACTCTCTTGTTCCCCAATGATGCCTTCCAGGAAAAAGGATCAGTGCTTCCCCTTCCTCCACGTTATATGTTATATCCTCTTCCGCAATCCCCAGAATCCCGGAATTTACATAGATGATCTCAAAGGAATCCATGACCCTATCCGCATGGCGTCCCTTTCCTTGGGTCACCAGATATCCTGCATTTAACGCTCTCACCGGAAGTACGGCCTTTAAATTTAAATAATGTTCCATAATTCCCTCCTGTCACCCCGGTCGGAATCCTCCAGTTTTTCGCTTCTTTTTCCTCTTGTATCCCTTCCATTATGCTGGCAATATAGAGAGAGGAAAAACAAACCTTTAAAAACAGAATATCAGATATCTAACAAAAAGAAAAGGGGATTGTGGCAGTTATGCCACGGAAGTTCAATGATTGAAGCTGTATTACTCTTAAAAGAAAAAGTGTCCCGCACCTATTTTAGCGGAACCACGATGACAGAAGCAGATTTTTCCAAAGGCAGAAGACTCTTTATAGCTGAAGGGTGCTGTGCCAACGGAATCGTTACACTGACCACCGGAGCATTCCTCTCCGGCTATGCCAATTCACTGGGAGCCACGGATTCCATAAACGGGATCATCGGTTCCATCCCGGTCCTTCTCTGTACTCTTCAGATGTTTTCCTCCATCCTTTTGGAAAGCCTCTGCCGGAAAAAATGCCTGATTTCCAGTTTTTCGTTTATTCACAGGCTTCTTCTGGCTTCGGTCTTTTTTGTGCCCCTGTTTATAAAAAATCCCGGGCTCCGCCTGGCAGCGGCAATCGGTATTTATGGAACTGCCCATTTTTTTGGAGCCTTTATCGGAACCGGGACCGGGAACTGGATTCTGCAGCTTGTTCCCCAGCATATGAGAGGAAACTATCTGGGGACAAAAGATTCCTTTGCTTTTGCCTTTTCCACCATCTTAAGCCTTATCATGGGCTGGGTCATGGACCGGTTCCGCAGCTTTTCCATGGAACAGACCGGATTTTTAGTGGTAGGGACCGTAGTCTTTTTCGTCGCCTGTATGGACTTCTGGTGCCTCTCCTCGATCAGTGAACCGGAAAGCCTTCCCCACCGCCAAAAGCTCCAGGATGCATTATGGAAGCCATTGGCCGACAGAGAATACAGGAAGGTCATGCTCACCTATATGTTCTGGAACCTGGCTCTTCAGATAGCAGGCCCATTTTTCAGCGTATACATGGTTACAGGACTTAAGTTAGATTATACATACATTACCTTTTTGGGCCTCATTTCCTCAACCGTCCGGGTTTTGGCTGCCTGGCTTTGGGGGCGTCTGGCCGATGCTACTTCCTGGCTTTTGGCAGCCCGCTGTTCCATGGGAATGCTGGGACTTGTTCATGCCAGCTGGCTTTTCATGACTCCGGAAACCTGTTATACCCTTCAGCCAATTTTGCAGGCATTGTCCGGCGCTGCCTGGGGAGGCATTGCCATATCCGTCTTTAATCTTCAGTATCACTATGCCCCAACGGAGAAACGAGTGCTATATGTAAGCGCCAATTCCTCCTATGCAGGGCTTTGCGGCTTTCTTTCCACCCTGCTTGGGGCCTCTCTTCTTAGGGTTTTCCCTTCCCTGGAAATAGGGGGACTTCCCATAACCGGAATGCAGCTGCTCTTCCTTCTTTCCGGGATCCTGATCCTTGGATGCGTTCTTTACATGGGAAGACTCCGATCTGTCTCCATTTAAATCCGACGGTCTTTGCAGGACTCCCGGATTATCAGCTCCGGTTTTAAGATCCGCTCCACTCTGCTTTCTTCATCGGGAATATTGTTCATCTTTTCTATAAGAAGCTCCGCCGCCATAGCCCCCAGACGTTCCTGGGGGTGGGCGATGGTGGTTAGCTTCACAATCCCATTTTCTGCAATAAAGGAATTGTCATAGCCAGTTACAGAGATATCCTCAGGTACGGAAAGTCCGCACTTTTCAATTGTTTTCATGATCTCGAAGGCAATCTGGTCATTGTAGCATACGATTCCGTCAATGGACACTCCTTCTTCCAGCTTAAGCCTTAACACACCAGATGGCTTAGACGACCGGTCCTCCGTATGGAACCAGACAACCATATCCGGATCATACGAAAATCCTGCCTCCTGCAGGGCTTTTACATAGCCTTTGTGCCGGTCCCTTCCCTGGCTGTCATCGGCCTTGAATATTCCCAAAATGCACTGATGTCCTAATTCAATCAGATGCTTTGTCACCAGATACCCACCCATACAATCGTCCATCAGGATATAAGGTTTGCTCATCATATGGGCATAACAACCCTGAATGAATACATAGGGGATCTGATAAAAATCCAGCTTCTCATAAAGCCCCTTATGACCGCACATGATCTCACTTTTGCTTGGCTCTATGATGAGCCCGTCAACGTCCTTTTCAAGGATTTCTTCCAGACATCTGCTTTCCTTAAGCCTGCTGTTCCCCGTATTTTTCAGTATAATGCTATACCCCTTTGCCGTTAGCACACTGTCGATTCCCTGGATCAGCCGCGGAAAAATGTAATCCGACAAATAGGTGGTGATGACTGCAATATTTCCAGATCCCTTTTTTCCTCCCGCCTTTTTGGAAACAAAGGTTCCCCGGCCATGCTCTGCCGTAATAAACCCTTCCTGCTCCAGAATGGAAAGTGCTTTTCTCACCGTATGGCGGCTTACATGACAGGATGCCGACAGTTCATTTTCCGAAGGCAGCCGGTCACCAGGCTTTCGCTTACCTGAAATAATATCCTTTTTCAGTTCTTCCATCAACAGATAATACTTTGCTTTTCCGCTGTCCTCCGCCATATTGGGCTCCTTATGATTCTTTAGTCTGGCCGTAATATGCATTCGGCCCATGCTTGCGCATAAAATGTTTATCCTGCATAAACTGGGGTGCCGGTAAGACCGAAGGATTCAACTGTTCGGTCATAAGGTTCATCCTGGCGATTTCCTCTAGTACAACGGCATTGTGGACCGCATTTGCCGCATCGGTCCCCCAGGTAAAGGGCCCATGATTTTTGCACAAAACTGCAGGAACATGCATGGGATTCCTATCCTTAAAGGTTTCGATGATCACGGCTCCCGTATTCTTCTCATACCCGTCCCGAGTCTCTTTCTCCGTGAGATTTCTGGCACAGGGAATCTCCCCGTAGAAGTAATCTGCGTGGGTGGTTCCATAGCAGGGAAGGGGCCTCCCTGCCTGGGCCCAGGCTGTAGCAATGGGTGAATGAGTATGAACGATCCCACCTATTTCCTTAAATGCCTTATAGAGCTCCAGATGGGTGGCAGTATCGGAGGAGGGCCGTAATTTCCCCTCTACCTGATTTCCGTCAAGATCCATAACCACCATATCCTCAGGCTTCAGCTCTTCATAATCCACCCCGCTGGGCTTAATTACGAAAAGCCCCTGATCCCGGTCTATGCCGCTGACATTTCCCCAGGTATAAGTGATAAGCCCCCTTTTGGGCAATTCCATGTTTGCCTCGTATACAATCCTTTTCAGTTCTTCCAGCATCCCAACTTCCTCCTTTTTGCTTTCCGTACTATTTCAAGTTGTCTACCGCAGACCTCTCTATGGAAAGTCCACTTCTGTACCGTTCCATAAAGGCCCGGAAGCCTGCTTCATCCTCCGGGTCAGGCTCCAGCCTGGTTCCCCCGTCATCCTTAAATACTTTTTCAGCCAGGTAATGATCCAGAGATTCCCCCTCCTCCTTTTGAAGCATGTAGGAGGCCAAAAGTGCAGCTCCCCAGGCCCCTCCTTCACCAGCTGTTTCCATGACAGAAACCGGAACACCTATTGCGGCGGCCATGATCCTCTGCCCCACTTCTTTCGTCTTAAAAAGCCCTCCATGGCCTAAAAGCACATTAAGCCGGACTCCTTCCTCAAAGAGGATATCCATTCCCATTTTTAATGCTCCCAAAGCGGTATAAAGATGGACTCTCATAAAGTTTGCAAGATTAAACCGGCTTTCCGGCGTCCGGACAAACAACGGCCTTCCTTCTTCGAAATGGGTAATATGCTCTCCGGACAAGTAGCCGTAGGAAAGCATGCCTCCCCCATCTTTGTCTCCTTCCAGAGCCTTCTGGTAAAGAGTGGAAAACAGGGTATTCTTATCGACTTTCATTCCCATTGTAACCGCAAATTCCTCAAAAAGGGAAACCCAGGCATTTAAATCCGAGGTGCAGTTATTACAGTGAACCATTGCTACCGCATCACCGGCAGGAGTGGTGACTATATCGATTTCCGGATAGACTCTGGAAAGCTCTTTTTCCAGCACCACCATGGCGAACACACTGGTACCTGCGGATACATTGCCGGTTCTTCTTGCCACACTGTTGGTAGCTGTCATCCCCGTCCCAGCATCACCTTCCGGCGGACAAAGAGGAATTCCAGACTTTAAATTTCCACTGGCATCAAGAAGCCGTGCCCCTTCCTCGGTAAGAGTCCCAGCCCTCTCTCCTGCCGTCAGCACTCTTGGCATAATATCCCGAAGCTTCCAGGGGAACTGCCGGGGTGCAACCAGTTCATCAAACTGCTCCATCATACGCTTATGAAAATCCTTTGCGGCGCAGTTTACAGGAAACATCCCTGCACAGTCTCCGATGCCAAGGACCCGTTCACCCGTCAGCTTCCAGTGGACATAGCCTTCTAAGGTAACCAGGTAATCAATTTGCGGCACATGTTCTTCCTGGTTAAGGATTGCCTGATATAGATGGGCAACGCTCCACCTCTGTGGAATTTGGAAGGAAAACAGCTTTGTCAGCTTTTCCGAAGCCTCTTCTGTCATGGTATTTCTCCAGGTCCTAAAAGGCACCAGCAGCTCCCCTTCTTTGTCAAATGCCATATACCCATGCATCATGGCAGAAAAACAGATGGCCCCGATGGTGGTAAGAGTCTCCCCATACCGCTCTTTCACCTCCTCTGCCATGTTTCTATAACTTTCCCTTACTCCATCCCAGATATCCGGAATGGAATAGGTCCAGACGCCGTCTACATACTGGTTTTCCCAGTCATGACTGCCCGAAGCAATGGGATTATGTTCTTCATCTACCAGTACGGCCTTAATTCGTGTGGAGCCAAGCTCTATTCCCAGAGCGGTTCTCCCATCCCGGATCGCAGCTGCTATTTGTTTTTCCATCATTTGAACCCCCTCCTGTATGATGTCCGCCCCTTACCTTCCTAAAGGACAGTCCTTGTTATTTATTTAACGAAACGATATGGAATTCCATCTCAACTCATTTTTCAAATCCCTGATGGTAGTTTTTTCATCAATGAAAACAGCTTCAATTCCCATGGCTTCCGCCCAGTCCCCCATCTGTTCTGCTGTCAGATCATAAGTGAAGGCCGTATGGTGAGCGCCTCCGGCTAAAATCCAACTCTCCGCTCCTGTGGTAAGGTTTGGCTCAGGTGTCCAGAACGCAGTGGCGACCGGAAGCTTTGGCATAGGCTTTTCCGTCTTTTTACAGTTTACGGTGTTGATAATCAAGCGAAAACGGCTGCCCAGGTCGATTAGAGATGTTGCGATTCCTTTCCCCTCCTTCGCCGTAAATACAAGGCGTGCAGGGGCTTCCCTCTCTCCCATGGAAAGCGGATTTACCCTGATTCCTACCGTTCCATCCGCAATGGTAGGGCAAACCTCCAGCATATGGGCCTGTAAGATCCCTTCTTTGCCGGGAACCAGGTTGTAGGTGTAATCCTCCATAAAGGAAGTTCCCTTTGCATCCTTTGCCCCTTCTGTCATGATCTTCATCAGGCGCACCATAGCAGCTGTCTTCCAGTCTCCTTCCGCCCCGAAGCCATAGCCCTTTTCCATCAGGCGCTGGATGGCAAGACCGGGAAGCTGTTTTAAAGAGCCCAAATCCCCAAAATGAGTGACTATCGCCTGGTAATCCTTATCCTTTAAAAACCGCTCAAAGCCAAGCTCGATCTGAGCCTGGACCGCCACATGGGCCTTAAACTCCGCATGGTCCATGCCTTCCGTTAAAATTTCGTATCTGCTATAGTACTCCTCTACCAGGGAAGAAATATCACCTGCTGCCACGTCCTTTACATAATCCGCAATTTCATTGACAGGATAGGCATCGATCTCCCAACCGAATTTCATCTGGGCTTCCACCTTATCCCCTTCGGTAACCGCCACGTTTCTCATATTGTCCGCAACCCGGACCACGCGAATATGGCTGCTTTCCATGATTCCCACTGCGGTCCGCATCCAGGAACCGATCCGTCTCTGGACTTCTTCCTCATCCCAATAACCTGCGATCACCTTTCTCGGAATCCCCATTCTGGTAACCATATGCCCGAATTCCCGGTCGCCGTGGGCGGACTGGTTCTCATTCATGAAATCCATATCAATGGTATCATAGGGAATCTCCCTGTTAAACTGGGTGTGCAAATGAAGCAAAGGCTTCCGATACTCCTGAAGCCCTAAAATCCAGGACTTAGCAGGAGAAAAGGTATGCATCCAGGTAATCACACCGGCGCAGGACTCATCGCTGTTAGCATCATGAAACAGCCTGCGTATGGAGGTATTATCAATCAGGACTGGTTTTAAAATCACCTCATAAGGAAGAGCTTCGGATGCATTCAGCCTTTCCGTAATGATCCCGGAATGCTCCGCCACATCCCTTAAGCATTCCTCACCGTAAAGATCCTGAGAACCTGTTGCAAACCAAAATTTATATTCTTTTTTCACCATGTTTTAATACCCCTCTCCTCTATTATTTTCCAAGTCGAATCACATTCCATGACGCCTTGTGCAAAGTGCTTGTCATGATATATCCATCTAATGCAGACTGGCTGGTCTGCTTTGGAGCAACCCGTTCGCAAAATGGCCCATTCTCAGCCTTTAAATCATCGTTTTCTAAAACCACGTGCTCCAGGACCCGGTATCCTTCAAAACTCCTCACATCCACAGTCATTTCTGCATCCTTTTTTAAATCCCTGTTCACCGCAAAAATAGTTACCTCATGAAGTTCCTCATTATATACGGATACCGCTTCTACCGCAGTCACGTCTTCATGGCCAGACGTATCGAATTTCGGCGAACTGAGGACCGGAACTAGGGCCGTTCCCCGTCCATATTGGGAAGCATGCATGAATGGATAAAAAATTGTTTGTCTCCATGCCTTTCCGCCTTTGGCTTCCGTCATAATCGGCGCGATCACGTTTACAAGCTGGGCCAGACATGCCATCTTCACCCGGTCTGCGTGCTTTAAAAGAGTGATAAGCATAAGACCTACCAAAAGAGCATCTTCAAAGTTGTAAATGTCCTCCAGCATAAGAGGTGCAACCTGCCAGGGGTGGTTTTTCGTGATGTCATCATCTGCCGCATTGGAGTGATACCATACATTCCATTCATCAAAGCTGATTTTAATGTCCTTTTTACTCCTCTTTTGGGCCTTTACAAAATCGCAGGTAGCAATGACGGTGCGGATAAACTGATCCATATCATCGGAGGAAGCAAGAAAATCCTGGCTGTCCCCCTTTTGGTTCCCATAGTACTGGTGCATGGATATGTAATCCACATAGTCATAAGCATGTTTAAGGGTCACTGCCTCCCAGTCCGGGAACGTGGGTATGGTTAAGTATGAACTTCCGCAGGCAACCAGCTCAATGTCAGGGTCAATGATCTTCATAGCCCTTGCCGTCTCTTCTGCCAGACGCCCGTACTCCTCCATGGTCTTATGCCCGATCTGCCATGGGCCATCCATCTCATTTCCCAGGCACCAGGTCTTTATGTTGTGAGGCTCCTTATAACCGTGGCTAATCCTTAGATCACTGTATTTGCTGTTGCCGGGATGATTGCAGTATTCCAGCAGATTGCATGCATCCGCAATTCCTCTGGTTCCTAAGTTTACCGCCATCATTACATCAGAGCCTGCACTTCTGGCCCATTTGGTAAATTCATTTAGACCGACCTTATTCTCTTCCAAACTACGCCAGGCCAGATCCAGACGCCTTGGACGTTCATTGAACGGCCCAACGCTGTCCTCCCAGTTAAAGCTAGATACAAAGTTGCCTCCAGGATACCGGATGATAGGAACATTTAATTCCCGGATCAGTTCCTTCACATCATTCCGGAAGCCATCTTCATCAGCAGATCCATGTTCCGGACAGTAAATCCCATCGTACACAGCCCGCCCCAGATGTTCTATAAAGGACCCATAGATCCTTTCATCGACCTGTGCAATTGGATACTCCCTGTCAATTACCATTTTTACTTTGTGATACTCCATTGATATAATCCCGCCCTCCTGTCTTATACCAGACATGTTATTTTCCAAGTACCTTTTTATAAGAGTGACAAAATATCCTCTAACTATAATCTATAACTTGTACGCACCATTGCACAAGTTGTTTTTATAGATTTTACCACAAGAAGGCAGGTTTTACAAAAATATTCCTCAAGCGCCCGGGGAGAGAACGCACAAGGAAGGCATGTGTTCTTTCTGGATTTCTATATTTTTTCCACAACCCCTTCAATAAACGAAGAGAAAATGCACAATTTTATTTTTAAAATTTATGAATGTTTGTTGACACTTTTTCAGAAAAATGAGTTATATTAATAAATGTAACCCCCCCCCAATACATTATATAGTTTTTGCTACACCCCATAAGAAACGAAATACCTTCTCCGAAAAAGGACCAGCTTCCCCAGCTGGTCCTTTTCATTTTCTTTTATTCTACTGTTTACTTTTTATTTCGGCGTTGTTTTAGAATCTTATCAAACGCTTCTTCTGCTCCTTCTGCTTTTAAACGCCGCCTTCTCTCTTCTCTTCGGAGAGCAATCTCTCTGGCCTCTTTCTTTTTCTTATAAATGAAAAATCCGGTTCCGCCGCCTGCCAGTCCAAGAAAAGCAGCAATTCCTGCTATCGTAAGCACTCTGCTTCCCTTATTATCAGGTGATTTTTTATTGCCGCCTGAATTTGTTTCTGATTCCACAGGTTTTGCATCTGTGGAACCCTGTTCTGATTCCTGGCTCGTTGGTTCCGGGGCCTTCTTTTCCATTAAGTAGGCCTGGCCCACCTTTCTGTCATTGTAAGTATATTGGATCATGGCAACCGCACCTTTTGGGCTTCCTTTCGGAAGCTCTGTTACAAGAGTCTTATCCGCCTGGGAGAACTCGCCTCCCTTAGGAAGGGTTATGACGCTGTCCGGTTCCAATTCCAGATCAGAGGGTTTATAAGATGTCCCATTAATTTCTACAGGTTCTTCCCCTGATATATAGTTGGTTTCATTCCCTGTGACAGGGAAGTTTTCAAAACGGCTGAAGCCGAATTCCAAAAGTGTTTTACTATCGATAAAATATTGCTTTGGGCTTCCTTTTAAAATAACAGAAATAAGCCTTTTTCCATCCTGCTCCCCGTAGGTCACAACAGTATTTCCGGCCTTAATTAGATATCCAGTCTTTCCAGCCACTGCTGAGGGACAATAAAATTCACTCTTTGTATCCTTGGTCTTTACCAGACGGTGCTCGTTATATATGGTAAGCCCCTCCGGATTATTGTTAGTAGGAGGGATATTATGGCTGATTGCAGAGCTGATTTCCACAAGCTTTTTATTGCTGTAAGCAGCCTTTGCTATGAGCGCCATATCATAGGCAGTCACATACTGGCTGTCTCCATTAAGTCCCGACGGGTTGTCAAAATGGCTTTCTGTACAGCCAAGGCTCTGTATCTTTTCATTCATCATGGTTACAAATCCATCTCTGCTGCCGGCCACATGCTCCGCAAGAGCATTGGCTGCCTGGTTGCAGGAATGGAGGATCAAAGAATAGAGGCAGTCTTCTACCGAAAGCTTGTCACCTGTATCCACATTTAATTTATTTCCGCTGCCATCTTCCACATTATAAACGGCATCCTTTGAAAAGGTCACCATGTCGTCAAGGTTTGCGTTCTCCAAAACAAGAAGAGCAGTCAAAATTTTCGTTATGCTGGCCGGCGGATAAGGAGCATGGATATTCTGGCCAAATATGACGGCACCTGAATCCCCGTCTATTACAATCCCGGCTTCCGCCTGGATGCCCGTATCAGACGGCCAGTCCGGTTTCGCATATACAGTCATTAGAAACAGCTGGCTGACCAATATGCAGCTAATCAGTACTTTTATATTTCGATTCACGTATCATCCTCCTGACATGAAATAAGCCTTAAAGCCGCATTCAGATTATTATACGGTTTTAAGGCATTATATTACTTCGCATAGTTTAAATCTGCCCCGAGATTTTTTAACTTTAAGCATCTTTCTGACCTTAGACTGATCTGAAAAAGGGCATTTATATTATAATACATCAATTCTTTACTATATTCAAGAAAAACATTTAAAACTATATTGTCTTTGTTTGCTCTTTCCTATACTGTGAGGGGGTAATGATCGCGAAACAGAATTTGTAATCGAGTAATATCAAGGGTTGAAATATGATACCTTGGAAAACGGCTGCTATCAATTTGAATTAAATGCAGGCGAAGATATGCTTCTGTTAATGAATTCCAGATAATTTTGAGTCACACATAATTAACAAAAAATGCCCTAATCCCGTAAGAATAAAAACTTCTACGGTTTTAGGGCATTATCTTATTTTGCGTAATCTGTAACTCTGGACTCCCGGATCACGTTGACCTTGATCTGTCCCGGGTATTCAAGAGATTCTTCAATCTTCTTGGAAATATCACGGGCTAAAAGAATCATATCATCATCGTTGATTTGCTCCGGAACTACCATAATCCGAACTTCGCGTCCTGCCTGAATGGCAAAGGACTTGTCCACTCCCTTAAAGGAATTGGTGATATCTTCTAACTGTTTTAATCTGTTTGTATATGTCTCCAGAGTCTCTCTTCTTGCTCCAGGTCTTGCGGCAGATATGGTATCTGCTGCCTGGACAATGCAAGCGATAAGGCTCTGTGGTTCAACATCGCCATGATGTGATTCCACAGTGTTCAGCACGATTGCAGATTCCTTATATTTCTTACACAACTCCACACCCAGCTGAATATGAGAACCTTCCATCTCATGGTCAACGGCTTTTCCGATGTCATGTAGTAAACCGGCACGTTTGGCCATGCGGATATCAAGGCCGATCTCTCCTGCCAATAGCCCCGATAATTGGGCTACCTCAATGGAATGCTTTAAGGCATTCTGACCGTAGCTTGTTCTGTATCTCAGTTTGCCAAGCAATCTGATGAGTTCCGGATGAAGTCCGTGAATGCCCACTTCAAGAGCAGCGGCTTCTCCTTCCTCACGCATATTGGTTTCTACCTCTTTTTGTGCCTTTTCTACCATTTCTTCAATTCTGGCCGGATGAATACGTCCATCCACAATAAGGCGTTCCAACGCGATTCTGGCTACTTCTCTACGAACCGGATCGAATCCGGATAATACAACTGCCTCAGGGGTGTCATCAATAATGAGTTCCACGCCCGTAAGGGTCTCTAACGTACGGATGTTGCGGCCTTCTCTTCCGATGATTCTTCCTTTCATCTCATCGTTAGGTAGCTGCACAACAGAAACAGTAGTTTCTGCTACATGGTCTGCAGCACATCTTTGAATGGCTGTAACCACGTATTCCCTCGCCTTTTTCTCGGCTTCTTCTTTTGCTTTGTTGTCAAGTTCCTTAATTAATTTCGCAGTGTCATGTTTAACATCATCTTCAACAGATTTTAAAAGATATTCTTTTGCCTGTTCGGAGGTAAGTCCGGAAATTTTTTCCAGTTCCTGAATGCCTTTTTCATAGAGAGATTCCACTTCGGCATTTCTCTTATTCAGGGCGTCCTCTCGAGCAGCCAGACCTGCTTCTCGTTTTTCCATAACCTCGGACTTCTTGTCCAGGTTTTCTTCCTTGCTTAGTACTCTTCTTTCATAACGTTGAAGCTCAGCTCTTCTTTCCCTGGTTTCCTTCTCCAGTTCATTCTTAGTCTTTAAAGACTCTTCTTTTGCCTCAAGGAGAGCTTCGCGCTTCTTTGTCTCAGCGGTCTTTAATGCTTCATCTATTATTTCCCGGGATTTTTCTTCTGCAGTGCCAATCTTGCTCTCGTAAGCGTTCTTACGATACGTGATGGCAGCAGACCAGGCAATAAAAGCAACTACTACTGATACTACAATTGCAATCAATATAGCCATGAATACTGATACTGACACAGGAGCACCTCCTTATTAGATTTTCATTGTACAACAATACAACACTACAATTTTAAACTGTTTTATACATTATGTCAAGTATTTCGCCTGTGTTTCAGGTATACTTATACACATTTTCCTTGTTGTCAATCCTCACTATAAAAGCCGCCTAAAACATGACTTATTGCATCATAGGAAAAACCGCGTCTACCCAGGGCGGCCATCACTTTTCCTCGTTCCTTAAAGTCCATTTCCTCCGCCTTTATGCACTTTTTTTTCAGATAGGCTAGTATCTGGGCTTCTTCATCCACAGGCTGTTCACTAAGGATCTCCTGAATCACCTCTTTGTCCAGCCCTTTTTTCTGCAGCTCGTACTGAATCTGCCTTTGACTTTTCCGTTCCGAATTGAATTCTACGTATCTGCGGCCATAGTTCTCATCATCAATAAAATGATGCTCTTTTAAAAATTCTATGGCGTAATCGGCAGCCTCTTTCGGATACCCTCCGTCCTTTAATTTCCGTCTCAGTTCCTGTTCTGTCTTATCTGAGGATTTCAGAAGAAAAAGGACCCTTTCCCTGGCCCTTTTAAACAAAACCTCCCGTAGGATCTCCTCATAAGTCTCTTCGGAAATCGGCTTTCCTTCCTCAATTCCAAATTTTCTAAGTTCCCCTCGATAAAGGACAAGAGTAAAGTCTTCATCCAGAATGACTTTACTCCTGCGTTTATCAACGGGCACGATTTCCATAACTATCATATATGCCCCTTATTTTAATTATTCACCCGGTGCCCATGAGTCCGCCGGCCAAAACCTTGTGGGATTACTCCTTGGAAGTTTCGTCCTTGCTTTCTTCTGCCTTGATTCTCTTGCTTTCCTTAGCAGCAGCTGCACCAGCACGCTCCGGCTCTATACTGCTTTCTTCATGAAGCCCATATTTTATACGGACCTTGTTCTCTACCTCCAGACAAACGGCCGGATTGTCCTGAAGATAAATTTTGGCATTTTCACGTCCCTGGCCGATCTTGACGTTATTATATGCAAACCATGCACCGCTTTTTTCCACGATATTCTCTTTTACCGCCAGATCCAGGATATCTCCTTCCTTGGAAATACCTTTGCCGAACATGATGTCGAATTCCGCCTCCTTAAATGGCGGTGCGATCTTATTCTTAACTACCTTGACACGGACCCGGTTTCCTACCATGTCGCCGCCCTGCTTTAAGGTCTCGATCTTACGGATATCCAGGCGGACAGACGCGTAGAACTTAAGGGCACGTCCTCCTGTGGTGGTCTCGGGACTTCCAAACATCACTCCCACTTTCTCGCGGAGCTGATTAATAAACAGAACAATACAGTTAGACTTGCTGATAATGGCCGTCAGCTTTCTAAGAGCCTGGGACATCAGACGCGCCTGAAGACCCACATGGGAATCACCCATATCTCCTTCGATCTCGGCCTTTGGCACAAGTGCTGCCACCGAGTCTACGATTACAATGTCAACGGCACCGGATCTTACCATGGTCTCTGTGATCTCCAATGCCTGCTCCCCGTTATCCGGCTGGGAAATGTAAAGGTTATCAATATCCACTCCTATGTTCTTGGCGTAAACAGGATCAAGGGCATGCTCCGCGTCAATAAATCCTGCGATGCCGCCTCTCTTTTGAACTTCTGCGATCATATGAAGGGCAACTGTCGTCTTACCACTGGATTCCGGTCCGTAGATCTCCACAACCCTTCCCTTTGGAATTCCGCCCAGTCCAAGGGCAATATCAAGGCTTAATGCTCCCGTTGGTATGGTCTCCACATTCATATTTGTGCCTGAGTCGCCCAGTTTCATAACAGAGCCTTTTCCATATGCCTTTTCTATCTGAGTAAGGGCGGCATCAAGCGCCTTTAGCTTATCATCTTTATTCATATTATCCTCCGATGCGAACAAATGTTCTTTTTCTGTTTATAATCATAGTATACTTCGGGGCAAATGTCAACCAGAATTTTATACTTCTGAGCTCAATACGCACCACACTCCTAACCCACACAGCAAAAAATTTCGTATTAATGAATTCAATAGGGATGTTCCGGCGAAATGCCTGGAAGTTGAAGAGAAAGACAGACTGCTTTCATACTGTTAATTTACTATAGCATAGGAGGGATGTAGGTGCAAGTATTATTTTGCAAGAATATCAATCCGAATTTGCTTTATCAACTGACCTGCAATAAGCATCATTCAGGAAAAAACCGTGCTATTCTCAAAATACCCGGATAAACACGGTTTTTTATTACCATGCAATTGTTCCCACTAAAAACCTATGCATTTCTCTATCAGTTATTCGCGGCAGCCGAAAGTCGGTGGAATGCTTTGCGGAAAACGGAAAAAATTCTCCGGATCGTACTTTGCCTTGATTCTGGTCAAGCGCTCAAAGTTACCGCCGTAGTAATCCTTTGGCCAGTTTTCAATGGACAGATCCTGGGTGTTGATATAAACACCATTGGTATATGGCAGCATTTCCCTTCGGAATTGATCCACCCAATGAATACCAGGGCCAGCGCCTTCAGGCTCATTCCATGTGGCGTAAATAGACATATTTGACAGTGCCTTACGCTGGAAATACGCTGTGGCTTTACTGGGAATATCGGCTACCGCCCCACCCAGGCCATGAAACAAGAGAGACACAGCAGAGGTTGGAGGATTTGTAATAAAACGCTGTATGATGTCAATTGCCTCGTCCGGCAGCAATGCATCTACATAAGGCCCAACGCTTTTAAATGGCTCCGGGCTGACGGGCTGGGTCCTGCCGATTCGGGCTGCGGCTTCTACCCATGGTATATCCTCAATAAAAACGCTGCTCGGCGAACCGGTCCGGAGTAAGGGACGAAGCAATTCGCGCAATTCCTTGGCTGAGCCGAGAAACACCCCTTGTGCAAGCAAAAGAGGCTGCTCTCCTGATATAATCGATAACAGCGGTGTAAACCTGATGTCTGCGTCGGGAAGCGTATATTCCTGCCAGACCTTTAGCACCGGCTTCAAGTCTTCAAGTTCCCAGTTGATTGCGGCATAAGCCACCGTATCGATTTCGTGCGTACGAAAACAGAAGGAAGTGCAAACGCCAAAGTTACCGCCGCCTCCACCCCGCAGAGCCCAAAACAGGTCTGCATTGCGGTCTGCACTTGCATGCAGCACACAGCCATCTGCATCTACCAACTCTGCCTCCAGAAGATTGTCAATAACAAGCCCCCAAGGCCTGGAAAGGCTGCTATGCCCGCCGCCCAAGGTAACGCCAGCAATGCCAGGGGTAGGGCATAGCCCCGGTGGAACGACTAAACCCTGTGAACCAAGTTCTTCTATGATTTCAATATTCCGAAGCCCTGTCTGGAGTGTGACTGTACCTTTTTTTTGATTTATCTCCAGTTGTTTCATTTCGCTGACATCGATGATAAGCCCGCCATTTAACGCAGACACACCCTCGTAGTTGTGGCGTCCAGAGCGCATTCGAAGTGGTACTCCGTTATAACGCGCCCAGCGTATTGCATTGATGACATCCTGTGTTTCCCTTGCGAAAACAATAACCAGTGGAAATTTATTAAAAAACGTATTGAATTCCTGACGGGCGGAGTTGTACAGCGGATCATTTGGCAAAACAATCCGTCCAGTCAGTTCAGGTTCCTTTTTATATTTCATTGTATCTCTCCTTAATAATTGGACGCATAAATTTATGCATATTCCTCTTATAATGTATGGCTCGTACAATGTTTTATTTCCTGTACGCATACACCGCTGCCATACAGTCCCTCCCCTCTTCATGAGGATTAGAACCGGCATGTGCTAAACAATATATGGGCCTCCACGGGTCAAACTTTCCCGCAGAAGCCCTGTTAATATTCATACGTTTTTCTATTACATCAAAAGCTTCTCCACATCAAGCATCCCCCAGCCCTGCTGATTAATGGGAAGCCCCAGATCCACTGCCCGCTCTCTTAACATTAGTTTCACATCCCGATTGGTTAAATAGGGATATTTTTGAAGGAGAAGCGCAATCGCCCCTGAAACCAGGGGCGTCGACATTGAGGTTCCGCTTTTGGCAAGGTATTGCCTGATTCATTGGCACAGCTGATAATCCCTGCTCCCGGAGCGATGATTTCCGGTTTGCAGATGCAGGCCCCGGTGGGACCTCTTCCGGAATAATCGATCATTCGGTTTCCCATAACATTGACCTCTTTATAATCATCTGAGCACCCCACAGTGATCACCTTCCGGCTGATTCCCGGAGTTGTGATGGTATTCATGCCCGGTCCCATGTTTCCTGCGGCCACACAGACCACCAGCCCGTCATCCCATGCCGCATTTACTCCACGCACAAGAACAGAATTCTCTGTCATCCCCTTTTTCGAAAAGGAACCAACAGAAATATTTACAATCCTGATCCCATACCTTTCTCTGTTATCACGTATCCATTTAAGTCCAGCTAACACATCTGAAGCATAGCCGTTTCCTTTTTTATCCAATACCTTAAGCATAATGATATGACACTCTGGTGCAATGCCCATATACATTCCTCCGGAAGCGATGCCGCTGCCTCCGATGATTCCTGATATATGGGTCCCATGACCGTTATCGTCATAGGTGTCCCTTCTGCGGTGTACAATATCTACAAAAGCCGCCATTCTATGTTCAAAGTCCTCATGAAGATAAATCCCCGTATCGAGAACTGCAACTCCAATCCCACGTCCTGTATAACCCATACGATGGGCAGCATCACAGTGTATTGCTTCTCTCACATGATTCACAGTCCATTACCTGATTCCTTTTTTATTAGGATATTCCGGTTTGGCTCATGTGGTTTCTTTTCCTCCGAAATACAAAAGAAGATTTTAGTCAAATACCATTTACTTTCTGCAAATCCATTCCTATAATGGATATAAAATAACATGTAAGGAGATTATTATGGAAAATCATCGATCCGATGCCACTTTGCTGACACAGAACCTGATCCGCATCGACAGTACGGATCCCGGTGCATACGAAAAAAATATTGCCGAATATATTTTTAACAGGTTATCTTCCCTGCCTGTCCCTGTCATTAAAAAAGAGGTCCTCCCGGGCCGTTATAATATTATGGCAAAAATCAAAGGGGAAATCGACGACCCGGCCCTTGTTTATATCTGCCACATGGATACGGTGACCATTGGAGACGGCTGGACAACCGACCCTCTCGGAGCGGAGGTTATCAATGGTAGTATCTATGGCCGGGGAGCCTGTGACATGAAATCCGGACTGGCCTGCGCCCTCTCCGCCTTTTCCGCTATGGCAAAGGAGGCGGCTTCCGGAAAAATCCCCAGGCATTCCTTTGTTTTCATCGGTACTGTTGATGAAGAAGATTTCATGCGGGGAGTTGAGGATGTGATAAGAGAAGGCTGGGTAACGGAAAAAAGCTTTATTCTGGACACAGAGCCAACGAACGGGCAGATCCAGGTTGCTCATAAAGGGCGTACCTGGTTTGAAGTTACCGTTACCGGAGTAACCGCCCATGCGAGCACTCCCTGGAAAGGGGCCGATGCAATTGCCGCGATGGCCGAGATCATCTCTTCCATACGCCGCCGGATCGGAGAATGCCCTTCCCATGAGGATCTGGGCATATCTACCGTCACATTCGGCCAGATCGAAGGAGGATACCGCCCGTATGTGGTTCCTGACCAATGCAAAGTCTGGATCGACATGCGTCTGGTACCTCCCACAGATACAGCTGCTGCCATCTCCATTGTGGAACAGGCCATCCGGGAAGCTGCAGTCGCAGTTCCAGGGATCACAGCTTCTTATGAGATCACAGGAGACAGGCCTTTTATTGAAAAGGATGAAAGCTCCTATTTATTAAAAGCCCTGAAAGCCGCAGCAGAAGAAACCACAGGAAAAACGGTCCCTGTTTCCTATTTCCCCGGGTATACCGACACCGCCGTCATCGCCGGAAAGCTTCACAACCCCAACTGCATGTCCTATGGTCCCGGTGATCTGGAACTGGCCCATAAGCCGGATGAATTTGTCCCCTGTGAAGATATCTTAAGATGCGAGGAAGTGCTCACCAGACTGGCACGCTCCATTCTTTTCTAGATATCTTCTGCCGGGCCCAGAATTGAAATGAACCCAATATGTTGAATAAAACCAACATGGTGGGTTCATTTTTATGTAATAGGATCGAAACGGGAAATAAGCACCCATCGACCAATGGCTACTCTAATTCAACACCTTTTAGATATAATTGCTGCAGAATAAAATCATTTATTCGATTATTAATCTCGGTTTTATCATATAAGCCATTACAAATATCATAAAACGCACCTACACTAATCTCGCATACTATTTTTTTACTTCCTCTTTTCCGTTCAAACTGAAAAATTCCATCATCATAAAATATTGTATAATCTTCATTGCTTTCTAATCCCCTTAAACAATTCCTTATACTCTTATTTCTATAAATACCAGGAAATAAATGCCATGTTCTACCCATTATATCTTTCACCTCCATATTAATATTATATACCAAGGTTTGCCGAAAGAAAGTAAATATTACCTACAAATTTCGATAATTTTCTTACACTAAAGTGCTATGCTATCAGCACTCACCCTTTCTTTTTCTTGTTATTTTGTGTCATATATGAAATAATAAATAAAAAACTAGGCATATCGGAGGTAAAAAATGAAAAATATCACAATATCAAAATTACAAAAATATATTAAAGAAAAAGATTATCATCCAGACCTCAAAAAAGATTATTTTCTAAAATTATCAGAAGAAGTCGGAGAACTCGCCCAAGCAATACGCAAGAACACAACTCCTGCCAATGAGACTTCTTTTAAGGGCAGTATTGAAGAAGAACTCTATGATGTCCTGTACTATACTCTCGCTATCGCTAATCTTTATGATATTAATCTGGAAACATGGATTCCTGTAAAAGAGCGTATAAATGATGAAAAATATGGTTCCCACGATGCAGATAAACTATTTTCCAATTAATTGATATGGACATCCGAATAATGCCACTAATTGATTAGATTTATGTCACTAGTTGTGTAATAACTATAATTTTTCAAATAGCTCATGAGGGCGAGTCCAGATTTTTTTGCTATTTTAACTACATCTGATTTTCCACGTAACGATTGAATTAAGAAAATCTTCATAATCTATTCAAACAATATACAAACTTTTCTAGAGCCGGTGTGTTATACTAAGACCATAAGAAATGCACAATGTATCAATTATCCTTTCACCCTTTTTGAAATCCGAAAATCCTAAGAAAAATCACCCCTGTGTCATGTGGCACAGGGATTTTTCTGCCCAAATTAAGAAAAAACAGGAGTTCTGAGTAAAAAACAGGAGAGAAGCTTCCCAAAACTCCGGAAACTATCTCTCCTATATTTATAATTCCTTACAAAATTATTAATATTTCATATCCTTCAGCACATCGCAAAAATCAAAGGTGGCAAAATAATCCCTGGGAGTCTCGGCCCTTCGGATCATCTGAACGGATCCATCTTCTTTTAAGAGCAGCTCCGCAGATTTTAATTTCCCGTTATAATTATATCCCATGGCATAGCCATGAGCTCCTGTATCGTGAATGAAAAGCAAATCGCCTACGGATATCTCAGGCAGGTTCCGGTCAATGGCAAATTTGTCATTATTTTCACAGAGTGAGCCCACCACATCATATTTATGGCCGCACACATCTCCCTCTTTTCCCATAACGGTGATATGATGATAAGCCCCATACATGGCCGGTCTCATCAAATTCACTGCACAGGCATCCACGCCGATGTATTCCTTGTGGGTATGCTTCTCATGAATGGCTCTTGTTACCAGTCCGCCGTAAGGCCCAAGCATGAAACGTCCAAGCTCTGTGTAAATTGCCACATCTCCCATTCCTTCCGGTACCAGAATTTCTTCGTAAACCTTTCGGACCCCTTCACCGATGGCCTTGATGTCATTAGACTCTTCACCCGGACGGTAAGGAATTCCGATCCCTCCTGATAAGTTAATGAAAGAGATATGGGCTCCTGTCTCATCTTTAAGCTTTACTGCAAGTTCAAAAAGCACTTTTGCAAGAAGGGGATAATATTCATTGGTCACCGTATTGCTGGCTAAAAAAGCATGGATACCGAAGTGTTTGGCTCCATTGCTTTTTAATATCCGGAACGCCTCAAACATCTGCTCGGTCGTCATCCCATATTTGGAATCCCCCGGATTATCCATAATGTCGTTACTGATCTTAAATATTCCGCCCGGATTATAACGGCAACTAATGGTTTCCGGAATATGCCCGATGGCCTTTTTAAGATAATCGATATGAGTAATGTCGTCCAGATTGATGATTCCGCCGATTTTGTCCGCATACTGAAATTCCTCAGCAGGCGTATCATTGGAAGAAAACATGATATCAGAACCGGTAAAGCCAAGGCAATCAGACATCATAAGCTCTGTCATGGATGAACAATCCGCTCCGCACCCATAATCCTTTAGAATATTCAGGATAAATGGATTCGGCGTGGCCTTTACCGCAAAATACTCCCGGTATCCTTTATTCCAGGAAAACGCCTCCTTTAACTTCTGGGCATTCTCCCTGATCCCTTTTTCATCGTATAAATGAAAAGGTGTAGGATATTCTTTTACGATTTCTTCTAACTTCTCCTTGGTAACAAATGGTCTCTTATCCATAGCTTTCCTCTCCTCTCGTAGCTTACCATATGCAAAAAGAGCCTGTCTCCGGCACATCTGCTGTAAGCTACATTGTACCGGGGATAGACTCCTTTGTCTACACTTATTTTGTATAAATATTCATAGCACGTTAGTCTACGGTTACGACCCTCATGATGTTGGTATGAGCTGCCGGCTCATTTTTTCTCACCGGATTCACCACACCGGCAGTAACCACTACCGTTTCATTTTCCTTTACAATGCCTTTTGATTTTAACAGTTCCATGGAGGAATAAATCAAAACGTCCGTGGACTCCGCACGCTTTCCATGGAATGGCTTTACACCCCAGTATAACTGCATCTGACGAAGAGCGGAAGCACTTGGGGACAGACCGATGATCAGACTTTCCGGTCTCCATTTGGATAACAGTCTTGTCGTGAAGCCGGTGATGCTTGGCGCTACGATCACTCTGGCTCCCAGATCATGAGCAGTGGCTACAGAAGAATAACATACGGCATTGGATACATTATGCACATTAACAGCAGAAACCTTGCGCTCTCTGTATGCGCTGTAATCCAGATGCTTTTCTGTCTCCTCTACGATGGAAGCCATCATGGAAAGGGCCTCAACCGGATATTTACCCATAGCGGTTTCGCCGGAAAGCATTACCGCATCTGTTCCGTCATAAACTGCATTTGCTACGTCCGTTACCTCTGCTCTTGTTGGGCGGGGATTGCGGATCATAGAATCTAACATCTGGGTAGCTGTAATAACAGGCTTGCAGGCCTCGTTACATTTTTCTATGATGCTCTTCTGAATAAACGGAACCTCCTGGGCCGGAATCTCAACTCCCATATCGCCGCGGGCAACCATGATGCCGTCGCTAGCTTCAATGATATCATCCAGATTTTCAATGCCTTCTGCATTTTCGATCTTGGCGATAACGGCCATATTGGAACCTTGCTCATCCAAAATCTTCTTGATTTCGTAAATGGCATCTGCTGTACGTACAAAGGAGGCTGCAATGAAATCAAAACCCTGATCAATACCGAATTTAATATCCATTTTATCCTTATCGGTAAGCGCAGGAAGCTTTACCTTAACATTAGGAACGTTAACGCCTTTTCTCTCTCCCAACTCGCCGCCGTTAATGATCTTACATGTAATTTCTTTACCCTTTACCTCAAGAACTTCCAGTTCAATCAGACCATCGTCAATGAGGATACGGTTTCCTGGGATCACATCTTCATTCAGGCCATCATAGTTAATATGTCCTTTTGTATCATCTCCAACGATTTCCTCTGTTGTCAGGATATAGATTTCTCCCTCTTTCAGATTCACCTTTTTGCCGTCCTTTAAAAGTCCGGTACGGATCTCCGGTCCTTTTGTATCAAGAAGCGCTGCAATCGGAAGGTCAAGTTCCTCACGGATGCTCTTCAGTAAATTAAGGCGCATCTTCTGCTCCTCATAATCACCATGTGAAAAGTTAAATCTGGCAACATCCATGCCGTGCTCGGCAAGTGCCTTCATCATTGCGTAATCGTTGGTATTAGGTCCCATAGTGCAAATAATCTTGGTTCTCTTCATCGTTATCCTCCGTAGCTAGTTGGTCGTATCACCGGTTGTGGGGTTGGACGGTGTTACATGTTTATGTGTATACAAATGCTCAGAACAGTATTCATAACTGCCTTCGCATTTTGAACAATAACGGAATTCCAGGTTTGGGGCATCCTTTTCGGTCCGTCCGCAAACGGCACACCGGTGGTGTGTCCATCCTTGGGGCTTTATCTTCGTCTGCTTATGAAACTCTTGCTTTCTTTTGATCTCTTTCGGATTGAACCGGCTTAAATTCCGTGTCAAAAGGAAAAAAATGATAAAGTTCAATAAGGACATGAATATCGTGACTCTGGTCGCTATATTGCCGGTGATAAAGCCATACAGGAAATAGATTCCGTTAAAGGTGGCCAGCCATTTGGCTTTTATAGGTATCACGAAAAACAAAAGGAATTCCAAATCCGGAAATGTGGCGGCAAAGGCAAAAAACAGGGAATAATTGAGATATTCCGTTGTCAGGTATACGGTCTTTCCCATGAAAATGTACACGATCAGCGCCGCCGCCACATGACCGATGACTCCCATGAAGAAATAGACGTTAAAACGGAATGCTCCCCAGATTCTCTCAAGGTTCACTCCCAGCATGTAGTATAAATACATGCCGATCAAGCTAAAGAACGTGCCGCCTCCCGGCGGGTAAATCATAAACGTGACAATCCTCCACACCTGACCGCCAAGTATTTTTCCTGCGTCAAGAGATAAGTACTGCCAGTAGAATCCCGGTGCGAGCATCTCCATTAAGAGTCCCACACCATACATGCCGATGATATAGTACATCAGATTCGGAATTGCATACTTTCTGAATCTGCGTTCGAAATTATTAAAAAAATTCATGCTTTCCTCTTTTCTGCCATGCTAAAGCTAAAACAGATCCTTTTTAGAAAAAATCCACGCTACAATCAGCGTTAAGGCCAGTGTCAAACCTAAAACAATGATAAAGCCATGAGGATTATCTGCAAAAGGCATACCTATGGAATTAACATTCATTCCGTAAAAGCTTGCCACCATGGTTGGTATGGACATAACAATGGTGATGGTTGCCAGAAACTTCATTACAATATTTAAGTTATTGGATATGACGGAAGCAAAGGCATCCATGGTTCCGCTTAAAATCCCGCTGTAGATGTTTGCCATCTCGATCGCCTGCTTATTCTCTACGATGACATCCTCCAAAAGTTCCGTATCCTCAGGGTACTTCTTGATTTTTTCATTTCTCATCAGTTTTTCAAGTACCATCTCATTAGAGCGCAGGGATGTGGTAAAGTATACAAGGCTCTTTTCCAGCTGCAAAAGCTCAATAAGCTCCCGGTTCTTTGTGGATCTATGAAGCTTCTCTTCGACCTCCCCGCTCTTTTTGTCAATAATTCTTAAATATTGCAGGTACAAAGATGCATTCTTATAAAGAATCTGCAGGATAAACCGAGTTTTCATATACGTGTGGAAATCCCTCACCCTGCCATCCATAAATGCATTGAGAACTGTGGTTTCCTCCAGACAGACCGTAATAATGGCATCATCTGTCGTAATGATTCCCATTGGTATGGTAACATACCAGTCCTTGCCGCCGCGTTCCTCAATGGTGGGAACGTCAACCAGGATAAGCGTGTAATGATCCTCCGTCTGGATACGGGAACGTTCTTCCTCATCAAGAGGAGCCCTTAAATCATCGGGATCGATTTTACAGGTGTTAGCGATTTCCAGGATCTCTGTGGCAGTCGGATTGGTAAGGGCGATCCAGGAACCAGGAGAAAGCTCATCCTTTTGCTGAATCAGGCCGTCTTCTGTTTTATAAATCTGAATCATAGCATTTCTCTCTTTCGCTGAAAAATCTAAATAAAAACGTTGGCAGACTTTGACTTATACATTATAATTTCCCAGGCCATTTTTGTCAAATGAAAAGGAACCCCTTTTCGTTAACTTAAACAAATTTTACTAGATTTAACATTTTTTTAGCATGTTATGGCAATTGTATTATTTCTTATTTTATGTTAAACTGATGTTCGGTGAGTCAGCAACTTACTTTTACACAAAAGGAGGCAGGGGATACCCCGCACATATGATTACATATCACACATTAGGAATCGATATCGGTTCCACAACAGTTAAAATAGCTGTATTAAATGAAAACCATGAGATCTTATTCGCTGATTATGAGCGACATTATGCAAACATACAGGAAACATTGGCAGGCCTTTTAAAGAAGGCCTTTGATAAGTTGGGCCCTATGGACTTACGTCCTGCCATCACAGGCTCCGGCGGATTAACTCTGTCCAGCCATTTAAAGGTTCCCTTTGTCCAGGAGGTAGTATCAGTTGCCACCTCTCTTAAGGATTATGCCCCGCAGACCGACGTGGCAATCGAACTTGGCGGAGAAGATGCAAAAATTATTTACTTCACCGGTGGCATTGACCAGCGTATGAACGGGATTTGTGCCGGTGGCACCGGCTCCTTTATTGATCAGATGGCAGCTCTTTTACAGACCGATGCCTCCGGTTTAAATGAATATGCGGCCAATTATAAGGCCATTTACCCAATTGCCGCACGCTGCGGCGTATTTGCAAAAACGGACATTCAACCACTCATCAATGAAGGAGCGACCAGGGAAGATCTTGCGGCTTCTATTTTTCAGGCAGTGGTCAATCAGACCATCAGCGGCCTGGCATGCGGAAAGCCGATCAGGGGCCATGTGGCATTCCTTGGCGGCCCTCTCCACTTCCTTCCGGAGCTTCAGAAGGCATTTGTCCGTACCCTCCATTTATCCGGGGATGAGATCATCGCTCCGGAGCATTCCCACTTATTTGCTGCCATCGGCGCGGCTATGAATGCAGAGGAAATGCAGGGAGGGGATATCTCTCTGGAGGAAATGATAAACCGCTTATCATCCGGCATCCGGATGGAATTCGAAGTAAAGCGCATGGAGCCCCTGTTTTCGGATCAGGCTGATTTTGATGCATTTATAGACCGTCACAACAGCCACTGCGTAAAAAAGGGTGATTTATCCTCCTACCACGGAAAATGCTTTTTAGGGATCGACGCAGGCTCCACCACCACAAAGGTAGCCCTTGTAGGTGAAGACGGCACCCTGCTATATAAATTTTACAGCAACAACAACGGAAGTCCTCTTGCAACGGCGATCCGGGCCATGGGTGAGATCAAGGAACAGATGCCAAAGGACAGCCAGATCGTATGGTCCTGCTCCACAGGATACGGAGAGGCCCTTTTAAAATCAGCTTTCCTGCTTGATGAGGGCGAGGTGGAGACCATCTCCCACTACTATGCGGCAGCTTTTTTTGAACCTGAGGTAGACTGCATCCTGGACATCGGCGGTCAGGACATGAAATGCATCCGCATCAAAAATGGTACCGTGGACAGCGTTCAGTTAAACGAAGCCTGTTCCTCGGGCTGCGGCTCCTTTATCGAAACCTTTGCAAACTCCTTAAATTACCAGGTGGAGAATTTCGCACAGGAAGCCATATTTGCCAAGAATCCCACCGATTTAGGGACCAGATGCACGGTATTCATGAATTCCAACGTAAAGCAGGCCCAAAAGGAAGGGGCAGAGGTATCCGATATTTCTGCAGGGCTAGCTTATTCAGTCATTAAAAATGCCCTGTTTAAAGTAATTAAAATTACAAATGCTTCTGATCTGGGTCAGCATGTGGTAGTCCAGGGTGGTACCTTCTATAACAATGCCGTTTTAAGAAGCTTTGAAAAGATTTCAGGCTGCGAAGCCATCAGGCCTGATATTGCAGGCATCATGGGAGCTTTCGGCGCCGCTCTTATCGCAAGGGAACGCTATGAGGA
Organism: Lacrimispora celerecrescens; assembly: GCF_000732605.1. GTDB lineage: Bacteria > Bacillota > Clostridia > Lachnospirales > Lachnospiraceae > Lacrimispora > Lacrimispora celerecrescens_B. Next base: position 45,109 of record NZ_JPME01000004.1, on the reverse strand, counting down.
ATCCAAAACAACCTCTATGCTGAGCCTTGATAAGATTCTGGGGCTGCATTACGAAACCTCCATGGCCCGCTGCAAGGGCTGCACCAACAACTGTGTACTTACCGTTAACCGTTTTGACGGTGGCCGCCAGTTTATTACGGGAAACCGCTGTGAACGGGGCCTTGGCAAGGAAAAAGCAAAGAGAGAAATACCAAACCTCTTTGATTATAAAAACCGCCGTATGTTTGATTACGAGCCTCTTAGCCCGGATCTTGCGGAGCGTGGCACCATCGGCATTCCAAGAGTCTTAAACATGTATGAAAACTACCCCTTCTGGGCTGTTTTCTTTAAGGAACTGAAATTCCGGACCGTGCTCTCCCCTCAGTCCACCAGAAAGATTTATGAGCTGGGCATTGAATCCATACCCAGCGAATCGGAATGCTATCCGGCAAAAATCGCTCACGGACACATTGAATGGCTGATTAAGCAGGGAATTAAAACCATTTTTTATCCCTGCATTCCCTATGAGCGGAATGAAACCCCTGAGGCAGGAAACCATTTTAACTGCCCCATTGTCACCTCCTACGCAGAAAACATCAAGAACAACGTGGAAGGTATCAAAACAGAAAATATCCGCTTTTTGAACCCATTCATGGCCTTTACCAACGAAGAAATCCTTACCGGACGCTTAACAGAGGTATTTGCAAAGGAATTCCAGATTCCGGCGTCTGAGGTTGCTGCAGCTGCCGGGAAGGGCTGGGCGGAGCTTATGGCTTCCAGGGCCGATATGGAGAAAAAGGGCGAGGAAACTTTAAAGTGGCTGGAGGAAAACGACCGCCATGGCATCGTGCTGGCGGGCCGCCCTTATCACGTGGATCCGGAAATCAACCACGGTATTCCGGAGCTTATTACCTCCTATGGATTTGCCGTGCTCACGGAGGATTCCATTTCCCATCTGGCTGAAATCGAACGCCCTCTGGTGGTTACTGACCAGTGGATGTACCACACCAGGCTTTACCGGGCCGCAGCTCTCGTTAAAAAGGAGAGCCGTCTGGACTTGATCCAGCTGAATTCCTTTGGCTGCGGGCTGGATGCTGTTACTACGGACCAGGTTAATGACATCTTAACCGGCTCCGGTAAGATCTATACCGTTTTAAAGATCGATGAGGTCAATAACCTGGGAGCTGCCAGAATCCGTATACGCTCTCTGATTGCGGCACTGCGGGTGCGTGACAAACGCCATTACGAACAGAAGGTGGTTTCCAGCGCTTATCACAGGATTATGTTTACCAAAGAGATGAAAAAGGATTACACCATCCTGTGCCCTCAGATGTCACCCCTTCATTTTGATTTAATTGAACCAGCTATCCGTTCCTTTGGCTACCGGGTGGAGGTCCTTCAAAACGACAACCGCTCTTCCATTGATACCGGATTAAAATACGTTAACAACGATGCCTGCTACCCGTCTCTTATCGTGGTGGGCCAGATCATGGATGCACTTCTTTCCGGCAAATATGACTTAGATCGCACTGCGGTGTTCATGAGTCAGACCGGAGGCGGATGCCGGGCGTCCAACTACATCGGCTTCATCAGGCGCGCCTTGGAGAAAGCAGATATGGGCCATATACCGGTTATTTCCGTCAATGCAAACAACATGGAGACAAACCCGGGATTTACCATCACCCTGCCAATGCTGACAAAGGCTATGCAGGCAGTCGTATACGGCGACGTCTTTATGAGAGTTTTATATGCGACCCGCCCTTATGAGAAGGTGCCCGGCTCAGCCAATTCCCTTCATGAGAAATGGAAAGAAAAGTGCATTGAATCCCTGTCCAGGAAATCCCCGGACATGATGACCTTCTCCCGTAACATTAAGGGAATTATCAGGGATTTTGATAATCTTCCAAGAAATGCCGTTCAGAAGCCCAAGGTAGGAATCGTAGGAGAAATCCTTGTTAAGTTTTCTCCTCTGGCCAACAATCACATTGTAGAGCTTTTGGAATCAGAGGGCGCGGAAGCTGTTATGCCGGACCTGATGGACTTCCTTTTATACTGCTTCTACAACAATAACTTTAAGGCCCAGAATTTAGGCGGCAAGAAAACTACCGCAGCTTTATCCAATATGGGAATCTCCCTGTTGGAATATTTCCGCAGGACTGCAAAGAAGGAGCTGTTAAAGAGCAAACACTTCACAGCCCCGGCCCACATCGGAAATCTGGCGGATATGGCAAAGGAATTTGTATCCATCGGAAACCAGACCGGCGAAGGTTGGTTTTTAACCGGAGAGATGCTGGAGCTGATCCACAGCGGTACCAACAATATTGTGTGCACCCAGCCCTTTGGCTGCCTCCCCAATCACATCGTTGGAAAGGGCGTCATCAAGGAGCTGCGGAAAGCTTATCCTGATTCCAATATCATTGCCGTGGATTATGATCCCGGCGCAAGCGAAGTAAACCAGTTAAACCGAATCAAGCTGATGCTCTCCACTGCCCAGAAAAATATGCGCAGAGGGGAAAATCCCTCGGAAACAGTGTAAAAAAGAAACCGGGAAGAATCCTACAATCTTCCCGGTTTTTTTATTTCACGTTTCAAATCAATATTTACAAAAAATCACCCTGTTGTTCATTCTATATAGCGAGAATGGAATCCAGGCACTGATTCTCCACAGCATTCTTCAGTTCAAAGCAGTAATCATGCAGGTCTGCCTTCAGGTAATCACCCAATTCTTCCAGGCCATCATATCCGGACCTTACCAATTCATCAACCAGACCCTCCATATCCTGTTTCAATTCAGCACTATCGTTATGATTTACATAATCTATTAACCTTCCCAGTTCTCCGGGGGTATATCCCTGTGTATTAATCCTTTTACCTGCCATACGGCAGCCAAGAACATTCCGCAGCACAATGCCTGTTAGGTTGATGATCAGTTCCTCATGATCCGGGGAATAGGCTCTCAGCACATAGAAAACATATTCATCTGGTAATTTTCCAAGGAAAATCTGTTCCAGACTGACACATTTTATAAAAGCGCTTATGGCATCAATTCCCTGCAAAGAATGCACTGGATTCAAAACCGGATAATCCAATGTAAGAATGTGATTCTGAGGCTGAAAGCGAGGATCATAATACAAAAAGAAAGAGGGGATTCCTTTAACAAACGTATCGTAATAACACTGGTTTTCATAATATTTAAAATCCGGTATTATTTTGTTATATAGAATCTGGGCCTCCTTTACATTTCTCAGCACCGTCTCATATCCCAGGCTATAGACCTTTTTTGCCGCCGCCTTCTCATCCATAGTAAGAAGCTCCTGACTTTTAGCCGGATCAGTTTCGTATTCATGGATACAGTACAAAACTGCTTCCATGAGCTGTCTTGCTTTTTCATAGGTAATGGAGGAACTTTCCTTTCCCGTATATTTATCTGCTAATTCCGCCACGATTGGCAATAACTCTTCCGTCTCAAAACTCATCGTCTTCTTCCTCATATAAATCTAGTCCAAGGCGGACACGCCTTGCAAACGCCTCCAATCCAGTATCCTCCAGATGATCCAGAGAACCCTGGCACGGTCCGTCAAACTGGTCCTTCATGAATTCAATCAGTTCATCGTCAGTAATTTCATCCAATGATTCATTTTTATATAGGTAGAACATATCCTGAAGTCTTCCCAGGGAATCCACATAATTATCCTGATAAATATATGGGGAATCACAAAACGCAAAAATCAGTTTCGGAAGAATACCTTCACCAAATTCCACCCGTTCCTGTTCCTTTAACGCATCTTTTCTCTCCCTGATAAGCAAAGCTGTCTCCTCATCCGTTAATGCTAGACCAAACTTTTTTGTATAATCATTGGCCGCCTTTACTTTAGCAATCTGAAGGCTGTCGTTTGCAGTCTGTAACCACTTCCCGTTATCCATAAAAACCCTCCATTCCTTTGATAAATACAAAGTCTACTCCAGGCAGAGCCAAATTACAAGACTTGAAAAAAAGTTAATTTTGTGGTATTATTATTGCATAAGAGATAGGGATTCCTGTCTCTTTTTTATTTTTTTTTGCCCTATTACTAATATGAATTGCAATTCCAATTCTAACCTGGTGGCAGCCGCTGGAACCGCTTCCAGAATATGGTGAGATTACAGTTTTCTTAAATTCTCCTGCTTTTCTTACGCATTCTTACGCCTTTTTTACATCGCTTGACCTTAGACTTACTCCATGGTTTAAAGTCATTCCATCAGCAAGACCTGCTGACAAAGTTAACAAAAAGGGTTCTTATTGAAAGGAGAACAAACATGAGAAAACAGAAACTTAGATGGCTTATTCCCTGCGCTGCAGCGATTTTTACCATAGGTGCATCCATGACCTCCTTCGCCGCACAGGGTTGGTCACAGGAAAATGACACCTGGGTATACTACGACTCCAATGGAGATGTAACTACCGAATCCTGGCGCAAATCCGGAGACAACTGGTTCTATCTTAACGAAGATGGCGAGTTGGCTACCAGCAGCTTAATCGAATCCGATGACAATTACTATTATGTAAATTCATCAGGCGCTATGGTTACAAATGAATGGCGTGAAATTACTGCCGACCAGGATGAAGAAGATGCTCCTGATACTTACTGGTACTACTTTGGAAGCAACGGAAAAGCCTATAAAGCTCCTACTTCCGGTAAGACTTCCTTTAAATCCATAAAGGTTGCCGATGGACAATTCCATGACTATGCCTTTGATTCCGAAGGAAAGATGCTGTTTGGCTGGGTTAATGAAGAATCCACACGCCAGACCGGAGACGACGCTTGGAAAGATGGAATGTATTACTTAGGAGATTCCTCTGACGGTGCTCAGTCTATCGGCTGGAAATCCATCGAAGTTGAAGATTCTGAAAATGAAAAAGATAACTTTAACGGAGCTTACTGGTTCTATTTCGGTACCAACGGCAAGAAATTAAAGGATACTACCAAGACCATTAACGGTTTAAAATACCTCTTCAATGAAAACGGAGCCGCTGAATCCGAATGGTATGAATCAGGCACCCCTTCAACAGCAAGCTCTGCAAACCAATATTACAATCTCCCAGAACAGTGCTGGCTTGCAAAGGGCTGGTTCAAGACCGTTCCAAGTGAAGAGGTTGATGCAGAAGCTTATGATGACGGTACAGAATACTGGTTCTACGCTTCCACCAACGGACAGCTGACAACAAGCCAGATTAAGTCCATTAATGGTTTAAGCTACGCATTCAACGAAAAGGGCGAAATGCTTCAGGGCCTTTATAAGATGACCTTTGAATCAGGTAAAACCATCGCATCTTACAGCGAGATCGAAACAGAAAGCGATTTCCCTGCAGCTGATGATGCAGCAGAGGTTTACTACTTCGGTACCTCTCCTAAGGAAGGCGCTATGACAACCGGCAAGACAACCATTGACATTGACGGTGAGAAGTACACCTACAACTTCCGCAAGGCCGGAAGCAACAAGGGAGCCGGCTACAATTCCATTACCGATGACAGCATCTACGTACAGGGCAGACTGATCAAAGCTGACAAAGATGAAAAATATAAAGTAGTAGAATACAACGATAAAGAGTACTTAGTCGGTACAAGCGGAAAACTTGCAAAAGGCAAAACAAACATTCAGGATGGCGACGGCAAATATTACAAGACCAACAGCGACGGAACCATCAAAGAATCCAGCTACGAAAAGATTAAATAATATCAAATAATAAGGCGGCAGCATTGGAATTTCCATGCTGCCGCCCTTTTATTTCTTTACGAACCTGCATACACCTTTGCCCCTTCATAGATCACTTCTGAATCTACATGGTCAATGATTTTCTGCCCCTCTGTCAGCCCTTCTTTTATGACCGCCTGGGATGCTGTCCTGTATTCGACCTCCACGGGTTGTTTTTCCGCCTTTCCGTTATTAATTACAAAAACGTACTTTTGGTCATTCAGGTCAAAAACAGCGCTTGAAGGGATCACCAGCTTATGTTCTCCCTGATACAGGGTAAAACGGATGTTGGCCCCGTATCCTTCCTTTCCTTCCAGAGTTTGGTCCTCATCCATATCGATCTTCACATGCACCCTATATTCATCCATTCCCAGGGCTGAGGTCCCTTTGGCCGCATAGTCATAGACCTGGCTTATGGTTCCAGTGTACATTTGGTCCTGATTCCTAAGCTGCAGGATCACCGTCACCTTATCTCCCGGAGAAAGATAGGGCGCAATGCTTGTAAGCACGTCAGACTCTGCCTGGATCTTTCCCCGTCCGCTGATGGTCACGGCAGTTTCTCCTGCCTGTATGTAAGACATATCCTTGACCGGAAGGGATGTGATGACTCCATCTCTGTCTGCAGCTACCACACATTTTTTTAACCTGTCTTCCAATTGTTCCATCGTCGTTTCCTGGGATTTGATCTGGGCTCTTAGCTGTTCCTCCACGCTATCATAAAACCTACCGTTAATGGTTGTTTCATCAATGCCCCCCGCCTTTAGGCTCTCTAAAAACCGGCGGCTCTCCTCATATCTGCTCTTTGCCTGCTCCCATGCTAATGAGGCGTTTTCATAAGATGCCCTGTCTTTCTCCCATTCGATTCTGGAAATGCTGCCAGCTGAATACAGGGACTGGGAAGCGTCAATAAGAGTCTTTGCAGCCTGATAATCCGCCTCCTTTGCCAACACTTCCGATCTTATGGAATCCAGATATTCCTGAGGCGATGACGTCATCACCTGCCCGATCCGGCTCTCTTCCAACTTGGCATGATACCCTGCCAGAGCACTTTCACAAAGGGATTTTTCGTGCAATAAATCCCTGTCATCAATAGTAAACAGGATATCTCCTGCCTTGACTCCATCATTCTCCTTAACCATAACCTCTTTTACCGGACCTGATACTTCTGAAACCAGACGGTACTCCCCTCCGGCCGTAAGGATCCCTTCCTCCGTATAGCGGTCTTCTACCGTTTCAAAAGAAGCTGCTACCGTTTGCACAGGGGTCCCCTTGGAACTTTTAACCACATTACTCCCTATGACCAGTGCAAGGATTATTCCTGCAGCCAGAAAGCATATTTTCTTTTTTCTGCCATCCATTCGGATCTTCATAAGCTTACTCCCTTTCCTTTAAAATATCCGTGAGTCTTATCCTTCTTACAAACCGCGTCTGGGCCAGCAAAGAAGCCCCTGCCATTGCAAGACAGGTAAGAAATGCTATCCCATAGCAGGATGGCCGTATAGCCAGTTCAATGGTATAGGAATCCGATATGACCAGATGCTCCATGAGGTATTTTACCCCAAGGCTCCCAAACACTCCTAAGACAATTCCCAGAATGAAGTAGACCACCTGTTCAAACAGGAGAATTCTTCCGATCTCCTTATCCGTACCTCCCATGATGATAAACGTTCCAAGCTCCGAGATCCGCTCTCTGATATTGATCATGGAAATATTATAAATAAGAATCCCTCCTGCCGCCACAGCCATAAAGGAAAACATCTGGATCATTGCCATCATGCTGCCCATCATATCCCGGTAACTCTGGGTGATGCGCTTGGTATCCACCATCCAAGTAACCCGGCTGGTTTTTAAAAGCGCCTCCCGGACGGCGTCAAGCTTGCCATGTTCCACCTTTAAAAGTATGGTTCCAGCCATTGGAACGGAATCAAAAAAACGGGAAAAACCCTTTGCCGAAATATAGCAGCCTCCTCCAAGACTCTCTTTTATGACAGCTTTTACCGGAACCTTTACCGCTTCCGCAGTCAGGCCGGGAACGGATACTTCCATAACATCCCCTTCCTCCAGATGGAGCTTTTCAGCAATCCGGCTGTTTATGATAATCCCATCCTCCGGCGGATCATAAAATCGGCCGTAGAGATCCATGATCCTCCACATGCTGGACTCACGGTTCAGTCCGTAAATCATGGCAAATTCCGATAAGTTTTCGTGTTTTAATTCCACTGCCTTCTGGATGACTGCTTCGCTTTTCTCCACTCCTATGATTTCTTCCCCTGCCGATTTCCCTCGGATGCTTGACACATAGCGGTCCAGGGAAATCTGTATATCATAAGTCTGCACCTTGCTGAACTGGTCAAAATACATCTGATCCGCTACTCCTTTAAAGGAAAAAAGCACGGAAGACATGGAAAAAGGAAATGCTATGGCTAAAATAATTAGAAAGCCGCGAAAAGGGTTCCTCACCACGGAGCGCAGTCCCATTTTTTCCATCGCCCCAAGCCTGGAGGCCAAGAAACGGGGAAGCCTTAAATTCCCTGCAGAAGCTGGAGTTTTTGCCCTCATGGCCTGAGCCGGAGTGATCTTTAAGATTCCCCTGACCCCTAAATAAACCGCCAGGAGCCCGGTTCCCACTGCGATCCCCATGCCGCTTACCCTTGTATTCATATAGCTGTGATAAACCGTGTCAGGCAGATTAAAAAAGTCCACATACATGAGAAACATATACCGGCCAAAAGGAACCGCCAGAACACTTCCGGCCAGAGCACCTAAAACCCCAACCTCAGCCCCCTGATAAAGGTATGCCAAGATTAATTCCCCATCTCTCATTCCAAAGGATTTCATAGTGCCAATCAGACTTTGATCCCTGTCTATCATCTTTTTTAATACTACATAAAGCATGAACACAGAAATCGACATAAACAGGATGGGAAGCACCGTTCCCATGGAATACAGCTCGTTGATCTCTCCCTTTACCATATTATAACTGGCCTGTTTTTCCTTGGAAGTGAGAGAAATGAGACCATACCCGGAAAGACGGTCCATCAGCTGATAACGCACGTCTTCATAGCTATAACCTTTTGCTAACCGAAATCCAAGCTCATTCATAGAATCCTTTTTCCCAGTTAATTCTTCCATCCTGTTTTTTTCTATACAGGCAATGTCATAAATCTCCCCATCGGGAATCATCGCTCCACCGGGAGGAATGGCATATATATATTCTGGTCCGTAACAGGTTCCGGCCAGCTCGCATCGCACGCTTTTTCCATTAATCATGAGGGTGAGAGGTGTTCCGTTTCCGTATCCATATAATCCAGCCATACGGTTCCCCAGATAAATGCTGTCTTTTCTCGTCCCTGTCCCGTTTAACATCAGTTTGTTTAAAGAATCTGAGGAATCATAAGACAACAGATGCACTGTTACGATTTCCGTCTGGGAAGGGGCAAACAGTCTTACATCAACGGCCATTTTCCCAGAGACCTCTTCAATTCCCGGAATCTCCTTTAACCGTTCCAGTTCTACTTCAGAGATTCCTGAGACCTGGGCGAATACGTCTGCTATGGCACTGCTGTCATAGTAACGCTGCACCTGGTCTCCTAAGTTTCTCAATGTGTCCATCATAGCCACATAAACAAAGATACCGATGGCAATGATGAAAACCGCCCCCATAAAAGACCCTGGATTTTGCCTGGCGCACCGGACTACATTCTTGCGGAAGCTTTTCACTACCAGACCACCTCCTCCGGCTTTAAGGGTCTTTCATTGACACGAATCCTTTCCAGACAGCCATCCTTAAAATAAAAAACCCGGTCAGCAATCCCCGCAATATTTTCATTATGGGTGATCAGAAGAACCGTCTTGTCATACTGTCTGTTAAACTCTGAAAGCAGCTTTAATATCTGGCTTCCTGTGCTGCTGTCCAATGCCCCCGTGGGCTCATCACAGAGAAGGATATCTGGATTCTTGCACAAGGCCCTGGCAATGGCAACTCTCTGCTGCTGCCCTCCTGACAGCCTGCTTGGAAAATGATTTGCCCTGTCTAAAAGTCCCACCTGCCCAAGCAGCGTTTCCGGATCCAGTGGATCTTTAGAAAGTTCTGCCGCCAACTGCACATTCTCCAGGGCAGTCAGTCCCGGCATCAAATTATAAAACTGAAAGATAAACCCGGCATGGGCACGGCGATAGGCCGTAAGGCTCTTTAAATCTCCCCAGGAGAGTGGCGTACCATCGTAATAAACAGTTCCGCTGGTAACCGTTTCTATCCCTCCTAATATATTTAAAAGGGTGCTTTTCCCAGACCCGCTCGGCCCCAGAATCACGATAAATTCCCCACGGAGAATCTCAAATGACACATGCTTTAATGCCTGGACCTTGACCTCACCTGCATCATAATCCTTGCAGATCTTTTCCGCCCTTATCAAAGCTTCCATAGATCCCTCCCTCCTTTCTCTTTCCCAATCATACACCCTTGCCATTATCAATGCAATCATCTGTTTATATCACAACATGATTGTTTTTATCAACAGACTTGATCGATATGTCCAGAAAAAAAAATGGAATCAAAAAAGAGCGCCGGAATCCAAGCTTCCAGCGCTCTTTTTTATTCTTCTTCCTTCAAGCCAACTATTACCGATTCATTCCCCAATACACTTTTTCAGCTGTAACAGGCAATTCTCTTACTCTCACTCCTACTGCATTGGCTACTGCATCTGCTATAGCAGGAGACGGTGTATTGATCACAATCTCACCAATGGACTTAGCCCCAAAAGGCCCGGTAGGCTCATAACTGCTTTCAAATTCCACCCGGATATTACCCACATCCTGCCTGGTTGGAAGCTTGTACTGCATGAAGGAATTCTGCAGCATCTGCCCCTTGGAGGAATAGGTAATCTCTTCATACATGGCCATACCAATACCCTGAGCGATTCCGCCCTCAGTCTGGATCCTGGCCAGATTGGGATTAATGGTTGTTCCGCAGTCCACAACCGCCACATAATCCAAAAGCTCTACCTCACCGGTCTCCTTATCCACTTCAACTTCAGCCATTCCCACCATAAAAGGTGGAGGAGATACCGGAGAGGTATGACAGGCACCGGCAGTGAGCATGTCTTCATTAAAGCACATAACTTTGTTTCCTATATCTTTTAAGGATATTTCCAGCTCTCCCGATGGCTGGTAGACCCGCTTTCCGTCAAATTCCAGGGAATCCTCCGGACAGTTAAGATACTGGGCACCTTTTTTTAAGATCTTTTCCCGCATTTCTTCACTGGCCTTTACCACAGCCATTCCAGTTAAGTACATGGTACTGGAAGCATAGGAACCTGAATCATAAGGGGATACATCCGTATCCGTTCCATGAACCACGATCTCATCTAAATCACATTCCAGGCAATCAGCCGCAACCTGAGCCAGGGTCGTATCACAACCTGTTCCCATGTCGGAAGCGCCGATCATAAGTGTGTAAAAACCGTCATCATTCAGGCGCAGCTCCACGGACGCCACATCCAGGCCGGAAATGCCGGAGCCCTGCATAGACATAGCTACACCTACGCCTCGCACCTTTCCATTTCCCATGTCAACTCTGGGATACTTCTCATCCCAGCGGATCATCTCCTTAGCACGGGCCATACACCGGTCCAGGGCGCAGCTATTTAGAGTTTCCCCATAATAGGCAGGCATGATGTCGCCTTCTTTTACCATGTTTAATTCCCTTAATTTTACAGAATCCATTCCGATCTTTTCCGCCAGCTCATTTACCGCAGATTCCACCGCAAAGATTCCCTGGGTAGCCCCGTATCCCCTGTAAGCCCCTGAAGACATGCAGTTTGTATAAACTACATCATATGCAAACCGGAAGGCTTTGGCTGTCCGGTAAAGTGGTATCGTCTTATGACCGGATAAGCCTACCGTAGTAGGGCCGTGTTCCCCGTAAGCTCCTGTATTTGACAGAGTATACACATCGATTGCCTGAAGGATTCCGTTCTTATCCGCTCCCACTCTCACATGAACTTCCATCTCATGACGGGGAGAAGAAGCGATCTGAGACTCATAACGGCTGTAGATCATCTTGGCCGGCCTGCCGGTCTTCATCGTCACGATTGCCGGATATACCTCTGCCACCACCGTCTGCTTTGCCCCGAAGCCGCCACCGATCCGCGGCTTGATCACACGGATCCGTGATTTGGGAATATCCAGTGCATGAGCCAGGATTCTTCTCACATGAAAGGTGACCTGTGTGGAGGCCACCATATTAAGACGCCCATAAGCATCCAAATAAGAATAGGCCCGGAAGGTCTCCATCATTGCCTGCTGATTCGCCTTTGTATGGTAAACCTGTTCCACCACATAATCACACTGCTTTAATACTTCATCAACGTTACCTTGCTCTTCCCTGCCGGCAGCACATAAATTTCTTTTATTATCCGCACCTACCGGACAGAGACTCAGCCAGTCTTCCTCCGGATGGATTAACACCGGATGATCCTTTGCCTGCTTAAAGTCCAATACCGGTTCCAAAACCTCATATTCCACCTTTAAAAGCCGCAGGGCATGGTCCACTGCATCTTCCGTCTCACCGGCTACAATGGCCGCCGCATCTCCCACAAAACGCATTCTCTGGTCCAGAATCAGCCTGTCATAGGGACTTGGTTCCGGGTAGGACTGCCCCGCCATGGTGAATCTCTTCTGAGGAACATCCTGATAGGTCAGGATACAGGCAATTCCAGCCACCTTTTCCGCCTTTTCCTTATGGATTTCCTTGATCAGTGCATGGGCATGAGGGCTTCTTAGGACCTTAACGATGAGACAGTCTCCGGGAGCCAGGTCATCGGTATACACAGGCTTTCCGGTTACCAGGGCCATGGCATCCTTCTTTACCACAGAAGTATTTACCGTACGCATTTTATAATTCATCCCTTTTTTCTCCTCTGCTTAAATAGTTCTTTATGGCCCGAAGCTGTCCCATATAGCCGCTGCACCGGCATAAATTCCCGGCCAGATATTCTTTTATCCCCTCATCATCAAGGATTTCTTCTCTTTCCATTGCCAGCACATTCATAATAAGTCCCGGACTGCAGAAACCGCACTGCTCCGCACCTTCTGCCGCCAGATAGGATCCAAACAGTTTCGCTTCCTTTTCCACGCCTTCTAAGGTCACCACATCACAGCCATTTGCCCTTGCAGCTAAAAATGAGCAGGATAGCCTAGATTTTCCATTGACCAACACCGTGCAAAGTCCACAGTTTTCCGTTTCGCATCCGCATTTTACGCTGTAGCAGCCCTTTCTTCTAAGGAGATGGAATAAAGTGGTATCATCTGCGATTTCCTCATACGTCATTTTTCCATTCAGTGTAAATTCGATCTCCATTTACCGTTCCTCCTGTTCCAGCGCTTCTAAAAGCCTTTTTATATATATTTCAGCCAAATTCTTCCGATAGGCACCGCTTCCCCTCATATTGGTACCATAGGTGAAGCGTTCCGATGCTCTTTTGGCAAGTTCTTCTTTAAGACAATCCTGGTTTTCTTCAAGCACAACCAGCTCCGCCTTTGCTGGCCTTGCTCCCACCGAGACATAGAATTTTCCGGCTTTTTGGGCTGCACAGCAGGCAATTACAGGAAAATCTGTTTTTGACATACGCTGGGAAGCGTAAACTGCTCTTCTTCCATCCTTTTTTATATGGATACGGACCAGGATATCTCTGTTACTCTTCATCCGGCAAAATTCTTCCAAAGGTACCAGGCCTCCCTTGTACAGCTCCACATAGGTATCAAGGGCCAAAAGACAGGTGATGATATCAGAAAATCCAAACCTGCCGAATACGCTTCCACCTACGGTTGCTCCGTTTCGGAACTGAACTCCAACAATGGAACGGGTGCACTCTTTAAAAACACCGTTAAAGCATGCGTTCAGCCCTTCATGGGTTTCCAGCTGGCGCAGGGTACACATGGCACCTATGGAAAACTCATCTTCCTTTTCTTCAATCCCATCAAGCCCAAGCCCGGATAAATCCACCAGTGTCATTTTCACCCGGCTCTGTACCTTCAGCCACATCATGCCTCCGCCTATTACACTGCTCTTCTTCTGATTCAGTGCAAAGGCCTCCTCCAGGTTTTCTGCTTTTACATAATTTTTAAATCGAATCATTGGAACTGTCCTCCTGGCTCCCAAGCTCTCATCGTTGTCTGCTATCCGTTTTTCCCTTATCTATCAGTAAAACACCGCTTCATTAATTAGTATGACTTATAATTATCATATTATATATTAGAAAAACCGAAAAGAGTATATCATACTCCTTCCGGTTTTGACAATGGCTTTAAGATTTTTTTATTAAATTCGTCAAATTTCGACAATAGATTCTCCAATTAAGGCACAAACATATTCAGGATTTGCCTCAAGGCATTTTGAAAATCCCGTTACTGTTTCAGAAAAACTGATCCCATAGGCCTTAAGCTTTCCCATATCCATGGTTAAGTTTCTGGGATTGTTCCCGGCCACTGTTTCATTCGGGCTCACAAAGTTCCCCCTGTTACCGTTTTTATCAAGCATTTGAAAGACTCTGCTTCCTATTTCATAAGCGGAAAGGGTACTTTCACTGCCAAAATTATAAATTCCGCCAGGCAGGTCCATGGCAGGCTCCATATTTTTCACCACTTCCTGTACCCAGGTAATGCCGCGGTAATCGGAAACCGAAAGCTTAATAGGGCGGTTCTGTACCATGGATCTTAATAAGTTGACCAGGAGGTTTGAGTTGCTTTTAAGGCCTCTGACCGGGAAATCATACATCCATGTGAGGCGAAGGCAGATCCCCTCTGGTAAAATCTCCAGAATCTCATCCTCTGCCTGCTTTTTGTGAGCCCCATAAACATTGATAAGAGGGATTATATCAGTTTCCTTATTCGGTGCCATTTGCCTGCTGCCCCCATAAATCTGATCCGAGCTCATAAATAGCAGCCTGCTGCCAATCTCCCTGCATGCTTTGGCAATGTTGACGGATCCTCTCCGGTTCACTGCCTCAGAAAGTGCAGGATTTTCCTCGCATACCCTGGTGTTTGATATTGCAGCGCAATGGATTACTGCGTCAGGGCTTTTATCCTTTATATATTCAACCACCGCTTTTTCATCCGTGATGTCCAGGCTCTTATGTCCCACCCGGATCACATCATAATCCTTTTCATAATATGCGGCAATTCTTCCTCCAAGGAAACCCTCAGAACCTGTGACCATTATTTTTTTCTTCATTCTTTTCCCTCCCCTTTTTTTACAGTATACCATATCTCCTTCCCGGCTCCAAGAAAAACCCCGACCGGATCTCATCCGAACGGGGTTTAGTTTACTACTTTGTTGTTTTAGAAGCTTCCGGTCTTAAAAAGATACACGCCAGAACACTGACGATACAGACTGCAGCCACTGGCTCCGCAAAGATAAAGCGGAGTACTGCGGGGAAGTTTTCCTTCACTGAATCGCTTAAACTCCCCACACCAAAACCAAGGCCAAGCGTAATGGCAAGGATCAGGCTGTTTTTGTCATCTAAACCTTCTTTTAATACCATCTTTACACCATTTAAGAAAATCATGGCGAAAACAGTAATTACCGCACCACCCATAACGCAGTTAGGCATAGCATTGAAAATCGCACCGATTTTAGGGAACAAGCCTGCAAGTATCAGAACTATGGCGCCGATAGCGATACAGAACCGGTTAATAACCTTAGTCATTGCAATGATACCCACGTTCTGGCCGAAAGCCGTGTTTGGAAGAACATTGAAGATGCCTGCAAATGCACAGCTGACAGCATCAGATATAATTCCGCCGGAAATCTCTTCCGCAGTGGCTTCACGTCCAAAAGCGGAAATCGTGATACCATTTGCATTCCCCATGGTCTCTAGACCTGCAACCACGTATACCGCAAAGAAGGGGAAAACGATATCGGAACGGAACAGAGGCTTAATCATAAATGGCATTGGAACGCTGAACCATGCTGCACTGGAAACAGTTCCAAAGTTAACCATTCCCATAAGGGCAGCTACAATGTAGCCGACGATGATACCGATTAAAATAGCAGTCGCTTTCAACATGCCGGTCGCAAAACGGTTAAGCAGAACAATGACTAATAGCACGATGCCGCCGACAAGCCAGTACTTTCCTGCGCCGATATCCTTTGCGCCTGCACCTCCTACAAAGTATGTAGCGCCAGTCGTAAGCAGTTTGATACCAATGGTAATGAGAACCGAGCCGATTACCAGAGGCGGGAAAAATCTTTTCAGCGGTTTTAAGAAAATACCCATGATCAGTTCGATCAAGCTTCCTGCGATTACACCGCCCAATACGTAGCCCATGGCCTCAACCGGAGCGATCTGTTCCGCCAACAGCTTTGCCCCTAGCCCCTGCATAGTCGGAACGAAAGCAAAAGCAGTTCCCATAACGATGGGAAGGCGTGCTCCCACCTGGATGATTCCCAGCTTCAGTGGATAAAGCTGAAGAAGGGTTGCAAGCCCAGATACGAACATGGCGCACTGAATCATCATGATCCGTAATTCCGGAGGAAAAGGTGCATCCTGTGTGCTCATAGCACCGGTAAGGATAAAGATTGGGGCCAGGTTTCCAACGAACATTGCCATAACATGCTGAAGACCTAAAGGAACCGCAACTTTTAATGGTGGCCTGCCATCAAGCTGGTAAATCAGATTGTATTGCTTTGAATTATCCATATACTACACCTCCATAATTAGTAAACAGTCGAATTTTGTACTGTTTTGACGAAAAAAAGATTAGCACAAAATATTTTTTTGGTCAACTGAAAAACTTTTTGTTTAACAAAAATATAACACACTCTGTTTAAGAAAAAATTGCCAAAATAATTCCGTTAATTTTGACAACAATATAGATGTAATAATCAATAAGGAGGTTTACCCATGTTAGTAAACGGAAAAAACGAATGTATCCAATGCTCCATCGATAATTGCGCTTATCATGCAAAAAGCGAAGATTATTGCACACTGGAGAAAATTAAAGTGGGAACACATGAACAAAATCCCACTAAAAAAGAATGCACTGACTGCGAATCTTTCAAGAACCAGGCATAACAGCATAATTTGCATAATTTAATTTCCTCCTAAAAAAACTGCGCGGCTATATGCCGCACAGTTTTTATATAATCTTACATTGGGTAAATTTCATTCTCACTTCACAAGCTGTTCTTCCAGATTGTCGTATTTTGAACTTAGGACAATCACATCAATACGCCTGTTTTTTGCTCTCCCTTCAGCTGTCGCATTGTCTGCCACAGGTTTAAACTCGCCATAGCCGACAGCGATTAGCTTATCCGGCGAAAAATTACATTTATCAATAAAAAGCTTTACAACATTGACCGCTCTCGCTGTAGATAATTCCCAGTTCGAAGGATAGTTACTTCGTCTAATCGGAACGTTGTCGGTATGCCCCTCAACACGTATATAATTATCAATCGTATTCAGTAGACCTGCTACTTCAACTAAAGTATCCTCGCTTTGTTTTTTAATTTCCGCACTTCCTGAATCAAAGAATATGGCGTTATTAAGCCTGATTACAAGGCCGCGCATATCAATCATAGTTGATACGGACTGATCCATGCCTTGATTATGTAGTTTTGTATCTAGTTCGGCTTTTAAATTTTCCAGCTTTCTGAGTTCATACTCTCCCATAAAACTCTCCAGCTCGCTTTGTGTCTCAATATTTAACGGACCGCCTGTCTGTGCACCGTTTCCGTTTGAACCAGCTCCCGATGATACCCCGGTTTCATAGCCTTTATTCATCATTGTTCCTGAAAACTGTTCGGAAATCTGCTGCGCTTTTTCGGCATCGATCTTACTGACAGCAAATAGTACAATAAAAACTGCCAGCAGCAGGGTCATTAGATCTGAATATGGCAACAGCCATGCTTCGCCGGCTTCTTCTTCCTGGTGTACATGCTCTCTTTTTTTTGACATACGTGATCACCTTATCCCTTTTTGCCCTGTTCCGATGCATGGTCCTGCTCAGTTATTTTTTTCTGCATGGATTTCGGAAGGGCAGCAAGTAACTTTTCTCTAAGTATAAAGGGGGAATCCCCATTATGCATGGATAATACACCTTTTATAATAATTTCTTTTGCCATGACTTCCTGCTGGCTTTTTACTTTAAGCTTTTTGGCGAATGGGTTCCATAGAACATAGCCGGTGAAAATACCGAGAATCGTTGCAATAAAGGCCGCAGCAATTGCTTCTGCCATTCGTTCCGTATCGTTGATTGATGACATCGCTGCAATCAAACCGAATACTGCGCCCAAAACACCCAGGGTAGGAGCATAGGTACCTGCTGATGAAAAAATACTGGCATTGATTTCATGTCTTTTTTCCATTGCAGCGATTTCCGTTTCCAAAATCTCCTCGATCAGTTCTTCTCCAGCACCGTCAACAAGCAAACGAATTCCTTTTTTTAAAAAAGGGTCTTGTAGTTCTTCTGCTTTAACCTCCAGAGATAAAAGGCCCTCTGAGCGGGCTTGTTTGGATAGTTCATACATTAATTCAATCATTTCTGCTTCAGAGGATCTTTTTTGTTTAGTAAAAAGGACTCGAAACAGCGAACCGATGGATTTAATATTCTGGCTGGGAAAAGAATTCAAAATTGTAGCAACAGTGCCGACAATAATAACAAAAAAGGCAGCTGGGTTAATGAGGACTGAAAAATTAATGTGCTTAAAAATCATAGCGCCGACAACGGCGATAACGCCGACTATAACTCCTAAGATGGTGGTTATTTCCATAGTTTCTCCTTTGTATGATCCATATTGGTTGAGCAATGCGCTCAACCCGTTATAGTATAATATATTTGTTACTGATGGAGTATTAAATAATTGTTAAAAATAAAAAAGGCTGCCATGAAAAAGTTCTTATCAGATACTGAGCATAATAATCCATTTCTTGCACAAAATCCGATGTGACCTCTCTCATCGCAGCCTCTTTTTTATATTCTTTTATTCATACAGCGGATATTTCTCGCAGATCTTTGTTACTTCATCACGAATGTAATCAGCTTTATTTTCAAAATCCGTAGCAGCCAACCAGATGCACTCTGCGATTTTTTCCATATCTTCTTCCTTTAAACCTCTTGAGGTAATAGCCGGAGTTCCCACGCGGACACCGGAAGTTACGAATGGACTTCTTGGATCGTTTGGCACTGCATTTTTGTTCAGGGTAATATAAACCTCATCACAGCGGTTCTGCAGTTCCTTACCGGTTACCTCAAGCCCTCTTAAGTCAATCAACATCAGATGATTATCCGTACCGCCTGTCAGAATGTTAAAGCCCTGCTTGATCAAGGCAGCAGCCAGGGCCTTGGCGTTTTTCACCACCTGCTCCTGATAGGTCTTAAACTCAGGCTTTAAAGCTTCACCAAAGCAGACGGCTTTACCGGCGATCACATGCTCCAGAGGCCCTCCCTGAGTTCCGGGGAAAATAGCCTTATTGAAGTTAAATTTATCCGCAGCTTCCTGATTTGCTAAAATCATTCCGCCTCTCGGCCCCCGAAGAGTCTTATGAGTGGTCGTAGTCACAACATCCGCATAAGGGATAGGACTTTCATGAACTCCTGCAGCAACAAGACCTGCAATGTGTGCCATATCTACCATAAGATAAGCCCCCGCCTTGTCAGCTGCCTCCCGGAATCTCTTAAAATCAATGGCTCTTCCATAGGCACTGGCACCTGCAACAATTAATTTGGGTTTGTGCAAGATGGCAAGCCTTTCCATCTCATCATAATCAAGATAGCCCTCATCATTTACTCCGTATGGGATAATATTAAAATACAAGCCGGAAAAGTTAACGGGGCTTCCATGGGTTAAATGACCGCCATGGTTTAAGTCCATACCCATAACCGTATCCCCTGGCTGAAGCATGGCAAGAAAAACCGCCATGTTGGCCTGAGCCCCGGAATGAGGCTGGACGTTGGCATAATCACAGCCAAATATTTCTTTCGCACGCTCTATGGCAATGGTCTCAACAATATCCACATCCTCGCAGCCGCCATAATAACGCTTTCCTGGATAACCTTCTGCATACTTGTTGGTAAGCACAGTACCCATTGCCATCATAACCGGTTCTGAAACAATATTTTCCGATGCGATCAATTCCAGATTTCTTCTCTGTCTTGCGCACTCCTTTTCAATGGCTTCTCCCACTTCCTTGTCATAGCCGGTGATAAACTTCATTACTTCATTTACCATGTCCACTTCCTCGCCTTTCCTTATGTTTATTTAATCACCGCAGTTTTGTATTAGAACTGCGACTGAATGCTGCACTTCCTGTCACAAGTTTAATTCATAGTGAATCATTTTGCAAGACTCTTTGGAATCTTATAATTCCTTATTACAATTTGCAGGTTCTTATTCCCGTTATATTCATTTACCGCAGGATAATAGATTACATCCAGTACCCGGCTGTCTCCCAGCTCTTCCAAAAAGGAATCTCCGTCAGCGAACATCATGGCATCCATTGGCGTCCCCTGATCCGTGGCAAGTGAAAACTTCACGGCATTTCTGTTTTTCCCTAAAACACGAACACTTCGGATATTAAGCCCCTTCTGGGCAAACAAAGGCTTTTCATTGCCCTGGCCAAATGGCTCTAAGAGCTCCAACTCTTCGATTAATGGCTCATTTATGTACTCCAGAGGCATGGGAACATCGATCCATACCTTTCGTATGAAATCCTCATACGTCAGCCTTGCCTGTTCATTTAAACATTTCCTGAATTTATCCACATTCTCTTTGGGAAGGGATAAGCCGGCTGCCATCGGATGACCGCCGAATTTAAGCAGCAGTTCTTTTACCTCTACCAAAGCGTCAAACATATGGTAAGTTTCAATGGAACGACCGGAGCCTTTGACGCTCTCTTCCCCATCCGTCAGGACAAACGCGGGTTTCTGGAAATATTCCCTCAGCCGTCCGGCAATGATCCCTGCCAGTGATTCATGGCACTCCGGCAGATATACCACCAGAACTTTATCCTCTCTATAAAGGGCTTCCACCTGTTCCACTGCCTCGCTGGTTCCCTGTTTCGTCATGTCCTTGCGCTGGTCATTTAACGCTTTTAATTCCAGAGCCATTTGATCCGCTTCTTCCTCCTCCCGGCTAAGAAGAAGGGATAAGGCCAGCTTGGCTGTCTGAAGGCGGCCTCCTGCATTTAAGCATGGGCCGATTACAAAACCGATCTGATAGGCGCTTATCTGATCCTTGTCAAGATCGTTCCTCTCAATAAGCTTTAAGAGCCCCAGGCTCTTTGTCTTTCCGATCCGGTTCAGTCCTTCCTTAACAATGATCCGGTTCTCATCCTGAAGCTTCATTACATCGCCCACGGTTGCAATGGCGGCGAACTCCACCATCTCCAGCCATTTCTCCATAGGCACATGAAATGCCTCATAAAGAGCCTGAACAAGCTTATAGGCCACCATTCCTCCGCAAATATCAGGAAATGGATATTGGCATTCCTCCTGTTTCGGGTTTACCACCGCATCTGCCGGAGGCAGAATTTCCCTGCCGTCCTCCTTCATAATATCATGGTGGTCTGTGATAAGAACCGTTAGTCCCAGCTCCTTAGCAAGCTTTATCTGCTCCACCGCAGCGATTCCGTTGTCACAGGTGAGTATGGTATCAATGCCATCCGCAGCAGCAGCCCGGATAATGGATTCATTGATTCCATAACCATCCTTCAACCGGTCCGGGATCTCATAGTCCACTACAGCACCCACCTGGGACAGAGCCTGGTACAAAAGATAAGTGGAGCAGACTCCGTCAATATCATAATCCCCTACGATCCTTATAGGCTTTAACTGCTCTTTCTTTTCCCTAAGGATCGCCACAGTCCGGTCCATATCCTTAAGAAGGTGAGGGCTATATAGATCCTTTAACCCGCCGTTTAAGTATTTCTCCACCGCTTCCTGCCCCATCACATCCCGGTTTCTAATGATTCTTGCAGTCACCGGGGTAATGTGGTGGCATCTTGCCATTTCTTCAAAATCAGCCCTTTTTGTCTGTAGCATCCATTTTTCTTCTGCCATGTTTCGTTATCTCCCTGCAAACGGCTCTTTTGGCCAATTCTTCCTTTTCATTTTCAGCTGTCAAGTCTTCTGTTCCGCTTTCCTTTCGCTTTTTCGCCGCATCAAGCCGGCTCATTAAGCTGGTAATGGAATAGAGGATGGGTGCAAAATCACCGCGGTATGCATGCTCACAAGTCGATTTCACTTCAAAATTCTCACTTCCGATCTCCCGGAACAGATATTTCTCATCATCAATGATGTTTTTAAGCCGCTTAATCAGTTGGTTGACGGAATTGGTCAAAATTCCGATCTCGTCTTTGGAACGGTAGGGAAGATATACCTCTAAGTCTCCGTTTGCAACCCTTCTGGTCCCTTCTACAAGAGCCTTCACCGGCTTATCAATGGCAATTATTATATAAATCACCAGGAGGGAAATGATCCCGCCGATTAAGCAGATCGTAATGATTTTTACTTTCGCAAGCTGATCATAAAGATTATCCCCTTGAATGCTGGCCGCTTCGGCCCCTTTGCGATTAAAATCCGCGACCTTTAAAAGCCCGTCGCTGGCATCATCAAATAACTGTCTGGAATCCCCTATGATCATATCAAAAGCTTCCTGAGTATGGTTTTGGCGGCTTATGACAAGCAGACGGTCGCTGTACTCCAAATACTTATTCCATTCCCCTTCCGCCTCTTCCATAAGCTTCCTGTCAGATTCATTGGTGATATAAAGCTCATAATCCGTAAATCCGCGGGTGATATCTTCCCGGATCTGAGTCATTTCACTCTCCAGCCGGTCCATATCCCTGCTGTCACCAGTGATGACGTGGTTATATTCCTTAATGCGATAGTCTGATGTCCTGGTGTTCAGTTCCTCGGCAATGATGATGGCCGGTACCCATGACTGGGAAATTTCAGTACTTGCTTCGTTGATCTGCCTGGCTGTTATTACGGATTCTGTTCCCATAAAAATCAGTCCCAATATGCTAATTCCACCTAATAGCAGGAGCTTTGTCTTGATTTTAATATCTCTGATAAATTTCACCTTCATAGCGCTTTAGTTCTCTCCTCCTTAACCGGTAATCCGGTAATTCTTTTTCTACAATCTCCCAAAATGCCCGGGAATGGTTCATTTGAATGCGGTGTGCCAGTTCGTGCACTACTACATAATCGGCCAGTTCTTCCGGAAGAAGAACAAGCCTCCAGTTAAAATTCAGATTCCCCCTGGCGCTGCAGCTTCCCCACCGGGTCGCCTGATCCCTTACAGCAATTTTCCCATAACCCACATTCATCACTGCAGACCAACTGGATGCTTTTGCCTCCAGATATCCTCTGGCTTCCCGCCTGTACCAAAGCTTCACCGCCTCTTTAACGGCTGATTCCAGTGCTTCCTCCTCATAGGACGCCATCGGTCCGGAGACCACCAGCCCCTCTTTTGTATCCTGTACACAAAAAGCCTTTTTCTTATTGTCGGGCTTTATATGCAGGAGCCGGTTGTTTCCGTATAGAAGCACAGATGTTCCTTCCGTCCAATGAAAAGCATTCTTTCTCTCTGACGCTCTTCGGATCTTTTCCACCTGTGCAAAGATCCAGTCTTTGTTCTTCTGTGCCAGTTCATGCCCTGCCCGAAAGGGAAGGCGCCTTGGAAGCCTGACAAAAACCTCTCCCGCTTTCGTAACCTGCAAGGCCATGGTACGCCTGTCTGACTTTATGATCCTGTAAGAGCATATGCTTCCATCATCAAAGGGAATCTTACCTGTATCCCCTCTGCTATCAGGACCTTCTGCTTCCTTATATCTGATTCCCAACCTTTTTTCTTCCTCTTTTCTCTTTCCTATGCTTAAACCCGTATCCCCAATTATAACGAATAAATGAAAAAGAAACAATACATATCTTAAGGCCTGAAATACAAAATAGAGAACCCGGCAGGCAGGTTCCCTTATTACTGTCTTCCTACATATCACCCTTCTTCCTCATGCTACAAAACCGTTAGAGATTTCTTCCAGTCTTTCATAATCCATGATCCGGTACCCCTTATCCTTTTTAAGAATTCCGTCATCACAAAATTTCTTCATGACAAAAAGTACATGGCGGTAGCTGATATTCATATACTCCGAAACATCCGTATGAGGTATGGTGTATTTCCCATTCTGCTGATATTTAAGAATAAAGGAAGCGAGCCTCTTTTCCAGTGAATAATTTAAGTATTCACTCAGCCGGTAGCTCCTAACCATCAGCTTATTGGAAATAGAAGACGCAAAATAAAAGGATACTTCTGCCTTCTCTTTGCAGATCTGTTTTAACCGGTCTAGTTCAAACTCCAGACAGACCACATCTTCTATCACTTTATTTTCTTTGATATAATCTTCCTGGCGGAATAAGGAAAGTTCTCCCAGCCAGTCACCCTTTCCCACAAAATCAAGAATGGACCGGCGTCCGTTTTCATGATCAATATAGATTTTCACCATTCCTGAAAGAATCAGATAGCAATGGGTGATTCTCTCATCTACATGAAAGATATTCATCCCCGCAGGAAAATGCCTTTCCTCCCCGACAGACACAAGGCTGTCCGGTATTTCATTTATATTGTATTTTTCCATATTTTTCCTTCAATCTTTATTACCCATATGATAATTCTCATAGTCAGAGTTCTACATTTATGGTATCATAATCCCGAGGTGAAAACAATGAGCAGAAAAAAAAAGAAACGACCTGATCGTAACCATTATATCCTTTGTATTCTTTGGCTTTGGAATATCGCTGCAGCTAAAGGCAGCTATCGGGCAAAGCGTCTTAAACGCATTGGCAGTAACATTATCTTACACCATTCAAATGAAGGTTGGCACCATACTCAATGGGATTAATACGCTGTTCTTCATTTCTTATTTACTTTTAAGACGTACCCGTTTAAATTATAAGGATGGGATACAGATTATTGCAACCATTGCAAACGGATATATCATCAACCTGTTTCTGTATCAATTACTTTCTCTTTTTACCGTGGAAAGTTATTTTTACAGAATCATACTTTATTTAATCGGTATTATAATCGCTTCCATCAGCCTGGGAGCCGTACTTGCAATCGGAATTGTAAAATTTCCTCTGGAAAGCATGTGCCTTATCATTAGTGAAGCGTATAAAAAGAAGTTCACCGCTGTCCGTATGAGCTTTGATGTGATATTCTTAATCATCACTTTAAGCCTGACCTTGTTATCTCATACCCCTCTGCAAATAAGAGAAGGAACCGTTATCAGCATTCTTCTCCTGGCTCCGCTGCTGGGGATCTGTTATGAATTTTTCAAAAAACATTTAACGATGGAGGAATAAATACATGTATCAGATATTTTTACTGGATATTGACAATACCCTGTTGGATTTTGACGCTGCTGAGGAGCAGGGCTTTATAAAGATGATCCAATCCTACGATTTGGAATTTCATGACGAAATGCTGTCTCAATACAAAAAGATGAACCGGCATTTATGGGACTTACTGGAGCAGGAAAAGATAGGAAGAGAAGAATTGCTTAATACCCGCTTTCATGAATTTTTCCGTCTTTATGACATGGAAATTAACGGAGAAGAGGCAGAAGGGCGTTACCGCGAGCATCTTGGAAACAACTCCGATTTAATCCCTGGCGCAAAGGAAGCCTTAATCCAGCTGAAACAGATGGGGAAACAATTATACACCGCATCAAACGGCGTTTATTCCACCCAGATCCAGCGTCTTAAAAACGCCGGTATCTTCCATCTTTTCGAAGGGATGTTCATATCGGAAAAAGTGGGATATGAAAAACCATCCCTTTATTTTTTCCAGCACTGTTTTAATCATATCCCAAACTTTGAAAAGGAAAAGACCATCATGGTAGGTGACAGCATATCCTCTGACATACAGGGTGCAGTCAATGCCGGCATTGATTCCTGTCTTTTTATCCGCTCCCTGGAGCCCATGCAAACAGCCGCAACTCATACCATTCATGATATTACCGAATTGTTAAATTTTTAACCTTATCGATTCAATCATAGCCCGGCCGCTTTTGCTGCCGGGCTTTCTGTTATATCCCTTTCATGAACTTAGACGGTGATTTCAAGGTGTACTTCTTAAATACCGCACAAAAATGCTTATAATCCGTAAACCCAGTTGCATCAGAAACCTCACCGATCCGGTATTGTCCGGTATTTAACAGAACAATGGCCTGGGAAATCCGGTATTTATTTAAGAAGTCCAAAAAGGTCTGCCCGGTCACCTCTTTGAATTTCCGGCTTAAATAGCTGGCGCTGACCCCCAGCATATCCGATATGGATTCCACGCTCAGCTTATCCCCATACCCTGACTTAATCTCCTGGATCGCTTTTGAAACATATTTATTTTCAGAAAGGTCCAGCTGCATATAGTATTCCAGATTCATGATCCCTGCGTCTGATTCCGCCTGTTCCATCACATACTCCACCTGGCGGCTGTTCGCAATTTCCTCACCCAGCCTTTTCATAAGGACTGCGAGCTTCTCTTCATCCACCGGCTTTAGTAAGTACTCACTGACCCCGGCGGATATGGCCCTTCTTGCATATTCAAATTCCGCATAGCTTGTCAGAAGTATGCTTTTAAACTTCACGCTCTTAGAGGCTTCCTTTATCATCTCAATCCCGTCCATAAACGGCATGCAGATGTCTGCAAGAACTACGTCAGGTTTATTCTCAAGAATCTTAGAAAGCCCCTCCTGTCCATTTGCCGCCTCCGCCACCACTACGCAGTCCATACCCATCCAATCCATGGTATAAATAAGCCCCTTGCGGATAATATCCTCATCTTCCGCTATCATCACCCGTAACATTATAATTCCTCCCTTTGTGCCGGAAGGGTCACCACCAGCGTTGTGCCAAGCCCTTCTGCACTGCGTATCTCCACTCCATAAGGCCTTCCGTAAAGGATCCTGCACCGCCTGTGAATGTTATAAAGCCCGGAATGCCGTTTGTTGTTTTCTTCCTGCTCCAATAGAGCCTGAATGTCACTTAAAACCCCTGGAGTCATTCCTATCCCGTCATCTCTGCAGATCATGATCAGCCGTTCTTCGTGAATATATGCCTTAAGCTCCACCCTTAAATTTTCCTGGTTGCCAAACCCGTATTTGACTGAATTTTCAATCATGGGCTGCAGCACCAGCCTGGGAATCTTGCAGGACAGCGCCTCTGCTTCCACGTCAATAACATAGGTAAACCGGCGGTTAAACCGGTACTTTAAGATCGTTAAATAATTCTCCAGGTGCTCTAAATCCTCCTCCAGGGTAACCTCCGTCCTGCTGCCATCTAAGCTGTAACGAAGGAGATTTGACAGGCTGAACACCATCTTCCCGGCTGTCTCCGGCTGGATAATGCACATATACCGGATATTTTCCAGAGTATTAAACAGGAAATGAGGGTTAAACTGAGATTCTAGCTGCTTATTCTGGGAAGCTGCCACCAGCTCCGTCATCTTTCTGTTATTCTCCATCTGCAGCTTTAAGCTGGCAATGGTTTCCCGGTAAGCATCGGCTATGATCCGGAATTCGTTTTCACTTTCTATTTCTATGGAAGCGTCTAAATTCCCATTTCTGGCCTTTTCCATGACATGAAGAAGACGGTAAAAATCCCTGGTCTTCCGTTCCGTTACCTTCTTCGTGCTGATCAGCACCCATATGGTCATCAGCACAAGGGCCGTTATAATGAGAGCGCTGCTAAGCCCCAGGGAAAACACGATATTCTGGATATCCGTAACAGAATAGATTAAAAACATGTTATGGTATGCCGGGTGAACGGATATAAGATACATCTTCTTTTCATAAGGCAGAAACCTGCCTGCCGTCTCAAGCACCTTTAACACCTGGCTGCTGCTGCTCACCAGATTATAACTGCTGCTTAAATAAACCCAGCCAAACCGGTCTGCAATGATGGTTTGGCTTTCTGACCGGTCAAGCGCCGGTTTAAACTGGCTGCTGTTAATGGTGAAGATTAAATATCCTGCTTTTTTATCTCCCCGCATGACCGCCATACCCAAGGCAATATCCTGTTCCGATCCTTTCCAGGCTTCCATTAAGCGCACTCTGGTTTCCCCCGGATTTCCATCCATGGCCCCGAACAATCCCCAGCGGATATCCTCCCTACCTGATAAGTATTCCGGGATATCCTTTCTTGAGGACAAAAGCACCCGCTTTTCATCGTCAAAAACATACAGATCAGCCTTATATCCCAACTGTTCGGACATCCGGTAAAACTGCTCAAACACGGCCATCCGACCGGCTGCACCGGAATCCCTGTCAAAAAGCAGGTCAGAATCCGAAAGCGCATCAAGCTTCTCTTCATACCCTGTAAGAACCTTCTCCAGTTCCTCCGCCACAAAAGCATTGTGGGACTCATTCCCGCTTTTTTTCCCATAGAGCAGGACCGCAAGAAAGACCAAGGTACAGATCAGGGTAAAGCCTACTGCCGGAATAATGGCATATCCCATGATCAGGCGGCGCAGCTCATCTTTGAAATATCGTCCCTTTTTCATGCTCCCTCCCTATTCTAATTCAGGGTGCTTTGAAAAACCTCTGAAAAGTGTCTCAGCCATTCCATTTTGTTCTCCTTTACCACGCCTTCCTCGTCATAAATGATGTGGATCTCCTGTTTATCCAGCAGATATTCCGGTTCATTTACATCCGTCCTTACGGAACGCCTTCCAAGACTTTCAGAAATAACCGTCTGGGCATCCTTACCCGTTACAAAATCCACAAATTGCTTTGCTGACTCCATGTGGCCGGAACCCTTGATGATGCATACTACATCCGGTTTGGATATAACCCCCTCCTTCATATACACCACACTGACCGGATATCCGGAAGCAATGTAGTGAGCTGCCCCTTCTTCAAAGGTAAGTCCTACCGTATAACGCCCTTCAGCCACTCCCTGATATACTTCAGAGGAACTTTGAAGAAGCTTTCCATCCAGGTTTTTACAAAAGGCTTCCACATAGTCCCAGCCGGCCTCCGGATCTCCTCCCCCCATGGCATAAAGCATATTGATCAGATGCTCAAACGCCGAGGAGGAGGTAGAAGGATCGCACATGGCAATCTTTCCGAAAAGCTCAGGCTTAAGAAGGTCCCCATACCCTTCTATGATGTTATCTCCAGCAAGATTGGTATTCACCATGAGAAGGCTTGGAACATCCGTAAACCGGGTCATATTTCCTTCCCTATTTCTGTAATCTTCCTGGATCATGGATTCATTTTTACTGATATAAGGCTCAAATAGCTCGCTTTTGGCCATAGTGGTAGACAGGGAGCCACCCCAGAAAATATCGCATCTGGGTTCCTTCCTGTCCTCCACCATGTTTAGCAGTTCTCCCGTCCCTCCCGTGCATACCTCCACCTTAATCCCTGTCTGTTCCTCGAATTCCGAAACAATGGGATTAATAAATTCCAGCGGATGAGGACAGTACACAACCAGTTCCTCATCCTTGTGAAACTCTGCGGGCACCATCCGGGAACTGCGGTCGCAGCCTGCCAGACAGACTATGCACAATAGAGCCGCAGCACGTAAGGTCCAGCTTTTCATCGTCCCTGTTTCCTGCCCTTCAAACTTATTATTATTATTCTAACACAGTGCTACAGGATGTAAACACCCTTTGGATCAAAATCCAGATAAGCTTTTTCACCCACTTCGTAGATTCTCCGGTTGACCGGGTTATAATCCGTAATCTGAAGTTCCATATCTCCCACCATGATCTGATAGTACTGATAAGATCCCATGAAGGTGGATAAAGTGACAAGTCCCTCTAAAATCCCCTGCTCAGCCAGGATCGCTCCCTCCGGCCTGATCACCAAAGTCGCCTCTTCTCCGGTATGGGCACCCGCAAAATTGTTTACCTGGAACTCCTTACCTGCCACCGAGATCATTGCCTTTTCTCCTTCTTCCGAC
This sequence comes from Lacrimispora celerecrescens, assembly GCF_000732605.1. Lineage (GTDB taxonomy): Bacteria > Bacillota > Clostridia > Lachnospirales > Lachnospiraceae > Lacrimispora > Lacrimispora celerecrescens_B. Next base: position 15,430 of record NZ_JPME01000004.1, on the reverse strand, counting down.
AAAACCTTTGCCTTTAAGAAGTTGGCTTCTCCAATAAAATCAGCTACAAATTTAGAAGCGGGATGATAATAGATCTCTCTGGGGCTTCCAATCTGCTCCACCTTACCTTTGCTCATAATGATGATCTTATCGGAGATACTCATGGCTTCTGACTGGTCGTGGGTTACATAGATCGCCGTAATTCCGACTTTCTGCTGTATCTTTCGGATCTCAGTTCTCATAGTCACCCTCAGCTTTGCATCTAAGTTGCTTAAAGGCTCGTCAAAAAGCAGGACTCCCGGTTCAATGACCAGGCTCTGGCTAATGCCACACGCTGCTGCTGTCCGCCGGAAAGCTGGTTTGTCATACGGGTCTCCATCCCTTCCATTTCCACCAGCTTTAATATATTCATGACCCGTTCCCTGATCTCATCCTTTGGAACCTTCCGGATCTTAAGACCGTAGGCTACGTTGTCAAACACGTTATAATGAGGCAGAAGGGCATAGCTCTGGAACACCATGGCCGTATCCCTTTTATTGGGAGTCAAATGGTTGATTGCTTCTCCTCCCAGATAAATTTCCCCCTCATCCGGGCTTTCAAATCCCGCAATCATACGAAGGGTAGTCGTCTTACCGCAGCCCGACGGTCCCAATAAGGTGACAAAGGATCCCGGTTCAATATCCAGAGTTGTATCCTTTACCGCATAAAACTCCTTACCTGTCTTTGGATCCATATATATCTTTGAAATACGTTCCAACCGAACGCCTTTTTTCTGTTTTTCCATGTTATATTCCTCCTTAAACTTAATCCTGGACTTCCTTCACGACTCTGCTGACACCGAAGAACTTCATCATAGCATTCATGATGAGAACCGCACCATAAGTAATGAGAATCAATACGGTTGCATAAGCACAGGCCACACCGTAATTTCCCTTTTCCGCCTGTTCATTGATCTGGCAGGTGATTAACAGAAAATCTGGCGTCACCAGCAGGATAATGGCGGAAATAGCGGTAATGCTGCGAACAAAGGCGGTTACCAGACCGCTGAAAAAAGAATCCTTAATAAGAGGAAGGGTCACGGACATAAACACCCTGGCAGAATTGGCTCCCATGTCATAAGCAGATTCCTCTATGGACTTATCAATCTGACGCAGGGCAGATATCCCGCTTCTGGTACCGGTGGGAAGGCTCCGGACAATAAATACAATGATCAGAATGAGTCCTGTTCCATAAAGACCGCTCATAAATCCGGAACGGAACAATCCGTTAGCGTACCCCCGGATATATCCAATACCAAGAACCGTTCCCGGAACAGCCATGGCCAGCATGGAAACAAATTCAATAAAACCCTTTGCCTTAAACCGCTTCTTAACCACAAGATAAGAAATGACCATGGAAAGAAATGCCGTGAGAGGCGCAGCGATTAAGGACAGCACGAAGGAGTCCTTAAATGCCTTGATTCCACTGGTTTTAAACATATATTGAAACCACTTGAGGCTTAAGCTGTAGTCCCTTCCCCAGAGAGTAAACAGTGCGCCAAAGGGAACCATGATGTACATCAGCAGGACAAAAGCCGCTACAATGCCGCAGAAGCAAGTCAAAGGGACGGTCACACTCTTATCCTCAATAAGCATTCTCATGCGGGAAGCCTTACCCGTCAAAGTAGCTGCTGTTTTCTTTTCCAGATAATACTTCTGTATCAGGAACAACACAACCGTCAGGGACAGCAGAACAACTGACATGGCTGCCGCACCCGTGGAGTCATAAGCTCCTGTCACCTGTAAGTAAATGGTAGTAGCCAAAGTATCATAAGACCCGCCGATCAGCATGGGATTTGCAAAATCCGCCACAGACTCAATAAAGGTCACCAGAAACGCATTGCCAAGACCCGGAAGCAAAAGTGGAAACGTAACACTGGAAAACACCTTCCACCTGGTGGCCCCCATATCCCTGGTGGCCTCCTCAAGAGAAGGATCAATATTTTTTAAAAGCCCTTTTAGCATTAAGTAGCATACCGGAAAAAAGGTCAGAGTCTGGACAATGGCAATTCCCTTAAGCCCATAGACATTAGAATCATATATGTGAAGCAGGGACCTGCTGATCAGGCCGCTCCTTCCAAAAAGCATGATCATGGACAAAGATAGAACAAATGGTGGGGATACCACCGGAAGCATGGAAACAAGCCCGAAGAGCTTCTCCAAAACCTTAGTTTTCAGCTTCACATATACCTCGACATAAGCAAACAGCAAACCGATGGCCGTAGAAGCCGTCCCCGTAATAAATCCAAGAACAAGGGTATTTTTAAAAGCATTCTGAAACCGTTCCAGATTTAAAACCCTCCGAAATACTTGAAGTGTAACAGATCCCTCCGCATAAAAACTGTCTATCAACAGCATAAACAGGGGATAAAGAATAAACAGCGCAAGAAAAATAAGTAAAACTGCAATCATGCTGACCAAAATCGGGTCAGAAAAGAATTTTTTGCGCTCCAGCCGGTTACTCTGCAAGCTGGCCATAATACTCCTCCTTTCGTCATTCCAGGCAGGAGTCCTAACTCCAATGATGAAAAAATGCTGCGTAATGGCCTTTTACGCATTACGCAGCATGTTCCTTCATACAGCCGGACGTTTATTTCCTGCCTCCTGTCTCCTTACTGTGTCAGGAAACGGTCAGCATCTGCCTTGTCTGCAGAGCTTCCCAAGGCTTCAAAGAAATCTTCCACATATTTCGCACTGTTTTCTTTTGCATCTTCAAAATCATAATCAATAGTATTATTCATATCCAGGCCAAAGCGTACAGCCTCTTCCGGCTGTGTTGCGTTCTTTAAAACCAGGAACTGATAAGCGCCGTTTTCCTTAGCAAGATCAACACACTCTGGTGACAGGGCATACTCGATCCACAGCTTCGCTGCATTTGGATGGGTAGCACCCTTAAAGATCGCAGTTGCTCCTACCTCAAAGGAGGTTCCGTCCTCAGGAACAATCAGCTGAATGTTGTCATATCCCTGAAGGATCTGGTAAATTCCGTCATGAAGGAAACCGACTCCAATGACACATTCTCCAGGTCCAACCATCTTAGATGGGCCGGAACCTGATTTTGTATACTGTGCAATGTTCTTGTCCAGCTTTTTAAAATATTCCATGGCGGCATCATGGCCCTTCATCTGTACCATGGTATTGATAACCAGTTTCGCGGTGCCTGCTGTATTGGGATTGGAAAGCATGATAAGTCCCTTATACTCTTCTTTCGTTAAATCATCCCAAGTTTTAGGAGCCTCTAAACCAAGTCTCTTTAATTCTTCCGTGTTCACCATGAAGCCCAGAATTCCCTTATAAATACCATACCAGCTATTTGTAGGATCCTTATACTGGTCTCCTATAAGATTCTTGGCATTCATCGCATCATAAGGCATTAAAATTCCTGCTGCAACCGCTTCGTTATAGGGGTCAGTCGTTCCGCCAAACCAAACATCAGCAGAAGGCTTTCCTCCCTCCTCAGAAACCTTGGTATAAACCTCTGAGGTTGAAAGTCTTTGGAACTTTGTCTTGATGCCGTAAGTCTTTTCAAAATACTGGCATACCGCAGCCAAATGCTCCTCTTCGCAGGAACCATATACAGTTAATTCCCCTTCTGCCTGGGCTGCCTTAATCAGTTCAGATAAATCCCCATCTTCCCCTGATTCCTTTTTCTCTTCCCCCGCAGCAGCCGTTGTCTCGGCAGCTGTCGTCTGCGCCTCCGCTGCAGACTCTGCCTTTGTAGCCGCCGCCTCCTGTTTGGAACCACATGCGGTCAGACTGAGAGCCGCTGTAAGCGCCAGCAAAAATGCCGTTCTTTTTTTCATAATAGATATCCCTCCTTTTTTTCTATTACCTTATAATAACAGAAATATCCCGAAGCAGATACCGAAAAATCAGTAATAATGTCGTGATTTTTGAACTTATCCAAACCTTTTTTAGTAAAAATACACACTAATTCTCTATTTTAACAATCTTCCTTCCAATGCTAAAAACTGATCCAGGATCATCCGACTGACCCTGGCCCCGAACACGGTAGCCGGGTGGGCCGGATAATACATGGCATCAGAAAATTCCTTATGAAACATGACGATGGCATAAGGCCCATAGGGCGTAAACACCAGGCCGCCGTCATTTCTGCAGGCATCCATGCTTCCGCTTTTAGAGGCAACGGAAATTAAGATGTCATCCGTATTATCGCTGTCCATGTAAAATGAAGGAAAATCCTTAGTAATCATACTGTTATAATGCTGCTTTTTTAAGATTTCCAGCATCATTTCATCCGCCCTCGGACTGATTAGTTCCCCCTTTGCCAGCCTGATAAAAATACTGGCATAATCTCTCGGTGTACTGGTCCCAAGTCTGTCATACTGCTCAAAGTGTATGGGATTGTGCAGCACCGTATCCCTGCATCCAAGAGCTTTGATGCATTGGTTAATCTTTTCCAGTCCAAGATAGTCTATCATCATATTCGTTGCAATATTATCACTGACAATGATCATAAAGGTTGCCGCATCCTTTACCCTGAGCTTTGCTCCCGGCTCCAGGGCTGCGAGCACACCGCTTCCATCTACCGCATGTTCTACCTTGTACTCAATGATATCATCAAGGCTTTTGTTTCCCTTTTCCACCTCATCAAACAGACATGCCAGTATATAGGTCTTTATGGAACTTGCAGTCTCAAATGCTTCATCTGCGTGAATAGCAATGACATTACCATGGAAATCATCCAGATAGATTCCCATTTTCCCGTCATAGCTCTTGATCTCCGCTTCAATTCTTTTCTCTAATGTAAGTCTGGAATCCATTTTATCCGACCCTTTCTCTTAACTTATTAAATAATTTATCCGACCGTGCCAAAAATACTCCCCGACGCATACCAGCTTTCCGCAAGATCCGCCCGATAGTCCTCTGCCTGAGGATTTAAGCTATTAATCACAACACCACCGCTGCCAATTTTTCCTGTAGAATGGATGTAAGAACCATTTCCCATATACATGGCGATATGTCCCGGGAAATACATCAGATCCCCTGGAAGCATTTCATCCTTTGGAATTTCATGTACCGGAAATCCCGGTTCTATCCTGGCATCCCGGTAAATAAGGATTCCGTTTAAAAGATAACTTTCCGAAGTGAGCCCGGAACAGTCGATGCCTGCGGTAGATCTTCCTCCCCAACGATACTGGGTCCCCAAATACTGCTTTGCAGTCTCTACCACCGACTTACGGAAATGTGCTTCATCCACAATTTCCTTTTGCGGAAGCTCTCCCGTCCACAGCCCGCACTGTGAAAATTCCTTTTTCCTTAAAAACTGGTTTCTCATATAGCCCACTCGCCCATCCAAAAGCTCCACCTTGGCCCAGCCTTCGTTTTCTGAATCAAAGGAAAGTACCTTAATAAGAGAACCACGGAAAAGGCTTAATAGGCGCACTCCCTGAACCTTTGGAAGAGAAAGAATGTCCACATAGATTCCATCTGTAACCATAAGCTCGCTCTCTTCCCAGCATTTCAGCTCATCCAGACTCACCAGTTCTATTTCTTCCTTCCTGATAAAACCGGAATAGCCGTAAAATGTACGCACCGGATAAAATCCCCGTTCGTTTGGCCCGGTTATCGCAAGCCCCATTCCATACAGCCCTTCATCTGAAATGGCCGACACTGTTTCACCAAGGCTGTTCTCTTTTATCTCCGACCAGCCTTCCCAAATAGTAGCGACCGGTATCTTTACAATTCCATAAGATTCCATCGTCATCCCCTCCTGTTCTTCCTGCTATATTCCTTCCGGCACTTTTTATACCGCTTCATGACAGTACAAACGGTTTCCCCATTTTGTGCAAACCGCCAGGCACTGTATTTTTCATTATTATATGGTCAGATATGTGGAATGTCAATAAAACCAAAAAATTAAAAAACCCCTTCCCATAACAGGCAGCTTTTATCACTCGGGCAGTCTGTCACAGGAGGAGTATATTATATTTTCTAAAGATTCCATCAATGATCCGTTATACTAAAAACTCATTCTTATACTCACTCAATCCTTATACAGTTTTTTATATTCTTCCGCTTCCTTCCGGTTTGCCAGCACGTAATGCTCTGGCCTTATCTCCCTCCAGGAAGCCTTTTCCCACGAATAATCGTGAACAGAAGGATCATAAACCAAAAGCTTTTTCTCCTTTTCATGCTTCGGATCCGGCATGGGTATTGCAGAAAGCAGCGCCCTTGTATAGGGATGAAGAGCATGGGTGATCAGTTCCTCCGTTTCCGCCATTTCCACTATTTCACCTTTGCGGATCACTGCGATCCGGTCCGTGATAAATCTCATGACAGATAAGTCGTGGGCAATAAAAAGATAGGTGATCTGCCGTTTCTTCTTCATATCTCCAAGGAGATTTAGCACCTGAGCCCGGACCGACACATCAAGAGCAGAAATCGGTTCATCGGCAATGATAAAATCCGGGTTCATAATTAGGGATCTGGCAATCCCGATTCTCTGTCTCTGACCTCCGGAAAACTCATGGGGGAAACGGCTTGCAAATTCCGGAAGAAGCCCCACATCAAGAAGGGCCTGGTCTACCCGCTTTTTCCGTTCCTTTTCCCCTAATCCTTTTTCCATATTCATCAGCCCTTCGCTGATGATATAATCCACCTTGGCCCTTTCATTTAAGGAAGCCTGGGGATCCTGAAAGATCATCTGTATTTCCTTAATAACCTTCCGGTCCAGCTCCGCTGAGATTCTCCCATTGATCTTATCGCCTTTATAAAGAATATCTCCTCCGCAGCTTGGAACGATCCTCATGATCGCACGGCCAATGGTGGTTTTCCCTGATCCGGACTCTCCCACCAGCCCAAAGGTTTCTCCTTTGTATATTTTAAAGTTTACCTTTTTTACCGCTTCATATTTCTTTCTGCGCTCTCCAAAGGTCACATCCAAATCCCTTACATCTAACAACACTTCACGTTCCATCAAAGCAGCCCTCCATTCCTGATTTTGCTGACCACAGGCGGCGGATCCACCTTAGGTGCCCTGGGATCTAACAGCCAGGTCTTCGCCTTATGAGTAGGCGATACCTCAAAATAAGGAGGTCTTTTTACAAAATCTATTTTAAGAGCCTGAGGATTACGGGGAGCAAATGCATCTCCCTTTATCTCCGTATAAAGATTAGGAGGTGTGCCTGGAATAGAAAACAAATCCGTCCCCTTTACCCCAACCTGAGGCAGGGAAGAAAGCAAAGCCCAGGTATAAGGATGCCTTGCATCATAAAAAATATCTTCACATGTGCCAATTTCCACAATATCTCCGGCGTACATAACCGCCACCCTGTCTGCGATGTTGGCCACCACCCCTAAGTCATGGGTGATCAGAATTACTGAAAGCCTGTATTTATGCCGCAGTTCCTTAATCAGATCCAGAATCTGGGCCTGTATGGTAACATCAAGAGCTGTGGTCGGTTCATCACAAATAAGGATCTGCGGATTGCAGGCAATGGCAATGGCGATCACCACCCGTTGGCGCATACCCCCGGAAAATTCGTGAGGATACTGATCAAACCTTTTTTCCGGATCCTGAATTCCCACATCCATTAAATATTTAAGCGTTCGTTTCTTTGCTTCTGAATGCCCCACCTTCTGATGAAGCAGCACTGCTTCCATGATCTGAACCCCAATGGTTTTTAAGGGGCTTAAGCTGGTCATGGGATCCTGCATGATCATCGCAATCTCATGCCCCCGTATCTTAAGCCAGTCTTTCTCCCTCTTTACGGCGGTTAATTCAACGTTCTCCCGGTCTTCTGCCCCGGAATAAACTGCACTTCCGCCATCCACATACCCATTTCTCTCCAAAAGTCCCATAAAGGATTTGGTAAAAACAGACTTTCCGCTGCCCGATTCCCCTACAATAGCCAGAATCTCCCCCTTATATAAATCCAGAGAAATCCCCCGAATGGCATGAAGGGTTTTTCCCCTTAATTCAAATTTGATGTCCAGATCGTTTACCTCTAAAATCTTTTCCTGGTTCATGCTGTCTCTCCTTACATGTGATTCTTGGGATCAGCGGCATCCGAAAAGGCATTGCCGATGATATAAAACGATATGGTGACAAAGGAAAGGATGATTGTCGGGTAAACCAGCTGATAGCGCAATGCAGGGGTAGTGATCAAAGCCCGTCCTTCGTTGATCAGATTGCCAAGACTTGGAATATTCACCGGTAATCCCAAGCCAATGTATGTAATAAACACTTCGTTTCCGATAGCAGCCGGAATGGTTAAAGCCATGCGCAGCATGATCACCGACACCAGATAAGGAAGCAGGTTTTTTATAATGATCCTACTGACAGGTGTTCCCAGACAACGGCTTGCAACATTATAATCCCTGTCCCGGATAATAAGGATCTGATTCCTGATAAATCTGGCCATCTGAATCCAGCCGGTCAGGCACATAGCGAACACCAGAGTCTTTACACTGGGTTTTAAAATATAAGAGATCAGGATCAGAACAATGGTATTCGGTATATTGTCAATGATATTGTAAATTTCCGTGAGAATGAAATCCGCCTTTCTCACATATCCCCAGATCACACCCACGGTTATGCCAATAACCGCCTCAGCCAGGGCCACAGACAAGCCGATGATCAAAGAAGTTCTGGTACCCGCCCAGATCCTTGCCCATAAATCCTGTCCAATGGAATTTGTTCCCAGAATAAAGTCTTTTCCCGGCGGAACGTTACGAAACTGCATCCCCTTTGCATCATTGATGATCATATTGGGATCATACTGCCCCGGCAGATAGGGCTGGATAAATGTAAACGCCAGGAGAAGAATCAAAAGTACCAAAAGAACAAAAGCTCCCCGGTTCTTTAAAAATGCTCGGAAGGTACTGTACCAGTAAGAATAATTGCTGTATCCTGTTTTCTCCGCTTCCCTTTCATTAAAGCCCGCAAAGGAAAACAACTCCCCTTCCTCCATCGATTCCATAAATTCCGCTTCTTTTGTATGACGATAAGAAAACTGCTTCATCATCTGTCACCTTCTTTCTTTCCCAGACTAATTCTGGGATCCAGCAATACCATAAGAAGGTCGCCCAGTAAAAGTCCCAGAACACCTACGCAGGCATAGAGCAGGACAATGCCCTGAACCATGGTATTATCATGCTTTTTAATCACCGTTACAAGAAGCCCTCCCATTCCCGGAATGCTATACAGAGATTCAATATAAATGGATCCGATCACTGTATTTAAAAATGCAGTAGGAATGTATTGAGCCAAAGGAACAAAAGCATTGCGGAAAATATGCTTAAACATGACTCCGCCCTCTGACATCCCCTTTGCCTTAGCTAACTTCACATAATCCTTATTGCTTTCATCCACCATATACCGTCTCAGCCACATGCCATAAAAGGCTATATTTCCAAGGGACATGGATAGAACCGGAAGAACCCAGTATTTCGGATCATTGATCTGGAATAACAATCCCACCCCCATCAGCTTGGTGCCGTAGAGCTGGATATACAGAAAATAAACAGCAGCAGGAACTGCCTGGATACAGACAATGAAAAGAGTTCCGATCTTATCGAACCACCTGTATTTATACCGCGCCATCAAAGCCCCCATGGGAAGCCCCACAAGAAGAGAGAGTGCCATAGACCAGACCCCCAGTTTCACAGAGACAGGGACCTTATCCTTTAAAATATCAGACACAGGGACGTTGGAACGATAGATCCTGGATACGCCCAAATCTCCCTGAAGAAGGTCTTTAAAGAAACGGATCACCTGTACCGGCAGAGGATCTGTAAGCCCCATCTCCTTTAACCCTACCTGGATCTGCTGAGGCGTCATTTTATCAAAGTTCTGGAAATATCCCTCGATGGGCATCAGACGCAGCAGACAGAACACCGCGGTTAGAATGATGATCAGTGTAAGAAATGAACGTGCGATTCGTTTACCTAAATACTTTAACATCTGTTTCTCGGCTCCTTTGTGTTTTCTTTTAAAAATACCCTCGGAAGAAGACGTAGCTCCGGCACATCCTTTTCAGACGGTATTTTTCCGCCGGACCATAAGCTTTACAGCCAATGGTCCGGCGTATATACCTGCCGTTTTATTTTGCGTTCGCTTCCCTGTTAGCCTTAAACTCATCCATGGATACGTAATGGTCCTGAAGATGCTGGCCTTTATATCTGAGATTTGATACGCCAAAGGGTGCGTACTGGCCTTCAAATACATCCAGCTTGCTGGCTACATATTTGCTGACAGAAATGCTGAAAGGCAGTACAAATGCATGATTTACCAGACTCGCTTCCGCCTTGGCAAATGCCTCATAACGGGCATTGATATCCACCTTAATGTCCTTGGCCGCCTCTACCAGAGTAAAGTACTCCACCGCCGCATCGGCGGAAGGGGTTCCCTCTTCAATGGCTTTTGCAATATTTCCATACTTATATCCAAGGTCGTATCCATCTTCACCCTTTACCTGGTAGAATGGATCAGTCCAGGTTTCCGGATCTGCGTAATCAGCTCCCCAATTACATTTCATCAATGCAAACTTGCCGCTTCGACGCACTTCCGTTAAGAATCCATCCGCAGGGCCTGCTTCTACAATGATGTCAATGAAGTCCGTACCAAGAAGGCTTTCCATCTGCTGCTCCACCACCTGGCATTCCTTATCCCAGTTGACTTCGGAAGGGTTATAGGGCATCAGCACTTTTACTGGGAAGGTAACACCCTCAGCCGTAAGCTCCGCCTTTGCCAGGTCACGGTATTCCTTTGCCTTTGTCTCGTTGAAGGTCTGCCCAAGGGATGCCATATCACCCACTGTGGTGTAATCCGTTCCGTCCGCATTGAATGTAAAGTTGGCCGGTGTAATGGAATTGATTACAAAATCATCAGGAGCTGCAGGCTCCAGAACCGCCACTTCTTTTGTCTTGTTTAAGCCTGCAAATAATGCCTTACGGAAATTTTCATTATTCACCGCTTTTCTCCAGTTATCCGGCTCATACTGGGCATCGAACTGAGGATTAAAGTTAAAGCTGTAGAAATAGGAATAGCTGGTTCTCGGCCTTTCACGACTGATCAGATTCTTGGTATCCTCGCTGTTCATCATGTTATCCAGAATGTCAGAGGAAATCTCCGCATAATCAATTTCCCCGCGCTTTATCATTTCTGGCCCGATGGTATTGTATTCCGCATTATAGATCTCTTGGATCTCATTTATGTAAACTATATCCGCATCATAATTTGCAGGATTCTTTTTAAATACATGCTTCTCCTGAGGAGAAAACTCCTCCAAATAAAACGCACCGTTATAGTACATCTTATCTGCACCCGTACCGAAATCTTTTCCAAGTTCAGCAAGCTGCGGGCCATAAGCCGGCATATATACTACGTAGGCCAGAGAAGAAAGGAAATACGGAACTTCCTTCTCCAGAGTGTAAGTAAGGGTATGTTCATCAACTGCCTTTACACCTACTTCTGAATAATCAATCGACTCCCATACCTTTCCGTCCTTATCTGCTCCGCCGTTATATACCAGTCCATTATAATATTTCTCTGCATTGGCAATAACTCCAAAAAGATTCTGAACATTAGCACTTTCATACTCAGGAGTCAGCTCATACTTCATGGCATCAACAAAATCCTGGGCAGTCACATCCGCCACTTCCGCTCCAGTGTTATCCACCCATTTCGCCTCCCGCAGCTTAAAGGTCCATGTCAGTGTGGCATCGTCATAGCTCCATTCCGTTGCAAGCCCCGGTTTAATCTGCCCTTTGTTATCGTATTCAATCAGGGTATCCACACAGTTGGCCCCTATCTTGTTATCATTTTCTGATGATGCCGTGAGATAATTCAGTGTAGTAGCCTCAGAACCATAGAGCTTTGTATACACAGCCGGTGTACCGCTCTCCGCCGTGCCGGTTTCATTACCTGCAGCCTGGGAACCATTACCTGCCGCCTTATTCCCGCCGCAGCCGCTTAATGCTGTAGAAGCAGCCAGAACCGCGCATAGTGCCGCAGCCATCAGTCTTCTTTTTTTCATAATTTCTCCTCCATTTTCCTAATATTTCTAACCCAAACGGGATTAGTATCTTTTTCTTATATCAGTCACCGAATGCTGCCACCCTGCTGATTCCCATTCCAGGATCCTCATTCATAACAATCTTAGGTCCGTCAAAAACAGGTCCTCCTATGTATGGATCTTCCCTGCAAAGAGACGGCCCATCTAAATCCGCCCGGGTAATAATCCCCCTTCCGGCCGCTAAGTGAGCTGCCGCGCTCACTGCAATCTTACTCTCCAGCATACACCCAATCATGCACTCCATCCCAAAGCTTTCCGCAATGGCACAGATTTTTAAAGCTTCATGGATCCCCCCGGTCTTCATAAGCTTAATATTAATGAGATCCGCTGCCCGTTCCCTGATAATCCTTATGGCATCCTCAGGAGAAAAAACGCTTTCGTCCGCCAAGATGGGTGTATACACCTGGCTGGTTACAAACTTCATCCCCTCAAAGTCATGAGCATTCACCGGCTGCTCCACCAGATCCATGCCGATTCCCATTTCTTCCAGTGTGCGGATGATCTTTACTGCTTCCTTGGCAGACCACCCCTGATTTGCGTCAATACGAAGCTTAATATCCGGCCCTACCGCCTGGCGGATGGCCTGAATCCGCTCCACATCCTTTTTGCTCTCTTTCCCCACTTTAATTTTCAGGATCCGAAAGCCCTGTGAAACAGCCTTCAGGCTGTCAACCACCATCTCTTCCACCCCATTGACGCTAATGGTCAGATCCGTTTCAATCTCCCCTCGTCCGCCTCCCAAAATTTTATATAAGGGTTTCCCGCAGGATTTTGCAAAAAGGTCATAAACAGCCATATCCACCGCAGCCTTTGCAGAGCTGTTCTTCAATATGCAGCCATGAAGCTTTTTCATGATTCCATCCAGATTTTCAATCTCCATTCCAACAATGGCCGGAGCAATGAATTCCTCAATAGCAGAAAGAATGGAACCATGGGTATCCCCCGTGATCACTGCCGTAGGAGGCGCCTCACCGAACCCGGTCTGACCGTCATCCGTTGTGATCCTCACCACAATATCATTGACGCTGTCAACCGTTCTTAAAGCCGTCTTAAATGGAGTTACAAGTGGGATATTAACCTTTGCCGTTTCTATTTTTACAATCTTCATTGCTTTCCCCCAATTTTCTAAATCTCTTTATTGATCTGCTTGAATAAATCCAGAGAGATCTCAGCCATGACCCTTTCAAAAGCAGGAGTATCCGTTTCATTTCCGCAAAAGCAGACCAAAAACGGTTCTTTTCCATAAACAATTCCTACATCATGAGTAATCCCTGTATCTTCCCCTGTCTTGTGGGCGATCTCCGGACTATCCGAAAGAGCTTGCAGATAAAATGGAATCTTACTGCATAGCTGCTGATTTTTAAGTATTGAAATCATTGTATCACTAGACTGACTGTCTATAAGTGTTCCGTCATACATCATTTTTAGAAGCCTGCCTGTTTCATATGCAGTTATGTAGTTTTGGATTCCCTGGGCTGATCTTACCATATCATACATTTTTCTCTGAAGAATTGTCCGCTCAAACCCAAGCCCCTGAATCGTTTCGTTGATTTCCTCCATTCCAAGAATATCAATCAAAACATTGGTGGCCGTATTATCACTGAAAATGATCATTAGTGTGACCAGATCCATCCCTGTTACCAGAATCCCATCATGAAGATAAGTAAGGGCGCCGCAGGAAGGAACACAGTCCTCCTTTTTTACGGCAAATAACTCCTCCATCTGGAAGGTACCCTTTTTACTTTTTTCAAAGGCAGCCGCCATGATAAACAGCTTGATGACACTTGCCGCCATCATAGGTTCTTGTTCGTGATAAGCGAACCCATCTCCAGTTTTTAAATTTTCATATAAAAAACTAATTCTTCCAGGAAGCTGTTCCAGCTTCTCTATTATTTCATCATTCATACCAATAAATAAGCTCCCTGCCGGCCTAAATTGACAGCCTGATATAAAAAAAGAGGCACTGCACCTATTGTCTACAGCTACCTCATCGCACCTGATTCTATCTGCCCTAAAGCCTTAAGTTTAGTATAATAAATTCTGAAAAAAAATCAAGCCATAATTAGTATAAAAACTGACTTCCGCACTATCCGCCAAAACTAATATGAAAAAAGAACAGTTTTCGCAATATAATAAAACTGTTCTTCTCATGCGCCGGACAAGATTCGAACTCGCGGCCTTCTGGTCCGTAGCCAGACGCTCTATCCAGCTGAGCTACCAGCGCATTGTATGGTACATGGTTAATATACACCAGTTTGCTAAATTTGTAAAGTGATGAATTGCCTTTTATATACAAAAAAGACACCCTTTTCAGGATGCCTTTTTTTGTAACCCTTGTAAAACAAAGGTTTTCTGTACGTGCGTGAGAAGATTCGAACTCCCGACACCTTGGTCCGTAGCCAAGTGCTCTATCCAGCTGAGCTACACACACATATTCACTTAATTGCCTTATCAGGCAAATGCCGGCGACCGGAATCGAACCGGTACGGGAGATTAGTCCCGCAGGATTTTAAGTCCTGTGCGTCTGCCTGTTCCGCCACGCCGGCATTCTCATGATCTCTCATGGAAATGGGACCTATAGGGCTCGAACCTATGACCCTCTGCTTGTAAGGCAGATGCTCTCCCAGCTGAGCTAAGATCCCATATACGATGCAGTAAGTATTATACTACTTACCCGCTGGTTTGTAAAGCCTGTACTTTATAGTACAGAACGACCCGGATGGGATTCGAACCCACGACCTCCGCCGTGACAGGGCGGCGCTCTAACCAGCTGAGCCACCAGGCCAGATTATCAAATATTTAGTTCAGTGTCAGTGGACCTTCGGGGACTCGAACCCGGGACCGACCGGTTATGAGCCGGTTGCTCTAACCAACTGAGCTAAAGGTCCTAAACATTATAATCTGCAAATGTATTAAATTTCTAAAAGCCGATGATCGGACTCGAACCGATAACCTGCTGATTACAAATCAGCTGCTCTGCCAATTGAGCCACATCGGCATTAAATGACCCCAACGAGATTCGAACTCGTGTTACCGCCGTGAAAGGGCGATGTCTTAACCGCTTGACCATGGGGCCAAAGCTCCCCGAGTAGGACTTGAACCTACGACCCAACGGTTAACAGCCGTTTGCTCTACCGACTGAGCTATCGAGGATTACTGAGGCATATACCCTCAAAACCACACATTGTTACATATCTATTTTCATCCGTTCTTTCCTCTTACCTAAACCAACCTGGTTAAGCCCTCGACCTATTAGTGACAGTCAGCTGCACATGTTGCCATGCTTCCACCTCTGCCCTATCTACCTCGTCGTCTTCAAGGGGTCTTACTCTTGCGATGGGATATCTCATCTTGAGGGGGGCTTCACGCTTA
>NZ_JPME01000003.1 GCF_000732605.1 Lacrimispora celerecrescens | reverse complement strand
GCACGCCGCCAGCGTTCATCCTGAGCCAGGATCGAACTCTCAAATTAAATGGTGTTCAATCCGGGGTCAAAATCAACTAACTAGCTAATTTATTTCCCGTTTTACTTGTTGTTTGGTTCGTATACAATTACTTGTATTCGTTCTGAAATTTTCTCATTCAAAGCCATCAAACATGACTTGTTTTATTAGAATTTTCAGGGTTTTACATACTGTTCAATCTTCAGTTTTCAAAGTGCTGTGCATCGACCAGAAGGTTCGCTTCCTTGATGCTGACGCAGAAGGAGGGATTTGAACCCTCGCGCCGCTACTAACGGCCTACTCCCTTTCCAGGGGAGCCCCTTCAGCCGCTTGGGTACTTCTGCAATTAGCTGATTCTCTTATGTTATTAGCGGCTAAAAACCTGCCAACGGAGAGGGTGGGATTCGAACCCACGCGCCCTTGCGGACAAACGGTTTTCAAGACCGCCTCGTTATGACCACTTCGATACCTCTCCAAATGTGCTTTTACATTTTAATAGAAGTTCATGCTTTTGTCAAGCACTTTTTTCTATTTTTCCAAATCTCTTGGAGACTAATACTGCTTGTTTTGCTGCACTTATCAGCTGCAACTTGGATAGTTTATCATTGTTTGTTTATTCTGTCAACACATTTTTACATTTTTTTCAAATTATATTTTTAAGTCTCAGAAATACGCTAAAAGTCGTTGTTTTGCTTCTTCCGCTGACTTAAAATCTTCTTTTGTGCCGGTCATATAATTGATTGCATCTTCCCATACTTGTACTGTGTAATCATCTGCCGGTATTTCAGCAATAACGAAGCGGCAGCATCTTTTAGAAATACAGTTTCTTAAATCTGACAGGTACATACAGCCCGAATTCGCCGCTATCCGCTCCAAAAGTCCGGACCTGGCGTTTTTGTCCTTCTCTATCCTGTTTTCTTCAGTTTTCATCTACCGTACCTTCTTTCATCTTTCCTGCCATGGTTTCCGGGCAGAGCACCCTGCTTTATCGGGTGTAAAGGTACCACGAAGAGTATTACTTCCGGTGCAAACCCAGGTAAAATCTGGCAGCCGCCTACCTGTATGGCAGACTTTTCTGTATAATCATACATTAAATACTTTATATAACTAATAATATTGTAATGAATGCAACATGTCAAGTGATGGATTGCATTATTTACTACATATATTTCATTTAATGCAATACTATGGAATCAGGAGGAGCTACCTATGTATATAGATTTCAATTTTTCAAAACGCCTTTCTGAGCTCAGAGCTCAAAAGGGCGTGTCTGCACGTGATATGAGTCTGTCTCTCGGGCAGAATCCCACATATATCCATAAAATAGAAAATGGACTGGCTCTTCCGTCCATGATGGGTTTTTTCTATATATGCGAGTATCTGGATATTGAGCCATCCGAATTTTTCTCTCACAACATCAGCAGCCCGGCAAAACTAAAAGAACTAATGGAAGATGCACAGCATTTAAACCGTGAACAGCTTGACCACCTTCATCTGATCGTAAAGGACCTTTTAAAATCAGGAGGAAAAAAATAAAAAGGAAGCTGCACTCACAGCATCCTTTTATTTTTCGCGGTATTTTCTTTTCATCAGCACACCGGCTATTTCCATATCCTCCGGTGTTGTGATCTTTATGTTGGCGTAATCGCCCCGAATTAACTTCACTTTTTCGTGAGTCATGGTTTCCACTACCATGGCATCATCCGTTACTCCCACCTGATACTGTTCCGATGACATAAGCTTTTCATATGCCCGAAGTACCAGCTCATATTCAAATGCCTGAGGAGTCTGAATCAGCCAAAGACTGTTCCGGTCCGGAGTCATGGCTGCAAATTCACTTTCGTCGGAAATTTTAATGGTATCTTTTACAGGCATCCCAACTGCGCAAGCCTTATACATTCTGGCGGCATCGGAAGCTGCCTCTATGATCTCGACTGTCACGCAGGGTCTGGCCCCGTCATGGATCAGGACGTATTCACAGTTGTTTACTGCCTTAAGTCCTTCATATACGGAATGATACCGTTCCTTTCCTCCTTCAGTAACTGCGGTCACCTTGCTGAAACCGTATTTCTCTATGATCTCCTCCTGGCAATAACCGGACTCTCCAAGGCCGGTAACCAGGACAATCTCATCTACCGAACTATTCTCAAAGGCTTCCAGCGCATAATACAGCAGAGGTTTCCCGAAGAGCTCCAGGTACTGCTTATGCACCTGGCTACCCATGCGTGTCCCTTTTCCTGCTGCTAATATGACTGCTGCCGTTCTACCCCTGCTTTCCATCCGCCCATCACCTCTCACCCAGCTTTAAATTGGGAACTGCATTCAAATCCCAACCGGCTCTCGCTCCATTGATATATTCGTAATAAGCTGCTGTGCCGATCATGGCTGCGTTATCTGTGCAGTAAATGGGTGACGGATAGTAAAAGGCAATGCCGGCTTTTTCACATGCAAGGCCCATCCCTTTTCGCAAGGCAGAATTGGAAGCTACACCGCCGGCTATGGCGATCTTTTTAAATCCATATTCCTTTGCCGCATCCACCGTATGACTCACCAGCACATCCACGACCGCACTTTGGAAAGAGGCCGCTAAATCAGCAACACCGATTTCCTCTCCCATCATGTTCGCATGGTTGATGTGGTTTAATACTGCTGACTTTAAGCCGCTGAAGCTGAAATCGTAGATGTTCCCTTCCACCTTTGCCCGGGGGAACTTGATGGCATGGGGATTTCCTTCCTTTGCTGCCAGATCAATCTTCGGACCTCCCGGGTACCCAAGGCCCACTGCTCTTGCCACCTTGTCGAATGCCTCTCCTGCCGCATCATCCCTGGTACGGCCCAGGATTTCAAATTCACCGTAATCTTTTACAATAACAAGATGGGTATGGCCGCCGGATACGATCAAACATAAAAAAGGCGGCTCCAGATCCGGATGCTCAATAAAGTTGGCCGATACATGTCCTTCAATATGATGGACACCCACCAGCGGCTTACCTGCAGCATAAGCAATGGCTTTCGCCTCTGCAACGCCTACGAGGAGCGCTCCTACCAGGCCGGGACCATACGTAACGCCTATGGCGTCCATATCCTCCAGATACATCCCAGCCTCCAGAAGGGCTGCCTCAACGACCTGATTTATCTTTTCAATATGCTTTCTGGATGCGATTTCAGGTACAACGCCCCCGTATAATGTATGCAGGGCGATCTGAGAGGAGATCACATTGGAAAGGATCTCTCTTCCGTTCTTTACAACGGCAGCTGCCGTCTCATCACAGGAACTTTCAATCGCAAGTATATAAACATCTTCCTCTGTATGATTCTTTTTCATCGCTGCTCCCTCACTCCTCATCAAATTCCAGTTCCAGGGTCCAGGCATCCTTTGCCACTTTGGTACGAGGGAAAATTTCCCGGACTTTCTCCAAGTATTCCTCGGGTCTGGTAAGGGAGGGGCTGTAATGAGTCAGCCACATCTGTTTGGGCTGGGCTTCCTTGGCCAGTCTGGCAGCCTCATAAAAGGTCATATGCTTATACTCTCTGGCCTTTGCTTCCTTTCCTTCCTCTCCGTACATACCTTCGCAGATAAAAAGATCCGCCTCCTTTGCGTATTCCGCAATTACAGGAACCGGCCTTGTATCCGTACAATAGGTTACCTTAAGCCCCCGTCTATCCGGACCTAAGACCATATCAGGAGTCAGAGTTCTTTCGCCTTCTTCAATGGTTTCCCCTTTTTGCAGGCGGCTCCAGAATTTCTGAGGTATTCCGGCGGCATTAGCCCGGTCCACATCAAACCGGCCTGTCCTTGGAATGGAAATGGAATATCCATAGCAAACAACATTGTGGTTCACCCGATAAGCATCGATTACATAAGGCCCGATCTTTACCTGCTCTCTAAGCTGGTCAAGCTCGATGAATTTCAGTTCAAAGGGCAGCTCCGGCGCAATAGTCCTCAGCGCACTCACTACACGCTCTAAGCCCTTTGGCCCAATAAGAGTAAGGGGTTCTGTCCTTTCCGCATTGCCCATGGTCAGAAGAAGCCCCGGAAGACCACTAATATGGTCGGCGTGATAATGGGTAAAACAAATGATGTCAATGGGTTTCGGGCTCCAGCCCTTTTCTTTTAACGCAATCTGGGTTCCTTCTCCGCAGTCAATAAGAAGATCACTGCCGCCACATCTGGCCATCATGGCTGTCAGCCACCGATACGGCAGAGGCATCATTCCTCCGGTTCCCAGTAAACATATATCCAACATAAAATTTCCTCGCTTTGATTTCAATCAATAAAAAGCGGCAAAAACCGCCTCATAAAATCATATCACAAAGCAGAGGCAATTAGCAACTATAAATATTCCAGCTGTTCTTCTACCTCCACAGGAATCTTGAATTCCTGAATCATGGCATCGTAACAGTCCTCACATAAATCAAAATGATGGATTTCCCCATCTTTCTCGGAGAAAAAGTCCCAGGTATGATTGACGCTTATTACCCCCTCCCTGGCAACACCTTCTGACACGATAATTTTTTTGCCACAGCAGTTGCACACAACTGTTTCAAGCTGACCACCGTTTTTGTACTTTCTCATCTTCCTCTCACCTTTCCATTTTACTGCCCATGCTTTTTGGGCATAGAGGTATACCCGTAGGGTATTTCCTTTTTCGCACTTACCAGTCAGGCCCTGTTTCCGTTTTGCGTCATCCGAAAATAGGAAAAAGGGCATCCTCACTGGATACCCCTACATTATAAACGGTGTTTCCCCTTATTTTTAGTGGTAAATGTTTCATATCCGGCGGTTCCACATGATGATAGCATTTTCGCAGGGATTACGATAATAATTTTTCCGGATGGTTTCTTCTTCAAAACCATAGTATCTATAAAGGTTTCTAGCTTTTTTATTACTTTCCCGGACCTCTAAAGACAGGGATTTTACCCCTTTTTTTATGGAAGATTCCACCAGTCGGTCCATAAGTTTCTTCGAGAGACCCCTCCCCCTGTAAGCTGGCAAAACGGCTATCCGAAGCAGTTCTCCTTCCCCGGCAATCACACGGAAAACGCAGTACCCTAAAACGGCTCCCTCTTCTTCCACCACCAGCCAGGTATCGAGGCTGCTTTCTAAGCCATCTTTGACAGTTTCTAAGGACCATGGATCCGAAAAGCAGAGCCGTTCTACTTCAGCGACTCCGGATACATCCGACCGTCTCATTTCATGAACCATGGGCTTCTCCCCCTTTCATGGAAGTTCGATTCACTTAGCGGTTCATCGAATAGTTATTTTTCTAAATTTAAGCCACGGTTACGCTTGCTTGCTTTCATTAAGAAAAATTTGCCTCCCGTTCCCGCTCCGCCTGAGGTTTTCTTAAATAATCTGGGGAATGCTCCGCCGCTGAAATGGTTTTTCCCTCTTCATAATATAAGCCTCCCAAAGCTGCGACCGCCGCCGCCCGCTGCCGGTTCAAATGAGCCGGTGCAAACAGATATGGAACCGTTATCTTTTCTTCTATCTGCTTTTTGTATACAGGGACACCGTCTCCTAAAAAGATTACCTTTTGTCCGGCTTCATTTAATTCTTCCACCAATTCCAAGATGTCCATGGCACATTGTTCCTTAATTACGGAAAATCCGTTCCGGTTATCATAAATACCGGTATATACCTGGTTCCTTCTGGCATCCATGATAGGGCAGACCCAGTAAGCACTGCCGTATAAGTTATAAGCCATGGCGTCTACGGTAGGAACGGAAACCAGGGGCTTTTTCAAAGCCAGGCCAAGGCCCTTGCCAGTCGCAGAGCCGATCCGCAATCCGGTAAAAGAGCCCGGACCGCCGGAAATTGCAATTGCATCAATGGTTTCTAAATCCAGTTCCACCATCTTTACAATCTCATCCAGCATGGGAAGAAGGGTCTGGGAATGGGTCCTCTTAAAATTTACCGTATATTCCGCAGTCAGTACCTCGTCATCCACCACGGCAACGGAAGCTACCAAAGATGAGCTTTCAATTCCAAGTATCCTCATTTACATTCCCTCCACGGTTATTTTCCTGTAGTCAAACCCTTTTTCCAAATCTTTTTCTATGGTTATGGTTATTACATGATCAGGAAGAAGCTCTTTAATCAAATTCGACCATTCAATAAGGCTTACTCCCTCCCCGTAAAAACAGTCTTCATAACCGATCTCATCCATCTCACTGACATCGCCGATCCGGTACACATCGAAATGGTAAAAAGGCAGTCGCCCATCCTCATATTGATTAACAATGGTAAAAGTAGGACTGTTTACCGGCTCCTTGATCCCAAGGCCTGATGCAAACCCCTGGGTAAATACGGTTTTTCCCACTCCTAAATCACCATTTAAACAATATACGTCAGAAGGCTTTGCGTCCTCTCCCAGTTTTTTCCCAAATTCATAGGTTTCTTCTGGCTTCCAGCTTTCTATTACCATAATCTATATCCTCTTTCGCCTTTCAGGAGGCAGTTTTTCTTTGATGAGTCCACGGATAGCCGTCTTTTTTTCTCCAGTAACAGAATCTGGCAGCAAATAGGCGTGAACCCGGTCCATATACACGATCATCATATCCTTCATACGGTCCACTTTTCCAATGTTTTCCCATTTAATTTCCAGGCTTTCCTCTCCCTGAGAAACCATAATTCCATTCTCATCGAAGGTAAGAGTCATGGCATTCTGAATTGCGGGATTCTTTGCCTGCTTAAGAGCCTTTAAATATAGAATGCCTGGCTGCCAGACGGTAAACATCAGAGCGCAAACGATTAACAGCACCCGGTATGAGACGGAATTGGAACTCCATGTGGTGATCAGGAGAAAAACTGCAGCAACACTGAAAATGATATTAAAAAGCCCCTGCAGCCCCCGATAAGAATGGTACATGGAAAACTTCCACAAGTCCTTTGCAGTTAATTTTACTTCTATTTCAATCGGATCTTTCTCTTCCACGTTTACTCCTTTCTATACGCCTCGGCATTCATATCCCGGTATTTCCTACAATGAGCTGCCTGGCGGATCAAGCTTCCTTTTATAATTTCATGGTCAGGGCGATCCTCTTCTTTTGCACATCCACGCTTATGACCTTGACTTCAACGATGTCTCCCACACTCACTGCTTCCAGGGGATGTTTGATGAATTTGTCCGACATCTGGGAGATGTGGACAAGGCCATCCTGGTGGACACCAATATCTACAAAGGCACCGAAATCAATCACATTTCTAACGGTACCCTTTAATACCATGCCTGGCTTCAAATCCTTCATATCCATCACATCGGTGCGGAGAATAGGAGCAGGCATCTGATCTCTCGGATCCCTTGCCGGTTTTTCCAGCTCTTTCACAATATCCCGCAGAGTGATCTCACCGATTTCCAGTTGGGCTGCCAGCGCCTTATAATCCAGAATCTTTTTACCGATTCCATTTAAGCCTCCATGAGCCAGTTCTGTTAAATCATAGCTAAGCTTTGCCAAAAGCTTTTTTGCTGCCTCATAGGTTTCAGGGTGAACGCTGGTTCCGTCCAGGGGATTCTTCCCTCCCTGGATCCTCATAAATCCTACACACTGCTCGTATGCCTTTGGCCCTAGCTTAGGAACCTTTAAAAGCTGGTTTCTTCCGGTAAAGGCCCCATTTTCTTCGCGGTAAACTACAATATTTTTTGCAATAGGTTTTGAAATGCCGGATATATATTCCAGTAGGGAAGCAGAAGCCGTATTTAGATCCACTCCCACTTTGTTCACACAGTCCTCTACCACGCCCTGAAGGGCCTCGCTTAAATGCTTCTGGTTCATATCATGCTGGTACTGGCCTACCCCAATGGATTTGGGGTCAATCTTCACCAGCTCTGCCAGTGGATCCTGCAGTCTTCTTGCAATGGAGGCGGCACTCCTTTGACCTACATCAAATTCAGGAAACTCTTCCGTGGCAAGCTTGCTTGCAGAATAAACAGAGGCCCCTGCTTCATTTACAATAATATACTGAATCTGCTCTGGGATCTCCTTTAACAATTCTACGATCACTGCTTCTGATTCCCTGGATGCAGTTCCGTTTCCAACGGAAATCAGGGATATATGGTATTTTTTGATCAGTTTCTTTAAAACAGCTTTTGCTTCTTCCACTTTATTCTGGGGTGCTGTGGGATAAATGACTATGGTATCAAGGACTTTTCCTGTCTCATCTACAACAGCCAGCTTGCAGCCAGTCCGAAATGCCGGGTCCCAGCCCAGGACCACCCGTCCTGCAATGGGAGGCTGCATTAAAAGCTGCTCTAAGTTTTTGCCGAACACCCGGATTGCTCCGTCTTCTGCCTGCTCTGTCAAAGAACCTCTTACCTCACGCTCAATGGCCGGGGCTATGAGGCGGTCATAGCTATCCGCGATCACCTCTTTCAGTACAGTCGTGGTATATGGGTTGTCCTTTGTTATCACTTGTTTTTCCAGAAACCTTATAATCTGCTCCACAGGAGCAAGTACTTTTACCGTAAGGATCTTCTCTTTTTCTCCCCGGTTTAAAGCCAGGATCCTGTGACCAGCGGACTTTTTAATGGTTTCTTCATAATTGTAATACATTTCATATACGGATTCCGCCTCTTCATCCTTTGCAGCTGACTGAAGGCTTCCCTGGTTTATGGTGGCATTCCGGATATAGGTACGGTATTCCGCATTGTCGGAAATACGCTCCGCCAGGATATCTTTTGCCCCGTTTATGGCTTCCTCAGGGGAAGAAACGCCTTTTTCTTCGGAAACGTACTCAAGGCCAATCTCTGTTAAGGGAGTCTTTATCATCTGAAGCATGATCAGATCCGCAAAAGGTTCCAGCCCCTTCTCCTTTGCAATGGTCGCTCTTGTCCTTCTTTTGGGTTTATAGGGACGGTATAAATCCTCCACAGCTACCAGAGTCTGGGCTTCTAATATCTTCTTTTCCAGCTCCGGCGTAAGCTTCTCCTGCTCCCTGATAGAGGAGAGAACCTGTTCTTTCCGCTCTTCCAAGTTCCGCAGATAGCGGAGCCTTTCATCCAGGTTACGCAGGACCTCATCATTTAAAGAACCGGTAACCTCCTTCCGGTATCTTGCAATAAACGGAATGGTGTTTCCTTCGTCAATGAGCTTTACAGTCGCTTCTACCTGCCCGCGGCTAATGGAAAGTTCTTCTTGTAATGCCTTTATTATATCCATGGTGATCCCCTTATTTCTTCATAATTTGAATCCTGATGAATTTTCTTCCAGCTTTATTCAATTTACTATTATAATTCATCGGCCTGCCTTATGCAAGACCCGTCTGGACATGCAGCCTTTTTCGTGCTACAATCATACAATAGTGTGGTTAATAAACCATTTTTTTGTTTTCACAATATGCAAACGAGGTAAATTACGAATGGAAGAAAACCATAATAGTAACAACGGAATGCTGCCACAGATCCGTCCGACAGGTTCCCTTCTGGCCTTCTGGTCCGTTGTTTTGGGCGGCATTGGACTTGCCAGTGACTGTCTTCCCTTGTTCAGTATCTGGAGTCTGCCTGCAGGCCTGTTTCTCGGTCTGATCGGCATCGCATGTGCTGTGCTCTCCAAACAGGGAAAGCCATTTACCCAGCAGGCCCAGCTTGGACTGATCCTGTCTATTATTTCCACGGTCTGCGGCCTTATGATGGCATTGTTTATTATTTTTGTATATGATACCATGGATACCAACACACCTTTGGGCCATTATTTCAGACAAGTTTTTGAGACTGCCGCTCAGGCCCTTACATCCTCCCCTTCCGGAGAATAGGCCCTACTTCATAAGAGGCAGTAGATCCACACCCTTAATGACCAGCATATAATTCTTGAAAATCCAATTGGCTGCAACAATAGCCGCTCCTGCCAGGATCATGATCCTGGCTCTTTTTTTATGATCCAGAGGGGTTTCCCGCCTTTTGAAAGCCCGTAGGATCATTTCCAAAAACAGTACAAGAACAGCATAAAGGACCAGTGGATGATACTGAAAACTCATCCGCAGGTCCCCTCGCAGCAATGACCGGACGGCCCGGGTTCCCCCGCAGCCCGGACAATAAAGTCCGGTTAGGGAATGGAACAGACAGGGAAGCCCGAGGCCAAATATTTTTTTAAACCAGTTCATTTTTTCACCTTTGTTTAATCCGCCAGATCAAAAGCATCATGGACTGTCCTCATAGCACGGTTTACATCCGCTTCATCGATCAGAACTGTTATCCGGATCTCAGAGGTGGCGATCATCTTAATATTCACATTGGCACTGGAAAGAGCTTCAAACATCTTTGCAGCTACTCCGGGATTGCCTGTCATCCCCGCACCGATAATAGAAACCTTGGCTACGCATTCCTCGCTCGTCACATCCTGGGCGGTGATGGAGTCCTTATTTTCTAATAATAGATCCATGGTATCCTTTAAATCAGTCTGTGCCACCGTAAAGGAAATGTCCTTTCTTTCTTCCCGTCCAATAGACTGAATGATAATATCCACATTAATATTATGCCTTGCCAGGAGATTAAAGATTTTAAAAGCAATTCCAGGCGTATTTTTGACCCCGATCACTGAAATACGGGCTACATTCTTATCCGCGGCCACACCGCTAACCAGCATTCTTTCCAATTTTGTTTCCTCCTTGACAACTGTACCTTCTGCCCTGGTCAGACTTGACAGAACCACCAACTGAACTCCATAACGCTTTGCCATCTCCACAGACCGGTTGTGGAGCACTTTTGCTCCAAGGGAAGCGAATTCCAGCATTTCATCATAAGAAACCTCAGGGAGTTTTCTAGCGTTTGGAACAATGTGGGGGTCTGCCGTGTATACTCCATCCACATCTGTATAGATCTCACACGCATCCGCATGAAGGGCGGCTGCAAGGGCTACGGCTGTTGTATCAGAGCCTCCACGGCCAAGTGTTGTTAAGTCTTCGTACTTATTAACCCCCTGAAAGCCTGTGACGATCACAATTTTTCTGGCCTCCAGTTCATGCCGTATGCGTTCCGTATCGATCCGCTTTAATTTGGCCGTTCCGTAGGCAGAGGTGGTGTGCATGGCCACCTGAGCCGCATTTAAAGAAACGGCCGGAACTCCCAAAGAATTCATTGCCATAGCCATGAGGGCCACACTGACCTGTTCCCCGGTGGTTAACAGCATATCCATCTCTCTCTTAGGAGGGTTTGGATTTATCTCAAGGGCTTTTGCAATGAGACCATCCGTTGTCTTTCCCATAGCGGACAGAACCACTACCACTTGATTGCCTTTTTCATATTCCTCAATGCAGCGCTTTGCCACATTAAAAATTCTTTCTTTGTCTGCGACGGAGCTACCGCCAAATTTTTTCACTACTAACATTGATGCCTCCTGGCGAAAAGTCAAGCGGACATACTGATCCGCTTTGCTGTATGCTCATAAACTTTGTTTGCGTTAAAATTCTGCGCGGATGCGCTGCCTGATTCCCGACAGCTTTTTCGCTTTTATTTCGTAATCTTCTTCGGTCATAGTTTCCGTAAGGACGGCAAATTCGTCCATATGGTCCAGTTCCACCACTTCCACTTTACCGAATACTGCCTCCACTTCTTTCACACGCTTATCAGCAATTCCCTTGATCCTCACAAAATAACGGAAGGAGATGCTGTTCATGGCAGAAATGGTAAGGTTTTCGCTATCCCAGCCCATTTCCACATGGTGGTCTTGGTTTTTAAGGGCTTCAATTATATCTGCTACCACAGCGCTTGCTGTCGGAAGCTTACCAGCCCCGCATCCATAAAACATGGACGTGCCCAACATGTTTCCTTTTACCAGAATGCCGTTATAAACATCATTTACGGAATATAACGGATGATCTTTTCCAATCATGACCGGGGCTACAAATGCATGGACGGTTCCGTCCTGGATCCTGCTGGAGCCAAACAACTTTACAGAGGTTCCCATAGCATCGGCATAGCGGAAATCTACATCCGTTATTTTTGTTATCCCTTCTGTATAAATATGCTCGTAATTAACCTCGTGTCCCGTTGCCATAGCTGTCAGAATGGCAATCTTTCGACAAGTATCGTGTCCGTCCACATCGGCTTCCGGATTCCGCTCCGCATAACCAAGCTCCTGAGCCTCTCTTAAGGCCGTTTCAAAGGTTTCGCCTGCTTTGTCCATTTTTGTCAATATATAGTTGGTGGTTCCGTTTAAAATTCCGGTGATCTCTTCAACCACTTCACCTGCGAGGGCAGTATAAAGAGGGCGTATGACGGGAATACCGCCGCCTACACTTGCTTCGAAAAAGAAGTTCACATTGTGCTCTTTTGCAATTTCTAAAAGTTCCGTGCCGTACGCCGCCACCAAAGCCTTATTGGAGGTAGCTACATGCTTGCCTGCCATTAAGCTCGCCTTCACAAAGGGATAAGCAGGGTTTAGTCCTCCCATGGTCTCAATCACCATGGACACGGACTGATCCTTTTCAATAACGGAAAAATCATGCACAATCTTATCTTCCGCAGGATCTCCCGGAAATTCCCTTAAATCCAGGACATACTTTACATCAACTTCATCGCCTACCCTTTTGGCAATTATTTCTTTGTTTCTTTCCAAAACCTCTACCACACCTGATCCAATGGTGCCATAGCCCATAACTGCAATATGTCTCATATTATCCTCCGGCAATTTGCTTTCGTATTATTTTTTAAGGAAGTTCGATTCGTTATTTGGCTTATCCCCCGGCAGCCATTACTCCCTGGCTAAAATTTTAACGTAGTGGACCCCATTTTTTTCTTCTATATCCTCTACCATTTTTGAAACATTGCCGGTGGTCTCAAGGACTTCCACGCTTAATGTCAAGGTGGCCACCCCATTGACCGGAATGCTCTGGTGTATGGTCAGGATATTGGCGCGGTACACAGCAACCACATGCAGCAGGTCAGACAGTAAGCCTGGCTCATCATCCATCTGCATCACAAGTGTTATGGTTTTTCCTTTTGTATTATCATAAAAAGGAAAGATATCATCCTTGTACTTATAAAAAGAGCTGCGGCTGATTCCGACCCTGTCAGTTGCTTCCTGAACGGTAATGACGCGCTCCGATTCCAACAGCTTTTTTGCTTCAACTACTTTCAGCAATACTTCAGGTACAGCCTTTTGCTTTACCACAAAATATTTACTTTTTTCTTCCATAATAAAAATATCTTCCCTTCTGTGTCCGCATCGGAAATACATCTGTGCTCATAGGGAAGATATTATCATATTTAGGCAGGGTATGCAACTATTTTTCTATTTATTTTCTTCGGTTTTTAAAAAAATACAGGAAAAATCCTCTATTCAGCGCTGCTTTCCCCGGATTTTGCCCCAGTGCTCAGCCAACGTAAATAGGCGTACATGAACTGATCCAAAGAGCCGTCCAGAACGCTTCCTACATTGCCGGTTTCTGCATTGGTCCTGTGATCCTTAACCATAGTATAAGGCTGAAGGACATAGGAACGGATCTGGTTGCCCCAGCCAATTTCTGTTACATCACCTCGGATGCCGGACAATTTCTCCGCATTTTCCTGCTGCTTCAGCATGTAAAGCTTTGCTTTTAACATCTGCATGGCCTTGTCCTTATTCTGGAACTGGGAGCGCTCATTCTGGCACTGGACCACAATTCCGGTAGGAAGGTGGGTGATGCGGATGGCTGAGGAAGTTTTGTTAATATGCTGTCCGCCTGCGCCGCTTGAACGGTAGGTATCTATTCGAAGGTCCTCATCGTTGACCTCCACATCCAAATCCTCTTCAATATCCGGCATAACATCGCAAGATACAAAGGAGGTCTGTCGTTTGCCTGCGGCATTAAACGGAGAGATGCGCACCAGTCGGTGAACTCCCTTTTCTGACTTTAAATACCCAAAGGCATTTGGTCCATTAATCTGTACCGTAACGGACTTAATACCAGCTTCTTCTCCGTCAAGGTAATCAAGAACTTCCAGGGAAAAACCTTTTTTCTCCGCCCACCGGCAGAACATGCGGTAGAGCATACCGCACCAGTCACAGGATTCGGTTCCGCCTGCGCCTGCGTTAAGCTTTAAAATGGCATTGTCGTTGTCATACTCTCCGGACAGCAAGGTGTTGATGCGCATGTCTTCCAGTTTTGCTTTAAACTGGTTTAACATCTCTTCCACTTCCGGAACCAGGGATGGATCATTTTCCTCATTTCCCATTTCGATCATCACGCCGATGTCTTCATACTGCTGCTCTAAGTCTTTATAGGTCTGAACCGTATCTTTTAAATTTTTTGCAAGCTGTACAATCTTTGTCGACTTTTCAGGATCCTCCCAAAAGCCCGGTTCTTCCATAGACTTGTCCAGCTCATCGATTCTCTTTAACTTATTATCTAAGTCAAAGTGAATCCCTCACTTCCACTAATGGTTTTTCAAACGTTGATAATTCGTATTTGTACTGGTCTAACTCTACCACTGTGTCACCCACTTTCTGATTTTTATTATTTATCTATACAAAATTGGAGTCCGCCCTTAAAAAGGGTGCGAACTCCAATTCTATAAAAATACTATACTAATTTACGTCCGCAGCACTGCTTGTATTTCTTACCGGAACCGCATGGACATGGATCGTTCGGATAAACCTTTGCTTCCACCTTCTTTACTGGTGCTTTCGGGGAGCTTTCATCCTTATTGGTTCCTGTCACCTTGGCCGCCGGTTCTCTCTCCACCTTCTGCTCTACGCGGATGTGGAATAAGATTCTTACGGTATCCTCCCGGATGGCCGCAGCCATCTCATCAAACATCTGATATCCGCTCATCTTGTATTCCACCAGCGGATCTCTCTGTCCGTAAGCCTGCAGGCCGATGCCCTGACGCAGCTGATCCATGTCGTCAATATGGGACATCCATTTATTGTCAATTACCTTTAAGAGAATCACACGCTCAATTTCACGAATCTGTTCTCCCTCAGGGAATTCTGCTTCCTTGGATTCATAAAGCTTAATGGCTTCTTCCTTCAGCATATGCTTCAGTTCATTCTTCTTAATCTTCTTATCTTCCGGAAGAGTAACCGGCTGAAGCGGGATAATAGGGAGAAGAAGGGTGTTAAGTTCGTTCAAATCCCAATCTTCCGGTGCCTGGTCCTCGCTGACGGAAAGATCCACCGCATTTTCCACAATATCCGTAACCATCTTTAAGACGAAATCACGCATATTGTCTCCATCAAGAACCTTTCTTCTCTCCTCATAGATCACTTCACGCTGTTCGTTCATGACCTCGTCATATTTTAAAAGGTTCTCACGGATGCCGTAGTTGTTTGTCTCGATCTTCATCTGAGCCTTCTCAATGGCATTTGAGAGCATCTTGTGTTCGATCTGCTCTCCCTCCGGCACACCAAGGGCATTGAACATGCCTACCAGACGTTCGGAACCAAACAGACGCATCAGATCATCTTCAAGGGAAATATAAAATCTGGATTCTCCCGGGTCGCCCTGACGTCCGGAACGGCCACGCAGCTGGTTATCAATACGACGGGACTCATGACGTTCCGTACCGATGATTTTTAAACCGCCTGCTGCCTTTGATTCGTCGTCAAGCTTAATATCCGTACCACGGCCTGCCATGTTGGTGGCTATGGTTACAGCTTTATGCACACCTGCATCTGCTACGATCTCAGCTTCCAGTTCATGATATTTTGCATTCAGCACCTTATGAGGGATTCCGCGGCGCCGTAACATGTTGCTTAACATTTCAGAGGTTTCAATGGTAATGGTACCTACCAGGACAGGCTGTCCCTTCTCGTAAGCGATCTCCACTTCATTGCATACCGCTTCAAATTTCTCTTTCTTTGTTTTATAAACGGCATCTTCCTGGTCAATACGTGCGATCGGACGGTTGGTCGGAATAGAAATGGCATCCATGCCGTAGGTATTACGGAATTCCTTCTCTTCTGTAAGAGCGGTACCGGTCATACCGGCCTTTTTATTGTACTTATTAAAGAAGTTCTGGAAGGTGATGGTGGCAAGAGTCTTGCTCTCTCTGCGCACATTTACATGCTCCTTGGCTTCAATCGCCTGATGGAGTCCGTCGGAATAACGTCTTCCAGGCATGATACGTCCGGTAAACTCATCAACAATCAGGACCTCATCATCCTTTACCACATAGTCCTTATCCCGGAACATAAGGTAATTGGCGCGAAGTGCCAGGATGATGTTATGCTGGATCTCTAAGTTCTGGGGATCAGATAAGTTCTCGATATGGAAGAACTGCTCTACCTTTTCCACACCCTGTTCGGTTAAGTTGACAACCTTGTCCTTTTCATCCACAACAAAGTCACCGGTTTCCGTGATTTCCTCTCCCATGATGGCTGCCATCTTGGAGAATTCTGCAGAAGCCTCGCCTCGTTCCAGCTGACGAGCCAAAATATCACACACCTCATACAGCTTTGTGGACTTACCGCTCTGTCCGGAAATAATAAGAGGTGTTCTAGCCTCATCAATCAATACAGAGTCTACCTCATCAATGATACAAAAGTCTAAATTTCTTAAAACCATCTGTTCTTTATAGATGGCCATGTTATCTCTCAGATAATCGAAACCAAGCTCGTTGTTCGTAACATAGGTAATGTCGCAGTTGTATGCTTCACGCCTTTCGTCAGAATTCATGGAGTTAAGCACAACCCCAACCGTCAGGCCCAGGAATTCATGAACTCTTCCCATCCACTCTGCATCTCGTTTTGCCAGGTAATCATTGACCGTTACAATCTGGACTCCCTTGCCTGCCAGTGCGTTTAAATAAGCAGGACAGGTAGATACCAGGGTCTTACCTTCACCGGTCTTCATTTCAGAAATACGTCCCTGATGAAGAACGAGTCCGCCGATGAGCTGCACACGGAAATGTTCCATATTAAGAACTCTTCGTGCTGCCTCTCTTACCGTTGCAAAAGCTTCCGGCAAAATATCATCTAGAGTCTCGCCCGATGAAAGTCTTTCTTTAAAGAGCCTTGTGTTGTTTCTCAGCTCCTCATCCGTAAGTGCAACCATGGTCGGACGCAGAGCTTCTATCTTATCCACAATAGGTTCTATTAATTTTAATTCTCTTTCACTATGAGTTCCAAATATTTTTTGAACGAAGTTCATAATTCATTCTCCTACTCTTCTTAACGATATACACGATACAATCTCGTATATTGTAGCACTAACTCCTTCTTAATTCAACGAATTCATAAAAAATTAACATTCTGGTAATAAACAGGGCCTATTATTACCATGTCCTTCCTTTTTCCACAGCAAACAACGGCAAATCTGGAAAAATTTATGGTTAACCTGACACATTGCACAAAAAACTTGTTCGATTCTCCGCTTTTCCACATTATCCACATTCCATTGTGTATTTTTCCCCCACTTTTATCCCCACTATAAAATCCCATAATTAGTGGGAAAAATAGTTATACACCAAGTTATCCACATTATCCACATTTTTTCTCCACAGATTTCCATATTTCCCATCCCATTGTCAGACTTTCGAATTTTTGTATATATGTCATAAAGTTTCCTTTTTCGACGAAAATTTCTCTTTTTCCCTTGACTTTTTTTTAAGCCTATCTATAGTTTTTCAATAATTAGCCAAACTAATAAGTAGAGACATTTTACAAAAAATTGCCAATAATTATCTAATAATTTTACAATGTAATTGAACTATTCTCAAAAATATGCTATACTATAACCATCTCAAGAAAAAGGAGCTGATGACTTATGCGTTTTACAATTACAGGAAGAAATATTGAGGTAACATCGGGATTACGCGAGGCAGTCGAGGACAAGCTTGGAAAGCTGGACCGTTTCTTCGCTCCTGCGACGGAAGCAACAGTAAGACTCAGCGTGCAAAAAGAAATACAGAAAATTGAAGTAACCATTCCAGTGAAAGGACATATAATCAGAGCAGAAGAATCCAGTACAGACATGTACGTTTCCATTGACCTTGTGGAAGAGATCCTGGAACGTCAGCTGAAAAAATATAAAAACAAATTAATCGACAAAAAACTGAACGCCCCTTCCTTTTCCACAGCTTTTCTGGAAGATGAAACACAGCCAGATGATCATATAGAGATCGTTAAGTCAAAGAAATTTGCCATAAAGCCTATGGATCCGGAAGAAGCCTGTGTTCAGATGGAGCTTCTTGGTCACAGCTTTTACGTATTCTTGAATGCGGATACAGAGGAAGTCAATGTGGTTTACAAAAGAAAAGGCGGCTCCTACGGCCTTATTGAACCAGAATTCTAACGCCTGCAAAAAGCAGCCAGGACAATTGTCCGGCTGCTTTTTTTATGCTTAAATCCGTGTCAGATACCGTTCTACACTGGTAATGGCATTTGCGCCGTCTGAAACAGCTGTGGAAACCTGGCGAAGCTGTTTGGTACGCACATCACCGGCCGCAAAGATTCCGGGTACATTGGTTTCACAATCCTCACTGGCCTTTATATAGCCATGATCCATCTCTACCAGGTTGTTAAACGCTTCGCTTTGCGGGTTGATTCCTACTGCTATAAACACTCCGTCTACCGCAAGCTTTTTCGCTTCCTCAGTTTTGGCATTCTTTATGGTCAGGGATTCCACCTGGTCTCCGCCTTCGATCTCCTCTACCACGGTATCCCAGATGATTTCCACATTTTTCTGGTTAAAAAGCTGGGTCTGCAAGGTCTTTGCTCCCCTCAGCTTATTCCTCCTATGAATTAAGTATACCTTTTTACACATTCTTGCCAGGAAAATGGCATCTTCAATGGCAACGTCTCCGCCGCCCACCACTGCTGCCACCTTATTACGGAAAAATGCACCGTCACAGGTCGCGCAGTAAGAAACTCCCATTCCGGTAAGCTCCTCTTCTCCGATCACACTCAGCTTCCGGTGCTGGGCTCCGGTAGCAATGATGACTGCCTTTGTCGCATAGGTTCTCTCTTCTCCGACCACGGTAAATTTCCCGTCAGACGCTTCGATCCGTAGGACCTCGTCTGTGGAAAACTCTGCTCCCAGCTTTTCCGCATGTTCCCGGAACTTCATACCAAGGTCAAAACCGTTAATTCCAGGCAGCCCTGGGTAATTATCCACTTCATAAGTATTAAGGACCTGACCGCCGCTTGCCATCTCTTTTTCGATCACAACCATCTTAAGCTCTGCCCTTTTACCATAAACCGCAGCCGAAAGCCCTGCGGGCCCGGACCCGATGATCACCACATCATAATTCTCATTCATATTTATCTACCTGCTTTCTCTATTCTATCTGATATTAGGTTTTCTATCTTCATTATATCTCACCAGCCCTTAAGTATGCAATGCTTGGTCCGTAACAAAATCACAAAAAGCCCTTTTTTCAGCCACGTTGCATTCTTTCTGACAATTTGATAAAATAAACGTATCATAAATTGACAGAAAGGATGATGTTATGGCTAGAAAAACAGTACTCATTACCGGAGCTTCCCGGGGAATCGGAAAAGCTGTTGCTTTTAAATTTGCAAAAAAAGGATACAATGTGGTCATCAACTGCCTCCACAGCGAGGACCGTCTTGTTCAGGTCAAAAAGGAGCTGGAAGCTTATCAGGTATCTTGTCTTTCCTGCATGGGGGATATGGGGGACATGGACCAGTGCCAGGCACTTTTTGAGCAGGTGCGCAAGCAGTTTGGCACACTGGATGTCCTCGTCAACAACGCCGGCATTTCATACATCGGCCTTTTACAGGATATGAGTACGGATGCCTGGGACCGGATTGTCCGCACCAACTTAACATCAGTATTCAACTGCTGCAAGCTGGCCATTCCCGGAATGGTAGAAAAAAAGCAAGGAAAGATTATTAATATCTCTTCTGTATGGGGAATATCAGGTGCCTCCTGCGAAGTCGCTTATTCCGCCACTAAAGGCGGTATCAATGCATTTACAAAAGCTCTTGCAAAGGAGCTGGCTCCGAGCAACATCCAGGTTAACGCCGTTGCCTGCGGCGCCATTGATACGGAAATGAATCAGTTCCTGGAGGAGGATGAACTAATTGCTCTCATCGATGAAATCCCGTCCGGACGTCTGGGTAAAGCAGAGGAGGTAGCCGATCTGGTATACCACCTGGGCTATAAAAATTCTTATCTGACCGGACAGGTCATCGGCCTTGACGGAGGCTGGCTTTAATAAAGTATCCCTTAGTAAATCATATGTTGAAAATCCCTAGGTGTATACTGATACCATGTAAAGCTGCTTCTGCATAAAAGCCCAGCTATATTCTATGAATAAAAAAACACCCGGAAAAGAAAATCTCTTTCCGGGTGCTTTGATTTCTTATGCCTGTGCTTTTTCTATCTGAACGATAGCAGTCTTCTGCATAGGAATTCTGCAGTTCTTATTATTGCCGAACTCTACGATAACCGTATCATCCGTCATATCAATGATGACACCATAAAATCCACTTGAAGTCAAAACACTGTCTCCGATTGCAATGTTTGCAAACATTTCCTGCTGTTTCTTTTTCTCTTTCTTCTGTGGTCTGATTGCAATAAAATACATGAAGCCAAAGATCACTGCGATATAAATGACCCAAAAGCCCACGCCCATGGTACCGCCTGTTGCTGATAACATAACCATTTCCTCCTTATATAACGATCCGCCGCTGCTTGTCTCTCATTTTAGGTAGTCTGACCTGCCATCATACCCGAAAGCTTCTGTTCCTTGTATTCCCCATAACGGTGGTTCTCGATTGCGTCGCGGATCTCTTCCATCATTG
Source organism: Lacrimispora celerecrescens (assembly GCF_000732605.1). Lineage (GTDB taxonomy): Bacteria > Bacillota > Clostridia > Lachnospirales > Lachnospiraceae > Lacrimispora > Lacrimispora celerecrescens_B. Next base: position 212,576 of record NZ_JPME01000003.1, on the reverse strand, counting down.
TATTATAAAAATACAAATTATGCAATACACATAATCTCATGCCAAGCATTTCTTTTGCCTTTAAAAGATGCCTGATATAGGCTCTGCTGTAGGAACGGCATGCCGGACACCCACAGCCCTCTTCAATCGGCCTGTGATCCAGCTCATATTTGGTATTAAATAAGTTCATTTTGCCGTGATTGGTGTATACATGACCATGGCGGCCGTTTCTTGACGGATATACACAGTCAAAGAAATCTACGCCTCTGTCTACGGCCTCTAAAATATTAGCGGGAGTTCCCACACCCATCAAATAGGTTGGCTTGTTCTCCGGCAGATAAGGAACCGTCTCATCTAAGATCCGGTACATCTCCTCATGGCTTTCTCCTACCGCCAATCCGCCCAGGGCATAGCCGTCCAAATCCATGGCGGATATGGTCTTTGCATGGGTAATGCGGATATCTTCATAGGTTCCGCCCTGGTTGATGCCGAATAACAGCTGGTCCTTGTTTAAGGTATCCGGATGGGAATTAAGCTTTGCCATCTCAACCCGGCACCTTTCCAGCCATCTGGTGGTGCGGTCAACGCTGTTTTGCATGTATTCCCTGGTAGCCGGATGAGGCGGACATTCGTCAAAAGCCATGGCTATGGTAGACGCCAGATTGGACTGGATCTGCATACTTTCTTCAGGACCCATGAAGATCTTATGTCCGTCTATATGGGATTGAAAGTATACGCCCTCCTCTTTTATTTTTCTTAAACCGGTCAGAGAAAATACCTGAAAGCCGCCTGAATCCGTGAGAATCGGACGGTCCCAGTTCATAAACTTATGAAGGCCGCCAAACTCTTTGATTAATTTATCGCCGGTACGTACATGAAGATGGTAGGTATTTGACAGTTCCACCTGGGTTCTGATCTCGCGGAGGTCATCCGTTGAAACAGCCCCTTTTATGGCTCCTACCGTGCCCACGTTCATGAATACCGGAGTTTGGATGGTGCCATGTACGGTAGTTACCTCTGCCCGCTTTGCACGTCCATCCTTTGCAACGATCTTATAATTCATCTGATTTCCCTATTCCTGCCCAAGTTTACCGGGCATAAGAGTATTGTGTTCTCAATCTTCCGCCAATGCCGCCTTAATCATAATGGCAGATTCGATCCGCTTCTTCTGCATCTCGCAGCCGATATCATACGCATCCGTGATACTTCCATGGAAGTTGTGGGAGTTAGCCGCACAGCCTCCGCTGCAGTAAAACCTTGCAAAGCAGTCCCGGCATTTATCTTTTGCATAAACATTGCAAAGCTTGAATTCATCGCGGATCTCTAAATTAGTCACACCAGTGTCCACATTGCCAAGAAGGAATTTTTCCTCACCGACAAATTGGTGGCAAGGATAAAAGTCTCCCCATGGAGTCACTGCCAGATACTCAGTTCCTGAACCGCAGCCGGACAGGCGCTTAGCCACACAGGGACCCTGGTTTAAGTCAATATTAAAATGGAAGAAGTTGAACCCTTTTCCTTCCTTCTGCCTTTTAATGTATTCCACCGCAAGATCGTCATACTCCTTCAGGATTTGAGGAAGATCTTCCTCCCTGATGGCATATTCCTCTTCCGGCTGTGCCACTACAGGCTCAATCGACATGCTTTTAAAGCCGAGATCAGCAAATTCCAGAACATCCTTTGCAAAATCCATATTATGGCGGGTAAAGGTACCTCTGATGTAATAATCCTTGTTTTCTCTAAGCTGAGCAAATTTCTGGAATTTAGGAACGATCAGCTCGTAGCTGCCCTTTCCATTACGGAAGGGGCGCATAGCATCATTGACCTCTTTACGTCCGTCAAGGCTTAATACTACATTGCTCATTTCCCGATTGCAGAATTCCATGATCTCGTCGTTTAACAGTACCCCGTTGGTAGTCATGGTAAACCGGAAGTTCTTATTATATTCTTTCTCTTTTTTCCGTCCGTATTCAACAAGCTGCTTTACTACGTCCCAATTCATGAGCGGTTCCCCGCCAAAAAAGTCTACTTCTAAGTTTCTTCGGTTCCCGGAATTGGCAATAAGATAGTCGAGAGCCTTCTTTCCCACTTCAAATGACATCAGCGCTCTTCTGCCATGGTACTCCCCTTCTTCCGCAAAACAATATTTGCAGGCAAGGTTGCAATCATGGGCAATATGTAAGCAAAGAGCCTTTACCACGGTCTGCCGCTTTTTAAAGTCCACCACGTAATCGTGGTATAAATCCTTTGTAAACAGTTCTCCCTTATTGATCAGATACTGGATCTCCTCCAGTGCTTCTTCTACTTCTGTCTCTCCATATTTTTCAGAAAGACGGATTCGTACTTCTTCTCCTACCTCTTCCCCCAGGGACTGGGCCTCTTCCATCTCCGGCACCATGCCTGCGGCGATCTCTACGGCATCATACATGACCGGATCTACAGAATGAACGGAGCCGCTGTTGACATCCATAATAATATGGAAGCCATTGTTGATATATTGATGAATCACTTGTATTCTCCTTATTTGAAAAGCTTTAACTGATTATTGGTTTTTGGCAGACAAGCGAAGGAACCCCTACCGTCATCACGACCGTAGGGGCATCTGCTCATCTGCCTTATGGCTGTTCTATACAGTTATTTCCATCCACATTCTGCACTCATATATGAACACAGGATGACACAGCTGTTGTACTAACGGTTGCTGTTCTCGCAGCTCTGGTTTCCTACTGTACAGGATGTCTTGCAGGCTGACTGGCAAGAAGTCTGGCATTCGCCGCAGCCGCCTTTCTTCATGGACTCTTTTAATGTACTGGAATTTAAGGTCTTTACATGCTTCATAAACTTACACCTCCTGTATTTGTCTAATTCTTTGAGATTATACCACATGTTTTAGACGAGTGCAAGATGAATTGCCCCAGGGAACAGGGGAATCACATACGAAATTAGTTTTCTAAAAACAGCATAAAAAAGCATGTAAAATCATTTTTATGGAAATTCTTGACAAATAGGCGTAATCATGATAATGTGATTAAAAATAAATTATAGAAAGGAAGGTGACGTCATGCTTAGAATTGAACACATTGTAAATAATAATAAATCGCTCCCGTACTATTGTAATCTGCATGGCGTTATTCGATGCCTTTATTAATATTATGCTGATTTAGCCCGGGTAGCCGATACCCGGGCTTTTTTGCGCCCATTTTTAGAAACGAGGAAGACATAATGATTGAATTACAAGGTAAATACAACACTGCTAAGGTGTTCACTGACAATATTGAACAAGAAGCTATCTCGCAGATTATCAATCTGCTCAATCAAGAATTTGTACGCGGAAGTCAAATCCGTATCATGCCGGATACTCACGCCGGGGCGGGCTGTACCATCGGTACTACCATGACCATCACAGATAAAGTGGTTCCAAATCTGGTGGGTGTGGATATCGGCTGCGGCATGGAAACCGTGTTGCTAAAGGATGATCACGTGGAATTGCAGCAGCTGGACAAAGTAATATACAAACACATCCCGGCGGGGTTTGCAACGAGAAGCATTCCCCATCCTTTTATGGCTGATATCAATTTGGCCGAACTACGATGTGCCAGCCATGTGAACTTAAACCGTGCTGAATTAAGCTTGGGTACACTTGGCGGCGGTAATCATTTTATTGAGCTTGACCGAAGTGATGACAACCGGTTTTATCTGGTAGTACATTCCGGCAGCCGCAATCTGGGCAAGCAAGTCGCGGAATTCTACCAAAAAGCCGCCGCCAAGAGCTTGGAAAAGCGCCGGCAGGAATTTTTAAAAGTGGATAAAAACCTGGCTTTTGTCGACGGGCAATTGCTCGATGATTATATCCATGACATGATGATTACCCAGCATTATGCCGCGTTGAACCGCATGGCTATTGTAAAGGAAATCGTCAAGCATATGAAATTTAAGATAGAGGACAGCTTTACAACGATCCATAATTATATTGAACCGAAATCCATGATTCTGCGCAAAGGGGCTATCTCTGCCAAGAAAGGTGAGAGGGTTCTGATCCCCATCAACATGCGGGACGGCAGCCTGATCTGTGTCGGTAAGGGCAACCCGGACTGGAATCAATCCGCGCCCCACGGAGCCGGACGATTGATGAGCCGAAGCACCGCTAAGGAACGCATTACACTTTCTCAGTTCAAGGCGTCCATGGAAGGGATTTATTCCTCAACTGTCAATAAATCAACTATTGACGAATCCCCCTTTGCCTATAAGTCTATGGATGAAATCATTAACAATATTGCGGACACGGCAGAGATTGAAAAGATCATCAAGCCGGTCTATAATTTTAAGGCGGCAGAATAATATGAAAAAGAAAAAATCACCCTTATTGAAACTTACAAAGGAAACACCGGAAGAACGTAAAAAGCGGGTTTCATCCGGTGTAAAACACCGCGCAACTGTTTTTGAAGATAAGAGAAAACGGCTGCAGGAAAAAATCATTGATTATGAGGATAAGTAATTTCAGTATCAATTTTATTGTTAGGACATCCATGAATATCATCCATACCCCTAGAATATACTGAACCAGAAGACAAGATATAAGGAGTATTCAAATGGAAAAATCAAAGCTTCAGGTCACACTAAGAAACCTTCTTATCACCTACATACTGACCGGAATCTTGCTGGTGGTCCTGGCCTTAGCACTCTATAGATTCCGGCTGAAGGAAGGTCAGATACGCCTGGGAGTCAATGCGGTTTATATTATCGCCTGTCTCTTTGGCGGAGTCTTAATGGGAAAGAGCGTACGGCATCGAAGATTCTTCTGGGGCCTTTTGTTGGGACTTCTATATTTCCTGGTGCTCTTAGCCGTATCCTTTTTCTTAAACAAAGGATTAAACGGCTCTATGAACCAGCTTCTCACAACCATGGCCATCTGCGCAGTCAGCGGCACCGCGGGGGGAATGCTTAGTTGACGGAAGAGTCCTCGGGAACGCGAAAGGGAGAGCAGAAGCATTCAGCTTCTCTCTCCCTTTTTCCCAGCCTTTCGGTAAATGCCTGCAAAACCACCGGCCAATAAAACCCTTAATGAGGCAAATACATCCGAACCCTGTCGATTCTATTTTTGTCCAGTTCGTCTACAACAAGGCGGATTCCGCCACAGACAACCTCTTCCCCCTGTTCTGGGAGCCGGTCAAGCTGTCCGATGATCAGGCCTCCGATGGAATCATAATCTTCAGACTCCAGCCCAAGGTCCAGCCTGTCATTTAAATCATCAAGCTTCATAGAGCCTTCCACCAGATATTCAAAAGGTTCCACCTCAACCAGTTCATTTTCTTCATCCTCGTCATACTCGTCCCTGATCTCTCCGACGATTTCTTCCAGTAAATCTTCAAGGGTTATCATCCCTGCCGTCGCTCCGTATTCATCCAAAACGATGACAACGTTATTGCAGGTTTGGCGCATCTCTAACATAAGTTCCGCAGTTTTTTTATACTCGTATGTATAGAGCGGCTCTCTTAAAAAATCCCTGATATTAAAATCATCTGTCCTGTCGACAAGAAGCAGATCCTTCATATTGATGATTCCGATTACATTGTCACTGGTTTCCTCGTATACCGGAATCCTGGTGTACATTTCCTGCCGGAAAATATCGATCAGCTCATCATAGGCGGCATTCACCTCTACTAAAGTCATATCAATACGGGGAATCATAATATCCCGCGCTACGGAATCTCCAAAATCAAACACGTTGTTTATAATCTTTCTTTCTTCTGATTCTATCACGCCTTCCTCATGGCTCACATCAACAATGGTCCGCAGTTCATCCTCTGTGATAGGCTCCTGTTTCCGGTTAGGGTTTACATGGATCACGTGCAAAACTCCTGTTGAAAGAATACGAATCACATAAACTACCGGAGTCATGACAATCATAAAAGCATAGATTACTTTTGCATATTTTAAAGATATTATCTCGGAATACAAGGTAGAAATGGTTTTCGGGGTTATCTCGCCGAACACCAGAATGACAAGCGTAAGGATACCGGTCCCAATGCCTATTGCCTTATTGCCCCAAATACTCATAACCAGTGTGGTGGACATGGAAGAGGCAGTTAAGTTTACCACATTGTTACCGACAAGAATCGCACTGAGCATCTGACCCTGGTTTTCTAAAATCTTAGTCAGCGTAATGGCATTCTTATTGCCAGTCTCCGCCAAATTCCGTACCCTGATTTTATTCACCGTAGTAAGAGCAGTCTCAGCCGATGAGAAAAATGCTGATATTCCAACTAACAAAAATAACGTAAGCAACTGTATATAGTCACTCGAATCCAAAAAGATCAACTCCTATTTTGTAATATTTTATCATTGATTCTACAATAGAAAAGCGGCTATGTCAAGAAGACAGCCGCTTTTTTACATTTCATCGTTCTTTAAAAGCTTTAATAATTTCCACGATAAGGATAATTCCAGCGCCCAGAAAAATGAATAAGTCACCCAGATTGAACACTACTTTTTTAAGCTTTCCATACTGAATACTGAAATAGTCCACTACATAATGGCGGACCAGCCTGTCGTACAGATTGCTGACCGCACCTCCCAGGGCAACGGACAGCGCCAATTTTTCTAAGATGTTTCCTTTTCTTTGAAGAAGGCTTGCGAGCATTCCTCCGATAAAGGATGCCACTGCCAGGGGAATCATCTTTACCATGGAGGGATGATCCTTAAAATAGCCAAAGGAAAAACCGGCATTATGATTCTTATGCAGCAAAATTTTTCCGCCGCTTCCCTCCAGTTCCTTAGGAAAACCGGCTTCTTCCTGATCCTCAATGGCACTCTTTATTAAAAGATCCAGGGCAGCCAGCAATGCAATGATACCAATAAATACCATAACCCACACTCCTTCCGTCCTTATTATCTCCACTCTTTTGTATTTTTTATCCCTTGTCCATCGATTTCCGTTTTACTAACATCTCATCTGAATAAGAGGTCCGCCATTCTTATCTAAGTAAGCTCTCGTTATGACCACGGATCCAATGTTAGGATCCTTAGGAACCTCATACATGATATCAAGCATGAAATTTTCTATAATGGCCCTTAAGGCTCTTGCACCTGTTTTTTTCTTAAGGGCTTCTTCCGCGATCCATTCCAATGCCTCATCTTCAAATACCAGATTCACTTCATCAAGCTCCAAAAGCTTCTTATACTGTTTTAAAATGGCATTCTTCGGTTCTTTTAAAACCCGGACCAGCAGCTCTTTATTTAAAGATTCCAGAGTTACTGTAATGGGCAGACGGCCTAAAAATTCAGGAATCATACCGAACTTGCGTAAATCCTCATTGGTCACGTGGGTAAGGATATTGGGATCCTTCTCATACCGGTCTTTTAATTCTGCTGAAAAACCGATTGAGGACTTTTCCTTTAGCCGCTCCCTGATGATATCTTCTAAATCCGGGAACGCTCCTCCGCAAATGAACAGGATGTTCTCAGTGCTCACCGAAGTCATTGGGGTGAGAGCATTTTTCTGGTTTGAGCCCACCGGGACCTCCACACTGCTTCCCTCTAAAAGTTTTAAAAGCTCCTGCTGAACAGACTCCCCGCTTACATCCCTGCTGCTGGTGTTTTTCTTTTTTGCAATCTTATCAATCTCGTCAATAAAAATAATGCCCCGTTCCGCCTTATCCACATCATTGCCAGCCGCCGCAAGCAGCTTGGATACCACACTCTCTATGTCATCGCCTATGTATCCGGCCTCTGTAAGAGAAGTGGCATCGGCAATAGCCAAAGGAACATCAAGAAGCCTTGCCAGGGTCTTAACCAGGTAGGTTTTCCCGCTTCCAGTAGGACCGATCATTAAAATGTTGGATTTTTCTATCTGTACATTTCCTTCCTCATCCACCTTTTGGGAATCCGCCAGATATACCCTTTTGTAATGATTATAAACGGCTACGGAAATCACCTTTTTGGCCTGCTCCTGGCCGATGACATAATCATCAAGCTTCCGCCTGATCACATGAGGTGCCGGAATATCTTTTAAATTCAGCTCCTGCCCCGGCTCCTTTTCCGCTCTCTTTTTAACCCTCTGCTTATTGGGTATCTCAAGATCTTTTTTGTCTAAGCTTCCAAGATCACTGAAATTCAAATTCATATAAGGCATATTTTGAATCTTAGTTATATCAAATCCGCCCTGTGTTACGGAATCAAATGCCTTCTGCATACAATCATGGCACAGATTCATGCCTCCGGGCATGGAAACCATCGGCCCAGTCACATTCTCCGGCCTGCGGCAGACATAGCAGACTTTTTCATACTCATCTTCGTCTTTTTTCTTTTTGCCGCTGTCAGAGCTGCGAGCAACTGTATCTTCCATTTTCTCTTCCGGAAAATCTTTCTCGTCCAAATTGTAATCTCCTTCTATCTGTAATTATGCACCGCATACCAGATTATTATAAAGCATTTAAAAGTCTCTTACAAGTGCAGGCCAGGAATTTAGATTTTTTTAATGAGTTGAATTGATATCGAAGCAATAGATAAAAATATAGCGCTGAATACTCTAAATATAAGTATTCAGCGCTATTGGTTAAATGTTTCAACCCTTTGAAATACATCTCCCTATTCTGCCAGAGCCGCACCAAGCGCGTTACAAGCTGCAACAGCCTCTCCGTCAGGCTCTTCATTACAGATGACGCTTTCGAAAGAAAGCTCTACGCCCGCGTCTTCACAAGTCTTTTCCCAGGAACGCATCCATTCGCCGTCTCCCCAGCCATAGGAACCGAACAGAGCAACCTTTTTTCCCGAAAGCCTGGATAGGCAGGACGAAAACATGGGTTCGAATTCACTCTCCTCTAGAACCTCCGCCCCCATGGCAGGGCAGCCAAAAGCGATGGCATCCAGAGAATCAATCATGGAAGCTTCAAATTCGGAAGGGGTGAGCATGACCACATCCGCATCCTTTTCCTTTGCTCCCTTTAAGACGGCCTTTGCCATTGCTTCGGTGTTTCCTGTTCCGCTCCAATAAACTACTGCAATTTTACTCATGATGTATAACCAACCTTTCTCAATTATTCCTTCTATATCAAACGGCTACGGCGAGCCGTTCAACAGCTGTGCCTTGGGACCACTGTGCAAAATAGGTTTCCGTGCATTTTTTATAGCGGTTAAAAGTTTGCCTCGCTTTTTCCTCATCGCCGTAAACCTTCCAGCATCCGATACATTTACAGTGACAGGCCTTATTGTCGATGAAACCTTGAACATCCTCCGGAGGATAGCCTAGAAACAAACCAATTTCGTGAGGAAATCCAGAGCAGGTACGCAGCCTGTTCACAAGCTGGACTACACAACGTTGGGAATTTTCAAAGGAGTAGCCATATTGTTTCAACAAGGCGCAAGCACACCCATCAGATAAATCCCTTTCTAAGTGGCTTGGACGATAGAGATAAATCAAAGCCCTCTGTTTGAAATAGCGCAGCGGCAAAACCCGGATCCCTTTTGGTGCAAGCACACGGTTCAGCCGCCTCACCTCATTTTGGATCTCTTTCTGGGACCGGCATGGACAGGAAAACAAACTCCCGGTTTTTATCCCGGCCAGTGTTGGCGCACAGTGCCTGATCAGCATTTCTTCCGACATAATTTTCCCTCCTATCCGGCGTGTTCTACCAGAATGTTTTTCAGTGCCGACATGGAACTGGAATGGGAACGGGCGATTATGGTATCCAGTCCCTTTGTCTCACTTAATGCGCAGCGGACCATTTTATGGGACATGGTGCTGGTAAAAAGCACCAGCAAATCAGGCTTGCCGATTTTATTCTTCATCCCACCCTTTAACTCCGTAAAGACCTTTGCGCAGCAGCTATACTCCTTGCATAGTTCTTTATATTGGCGTACCATGCACTCATTTCCTCCAACAATCACTACGCTCATGCAATTACCTCCATTCCTTGGTTAGTCCAAGCTAACTATGTATGAAAAGATATACGCCCTAAGGCGCTGTGAATTAATAAAAGAAATCAAACAGCAGTCCTCACTTTAGATATCCGGTGAAACGAAGATCAGCTGATTGATTTATATGGTTAGCGATAACTAACTATATATTACAATACTGGAAACCCCTGCATTTGTCAAGCACTTTTTAATAGATTAAAACATATAATTACGGCTGGTCCATTTTTAAATGCAAAAAATCTCCCAAGGCCCAATTACTGAACCTGGAGAGATTTTATTTTTCTTACCCCTGCTGCGGAGCCTCTGCAGGCCTCTTGCCAAGGGTAATATCTACATTCCTTTCCACATACTGTCCATTTTCAAGAGACTGGACAGTAAGAGTCACGGTGGTTCCTCCTTCGTAATATTTAAGCATGTTTGTCAGGTCATCATAAGTCTTAATACCCTGGCCGTCAAACTTGGTAATAATATCTTTTTCCCGCAGATCAGACTGGGAAGCAGCTCCGCCTTCTACGATCTTATAGATAAACACGCCCTGCGGCATTCCAAGCTGCTGGCTCGTGACTGCATCAATATTCTTGCACTGAATTCCTAAATATCCCTGATTTGCATCGGTAACCTGTGTTCTGGTTTTTCTGGTCATCAAAGTATCTATGATATCCTGAGCCTTGGAAATGGGGATCGCATACCCCATACCCTCTACTTCTGTAGAAGAATATTTGGCTGAATTGATACCGACTACCTCGCCGTGCATATTTAACAGAGCGCCGCCGCTGTTGCCGGGATTAATGGCCGCATCGGTCTGAAGCAGATCACGGCTTGTGCCATCCTCGGTCTGTACAGAACGGTCAAGAGCACTGACATAACCAACGGTAACAGACTGTCCATAGCCAAGAGCATTGCCAATGGCGACAACTCCCTGGCCGACCTTTAAGTCATCGGAATTTCCAAGTGAGGCAATGGCAATCTTTGATAATGTATCGGAGGAAATATTTTTTATTGGAACCGCAATTACTGCCAGATCACTGTCTGCATCCGTTCCCTTTATGGAAGCATCTACGGCTACCTGGTCAATAAAGGTAACCTTCAGTTCCTCTGCCCCCTGTACGACATGGTTATTGGTTACGATTAAAAGTTCATCATCATTCTTGCCAACAACGATCCCGGAGCCGCTGCCCACCCCTTCTCTCTGCATAGGGCCGAACCATGTCTGACTTTCATAAACCATCTTGCTGGTAATCGCAACTACGGATGGCATTGCTTTGTCTACGATGGCTGAAACATCATTGGAAGCGGTAACGTTGGAAGTGTTTGATGCCTGGACCCCTGATTCGTTGGTGGTGGAGGGAATGGTTTCTGCCTTGCTGATCTCCACAGGGTTTTTACTTCCGTAAGCTCCGGCTGCCCAGTTGATTCCAACCATGGTGCTTCCGGCAACTACTCCAAAGACAAGAGCTCCTCCTACAAGGCCGGCTGCCTTCTTTGCAAAGCCGCCTTTTCTCTTAGGCATTGCTTCCTCCCGGAATGTATTTTGATCTGCTGCCCTGTGGTATTGGTATTCCTGGTAATGAGGAATATTCTGCTCTGCTTCATAAGAGCTGTGTGTCTGGGCCTGGGACTGATTCTGGCTGCTGCTTTCGGAGTCCTGAGCACTGGATTTATCCAAATCCGGATCCCTCATAATAAAATTTGTGGTAACAGCTTCTTCTTTATTCTCTTCAGGATTCACGCGGCCTGTGTCTTTGCTTTCATTTTCGTCATACATAAGATCTATCTCCTTTCATGTATACCTCTAATTTCTTTTGATAATCAGAGTCTATCAATGAATTGTGACCATTTTGTGATAAAATTATATTGAATATGTGAAAAGAAAAAAATCCCCGCATCAGAGGCCTTTTTAATCGTCAAAGCCCTGTCTGCGGGGTATTCATCTATTAATTATCTAATTAATTGTTGGTTGGCGGCTGAACCACAATCGGGACATCCGAACCCCCGCCATTCGACGGATTGGAAGGATGGGAAGACGTTGTTTCGCCCGGTCCGCCAGGTCCTGCTGAGGATGTCTGTGGAGCCGTTGTCTCGTTAGGTGCCGTTGTTTGACCCGGTCCTGGTCCATGAGGGGATGTGGTCGTCTCCGGTTCACTGGTTGAAGGGGAAGGTTTTGTTTCCCCTGGCTTCGTTGCTCCAGTTGTTGTTTCTGAAGGCCTTGACTCCCCAGGCTTGGTTTCCTTAGTCTCACCCGTACTGCTCTCTGAGGGATCCGTAGGCTTTCCTGGTTTTCCACTTCCATCTGTAGTTTCTGTGGAACCTTCTTGTGCGGAAGATTCTTCTGCTGCAGTGGTTTTCTCTGGTTTCGTCGCTTCTGTTGCCTTCTTTGAATCATCGTCTTTCGTGCTGTTGTTTGAGGTACTACCTTGTTTATACATGCCGGTATCAGCTGCTATTTTAGCGCTTATTTTTTTAACCATGTCCGATGGCTCATAGTCTTCCTTATCAAAAAGAAGTTTATGGAGTTCGGAAACATTGGATTCCAATGTTTGAGGAATTACGCAGTCTCCTCTTTTTCCTACCGTCATATCACCCCGGGTAAACGGAAAACCACCCGTTTTGCCGATATGATACTTGTTTATATCCAAAAGCAGCTCTGTAAAGTCACTAAAGGTAAGGTTTGACCCGATCTGATCCACTTCCATCAATAAAATCCTGTTAAGCAGTCCAAGATCGGCCTTCTTTGCTTTTTCAAAGGTCTTTTCTATTACGAGACGCTGACGTTCTGTTCTTTGAAAGTCAGTATCCATTTTTCTCAGTCTGGCATAGGCAACTGCCTGCACACCATCTAAATGGTTCATTCCTGCTGATTTAAGATGAACCGAAGGCACGCCTGTTTCCTTCACGGTTTCTGTGATAAAGGAATTGATGTAACGGAACTCTGGCTTGGTGATATCAATGTCTACACCACCCAGCATATTGATTCCGTCAGCAACCGATTTCCAGTTGAAGGTAACAAATTCGGTAATATCCAGATCCAGATCCCGGTTGAGGGCAGCCAGGGCCTGAGCGGCTCCCCCATTGGCATAGGCGGCATTTATCTTGTTATAAGAATATCCTTCACCAATACTCATGTATGTATCACGGTATACGGATACAAGCCTGATCTCACCCGTATCTCTGTTAATATTGCAAATCATAATTAAATCAGAGTTACTTCCTTTATTGATACTACCATCACGACCATCAAGACCAAATATTGCAATGGTGCGATAGCCGGTCATATGCTGTTTCTGTATAGGAGATAGGATATCATTGCTTACCTGGCTTTTATTAAAATCATCCGGTCTATTGATGGATCCCATCAGTCTGGCTACATAAGCATAGGCGAAAATGCCTGCCAGTGTAAAGATTTCAAGAACCACCATAAGAATGACACGTCTGACTTTTCTCTTTTTTTCAGCCTGAGCCGCTGACCGGCTGGCGGCCACACTTTTATCCTGTGCCGGCACCCTCTGCTGCTGCTTTGTGCCGCCGTCTCCTATGACAATCTGGCCTCTTGATGAGCCCTGGACATTTCCCGAAGCAGTCCGGCCTCCTGCTGCTCTCTGGCTATTTCCTGAAGCACGGTTTACCGATGCTCCCTGGCTAATACCTGCGGCAGTACGGTTTGCCGCTGCTCTCTGGCCATCTACTGAATCAGCACGGCTTCCCGCTGCTCTCTGGCCATCTACTGAAACAACACGACTTCCCGCTGTTCCCTGGCTATTTCCTGAAGCAACACGGTTTCCCGCTGCCCCATGGCTTTTACCTGAACCGGCGGCCGATGAGGGCTGCCCTCGAAAGGCTGCCTGGCCGTCTCCCGATGATTGTTTGGACCGGTCAGCGCTCCTGGTTCTTTCCCCAGCTCCGCCTCTCCTTACGGACACATCATCAGCCTTTTTTAATAAATCGTGACCGGCTGCCGACTGATTTGATCTGCTATATTTCTGTTCCTGATAATTATCATAATCATCATCCAGGTAGTAATCATCATCAGACGGATCTGGTTTTGAGTCGTAACCGCGCTTTCTTTTCCTTATATCTTCACGGCCTACTTCATCGTCAAATTCATTTCTCATTTATTTAACCTCATCCTAATCGTGTCGTATCCAGTATCAATACGCATTTTTATTAATAAACCCTTTGAATATGGTAAGAAATAAAATCTTAAAATCAAATCCCAGGGTCCAGTTTTCGATGTAATACAAATCGTGTTCAATTCTCTTTGTGATGGAAGTGTCGCCGCGGTAACCGTTCACTTGGGCCCAACCGGTAATTCCAGGACGGACCTGATGCTTGATCATATAACGGGGAATCTCCTCTTTAAACTTCTCAACAAAGAGAGGCCGTTCCGGCCTTGGCCCCACCAGGCTCATGTCTCCACGAAGGACATTGATAAACTGGGGCATTTCATCAATGCTGGTCTTCCTGATAAAACGTCCTACAGGCGTTACACGGGAATCATGGGGGGTCGTCCATTTCGTTTTTTCCTCAGTAGCGGTCTGCACCACCATGGAACGGAATTTATACATAGGAAACGACCTGTTATGAAGGCCGACTCTCTCTTGTTTGTAAATAAGCGGTCCCGGCGCAGTCAGCTTAATAAGAACTGCTGTGATGAGCATGACAGGAGAAAATAAGATCAGAGCTACAGAGGCTCCAAAAATGTCTACGATTCGTTTCATCAGGGCATTTACCGTATCCGTAAGAGGCACACGGCGGATGTTGACTACCGGCAGTCCCTGCAGATCCTCTATAAAGGGTCTTGTAGGTATCATGTTATTATAGTCCGGTATAAACTTGGTATGGACACCTGATTTTTCACAGGAAGCCACAATTCTTTCCAAATTCGCATATTCTTTGATACTTAAGGTAATGGCGATTTCATCAAGAGAATTTAACGCAAGGATCTCATCTAAGTCACGAACCTTGCCGATGACATTGATCCCCTTGTATCCGGTTCCCCATTCCTTTGTGTTGTCAAGGATCCCCTTGATCTGATAGCCCCATTCAGGATTCACCCGAACCCTGTCTATGAAGCCTTCCGCCGCACGGCTGTAACCAATCAAAAGGATGTGCTTCTGATTGTAGCCCTTGGCGCGCATGGAGCGGAGCATCGATCGGAGCACATTCCGAACGGCTGTCTCCAGGGTTATGTTGATCGCACAAAAATAAAATACCATCCTGGTAGAGAACTCTTTTAAATAAGGATTCTTTTTAGCCAGTGTCAGAATCAGGGCAAAAAGCAGAACTCCCAGGAGATTGGCCTTGCAGATATTGGCGAACTCATACCGCCTCTCCTGAACTCTCTTTGGGGCATACAAATGGAAGATGCCGTAAAGCAGCAGATAGGTCGGCAATATGATAAGAAGCGCCGCAAAATAGTACTGTGGCCTTAAAACCTGTTTATCAGGACTGAACAACCGATTTCCCAGTAAAAGAAGCAGCCAGGCAAATACATAGGATATTACAATGACCAGTCCATCCAGCACTACATGAAACCCATTTAATTTTTTCTGATTATCCTTAATCATAGCAGCAAAACCTTCCATTCGTGCATAGCACCATATTTCTCCACCATAATTCCCGTATATTATACATGATATGTCAATATGATGCCATTAAAATATTCTTAAAATCACCTGAAAATTTTTAACTTTCTTCGTAAAAATTCCCATATATAGAGGAACGTGCCAAAGATCAGCTCTCCTTCAATCCGAAAATAATTACCAAGATGGGACATTCGGAACGGTACCTTCCTGGTATTCTTTGCAGTCCTTAGCCCTTCTTTTAACCCTTCCATATAATCGGAAGCAAAACCAATCTTTTTGAAAAACAAGTACTTCACAAAGGTTCCCGCTAAAATGGGAAGCAGATTCACTAAAAGCTGCAAAACAGGCATATTCTTATAATTTAAATAAATATTATTTCTGGCAGCCAGCCGGACCTTAAAGGAATTGTACTTAGAACCGCTGGTTCCGCTGCCCACATGATAAACCACGGCTGTGGGGCAATATACATTTTCATATCCATAGATCTTCGCCCGGTATCCCACATCAATATCTTCCAGATAGGCGAAGTGGGACTCGTCAAAGCCTCCGATCTCATCAAACACTTCCCGCCTGTAGATGGCAGCTCCCGCGCAGGCGGCGAAAACGCTTCGTGCAGTTTGATAGCCCTTAATGCTTTGTCCTACGCCTCTCTGATAAGCCCAGCCTAATATGCTGTACATATCCCCTGCATCATCCATAAGCTCCTTATGATATAGCTGGATCATCTTACTGCTGACGGAAAATATCTTAGGCGACCGGTCCATGGCATGCACCAGTTCTTTTACATAATCAGGTTCCGGTTCCGTGTCATTGTTTAACAAAATGACATAAGGGGTTTTCGCATGGCGGATTCCCACATTCACGGCCCCGGAAAAGCCTGTATTCTTCTCCAGAAAAACAGACGGAATGTTTCTATCCTTCAGCCACTCCACGCTTCCGTCTGTGGAACCGTTATCCACCACAAGAAGCTCAAAGTTCTTATCACTCTGAGCTTCCAGGGCCTTAAAACAAGGTTCCATAAATTTTAGTCCGTTATAATTTGGAATAATAACCGTTACTTTCTTCTCCATCTCATACCTCAAGCTGATAGGGTTCCCCGATTTTTTCTTTGCGAAGGTCCCGAAGGGCAAAATTGGATTTACGCAGGGTCAGATTGGGATTATAATAAGGATCCCCGTCTTTTAAGATCTCCGGCCATTTCCGGGAAAACTTTTTGATTTCCTCGTTAAAGCGGGCCACTTTCTCCGGCGTATCCTCAAGCCCTCTTGATTTTGACTCGTAATGATAGAACAGGGCGTATGGAGCGTAGACCACCAGTTTATTTAAGGACCTTATCTTCATGCAGTAATCGATATCGTTAAAGGCAACGGCAAGATCCTCAGAAAAGCCTCCCACTTCTTCAAACAGAGATTTTTTGCTCATCATGCAGGCTGCTGTTACAGCGCTGTAATCCCTGGCGCACATAGCCTGATTGAAATAGCTGCTCTCCGCCTTATGAAGGCCGATAAAGGTATGCCCTGCAATGCCGCCGAAGCCAACCACTACACCGGCATGCTGAATGGTATCATCGGAATAGAGAAGCCTGACCCCGACAGCACCTACATCCTCTCTCTGGCAAAAGCCTAACATCTCATGGATACTTTCCGGACTTACCATTTCCGTATCATTATTTAAGAATAAGAGATACTCGCCCTTAGCATGGGCAACACCGAAGTTATTGATAGCGGAATAATTAAATTCCCGTTCCCACGTAACCACATGGACAAAAGAAAACTCTTTCTGGATCCTTTCATAATACGCAAAGGTTTCAGGTTCCGTGCTGTTATTTTCCACAACAATGAATTCCAGATTTTGATATGTGGTCTTCTCTATGATGGAACGAATACACAGATCCAGATCTGTGCTGTGATCCTTGCTGGGAATGATAACGGAAATCAGAGGATCTCCTGCTATCTTAAACGTAGTACGATAGATTCCGTAATCAATACCTTTTTCAACGGACAGTGCCTCTATGCCGACCCGGTCATAGTGAGCCTTAATGGCTCTTGCCCCTGCCTCAAAAGCATATAATTTGCTTTCCGGATTGCTTGCGGTGGAATTCTGATGGCAGCGCCAGTGATACAGAGCCTTAGGGATATGGGATATCTTTCTGGCTTTTTCCGTGCAGCGGAAAATAAAATCATAATCCTGTGCTCCGTCAAATTCTTCCCGGAAGCCTCCTACCTCCATGAGCAGCTCATGGTTTACTACAAATAAGTGGCAGATATAATTGACACTTGTTAACAGATCCGGGTTAAAATCCGGTTTAAAATGCGGTTCAAATAATTCTCCTCCGTCAATGTCAAGCTTATCTTCATCGGTATAAACCACATCAATTTCCGGATCGGAATTAATCGTTTTTACACACTCAAACAATGCATCGGGAGCAAGGGTATCGTCATGATCCGCAAGGACAATAAAATCTCCTGTTGCCATTTCAATCGCAGCATTGGTATTTCCTGCAATTCCTTTATTCTCGCCAAGAATTACATAACGGATCCGCTCATCCTTTAAGGCATAGCGTTTTAATACCCGTTCCACACCCTCGCCTTTTGGGCTTCCGTCTGCAATGCACACTTCCCAGTTTCCATAGGTCTGAGCCAGCAGGGAATCCAGCATAGCCGCCAGATAGCGCTCCGGTGTTTTAAAGGCTGGTATTACCACAGACATCTTGGGTCTATAATCAAAAGTCGTCTTTCTCTGGGCTTCCAGCTCTTCGTCCGTGGTTTTCGTAAGCGCATACCATTCCGGATAATCATAATCACTGTCAATTCCCTGAAGCTTGTGTCTGGATTTTAATACAAAAGCCTTAAAGCCGTTTTCTTTCCAGAAATCCGCGGCTGACCGGAAGGTCTGTGCATTCATCATGCTTTTCAGCTTTGTGCTCTTTTTATGGGCAGAACTGTTCTGTCTTTCAATGATCTGAGCATTTAACTTCACTCTGACAGTTTTTCCGTCGCACCGGATCACCAGGATTCTGTCCTCGTTTTTCTCCCGGATATATGGAATTCGGATATCAAACCCTAAATCCCTGTCGGCTGTTTTCTTAAAGTAGATCTGGCACACATCATCTCTGCGCACCGGGACATACTTAAATTCTACGCTTTTTTCCTGCCCGTCCAAAACCTCAAATGCCGCCTCTGAGTCAAGGCTCTTTCCAATGACCCATCCGTTTAAAACGATTGAATTTTCACGGATTCTTGCTACATCTATCTTATATTTCATCTTTGTTCCCCATTCTCCATGGATGCCGACATTAAAAGTATCCCATCTTCTGGACAAATTTCCTCTTTTTCCGTAAAATTGATTCTTTCCTCCTCAATGACTAGAGGCCGCTTCATAACACGGGCATTGATGGACAGAACGTATTCTCCTACAAGTCCGATAAAAAAGATCTGCACAGAGCCAAGAAAACACATGCCGATCAAAAGAGGAGCCATACCTGCCGGAAAACGGTCCCAGTACACCAGTTTCATAATCAGATAGATCAGTGCCACCATCATGCTGGCAAAGGAGCAGATGCTTCCGAAAATGGTTGCCAGACGAAGCCCTACCTTAGTATAAGAGGTAACGCTTAACATGGCCGCATCATACAGGCGGTAAAAATTATTGCTGGTCTTTCCTGCCCGTCTTTTCGGCTGCTCATATGGGATCTCTCTACGCCGAAATCCAAGCTCTGCCACAATTCCACGAAGGAAGGGAGTCGGGTCATCAAGCTCCTGAAGAACCTTTATAAACTTTTGATCGTATAAGCCAAATCCAGTGAAATGTTCGATCTGTTCCACATCGGAAAGCTTTTTAATGGTCTTATAATAGCAGCTTCTCAGCCAATACATGATCTTATTCTCTTTGCTGGATTTTTTGATTCCGATGACGATCTTATAACCTTTCTCCCATTCCTTCACATACTTTGGGATCATCTCCACCGGGTCCTGGAAATCTGCTGCCATAAGAATGGTACAGTCCCCCGTTGACTGGAGCATTGCATAATAAGGAGAATTGAACTGCCCGAAATTCTTGGCGTTAAAAATCCCCTTTACCCTTTTATCCTCGTCACACAAACCACGGATGATCTCCCTGGTGCGGTCCTTCGAATCATTATCAATAAAAATCAGTTCATAGGTGTATTTTGGCAATTCTGTATTAAAAATATGGTCTATCGCCTGATACAAAGCATTTATATTTTCTTCCTCATTGTAACAGGGCACCACGATGCTAATTGTTTTCATATGTTCACTTCCAATCTATCCGAACCATCACTTTAATTAAATCTTCCGGCTTTTCTTTCATTAGCTGCAGAGCTGTCTCCACCTGCTCTAAGCCATTAAGATGGTGAGTTACCAGCTTTTCAGGATTGATCCTTCCATACTGGACCATTTGTAAAAGGCGTTCTATTCTCACTCTGCCGCCTTTTGCAAGCTCAGTGTGAATGGTCTTTCCCGCCATGCCCCGTCCGCCTGAAAACTTAGGAAAGGGAAGGTTTCCGGTTCCGCCATAGTAATTCACATTGGATATGGTTCCGATCCCGTATTTTGCCATATCCACCGCCTGAGCAAAGACCTCATCACCGCCTCCGCAGATGATGACACCGTCAGCGCCCAGACCTCCTGTCCGTTCCATGACCTGTTCCGTTACATTTCCATCTTTATAGCTTAAGACCTCTGTAGCTCCGAACTCCCTGGCAAGCTTTACACAAATGGGCCTGCTGCCGACAGCCAGGATCCTTGCGGCGCCCAGATGGCGCGCTCCTTCAATCGCCATGAGCCCAATGGGGCCGATTCCCAGGACAACTACGGTATCGCCGATTTTAATATCAGCAAACTCGGCTCCTGTAAAGCCTGTAGTAACGACATCCACGCACATGAGCGCCTGCTCCAATGTGATTCCCTCAGGGATTTTCGCCAAAGTGGTATCCGCATCAGGAATTAGAAATTTCTCCGCAAATACTCCCGGAGCCGTCCTTCCAAGCTGGTGGCCGGAAAATGGAGCGGTCGCATGCTTAAAATTCCCTTCCTGGATTCCGCAGGCTCTCCAGTCCGGCGTGATGGCAGGTACTGCCACAAGATCTCCGGCTTTAAAGTCGCAGACCAGCTCTCCGGTTTCCAAGACTTCCGCCACACATTCATGTCCCAGAATCAGGTTGGGAGCCTTGCGCGAGCCTCCGCCATATACAGTGTGGACATCAGAGGAACAGGGGGTCACCGCGATCGGGCGAAGGATTGCCCCATAGGGAGTTATGACAGGTTCCGGCGCATCATACCAGCCGACCTTGCCAGGTTCGATCAAAACAAAAGCTTTCATAGGTTTTTCTTATATCCTTTCCAAATGATTGGATTTTAACGCTAAAATCTCTACATGACCGCCAAATTTTTCCTCTATGATTTCCGCTATCTCTTTGGTATAGCCAGGAGCCACGATCAATATGGCGTCTACCGGGTCCATATGATAATGATCCGGGGGTACAATGGGAAGATGGGAGGCAGGGGCGTACTTGCCCTGCTTAAAGGGTGCGGAATCAATAATATATCTTGCAAATTGGCCGATGACCGTTGTAGAAGCCAGAGTAAAGCCTTGGTGGCTGGCACCCCATATACCTAAAGTTTTTCCCTGACTCTTAAGACTGTCGGCCAGTTCCTCCAGTTCCTTACCAATGGTACCAAGGCTTTCTTTCAGTCCGGAGATGTCTACCGGTGTATGCTTACTGTTATCTTCTGCCTGTTCGGCTGTTCGCTTCTTTTTCCTCACAATGACAGAAAGGGTATCCCGGTTTATCATTTCCTCTTCTAATACCTGAAACCCGGCCTTTTCTACTGCATAGCGCAGGGTGTCAAAGGTATAATAGGCAAGATGGTCCCGGATCAGTTCATAATATCCGTCATACTGCAGGATATATTCCAGGCTTGGAACTGTAATTAAGCCCACGCCCTCTTCTGATAAGTTGTCTGCAATGCAGCGGAGCATTCCCACCGGATCCGGCTGATGCTCCAGAAAATTAAAGGAGAGAAACCCGTCATAGGGGCCGCCTGCGCTGCCGTCATCGGCTGCAAGGATTTCTCCTTCCGCTGCAAACTGCTTCCAGACTGTAAGACCCTTTTCTTTTGCAAGACGGACAAGACTTTCCCTGTTTTCGATACCATAAGCCTTTACAGGAAAGTCTGACAGTACGCCAAGAAATTCTCCCTGGCCGCATCCTGCTTCAATCAGCTTTTTTCCTTCCAGATGATATCTGTCTATAAAATGCCGGTACTGGCTTTTTCTTAAGTTTACCATGGTAGTGGTAAAGCCGCCGGAGCGGATCACGTCCTTGTAGTATGCCACAGGTTCACAATCAAACTGTACCAGACCGCATGCCTCACACTGATGAAGAGAAAGGGTGATTCCCTGCTCCTCTCCCAGTTCTTCCTTAACCGGAATATCCTGAGCCGAAGCGGGCATATCCGCAAGGGTCATCAAAGGCGTTTCCCCAAGAGGTCTGCCGCACACAATACAAATCCTATTTCTCATACCACAAAAAATCCTCCATGTCAATATTTTGTAACCGAATGATTCAAGCGGATCGTCCGCCGGATTCCTTCTGGAAAATCTACCAGAGGCTGCCATCCGGTTGCTCTTTCCAGCTTTTTTATATCAGGAATCAGATTTGCCGGTCCCTCTGCGTTTGGCGCTCTTCTTCCATAGCTATAGCTTCCGTGAAAGCCTAAAACTTCATACATGATCCGGATGTATTCTCTTAAAGGCCTGTTTTCTCTTTCCGGTCCTGCTACATTATAAATTCCGGAAACGGATTCTTTCTCTTGTTCCATCAAAAGTATCAGCGCCTGAATGCAGTCATCGAGATATAAAAAGTTCCATATTTGTGTACATTCCCCCAGGGAAATATACTCTCCTTTGTGAAATGACTTAAGGCAGCTTTCCACCAGAGACCAGGGATGATCTCCGGGGCCGTATACGCTGAATATTCTGGTATGGATATATTCCATCTCTGAAACGCCTGTCTTTTTCCAGTTCTCTGTTAATTCCAATGCCCTGTTTGAAAATTCCAGCTTGGCTCTGCCATATTCGGAGACCGGATTACACGGCATCTCCTCATTCATCGTATCATTATGAATTCCATACTCCGCCTGGGAACCGCTGAAAAGAAAGCGTTTGCAGCCAAGTCGTCTGGCTCCTTCCAAAGCTTTTAAGGAATCCTCCACGTTCTTCTGCTGAACCTCCCGTTTCATCCGGTTTTCACTCCCGGAGCCCTCCCAGCCAAAATGGTAAAATGCCTGGCAGGGCTCGTGAATCACCTGGTCGAGATTATGAAGCTCTTCTAAGTTACGTTCGATTCGTACAAGACCCTCCCGCTCGGCTGCAAGGCTTCCGATATTCTTTGAACCGGGACGGATTACGGCAAAAACCTGATTCTTCTCTATTAATAGCCGGTCAACCAATGCTCTCCCAAGAAAACTGGTGGCCCCTGTTACAACAACGTTCAACGCTTTTCCTCCCCTTGTTATTCCCTGATCCTCGGGATAATCATATTCCGGTTCATCTCTTCATCGGAAAGGAATGGAGACATATCCTCTAACGGCGGCGAAATAAGGGTTCCATCCGGCAATCGTTTCGCAGAGGACTTCGGTTCAAAATTCTGGTCCTGGCTTACAAATACCTCGCAGATGACTGGTCCCTTCGTAGACAGTGCCGTTTCAATCGCATGTTTCAGCTCGCTGTTATGGCATGCACGAACATAAGGATAGCCATAGGCTGCTGAAAGCTTTTCCATGTCTGGGAAGCTTAAGTCCCGGCTGTCCACCCCGATTCCCACAAGCGGCTCTCCAAAGAAATTCTTCTGGGTCTGACGGATGGAATGGTATCCTCCGTTATTAATAAGGAATATCTTAACAGGCATATGGTGATGGATGATGGTCTGCAGCTCCTGTAAGTTCATCTGAATGCTCCCGTCACCTGTGACCAGGATGACATCCTCTCCCTGCTCCGCCACGCTTGCTCCAATGGCAGCCGGAAGATCATAGCCCATGGAAGCAACCGCTGAGTTGGATATGAATCGCTGTCCTTTCTTAATGATATAGGCATGTCCTCCTACAACACAAGCGGAACCATTTCCAACCACGGTGACCCTGTCCTCAGGAACTCGGGTACTTAGTTCCTTTATAAATGCATAAACATTGGCTTCTTCATCTTCTCCGCTTCTATAGTGCTTCGGAAGCACTACCGGGTATTTTTTCTTCCACATACGGCAGGTCTCATTCCAGGTCATGCTGTCAAGGCCTTTTCCGCCGGAAAAGAGTGGTTGTTTAAGGGAAGCTTTGTATTCTGAATCCAGAAGTTCGTCTAAGGCTGTCAGCAAAACCTTTACATCGGCTTGGATTTTCATGTCGGCGTGAACGGAGGGTTTCTTTAACTCCTCGGGGTCGATATCATTGACAATTACATAGGCTTCTCTGGCCCATGTAGTATAATTGTACCCCACCTGCCGGATGCTTAAGCGGCTTCCAAGGGAAAGGACTAAGTCACTGTTTTGAATGGCAAAGTTCCCTGCACGGTCTCCCATTCCGCCGCCCCGCCCTGTGTAAAGCGGATGCTCTTCTTCTATGCAGTCCTGACTGTTCCAGCCGGTCACAACAGGGATTCCCAGCTTGTCCACTACCCGAAGGAATATCTCATGGGCCTGTCCGATCCGGATTCCGTTGCCTGCATTGATTACTGGACGGGAAGATGATTTTATTTTTTCTAAAATGGCCCGGGCAGCATCTGCTGTCACCTTTTCTGGAAGAATCTGACGATTTTCTCCAAAGCCGGGGTCATCCTGTTTTATTTTTGCGTTGGTTTCGGAGGACCAGCCATCTCCGCCCTGCTCATAGTTTTCCGGGGAAAAACCGATTAAGTCTTCTGTTTCTATATAGGCACCCTGGACATTTAAGGGGATGTCCAGCCAGGTGGGGCCTGGACGGCCGGATAAGGCAAGGTAAATGGCTTTTTCTAATGTGTAGCGGATCCTCATGGGATCAATTACCATCTCGCTGTATTTTGTCATACAGTCAATTGCCTTTGTTATATCAAACTCCTGGTCTCCCATGGCTCTGATCCCAACTCCTGACCATCTGGCCGTTGTGTCATAGCGCACCTGACCGGATAGAATTAACATGGGAATGGAATCCAGAAAACCTCCAAGTACTCCGGTGATGGCATTGGTGCCGCCTGGGCCTGTGGTTACGCAGACTGCAGCTATACGGTCCTTGATTCTGGCATAGGACTCGGCCGCTATGGCACATGCCTGCTCATGATGGTTATATAAGCAGTGCATTCCCTCCTGATGCCCCAGGGCGTCGTTTAAATGCATGGCGCCTCCGCCTGTAACCGTAAACACCTGTGTAATCCCGGAATCAACCAACTTCTGGGAGATATAATTGGATACTTTCATTCTCATGGATCTTCTCTCCTCTTTTTTAGATGTTTATTTTGAACTTTTACGGACTGTAGCTTGAGGTGTAGGCTGTAGCCACATCGTATACTCTAGTCCGCAGTGCAGCCTGTGAAGCCTGCGGCTTCACAGGCTCACGGGCTTCGCCCTATGAATTAGAACACGGAAATTTTTTCTTACGTGCAAGCACGACGAAATTTTCGTGTTCTAATTCGCACTGCTCATTGCTTTCGTGTAGATTATACCACACACCCCCCCTTTTTCCTATTTAAAGTTTTCTTACTTTCTTTTCTTTTTGGTTGCTCCTAACCCCTGGGATTTCTCTTCTTTTTTCTTTTTATGTTATCTCCTTCCATATCTGCCATCAAACCACACTATCTATAGGCCTTCATAATACGGTATAATCGCAGGGTAATGCAACTATGGATTTTCGGCCACGATAAAACTTATTGCAAAAAAGGAGAGAACATATTTATGAAAAAGCACTTAAAATTGATGGCTGTATTATCCGCTGCCGGTGTTTTAACCGTAGCAGCTCCAGAGCTGGGCTTAATCAGCACAGCAGCCACCGCCTACGCTAAGGTAGTTGGCTGGGTTGAAGAAAACGGAAGCTGGAAATTTTATGAAGATAATGACAGCTACGTAACCGATTCCTGGAAAAAGCGAGGCGAAGACTGGTTCTACTTAAATGAGGACGGCAATGTCGCCACTAATACACAAATCGATGAATATTACGTAGACGAAAATGGGAAAAGAGTTTCTGACAAATGGGTTTCCATGGCCAATGAAAACTTCTGGGATTCTGCTGATGCCCCTGAGTTTTTATGGCACTACTATGGAAAAAATGGTAAAGAAGTTATTTCCAAGTGGCAGAAAATCAACGATAATGTGTACTACTTCAACGACCAGGGTGAAATGCAGACCGGAAAGATCGAGATTGAAGGAAGTATTTATTATTTAGGACAAGAGAATGACGGCGTTATGAAGACAGGCTGGATTGAGCTTGAAAATGACTCCGACGAACTTGATGAAACTCATTCCTGGTACTATTTTGATAAGAGCGGCCGTATGGTAGAAAACCAGGTCGACAAAAAGATCGATGGAAACTATTATACCTTTGTAAACGGAATCATGCAGAAAGGCTGGTACAAGCTTCCTGTTACTGCAACCGAATCCGAAGCAACCGCTGATGCAACTACAGCAGCTGGATACCAGTATTATGATCCAGAGAGTGGTGCACGGGTTAACGGTTGGAAGGAAATCGAAGGTATTGAAGGACTTAGCGAAGAGGGAGAAATCTACAACTTCTATTTCAAGAACGGTGCTCCTTCCTGTGCAGCAAATGGTCTTGAATTAGTTACCATTGATTCCAAAAAATATGCATTCAATACAAAGGGAGAAATGCAGACCGGACTGAACGTTATCAACTTAGAAGACGGCGGAATCGCTAATTTCTACTTTGGAACAGACGGTGCCATGGCTACCGGAAAGCAGACAATTTACAACGAAGATCTGGATGAGAATCAGGTATGGTTCTTTCAGACAGAAGGTACTAACAAAGGACAGGGAGTTCACGGTATCCGTGACAACGTCCTGTATGAATATGGCTTAAGAAAAGAAGCTGATGCCGACTTAAAGGTTGCTCCTATTTCCTTTGAAGGCAAGCAGTATCTGGTAAATGCCAGCGGTTCCCTCCAGAAAGCATCTTCCTCTTCCAAGTCAGCTACAAAGCCAGATCTTGGAGCAGGATATAAGGATTATAAGGATTCCAATGACAAAGTATGGATTGTCGATGTAAACGGCATTATCCAGTAAATTTAAAAATATTACAAATGATTCATCCGTTCAAACATAAAGAGATCCGCACGTTCGCCGCGTGCGGATCTCTTTTATGCATTCTGCACCAATTATCCGGGGGTTTTTGTATACCTTCTATAAACTTACAACTTTTTATATTTTTAGTACTTTTTTGCGTTATAATTAAAATTATTTTACGTTATATATTATAGAGGTAGATTGTTTTTATGGTAAAAAAAAGGAGGAGACCGATGAGAGAACTGTCCGTGTACTATTGTCCCAAATGCGGTTACTATGGATATTATCAGCTTCAGCGGAACGCAGTTTGTCCCAAGTGCAGGGAGGATATGGTAACCTTATCCATCAGTTATCAGGATTTTATGGATCTCTCCTGTGAAGCAAGAGATGAATTACTTTCCACCCATATCGTTGCCGCATCATCTCCCTACGTCCAGCGCCTGTTGGCGCCACACAGAGTCAATAACAACCGGGAGATTATTGCCCTTATGGGGGAGCGCATTACCGAATTAGAAACAGAAAATGAAAAGCTGAATAAAACTATTGAATGGATGCATCAAACAATATGGGAACTGATGCGCAAGACAAAGGGATATGATCCCGGCAACGAGGAAAATTCCAAAACCGGGATCGATCCCTGACAGGGATACTCCCGGGAGTGCCCCCGCACTCCCTGGCTATCCCTAGTCAGGCAACCTCGTCAGCTCTTATGTAACGACCTATTAATCTGTTAAGCGTCTGATTTAACCTTTTAATCACTTTATGGAGTTTCTCATTCTCTTCCATAAGCCTCTCATTCTCAATCTCTATAATCCTTAGCCTCTCAGCATCTGTCATATAGAAAACCCTCCTTTTTTGCTTTTCTTGTAATCACTATAAGCCGTTTTCTATTGTTTGAAAAGCGAAACAAATCGCAATATTCGACATTTTTTTGTCATTCTTTAATAAATTAACCATATTTTTATCCAAAAAGAAGCAAAAATACAACATCTATTTATACCAATAAAACAAGGTACAATATGTGCCGTGTAGGATTGTCGATAAAATTCGTGAAAAATTGATTACTTCTGATAACCTTTTAACGACTATATGCAACAATTCACATCATTTTTCTGATATCCAGGGTACCTGTGGTTTATTAGGGACCTATTGGGTGGTCTGAGGTAGTTATATTACGTATACTCCAAAGTAATAGATAGGGCGACTGCATTAAAAATACGGATATTTATTATGACCGATTGGGCGGCAAGCAGACGATGGAAAGAAGTTCGGTATCGGAAAAGATGTTGAGTAACGAGAGAGTTGACGTAAAAAAGCAAGCGTATATTACGCCTGCTTTTTCAAATTTGGATAAAATTTAATTAATTTATCGTTCAATCCGAACTCGTTTTGAAATATCTTCCTTTTCTTTTGCTTCAGGCTCTTTTACAATACCTCCAAAAGGCATTTGGCCAATCAGCAGATAGCTTTCCGGCAAATTAAACAGTTCCCGGACTTTCTGATCTATAACAGGATTGTAATGCTGTAAGGAAGCACCGATCCCTAATTCCCGCAGCCCGCTCCAGATGCTGATTTGAAGCATTGCACTGGACTGCATCGCCCAGGCGGGGAAATTATCTGCATATAGCGGAAACTGTCCCTGAAGCCCTTTTACGACCTCCTGATCGTAGAAATAAAGAATGGTTCCTGCCCCTGCTTTAAAGCTGTCTATTTTTTCTCTTGGAACCTGGCCCCCGAAAGCGTCATAGATAGAATCCCATAATAGCTCCTGCTTTTCTTCTAAGGCCACCACAATGCGGGAGCTTTTCATATTAAAAGCATCGGGCACCAGTTCTGTCAATTTTTCAATCTGTTCAATGACTTCGCTAGTATTAACGGGAAGTTCTTTATTAATGTTGTAATAGCTTCTTCTCTTTTCTAATGATTTAATAATGCTCATTTTAATTCCTCCTATTCTAATTAAATAATTTTAGTTTTATTAGTCGTCATATGACATTCCCTTTTGTAAGAATGTTCCTTGATTTAAATCTGTAAAAGCTTTTTGCAATTCGGCTTTCGTATTCATGACAATGGGGCCGCCCCAGGCTATAGGCTCTCCCAAAGACGTTGAACTTATAAATAATACCTGAGCATTCTTTTCAGCACTTTTTATCTCGACCGTATCTCCAGAGGTAAGCTTCGCCGCTGTCTTCTCTCTCACCAGTTCTCCTCCTACAGAAACCTCTCCTGACAGGGTAAAGATCATAACCGAGCGGTTTGGCTCCGTATCTAAGGAAATGGAAGCGTTGGGATCTAGATGGATATCGTAGTAATCCAGAGGAAGATATTTGCCCTCATATCCTTTATTGTCTTTATATTGCCCGGCAAGCAGTCTCAATTTTCCACTTTCAAGATTGATCTCTTCAATCTCATCATTTTTTATGCTGTGGTAAGAAGGAGCGGTCATTTTATCCTTTGACGGTAAATTCAGCCACAGCTGTACACCAAGCATTCGTGCTGAAGCAGGCAGCTTCTCTTCATGCAGGATTCCGGAGCCTGCTGTCATCCACTGGACTTCTCCGTCTGAAATGGAATCTTCATTTCCCAAACTATCCTTATGAACCATCTGCCCGCGGTATACATAACTGATGGTTTCAATGCCCCTATGCGGGTGCATGGGGAATCCGGCCGTGTAATCATCGGGATTTGTACTGTCAAAGGAATCCAGCATCAGTATGGGATCGTATTCTTCCATTGTTTCATGTCCTAACACCCTTACCAGGTTTACGCCTGCACCATCCTGGGTTCTAAAACCTCTTACCTGTCTTTTAATCTTTCTCTCCATTCATCTCATCTCCAAACTTTTTTAATAAAATTGCCAATTGTTCTTTTTCTTCATCAGTCCAATGAGTCATTAACTCAATAATTCTGGCTTCATTTCTTGGATATACCTGACCAATCAATTCTTGTCCCTGAGCTGTGATATGGAGAATGCATCGCCTCTTATCTTTGCTGTCTGCTTTCCTTATAAGATACCCTCTTTTTTCAAGGTTATTTATAATAAGAGGAATGGTTCCGCTGGAACTTAATATTTTTTCCTGAACCTGACCGATGGTCATGTCTCCTTTGTGATATAATGCCTCTAATACGGCAAATTGGCCCATGGTAAGATTGTACTCTGAAAATATCTTGGTTGATTGGCGGTCAATATAGTTTACGGCCCGGTGTAGGCCAATTAGGATTTTTAATTCTGTTTTTGCCATTTCATCTCCTATATTATCTCTATGTAGTTATATATTACTCTATGTAGAGATAAATTGCAAGGGGTTTTTTATTTTTAATAAATTTAGTATATTATTGCTATTCAAATTAAAGAAAGCTTTCCCATAATGGCAGCCGTGTTTCAACACAGTCATCGGAAAAGCCATCCAGCACTATTACTAATCTTAACTATTCTCTAGATTTTACAAAAAATAAAGGTGTGCATTTTATAAAATAATTTTATGTATACCGTTTGTTTAGCCGGTAATATGAAAGGTATACCACAGATGGTGTCAAGAATTTTTCGCAAATAGTATTTCAACCGTCTGGTAGCCGGTAGTCCGCCGGCTATGATATCAGACTCGTAATGGATATCCATTTCTTTTAGATGCTCCATATTCATGTAGCGTTTTGTACCCCATTGGGTTTCAGCTACATGACGTAATCTGGCACATACAAGCATCAAAGCACTTTGCCAATCAGGGAATGCACTAATTGCACAGGTTCTGCGTTTAATTTCTTGATTAGTCTCTTAATGTTGTTGTTGGTACGAATTTTAGTCCAGTGTTGGCTATGGAAATCCATGTATGTAAGTGTTTCTTCGATTCCATCTTCGACCTTTTTGGCTACCGATGTCAGTTTCATTTTAGTCTTTCAGCTACTTGTTTTGCATTTTCTCTTGTAGAAGCTTTACACTCTTGAGCATGGGTAGCCTTTAGCAGCACAGGGACTTCTTTCATCTTATAACGTGGAGTAGCAGAGAATATATTCCGGTAGAAATGTACAGTACTCTTTGATACTTTGTATCCGGAAATACTTCTAGAATGGATTCCAGCATCCCAAGGCATTTTAAACGGCTATAGACCATGTCTATTTTTTTGAAATTGAATTTGCGAAATTAATTATATATCATCCATGGCAGCCTTTTGCAGTGTATCTTTTCGTTTCACCATAAAAATACCTCCAAACTGATAATTGTATCTTATATCAGTTTGAAGGTTTAAACAATCTTTGGGATACTCCAGGAGCGTGTTAAATTTTTTTAATTCAAATCAACTTTCAACCTATGCGTGAAAATATACTCTTATAATTCATCCATTCTCTCCCACCATATTGTAACCAAAACACGACAAATACCGAAGCACATACTATAAATGACAGTAGGCTTTTCAAATATTTGTTTTTTTCACGAGCAAGCAAATTTGGAATTAAAATCGTAATCGGCAGATAAAAATAAAAACCGAACCTCCTATTTTCGGGAATCCAGTTCCCACATAAATATATTATTATTCTAAGCAAAAAAGCATTTAATAATATCCTGTTAAATGCGTGCATCTCTTTAATCTGATCATAATACAAAATAACAATAACTAACATCAGTAAGATAAATAAAGACTGCCATTTACTGATCGGGTTACTTTTATACATCTGAAACCAACCTACTCGTTCAGGTATGAACTTACCAAGCAAAAAAGGTATCCATCTGTTGGAAAAAAAACCAAGCCCAAACAAAGCTCCGCCTATCATCAAATAATAAGTAAATTTGAAATCATATGTCAGAAAAAAATACATCGGCAACATTATTACAGCTGATTTATGAAATGAACAGGCAATTAAAACAGCCAGGAAATACCTCCACATTTTTTTCTCGGCAATAAGGTGAAATGCTGACATACATATAAGTACTGCAGCAAGCTGGCGTATCTGTATAAATACTATTTCAAAAAAACAAAAAAAGAGTAAAATCAGAGATAAAAAGATGTCTTCTGAATACGGAAGCAAACACTTTACCAATAATACAAAAGAAATTCCGTACATGATAATATAAATCCACTGAAAATCCAAATTCAGCATTGCAGTCATTTTGTTAATCAGCCTGTACCCAATCTCGATATTACTTTCTCCAAGCTGAACTTGATAAAATATTTTTATATAATTATCATAATCGCTATTAACTGCATATTGGAGTGCGAGCAACAAGAACATCGGCAACGCAACAATCGCTATAAAGAACTCTCTTTTGAACCTGAACTCATAGCCAAATATACTGATAGTACCCAACGTCTGCTGTTTCATATACGGCAGACATATATTTATCAGTATTCCAGTTATAAGTATCATCATAAAATAAGTCATGAATCTACCTCTTTACTTAATAAGTACAAAACCAAGTATTTGCTTATCAATGCTTCTTATCAAATCAACACTTTTCTTAATGCTCTCTTTATATGAAACGCCAATCTGTGATACAACGATAACCTTATCTGCATCTTTCGTTTTCTTAAATGTACCGGCATTGGTCAGAATATCTGTACCACAGATAAAACTCATCTTTTCTCCTGCTGATAATTTGTTTAATAAATCACATAATGATTCAAGTTCGATATTACATATATCACCTGTTAGTAACACTATCGAGTTTGGCCCCTGTGATGCATTTACATACTCTGCGGTAATATTCGCAGCTGTTTCTAAACTGTAACAGTCTGCTGCATTTCCTTCTAATTTATCGACCATACGATTGATAAAGCCAAGCCCTTTTTTCTTTTCCCGCCTTATACTTGCAATTACAGGAAAAGAAAAAGGAGATAGATCACTCTCATACTCTATCTTTGTACTAAGTGCGTAAGTGAAGAATGATATAACTATGCTGATGAGGATACCTACACCGATTCCCCAAATGCCACCTTTTATCGTCCTTGCAGCTATAAAAGACATACTATTTCTATGTTTTATACTCTGAGTAGATGAAGGGCTTATTTCTGCGCCGCCTGTAAAACTCTGTGGAACGGTTTTACCCACCTGACCTACTGTTATTTTATAATCATACTTACCGAGCACTCCCTCTACATACTTATTCAAATTCCTCTCCCATGCTTCCAAAAGTGTGTTAGATAATTCCTCGTTCGGCGTCTTCACGCTTAGGTTTATGATGTGGTCTGAAGGCAGGCTGATGGTAAATGCCTCATAGAAATTCTCTGTTAAAAAATTTTTCTTTTGAGCTGATGTTATATAATGATACTCTAACTGTGCATCCTGATTCTCATTATAATATGCAGCCATATCGATATAATACTCATCTACGATCGGCCCTATAACTTCATCATTAAACTGTACAGCTCCATATGTTTCTAATATTTGCTTTGACTTGTCTATATATGTCTGTCCTATAGCCTCATAAACAGGCTCTATATACAAAGTCCTGCGAGCCTGATAATAATACGGAAAATCTACATCTGCATTCATCATCTGTTCGGCAGTAATATTGTCATAATTGATATATTGGATCATCAGCGGTATAAAACGATACAAAGCCATAACCACAGTCAGTGTCAATGTAATTCCTATTGTCATTTTAAGCTTCTTTAGTACAATTATGATAAACTCCCGTAAATCAAAAAATGTCTGGCTCATATCTTTTCTCCATATCTATGTTTTTAGTTTATTTCTAATTAGAGAGAGATTCTCTATAATTATCTCAGCTTTCATTACGTATAGCACTAATACATATATGATGCCGTCGAAAAATACCGTTGATACCGTTCTTCCGAACAATCCCATTCCAGTATGTTTAAACAACATACCCACCGGTACCATACAAACACTTGCCACAATATATTTTCCGGTTTCACTCTTCAGTCTGTCAAATGTATAATCTTTTCTTAGAGTACACACACACACTATCATGACTACTCCTTCTGCCACTATAGTAGCCACTGAGGATCCCACAGCGCCAAATTCCGGTATCAATAAAACATTGAAAAATACATTTAATAATGCACCGCATAACGTGGCATAAAGAGATATTTTTTCTTTACCGAGAGGCATAAAAAGCTGTATGGCTATAAAACCATTCAGCACTGAAAATATGATATTCGGCGCTTTGATCATCAGTACAGGTATGGCATCTGTGAATTCCGAGCCACTAAACAGAAGTATGATCTCTTTACTTAGTAAAACAAAACCGATACACGCCGGTATAGTGAGTCCTAATATATAGTTTAAAGCCTTGTCCACCATAGATGTAAACTCATCTTTTTTACCGAGCTTTACATAGTATGATAACCTAGGCAAAAAAACTACCAGTACAGAAGATAGCAGATTTACAATAATCTTATTAATCTTGCTTCCAGCTGTATAAATCCCTACTTCATAGTCGCCAAGCATAAACCCAAGCATGGTAGTATCAATATTTAAATATATATTACTTGCCACGCTCATGGCAAAAATGATAAGTATTGGCTTTAAATGTTTTAAAAGTTCCGGTTTTTTATAAGTTTTATAAGAGATAAATTTTCTTGCGTAGCTTATGTTGAAAATATTAGCTCCTACACTTGAAATCACCAAAACCAGTGTATACTTGAGATAGTCTTCCTTGCCACGCACCAGGAAAAGCAATAATACAAGCGAAACTATCTGCATGATAATAGTGCGAAATGTTATATATCCAAATTCCTCAAATATGTTAAACAACCAGTTGATTCCTACTATGTTAAATATCAACATCGTACTAAAGAGAAGCATCAGCATACGATAATCTGCAAGTGAAGGTATGGAAATGACAATAAAGAGTAAAATGTAGGAAATCAGCGTAGAGAGTAAATTTATGATAATCATCTCCATACTGAACTGACTGATTAATCTTTTGTCATCTCTATATTTTACTCCTTCTCTGATGGCATAATTGGATATACCAAGCCCCGATATAAGTACAAAATAGTTGACTAAATTATTCGCAAAGTTTACTTGTCCGATTTTTTCTACACCAAGTACTCTTGATACGTAAGGAAACGTGATAAATGGGAAGATTAAGCTTGCAATTGCTTTTAAAAAATTAAATACCGTATTTTTCTTTAATGACTTTTCTTTCATTGCTTTCCTTCCGGCATAAACCTTTTTATACAGAACCATATATCACCGATATACACTCTAAGCATAGGATACGATGATATGCATCTGATCATCCCTATTGCCCCGAACACACTGCCTCTTTCCAGTATTTTTTTTCGCTTATGATAGCATATAAAGCGCCTTTTGATAAACTTCAATTGTTGTTGTTTTTCTGTAAGTTCCATATCGTCATATGCTTCTAATATCTCTCCTGCTTTTTCAAGGTGCTTTATATTTTTTTCTATATATTCCAGCCGTTCATTTAAAGTAAATCTATAATCCTTTGTGAGGTTATGATTTACGCCTATAGCGTTGGAACTGTGCTGTCTGTATAAGACCAGAGATTTTGCATAACAATACATACTGCCTTTCGCTACCGCAACAAGATTTATTGCGAAGTCATGTGCTATGTATGACTTCGGTAAATGATCGATCACTTTATTTAAAAACTCTCTCCTGACAACCATGGACATACCGGGATACCCCCATTGTGTCAGGTAACTCTTAAAATCTATTTTATGAACCTTCTCATCCAGTTCTATCCAGTAATTTGTACGCATAGTTTTACCATGGGCATCTATCAGTGTGTATCTGCATGACAACGTATTTATTTCATCTCTTGATACGATGATATTCATCATTTCGGATATCTTGGTTTCTATCCATATATCGTCCTGATCCGCAAAAAATATATAATCACCTGTCGCCCGGCTTACTGCGTTCATAAAGTTATGTGAAAATCCCACATTAGTCTCACCGGTATATAATTTCCAGCCCAATAAATTGTTGTCTTTTATAAATTGTTCTATTATGGAAACTGTCCTGTCTGTCGAGCAATCATCAGATATAATCACTTCGTCCGGTGGAAGCTCCTGATTCAAAATCGATTCAAGCTGTGCGGTAATATATCTCTCTCCATTATAGGATGCCATAACGACTGAAATCATCTGTTTTTCACCTGCTTTTTATATATTATTATTCAAATCACACAGGCAAACATAAGTTTGCCTTTACTTAAATCCTTTTTCAGTCACTCAAACGAAGTTATGTTCACCTCTGCTTAAATACTTTACGCTTGACATTCAGTGAGTATTTAATACAACGCTTATACAAATGCAATGATACATATAAAAAAAGTACCATTACCTTTTTCTTAATGCTGAAAATTTCTGCATTAAGTATGTCCCTTATATGATTTTTGATAAATTTGATGATTTCATTTGTGCGATAACACTCTTTTTCCATATCGGCATATACTACTTTGTCCAATACATATAGATATGCCCAACAAACTCTGCTAATAGCATATGATTCTAATTCAGGACAGTTTTCTGATATCAGCTTATAATTTTTCTCCCATGCTTCTATTACGTCATCATCACTTTTATGATATTTTCTTGTAGTTATACTGTTTCCTCTATGAACATAGTAATACTTTTCTTCAGACGTAAATGCAACTATATCACATTTTAGCAAAATCTCTATAAGTATAAAGGCGTCCTCTGCTGTTTTACCTGTCGGATATCTTATATCTTTAAAGAGTTTCCTTTTGAATAATTTATTACAAGGACTGACTGTTAACCCTGTTAACATTAATTTAATTGCCCCTGCTGCCAACATCACTTTTTTATCCGGAATATTTCTTTTTGGTTCAGTCCCTTGATAAAGATTTAGTATTCCACATATAGATAGATCTGCATTGTTATCTTGCATATTCTTATATAATTCTTCGTACATATCGCTGTCGATGTAATCATCACTATCTATAAACCCGATATACTTCCCATGTGCCATGTCAAGCCCTACATTACGTGCTGAACTTGCACCACCGTTTTCTTTATGAATAACTACAATTCTTGAGTCTTTTTCTTTATACTCATCACAAATCTTGTCACTGTTATCCACAGAGCCGTCATCTACCAATATAATTTCCAGATTTGTA
Organism: Lacrimispora celerecrescens; assembly: GCF_000732605.1. Classification (GTDB taxonomy): domain Bacteria; phylum Bacillota; class Clostridia; order Lachnospirales; family Lachnospiraceae; genus Lacrimispora; species Lacrimispora celerecrescens_B. Next base: position 175,750 of record NZ_JPME01000003.1, on the reverse strand, counting down.
TATGTCTGGGAAAGTATTGAATCTATACATTTTCTTAAGTACTTCTCAACATTATAGACAGGTACTATCACACTGATTAAGTCCATATCATCAGTTATCTCCTTGATTCAATTAAATTTATGGTATGTTCAAGTCCATGCTTTATGGGATATTTGCTTTCCCAACCTAAGTCGTACAACTTTGATGAATCCAGCACTGCCTTAGTCGCTTTAGAATACCCTGCGGACTCCACCAGATCAGGTATCTCAAATATAACTTTTTTTCCTGATATATTGGCAATCGTCTGAGCCAGGTCTTTCAATGAAACATCAGAATCCAGTCCTGATATATTATATGCCTCACCATTTTTACCTTTCAACATTATGGTAAGAAGCGCAGAAACCGCATCAAACACATACACATATGAATAAAACTGTGTCCCTGAACTTTTAAGTACAATATTTTCACCGGCCGCACCTTTTTTTATAAACTGAGATATGGCCTTTGTATCTGATGGAAGCATCGTCGGACCATAAGTTCTCGCCAGTCTTGCGATTACTACATCCAGTCCCTTTTGTGCCTTATATGCCTGACAAAGTGACTCGCTGACACGCTTGCCCTCCGGATAGCCCGCCCTGACTGTGTTACAGTCTATATAGCCACAGGATTCTTCTGTAAATTTATCAGTATCGCCTCTGTTTTCTCCGTATATTTCTACGCTGGATAGAAGCATAAATCTCTCAGCGTTATGAGTTGTAGCATAGTCAAGTAAGTTAAATGTACCAGACACATTGGTAGTAATTGTACCGATCGGGTCTGTCGCATAAGCTACCGGGTGGGTATTACTCGCACCGTGTATGATATAATCCATATTACCCATTTCACACAGTTTCTGATTTATATCATGAGAGATAAATTCAATTTTATCAGTTACTTGCCCATTGGATTTAAATCTCTCTTTGGCTTTTTCGGAGTTACGGCTAAGAGCATAGATTCTTCCTGTTAATCCATAAGCTTTATATACTTCAGTCAGAATATGAACTAGACACGTCCCCACCATACCGGTAGCACCTGATATAAGTATCCTTTTATCGTTAAGTTTATCCCACGGGAGTGGTAATAAAGTAACAGCTTTTATTTGTTTTATATACTCTTCCTGCTCAAGTAAGATCATTTTCACTTCCCTTTCGATAGTAAATTATAGGCTGCAATGTCCTATCACAATTGAATTAATACTAATTGCTCTAAGTACCTCCCGGAAAACAAGTCTATGATTGTTTGCACTATCTACCATTTAATATGTTTTTACCTTTCTTCTTTTTGGCTTCTTAAATATGCCTTGAAGGTTTCCAAATCATCAGGTGTAGTGAGCTTAATATTCTTCTCCGACCCCGCTGCAAAGTATAGCATCTCTCCCAAGTCAACCATCATAGTATTCGTATATGACGATCCATATATGCCTATCTTTCTATCAAAAGCTTCTTTATATGCCCATTTCAATTTTCCATACTCGTAAGCTTGCGGTGTTGATACTCTTCTCAGTGTTTCTCGCGGGATATATTCTTTTGTTGTATATTCATCATTTACCTTAAATATCTGCTCATTATATGGCAGAGAAGTGACTGCATTACCATGGCGTTTCGCAGTGACTATAACATCGGATAAAACTGCCATATCAACCATAGGTCGAATACCATCGTGTATGATGATGATATCTTTATCACTACATACACCAGCAAGATTATCCACTCCGTTACGGATGGATTCTTGTCCGGTATTGCCGCCTGTGACCACCCACTTAAGCTTGTTTATATGAAACTGCTTCGCATATGCTTTTAATATATCCTGCCAACCGTCAAGACAGACCACCTCTATGGCATCGATCTCAGGGTGCTTCTCAAATCCCTCTAAAGTATATATCAGAATAGGTTTATCATATATATGAATAAATTGCTTTGGTATCTCATTGTTCATGCGGCTTCCGCTTCCGCCTGCTATCACTATCGCTATGTTCATATTGTTTATTGGCTCTCTTTCTTTTACTGGGTATAGTCCATCCGGCATTTTGCCGGTTCTCCTATGCTGCCTTCCATAAAACTATCCTATCTTTTTTGTATTTTTATAAAACAACATTGTTTTCTCCCATTTATGGAACTTCTCTTAATCAATATCAATAACGTACAAAACTTTATCATATTCCAATTCCACTACTACATCTACTGAGCCATATAAAATTACACATAATAAGGATTCCTCATATGTTTTTACCGCATCTACAAGTTTATTTAATTAACCTGTTGTCTGCTATATTACTTCCATACAATTATATTTCGTCTAATGTTACTCCGCAAAAATCGCAAATAATTTTACATATAGTTTCTGTCGCAGTGCCTGTTTCATAACTGCCAAGTTCTTCATGGTGTCTGTCAACTGCCTTAATATAGGTTTCTTCATCAAACTGTTCTATTTTCTGTATCAGTTCTTCCTGCGTAGACGCTATGGGAAACGGCCATCTATCCATCGGAGTATAAAAACCTCTGGTATGACTATACTCTTCTATATCATCTGCATAAATAAAACATGGTTTCTTCATCAGGCTGAAATCCCACATAGAAGATGAATAGTCATTGATGAGAACATCACTAATAAGAAGAAGTTCCTGCATATCCGGATAGGAAGATACATCTATCATCTTGCCGGGAGAAATACATTCTTGTAAAGTATGGTGTGCTCTGAATAAGATTGTCCACTCTCCGCCAAATCTTTTGTTTAATGATGCAACCAAAACATCGTAGTCAAATGGCACTCCTTTAAATACAACTGAACTATTTATCCTATCAGCTACTCCTCTAAAAGTAGGTGCATATAGTACCACTTTACAGACCGCCGGAATATTCAGCTTCTCCTTAATTTGCGATATTTTCTTCTCCGAATTATTGAAAAGCAGATCATTACGCGGCATACCGATTGGCAGAATCTTTTTATTATCTATAAGGCAGGCGTTAATCAACGAATCACTAAACGCCTTACAACTTGAACTGACATAAGTAACATTATCTGCAATAATATTAAATATTTTTCTGTTAAATGAGTCATTATATACATCTATCCCCCATTTCTTATATGAACCTCCTCCATGCCATGTTCCTATGATACACTGAGACTTTCTAACAGGAAAATATGAAGGTGCTATGTCATTATTTATGATAACTTTTGAAGTAAGCAAGTAGTAAAAAAATTCAAGTGACTTGCTCTTAACTTGTTTTACTCCTTCCAAATCGCCGATATTCTGTTTCTTATTAAGCACCCAAACAAAGTCAAAATTATTTACAGCTTGATTTCTCAAATATAAATATATATATTTAGGATTACAACTAAAAGATTTTCCTTCATGGGTGTAAAAGATGAGTCTATTTTCTTTTACAGGAAATAACCAAAAAACTTTTAATACTATTTTCATTACATATAAAAAAAGGAGTTTTAATCTGACTTTCATGCCTCGCACCTATCCAGATAAAAATCAAGCATTTGTTTTGACGTATCTTCTAAAGCATAACCATGAAATTTTACATATTCTGAACCTTTGCTTCTTTCATTATTATTGAAAGAATATGATAATATTTCTCTTGCCCATAATTTAGGATTTTCTTTTATACTCATCTCGTATATATAATCGCTAACCTTTACTTTTTTGTTAGCAGTATCACTCATAAAGCACGGCAAACCCGAACATTGGGCTTCCACCAACACCAACCCCAACCCCTCAAACAGATGGTAATATAAATACGTCCATCGCCTGATATAATTCATCTATATCTTTTCTCAATCCAAGAAAGAGTACTTTATCAGCTATGTTATATCTGTTTACTTTCCCTTCCAGTTCCTCTCTCAGTTCACCTTCTCCTACTATAATCAACTTCGCATTATACTTTTCTTTTTGCAGTTCATAAAATATATCTATAAGAAAACTTTGATTTTTTTGTAGACATAATCTTCCGACATTCCCAACTACAAAAGAATCCTCTAACCCTAATTGTTTTCTGATTTTTTCTCTTATCTCCCAATGATAAGAAAATTTTTTAGTATCTATTGCATTATTTAACACATGAGTATCTACTTTTACTCCAAATAAAAAATCTCCTGACTCTACGGAACAGGCAAAATAATTCGTAGCATATTTTTTAAATAATGGTCTGCATAAGGCAACGATTTTATTCTTTATAGTTGTCTCCATAGTAGGATTATGACTATGAGCTATACGATATGGTATATGTCTTTTCCTGGCATAATATAATGGAAGCAAACTTATCACTGATTCATGAGCATGAACTATTTGATAATCGCCGCTTTTCATTATCTGATCTATTCTTTTACAAAATCCTGATAAATTATCTTTGTAATATGGTAATTCATATATCCTACCGCCCATTTCTTCAATTTCTGACTGATAATTATTACCAGGTTCTATATTCCAAGTCATAAAGTCAAACTGTACCTTAGATTTGTCCATATAACGGTATAAATTCATCACCACACTCGCTACGCCACTATATATATTAATACTGGTAATCTGTAACACTCTATATGGTTTCATATTACTTCTCCACTACTTTTTTCTTAATAATTTGTAATATAGTAATTTTCTTACAGCTTTTGGAGACAAACATACGATGCATTGACCTATCGAACTAATCGCCAAATCTTTAAAAGAACTAAAATGAACATGATACATATACTTCCTGAATCTTATCATAGACTTCAGATACAAAAAACCTGATCTTCTATCATACATACCATCCCCGGAACGCATATATAATATAGGTTCTTGTATATTATATCCTATAGCTCCATTCATCAACATACGTATCCATAGATAATAATCTTCGCATAGATGAAAAGGTTTATATCCACCGCTTTCTAAAGCTATGCTTTTTCTAAACATGATGGAGGGCTGACTGAAAGGATTACGCCTTTTGGCAAACTTTACTATATCATCATGATTTTGCGGCAGTATTCTCTTTACAGTCAAATTTTCTATACTACCTACGAATTCCCATACAGTTCCGCTGACTATATCGACATTATATCTATTAAAACACTCTAATTCTCGTTCACATCTGTCTGATATCGAGATATCATCACTATCCATTCGCGCGATCAGTTCGTTTTGACAGAGAACGAGCACTTTACTTAACGCTTCCCCAACACCGACATTTTTAGGCAACCTAACTACATTAAAAATATTGGGATATTTCATAGTGAACTCATTGATAACCAAATCCAGTTCATTCGTCAGAGGACCATCACACACGATCACAAAATCATCTGTTACTATCGTCTGATTCATCATACTCTCTATTGATTCTCTTAAATATTCTGATTTTTCTTTATAGTACACAGACATAAGTACAGAATAATTCTTATACATATTTATATTTCCTTTCGGATAGAATCACGATAATCTTCCATCGTCGCCGCCGTAAGTTGTCCATTATCAACACCCTCCGTACTTTCTTTCATAAACATGATCTTAAAGGTCATGAGTATGAGTTTTAAATCCAGTCTAAATGAATAGTTCTGTATATACATAAGATCCAGCTTAAGCTTGTCGTATGGTAAAGTATTATATTTGCCATAAATCTGAGCATACCCTGTCAGTCCTGCCTTTACTTTAAGCCGGTAGCCAAATTCAGGCATATATTCACTATATTCTGTTGCTATCTCAGGGCGTTCCGGTCTTGGACCGACCAGGGACATATCTCCTTTCATGATATTGATAAGCTGTGGTAATTCATCCAATCTGGTAGCTCTGATGAATTTTCCGATAGGAGTAATCCTGGAATCACCTGACATGGACAGACGAGCTACCCCGTCTTTTTCAGCTTCCATGATCATGCTTCTGAATTTATATACTTCAAATTCCCGACCGTCCTTTGTGAGTCTGACTTGCTTATAGAGCGCAGTCCCGCCGTCATATGCTTTTATCAGAAACGCAACCACAAGCATCACAGGTGAAGCAATCACAAGCATAATAGATGAAACCAAAACATCTGTCAATCGTTTAATGACTTTTTGTTCAAAGGAAAGCCCTGAGTTTCTGGCTAAAAGCAACGGTGAATCAAAAAGATGTATGTCATCAGAACCCCTTAATATGACGTCTGATATCTTTGTCAGCATATATGTCCTGATAGATTTTTCAAAACATCGTTTCAAAATCTGATTCCGATATTGGGACGGTATATCTCCAATTATGACAGCCTCATAACCAATCATTTTATTATAGACATACTCCAATCCTTTATTTATATCAACCATCTCACAGATGTTATATTTGTCCCCACGAGAATTTATCTTATCCTTGAGTCCAAACACCGGTCTTTCACCATATATCAGGATCATCCTCCTCGGAGGAAACAACCAGGCATAGATCAGTTGATAGATATTGGCCCAAACCGCTATAATGATACCCTCAATAAACGTAAATCCCAAAAAAGGAATGATATCTACAAAATGTCTGTCCAGCAAACAAATCTGTATATATGTAATCACATTAACACATAGAGTTGCAAGTATCTGTGAGAATATCGCATCAAGTTTTCTCAAATATCCAATTTTGAATCCACCATAGGTATTGATAAATAAAAATAACAGCAATCCATATAGAGCTATCACCAACCAGTTACCTCTTCTATAAAAAGGGGCATCCCAAATATTGCTGCCATAATAGGTCATCCATGTATAGCCATATAGAAGTGTTTGCATGGCAAGTAATACAGTTGACGATATAAATTTTATGATTGTCTTAAATTGCTCTGCTTTATTCATCATTAACACCCATTCCTGAAATATTCTTTGTCAACAAAATTCCAGACATCTTATTTTATTAACAGCACACAAAGTATATCATAATTATAAGTGATATGCAAATTTAGTGATATAGAGATAGACTTAATTATTATTAATATTTTATTAATGCTCAGTATCAATCAGGATACCTTGCGGCCCCCATTCCTAATAAAAGCCAGAATACAGGTGTGACAATTGGTAGGTTAAGATTCACAAAAGCCTGAACACTATAACAGATAACACCAAACATTATCGCAATAATATACGGTGTTTTATCTCTACAATATAAGCATCTCTTTACATATCCAAATATAAAAGTCAAATAAGCCATCAATCCCGCAACTCCAATTGTAGTCAACATATGAAGATATTCATTGTGTGCATTATCAAACAATTGCTTATAGGGATTATTAGCAGTTTTTTGCATTATTAAAATGCCAAAAGTTTCAGGTCCAAATCCTACGATTCTTTTCCAAAACGGCAAATTCTGATAACATTCCATAGCATTTCTCCAGATATATCCCCTGGCGGTTCCCCAATCATCATTAAAGAGAAAATATGAACTTAAACTCTTATATTTACTTACATTGCCAGCAACATTACAATCATAAAGAGCGTATAGTACGGCTAAAATAATCGAAATAAGAAGAGCGGCCCAAAGATATCTGAACACATTACCAAATTCTTCGACTTCATGTTTCCTATTAGAGACAATAAAACACCAAAGAATGACAATCCCCCATAAACTCATTACCAAATACGGTAATCCACGAAAACTAATCACCACTTCAAATGCACTTTCTATTCCTAGCACGCTCTCTCCACAATAAATATTTATCCAGTCAATGCATTGAACCACAGAAAAAAATGTAGCCAACACAATGACATACCTTCGAATTCCTTTTGGGCTTTTAAATAAATAAAATGGCAAAAAACCAAACAAGGCGCCCAAAGAAAGGTATGCATTATCACTAACTCCCATAATAATAGCAAAAAAACCGATCACCATACAGATATAGTGCCATATCATATTTTTATATTTTCTATCTGTTGTAAATAAAACCACCGCAATCGAAACTAAGATCCCAACATACGCGGTATAGGTATTTATATTTCCAATTGTTGATGTAAAAATGGATCTTTGTTCTGCAACCATAGCTATTTTAAAATGGAAAATATCCAAATTAAAATAATCGGTAATTCCAAACAAACACACAAGCATTCCTACAGCTAGAATAATATCAATATACCAGTTTTTAAACTTCAAAAATCTACTCACACAAAAATAACTAACTACATACCAAGTAATTAAAAAAAGGCCCGTATATCTCCCTTCATTGCCCCAGAATGACTCATATTGATAATCTGATGTAATCGTCGAAATAATAGCAATCATTAGATATATTAAGACTGCATAATCCGCTACTGTGCAATTTCTCAGGAGATTTCTTAAAGATATATTCTTAAAATACTGTGTTGTTTGCTTTGCCCCCTTAGTGATAGAATATCCTACAACCAATATCACCATTAAAATAGTGCAAATGCAATAATAATAGTACTTAACTTTTAGAATATCAAAATACCTATTTTTAACAACTAAAGGAAGACCTACACCTATTAGAACTACGTATATTCCAAGAATTATTGATAAAAAATTATCTTTTTCTGTTTTCTTGCTTGATGTCATCATTATGAACTATCCCTTTCGTTTTTTCTATTTTATCATAAGCGTATCTTCAAAACAACGATACATTTATATTTCTACGAAATACACATTCCTCTCCATCAGATTATGAAAACCTGGTAACCTTTTCTTCTCAGCAGAAGCTTTTATTCCTACTGCAGTTCATTGAAAGATCTACGAATGTATATGTTAACGCTATTTCCTAGGGAAGACACTGTAAACTACCCTATATCATTTCCGACGTATGCCATGATTAAAATCAAGAATAACATAATCACCGATAATTATCAATTCATACTTGCTGGCAATTCATGTAATATTTATACTTTACATGTGGACCATCAACTATGTACACAAATGGCTTTATCGAATAGGAAAGCCTGTCCCCTGATGTTCTATTATAATGAACTGCTTGGGCTCACATTAAGACATCTGCCAAATAGTATCTTACCATGAGCGGTAACAGGAATTTGATAATTAAGTTGCAAATGCCATGGATTGCGATAAAACAGAATAAAAAAATGTGCCATAAATCTCTTAGTTAGAAGGAAAAAGTCATAAATGCTTTTATATGGCGCAGCGAATGGTGTTACAAGGGATTCAACAAAAGGCCATTGCACTAAATCAAATTTCTTATTGAATCTACAACTTTTAGCAATTCTGGAACTGTATACTTCATTATTCATCATAGAATATAGCAATCGGTAATTGCAGAGAATTGTTTTGCATGCAAAAAACTACATACGATAGAATCAGTAATCAAAATAGTTATAAATGCAAGAATGAAGCATGATCTAAATGATTCTACCACAACTAATGACAAAGAGCTTACATTTCGCTTTTAGAGAAAATAGCGAAATTCAACCATATTTAACAAGCAAATGACATAAAAAAGGCTGGTGCCTTAGTGTATTTTCAACACTAAGACACCAACCCATTAAATAATCAACTTATATACTAAAGTTAATTAATCCTGAACAAATACACTTGTGATCTTCTTATCTTTATTAACTTCGAAGCAACGATCACTACCGTCTTTAGCTTTGCTCTTGCTCTTCTGAACTGTACCAGCTGTATTTACCAGTCTATACTCAACTCCGTCCTTATCTGCTGCATTAGCTGCAACATCATAGAACTCTGTATAACCCTTTTTAGGTGCATTTTCAGCTTTAACATCATCTAAGAACTCTTCAGTTGTGAGTAATTCCATCTTGGTATATTCATTACCAGATTTTGTTGCTTTAACAACTGCATACTTATCATCTTTATCAGCCTGCAGTAACATACCACCTAAGTAATATTTGTCACTATCAACGCCGAATTTGCCCTGGCCCTTGGTGCTTCCAGACTTATTGAATAAGAATGAATAAGCCTCTCCATCGATAGTTACAGTCTGCTTACCTGTCTTCATGGAGCCGTCATCGCCGCTACCAAAATAGTACATACGGTAACCATCTTCAGTAATCAGATCAGATATATTGTTCTTAAACTGATCACCGTCTTTGTATGAGTGGCCATTTACTCCGCCATCTCCAACAACTTTTTCAATATCAGTTGTACTTGTTCCATCGAACTTAACTGCCTTTAATCCATCCTGCATTACACCATACTCGTTAAATGCATATTTCTTACCATTGATGGTCTTAATTGCAGATACAGTCAGCTTACCGTCCTTATCAGAATAATACCAGTTATTTTCATCGTCCTCATAATCTTCTGAATTCAAGTAGGAATCCGGAACAACCTGGAACCAGCCTTTGGTAATTCTAGCGCCATCTTCTGGGCTTCCATAATAACGGAATCCTCTGATATAGTCATAATCTGCATTGCTAGCACTAGCTTCACTTGGAGTTGCATCCCAGTTAACCCACTCAGCATTCATACGACCATATTCATCAAAGCTGTACTTCTTGCCATTAATGGTCTTACCAGCTTCCTTAGACATCTTTTTACCGTTGTCCTTGAAATAGAACCAACGAGTCTGATTCTCATCATCAAATACGTTGCCGCTAGAGAATCCAGCGTCTGTATCTGCGTAGTTAGGATCTACAATGTCAACCAGAACCCATCCAATGGTCTGTGCTCCGTCATTCTCATTGCCACAGTAATAAAGGCCATTCTGCCACTTATCTTCATCTGTAGTTTCTCTTTCGCCTTCTTTGTTGATCCAGCCGTATAACATCTTACCTTCTTCATCAAAGACATACTTCTTACCGTTGATGGTTTTGAAGTTTGCGCTCTGGCTGTTGGTAGATTTCTTATATGCTTTACCATTGGAACCAAAGTAGTACCAGTTATTAGCTGGCTCTTCTTCGTCATCTCCGTCATAATCATCATTCTCAACGGAAACCCACTTATTAGCTGTCATAGCACCGTTCTCGTCTACATAGTAGTAGTTATCGTTGTATTCAACGATAGCATCGGTAGCCATCTCGCCATCTTCATTGAGGTAGAACCAGTTATCTCCTGATTTCTCCCATTTCTCTGTCTCTAAATCGCCGTTCTTGTCATAGTACACCCATGTACCATTTTCTTCCTGCCAGCCAGTTGCTGCGAAAGAGGACATGGAAGCGCCTAATGCAAGCAGTGCTGCTGTAGATAATACAGCAACTAATTTGGTCTGCTTTCTCATAATTAATGCACTCTCCTTTTTTCTTTTTGAAATACTCTTCGAAATTCCTAATTGCATTACGAGGTAATTATACTTCCTATAATGGAAATTATCAATACCTTTTTTACTTTTTTTGCATTTTTTGCAAAATATAAAAAAAATTAACATTTCCGGTAGAAGCTATCAATTCCTCCATCACATGGTATAGTATAATATATTTTTTTGGAAAATGCTATAACATTTCTCTGTGCATTTTCTTACATAATCATTACGAAATTGTATTATTAATGATAAATTGTTTTTTTATTAGTACAATCTTGTTTTCAATGATTTATTTTCCACATTTTCCTTTATAATCCATATCATTGGCAAAGATTCAACACCAGAAAATAGTATCACTTACGACCAAAAACCTAGTTTTTTCTGCTACACACAGCAATCTCAGTTTGTCTCAGAGCAAAACAGTACATGATTAAATAAACACATGACAATCAATTCTCAAGCATATGTATTCAATATATATCGACAATTTTTTATAACAATCTTCAAAAACAATCTTCTGCCGCAATCCAATCACAATCCCCTATTGCAATTTACCATTACAATAGGTATAATGTTCATATATTAATAATAATCACAATTTCTGAACACCTTTCGCCATTTTACTAATTTATAAACTATACGGAGGTCACACGACTATGGATCGTAACGTCATCATCTGCCGTTCCATTCTGGAAAACCCGGCAGTCACACAAAGAGATTTATCAAAAGAGCTTAGCGTTTCCCTGGGAACCGTTAATAACTTAATAAAGGAATGCATAGAAAAAAAATACATTGAGATTGGAAACGCCAACGATCTATACGAATTACTTCCGGCTGGCCAAGCCCTTCTAAATGATAATAAGGTAGACGGTGCCGTCATCATCGCTGCCGGCTTCGGTTCTCGTTTCGTCCCCTTAACGTTCGAAACACCCAAAGGCCTGCTGGAAGTATTCGGAGAACGAATGATCGAACGTCAGATCCGCCAGCTCCATGAAGCCGGAATCAGGGACATCACCATTGTGGTGGGTTATTTAAAGGAAAAATTTGAATACCTTATAGACAAATATCAGGTTAAGCTTTTATATAATCCTGAGTATTCCCAGAAAAACACCCTGACCACCATTTATCATGCCCGTGAGCTCCTCCGTGGTAGGAATATGTACGTTCTTTCATCCGATAACTGGATGCGCCACAATATGTACCATGCCTATGAAGGCGGTGCATGGTACTCCGCGTCATACATGGAAGGGGAAACCTCCGAATGGTGCCTTGATTATAATAAGAAGGGACGCATTTTAAATGTATCTGTAGGCGGCCAGGACAAATGGGTGATGTATGGGCCGGTTTTTTTCTCAAAATTATTCTCAGAGCAATTTCTCACCGTATTAGAAAATTATTACAATCTTCCTGGAACCGAACAGTTTTACTGGGAAAATGTCTATATGGAAATGCTGTCCGGAGAAGCAGCTAAGAGGCTTCCTCATATCCCTGAGGCAAAACAGGACATTGACCTGTTTATCAACCGCAGACCGGCTGACGAAGTATATGAATTTGAGAACCTGGAAGAGCTTCGCCGTTTTGATTTGAAATATCAGCACCATTCCGATAATGAAGCAATGGAATTAGTATCGACCGTATTCAAAGTACCTGAGTCAGAGATCACAGAAATACGATGCCTAAAATCAGGCATGACCAATAAATCCTTCCTATTTAAAATTAAGGACCGCCATTATATCTGCCGCATCCCGGGGGCCGGAACAGAGCTTCTTATTAACCGCCAGCAGGAAAAAGCAGTTTATGATGCATTAAGCGGTCTGGATATTACGGAAAAAGTCATTTACTTTAATGGAGAAACAGGATATAAGATTGCGGAATTTTATGAAGGTACTCATAATGCAAACCCTTCCAGCCGGGAAGAAATGGAACGCTGCATGGCGGTTATCCGAAGGCTCCACAAATCCGGACTTACCGTAGACCATTCCTTTGACATTCGCGAACGGATCGACTTCTACGAAAAGCTATGTAAGGCCCATGGGGGTATCCCGTTTGACGATTACTCCGCTGTCCGTAAGCAGATGACTGAGCTCTTAGACCAATTGGACAAGTTGAATCATAAGAAAGTCCTTTCCCATATTGATACCGTGGTCGATAACTTTTTAATGATGCCCGATGGCAACGTGCGCTTAATCGATTGGGAATATTCCGGAATGTGTGATCCGCTTATCGATATCAGTATGAGCGCGATTTACTCCTACTACAACGAAGAAGAAGCAGATGATCTAATAAGAATCTACCTGGAACGAGAGCCATCTGAAGAAGAACGTTTCACCGTTTATGCTTATATCGCTCTTGGCGGTTTTCTGTGGAGTCTATGGGCAGTATACAAGGCAGCCTTAGGAGATGAATTTGGCGAATATACCATAATCATGTATCGTTATGCAAAAAACTATTACAAAAAATGCTTCATAATCGCCAAATAATGATATTTTTGGAAAATGTCCGCAAATCGTAATAAAATGTTTAGGTATTCCTGTCGGTACTGTGGTATAATGTACACGAAAGCGATGAGCAGTGCGAAATAAGACGGGTAAAGATTTTCGTTGTGCCCCGCACATAAGAAAATCTTTACCCGTCTTATTTCATAGGGCGAAAGCCCGTGAGCGAGTAAAGCCGAAGGCTTTACTCGCTGCACTGCGGACTATAGCACATAAATAAAACGGCTAGACAGGAGGAAGGACGGTATGCAATACAGAAAGAAAATGACAGCATTGCTCATAGCAGGGCTTGTGGGAACCTCTACTCTGATACCGGCAGGCACGGCCTGGGGGGCTACCGGCTGGGTAGCAGAAGGCACTCAGTGGAAGTACATAGACCAGGATGGTTCCACCCACAAGGGCTGGGTAAAGACATCCGATGGAACCTTTTATTTTCTAGATCTCTCCACAGGCTTTATGGCAACTGGTTGGAAACAGATCAACGGTAACTGGTACTATTTTCATTCCAACGGCGCAATGGCTACCAAGTGGATACAGGACGGCGGTAAATACTATTACCTCATGGATGATACAGGCGTCCTTGTTAAGGGCTGGTTAAAAATAGGCAATGACTACTACTACATGAAGGGTGACGGCTCCATGTCCGCCGGCTGGCGGGAAATGGACGGCGGCTGGTATTATTTCAAAGAAAATGGTAAATGCACCATTGGATGGGGGCAGATTGGAAGCGATTGGTTTTATTTTGGTTCTGACGGCAAGATGGTAACCGGATGGAAACAGATTGATAATGCCTACTACTATCTGAATGTTGATACCAAGTCTGTGCTGGGACGTATGATGACCGGCTGGCTCAGTGATGGAACCAACAAGTATTACATGGATACCAGCAGCGGAAAGATGGCCCACGGCTGGCTGCAGATTGACGGTTCCTATTATTATTTTAATGATTCAGGTCATATGATGACCGGCTGGGTACAGCTTTCCGGTGTTTATTATTATCTTGATCCATCTACCGGTAAGATGGCAGCAAACACCACCCTTACCATTGACGGAACAAGCTACACCTTTGGTTCAAACGGAGCTTACCAGGGAAATGCTTCCGGTTCTCCTTCCGGTTCAACTGGTGGGAACACCCCCGGAGGCTCATCAACCGGTTCCTCCAATGCGCCAGGCGGATCTACCTCGACTCCATCGGGTTCTGGCGGGCCGGGAGGATCCTCTTCTGACAACAATAACTTAAGCGGAGCACCGGGAAGTTCTTCTAATGACACTCCTGGCGGCAGCAGCTCCAATTCTTCAAGCAATGGCGTATATCAGCTATCACCAGGGCTTACATCAGGCCCCGGCTGATCTAATAAGAATTAGTATCTGTGTGGGTATCTGCACCTCGGCGCAGATACCCCTTTTATTTACGCAGGCAGCGGACCGGATAAACAAAACATTCCGGAAGCAAGAAAGCGTACGTATTACATAATACCCGAATGATAAGGAGGTAACACATTGAGACACAAGAAATTAGGCATACGGTTTGCAGCAGCCGCATTATGTGCCCTTATGGGAATGTCTGCGGGGTTTGGCCCGGCCATGAATTCCTGGGCAGCTGGCTATGAAAAGGTCAATGGCTATTATCAGCTTGCAAACGGCACGGTGATTGAACAGGTAATTGCCAGAGGAATCGACGTTTCCAGATGGCAGGGAAATGTAAACTGGGCGGCTGTTGCAGCAGATGATGTCAGCTTTGTCATGCTGGGCACCAGATCCAAGGGTATTGTGGATCCGTACTTCCATACCAATGTACAGGGTGCATCAGCAGCAGGTCTGAAAGTTGGCGCTTACATATATTCTTTGGCTACCACTCCGGATATGGCCAGAGAGGAAGCGGATTTTGTCCTTAGTCTGGTAAAGGATTATCCAATCTCCTTTCCCATCGCTTTTGACGCAGAAGACAGTGCCACCCTTGGTACCCTTCCCCCGGCACAGGTGAGTGAAATCATCAATGCATTCTGCCAGCGAATTGCTGATGCCGGATATTATCCCATTGTGTATGCCAATGATTACTGGTTATCAAATAAAATTGATTTATCCAATATGCATTATGACGTATGGGTTGCCCGTTATGAGGCAAAACACGTTTATTCCAACCCGATCATGTGGCAGGTCACCAGCACCGGCTCAATTAACGGAATCAACGGAAATGTTGACATTGACTTCCTCTATAAGGACTTAACTCCAAAGCTTCCTGGAAATATGTGGAGGACCATTGGAGGAAAGACCTATTACTACCAGAATTATGCGATCCAGAAAAATACCTGGGTCAATGACGGCTCCGGATGGTTTTATATGAACGAAGAAGGACTGACTGCCACCGGATGGTTTGATAAAGATGGGCTGCGTTATTATCTTGACGAAACTTCCGGACGTATGAACATCGGTTGGAAGCAGCTTTCCGACAAATGGTATTTCTTCAATCCAAGCGGTTCCATGAATACCGGCTGGCTTACTGACAACGGGGCACGTTATTACCTCGGTTCCGACGGCACCATGGCCACCGGATGGCAGGAATTAAACGGCCAGTATTATTACCTGGATCCTTCTTCAGGCAAAATGGCTACCGGCTGGAAGAACATAAACGACAAATGGTACTTCTTACAGGAAAGCGGCGTGATGTCAACCGGATGGCTGGATAACAACGGCGCCCGATATTACTTAAATAACGACGGTTCCATGGTAACGGGTTGGCATACCGACGGAACCTCCAAGTATTATCTGGCAGGAAACGGCGCAGTTTCAACCGGATGGCAGCTCATTGATAACAGCTGGTATTTCTTTAACCAGACCGGAGCCATGACTACAGGTTGGATCAATCCTGACGGAAGCTGGTACTACATTGGAAATGACGGAAAGATGCAGTCCGGATGGCTTGAGGAACGGGGAGCCAAGTACTATTTAAGCACTTCTTCCGGTAAGATGACTGTAGGCTGGAGACAGGTCGATGGATCTTGGTATTACTTTGGCGGAAGCGGTGCCATGGCAACCGGTATGACACAGGTAGGCGGCCAGCAGTATTACTTAAATCCAGCTGACGGAAAGATGGCTGCCTCTGCTACCTTTGTACTTGATGGAGTCTCCTATACCGCAGATGCAAACGGCGTATGTACCGTGACACCACAGACAGCCGCCGAGCAGCCAGAAGGAGAAAGCACGGCAGAAAGCCAGGCTGGTCAGGCAGGGACGGAAACAGCTCCAATTGATTCTTCCACCAACCAGACAAAAGAAATCGGTCCTGGAATCCATTAATAAACTGTAGACGAGCCTGTTACAATATACAGCTGCAATGACGGCTCATATAATGAATAAGATCTAAAGAATGAAATAGCTCCAAAGATAAGAAATAGCTCCCCCAAAAAAGAATGCGCTTTGAATACGGCTTTATAAGCCCGATTCAAAGCGCATTTCTTTTCTCAAAATCTTATTTACTCCAAAAAGTTCTTCGTCTCTCCAACAATATAAATAGGCCTGTCCTTAAGCTCCGCAAACAGGATGGCAATGTAATTGCCAATGACCCCCACAATCAGGAACAGGACGGAAAACATAAAGCAGATCAGCACTATGGTGGTAGCATACCCGTTTGGCGTCCCTACCCTGGCCCAGCTCCATATGGTGTAAATCATCATGGCGATTCCCAGAATGCCGGCACCGCACCCGGCATAGATCCCAAGCTTTAATGGCAGGTTAGAAAAGCACATGATGGTATTCAGTGAAAAAGCCATCAGCTTTTTAATGCTGTATTTGCTTTCTCCTGCCACCCTGACTCCTGCCTCATATTCAATGGTAGCACGGTTAAACCCGATGTTTTGCACATACCCCCGCAGGAAACGGACCTTTTCCCTGTAATTGTCCCGAAGTACGTCACCAGCCCGCCTGGAAATTGCAAAAAAATCAGAGGCGTTTGGTTCGAATTTCACATCGGAAAGCACGTTGATCAGATGGTAAAAGGCAGAGGAGGCAAAATTCTTAAACCACCCTGCGGACTCATTTTTCGTGCGCACCATATTAATGACATCATAGCCGTCCTCAAGCTTCCTGACAATCTCCGGCAGATACTGGGGAGGATGCTGTAAGTCCGCATCCATGCAGACGATCCCATCCCCGCTGCTATAATCCAGACCGGCAATCATAGCTGCCTCATGCCCGAAGTTTCTGGAAAAGCTGATGACCTTTACCTTTTTATCCTTCCCGGACAAGTCGTCTAGAATCTTCATGGTGCCATCCTGACTTCCGTCATTGACGAAAATCAGTTCATAATCCCAGTTCAGTTTATTTAAAATTCTGGCCGTTTCATGATAGAACTGGTTGAGAGCCAGTTCCTCATTGTAACATGATACCACGACCGATATTGTTTTTCCCATATGTGCCTCCTAATGAATCAGTGGATTTGCTTGCATATCCGGTTAAATCGCAAATCCAAGGTTGAAAGAGGGGTTCTTACAACCTTATGCTCCTCATGCTATGTTACAGTTCTATGTGGCCGAGCTGCTACCATGCTATTGATTATCATTTGCTTCCTTTTTTATATAACATTGTTCAAATTCTGTCAATGCCCGTGCTGATTTTTCATTGTAATCCCCATTTACATCTACTGCAGCCAAAAGGTTTCCGTTGTCATAGCATACAGGTATCAGTTTCCCCCATTCGATCATATCCCTGACAAGGGAGTAGGAACGGTTCTCTTCTCCCGTATAGCCTGCCTGGACATAAACATATTCTGCTTTTGCATAATCCATAAACTCCACGAAATAATCCATTTTCTTAACCAGGGCCACATTTCCCCATACCCCTGTTATATCATCATAGGACTGTACGTTGCATGGGAATGCCAGTACATCCGGATGGTCTCCAATGGCAATGAGACGGGCTTCCGGGTCGGCAGCAAGGATATCCCACACTCTTCCGTTTCCCTTTGATACCATGTCCTGTCTGGCGGCTTCCTGGTGGTTATAATAGCCTTTATGATGAAATGACACCGGTGTAAAGCCAAGGCTCCAATTCCAGCTGGTCATGGCTGTGAAGAATACAGAAAACATAAGCACCCAGACTCCGGCTCCTATGCCTCCACGCCAGACAACCTTTTCCTTTGCTTCCGCCGCTGCCTTTAGGACATAGACCGCCGTGAGGACATAGAACAGCATGAAATAATTCCCGTCAACCTGGGTCAGCATACCTAAGCTGATAAGATTAACCACCAAAAACGGTACGTAGATAACTTTTAGGAAAACGGATAGCTGACAATTTTTCCCTCTATCCACATTCTTGCCGTAAAAACAGCTTACAATCCACAATAAAAGAAGAAAGTACAGCAGATATCCACCCCAGGCGAGGACCACATGATCCATATCCTCTCCTACAGGACAAAAGAAAAATCCATGAAGCCGGTTTGCCAGATGTACGGTTCTTTCCTTCATGGACATTCCGGCACCGGAATTAGGTATGGTATTAACCATGAATGGATATTTCAAATGAAATCCTATCCTTGTAAGCAGGGATGAGAAAACCGAGGTAAGGGGAAGGCCTGTTAACAACTGAGTTCTTGCCCAGATACCTCCTAAGGCCAAAAGCGAACCTGCCACAACTGCCAATCCACCGGCATTTCCCCCTTCCGCTCCAAATTTGGGAAGCAAAAGCTTTCCTAGCAGATATAAAAATCCCATTCCAAAGACAGCAGTGGAAAAGATCAGAGCTGTTGGCTTCAAAGTCAGGCTGATAAAAAAGGCCGCCGTTCCGTAACCCAGATAACGCCAGGACTTTCGCCCCGCTTTTATATAGCACAGCAGGTAATACAACATGATCTCCTGAACAAGCAGTGTAATGATATCGCTTTTGGCTGTGACTGCCATATTCATGATTCCTGGAACTCCTGACAGCAGGGCAGCCAAAAAAACCGCCTGCTCCCGTTTCATATAAAAGCGGCCTATTTGGTAACCCATAAAAAGGACTCCCAGGGACAGCCATAGATTGACTGAGGTTACAAAGCTGTAGGAAGGAAGCTGTGACAGGGGCAGGGTCAAAACCTCGAAGCCCTTGGAGTAGGTGTAGACAATTCCAATGGTACCCAGATTTTCATAAATTCCATGTCCATTGTCTAAGATATACCGGGACCTGACCCCATACCACAGGCTGTCGTAATCTATGGCTATGTTAAGCCGCCCCGCCTGGAGGCACACCATAGTCAGGAGAAATGAAAGCAAAAGAAGCTCTTTACCGGTGAAATTCAAGCCATTCCCATTCCCTCCGTCACCCAGACAGGACCTTCCAAATAGAAGCAGGATCCCGCCGCTTATAAAGACAAATGCGGTTAAGTAACCGATGGAGCCAATGCCAATGGCTGACATAAGGCAATATATAACTATTAGAAAGGAAGCACCGGCGAGAAAGTCGGAAGCCAGCCCGTCATCCTTTGGAAGTTTCCATAAGGATACCCGGAGAAAACGTCCGAAGAACAGGATATATGCCAGATAAAGACCGGATACCAGCACCGGAACAAAAACCACATGGGCCCACAAAAAGACGGCCGTAATAAGGACCGCCGCCATCAGTTTCTGCTTGCTCTTAGGGAATAAAAAACCCGAAAAACAGAAGGCAGCAAACAGCCCTGCCGTCTCTGCCATCATGGTCTTATATTCCCTCTGATTCATGATCCACTGAAAAACTTCCTGGTTTAAAATCTGATTCAGAGAATACAGGATCCCTGCCGCTGAGAAAAACATAAACAGCAGGACTCCATATCCATGCTTCTGTGATCGACCCATAAAAACCCCCGTTGTCATTTTGTATACTGATAAATCCGATAGATAAGCTACCGTTTATAATCACTTCGGAAAACACTGTATCCGTTTTCCTTTAATATCGTCAGCGCACTCCTCACCTTAGCCCCACTGTCAGGCAGACTGGGCCTGTATTCAAAATTTCCCCGCAGCTCATCATCTGTAACTGTTTCAAAGTTTAAAGCTAACACTGCCTTTTCTTCAAAACTTTCTCTGCGATAAGGGGCCTTTTTTATCTCTGAATAAGTGGAATAGCAATTTCCTGCCAGAAACAGCACGCAAGCCCCGCAGGCAGCGATCCGAAGGAAAGGCTTTCCCTTCCTCTTCCACTGTTTTGACAATAAGGCAAAGGTCAGCAAGATTCCAAGAATCCCAGACTGGAATTGAAGGGCATATCTGGAGCTTAAACCGTAATTTTCCTTAAGGAATATCCACCTGGATAAAAGGATGAGCACGTGATTCAACCCTCCCGAGACAATGAGCATGACAGGTAGGATCGTCTTTTCATACAGGCGGTACCGTAAATTTGCCCATAGAGCAAACAGATACAGCAGGATAACCAGAAATCCAAGAATCAAAAACGGCACATTGGTCCGAAAGATATTTTCAGCCTGCTCCCCTTCAATGACCATGGAGGAAAAGGACTTTACGAAAAAACGAACAAAAAAACCGGGCGTATCCTTTAACTGAACAAGGAGAGGAACGGTTGCCGGGGCCGCGTGGTCTTCCACCGCGTAGGCATTGCTCCACAAATAAAGGAGAAGAGGGATCAGGGTACAAAGGCCGCTTAAACCCCAGCCCTTTCTCGAATCACCGTTTTTTAACAGGAACATGAAGCCACAGGCTATTATTACCGTGACCGAGTAAATGGCACAATAGGGGCCTGCCACCAGCAGCGTTGTAAAAAACGGAAGAAGCAGGAGCTTTATCCTGTCATATTTCTTTTCCTGTCCGCTCCATACACGGTCCATCACCTCATAATGGTAATAGAAGCAGGCAAAGGACAGAAAGTGGGCCCAGCCGCTTCCATTGGTCAGCATTTCCCACTTGTTAAGGCTGAAAAGCACAATCATTAAAGCCCCAAACCAGCCAAGAGAAACCTTCCTGCGGCTGCAGTAGCTTCCCAGAGCCAGGCCGGAAAGTCCAAGGGCCAGGACGCCTAACACCCGATCAAACATGATATTGTATCCGAAAAGCGAGACATTAAGGATCCTTCCCAGATAGTTGACCGGAATCCTGGTGAGGACATCCGGCACAAAGAACTTTGCCGGATTCCATACGTCAGGCAAATAACTGTTTACAAGGCGGACGTAATCGGTATAAATTCCGTCACAGGTTGCCGTAAAGATATACCAGAGGCCAAAAACAGTCCCCAAAAGGGGAAACAGGCCATACAGATACTTTCGATTCATGGGATTCACCTATGCCCTTAATTTGCCGTTATGGAAGCAACGACGGAGAGGTGCTTATCTCCTCTTTGCTCCGATGCATTTTCGTAGTAAAAGTTGCTTTCAAACGTCAGCTCCGTAACCTGAAAGGCCGTCGCATCAATTTCAGCTGTTACTGTATTGGAAGTAATGGGAATGACCTGGTTTTCCTTTCCATTTATGGTCACGGCGATCTGTTCAAGACCGGTAATGACGCCGGGATAATAGAATTTCAAACCAATCTTCCCTTCTTTCCCTGCCATGATCCGGACTTTAGCGCTTTCATCCATCCAGCCGTCCTCATAACAGCCATAGACCCGTTCAAATTTTAAGTTCCGCACAAAATCCGTTACATCCTGAAATGCGTTATGAGCCGGATCTTCCCTCAGGATCAGCATGTTTGGAGTTATGAGGCCGATGTCGTGGATGGATTCAATAAACGTAACTTCGGTTCCCTCTGCCAGTCGTTCTTTATCAAAGGTTTTGAAAAAGGTCCTGGCAGTAAAATCACTCATCTCGTAGGAATTGCCGATGATGTAAATTTTCTTTCCGAATATCTCATTCTTGTATTTCCCGAAAGTCTCTTCTGCAAGGGAATTGTATCGCAGCTGGGATGACCAGTAATAAAGATTCTCGTATTTTCCCCGATAAAAACTTTCAACCGGAAGCATGAGAATGCCGTAAAGTAGAAACAGGCCGCAGTATAATAGAGGCCTGACACGCTTTACTATACCGCACATATAAGCAGCAAGCAGCCACGCTGCCGTCATGGAGACATAGATCCACCGGGTCTCTACCCGGATAGTGACACTGGAAGAGCCAATACACAGGGCGATGAATAAAAGGAAGAGGCAGATCACAGGAAGGCGCTTTTTCAGCTGCTTCCGCTCTCGTATCACGGTTACAAGAAAAATCACGGTCATAATAAGGAGAAGTAAATCTGCGAACACGACAAGAACATGAACCCAGTAAGGAGATCTTCCCCAGCTAAGTCCATTTAAATGATCAGGGCCTGCATTGATTCCAAATATATAAAGCACCTGGCTTAAGGCATAACGGAGGGTTTCCGAAAGATGGAAGGTATCCGCCACATCCGTTCCTCCAGTACCAGCTGGAGAAATACTTCCGATGGTAAGAAAGCGGATCACCTGAACCACCAGAAACGCCCCGGTAATACTCAGCCATGGCATTGGCTTCCTCTCTTTTTTCATGAGAAATGCAGCATAAAACAAGGGTAAAAGCACCATGTAGCGTTCATGAATAAAGCAGACAGAGAAATACATTGCCGTTGCAGCCGGTACAAGCCACTTTCTCTCCTTTTCATCGGAGAGATAACGGTAGAGACAGTAAAAAATGCCGATAGCCGCCCACAGCGCCATGCTTTCCATCAAGCCGTATACTTGGCTGATCTGGTAGTAGGACATCCGGGAGAGCAGATATAAAATGCCACAGGAAAAACCAATTAACCGTCTGCCGGACAAACGCTTTCCGAACCGGTAAACCGTATAGGCTATACAGCTGTTTAAAAGGATATTAAAAGGAACAAACCAGCCGATGTGGTTTCCGAAGACCATCAGCTCCAGCCAGGATGCCAGATAATAGACAAAACGGAACCGTGTGCTTCCCAGAGGGAATACAAATTCACGGAAAGACTGCTCTCCGTAACAGGACCAAAGATATAAATCATCCATATAAAGCCCTTTTATCTCGATCCCCCTGTTTATGAAAAAAGCAAATCCCAGCAAAAGAGCCGCTGCGATGATTTCTTCCTTCCACTCAGATATCCACTGTTTATCTTTCATCTCTAGCCCCTTTCTTATTTCGAATATTTGTTAAAAGAACCGCTCCTCCAGCATTAGGCAGAGTGCATGGTAAACCGGAAGATGGAGTTCCTGAATTTTAAACGTCTCCGTTTCCGGAACCACTACCGTCACATCTGCAGCCTTCTTTAAAAGACCTCCGTCTTTCCCGGAAAGGCCGATGGTTTTCATGCCAATTGCCTTCGCTGCCGTTACGGCATACATAACATTTTTCGCATTACCGGAGGTGGATATTCCCAAAAGCACATCCCCCTTCTTTCCGTATCCATAAGTCTGCTGGGCGTAGATCAGTCCCCCGTCAACATCGTTTAAAAATGCAGTTGAAAGGCTGGGATGGCCTGTTAAGGCAATGGCTGGAAGACCTCCCTGAAGCTTTTCTCCAAGTTCCTTACCAAGTACTGGGTCCGCCTCTAGGAGCTTTGCGGCAAAATCTTCTGATACAGGACGGCGTTTTACAAAACCCTTCATCAATTCCCCTACAATGTGCTCTGCATCCGCACAGCTTCCGCCGTTTCCTGCGATCAGCAGCTTTCCACCGTTATCATAACATGATTCCAGAATCTCATAAGCTTCCCTGATTTGAGGCTTTAAGCCGGCCAGCACAGGGTAACGTTCGATCAGCTCTTCTAAATAGTTCATAGGTTCCATGTTTCTCACTCTCCTTCTCTGTTCAGTATCCAGTCTGCAGCTTCTTTCATGGCAGGGGCATAGAAGTCAAAAGAATTATTTTTCTCTGATTGGGTTAAGTTGTCGTATAATTCTTTTCCATATCCGGTCCCTACTAAAACCGTGTTCACTCCGTATCTTTTTCCAGCCTCTGTATCCAGAAGCTTATCTCCGATCATATAAGAATGGGGCTTGTCTATCTGAAAGCTTGTCTCTGCCATTTCAAACATTCCTGTTTCCGGCTTCCGGCAGTGACATTCCATCCGGTATTTTCCGATCCCATGAACCGGATGGTGGGGACAATAATAAAAGCGGTCTATTTGTGCACCTTCTTTTGAAAGAAGATGGTTTAAGTATTCATGAAGAGCTTTCACATCCTCTTCTCCGTAATATCCCCTTGCCACTCCGGCCTGGTTGGTGACTACCACAAGCTTAAATCCTTGTTCCCTAAGCCTTCTTAAGGCTTCCGGCACCCCTGGAAGGATCACCAGATCCTTAAGCCGGTGCAGGTATTCCACTTCTTCATTGATGGTCCCGTCCCGGTCTAAAAACACGACCCTGTCCATGGTTTTTCCTCCTTTTTCGGATTATACTTGAAAATGATATTCGCCTCCTGGTATAGCTACCCTGACCTCCTGGTAATCCCAGCGCTTTTCGTCCGTGATCCACGCCTGGGCGCCCCGAAGCTCAAAGTTCCAGTCCGTAAGCTGTCCTCCGGCTGCTTCCATGCGTGCGGCTACCTTATGGCGTACGTTATAAGGACAGTACACCAGAAGGAATCCGCCTCCACCGGCTCCTAAAAGCTTTCCTCCAAGAGCTCCTGCCTTTAATGCTTCCTCATAAAGCTCGTCAATATGGGGAGTAGAGATCTTACTGCTCATGCGCTTTTTGCTCTTCCAGCCGTAATCAAGAAGCTTTCCAAAGCTGTAAAGATTTCCTTTTAACAGCTCATCCTTCATGGCATAAGCAAGTGCCTTTACCTCGCACATAGCATCAAAGGGGTCCTTCTTTTCGTAGTTTTTCACCTGGTCCTTTATAATGTTGGCGGATACATGAATGTTTCCTGTATAGCAAAGAAGCAGATTGTACTGCAGCTCATGGATAATCTCTTTTTTTATGCGGAGAGGGTTGACCACCACATTGTTGCGTCCGTGGAACTCAATGAAATTAAAGCCTCCAAAGGTAGCGGCATACTGGTCCTGGTAACCGCCATCGATCTTTAAATCCTCTCTCTCCACCTGATAAGCTAAGTTTGCCATGGCATAGCTGTCCATTTCCACGCCTTTCCATTTAGCCATAGCCGTTAATAAGGCTACCATAACGGTGGAGGAAGTGCCAAGACCTGATCCGGGGGGAGCATCACACTGTAAGTACACCTCACAGCCCTGTTTGATATCCATTGCTTTTAACGCCGCCGTTACAAGATCCAGACGACCGTCATATACATAATTTTCATTTGTGTTGTACTTGACCGTCATATCAAAGTCCAGAGAATGAACGATGATCTGATCGTCATCCCTTGGTACGATGGAGCAGTATGCATACTTATTGATGGTGCTGCCGATGATTGCCCCTCCCTGTTCCACACAGAAGGGAGCCACATCGGTTCCTCCGCCGCCAAAGCTCACCCGCAGGGGAGCACGTCCTCTGATTACCATAAGTTCACTTCTCCTTTCCCCTCTCCGCCCATGCTCTCCGGGCATAAAGGTATACCTGTAAGGTGTTTCCTTACGTCTTCCGCAAACCGGTAATAATCTTCCGGAATTCCTATATCAATGAAGTACCCGCTGCCTACAATGCCGCCCAGCTTTTTACCTTCTGAAAGCCATTTTGGAATCATTACCTGTTCCAGGGAAACCTTTCCTTCAGGAATTTCGTCAAGCAGTTCACGCTTAAGTATATAGATACCGCCGTTAATGGTTCCCGAGCGTTTTTCCTCTGTCTTCTCATTAAAGGACGTAAGCCAGCCGTCTTTTAGAACAGCCTGTCCGTAACGGGACACATCAGGCACCTCCCGGAGCACCAGGGCCATGTCAAGATCCCGTTCTTTGCCAAGCTCCATAAGCTTACTGTAATCAATGCGGTAAAAGGTATCCGCATTCAGTACAAGGAATCGGTCTGACTGTATCCTGGACCCAGCATTTTTAATGGCTCCCGCAGTTCCTAACAGTTCTTCCTCATAAGAATAAGAAACCCGGATTCCCCATTTGGACCCATCTTTAAAATATTCTTCTACCATAGAGCCTTTATAGCCTACGGCAAAAATAATTGACCTTACTCCGTGGTGTATCAGCTCCAAGACTACATATTCCATAAAAGGCTTGTCTCCGATCAGAGCCATTGGCTTTGGCCTGTCGCTTACAACGGAACGAAGCCGTGTGCCAAGGCCCCCTGCCAGTAAAACTGCCTGCATAACTGTACCCTCCTGATATTTTTTCTAATCGTTATTATATCATATATCCCTTAGAAGAATCCAGAAAGATCATTTCCGTGGATTTTCTGTCTGGGACCGAAGCATGCCTCCCAGGCCATGTATAACCTTCCTTGCCCCAATTGCAAATAGGACCGGAAGGACAATTCCCAAGATCAGATACAGAACATGAAGTTCCGGATAGGAGTGAGGGAATCCTCCCTGATTTTCTGCGGGTTCCAGTATCATCCGGGCATAAATCCAGTCACAAATCTTAAATACCAGAAAATGAAGAGCCATGATATCAAAGGAATATTTTCCAAGCAAGGCCGCAGCCTTCCCTGCAATCGGAGCCTTCTGTAAACACTTGGCTGCAAAGCAGCATAGATAAATGCCAGCTGCGGAAATGATATAAAAATTGATTCCACCTGGTATCTGATTGGCAGAAAGCTCCACACTTTCCTCTGTAAACATCAGGAAATAATAGAAAAGCCCTGCGCACAAAGCAGCACCATACCATGTCACATATTTTTCAATGGAAATCTTCCAGGTCCGCACAGCATAACCGCCATAATAAACCGGGATCACCAATAGGGCTGTCTGAAGGTGATAGCTTAAGAAAACCTCCCTCCGGATGAGGGCCGCACCAAAAAGCCCTGCTCCAACGCTAAGAGCCGCTGCTGCCCATGGCCGGAAAGAAGCCGGAAGATAGTTCCTGCAGAACCAGAGAATGACCGAAAAGCCTGTTCCTGCCCCCAGCATAAGGGGCACGAACCACATCGCGCCTGATGGGACTTCTGGGCATCGCAGGAACAAGGTATTTGCCATGGCAAGGATCATCTCCTTTTTTCCGTAATATGCATCGGACAGAAAAAGCAGATACTTTGAAAGTAAGTTATGTAGTAAAACGAACAGGCCCCCATAACAGAAATAGGGTACCCACATATTCTTTAACCTCCGTGCAAAAAAGTCAAAGGGGGCATCCCCGTAACGCGCTTCATTATACAGGTATCCTGAGATGAAAAAGAATATGGCCAGATGGTAATAATACACCGTCCGAATGGCAATCCCCAAATTTTGTGAATGACCAAACACAATGGATACGATTCCGATGCCCTTTAAAATATCCCAAAACAGAAACCGGTCCCTTTTTATCTCTTCCATGCGATCTTCTTCCTTTCCCCTTACTTTCCTCATTGTTCCTTTCACTTCATTTAAGTATGCCCTTGCAGGCAACGGCATGGCACCGCGCCCGGTCATACCGGGACGGGTTAACCTTCTTTGCCGTTTAAAAATCTTCTCCTATTACGTTCCAGGCAGCATCAATACTGTGATAACTGCGGATATAATTCTGAGTTTCCATACACATCTGTTTGCATCGTTCAGGATCCTGGTACAGGGAAATAACTTCCCCTGCAAAGGCTGCCGGCTCATCTCTCACCACCATGACCTTTTCTGCCTCAGGAATTCCCTCTGCACCAATGGAAGTAGTGATCACCGGAGCACCGTTATATAAGGCTTCAATGACTTTTCCCTTCACACCTGCACCGTAACGCAAAGGCACCACGACTACCCGGCAGCTTGAATAAAGCCTTGCAAGTTCCTCCTCTGATACAAATCCCTTTACAATGATTCCGCTGCCCGGCTGCTCCAAAGCCTTGATTTCATCTGTCACCTTGGAACCCACGATATAGAAATCTATGGGAAGCTGTTCCCGGATTAGTGGGAATATTTCCTGTGCAAACCACAAAACAGCATCTGCGTTAGGGGGATGGGCAAATCCTCCTACAAACAAGAGCCCTTCCCTCTTTTCAAAGTTATAAGGAATGTGGTTTAAGAATTTTTCATAAACATAGGCTACTATAGCTTTCACATGAATAGAAGGCTCTATTTCATGAATGGCCTCCCGTTCCACATAGGAAGGATAATAGGATACCGCCGCCTTTCTCATCAGGCGAAGCTCCACAGACCTCCAGTATTCAGAAGACTCTCTTTTCTTAGGATCTCCGGTCAGTTCATACTCTCTGCCTTCCCTTAAGAAGTGCAGGTCATGACCATAATAGATCATCTTAATGTTTGTTTTATCCTTGATAAAATCCACATATTTGGTAGCAATATGGGGACGGTTTAAATAAGCAACCTTGATATCATCTCCATGCTCCTTTAACCAGTCCCAGATTTTCACCTGGAATTCCCTGCCGTATAGGATCTCAATTCCCATCTGCTGCAAAACGGTGGAATAAGGTTCTTCATGGAGGAAATTATCTCCCAGGAACTTCACCACATAGCCCTTTTCCAAAAACATCTTTAAATACTGGAAGGTGGTCTTGGAACCGGCATCCCGGTCATAGGTGGGAACATAATGGTCCACCACCAAAATAATGTCTTTGCCCTGGCTTCTCTCTCTTGCCCGGAATACATTGGGATTTCCGTTGTTTTCACTTTGCAGCTTAAATTCAGCCGCCCATTTTTCCCTTAACTTATGGCCGTTTTCAACCTGGTACCGCTTAAGACCTGAACCGTTGACATCAGTTCCGTTGGAAATGCCCTCAAAATGTATAACCTTGGATAACGGCTGGTAAACCACCCGAAGGCCGGCCTTGCGCACCTCAAAGGCAAGGTCAGAATCCTCACAATAAGCAGGAGCAAACCGGTCGTCAAATCCGCCGATCCGCTTCCATAAATCGTTGGAGAGAAGGATGGCGGCTCCTGATATATAATCCACATCTTTCACATAGTTGTATTCTGGCTTGTCCGGATCGTCAAGGCGTCCGTAATTCCAGCCGGAACCATCACGGAAGATGATCCCCCCTGCTTCCTGCAGGCGTCCGTCAGGATAAACCAGCTTGGATCCTACCATGCCGATGGTTGAATCTGATTCGATTAAGTTTACCAGACTGCTTAGCCAACCTTCTGTTACCTGGGTGTCATTATTTAGGAACATAACATATTTTCCCCTGGCTGCTTTGGCCGCCTGGTTGCAGTTCCGCAAAAATCCTTGGTTGGTCTCATTGCGGCATATGACTACGTTTTCCGTAAACTTAGAAAGTTCTGCCGTTGCATCAGTAGAAACATCGTCTGCTATAATGACCTCATATACCACGTCCTTTGTATGCTCCAGAATGGATGCAAGGCAGGCATAGGTATAATGGATCTGATTGTAGACCGGGATGACGATGGAAACCATGGGATGGCCCTCTTTTATGAAACGGAGCTTTCCATGGGTCCGGTAGGCATCTCCAATCTTCATATCGCCTTCAATCAGGTTCCGACCTTCCTCTGTTGTATAGAGGCGGAAGGATTTCAGCGGATGAAATACCGTATCCTTGGCATAAAACAGCAGTTTCCGTTTTCTGGTCCCTTTGGGGAATTTTTCGTTAAAGATTCTTCCAAGCTTCCTTCTGGCGCGGAAAGTCAATGCTTCGTGCCCCTGAAGCCAGGTGATCATTTCCCTCATATCATCGCAATCCTTCCGGAGGGTCTGAATAATGATCTCCTGGTTGGTCACATGATTGTCAGTCAGGCGCTTTTCCTCCTGCTGCCTGGTGATGAGCACATCCTTTTCCCGGATCTCCATTTCCATCTGGGAAAGGCGTTCCTTTGTCTCATCAATCACCTGGGATAAGCCATACATATCCTCAGGCAAGGCATGGGTTTCCTGCATGTAATTGACCAGATAGATCTGCTGGTTCTCCCCATGGACATATTCCTGGAAACAGCGTTCCATCTCCTCATACATGGCAATACGATCTGTCTCCACACCGAACTCTTCCATAAATGCTTCCATAGAATCATAGGACAAAAGGCTTTTATACTGTTCGTAAAAATAATAAAGAACCCGGAACTTAATAAAGGTGACTGGAACCGGGAAGGTAAATACCCATTCATAGTCCAGGAGATAAGGACCGTCCTCGGTCATCATGATGTTCTCAAAAAGGCAGTCAATGTTGGAGGTTTTAAACGCCCAGTCTTTTTCATCTGCTTTCGTGAGTGTTCCAAACACCTCTTCAAATTCGGCCGTAATGGTAAAGGGAATGATGCAGTTTTCTTTCACACCCAGAATCAGGGAAAGCCCGTCTTCCATATGGGATACGGAAACCTTTCCGTTACAGATCTCCTTTCCGAGCAACTCGGAAAGAGTATGACCCTTAAGGAAATCGAAACGGGCGGTCCTTTCATCCGGACTTATGGAAACCCCGGCGACCTTAAGCTTTTGGCTTTGCGCAGTAAGGCTTTTATATTTTTCACCAAGGGATTTTATATGTGCAACACCCTCAGGTTTTAAGGCTGTCTTCTCAACAAATGGACAGCCATCTTCTTCCACCAGACTGGTGCGGATCTGGAACGCTTCCCTACGGGTCTTATTGTATTTTACAAAGTTAATTTTTTTCATGACGGCTCCAAATGGTTAAAAATGAATTGGCAAATGTCTCAAACTGTTTTCCCTCACATACCTCATCGAACATCTTTCCTAAATCAAACTTCAGATATTTGGGATAATCATAGGCCAGAATGGCGTGAGTTAAATCTCCCTTGCCTGGCAGATATTCATCGGAATACAGGGTGATGGGCAGACGGTAGTCAGGCATGGGATAATGGAATTCGGCATTACCCGATCTTTTGTCCTCTCCGCATAAAAGCTCCAGGACCTCTGTCCTTGAAAGACGGTCCTTATCAGGAATCGCACCGGCCTGATATTTAAGGCCTAAGCGGTTGCATATGGAGAGGATCAGCTTTCCTTGCGGTTTTAAAAGGGATTTTGCCTTTCTTATGTGTTTGTCATAGGGCGGCTTTAAAGATCCCACCAACACCACATAGTCGAAGCCTTCTTCTTCAAAGGTGTCTAAGTCTCCGGTTATATATTGGATGTTTCCCTGTTTTTCATTGCGCAAACGATTGAAGGACAGATTATTACTGTCAGGGTCAAGGACGGTTACCTCTCTGACCCGCCTGCTGTACAAGTTTGTCAGGGCTCCGTAGTCGGACCCTACCTGAAGCAGAGAGCCCTCTTCATCAAATTCATACCACTCCAGAAGGTTCTCACGTATATCTGATAATGCGTACAGGTAATCCAGGTTCGGATTCTCCTGCAGCAGCTTTTTCGTATCTCCATTATATTTTACAAACAACTTCTTAAGTTCAGGGCTTATATCATTCATGGACGTTTCCTCCTCACTCTCCTGCCCGGTGAAGCTTTACACTTACTTCCGGTTCCATATCATAAATACCTACCGTATTTTTATTGGAAATGACCGTAATATTTGCGATGTCATACAGGCGGTGGTAAACCACATGCTCTCCGTTTTCAAATCCGGTGCAGCTCATGGAAAGAAGATACTCCCCTCCCTGAAGGGTCATTTTCTGGTTGAATTCCACCTCATATTCATCGCCTTTTCCCACGGCCTGCACATCAGAGGCCTCGTACATGGTGTTGGTGCCGGTTAAATCGGCTCCTCGTTTATCTTTTATGGTGTAGGTAAAGATTGGGGTCTCTATTTGGGTATGGAAATGGATCCGTTCTTTAATGGTAAAGCGTTCTCCTTTAAGGAGGAGGTTGGTTACATTTCCTCTTTCGTCCAGAAGCCCGAAATCCACGATCTCTGCTCTTTTGTCGCCGTATTCGGTACGGGTTGGGTTGATGGTCAGTTTTTCTTTCATTAGACCTTCCTGGCGGGAGGTTTTGGACTGTGCCAGAACTGTTGCCTGGTCTCCGGAAAAATCGTTTAGAATGCCGCTTCTTATCTCTTCCAGCTCTTCTCCAAGGTCGTCCATTTGATTTGCCAGGATCTTTTTATAGAGATCCACCATTTTTCCGGGCTCTCCTTCGGCGATGAAATTGCCTTTGTTTAATACAACTACTCGATCACAATATTTGATGATTGCGCCCATATCATGAGTGACCATTAGAATCGTGGTTCCATTCTGGCGGATATCTTCCATTCGGCGGTAGCATTTGGCCTGGAAAAATACGTCTCCAACAGATAAGGCCTCGTCAACGATCAGGATTTCAGGCTCTACGTTAATTGCAAGGGCAAATGCAAGGCGGACGAACATACCGCTTGAGTAGGTTTTTACTGGCTGATATACGAAGTCTCCGATGTCTGCAAAGTCTAGGATGTCCTGAAGTTTACTGTCCATCTCTTTTTTGGAGAAGCCCATCATGGTGCCATTCATGTAAATGTTTTCGATTCCGGTATAATCCATATTAAATCCGGCTCCCAGCTCTAATAGAGCGGAAATTACACCGTTTACCTCTAAACTGCCTGAGGTGGGGGTGAGGACTCCGGTTATGATCTTTAGTATGGTGGACTTGCCTGATCCATTGGTTCCGATGATTCCTACGGTTTTTCCTTTTTCTACATCAAAAGAAATGCCGTTTAGGGCATAGAAATCTTTGTGATAGTTTTTGTGGGTTATGCTTAAAGCCTCTTTTAATCGGTCCACGGGCTTTTCGTATAGTTTGTAGATTTTTGTTACATTATTAACAGATATTGCTTTGTTGTTCCATTCTACGGACATTGAATCCTCCATGTTACATAAAATTAATCCCACAGGTCCGTAGTGCAGCTTGGGAAACTTTCAGTTTCCCAAGCTCACGGGCATTCGCCCTATGAAATATGTCAGGAAAAGAGTTTCTTATGTGCAAGCACAACGAAAATCTTTTTCTGCCATATTTCGCACTACTCATTGCTTTCGTGAAGGTTATAGCACATCAGAAAAGTGTGGGCGCAGTTTTTTAAATACCTTTAGCCCTATTAGCATCAGTACAATGGTCACTGACCAGAAATAAAGTCCCAGGGTCGGCCGTTCTGTCAGCCAGTTTCCGGTCAGCATGCTGTCACGGTATCCGGCTACGATATAATAGAAGGGATTTAGCTTAAGCAGTACCGGCAGCCAGGATGGGATTGTCGGAAACATCTCCGGCGCCCACATAATCGGCACCATCCACATGCCAAACTGCAGGCAGATCCCTATGATCTGAGCCATATCTTTGAAAAACACATGAATGGCACTGGTAAAATACGCAATAGCCAGTGACAGCATGGAGCTTGCAAAGGAATAATACAGGATCTGGATCCAGCTTGCCTTTGGAAGGAAGCCGTAGCAGAAAAATACCAGGATCATAATGATTGCAAATATACCATGTACCATCAGGCAGGAAAGCATCTTGATGACCGGAAGGATCTCTACCCGGAACACCACCTTTTTCACCAGATAATTATATTCCTGAAGACAGCCCGTCCCCATATTCAGCACCTCGCTGAAATAAAACCAGGGTACAATGCCTGGGATCAGCCACAGCACGTAAGGGTAATCCGGGACAGGGGGTACGCTTTTAAAGCCCATCTGGAATACGAAAAAGTATACCAGCACGGTTGCCATAGGCTGCAGAAACATCCAGGCGATCCCGAAATAGGAGCCTACAAACCGCTTTTTAAAATCCGCCTTTGACAGATCCAGAATGAGCTTTCTCTTTGTAATTATTTCTTTTATTAAGGAAACCAGATAATTCATGGTTTTCTCCTCTCACTAAAATTTGAAGGTATCCCGGATTCCGCTCCATTTCTGATCCTTCTCAGAAATAGTCAGCTCCATGCCTTCTTCAATCGGCCAGTCAATGCCAATTGACGGGTCACTCCATAAAATACCGCCCTCATCACCCGGGTGATAGAAATCGGTACATTTATATGCAAATTCTGCCTCATCGGATAAAACTAAAAATCCATGTGCAAAGCCTTCCGGAATGTAGAACTGCTTTTTGTTTTCTGCAGACAATTCCACCCCGAACCATTTACCATAAGTTTCAGACGCAGAACGCAGGTCCACTGCTACGTCAAACACTTTCCCTCTTACGACCCGCACAAGCTTTCCCTGTGGGAACTGCTTCTGGAAATGAAGCCCCCGCAGTACGCCTTTTGTAGACATGGACTGGTTGTCCTGTACAAAAACCATGTCAAGTCCGGCTTCCTTAAAATCATTCTGATTATAAGTTTCCATGAAATATCCTCTGGAATCATGAAATACCGCTGGCTCTATGACAAAAAGTCCTTCTATTCCGCATGTTGATACTTTAATCTTTCCCATAATTTATGCTCCTTTCCATTTTCTGTCTATTTTTTTGACAAAATGGTATACTTGTAAAGTATTTATCTTTCAAAACATTCTTTTACTTGTAGCATTCTACCACAAGTTTGACCAGATTTCTATATATAGGGGGATTTTTATTTAAATAAGCCGCTCATTCCCAGGAGAATCCAGATAGAGTAAAATGCGAAAAATGTATTTTATTGCGATAAAAAATGCTGTCTCTCATACATCCGTACAAGAAAACAGCATTTTATTTAGAAATATATTTCATTTACTGCTTAACAATAAATGATTTTCTCTTACTTACCACATCGAAAATAACTGCTGCCATAAGAACCGCACCCTTTACCACCTTCTGAAGGTTCTGGTCCACACCCATGATGCTCATGCCCAGGTTAAGCACACCCATTAAGGTTGCACCCACGATTACACCAGGTACTGTTCCGGTACCGCCGTATGCGGAAGCGCCTCCGATAAAGCAGGCTCCGATGGCATCCATTTCATAGCTGTTTCCTGCTGTAGGATTGGCGGAATTTAAGCGGGCTACCGTTACCATGCCTGCCACTGCTGCCAGCAGTCCCATATTCAAATATGCGAGGAAATACACTTTATTGGTATCAATACCAGACAGTCTGGTGGCCTTCTCATTTCCGCCCACAGCGTAAAAGTACCGGCCTGTGGTGGTCTTGGAAGAAATATAACTGTAAATCCCGATGATCGCAGTCACCCAGATAAGGGCATTGGGAATTCCTTTATATCTTGCCAGCTTATACATAAAGAACAGGACTACAAAACTGATGAAAGCCATTTTGATTGCCAAGCCCCCAATAGGATCCACCCGGTATCCCTTTTGAATCTTTTTTCTGCGGTTTAAAAGTTCCAGTGCCACAAAAACCAGGCAAGCAATGATTCCCACTAAAAAGCAGGTAAGGTTAAAGCCCTGCATCCCGAATATATCAGGAACATAGGTATTAAACAAATTCAAAAACTGATCCGGAATTGGGGACAAGGTCATACCCTGCAAAACCACATTGGATAACCCGCGGAACATGAGCATGCCGGCCAGAGTCACGATAAAGGAGGAATTCGTACATAGGCGATCCAGAAGCCCTGCCATGCACCTACCAGCATACCGATGATCAGCATTGCAAGCAGGGTTAAATAGGGATTGATCCCCATGGTAATCATCATGCTTCCGCCTACCGCTCCTACAAAACAAACCACAGAGCCTACGGATAAGTCAATGTTGCCTCCCGTAAGGATGCAAAAAAGCATACCGGTTGCAAGAATAAATACATAGGCGTTTTGGGCAATCAAGTTGTTTACATTCTGGGGCAGGAGCATCTTTCCTCCGGTGTTGACTGTAAAAAGAATGACTACAACGGCCAGAACGATTACCATCGTATATTTTTTTAATCCCTCAGATAATTTCATCTTATTCTCCATCTTCTACTCTCCTTTATCTGATTTTAAAATACAGGCCATGATATTCTCCTGAGTTGCCTCGGCCGCACTGACCTCTCCCACCATACGGCCCTCATTCATGATATAAATGCGGTCGGACATTCCAAGTACCTCTGGAAGCTCCGACGATATCATGATGACGGATTTACCCTCCGCAGCCAGGCGGTTGATGATACAGTATATTTCGTATTTTGCTCCCACATCGATTCCTCTGGTGGGTTCATCTAAAATCAGAATATCCGGCTCTGCAAACATCCATTTTGAAAGGAGGACTTTCTGCTGGTTTCCGCCGCTTAAGTTCCCTACATTTTGTTCCACAGTGGGGCACTTGGTCTTCAATTTATCCCGGTAATCTTCCGCCACAGCAAATTCCTTATCCTTATCAATAATGGAACGGCGGCTGATTGCCTGCATATTTGCAAGGGTCGTGTTGATCTTAATAGGATTTCCAAGGATCAGACCATTGCCCTTCCGGTCTTCTGTAACATAAGCAAGCTTATGGCGTATGGCTTCCCGGACAGAGTTTAACGCTACTTCCTGCCCTTTGATCCGGACCTTTCCCGAGATATTGACACCGTAGCTTTTTCCGAAAATGCTCATGGCTAACTCTGTTCTTCCGGCGCCCATTAAGCCGCAGATTCCAACGACTTCTCCTCTTCTCACATAAAAGGAGACATCGTTTACAACCTTCCGGTCCGAATACAGAGGATGGCAGGCATTCCAGTGCTCCACCTCCATGGCCTTTTCACCGATCTCCACGTCATCTCGTTTGGGAAAGCGATCCACCAGTTCCCGCCCTACCATGCCTTTGATAATACGGTCCTCGGTAATGGCATCCTTTTTCCTGTCCAATGTTTCTATGGTTGAGCCGTCGCGGATGACTGTAATCTTATCCGCCACATAGGCAATTTCATTCAGTTTATGAGAAATAATGATAGAGGTTAATCCCTCTGATTTAAATTTTAGCAAAAGCTCCAGAAGCGCTTTGGAATCATCTTCATTTAAGGATGCAGTAGGCTCATCCAGGATCAAAAGCCTGGCATTCTTTGCAAGTGCCTTAGCAATTTCCACCAGCTGCTGCTTTCCCACGCTGATATCCTTAATTAACGTATGGGAAGATTCCATAAGTCCCACTGTATTTAAGTAACGGTCCGCCTCTCCATAGGTTTCATTCCAGTTGATTGCGTACCTTTTTCCCTTTTCATTTCCCAGATACATGTTTTCAGCAATCGTCATATAGGGAACAAGAGCAAGCTCCTGATGAATGATGACGATTCCCTTTTGTTCACTGTCACTGATTCGGTTAAATTTACAGATCTCTCCGCTATAAATAATATCTCCCTCATAGGTGCCATAGGGATAAATGCCGCTGAGCACGTTCATCAAGGTAGATTTGCCAGCTCCATTTTCACCCACCAGGGCATGGATCTCACCTTCCTCTACCTGAAGGTTTACATTATCCAGAGCCTTAACGCCTGGAAATGTCTTGGTTATGCTCTTCATTTCCAAAAGTATTTTTGCCAAGAATATCCCTCCCTTGCCGTCATTTCTTAAGGACGGCCTCTATATCTGAAAGAAGCCGTCCCCATAAGAAAATAATTTCTATTACTTTAACTGGTCTTCCGTGTAGTATCCGGAAGTAATTAACATATCTTTATAGTTGTCAACTGTTACTACCACTGGATCACACAGGAACGTTGGGATGATTCCGGTTCCGTTATCATAGGATTTGGTATCATTGATCTCAGCTTCTCCGCCCTGCATAACGGAATCTACCATTTTTACTACCTGTGAAGCAAGGGTACGGGTATCCTTAAAGATACTCATGGCCTGTTTGCCCTGAAGCATGTTCTTTACATTGGCGATATCACAGTCCTGTCCGGTAATAACTGGATACTTTCCGGTATAGGAAGAAGCAAGTGCATTCTCCACGCCAAGAGCAGTGGAGTCATTGGAGCAGAGGACTGCATCTAGTACGGTTCCGTCAGAATAGTTACCAGCGATAATGGTATCCATACGGTTCTGAGATTTCTCAGAATCCCAGTTAGCGGTTGCTACCTGCTCAAAAGCAGTCTGGCCGGATTTTACTACAAGCTTGCCGCTGTCAATATACTTCTTAAGAACATCCATAGCTCCGCCAAAGAAGAAGTTACAGTTGTTATCAGCCGGATCGCCGGTAAACAGCTCAATGTTCTTAGGCTCCGTTGCCTTCTCAAGATCAAGAGCCTCTACCAGGTACTCACCCTGCTTTTGGCCGACTTTATAGTTATCAAAGGTTGCATAATATGTAACAGCGTCAGAGTTCATGATCAGACGGTCATAGGAAATAACTGGAATTCCCATGGCTTTGGCCTGGCTTAATGGTTCTCCTAAAGAGCTTCCATCAATAGAGGCAATGACTAATATCTGGCAGCCGTTGGAAATCATGTTCTCTACCTGGGATACCTGGGTCTGGACATCATTGCTGGCATACTGTAAATCTACCTTATATCCGGCATCTTCCAGTTCCTTCTTCATATTCGATCCATCCTGGTTCCATCTCTGCAAATCCTTGGTGGGCATGGCAACTCCGACTAAAGTTCCAGTTCCCGTTGTTGCTTTGGTTTCCTCTGCCTTGGTCTCAGCCGCTTTGGTGGCTTCTGTGGTGGCTGCTGAAGTTGTCTGGGTTTCTTTGTTCTCCGGCGCAGAACCTGTAGAACTTGAGCATCCGGAAAGCATTCCTGCCGTTAAGGCAAGGGCCATTGCAGCCGCTAAAAATTTTCGTTTCATGTTTCTCTTCCTCCTCCAATATTTGTTTTTGCTGACGGTTTCATCTTATCACGAATAGAACAGGACTTGTTTGCGAATCATTAGCACTGATTAATCCAAATAAAAAATGCCCTGAATGTTCAGGACTTTTTTACGGCAAGAAAATGCTACTGAAGCCGCCATAGCAATTGTGCCATCAGGGAGATAATTTAGACTTAAGGTTGCAATTTTTCAGTCATCTTGTTAAAATAGGAATGATATAAGTTTTTCTTATAGTGTATCTCAATCAGGTATTTTACATCTCATTGAAAAGATATGGTGGTTATATGGAAATCAGAAAATTATCTTATTTTGTTTCAGTTGTAAAACATAAGAATTTCACAAAAGCTGCCCAGGAACACCACATGGTGCAAACAGCAATGAGCCGCCAGATTGCAGCGATTGAAGAAGAACTGGGAGTCGTTTTGTTAAAGCGTAACAACAGGTCCGTTTTGCTAACATCTGCCGGGGAAGTTTTTTATAACAAAGCATTAAAGGTGATAGAACTGTACAATGAGATGATCTCTCAAACTCAAAAGACGGCTAAACTGCATCCCAAAGTATTAGAAATTGGTTTTGGTCATTACGAACATATTTTAATCGCGCAAGTAGTTTCTGAGTTTCGAACCCTATATCCGGATATTGATGTCTTGGTTGCTAAGTATAGCTATAATGACCTTATAACATATTTGCAGGCAGGAAAATTAGATGTCGTATTCACACTTCCCTTTAGTCCCGCTTTTGTATCACTGGATGAGACCGTGGTAAAGCAGGTTTTTCCTTCCACGATGTATATCATTGTAAATAAAAAGCATCCCCTTGCTCAATTTGATACCATATCAGCGGATTCACTTAATGATTGTACATTAATTACTTTAAGTGAAGACTCAGGGCCCTGCTCTCTTGATATTTTAAAGCAATTTACGATGACGGCAGGTCTTAATATCAAAGATATTATTAATGCCAACAGCTTGGAATCACAGATATTAATGGTAGAGTCCGGTCTGGGTGTGGCATTCCTGCCGAGTATTTGTACCAAGCATTTAACACCGAATGTGAAAGCGATTAATTTAAAGGATTTTGATCCCGGGAATTTTGTTGCCATGTTCCAGAAATCCAATGAAAATCCTTTTATAAAAATTTTTATTGAATTGGCTTCTTTAAAAGACAGTTAACAAATGGATAAAGGGATATTGCCTAATTAACCTGATTAGTTAGGCAATATCCCTTTAGATTTTTATATCTTATTTATTCTCAGGTTTTTTAGTCAGGGCTATGCCAACGCATAGAAACAGTCCACCCCATACAACGGAACAGCCAACAATCATCATAGCCAATGCAAATGAATTCATAGTAATTCCCCCTTAGTTATTCAATTTCAACTTGCCATGGGCGTTTACAGAACACAATGGCAACACCGATCATAACTATAACAGTTCCCCAACCGAACACAACATTTGATAGTAAGGTTACAGAATCCATATCAAACATCTGCATGATGCCGGACACAAAATTTGTAATGACGGTAATTCCAAGCAATATGGGCGTAAAATACTTAAGTAAGTAATCCCACCATTTGCCGACCTTGAAATCAGAATATTGATTTGCATCTTCTCTGAGCTTTTCAGTACCATATATATGACTGATTGCAATAACTTCCACCAGGCCAAGAGTAGCGATTACATAGTTTGCCACGTAAGAATCCACAAGATCCAAAATATAGTTGAATCCGCAGTATGTAGCAAAGGTGGCACTTCCAATAAAACCGACGATGGATATGATGCTTGTTAGCTTTTTGCGTGAAATCTTAAATTTATCCAAGGCTGCGGTATTAAATGCCTCAAGCATAGAAATACTGGAAGAAATACCGGCAATAAACAGGCAAAAGAAAAATAAAAATCCTAAAATACCTTGAACCACAATATTGGATGACATGGTTGAAATTGCAATTGGAAATGCGATAAAAGCAACTCCGGCTCCGTTTCCAAACGAATCAAAGGAAACGCCTTGTTTATTGACCAGAAATCCCAGGGTTGAAAATACGGTAATCCCTGCAATAATATCAAACGAGCTGTTTGACAATACGGTGATAAACGAGTTGTTTACAATATCCTGTTTTTCTCCCAAATAAGAGCCGTAAGCAATCATAACACCCACTGCAAGTGTGGTGGAGAAAAATACCTGTGCATATGCCGCAACCCAGATACTGGGGTTTAAAATTTTAGAAAAGTCCGGTGTAAATAATGCGTTTAACCCAATGTTGGCCCCCTCTAACGTCATGGAATTAATCATAAAAATTATCATTAAGATCATGAGCATAGGAGTGAATATCTTTGAGGCTTTCTCAATTCCTCCGGAAATCCCCTGCCGGACGATGGCCCAGTTGGCAAACCATACGACAACCACTGCACCCAGCATATAAAAACTAAAGCCGCTTGCAAAGTCGAACGCATTCTGGGCCTGCCCGGTAATAGCACCTAACAGCGGTCCTGGATTGCTCATCCAGTTTACCACACCGAAAGCATGACCGATACAGTAGATCATAAAGACGACGGATATGGAAATAATGGTGCTGTAGAACATCATGACTACGATCGGTACCATAACCTGTACCCAACCAATAATCTCAAACTTTTTTTTAAGCTTGGCAAAAGCCTTAGTAGAACCGCCACGTATTCTCCGACCATAGGTATATTCCATGATCATTAAAGGAACGGCACATGTAATAATAGCTACAAAATATGGTAAAAAAAAGGCACCTCCACCATTTTTATAAGCTTGAAACGGAAATCTCCATAAATTACCTAATCCTACCGCAGCCCCAATTGCTGCGAATAAAAATCCTGTTCTGCTATTCCATTGATCACGCATAGTAAATACCCCCTGATGTCGGATATATTCTTAATATTCGATGGGTTCCAAAGATGCCTGGAAGTGGCGT
This sequence comes from Lacrimispora celerecrescens, assembly GCF_000732605.1. Lineage (GTDB taxonomy): Bacteria > Bacillota > Clostridia > Lachnospirales > Lachnospiraceae > Lacrimispora > Lacrimispora celerecrescens_B. Next base: position 133,669 of record NZ_JPME01000003.1, on the reverse strand, counting down.
AAAATCGGCGGCTCCCAGGTAATGCGGTATCCATGCTCGATTTCGGACGCTCTTTGCTTGATTGCAATTAATGCATCAGCCATAATATCAATATGTGCCTGTGTATAAACACGGCGTGGGATTGCAAAACGAGTAAATTCAAACTCGGAATGAAGCTGCACGCCAGTATCAGGGTCGTTGCCCAGCATAAAGGAGCCTATGTCACAGGTACGGATTCCAGCCTCTTTGTAAAGCTCTATGGCAAGCACCTGTGCAGGGAACTCATTATATGGGATATGCGGGAAAAATGCTGCCGCATCTACAAAAACTCCATGGCCTCCAACCGGGGATTGATAAGCAATTCCTGCATCGTCCAATTTAGCTGCCAGGTATTCCATCTGGCCAATGCGGTATCTTAAGAAGTTTTCGTCGATTCCTTCATAAAGTCCAATTGCCAGGGCTTCAAGATCACGTCCGGAAAGTCCTCCATATGTAAAAAATCCTTCGAAAGAAATACAATTGGCTTTTACTTTTAATATCATTGGTGAATTGCCATCTTTTATTCCAATCAGGCCGCCGATATTTACAATGGTATCCTTTTTGGCAGACATCGTAAACATATCGCCATAGCTGAAGATTTTGTTGACAATCTCTTTAATGGACATATCTTTGCATTCTTCTTCCCGCTGCTTTAAGAAAAAGGCATTTTCCGCATATCTGGCAGCATCAATATTAAGAGGAATGTTATACCTTTTACAGATTTCGGATACCTCTCTCATGTTAGCCATGGATACAGGCTGACCACCTGCTGAGTTGTTCGTAATTGTCATTACAACAAGGCCAACATTTTCAGCACCCAGTTCGTTGATTAGTTTTTCTAATTTAACAACGTCCATGTTGCCTTTAAATGGAGCTCTTACAGAAGGATTTTTCGCTTCTTCTACCACACAGTCGATGGCTCTGGCTCCTGCCAATTCCACATGAGCTCTTGTCGTGTCAAAGAACATATTGGAAATAGCAAATTTGCCTTTGGAAAGGAAAATGGGGAAAAGCACCTTCTCAGCAGCGCGGCCCTGATGAACCGGCTGTATAAAATCATAACCGAATATATCTTTGCCCGCATCAAATAATTTATAGTAACTGGATGAACCGGCGTAAGCTTCATCACCCTTCATAACGCCTGACCATTGGTCATCACTCATAGCATTGGTTCCGCTATCAGTTAAAAGGTCAATATAGACATCTTCGCCCCTTAACCCAAACATATTATACTTAGCCTCTTTAATTTTTTCAATACGTTCCTCTCGGGTTAACATCTTAATACGCTCTACCATCTTAATTCTGAACGGTTCTGGAATATACTTTACAGCCATATTTGTTTTCTCTCCTTTTGCTTTTTTGTATATTTTTTTATATGTATTTATTTTAATACAGTTTCACTCTTTTGTAAAATGACTAAAAAAAGTGGCATAACAACATTTTTATTATGATATATATACAAACGGTAGCACAATCAGTTACTCAAACAACAGCCCAGGAGATACCATGAACAATAACAATAAAAAAAGTCCTGAATGATCAGGACTTTTCACGGCAAAAGACACTACTACTGTTTCACATTCAGGTATACATCCTCCCTACCATGGAATCCTCCCTGAATGATGACGGAATCCATATTTTCCCTGGTAACTGCCACCGGCCTAAGCTCCAGGCTAGGGACATCATAGGTTCCATCGTCTACGGTGGTCACAATTCCCTCCAAAGGCTCTCCCTTCCCAAGCTTCACCGCATATTCCGCTGCGATTCTGGCCTCTTCCTCTACGGATTTAAAGGCCGTCATATTCTGAGTTCCTTCCACGATCCTCTGACAGGCCATCAGATCCCCATCCTGGCCCACCAGACAGACCCTTCCGGCCATTCTGTCTTCGGACAGGGCACGGAAAACCTGAGTCGCCAGATCATCGTTCCCGCACATGATTCCCTTTACATCCGGGTGCTTTTCCAGCGCTTCTTTGGCATAGTCAAAGGCATGCTCCGAAAGCCAGCCCTCACAGTTGCTTTTATAAACCACTTCCAGATTTTTCCCCTTTATAACCGAATCAAAGCCCTCCCGGACCATTGCCACATTATGATCCGTCTCAGGGCCCTGGATCATGAAAATCTTACCTCCCTCAGGAATGTCCTTTACCAGGCTTTCCGCCATGAGTATTCCGACCTCCCTGTTGTCAAAGGATATGTACATATCGCTGTCCGCATTCTGGATCAGCCGGTCATAGCTCATGGTCTTGATCCCTGCTTCCTTTGCCTTTTTCATGACATCAGATAACGCTTCACAGTCTCCAGCCACCACCACAATTACATCCATCTGCTTTTTTATGAAGTATTTTATCTGTTCGATCTGCTCGTTTACATCCCCGTTTGCGTTTTGTACATTAACCTCTGCCCCCAGTTCCTTTGCGGTTGATACAAAAACATCCCGATCCCTGATCCACCTCTCGATCACAAAGGAATCAATGCTTAACCCGATCTGTAAGGGCCTCTCCCCGGCCTTTGCCGAAACCTCGGTCTCTGCCTCTGCCTTGGCATTTACACAGCCTGCCGTCAAACCACAGCAGAGTATCACTACCAGTAACAATCTCCCTCGACCCATTTTCATAACTCTTACCTCTCCCTATACTCGCTTGGCGTCATCCCTTCATACTTTTTAAATATCCGGCTGAAATAATTAGGATCACTGTAGCCGGACATGATACATACCTCCTTAATGCTGTATCTGGAATCTTCCAGAAGACGCCTGGCGTTCTTAATCCTGGTTCTGGTTACATACTCTATAAAATTTTCTCCCACCTCCTGCTTAAATAATTTACTAAAATAATATGGACTTATGTCAACCATTCGGGAAGCATCGTCAAGAGAAATGTCCTTGGCATAATTCTCATCAATATAACTCTTGACTCTTGAAACTACATTTTCATATTCCTTCTCCCTGGAAGTACTGATGTTTTCGCATACTTCTCTTGTTTTATTTAGAAACCAGCGCCGAAGCGCGTCCGTATCGGCAGCTTCCTTCAGTTCTTCTAAGTAGTTCTCCCGATAGCGGAAACCATAACGTACATTTCCTGCCTCAAAAGCCCGTCTCTCAAGTCTCATGACCAGTTCCAGTATCTTTACCTCAATATTGGACCTTACATTGCCGTCGTGAGCCAGCATCCAGTCAAAAAATTCACCGGCACAGGCCAACGTTCCTTCCCTGTCCGCCTTTGTCCCCCTTTGAAGGTACTGGTTTTCTAAGTCCAGAGGATATTCTCCGTCATAATCAGCCACTGCCGGGATGTCTGTAATATGCACTACATGGCTGTCACTGTCCCGTAAGGATTTTAAGGCCTCTTTATAGGAGTCTCTAATCCCTTCTAAAGGTTTTACAGAACCGATCCCTCCCCTGCATTTGATATCCGTGGTGCTTTCCAGCTTATGGATCATATTCCGGGTCCTTGTGATAATTTCCACCCGCTCCTCATACCGTACTTTTTCCTGTTCAAAAGGCAGAAAAAGCACTAGCCGGTTTCCCATGGCCGGACCCATGACACAATCAAAATAATCCTTCACAATCTCTCTGACCATTGGATAATACTTGTTCACCCGGACACTGACCCCTATGGCATTGGTCATGGTACCTCCCTCAATGCTGTCCCCAAATTCCAGAATAATCATAAAGCCATAAGGGCTTTTTATGTCCAGCATTTCAATGTATCCGTTTTTAGAAAGCTCTAAGTCCTCTTGAAGCACACTGTAGATGAACCCGCTTTCGATCATGGGAATTACGATCTCAAGCTTTTCCCTGATCTTTAAATCATCGCTTAACTTCTGCCTGGCCTCCTCTACCTGATGCATGGCCTTTACACATACATCTAAGATCTTCTTTTTATAGACCGGCTTCATGATAAATTCCATAACCCCTAAGTTCACCGCTTCCTGGGCATAAGAAAATTTATCATAGGCTGTTATGATAATAAATACAACGGAGGGATTGAATTTACGTACCTCCCTGATTGCCTGGATCCCGTTTAATCCAGGCATCTGAATATCCACGAATGCAATATCCGGCCGGAAGGAGCCGGCCTGTTCAATGACCGCCCTGCCCGTTTTGACACAGACGATCTCACAATCGCTGCCGAAATTGGACTTTATAATATGACTGATGGATTCCAGCATAATCCCCTCATCATCAGCTACCAGTATGCGAAACATGTACATCACCCCCTCTTTTTGGAATCCTTAATACCACTGTGGTTCCTTTATCCTCCCCATCGCTGAACATATGGAAAATACCGTCATCATTATAATAAAGCTCCAGGCGGGAAATAACATTGTGAATACCGATCCCGGTAGAATTTACCCCTTCTGCGGCTTGTCCTCCGGTCAGGATCCTGTCAAGGGTTTCCTTTTCCATTCCGGCCCCATTGTCCTTGATGCGTATCTCTATTTTCTCCACATGGTTCTCCACGGTCAGATAAATTTCCCCCGGCCGTTCAATATTCCGGATCCCATGGTTCACCGCGTTCTCCACCAGGGGCTGCAAAATCATGCTTGGAATGGAAAAATCCATTGCCTCCTCATCGATCTTTGAATGGTACCGGATATCTCCTGCAAAACGGACATTCAATATATAAACATAGTTTTCCACTGCCTCCACCTCTTCGCGAATGGTGGCATCCCTTGAACCCTTTTTCACATTATAGCGGAAGAAATCTGCCATCTTTTCCATAAATACCGAGGTTTTCTCCGCATCCTCCATCATGGCCAGCTGAACTCCGGCGTTTAAGGAATTAAAAAGAAAGTGGGGATTGATCTGGGACTGAAGATATTTTAACTGGGCTTCCTTTAAGTGGTTTTCCATTAAAAGTTCCCGTTCCTTCATCTCCTGCTCTTTTTCCGCGCTCTCCTTAATTTTATTCACATACTCGTCCAAACTATCCACCATTTGGTTAAAGGTTCCGGTTACAATCCCCAGCTCATCTCCGGTACTTAATGTTGGTACCTTTACGTGGAAATTTCCCTGCCCTACCAGCTTTGCCGTATGGGCTAAGTTAGTGAGGGGAGTCACAATATCTTTTGTCATCATCATCATAACCGTCAGGCTTATGACCATTACAATCATTAAGATTACTGTGCTTATCACTTCCAGATACTGAAGGGCTGCCTGTAAGGTCTGATAGCTGGCGGAATTATTTTTAAACTGCCGGCTGTTTAAGACGGAAATATCATGGTTGATGAACTGATAAAGCTTTAGAGCAGATTCGTAGGAGCTTTTATACTTTTCTACATTCTGTCCCCGTTTGGCCTGTACTGTCTCATCTGTAATGGCCAGATAGCTGTCCGACATGTTGCGGATATTTTTTTCCAGAATCTGAATCTGATTATCTGTCACAGCTACATTAAGCCCCTCTAACAACTTCCTGTAATCCTGCTCCGCCCGGTAATAATCGGTTAAGGACTCGGAATCCTTTACCTGTAAATATTTGTACATAAAACTCTGTACATCGGAGAAAACATCCGACAGTTCATTGAGGTTCACATTGCTTATGTATACAGAATTCATACGCTCTACCATCTGGTTGATCTGAGCGTAGATGAATAAATTGCTGGCAAAAAGCGTGGCTGCCGTTACCGCAACTTCCAAAAACAGCTTGCGGGCAATCGGCAAGTTTTCCCATAGGTGTTTCCATTTATTTTTCATAGCCGCTCCACTAATTACTCATGAAATCAGACGCATTTTCCTTTGTTACAAACTGCAGATCCACACTGTAAAAGGAATTAGTCCTCCCGTCATGTATGGATTCGGTAAGAGCCTGTACGCTGAATTTCCCCATCTGGTCGGTGTCAATGTAAAGGGTCATGGCCATCGTCCCCTTTCTCACCGCTTCTAAGGCTGCCTTTGATTTATAATAGCCGATGACCTGAGTCCTGCCTACGCTGTTGTAGTCGATGACTGCCTGATACACGGCCTCCGTATCCACCTCATCCATACAGACGATGATGTCCGGCGGACCTTGGGGATTCTGAAACAGGTTGCGCACAATTTCCTCTGCTTCAAATGCCCGCCCGGACGGGATTTTGATTTCTTCTACCTTAATCCGGTCCGCTGTTTCCTTTGAAGTGACCATCCGGTTGTTGATCTGATTAAAAATCTGGGACTGATTGCTGTCTATGGAATTGTCATGAAGGAGCATCATCACTCTGGCCTTCCTGGAATCCTGGGGCAAAATCTTTAAGATCTGGTTTCCATATTCCTGCCCCAGCTCATAGGAATTAATTCCAACGTAGCTTTTCCGGTCCGTAGCAGGTGCATCGTTTAATATTGTTACCACAGGTATTCCCCTTGCAGCCGCTTCATTGATCCGTTCTTCCAGCTTATCTTCTCCCGTAAATTCAAGCAGAATCCCATCCACCTTTGCTGCTATGCTCATATCCATAAAATCCACAGCATTATATTCCGATGACTGACTTCTTCCCTTAAGCTCCACATAAGCATCGTGCAGGGCTGCTTCTTTCCGTACGCTCTGGTACACGTCGTTCCAGAACTGGGAATCCAGGTCATTGATGATCATAACATAGTGGTACCGGTAGGTTCTGGTATTTTCCGCATGCTCAACCCCGATCCTTTTTAACACGAATCCATAAAAGGATGCGGTCAAAAGCGTAAGAAATGCAATACTGAACAATCCCCCAAAAACCAGCAGCACCAGGCTTTTCTTTCTGTTATCCATGGTTATCCCCTTTTTCATATAGCACTAAGACCATTATACTAAATCATGGGGGAAAAATAAATGGGAAACAGCCCGGTTTTTTACCGGACTGACAGAAAGGTTATCATACTTGTTAATTTTTTAATTATTTAGAAATAGGTCTTGCAATTAATTTTTAATTACCTTATCTTTATCTTAAGGATATCCTTTATAACCTAAAGGAGGAAATGATATGATTCAGGAAAAAATTAAAGAGCTTGAAAAGACGATTAACAGTGACTATAGCAATATCTCAGGCATACTTATACAAAAAAACGGCATAAAACTATATGAAAACTATTTTAATGGATATACCGCCATTAACGCCGTTCATGTGTTTTCGGTGACAAAGAGCGTATTCTCTGCATTGATTGGTATCGCTATTGATAAGGGCTTTATCAAAAGTGCAGACCAGAAGGTATTAGACTTTTTCCCGGATTACACTGTTAAAGCAGGCGAAATGATAATACAGGGTATTACGCTTAAGAATTTACTTACCATGACAGCCCCATATAAATATAAGTCTGAGCCATACGAAGAGTTTTTCGCAAGCGATAACTGGGTGAACGCAGCCCTTGATTTATTGGGAGGCGAGAAACATACAGGAGAATTTATGTATTCTCCCATCATAGGAACACATATCTTGTCAGGCATTCTCGTAAGAGCGACGGGGCAGCCGGTACTTGATTTCGCTTCGGAGAATTTATTCTCGCCGCTGGGAATCAAGGTTACGCGCAACGTGGTACTGCATAATAAAGAAGAGCATATCGCCGTTATGAATGATAAAAACACCAGCGGTTGGGTCGTTGATCCTCAAGGGATAAACACGTCAAGCTGGGGGCTATTTCTGACGCCTTCGGATATGGCAAAAATAGGCCAATTGTATTTAAACGGCGGAATATGGGAAAACAAACAAATCATATCAGAGAAATGGATAGAAGAAAGCACAAAGGAGCACATACGATTGGACCGGCTGTCTTATGGCTACTTGTGGTGGATATTTGATGATAAAGAACCTGTCTATGCAGCTTTGGGAGACGGGGGAAACGTAATTTACGTCAATACAAAGAAAAAGATGGTTATTTCTATCGCTTCTCTTTTTATGCCGGACGCTAAGGACAGGATAGGGCTGATTATGGAGCATATTGAACCAATATTTGAGGATTGAGAATGACAATATAGTAGAAAATAGGCTCAAAGTATATCTTGAGCCTATTTTTTTAACTTTGCAGCCCGGTTTTTACCAGACAGCTTTTCTCAATATCTATTTTTCTTTTTTCCAATATTCCTTGTTCATAGTAAAGCTTAAAACCAACCCTTTTGGCAGGGTGCGATACCGTTTTCCCATAAGGTATCCCATGTATTTAAAACCACTCTTTACAATGACTCCGGAAATGAGCCATGGCTTATTCACCTTTAAAAGCCAGGCGCAGGTTTTTTTCACAAGACGGATCCCCTCGCCTTCCGAGCGGATTCCCTCAAACACCTCCGGATGATCGGTCTGGGATACCGCAAGGTCAAAATTCCGTTTAAACTGGGCGATACAGCCGTAATTATGGGAATGGTACACGTTTGCATCGGCTGCATAGGCTACCGCCTGCCCCCGGTGTCTTACCGCATTTCCCGCATAAATCATGTCCTCATTAAAAATAGTCCGCTTAATAAATCCCCCGGCCTCTAAAAATGCAGCCCGGTCATAGGCGCAGCAGACATTGGAGGCAAAAAAGGTCTTGATTCCCAGCTCCTTTAGATCCCCGCCTGTTTTCACCCTGCTTTGTTCCGGGTAATTAAAGGAACGGGTATACTGCTCTGCCAGGGCACAGTCGGAATTCGGCAGCTGCCTTCCATAGGCCATGACCACCTTTTCTCCGCCTTTTCCTGTCTGGTCAAGACCTTTTACCAGCGCTTCTATTAAATTCCCATCAGCCGGAACTGCATCATCGGTCATAAATACCATAATATCTGCCTCAGAATAACCGGCTCCCCGGTTTCTGGTACCGCCATGGTCAAATTCCTCTTTTGTCACATGGTGTACTTCCAGATTGGGGACCCAGCCATATTCCTCATCCTTCCAATAGGACCGTTCCGTGTTCATGATGATGATCCGCCGGATCGGGTATGACTGTTCCCCCAGGCGCTTCATCAAAAGCTGTAACTTCTCATCCGGTTTATATACGGGAATAATCACATCAACGGATTTTTCCTGCCTTTTTTCTTCCATTGCAATTTCCTACCTTCCAGTTAAATACTCCGCGAACAGCCTCAAGGATCAAGCGAGCTTCCATTTGACCCGCTGCCTTCGAATGAATCAGTAGCGCAGACACGCCGTGGAACAGATGCGTATCAGGGCATAGATGCTCACAAAGCATTCCAGATACCATGCACTTTTCCTTAAATCCATGTTTATGACCAGGCGTTTATCAAATACAACCAACAGCACAAGGGGCAGCAGGGGGATAAAATACCGTCCCTGAACACCCGTTATATAGGTAAGCTCCCGCGGCGTCCAGCCTAATAGCATGGAGGCAAGAACCAGACAGGCACTTAAAAACACCAGAATGACCATCCAAAGCTTCTGTCCTCCGGACATAGGAGCTTCTTCTCCTTCTCTCCTTATCACACTGATAAAAAGCACATACCACAAAATCATAAGACAGAAGGGAGGCACAGTCAGGTTAGGGTCCAAATTTCCCAAAAATCCTCCAAGCATGGTGGTCAGATAATAATCAAACTGGGTCACCAGGGTTTCATAATATACTTTAAATATCCGATATGGGTGTTCCCACACATCCTGCAGCGTATACCCTGCCGCTTCACTCCAGCCCACATAGCTTTCCGTTGTGGTCGCCCAAGCAGAAAGGACCAGACGGTTTACCAAAAACACTGCCAGAACAACAGCTGTTATAACGCTAATAACAGAGATCCAGTAATTTCTTTTTGACTTAAATTTTGAAGAAGGAATAAACAGGCAGATTCCGGCCACCGGCAGATAAACGATCTTTCCAGGCTCCAGAAGGATCAGCAAAAGCGCCAGAACAACCGTATCCTTTACGGTCACTTTCTCTTTCTCATAGGCTAAGTAAAAGCACCAGGCCAGAAAAAGCATGGACAGGCCGATAAAGGCCGTATCATAGGAAAAGGAAGCTGCCAGATGAAGGGTCATGGGAAGACACGATACCGCCATGAGAAGCTCTTTTTTAAATGGCATGATTCTCACAGCCAGGGCTGCCATACCTGCAAAAGCAAGAAGATTGAACAGCCTGCCAAGATATACCAAAGGGATGTATCCCAGATGGAGCAGCCTGGCAAAGCAGATCCCAAGGGCCTGAGGTAAGTAAACCACAGGCGTAGTATTTACTGGTATCTCATAGCGGACCGTCATCCCTTGGCTGTTATCAAGGGAAAACATCTCCTTAAGGACCAGGTTGTATGTGGCCCGTCCCACATTGGTGTAAAGTCCGGGAGCGTCATCGCCGCTCCGCACCAGAACATTGGCGCCCCGGCTGATCCTCTCCTTTTCCTCCTCTGTTGCATGGGAAAGAAAAGCTTCATCTGCTATCGCCGGTTTTCCCATAAGCTGGCTGGAGAACCGGTATGCGCTGGTAAAATGGGCCGCCTCATCGGGTGTTGAAAAAGGGGTCAGAACCAGCATATAAAACAGCCCAAGAATTACCACGGTCCCTGGAAATAATAAGAAGGTTGGAGTCTTGACTATCCACAAGGCTGCTCCCAAACACACCAGGAATCCACATCCGAACACGATTATCCACCAATAAAAACGGCGGACTGCCTCAAATTCCGGTGACGGGATCCCTACAATGGTCTCCTCATAAGTTTTTATAAAGAGAAAGGCGAGAAAAAGACAAGTTCCCGCCGTAAGCCACAATCCCTTTTTATTCAGAATGAGCTTCATGATGACCTTCCTCCTTCTCCCTGGCATCTTCCCGGTCCAGAGCAAGCATCTGGATCAGTTCCGTCATTTTCCGCTCCAGCTGGGATATTTTGACAGATTGAAAGAAAACCTTTACCAGCAGGATGAAAATCATGAAGGTAAAGATAAAATTGGCGGTGGAATAGGTTCCCACCATCCGGGATATGAAATCAGCCAATGGAGGGAATAAGCTGAATACCACCAAAAGCAGGGCAAACATCACCCAAAAGATAGAATCCTCTATCTTCATCTTAGAATGGCGTATTCTTCTAAGTACATAAAATGTAAGCAATATGGAAACGCATATCAGTACGCAGCGAAGCAAAACTGTCATGTTCGTTCTCCCTTCCTTTATCTCCTGTCCCTAATGCGGAAGCTCTGTACCAGCAATATGGAAAACAGCATCTTTCCCATATACCGGGCCGCATTGACCGGATTTAAATAGCTCTCTCCCAGAATCCGTTCATCCATGATCACAGGGATTTCCGCGACTTTAGCCCCCTGGCTGATCAAATAGGAGATCGTATCCGGTTCCGGACCATAGTTTAAGCCATCAGCAAATTCCTTGATCATCTTCCTGCTGAACATGCGCATACCGGAGGTAGGATCACTGACCTTTACCCCAGTGGTGAACCAGATGGAGCCGCTTAAGAGCCTGCTCCCAAACATCCGCATGGAATGGGGTTTCTTTCCTGTTATAAATCTGGAGCCGATAACAATATCATAGCCTTCGTCCATCTTCTCTTTCATGGGAAGAATATACTCCGGCCGGTGCTGCCCGTCCCCGTCAAACTGTATGGCATACCGGTAACCGCGTCTGTGAGCATATTTAAGTCCGGTCTGGAACGCTCCGGCAAGTCCCAGATTCATCGGCAGGTCGATGATCTTCCAGCCATGCTTTCTGCAGATATCTGCTGTTTGATCGGTAGATCCGTCATTAATGATCACATAATCAAACATGGGATAGTTCGTGATGACGTCTCCTACCACGCGCTCGATATTTAAAGCCTCATTGTATGCAGGTATTACTACCAGTACCTTATCCATCATTTCTTCCGCTCCATTCTCTCTTTTCCCTCTGTACCGCTCATGTTTCCAGGGTGTAACGGTATGCCTGCATGACGTTCCTCAGCAATAAACATGCGGATCGCCTGCCCCATAAAGCAAAGCATGAGAATCAGCATTTCCAGCATATAAGAGAAGGCCGCTCCGTTGATTCCTCCCACTCCAACCAGCCAGAAGGAGAGAAAGAAGGAAAGGATGCAGACCGGCACATAGCCAAAAAAGATTCCCTTCTGCTTCTTCATGATAACAAGCACATAATAAAACAGATTCATAACCGCAAAGAAACCGCCGCCCAGCACAATGAAAAGAAGTCCGGATTTATACGGTTTAAGCTCCACATTGGAAATGACTCCCAATACAGGAACCCCAATTGCCCAGGCTCCTGCCATGGCAATGACCGTAAGAAGGAATATGATTCCGGAAAGCTTCTTTAAGCCTGCCCTAAAATCTACAAAGTTCCGTTCCTCCCACTGGTAAGACATCTTGGTCAAAAAGGGGCGGATAACAAAGTTAGCAGCCAGGTTAATGACCGAGGTCGGCATAAAAATAGCCACAAAAACAGCGTTGTCCGTAGATGTCATCCGGGCATCCACCGCATATTTTGCCATGGCAAAAATAAGCCCGTCCAGAAAAACAGATAAAAACAGTAAAAAACTGTCCTGCAAAAGCTTCCACTGCCTGCCGGGTGTTCTGGTAAACACCATTCCGGGGACACTCTCCGCCATTCGCTTATCAAACAGCAGGATCCCTGCTCCCTGGGACAGGACCGCAACCACGCAGGAAAATACAAGCTCCCTTGTAACAGCAAGAGTTCCTAAAAAGCAAAACACAGACAACAGGGTTCTAAATGCCATAGCCTGTCCAGTAAGATACAGCCGTCCGTTCCTCTGAAATTCCGATTCATACACATCAGCGAACCCGTCAAGCACCTTATAAAGCACCATCAAAAATACCACCAGCGCTTTTTCAGCCGTATAGCCTGCCGACGGAGACAGGATATTAAACATGATATAACAAGTTCCAAAAATGACTGCCATGGAACAGGTGGCCAACCGGGCCAGGCGATATTCGGAAAAAGTATAGCTTTGGCTTGTATCCGTGCTCTGCAAAGGCCTCATGCCAAAATAGGCCACCAGAAACATCTGCTGCCCAAATGTGCTGAAGGCAAAGCCAAAGATCCCTCCCTGTTCCGTTCCTATGAGATGGTTGACAAGGGCCGTGAGGATCATACTGGAACCGGCATAAACCAGACTTCCAATCATATTCCAGGCCACATTTTTTCGTTCCATTTATTTTCCTCTTAATTGTCCACGGTTTAGGGGCATCATTGCATACCCTACCGGTTATTTCCGCATAACGTTCCTTTATTCTACAATATCCGGCTTAAAAAGTAAACTTAAAACACCCCGGCTACTCTTTTATAATCCCGGAAATACGGCATAAGTATAAAAAAGCCTCCAACCGGAACAGCCAGGAAAGCCCTGCATAAACAACGACTCCTACCAGAATCTGAACAACCAGGGTTAAGAGTGTTCCTTCTATTACATATTGTACTCCGTATGAGAAGAGGCACATCACTGCCGATAGGAGAAGTGAAGGAAGCACATCCTTCCACTGCTCGAAAAAGCTGTAGTTTAAAAGCTTTTTATTGGGATAGGCATTGATAAAGGTACAGATAAAATCGGTTACTGCCCTTAAAGCTACCATGGTATAGATACCAAATGGAATACTGATCAAAAGTGCAGTCATGCTGACCGACTTCTTTATGATTTCCAGTTTGAGGAATATCTCACTTTTTCCCATGGCATTGATGGCCTGCAAATTCGCCACATGAAGGGGCCAGGTTGCATAGGCGATGCACAACAGCCGGAGCATGGGAACACAGGGTAAATACCGGTCCGTCAAAAGCAGCTTAACCATAGGCTCAGCAACGGCAATCAATCCGGCCATCATGGGAAATACCAGGTAAGAGCTGGTGACTATGGACCTTCTCACCATGCGTTTTAGCCTCTCCTTGTCCTCCTGGCAGGCCGAAAAAGCCGGAAGCATGACCGACTGGATAGCCGCCCCAAGATTATTCGCAATCAGAGCAGGAAACTGGTTTCCTCTTGAGTATTGCCCCATCATGGCGGAATTATATAATTTCCCGATGACTAGCCCGTAAACATTATTAAATACAGTATCAATAAGGCCGGAACAAAGTATTTTCCAGCCATAAGAGAACAATTCCTTCGCCTTCTTAACGGAAAACAGAAGCCTTGGCCTCCACTTCACCAGAAATACCAGCATGACCATTAAGAAAAAGCTGTAGAAAAACTGCTGCATGGCAAGGGCCCACAGACCTAATCCCCTGTATGCCAGAATTACACCGATAATACCGGAGCAAAGGGCAGCAAAAAGGCTTGCCAGACAAAGCTTCCGAAACTCCATATTCCTGGCGACCACAGCAGACTGCACGGAGGTAACGGCACCAAAAAACAGGGTCACAGACAGGACCCGGAGCACGGGAGTAAAAACAGGTTGTCCGTAAAATGAAGCTATGGCCGGAGCCGTGAAAAAGAGAATGATATATAAAACAAAAGCAATGGCTCCGCTGATATAAAATGCAGAGGAATAATCCGCCTCATCCACCGTCTTTTTCTGGATCAGGGAGGTATTAAAACCGCTTTGGACAAACACATTTCCAATGGTAATAAATATCATGATGAGCATGACTTCCCCGGACTCTGCCGGTGTCAGCATCCTGGCAAGCAGAACCGAAACAAGGAACTGGATTCCCTGTGTACCCCCGTTTTCCATCACTTTCCAGAAGAGGCCGGAAAGGACCTTTTTTTTCATATTTTCCTGGTACATACTGGCTTTTCTCCTTGCTTTACCAATTTACATTTACGCCTTATTGTACTATATTCCCCAATAAATGTAAATCGTATATAGCATTTTGAACTTACTTGTGTTAGAGTATAAAGGAATATATTTTTCATTTATAGAATCCAGGAGGTTATAAATTATGCGTAAACTGACACGAAGCCTGACGCTTCTTTGCCTGACGGCGGCTCTTGTTTCCGGACAAGCCTCCCTTGCATGGGCAGATGAAGCATATGGACCGGGATTTAAGAATGGTGTCCCCATCAGTCAGAGCGACGGGCAGTCTGAAGATCAGAACCAGACGAACACCCAGACGCAGGAAGGTGTAACTACAGATGAAGCGGAAAACGCTTTGGCAAATGCCGGCATAGACATTGGAAAAGAAGGGGAAGGCGGCGGAGAAGACGGCGAAGTAGATGCAGCCACCAAAGCTGCTCAGGACGCGTTAAAGGCCAATTTCCCACGTCTCCAGACTACCGTTATGGTCGGTGACAGCAACTGGTCACAGCCTTTTGTAAATGATGCATGGATCACAAATAACGGACAGGGCTTTCACGGATTGTCCACCTTTCTTACCAACATTGTTGGAAACGTGCTTTACCGGACCTATACTTCCAGCACCGGCTGGTCTCCATGGGTTTTAAACGGACAGCAGACTACCAACTATGCCAATGACATAAACATTGAAGCAGTACAGATGAGGTTTTCCGGTTATGTAAATAACCAGTTCGACATCTACTATACCGCACAGTTGGAAGATGGGACCACCATGGACTGGGCAAAGAACGGGGCCACCACCGGAACCATGGGAACCGGCCATTACATAACAGGTCTGAGAATGGCCTTTTACACCAAGAATACCCAGTTCCCTTATGCCACGGAGAAGCCTCTGGTTTCCGCTGTTGCAGACGGAATGCGGCTGATCGACGGCGGCCTCCGTTACTTTAACGGAGATGGAACCTCTTTCACCGGCTGGGCATGGGCAGGCAATGAGCGTTACTATTTCCAGGATTCCTATCCGGTGACCGGATGGCAGTATCTTGACGGCTTCAAATATTATTTTGATGAATCAGGTAGAATGCTCTCTGACTTAGAGCCTATTATCGGCGGTAAGGGACCGTTCCTCATCAGCATCAACAAAACCATGAACTGCATGACCATCTTCGCCAAAGATGGAAACAACGGCTATATTATTCCGGTAAAATCCTTTTTGACCTCCACCGGACCGGATACCCCACTTGGGACATACCAGACTCCGGAAAAGTACCGCTGGAGAGATATGAATCACGGAATCTTTACCCAGTACGCAACCCGTATCTGGAAGGGCTTCTTAATTCATTCCATTTTGTACAGCAGTCCTAACAATATGACGCTGGATCCGACGACTTATAATTATATGAGCATTGCTCAGTCAGCAGGATGCGTTCGTCTCCTCTCCGGAGATGCCAAGTGGGTATATGATCACTGTGCGATTGGAACTACCGTTACGATTTACGAATCAGTGGTTCCGGGCCCTTATGAGAGACCTGCTATTGAACAGATCATACCCGAAACCCAGACCTGGGATCCAACTGATCCTAATATTGCAAGATAATCTGGGCAGATAACTTTATAATCATAAAAAGCATGGGCAGGAAACGGATTATACCGGATCCTGCCCATATTTTTGTACTTTACCGTTTCTTTCCCAGAAATATCTTTCTTAACAGCCCATAAGCTCCCGGAGCCCGGTACTCGGCCTGAATAAAGAACCTGGTTCTTGGCGTCAATTCTTTATAATATCTGGCGTACTCCGGGTTCACGATCTCCTTAAACTGCCTGGTATTAACCATGGTATGATAATAAGTCCGTTTTGCCGCGCTGTCAGTCGCTTCCTTTAAACGGCCCTCTGTGGCAACGTTATATTCTTCATATACCTTTTTCATCCGCTCCCAGTAAATCTTCTGCTTTTTGGCGTAATTCCCGCTTTTTCCTTCCACGGTCCAGGAGCCTGCCACTCCCACCCGGTAGGCACTCATGGTTCATCCATGTAATAGCCGTACCCTTTTTCAGCCGCCATCATCTGCAGAGGAGTATCTCCCACCGGACAATCCACGTAATAATCCGGAAGTTCTTTCACAAGGCGGGAGGGAAATGCCATGGATGACATCGCATAACCGGATGGCTTATCCACGATCTCCTCCGGTCTGATCACCCGGTCTCCCTTGTAAGGACGCATCTGTTTTTCTGTGAGAGCCCTTCCCACCAATTCGATTTTAGCACTGTGTATACAAAGGGTGCAATCCGGATGGCTTTCCATATAATCCACCTGTTTTTGCATCTTATCCGGTGTGGTCCAGTAATCATCTCCGTCGCACATAAAAATGTATTTTCCTCTGGCACGGGGGAAATTAAACGCTCCGCTGATATTGTCAATTCCCTGAGAATACTGGTTCTCCGTTTGTATGAGTGGTTTCACTTTATCCGGGTATTTTTCTGCATATTCTCTCAGAATATCCCCTGTCCCATCGGTGGATGCATCATCATGGACCAGAATCTCAAATTCAAAATTTGTCTTCTGCATCAGAAAGCTGTCCAAGGCCTGCCTGATATAATCCCTATGATTAAAGGTCACACAATTAATGCTGGCCATAATGTTTGATTCGGAACTGCCGCTCATTCCTCTCCGCCCTTTCCTTCATCTACTTTTGTAATATAACTTATCTTCACTTGCAACGCAGGTGAAGATAAAAGGGCTGCTATTTAGCCCGTCCATCTGATTATGGGAATTGTTTTTTAATTCCCATAATATATTCCTCATATTTTCTTGCAATATACATGCCTGTAATTCCCTTTATTGGTTCTATGGCCTCTCCGGTAAAGCATCTTAAATGGTTGGTGACACAATCGTATCCTGCCAGACAGGTAAACTCCACTCCGCCGGAAAAACGGGGATTACATTCCAGCATATGATACGATCCATCATCTCCCTGAATGAACTCAAAATTCACGCATCCGTTGATGCCAAGGGCATTGGCTATATCCCTGCACGTGGCTTCCAGAACAGGATCCAAAAACACAAGCACCGAGGTTCCTGCTCCATTCGGGGTCCGCAAAAGCTCCTTCCGGCACACGGCCACGCTCTCTCCTGTTTCCGCCTGCCTTACCACGTCCACGGTAACAATGCTTCCCTGATAATAGGGCTGTACGATCAGCCCCTCCAAACTCCCGCATTCCAGAAAACCTTTCATCTCGTCAAGGGAATGAATATAGCGAAGCCCCTGACTGCTTCTCCCGTTAAAGGGTTTGATAACCGCAGGATAGGAAAGCCGTTCCGGGTCCGCTTCCGAAAGCTCCAATGTGGGAATGGGGTTTCCCATGCCTTGATCCGAAAGATAGCGGTACAGCTCCCTTTTATCCCTGCATAGAAGAAGGGTTTCCTCTGATGGCAGACATAATGTCACCGAAGCCAGGGACAGTTCGTCCCTATGACGGTTCCACACGTCTACCTCCACATCCGTGAGTACGATCAGCACTTTGACCTCTTCCTCCCTGCACACGTTTAAGATGGAGTTTACATACTTTTCCTCGTCCGTAGCAAGGGGAACCTGGTAAAAGGATGCCACATTCCCGGAATCTGCAATCCATTCCTCCGGATAAATATCACAGCCAACTACACGGAAACCGTCCTTTTTTAAGTTTTTTATAACTATATCTGCCGAAAATGACCCAATCGCAGTCACCAGTGCTGTATTCATAATTTCCTCTTTTCTGCTCTGTATCTTAGGGCATATCGCTTTCTTCCTATCTGGCATTTAATATAAGGTTGCAAATACGATCAACCTGATCCAGGGAAAGGTCTGCATATAAGGGCAGGGTCAAAACGCTGTCCGCCGCTTTTTTCGCCACCGGAAGGTGTATCTTTAAAAACCGATCCCGATAGCACTCAAAGTCCGTGATCAATGGATAAAAATATTTTCTGGCAAAGATATGATGAGAGGCCAGCAGCTCATATATCTCATTCCTTGTTAAGGAAAAGCCATCAAAAGCAACAGGAAAATACGCATAATTCTGGCGGATCCCTTCATTTGGTTCAATCAGGCGGATTCCGGGGATCCCCGTCAAATGCTCCCGGTACCGTTCAGTCACAAGCCTGCGCTTTTCAATGTAATCATTTACATGGCGAAGGTTGCAGATGCCCATAGCCGCCTGAAACTCATTCATTTTCGCATTTCCGCCAATGTACTCTACGGTTTCCTTTCCGGTGATACCAAAGTTCTTCAAATAATTAAACAAAATCTCCAGGGACGGATCCTGAAAAGTCACAGCCCCGCCTTCAATGGTATTATATACCTTTGTAGCATGAAAACTGAACATGGAAGCGTCCCCGTAGGTCCCGATCCCTCTCCCATTTACTTCTACACCAAAGGCATGGGCGGCATCATAAATAACCTTTAAATTATGTTTTTTTGCAATTTTCTCGATTTTTTCTACATCACAGATATTTCCATAAACATGAACCGGTAAAATGGCGGTCGTCTTTTCCGTAATCAGTGCTTCAATTTTATCCGGATCAATGGTGTAATCCTCCTCCCGGATATCGCAGAACACGGGAGTTAGGTTATTTCTAACGATGGCATGGGTGGTGGAAGCGAAAGAAAACGGGGTGGTGATCACCTCGCCGGATAGATTCATGGCCTGCAGCGCCATTTCAAGAGCCATATGTCCATTGACAAACAAAAGAAGCTTCTGTACCTTTAAATACTCCTTTAGCTGCTCCATCAGTTTTTCATGAAATTCTCCCATATTCGTCATCCAGGCCGTTTCCCAGATCGGCTTGATCTCTTCTATAAATTCTTCATAGGAAGGCATGGAAGCCCTCGTTACTAATATGTCCTCTTTCTTGTCCATGCGTTATTCTCCATTTTCCGGTCAGATAGAAAGCATCTGGCCCAGCGTCCGTATAAGGGTGCTTTTCATTAATTTGTATTTCCAGATCGTATAAATCTTTTCTGCCCTGTTTTTTTCGGGCAGTTTGATAAAATGCTCCAAGACCTCTCTCTGCTCCAAGGACATCTCATTTCCATAGAGTTTTAAAAACATCTGTGCCTGCGCAAACATTTTCCTGTAATTTTCCCGGACCGCATCCTGATTCCTGATCCGTTCCGCATACTGCTCCTTGCCGCTTTTGGATCCCATCTGGTTTTCACCGTGCTGCCGGTATAGGACCAGGGGACGGTCAATATAGGATATCCTTCCAAAACAGCTTGCCAGAAGCCCAAGCCACCAGTCATGCATAACGCATTCCTTTGGAACATCAGCAAGGAACCCCAATAAAGCCCTGTTGATCATGACTGTGTTCCCGGTGATATTATTCTCAACCAGATAATGGCTGAACCGGTTATCATGAACTGCAATTTTCTGGTATTCCGCCATGGATTTTTGAAGAATGCCGCCCTCCTTATCGGTGACCGATAAGTCGCCATGGACCAGAAGGGGAACCGCTTCTCCCCATTCCGCTTCCAGCTTCTTCATTTCCCTTAAGGTGACTTCAACCTTATCCGGCAGCCATACATCATCCTGGTCACACAGCATAATATAATCATCAGCTTCCGACTTAAGCAGGCGGAAGAAATTATTCTGGGCACTGCCGGATCTTTCGCTGTTCCTAAGACTCCTCACCCGGCCCGGATATTGTTCTTCATATTCCCGGATAATTGCAGGGGTACCGTCTGCGGAAAGATCGTCGGAAATCACGATGGACAGATCGGAAAACGTCTGGTTTAAAATGGAATCCAGCTGATCCCGTATATATTTTTCTCCGTTATAGGATGCAAGCAGTACCGAAACCATATGCTTTCCCCTTTCCAATCTACCAGGACAATCCCACGATCTCTGTCAAAAACCAGATTTCAGCCATGAGAAACGCCAGGAACGCCCTTACCAGACATTCCTGGAACCGGTTGATTCCCAGATAGTTTTTATAATAGTGAAGCTTGCTCTTATGAAGAATCGCCTGCTTCTTTAAAATAGATTTCACATTCTTATTTATGGAAACAGAATGAAGGTGTATATAAGACTGGTTTAGAAGAAGTATCGTCCCGTATCCTTTTTTCTTCATCTGAAATCCGAGTATCTTTTCTTCATAATAAAGAAAGACCTCTTCATCATAAAGACCGCATTCCATCAGAGCATTCATATCTGCCATAAAAAGGGAGCCAAGCACAGCATCTACATAAACGTACCGCTCTTTTTCAGAATCCGCCTTAAGTTCCGGCCGGTCATTAAGCCAGTGGGCAAAAATACGCCTGGTAATAAGACCGGTATCCAGAAGATCACCCAAAAGACCATTAAGGCGCCAGCTTGACAGTGTCACCTCTCCTGTTCCATCCCTGGTGACTGCCGCCGCGATCCCCAGCCGGCTTATCTTTAAAAAGGAATCTTTCATGGCCTGTATACATTCCTCTGTAACCTTAACATCAGGATTTGCTATAAGCACATGGGAAGCGTGAAGTATCCCATGTGCATAACGGATCCCATGATTATTGCCATAACCGTATCCGCCGTTCTTTTCCGTGGAGATAACATGGACCTTTCCGCCAGCAAGTGCCTGAAGTCTTGAGACGGAATCATCGGTGGAGCAGTTATCCACGATCACAATGGTATCTAAGATTTCATAATTTACTATGGAGTTTACCAGGCTAATGGTGGTTTCCGGGTCATTATAATTGAGAATGATACAGCTAATGTTCATATCTGTTTCCATTTAAGAACCTTTCCTGGAATTGATTACCTGCATCCCAAATCTGGAGCTTACAAAATCTCTCACGGCAGGGCATAAAAAGGTAGCGTAATCCATCAGATGATAAGCTGCCATATAAAGCCGGGTCCCCTTTTCCTTGGGCGCTCCTGCCCATGGTGTAAGAGATAGATAATGGTCATAAGCCCTGCGGTAATGGTTTAAATTCCCCTCTTTCCAGGGTCTCTCATCTCCCATAAAATGGAGGATCGCAGGGTGTTTTTTTGCATCTTGAAACCCTTTTTTCCCAAGCTTTCCGTAAACAGGTGACAGCCTTACCAGATGGCTGTACCGGAAATATCGGTAATTGGTAAAAAAGTTATATCGGGGAGATAAGGGTTTAATCCTACCCTTTAACGCCCCGTTAATGGTATCCTGATCTCCTGCAAACAGCTTTCCGCCCATGGAACAGTAAAAATCCAAAAGCTGTTTCTGGGCATTTTCCTCTCTCCAACGGATCATATCAATGAGGAGTACACCGGAATTAAAATAAGGCGCCTCGGGCAAAAGACCGATTTCTTCTTTAATAGAAGGGTATATGGTAGGTTCCATGACAGCTCCTAAAAGGAAGGTCCCAAGATCTTTTTCCCACAGTCTCTTTAAGGAAGACAGCACTACCGTATCGCAGTCTAAATACAGTACCCGGTCTGTTTCCTCCGGGAGAACCTCTCCCATAAACAGGCGGGCCATAATACTTAAGTCAAAGCCACCCGTATCAACTTCATAGGAAAAGCGCTCCTTTAAGTCACCCAGCTCCACGACCGTCAGTTCACGACCAAACCCATCTGCCACGGTCTTAAGCCGTTCTTTCGTCTCTTCGGACAGGCTCATGGACAAAACATAGATATGGATGTCACCCATGTCCCTGTTATGATCCAAAAGGGAATAAAGGGATACGGCCAGATGTCTGGCATAATTATCGTTGGAAGCGTATACAACGTTCATAGATTCCTCCCGTTTACGTACGTTTCAGGGCATGGAAAATCCAGCCCTGGTTCCGTAGTATTGTACTATATCTGTCATAAAAAGTAAACAGCTATGCCTGTATGCAGGATTAGCTCAATTCCTTTTCCGCCCGGTTCATGGCCGATTCAATGACCTTGTCCATATCATAATATTTATATTCCCCTAACCGTCCGCCGAAAATCACCTGATCTTCTTTTTCAGCCAGAGCAGCATATCTTTGGAACAATTCCTGATTCTTTCCGTCATTTACCGGATAATAAGGCTCCATGCCCTCGCTCCAGTCCACGGAATACTCTTTGGTGATAACAGACTTAGGCTGTGTGCCGAATTCAAAATGTTTGTGCTCAATGATCCTGGTATAA
Organism: Lacrimispora celerecrescens; assembly: GCF_000732605.1. Taxonomy (GTDB): domain Bacteria; phylum Bacillota; class Clostridia; order Lachnospirales; family Lachnospiraceae; genus Lacrimispora; species Lacrimispora celerecrescens_B. The sequence goes on along the minus strand of NZ_JPME01000003.1, from coordinate 110,938 downwards.
GGAGTTTCCCGGTCTGTGTAGTTGACTACAGCCACTCCCTGATAGTTGTCCGTATCCACCACCTGAGTATCAAACCGTAAGCTCCTGTATTCCAGCTTTCCGAACTGGTATCCGTAATAAGCATCAATGGTTCCGGTATAAATCACCCGTTCTCCCAGACCGTCATAATATTCCTTGTTCTCCAGATAATCCACACCCATTTCTATGTCGCAGCCCTCAAACAGCTTTTCAATGATCACATTGTATCCGCCTATGGGAATTCCCTGGTATAAATCATTGAAATAATTGTTGTCATAGGTAAAACGAACGGGAAGACGTTTGATAATAAAGGCAGGAAGCTCCTTGCAGTCTCTGCCCCACTGTTTCTCTGTATAACCTTTCACCAGTTTTTCATAAATATCCCTGCCCACAAGGCTGATGGCCTGCTCCTCTAAGTTCTGGGGTTCCCCGATTATAGATGCCTTCTGCTCGTCGATCTTTGCCTTTGCCTCTGCAGGGGTAGATATTCCCCACATCCTGCTGAAGGTGTTCATATTAAAAGGCATGTTGTACATCTCGCCTTTGAAATTTGCCACCGGGCTGTTGGTATATCGGTTAAACTCTGCCAATTCATTGACAAACTGCCAGACCCTCTTGTTGCTGGTATGAAAAATATGGGCTCCATAACGGTGTACGTGAATTCCTTCCGTTTCCTCGCAGTAAATGTTGCCGCCCATGTGTTCCCGTTTCTCTACCACAAGGCACTTTTTCCCTTTTTGCTTTGCCAGGTATGCGAAAACACCGGAATAAAGGCCGCCGCCTACCAGCACATAATCATACTTTTTCATAGTTACTTCTCCTGTCTCGTTTATAAACTGTCTACATTATACTAAAACCGCCTGGAAAAGTAAATGTATGTGCTTATTTCCTTCATTAGGATACCATTTCCCGTATGAAGTACCGGGGGAAAAAGGGAATTTGTTGATGATACCAGCATCCCCACTGGTACGATCAACAAATTCCCTTCCTTTGCATGTATTATTTAATTATGTCTTGTCAGCCTTTCCTTAATCCTCGGTCCTATGATCTGAACCACGATCACCAGAATCAGGATGATTCCCTTGATTGCATCATTGATGAGAGAATCCATCTTCAGTGCAACAATAATCTTGTCAATGATGGTATAGGACATAGCTCCAAATAAGATTCCCAGGCATTTGCCCTTTCCTCCTGACATACTGATGCCGCCTAATACGACTGCCGCAATGGCATACATTTCATAGCTGCTTCCAGTAGTGGCCGGATCAGAGGAGGCATTCATGGCCACCCATAAAAAGGAGGCGAGCCCTGTCAGGATTCCCGCAAGAACAAATACGGAAACCTTCATAAGACTCACATTGATTCCCGCCATCTGTGCACCCTTCGCATTGCTCCCCACTGCATAAACCTTTTTTCCGTACTTAGTGCTGGTCGTTATGTAAACAAATAATGCCGTCATTAAAATCAGGATCAGTCCCACAATGGGAACGGTAAGAACTTTTCCGTTTCCAAGACCGTAAAACGGCTGATAAGAGGACAGCTCCTTGATCATCCGGTACACGCTGCTTCCGCCTCCTGCCAGAGCCTTATCGATATGCTGGCAGATATATTGGGCAAAGGAACGGAAGATCAGCATGGTCGCTAATGTAACAATAAAGGCCGGCATTTTTATGTAACCCACCAGCAGGCCGTTGATCAGACCACAGGCAGCACCGAACAAAAGGGCAAACAATAATGTCATCAAAATATGATCTGTGATATTAAACATAATGACCGACAGCCCGCTGTTTAAGGCTAGCATGGAACCTACCGATAAATCAATTTCCCCGGTCATACATACCAGCCCCATTCCCAGACCGATGATTCCCACCACTGCCGAATGGCGGAAAATATTCATGGTGCCGCTCCAGGTCAGCCCGTTGCTGGTGAGGGCATATACCAAAAAGATCAGCACAAATACGATAATAAAACTGAATTCCCCGCACCATTTGGACAGAACCCCAAAGGATATTCCGTTTTTCTTTTCTCCTGCCTTCATTTCTTTATCCTCCTATTTCCTGGTTCACGGCATTTGTTGAATACAGCATGACCGTAGTATCATTGATCTCATCATGCTCCAGAATTTTTATCATTCTTCCGTTGTAAAAAACAGCACAGAAATCAGCTACCTTTTGGATTTCCGGGATTTCCAGGGTATTGATGAGAATGGTCTTTCCCTTTTTTGCCATTTCCAGTATCAGCTTATAAATCTCTGCCTTGGCTCCTACGTCAATGCCTTGAGTAGGATTATCAAACAGCAGAATATCCGCATCCGTATTCAGCCATCGGGCAATAAATACCTTTTGCTGGTTTCCGCCGCTTAAGGATAGAATGGAATCGGAACTGCTTCTGGCCTTGATATTTAACAGGGTCTTAAACGCTTCAAACCGCTCCTCTTCCTTCCGTTTTTGGATATGAGGCCTGCGTGCCGATAAGGTATGCTCTGCCAGATACATGTTTTCCAGCAGACTCATGTCCGGGATAACAGAATTTTCTTTCCGGTTGGAAGCAAGCATGGCGATTTTTGCTTCCATGGCTTTATGGATCGAATGGGAGGGCACCCTTTTTCCCCTGATCTTCATTTCTCCTGATATCGCCTCAGTAACCCCGAACATACACTGCATCAGCTCGCTGCTTCCGGAGCCTTGAAGTCCGGTCAGTCCGATAATCTGGCCCTTTTTGACCTGCAGGGACACTTCTTTAAATCCAGGACCTGAAAAATCATGAAGCTCCAGAATCACTTCACCGGGTTTTCTCTTTTCATAAACCTCTCCGGCAGAATAATTCTCTCCTACCATGAGCCCTGTTACTTCTTCCGGAGTCGTATCCCCAATGGCACCGTCTCCTATGAATTCCCCATTACGGAATACAGTATACCGGTCAGCCAGTTCAAAAATCTCCGGCATTTTATGGGATATAAAGATAAATGAGGTTCCCGTCTTTTTTAAATGATTGACAATGCTGAACAAATGCTTTACTTCTTCGTTATTTAGGGAAGTGGTAGGCTCATCTAAGATCAACAGCTTTGCCTTAAAGAACAGCGCCTTTGCGATCTCCAGCATCTGTTTCTGGCTGGTCTTTAAATTCGCCACCAGCTCACTAGGATTTATGTCAACCCCAAGCTCATGGAATAACCGTTCCGTTTCTTCCATCATCTTTCGTTTGTTCAGCTTTCCAAGCTTGTTTTGGTACTCTTTCCCCAAAAAAATATTTTCATAGACCTTTAAGTCATTAAACAGATTTAGTTCCTGATGGACAAAGGCAATTCCCAGTTCCTCCGATTGTCTGATGGTGATGGTATCGATCTCTTTTCCGTCAAATGCAATGGTCCCGCTGTCTTTGGGAAACACTCCTGTCAGCACGTTCATCAGGGTTGACTTCCCTGCTCCGTTTTCTCCAAGCAGGGCATGGACCTCCCCCTGTTCGACATTTAAACGGACTCCCTTTAATACCTGGACTCCGTTAAATGCCTTGCTGATCCCATTCATTTCCAATAAACTCATCTCTCAACCTCCGGTTTTGTAAAAGGGGCCGTTCCGAAAGCGACGAACGGCCCCTTTTGTCCCTCAGACCAATATTTCTAGAAGGATGGGTACTCATTTACATTTTCTGATGTTACATTTTCGCAGGCAATCACATGATCCTGGGTCACCTGTTTTCCATCCAGATAATCCACCATGTCTTCAATGGCTGTCTGAATCATGGACGGGCTGTAGGTTACTGACATGATGCCTCCGCATTTTGATGCGATATCCTCATAGGTTTTTCCCCGAAGTACTTCATACAGTTCATCAAGGCCGCCGCATCCGGTGATGACCGGTTTGCCGGAAAGGAAGGTATCCTTGGTTGCCTCATCAATTCCGCCTCCGGAAAGGGCCTCTAAGATTCCCATGGCCAGCTCATCATCTTCTGCATAAAACCATTTGATCTGGGCATTTTTGCTGTCTCCCAGTAAGGATTCAAAGGATGTCTTCGTATCGGAACGGCTCCAGTTCATTGCTCCGGAATATGTAATGGACTTTAAGTCATCCTGGCTCCATTTCTTATCCGCCGCAATGACTTCTCCGCCAAATTCCAGTTCCCCTGTTAAGTATTTGGTAAAGCCCTCATCCCGCAGCGTGGTTACGGAAGATGTGTCGCCTTCATAAACATAGATCGACTCTCCCGGTGTAAGTCCCAGGGATACGAAATAAGCAGCAGCACCTGCGCCGATGCCGGAATTATCGCCTTTTACATTGGACACAGCCTTACCGGACACGCCGTCAATGATCCGGTCAAATGCCACATAAGGAATTCCTGCGTCGATCACACCCTGAATGGCAGACTGCACCGTATCATCAATGGGCTGGATGACCATTGCAATATTCTTTTCTCCTTTGGAAACGATATCCTCAATGTTCCGGATCTGTTCCGCCGCATTGGCAGAGGTAATCAGCTCCGCAGTATAAGTACCTTTTTCATTTACCTCCTGGATCTTCTCTTTCGCAAAGGTAGCTACAGAACCGGTCCAGCCATGATCTTCCGGTACGGTCAGGACATAAATATGTGTACCTTCTTTCACGGCCTCTGTCTCTTTTACCGTTTCAGCCGATGTTGACTCCGCCTTTGCTGCCGCTGTTGTGGTGTCTGCCGGTTTTACCTGGGAACATGCAGTTCCCGTTACCGCCACCAACGCTGCCAAAATAATTGCTGCTGCTTTTTTCATATTACTGATCCTCCTTCTACATTTTCCTTCTCTATCAAAGCATTTTTGCTGCCTTAACCTAAATGATAAACTGGTCCATATATTTCTTAGACAGTTTCAGACTGTCCAGGATCTTATCTCTGGTGCCCTCAAACGCCCTGTCTTCCACTTCGATACAGGTGAACCCGTCGTAACCGATATCCGTTAATGCGCTGACATATTTTCCCCAGTTCACATCTCCAAGACCGGGAAGCTTTGGCGACATATAATCCAGAGGATATGCCATAGTCCCCACCTTTTTTAACTCATCCTCATACAATTTAATGTCCTTATAATGGACGTGAAAAATCTTATTCCGGAACTGGTAAAGAGGCTTAATATAATCCATCATCTGCCAGACAAAATGGGAAGGATCATAATTGATCCCAAGATTATCATTGGGCAGGATTTCAAATATCTTTTCCCAGTTCGCCGGTGATGTCATTAAGTTCTGCCCGCCAGGCCACTGCTCCCTGCCAAACAGCATGGGACAGTTCTCAATGGCGATCCGCACTTTTTTTTCCTCTGCATGGGCTAGAATGGGCGGCCAGATTTCTTTTACCAGCTCTAAGTTCTCTTCCACGGTCTTTGTCTGGTCCCTGCCGATAAACGTGGTTACCAGATGAACACCCAGGACAGCGCTGGCATCGATCACCTTCATAAGATGGGAAATATTGGCCTGCCTTTTTTCCTCATCCTCTTCCATTACATTGGGGTAAAATGCAAGGGCGGAAATATCCACATTCCGTTCTTTGCAGTAATTTCTTATGTACTCCGCCTTCTCTTTTGTTAAATCAGCCACATCAATGTGGCTGACACCTGCATATCTGCGCTCCGCCCTTCCCTTTGGCCAGCAAGCCACTTCCACACACTGGAAGCCCATGGCCGCCGCCGTATCGATCATTTCCTCAAAAGTCCATTCTCCCAGAATCGCACTGACAAATCCCAGTTTCATGCTACCTTTCCCCCTTTTCCCCGATGGCGATCCTTCGTTTCTCCCTGCCGGACTCCAGGCAGGCAAACACAGCTTCCATGGCGCTTAATACATCAGCGCCGCTGACCGGCACCTCTGTCCCCGCCTCCAGGGCATCCACGAATGCATCAATAATCCCGGATTTTGTCTGATTGTCATTGGTCTGTATTTTATCAATGTCGTATAAGATCTGTTCCCCGTTTTTCAAAACCACGGAAATGGAATGTTCCGGATCGTCATAAATCTTCATAATTCCCTTGGTCCCATAAAGAACCGTGGAATTATCTTCCTTACCGTAATAAGTCCAGCTGGCCGTCATGGTTCCTATGGCACCATCTTCCATCTCATAGATGCAGATGGCATTGTCATCCACGCCAATCAGTTCTCCTGACTCATATCTTTTATCCAGGGTCAGCAGCTGAGCAGTTACAGCTACAACTTTCTGGCCCAGAAGATACTGGATCAAATCCGTCTTATGAACTCCCAGATCAGCCATGGCTCCCATGGAAGCCCTCTCTTTATCAAAAAACCAGCTGTTTGCCCCATCGATGCTCCAGGTTTCCGGCCCGCCATGTCCGAATGTGGTCTTAAATGTGAGGACCTTTCCGATCGTATCTGCTAATAGAAGCTCCTTTGCCCGTATATGAGCTTTGGCAAATCTCTGATTTTGTCCGATCATCAGCTGCCGGTTGTTCTCTGCTGCCGCGTGCACCATTGCTTTGCATTCCTCAAGGCTTACTGCCATAGGCTTTTCACAAAGTACATGCTTTTCCGACCGCAGGGCCTTGATGGTAATTTCTGCGTGTGTATGATTGGCCGTACAGATACTTACCGCATCGATTCCCCGGTCAGCCAGCAGAGCATCTGCAGAATCATATACCTTTCCGCCGTAAACTGCAGCCAGCTCCCTTGCCCGTTCCTCGTTGAAATCATAATAGCCTGCAATCTGGGCTCCGGGATGCGCCCCGTATTCAGGGATGTGTCTTGTCTGTGCGACCCTTCCGCACCCAATGATTCCTACCTTCATAGCGTGTTCCTTCCTCTTCCGATTGGCTTTCATATTGCTTTTCATTTCTTTCATTTTTTCAAGGTGATTTTAACATTTTCTTGCTATGTTTTCAAGTTTTTGGTCGTTATTAATAGTTTTTCCATGTTATATCCAGATTCTATTGTGATAATATAATCATTCTGCACAATTGCAGTCTCGATTTTCTGAAAAGTTTTCATAACTATGAAAAGTTTATATTTACAATAAGCCTTTCTCATGATATAAACAAAAGAAAGAATGAAGCAAAGGAAGAACAGGGGAATGAAACAGGAAAAAATTACAATAGAAGAAATTGCAAGACATGCGGGAGTTTCACCGGCTACCGTCTCCCGTGTGTTAAATCACAGGGAGCAGGTCAAGGCAGATACCGCCAAACGAGTAGAAAGCGCTATGGCCGCGCTTGGATATGCCTTTGAATCCAGCGCTCCGCCCTCCATTGAAGAACAGCCGCTGATCGTACTGAATATTCCAGGAATTGAAAATGTTTTCTATCAGGAGGTCATAAAAGGGGCCAGAGTCTCTGCAAAGGCCCATGGTTGTCATTTACTCATCAATGAATCCCCATTGGACCGGAGTTCCATCCGCAATTTCTGCAATCTGCTCCACCGGGTCAACGCTGCCGGTTCCATCCTTTTAAACCGGGCATCGGAAGAACAGTTAAAACAGATACGCGCCATCACCCCTTTGGTGCAGTGCTGCGAATACAACGAAGACGCCGCAGGATACCCCTATGTCAGCATTGACGATTTTTCCGCCGCAGAGGCAGCCACCGCATATCTCTATAACTGCGGCTGCAATAAAATCGCCCTCATCAATGGGCCTTTAAGCTTTAAGTATGCGGTAAAACGGCAGGAGGGATATTTGAGCGCCTTAAAAAAGGCAGAAATCTCTGTCCCTCAAAACTGGATCATACAGCTGCCGGAGATCAACTATCAGATGGCTTACGCTGCAATCTGCCGTTTATTAAACAGTGAGCCAAGGCCTAACGCCTTCTTTGTGGTCTCCGATATATTTGCAGCTGCCGTCATACGGGCCGCAAAGCGTTTTAAACTCAATGTACCCAAGGACATCATGGTGGTGGGCTTTGATAACATCGAATTTTCCACTATGACCTGTCCTTCCATCACAACGGTCAACCAGCCCTGCCTGCAGCTTGGGTACACTGCCTGTGAGATGCTCCTGGAGATGATGGAAAACCCCTCCAGCTCCCCAAAATCTCTGATTCTGGACGCGGAACTGGTGATCAGGGAATCCACTGCAAAAATCTGATTTAAGTTTTCCGTTAAAACATAAAAATAAGGCCAGCCTTTTCTCAAAGGCTGGCCCTTTATTTATGAATAGAATAACCGGTTGACTGCGCTGAAGATTCCGCGGATTGACGCTCTTGTAATGTTGGAGCTGATGCCTACACCGTAGGTAGCTTTTCCTGTCTTCACATCAAGGAGGTGAATATAGGAGGCCGCCTGTGCTCCGGAACCGGAAGCAAGTGCATGCTCATAGTAGTCAAGAACCCGGATCTCAATGCCAAGTTCTTTTTCAAGCCCCTTCTGTACCGCATCAATAGGTCCGTTTCCAACACCCTCAAAGATTTTCTCAACACCATGATCGGTATAGCGGACTCTTGCAGCTGTTGAGAACGGTGTATCATCTTCTGCTTCCGTAATCTGGGCTTTGCGGAAATGGATCGGTTCTTTCTTCTCCGTGTAATTGCTCTTAAACTCATCCAAAATCTGCTCAGGAGCAACTTCACCCTGCTTTTCAGAAATCGCCTGAATCACATCAGCAAACTCCTTATGCATACCCTTTGGAAGCTTGAAGCCGTAGAAGGTATCCATGACAAAGGCTACGCCGCCCTTGCCGGACTGGCTGTTGATCCGCACGATGGGCTCATACTGCCTTCCGATATCTGATGGGTCAATGGGCAGGTAAGGAACCTCCCAGTAAGTATTCTTTCTATCCCGCATAGCCTGCATGCCTTTGTTGATGGCATCCTGGTGGGAGCCGGAAAAGGCGGTAAAGACAAGCTTTCCTGCATAGGGATGTCTGGGCTCTACTTCCATCTTGGTGCATCGCTCATATATATCAACGATCTCACGAATATTCTCAATATGAAGCTCCGGATTGATCCCGTGAGAGAACATGTTGTATGCGACTGTTAAAATATCTACATTCCCGGTCCGTTCGCCGTTTCCTAAAAGCGTGCCTTCCACCCGGTCGGCTCCTGCCAACAGAGCAAGCTCCGTGGCTGCGATTCCGGTTCCCCGGTCATTGTGGGGGTGAACGCTTAAAATAATACTGTCACGGTCTTTGAAATGAGTATTCATCCATTCGATCTGATCCGCATAAACATTAGGAGTATTCATCTCCACGGTAGAAGGAAGGTTGAAGATAATTTTCTTATCCGGTGATGCGCCCCAGGTTTCCTGGACCGCCGTACAAATATCCAGAGCAAAATCCAGCTCTGTTCCTGTAAAGCTTTCCGGCGAATATTCAAGAACGACTTCTCCGTCAAAGCCCTGCATATACTGCTTCACCCATTCCGTACCCTTTACGGCGATTTCCCTGATTTCTTCCCGGCCCTTGCCAAAAACCACATCCCGCTGGAGTGTTGAAGTGGAATTGTAGATATGTACAATCGCCTTCTTAACTCCCTGAAGGGCTTCAAAGGTCCTCTTAATCAAGTGCTCTCTGCACTGAACCAGAACCTGAATGACCACATCATCAGGAATCAGCTTACGTTCCACAAGCTGCCTTAAGAAATCATATTCAATCTGGGAAGCTGCCGGAAAACCGACTTCAATCTCCTTAAAACCCAACCGGATCAGGAGCTCAAACATCTCGATCTTCTCTTCCACAACCATGGGCTCCGTAAGAGCCTGATTTCCATCCCTTAAATCAACGCTGCACCAGATCGGTGCCTTCTTAATCTCATTGCACGGCCATTGTCTTTCCGGATAGGTGACTACCGGTACTCTTTTATATCTTTGATAATTCAACATGTTTTATCTCCTCCATAATCATTTAATCGTCTGCTCTAAAAAACTCAACACAGGCTTTGGAGTCGATAAATCACGCTGTATCTTTTGACAATGAACAACGTAGTTTTTACAGGTCTAACCCCATCTATCATCATTCCTTTGCATTAAAATCACTTACCGTGCTCTGACAGTGTGTCACGGTGAAGTGTTATGTTATTATAGCACGACTAAAAAAGACTTACAACAGAAAAATTAATTTTCTATTGTAAGTCTTTTTACCTGTTATTTGCTAAGCTGTAAAAGCTTGGACTTCAGTTCCCCTTCCATCCTGCTTAACTCCACTTCTGCTTCCCGGCGTTTCGTCCTGCCATCCGCCTGGATTCGGACCACTTCATCCAAAGTTGTTATCAGGGATTCATTGGTCTTCTTAAGTGTCTCCATGTCCACGATTCCTCGTTCTGATTCCTTTGCCGTCTGAATGGTTGCGGTCTTTAAAACTTCCGCATTCTTCTTTAAAAGATCATTGGTCATATCCGTTACTTCCCGCTGGGCCTTTGCCGCCTGCTCGGAATGGCTGATTCCAATGGCAAGCACCATCTGGCTCTTCCACAGAGGAATGGTATTCACCAGGGTGGACTGTATCTTTTCCGTCATTAAGGTGTCATTGTTCTGGACAAGACGAATCTGAGGCGCCATCTGAATGGATATCATGCGGGTAAGCTCCAGGTCATGAAGCTTCTTCTCAAAACGGTTCAGCATGGAAGACAAGTCATTGGCTGCCTGGGCATCTTCCGGAAGTCCGCTTTTCGCCGCCTTATCAAGAAGTACCGGCAGCTCTTCCTGCTGCACCCTGGCAAGCTTCCGTTTTCCAGCCATAATATACATGGTAAGTTCTTTAAAATACGTGGTATTTAAATCATACATTTTATCCAGAAGAGCAATGTCCTTTAACAGCTGGATCTGATGGTTCTGAAGGGCCTTGCAGATTTGGTTTACATTGGTTTCTGCCTTGGCATACTTAGCCTTAATGCCTTCCACCCGGTTTACGCTTTTTTTGAAAAGGCCGAAAAGACCCTTTTCTTCTTCCTCAACCTCAATGCTCTTAAGCTCAACAACCACCTCTGACAGAATCTGACCCACTTCCCCCAGATCCTTAGACTTTACATTATCAAGGGCTGCTTCCGAGAAATCAGCAATCTTTTTCTGTGCTCCGGCTCCATACTGAAGGATCAGATTCGAATCCCTTAAATCGATCTTTTCCGCAAAGTCAGCCACTTGCCGTTCTTCCTCCGGCGTTAATTCGGATACCGGTGCTTCCTCCACCATTTTAAGAACGCTTTCCGTCTGCACCAGCTGGGTTTCTTCCATCCCGCCGGCCCCAAGAGGAGACAGTGTCAGTTCTGGAGCTTCCTTTAACATCTCTTCAATATCCTTACTCATTCTTCATACCTCCTGTAAAATCACTTTCCGCCCAGCCATCCTTTTTTAACATCGTCTGGATCACCGATGCATCTGTAGAAACATCCAAGGCAGCATCCTGATAAAGATCATCAAGCAGCCGCTCAAAGGCCTGGTTTATCGTGTCAAGAGTTCTCTCTATCTCCGCTTTTGCGGAAGAAATATTGGTCCCCTGGGAACCTACGCTGTCGAAATCCCGGTATGCATTTACCAGCTTTACCGTTGTTGGAAGGTAGTATTCCATAAAGCGTTCCATCTCCCCGATCCGCCCCGGGTGTTTGGAAACCGATTCAAAAATCCTGCGGATCACATGTTCAAGATTTGAAATCTTCTGGGAAATCACTTCCCCCGGAATGGCATCATTGGCCTCCCTTAATATCCTTAAATAGTTCTGGCCATCGGCCATCATCTGTCTTATTTCCTCTGAAGGAGTTTCTTCTTGTGCTTTTTCTCTGGCTTCTTCCAGCTCCCTTTCCTTAAGGGCCTTCTGGCATTCCAGATACTGCCTGTAAGTGTTTTCGCTTAAGATCAGACAGGTCTTTTGTTCATCTAAATAAGCCTGCTTAAAAATTCCAAGCTTGATCATCTTTTGGACGTCTTTCAATACAAAGTCACGGGATCTTCCAATGTTTCCTGCCAGCTCCTCAATGCTGCAGTACATTCGCTTTCCTGACTGTTTTGCATAAATTCTGGCCCTTTTTAACCGGTCCCGGATGCCGATTCCTGCGCGGAGCATAAAACCGGATACGCCGCCTAAGAGCAGTAAGATAAAGGTTGCACCTGCCACAGCCCAGATAACCGGCTTCACCACAAGAGCCACAATCCAGACAACCAGAAGAAGAATCAGGATTATACCAATGCCAATGCTCCCAAATACCGTATACAAAATACTTGCTACACGGCCCGTCTGATTTAACTGCGCCAGTTCCCCCTGACCTCCGGTTCTTTTTAAAACATCCCGGCTGGTTTGAAATGCCCGGTACCCCGGTCCGTCTTCACGGCTCTCTTTCTGTACCGATGCTCCGCTCCACTCAGTCTTCTGGTACGTCTCTGTTCTTTCACGTCTTTGGCTGCTAAAGCTGCCCGGCGGTATATTCTTCCCAAAATCCGCCCCTTTAATCAGCTGGCTCCTGGCTTCCTCCAGGGCAGAATTAACCGTATCGGATATGGTTCTGTTCAGCTGGTTAAAATCCATGGAGTCAATCGCATTCTGCACCGAATCCCTGATCTGGTCTCCTAAATTTGAAAAATCTTTATTATCCATATTCCCTGGTCTCCCAAAAACAATTTGCTGCATCAGACCTTAATCATATCATGAATTGTCCTGATTTACAATTACGCATACCTGCAAAAAAATAGAAAGCTTCCGAAACCGGAAGCTTCCCCGGACTTTGGATCACTTTCTATTTTTTTTACAATCTTCTAGGAAAGCAGATGGCCTTTTTCTTTCATTACTTCTATGACCTGATCTACAAATTTCTCACAGGTATTTAAATCAGCGGCCTCTACCATAACCCGTACCACAGGCTCTGTGCCGGACTGGCGGAGAAGAATCCTTCCGCTGTTTCCAAGGCTTTCCGCCACCTTTTCCACTTCAGCCTTTACCGCCTCATCATCCTGGGCTGCCGTCTTATCGTGGACGCGGACATTTTTTAACACCTGGGGATAAATCTCAAGCTCGGAAACCAGTTTCCCAAGGCTCTCCTTCTTTTCCAAAATGACTTCCATCACCTTTAAGGAAGTCAAAATACCGTCTCCCGTAGTCGCGTGCTTGCTGAAAATAATGTGGCCGGACTGTTCCCCGCCCAGGCAATTTCCGTTTGCCGACATATTTTCATATACATATTTATCGCCTACCGCTGTTTTCTCAAACTCAATGCCTTCCCGTTCAAAAGCCTTGTATAGACCGAAGTTAGACATGATGGTGGTCACCACCTTGTTATTCTTAAGGGTTCCCTGTTCCTTCATATACTTGCCGCAAATATACAAAATGGCATCTCCATCCACCATTTCTCCGTTCTCATCCACAGCAATACACCGGTCCGCATCTCCGTCATAGGCAAAGCCCACGTCAGCTCCCACTTCTTTAACAAACTTCATAAGCTGCTCGATGTGAGTGGAACCGCAGCCTGTATTGATGTTTAAGCCATTGGGTTCATTGCTGATCACATGGGTTTCAGCGCCCAAGGCATCAAAAACATTCTTAGCAATGGCAGAAGCACTGCCGTTTGCACAGTCCAGGGCAACTTTTTTATTCTTAAAGGATCTGGTCGCTGTGGAAATCAAATATCCGATATAGCGGTTTCGTCCGGCGGCAAAGTCTACGGTTCGGCCGATTTTATCACGTTTTGCCATAGGCAGTTCTCCGATTTCCCCATCCAGATACTTTTCGATTTCTTCAATTACGCTCTCTTCCAGCTTCTCGCCCTTTTCGTTAATTACCTTAATCCCGTTGTCATAATATGGATTATGGCTGGCAGAGATCATGATCCCGCAGGAAAATCCTTCGGTTCGCACTACATAAGATACACTTGGGGTCGTGGTAACATGAAGCAGATATGCATCGGCTCCGGATGCAGTAAGTCCTGCCACCAGAGAATATTCAAACATGTAGCTGCTGCGTCTTGTATCTTTTCCTATAACAATCCTGCATACTTCCTCCGGATTCTTCTGCCCATAGTACCAGCCTAAGAACCGGCCCACCTTATAGGCATCCTCTACTGTCAGTGTCACATTGGCTTCCCCGCGGAAGCCATCTGTTCCGAAATATTTTCCCATATAATAATATCTTCCTTTCATCAGTCTGCAAATAATACAGAACAATATGTATGCTTATAACCCTCTAATCTTCACCCTTAAGCACTTCACAGGCGTATAGAATGGTTCTTGCATCATTAAACTCATAGCTGCAGGTTACAAAAGACCAAAGCTGTCTCACCGGTTCTTCCGGTTTCTGCAAAAACAGGCCGCCCTTTGTCATCTCTTCCACATATGCCTGAAAGCTTTCCTCTGTTTCAAACACGGTCTTCCGGCGGATAGATGAGGCATCCGTATAGAGGGCGGTGATGGGCCTTAAATGGTATTCCCTCACTGGCGTATAAATAAAAATATCCTGATGTTCCTTAAAAAAAGCTTCATCCTTGTACTTTATGATGTCCTTAAACATCGTTCCGTTCTTCATGTGATGCCCGTATATTATGTTATGCCTGCCGGAAAAATCAGGTTCACTTTCATAATCAAGGTAAATGGCTCCGGCCACGCTCTTCTTACCCTCAAAATCTGTATCCAGATAAGTTTCATTGTTATCCGCCTGTACAATGGGGTAGTCGATTACCGTACCTTCAATTCGAATCCAGCCCACAATATCCGGATTGATATTTCTCAATTTCTCAAAATCAATGGGGGAAACATAGGCAGCGCTTGTTTCTGCTTCCGGGATACTGGTCTTAGTTTCCCCGTCCGTAGTCTCCCTTGCAAGCTCCGCTAGACTTTCATACTGTTTCTCTGCATGATCTCTTGTTTTAAAATCAGAATAAAGCTTTCCTATACCCACAGCCAGAAAAATAAAGGCTATAATAAGAACACCAGAGGCCATTTTTTTACTTTTCATGCTCACTCCTGCTTTCTTTAATGATTTTAATCCTCACTAAGTATACCGTATTTTAACAAAAATCACAATCTTTTATAAGCAATGCTAGACTTTTCCACTTTTTTTCTATATACTAAATAGAGAAAATGTTAATATGGAGACATTATATGAAAAATCAAGAATCTATCGTTCATGTAAATATGCTGGGAGGATTCTCCATATCCATGGGGGACAGGACGATCGTAGACCAGAATAATCAAGCAAAAAAGCCCTGGAGCCTATTAGAATATCTTATTACGTTTCGGGGGCGGGATATTCCGGTAGAAGAACTTATTGATCTGTTTTGGAAAGATGAAGCCAGCAATAACCCGGCAGGAGCCTTAAAGACCTTAATGTTCCGTGTACGCAAACTTTTGGAACCCCTGGGATATCCGACGCAGGAGCTGGTTTTCCAGAACCGTAAGGCTTACGGCTGGACAAAGGACCTTACAACGGTCTGCGATACCGATCAGTTTGAAGACTTGTGTGTTCAATTGGAGGCCACCGGTCTTTCCGAGGATGACCGTTTAGCCCTTTGTCTGGAGGCCTTTGCCTTATACAAGGGAAACTTTCTTCCAAAATCAGAGTGGGAATCCTGGGTGGTCCCGATCCACACTTATTATCACACCCTCTATCAAAAACTGATCCAAAAAACTTTGTTCCTTCTTGAGAAAAGAAAAGATTATCCCACCATCATCGACGTATGCCAGCAGGCAATTGCCATTGATTCCTATAGTGAAGAGGCTCATTATTACCTGGTCTACGCACTGTACCAGAGTGGCAACCAGCTTATGGCTATGGAGCATTACCATCATGTGACTGACATGTTCTATAATGAATTTGCCATCACTCCGTCCATTCGCTTCAAAGACCTATACAAGCTTATCAGTGATAAGAAGCATGGCATTACCATGGACCTTAGCACCATACAAGAGATTCTTTCAGAAGGCGGCACGAACAGCGGGGCCTTTTGCTGCGAACCCTCTGTATTCCGGGACATCTATCAGCTGGAGACAAGGGCGATCCAGCGCACCGGCGACTCTATCTTCTTATGTCTTTTAACCATCAGCAATCTAAAGGGCGAGCTTCTAAAACCTGCAGTCCAGACAAGGGCAATGGATGAACTTGGGGACTCCATCCGCAAATCCCTGCGCAGAGGGGATATCTTCTGCCGCTACAGCGTTAGCCAGTACCTTTTGCTTCTGCCAACAGCAACCTATGAAAACGGTGAGCTGGTGTTAAAGCGCATTATTCAGAATTTCAAAAAGGAATATTCAAGAAAAGATCTTTCCATTACTTATTCATTGCAGAGTATCATACCAAACTAAGCCTTATGGCTAGGTACATAAAGGAAGAACTGCATACAGGAGGAACCGGATGTTATCAAATGACTTTATTACATTCACACTGGAAAAGAAAAAAAGCATCGCACTCATCGCTCATGACAACGAAAAGCATGCACTGATCGAATGGTGCATCGAACATAAGGCGGCTCTGGAAAAGCATATTCTCTGCGGCACCGGAACAACGGCTCGGATGATCACGGATCAGACAGGTCTTCCCGTAAAGGGCTATAACAGTGGCCCCCTGGGTGGTGACCAGCAGATCGGTGCGAAGATTGTGGAAGGAAGGATCGACCTGGTCATCTTCTTTTCCGACCCTCTTACCGCGCAGCCTCATGACCCGGATGTAAAAGCGCTTTTACGCATTGCCCAGGTTTACGATATCCCGATTGCCAACAACAGGGCAACCGCCGATTTCATTATTACTTCGCCGCTTATGGAAGAGACCTACGAGCATCAGGTCATCAACTTTCACAAAAACATTGCGGACCGGGCAAAAACCCTGTAAGGGACCTGGCATACGGATTAACAGAAGGCAGAGCTTTTTCAAATTTAAGCCCTGCCTTTTTTGTATCATTCCATATTTTATTCAAAAACTCTTTCGCACAATTTTATATATTCCTGATAAGCTGGAAACTCTTCAAGACCTGTAAGACGTTTTGCGACCCCTTTGTAATACCAGGCGTGCTCTGATTTGTTTTTTTCGTTAAAACGCTGCCAAAGGTCATCTCCAACTAAAAAATAGTCTCTTGCTGTCGACCTTAAATTGCTCAGCTTGTCCGCCAGAACAAGGATCTTGCTTTCTCTGGAAGCTTGTTCCAGATGATCAAGAGTTGCACATTTCCGTTCTTTCCAACACTTCGTTTTATCCTCTGTTTCTTCCATAACCAATTCAGCCACCCGAAGTCCGAATTTTTCCTTAAGCTCCTCCTCCGTAACACCCGTATCCTCCACCACATCATGTAAAAGCGCGGCGCAGATCAGCTCTTCATCCGTTACCATCAGTGCAACGATGACTGCCGTTTCTAAGGGATGGACGATATAGGGAATCTTCGTCCCTTTCCGAAAGGTCCCTTCATGTGACTTGGTTGCAAATGCAACAGCCTTCTCGACCATAGTGAGTCTCCTTTTGATCTTTCTTAACTCCTTTAATATATTATCACAAATAATTACGATTTAACAGAGCATAAAAAGCTTTTCTCCTTAATCTTAACCTCATTCTCCGATATCTGTACATTCATCATCAGCTTCCGGATTAAATTCACTAAGAATTAGCTTGGGAATATAATAGACTATAAAGACTTAGACAAATTATTCAGAAATGTAAGATCAGGATAAGGAGGACTATTTATGAATGCCAATGAATACAGTGATGGATTTGAAAATAGAGAAACATGGTATGATTGTGATCAAAAATGCAGCGAGCGTAAATGCGTTTGTAAATTTGAGAGAATCCAAAAAACTTTAAAACCTAATAGAGCATGCTTAAAATGTGGTACATCAACAGGAATTGTAACAATTCCTGTTGAGACTCTTGCCGGAGTTACATTTACATTAGCAACCGTAAATGTGGACACAAAACGCATGAACCACCCATGTATTCAATTAGAATTCGCAAGTAACATCATTGCTACCGCTTCCACTCAAATTCTTAATTTCCAGATTTTTAAACAATGCGGTAATCTAATGGCACCTATTCCAGTAGGGCCAATTTGGACATTTACGCCCCCTGTTGAATTTTTAGAAGGTGGTGTCTTTACTAATATATTCTCATTCTCTGTATGTGATTGTGATACAGCCTGTGATGAATGCTGTAACTATCGTGTAGTAGTTACTCAAGTTGGTGTAGATACATTAGGTATGACAACTATTAACAATTCATCTCTTGCTGCTTTCATTGTTGATAGGGCATGTAAATGCTAAGAAAATTCCCATTAAAAAAGCAATTAAATTGGCGAGTGTGTCCGTACTATTTGGACACTCGCCTTTTTCTTTTATCATCTGGTTTATGTGCCAGATTACCTTCTGCTGCTTCACTTTCCAAGCTGTGTATAACAAGAGACTTTAGCCTGTAATAATTTGCAGTTTTATGTCGTATTATCAGACATTAACACTCAATCCACAATTGTTTCCACAATATTGTGGATAAGTGTCGTTTTACAAGTTATTGCAGTCCTTCGTTAAGTCCAGGTAAACCAACATATTCTTTTTTCCGAAATTCCCGAATTTTGATAGCAGCGGTATTTGTGTTACATATATTAGTATAGAATATAAAAAAGGTGACTAAGTGCATGTCTAATTCAGAAAACTCAAATCGTGATGCTGATAATACGCCAACTTTCCCCTATGACTATGGACCGAATTCTTTAGTTATTGATCTCAATAAGGCTGCTCAGCAAAACGACAATTTCCGTTCGACTTTATGGACGGGGACTTATCTACAGGTCACTCTCATGAACATTCCTGTCCATGGGAGTATTGGTATGGAAGTCCACACTGATCACGACCAGATTTTACGAATAGAAGATGGTCTAGGTTTAGTTCAGCTAGGGGAAACTGAGCTCTCGATGTACGGGCAGTATCTCGCATTTTCTAATTATGCTATATTAGTACCTGCCGGAATATGGCATAACATCATTAATATCGGCAACGTTCCACTTAAAATATCATCTTTCTATGCCCCACCCAGATATGCATGGAATACGATTCAAAGGACAAGAATCCCTGCTTCCCCCTCACAGAACAACTCTTAAACAACTTTTTCACACAGCCGGTAGGATTTCCCCGATCTTGCCGGCTCTTCTTCAATGTAAACTGGCATCACCCTCGCAGCCCTTACATTATCACAGTAATACAAAGGGTTTAAGCCTCCGGGCACTCTCTGAACCCTTTTCTCATTTGTTTGCTTTGGGTATTAAAAAAGAGACGGGGTTAACCGCCTCTGTATTGGGTTTTATAAAAAAGATTCATCTTGAGTTTTCAGCTTTTGCGGCCCTATGTATTTCGAGCTGCCAAATCCGAGGAAGGGGGAGCATCACCAGCGGTTATCAGACAAAAGCTTTGACTCCAGAAATCATCCCACCACCTTAGAGGTGGGAGAATTCTCGTTAATAAATATTAAATTATTACGATTTAATAGATAATCTTGTAAGATCCATCATTTTCTGATATGCTTATAGGCGTAAAAACCATCAGGAGGAAAGGGAATCAGTATGAACCAATATAACAATCAAATCAGATCAAACCGCAGAAAAACGCGATCCGGCAACAGGAATGATGCAGGAAAAAATGGTTTTCTATCGGTCCTTCTGTTTTATGTGCTTCCTTTCATCGTTGTGAATGGCCTGATCTTTTTTCTGGTAACTTCCAGACCAAAGGGCGATATTACGATCGGTGAAAGCAGCGATTATATATCCACAACCATGGAGCTTAAGATCAAATCCCTGCTTCCTGTAAAAAGCATGGAAGTGGCTTTAAACGGCACACCCGTCGAGATGACGAAGACAGGCCATAAGACCTATTCCGCAGTCCTTAAAAGCAACGGAACACTTGCAGTAAAACTTACGAGCTTTAACAAGATGAAGACCGTTTTAGACGAGCAGGTGGATGTTTTAGACGACACTCCTCCAGTCATTAAGGATAGTGAATTGGATAACGGAGTTCTTTCCTTCCGCTTGGAAGACAGTCAGTCCGGCGTGGATTATTCCTCTATTTTCGGCTGTGATGAGGACAACCAGGATATTGCTCCCTTATCCATAGACCGGAGTACAGGACGTGTGACCTTTGAGCTTAGAAAGGACAATCTAAACATCACTGCCAAAGACAAAATCGGCAATGAGCTTCATGCGACCATTACCCCACAGGGTGAAAGCATTGAAGATGAGGAAGCAGCAGACGAACAGGCAGTGGATCAGACAGAATCTTAATCTATGCCATATGATAGGTAAATAGCAAGAATGCTAATAAGTGCGGTTCCATATACAGGAACCGCACTTTATTTGTATCGTTATTGAATTGTATCGCTATTGAATTTTTTCCTTTATCAGATCCCGGTACCAATAAAAACTGTCCTTGGGAATCCTGGTCTGGTTTTTATAATCTACAAAAACGATCCCAAATCTGTCGTCGTACCCCTTTTCCCATTCAAAGTTATCCATAAAACTCCAAAGGAAATATCCAGTGACATCTACACCATCTATAATTGCTCGTTCAAGTTCTTTTAAATAGCGGTGTAAGTAATCAATCCGGCCAGGATCATGGACACCCCCGTCCAGAGAAACCACATCAAGAGCAGACATTCCATTTTCCGTAATAATCACAGGAAGCCGATAAGTCTCATAGAAATTGCGGACCGCCCAGTACATGGCTTTTGGTGTAATCGGCCACCCCATCCCGGTCTTTCCATGTCCGACCGGAAGCTTTCCAAGCAACAGCTTTCCCTGGCTGTCAAAGCTGACTGAGGTTCCCTGATATAGATTCATCCCGCAAAAATCCAGAGGCTGGCTGATAAGTTTTTGTTCTTCTTCCGTTATAACCGGAAGCAGAGGTCCAAACAGTTCTTTACTTTGTTCATGGAATGTTCCTTTTAAAAACAGTTCGTTCCAGAATGCAGAAGAGTGAATCCAATCTTCTATCCCAAAAGAGTTCTGGAGCCTTCTGGCAGCATTGATCAGTTCATCTGTTTCATCAACAGGCCAATAGGCATTGCCGCAGGTAGGTGCATAACCAACCCTGCTGTCCGTTACCCATTCCCTTATCTCCTGCACTGCCCTTCCATGGGCCAGCGCAATATGACGGCACATGAGTAGCAAACGTTCTGCCGGGTATTTGATACCTGGTGCATGAGTGCATTTATCATATCCAAGCCAGGTAAATATTTGCGGTTCATTAAATGTAAAGAAATGCTTTACACGGTCTCCAAGCGCTTTTGCCACGGTTTCTGCATAAGAGGCAAACCATTCCGGACTTGCCGGATTCAGCCATCCGCCCTGCATCTCCAGATCATTTGGATAATCCCAATGATAAAGGGTCACATAAGGGGTGATTCCGTATTTCAGCAATTCATCCACTAAATCGGAATAAAATTTTAATCCTTTTTCATTTAACGAACCAAAGCCCTTTGGAAAAATCCTGGGCCAGGAAATAGAGAACCGGTACGCTTTTACTCCCAATTCTCCGAGCAGAGCCACATCCTCTTTCATGCGGTGGTAATGATCACAGGCCACTTCTCCTGTATGTCCCTCAAAGGTCCTCCCCCCCTCCCGGGCAAATACATCCCAAATGGAAAGGCCTTTGCCATCTTCCTGTGCGCCTCCCTCGATCTGATACGAGGAAGTCGCGGTCCCCCATACAAAATCCTTTTTGAAATTCATATCTTTATCCTTTCACACTCCCGGCAGTCACACCGCCGATAATAAATTTAGATAAGCATAAATAAATAATCGCTACCGGTACAATTGCAATGGTAATTAACATATAAACCTGCCCCATGTCAAACTTTAGAAAATCCGCGCTTCGAAGCTGAGCGATCAGAATCGGCAATGTCTTTTTCGCATTGGATTTCAGTACCAAAGAGGGTACAAAGTAATTGTTCCAGGAAGCCACGAATGCAAAGATGCCCTGTACTGCAAGTGCCGGCTTAACAATAGGAATTACAATCGTATTAAAGGTATAGAATTCATGGGATCCATCGATTCTTGCCGATTCGATTATCTCAAGGGGAAGATTGCTCTCGAAATAGGAGACCATGAAATAAAACACCACCGGAGCAGCCATAGAAGGTAAGATAAGCGGAACAAAACTGTCCATAAGCCCCATTCTATTGATCAGCCGTAAAAAACCCAGGGTCGTTACCTGATTGGGAATCATCATAATCAAAACGATAAACAGATAAACCACATTTCGCAGCTTGAATTCATATGCATGGATGGCATAAGCAGTCAGAGCCGAAACATATACCGCAAGCGCCGCAGAGCTTCCGGCTATCAGAAGACTGTTGACGATCCCATAAATGACCGGAAGATTCTTATTATGTAGTACGTTATATAAATTTGAGCCAAAGGACTTACCCGGAATAAAGGAAAATCCTTTTGAAATCTCCGGATGGGACCTGGTTGCATTTATGATCAGACAATAAAAGAAGAAGAGGCATAAAAACGCCAAAAGTGACAAAAACACATATGCAACGGCCTTCTTTATATTCATCATCTTGCCCATTATTTTCCTCCTCTCCTTTTCCCTGCACCGGTCAGTACAAAGAATACCACCAGACTGAGTGCCGCCGTAATGACAAAGAGTATTACCGATAAGGCACCTGCCATGCCATAATTCTTACTATAGAGATGGTTGTTTAAAAACATAATCAGGGTAGTACTGGTTCTGTCCGGACTCCCCTTTGCATTTGTCAGTACCTGAGGCACATCAAACATCTGCAGACCACCGATCAGGGAAGTGATCAGGACATAAATAAATATAGGTTTAATGGTAGGCATCGTTATCTTTGTGAATATCTGCAGTGATTTTGCTCCGTCAATGGAAGCAGCCTCAAATAAAGAGGAATCCACACCAAGAATCGCAGCCATCAAAAGAATCGTTGTATTTCCAAACCACATCATAAAGTTCATGAGCCCGATCAGACCTCTGGTCCCCCAGACGGTCGCAAGAAAACGGAACGGGCTGTTTAAGATCCCCAGATTAATAAGTAAGTTATTCATAGGGCCGTCATCGGAGAACAGAGCAAAAAACAGCATGGCAAAAGAAGCCGCCATAATGACATTTGGCATATAGATAATGGTCTTAAAGAAAGAACTTCCTTTTAACCTTAACCTGAAATCTGCAAACCAGACTGCCAGAATCAGAGAAATAATAATCTGGGGAATAAAACCGATAATCCAAAGAATCATGGTATTGCCCAGATACTTAAGTAAGTCACTCTGAAAAATAGATATGTAATTTTGCAGTCCCACAAAGTTTGGACCAATCTGTGTCAATCCGGATCGATAATTTTCAAACAGGCTGTTATAAAAAGTATTTACCAGGGGGATAAAGGAGAATATAAAATAAGTGGAAAAAAATGGTATCAAAAAAATATATCCCCATTTCGCATAGCTGATTTTTTTTTCTGGTCTTTGCCTTCTTTTCTTTTACCATTGGAAAACCTCCTGTATTATGCAGGGCGGGATACTCTCCGCCCTGCAGCTTGCAACTATTCTATCTTTAAATCCGGATACTTTTCAGAAATTGCGGTGTAAAAATTCTTCATTGCCGTATCTTTGTCAACGGTTCCATTAAAGTAATCATGCATTGCAGTCTGGAGTTCTTCATTAAGCCCCTGGTCATAAGGAGAGATTTTACTCATATCAATTTTTGCAGCCGCATCGCAATACATCTGAAGTGGATTCTGCCCTCCAAGGAATTGGGACTTATAATCACTCTTTGCCAATTCTTCCATAACAGTCTTGTTATTGACAAAGTCATTCTTTTCTTCTACGATCTTTTTCATTGTGGCATCATCACAGCAAATAGTTCTCATAATGTCCGCTACGATATCCCCATTATCCGTACCGTTAGCTGCACAAATCCAGGTTCCGCCCCAGTTATAAGACTCCGGGCCAATGGTAGCTGCCCAGTCACCATAGCAGCCATTCCCTACTTCCTGTTTTCCTCCATCTGCTTCTGCCTTTTCAAGAGAGTTTCCTGCCATAACGAAGTCCACACCCCATGCAGGCATGAAGTAGCCGAATACTTTTCCTTCCGGTCCCTGACCAGCCGCCCATTCTGCTGCCCAAAGAATGGTCTTCTGGTTATATCCCTTATCCGTATAATCTTTTGTCTGCTCCACCCATTTTTCTATGTTTGGATCAATGACAACCTTATTTCCATCCACCCAAGGAGCGGAAACGTTATTGGAAAAGGTACGATAGGTATCATCAAAACCAGATACCATAAAATATCCTTTTTCTTTCATCTTTTCTGCGGTCTTGTCAAAGGAATCCCAATCATTGATTGCCTTCTGAACTTCTGCCGGATCGTCAGTTCCAAGCACAGCCTTTGCGATGGAACGGCGGTAAATATAGAGTCCAGGGCAGCCCTGCCAGGAAATTCCCTTCTGTGCACCGCTTCCATCCTGAGCGATCTCCTTGGTATAGTTATATTGTTTGGACATATCCTGATCCGTTATGCCGATGTCCTTTAAATCAATGGTACTGTCGGAATTCACATATTTCAAAATATAATCCGCCTCTACCAGAAACATATCGACCTTATCATCTGCTTTTGCATTCGCCTGATTTAATAAAGCCTCATCGAGAGCATTCTGATAGGCATTATTTTCGCTGGGAGTTGTTATAAAGTTAACCGTATACCCCGCAGGCAGTTTGGAAGCGTAATAATCCTCATATCTTGTCTTAAATTCATCATTCCAAACATAGATATTTACGACTTTCCCCTCTGTACTGCCAGCTCCCTTTTCTTCAGCTGCTTCCTTACTGGTGGCCTCAGGAGTTCCGCTTTGGCTCTGAGTATTTTGAGCGCTCTTGGAACTGCAGCCTCCAATCAGGGATGCTGCCATTGCAGCACACAATAATCCGCTTACTACTTTTTTCCTCATATTACCCTCTCCTTTTCTGATATAAACTATCATTAAATAGTTGCTTTTCCAACCGATTCCCCCTTTAACAGCTCTCCTTCCTCAATGATCTGTTCCGTAAAAGTTGTTTTGGGCTTCTCGATGGAGCTTATTAATTTTTTAGCGGCCTGCATACCAATGGCGGCCGTATTCTGATGTATGGTAGTCAGCTTGGGATTCAATAGCTGTGAGATCCGGCTGCCATCATATCCGGCAATGGAGATATCCTCCGGAACCCTTAAGTTTCTCGCACGTATTTCATTTAACCCGCCTATTAATGCCGTATCATCCGGGTATAAAATACAGGTGGGTGAATCTTTTCTGTCCAGCAGTTCCCTGGTGTATGCCATAGCCTGGCTGACATCCAGATAATCTGCTTCCAATACATAATTGTCCGGAATACGCAGATTGTGACTCTCTATAAACCGGTAAAAACTTGTAAGTCTTGCCTTTGTAACGGCCGTATTTATCTGTCCGTGAATGTATGCAATTTTTCTGTGCCCATTTTCATAGATATATTCCATCAGAGTCTGGATCCCCTTAATGTTATCAGACAAAACCGAGGAACAGTTTTCGTGGATATGGTCAATGGTAACCACGGGAATGTCGCCTCCCAAAAGGTCGATTACCTCCGGGTTATCAAAATTTACACAAGCGATTACCACACCATCCACATTTCTGTATTTACAATGATCATAATAAGAGACTTTTTTCGTTCCTATCTGACTATTGATAAATGTGATATCATACCCCTGTTTCTCTGCCTCGACCTTAAAGGCTTCCAGTACCGCTGCGAAATATTCATGAGTCAAACCGCTGTTGGCCTCGTCAACAAATAAAACGCCGATGTTGTAGCTTCTGTTTGTTTTTAAAGACCTTGCAGCTGCGTTAGGATAATATCCCAGCTTTACTGCTGCTTCTTTGATCTTGGTTTTTGTGCTCTCCCCGATGTCGCTCTGGTCATTAAGTGCTTTGCTTACTGTAGCAACAGATACTCCACAGTGCTGCGCCAGTTCCTTCATTGAAATCATATGTCTCTTCCTTTTACTTAATCGTTTTCGTAACCTCAATATACTCCTTTCCAGAAGAAAATGCAATATATTTTTGTTTTTTTTATCTAATTTATATAGTTTTAAGCAGTATTTTTTATTCACATTTACCATTATATGAGCATGAGCCTATTTATTTTTATAAATGACTATTGTATTTTAAAAATTAATGAGTTATTATGACCCTATAGTTCCCTAATCCTTATCTTAATCGTTTTCGTAAAATGTCGAATTATGTAATTTTATCATCCAATCAGAAAGGAGTTATTCGATTATGAAATACGGATATTTCGACGACCAGGATAAAGAATATGTTATTACAACTCCAGATACTCCCGTTCCATGGATCAATTATCTGGGCAGTCAAGATTTCTTTTCCCTGGTTTCCAACACTGGAGGCGGCTACAGCTTCTATAAAGACGCAAAGCTGTTAAGGCTGACCCGGTACCGCTATAACAACGTTCCACTGGACAGTAACGGACACTACTATTATATCAATGAAAACGGCACCATCTGGAATCCTGGTTGGCAGCCCACCCAGACACCCCTGGATTTTTATGAATGCCGGCACGGACTGGGAGTTACCCGCTACCAAGGAAGAAAAAATGGCTTATCTGCCTCTGTCACAGCCTTTGTGCCCTTGCATGATACTTGTGAAGTCCATAAGGTTATCTTAAAAAACGAAAGCGAAGAATCAAAAGATTTTACCTTGTTCTCCTATGTGGAATTTTGTTTATGGAACGCTGTGGATGACATGACCAATTTTCAGCGGAATTTAAGCACCGGAGAAGTTGAGGTGGAAGGCTCAGTCATTTACCATAAGACAGAGTACAGAGAGAGGCGCAACCATTACGCTTATTACGCAGTCAATTCAGATATTCAGGGCTTTGACACGGACAGAAACACATTTGTGGGTGTATATGGCTCCAATCAGATGCCGCTTATGGTGAAAAATAACACCTCAGGAAATTCCATGGCAAGCGGCTGGTCTCCCATCGGTTCCCACCGGTTAACGCTCCATTTAGAACCCGGGGAAGAGACCTGTTTCATCTTTGTACTGGGCTATGCCGAGAATCCTAAGGAACAAAAGTGGACTGCTCCCAATGTCATCAACAAAGAACCGGCTATGTCTGTTCTGTCAAAATATCAAACAGGCCAACAGGTTGATGAGGCTATCACCGCATTAAAGCATTACTGGGAAGAGCTGCTTTCCAACTATTCCGTTACCATGGCCGATGAGAAAACAGCCCGCATGGTAAACATCTGGAACCAATATCAGTGCATGGTAACCTTTAATATGTCCCGCTCCGCCTCCTATTACGAATCAGGTACCGGCCGTGGTATGGGCTTTCGGGATTCCTGCCAGGATTTACTTGGATTCGTACATATGATCCCGGAAAGAGCCAGGGAACGAATCATCGACATCGCTTCCACCCAGTTTGAAGATGGAAGTGCCTATCACCAGTATCAGCCTCTTACAAAAAAGGGGAATATGGACATCGGAAGCGGATTCAACGACGATCCCTTATGGCTCATTGCCGGTGTATCGGCTTATATCAGGGAAACCGGAGACTTAAGTATTTTAGAGGAATCTGTACCATTTGATAACGACTTAGAAAAAAGCCAACCGCTTATGGAACATTTGAGGCGGTCTTTCCAATTTACCAGGACAAATCTGGGCCCTCATGGTCTGCCCCTGATTGGGCGGGCTGACTGGAATGACTGTCTGAATTTAAACTGCTTTTCTACAGAGCCCGGAGAGTCCTTTCAAACTACCGGACCCTCGGAAGGACCTGTAGCAGAATCCTTAATGATCGCAGGAATGTTTGTAAAATACGGAAAAGAGTATGCGGAAATCTGCCGCTTGACCGGGCTAAAAACTGAAGCAGAGGAAGCAGAAGCCTCTGTACAGGAATTATACGATGCCGTGATTCAGTTTGGCTGGGATGGAAGCTGGTTTTTACGCGCCTATGATGCATTTGGCCAGAAGGTCGGATCCAAAGAATGCAGGGAAGGACAGATTTTCATTGAACCTCAAGGTTTTTGTATCATGGGTGGAATCGGTATTGAGGAAGGCCATGCAAAAAAAGCTTTGGACAGCGTAATTGAAAAACTGGATACAGCCTGTGGGATCGTCCTGCTGCAGCCGGCATACACCAGTTATCAGGAAAGCCTTGGAGAGATCTCCTCTTATCCTCCTGGCTACAAGGAAAACGCAGGTATTTTCTGTCACAATAATCCCTGGATTTCCATTGCAGAAACCTTGATCGGAAGAGGCAACCGGGCATTTGAAGTCTACCGGCGCACTTCTCCGGCTCATATAGAAGGCAACAATGAAATCTATAAAGCAGAACCTTATGTTTATGCACAGATGATTGCCGGAAAAGATGCGGCTCATTTCGGAGAAGCCAAAAACAGCTGGCTGACAGGAACGGCTGCATGGTCATTTGTATGTATCTCCCAGTATATTTTAGGGATCCGCCCCGGCTTCAACGGGTTAATCGTAGACCCCTGCCTGCCGGATTCCATCGGGGAATTTTCCGCTGTCCGGAAATTCCGGGGAGCGGATTATTATATTCATGTGGATCATTCCAAACAAAACAATCATGGAACTCTTACCATGCTGGTGGATGGGAAACCTGTGGAAGGAAAAGAAATCCCATACGTGGAAGGAAAGAAGGAATACCATATTTCTCTCACTTGGGACTAAGCAAAAGACAATTATTTCGAAACACATCATTCATGCTGTCATATAATAACATGAGTTAATTTCAAGGAAGAATTATGAACGTTAGCATTGGCATGAAAGCCCCTGATTTTACTGCTATGACAACATTTGGACCGTTAAAGCTGTCTGATTACAAAGGACAATGGGTAATTTTGTTTTCTCACCCAGGCGACTTTACGCCTGTATGCACGACCGAATTTATCGCATTTGCACAGGCGAACGACCAGTTTGAAGCATTAAATGCAAAACTGATCGGTTTAAGCATAGACAGCAACCCTTCCCATCTGGCATGGGTAAATCAAATCCGTTTATTAACGGGCGTTCAAATTCCGTTTCCAGTCATTGCAGACCGCATGGCTGAAGTTGCAAACCTTTATGGCATGATTGCTCCGGACGTCAATAAGCAGGAAACCGTTCGAAATGTATTTTTCATAGATCCGAATCAGATCATTCGTGCGATCCTGGTCTATCCTCTAACGAACGGCAGAAATATTTCTGAAATACTGCGCCTGTTAACTGCTCTTCAGACAACAGACAAATGCGGCGTAGTAACTCCTGCAAATTGGGTGCCAGGCAGTCCTGCAATGGTTCCTCCGCCTGGTACTTATAATCAATCGCTAGAACGGATCAATGCACCTGAAACAACGGATTTAAATTGCGTCGACTGGTTTTGGTGCTATAAAAATGACCCCTGCTGATCATGCAGTAAACTTAAGCCGCGCCAATTAAAAAAGGCTGCTGCAAAACTAACATAAGTTAGCTTTGCAGCAGCCTTTCTTTTGATCTAACCCATTTCGGAATTATGCCGTGGCCTTTTCTTCTTCTGAGACATTTGGAGTATCTTTACCTTTACCAAGAATGCAGGTATAAACGAAAACTCCAAAGCATGCAGCAGCAAACAGGATACCAGCCGGATAAGCAATGCCGGTGGAAAGCTGGAAGCCTTCTTTTGCAATCAGAATGTAAGTAAAGGATACTGCGGACATAAAAGTTGCCGGAACTACTGTAATCCAGTAAAAACGTTTTCTCTGGAATAAATATACGCTTGCTGACCAGAGTGCGATCATGGCCAGGGTCTGGTTGCTCCATGAGAAGTATCTCCATACAATCTGTACATCGAACTGAGTCAGTATGGAGCCGACTGCCAGAAGGGGTATGGTAAGAATCAGACGGTTTTTCACGGGCTTCTGGTCCAGTTGGAACCAGTCGGCCAACGTAAGCCTGGCGCTTCTATAAGCGGTATCTGCAGAAGAAATGGGACAGGCAATAACTCCGATCATAGCGATGACCGCACCCACCGGTCCTAAAAGTTTGAAGCAGATTTCATAGACTACGCTGGATTGTCCGTTGCCCAGTGCAGTTAAAAGTCCACCGGTACCGTCGTAAAACGCAACACCTGCAGCCGCCCAGATCAGAGCGATCACACCCTCTGCCACCATTGCTCCGTAAAATACCTTGCGGCCGTCCTTTTCATTGGTAAGACAGCGTGCCATAAGCGGAGACTGGGTTGCATGAAAGCCGGAAATAGCACCGCATGCAACAGATATGAACATAGTCGGCCAGATGGGATTTCCTGACGGATGAAGGTTTGACAAGGTGATTTCAGGGATATGGTAACCTTTAAAAAGAATGGCACCTCCTACCCCCAGCGCCATAACAATCAGACAGATGCCAAAAAACGGGTAGATCTTGCCGATGACCTTGTCGATAGGGACAAATGTCGCAATAAAATAGTAAATTAATACTACAGCAAGCCAAAAGCGGGAATTAAGTATATCCGGAGTCAGCATGGCTAAGAGATTTGCGGGACCGGTTGAAAAGGCAACCCCGACCAAGACCAGAAGGATCACGGAAAACACCCGCATGACCTGCTTCATGGTATTTCCTAAGTATGTACCCGTAAGCTCAGAAACACTGGCTCCTTTATGGCGCATGGACATCATGCCAACCATATAATCATGGATGCCTCCACCTAAAAGGGTACCAAAGGTGATCCATAAGAAAACGCTTGGCCCCCAGCAGGCTCCGGCCAGAGCACCGAAAATGGGCCCAAGACCTGCAATGTTTAAAAGCTGGATCAGAAAAATCCTGGGTGTTCCCATTGGTACATAATCACTCCCGTCTGTCATGGTTAGAGCAGGGGGTTTTCTGTCATCCGGTCCGAAAACCTTTTCAGCCACCTTGCTGTAGGTTAAGAAGCCGATGATTAACAGTGCCAGACACGCAAAGAAACTTATCATATTCATACCTCCTGTAAAATATTATGAAAACCATTCTTATCACCGATTATACAATAATATGTACAAAAATAAATGATATTTGCATAAACGTAAGTGCTAAATGCACAAAATGCAGAATGGCTGTCATAAACCGGATGGAAGTATTTAAATTCCGATGAGATGTCTTAGATGTTTGACTTTTTCCCTACCTACTGGAAGGATATTTTGTTCAAATCCCTGCATCTTAACCGCCATACTGTTGCCGGCCCAGGGAAACATTTCCGCGATATAATTTAAATTGACCAGATAGCTCTTATGGATGCGGCAGAAACCATAAGGCACCAGACGTTTTTCGTATTCTCCAAGCAGCTGGTTTTCCGTGTAATCCTTTGAGACCGTATGTATGATGCAGCTTCTTAGGCAGGTTTCAATATAAACGATCTGATTGATGTCCAGCAGTGTGATCGTACGGTTCACGCAGATTGGCATCCGATTGACTGGAAAGGACGGAGGCCTGTCTTCCGACTGGATCTTTTCTTTTTGCGACCTTTCCAGATCCCGGCTGCATTTTTCAAGGACCAGCCGTACTCTTTCCGGATCAAAAGGTTTCAGGATATAATTACTTACCCCCAGTTCAAATGCCTTCACCGCATATTGGGAGTAGGCCGTAGCAAAAACAATCTGGGCCTCCGGCAGCATGCACTTTGCCGCCGATGCCAGTGTAGTTCCTTCCATGTCATTTAAGTTAATATCCAAAAACAAAAGATCAAAGGATTGGTCCTCAAGAAGTTCCAGAGCGGCGGCTCCGCTGCCGGCTTCTTTTATCAGGCTGTCCGGCAAAACAGATAAAATCTGATGGATCAGCTCTTTACGGGCAGGACGCTCGTCATCGATCACTGCAATTTTCATGATGATTCCTCCATTCCTTTGTTTTTAGAATAAGTGGTTGCAGCAAGCTCTTCCACATACCTGGATTCTGAAACTGCCGCGGGGATCAGAAAATAGACCTTGGAGCCATTTTCTGAACTTTGAATATGAAGCCCGTGATCCTGTCCATAGATGCTCATTAACCGCTTATGAACGTTCTCCAAGCCCACACCGCCATAGCTCTGTCCTGCATACAGCCGTGTAAGAATCTCCTGGGGAAATCCCGTTCCATTGTCGGAAACCGCTATTTCAATCCAGTCACTGTCTGCATGGGCCTTAATGGATACCAGGCGGTTTCCCATTTGATCAGCACCGTAACGCACGGCATTTTCCACCAGCGGCTGGAGAATAAAGGCGGGAACCATACAGTTTAAGTCCTCCTCAATGTTGATTTCCACACATAGCTTTTCTTCAAATCTCGCTTTTTCAAGATCCAGATAGCTTGAGATGTGATAAAGTTCCGTATGCAGATTCAGCATATACTGGTCATTTTCCAGAGTCTGCCGGTAGTAGGTAGAGAGAGAGCGGAGAAGTTCCCTTGCCCGGTCCGAGTTCTCCCGGCTGACGTAAGATATTGTATTGAGTGCATTGTATAAAAAATGGGGGTTTACCTGGGACTGCAAAGCCTTAAACTCCGCTTTGCGCCGCAGCTTTTTCTGGTATTCCAGATAAGAAAGCTCCAGCTGAGTGGAGAAAAGCCTGGCAAGTTCAGAAGCAAAGCTTAAGTCAGACCGTGAACTGTGCCAATGCTTTTTCACCACCATGGTCAGGCTGCCGATTAAGTGGTCCATTTCGATCAAAGGAGCAGCCACAATCATATGGTTTTTTAATATGGGATAAAAAGGGTCATCTTTTTCTGCATAATCATAAATAGTGGAATTCCGTCCATTAAGAGAGTCCAGAATAGGAGCCAGTATAGAATCTCCTTTTAAAGCGCATAACCCTGCATCAGATTTCATAGCCAGGATCTTCCGGGTATCGGTGATTAATATGGCTGCACAGGATGTGGAGCGGTAAATGATTTCCGCAGCAGCTTCCATATCCTCTGTGCTATATAAGCCTTTTCGCAGATGGGGCAGGCTTTGCTCCACAATTCCCAGTGCCAGGCGCATCTTTTCGGCAAACTGGCTGTCTTCCTCCATAAATACCATGTTAAAGGTTCCTAAAAAGATGATCATACCCAGTGCGTTCATGATGATCATTGGGAATGCAATCACCTTCACCAGCTGTACGGCCGCCGGAAATGGCCTTGAGATCAGGAGGATAATTGCCATCTGTCCCGTTTCCACAATCGCAGTAAGCAGGAAGATTCCGGTACTGTCTATTTTTCCCCCTTTGAAACGGCGGGAGAAAATACACCCTGCAAGGCCTTCCATCAGGGTAGATACGGCACAGGAAACAGCAGTAAAGCCGCCAATATCAAAAAAGTAACGGTGCAGACCTCCGATCAGGGCCGCCCCCATACCTACCCAGGGCCCCCCTAATAGGCCGGCCGCTAATACGCCGATCACACGGGTATTAACAATGGCACCCTGTTCGTGCACACCCGTATAGGTGGAAATAATACTGACGAGACCGAATATGGCTGCCAGGGTTACCGTGCATCCGACAGAATTTTTATCGTACAAAAGCATGCTGCGTACGATAGGTATTTTAGTCAGCAAAGTGGCGATGAGTACCAGGAGGCCAATATTTAACAGGAGACTGAAAAACATGGTATCAGGCATGGAAAATCCCTCCTTGATCAAATATAAGATATAATAAAATTATATCAAATAATAAGTAAAAATGCAGCACAATTGACAAATTTACTCATGATTTTCCATTTGATCTGGAGGGATTGCTTCATGGCATGTGAAATTATTTTACTCTTCTTGTAGACTCGCCTTCTATCAGTTCGGCTCTAAAAACCTTTTTCTGATGCTCCGCCTTATTTTTGATCACATCGAATAAGATCTTAATAGTGGCCTTTGCCATCTCTTCCACCGGCTGGCGTATGGTGGTGATAGAAGGGTTATAATAGCGGGCAATATCAAGGCCGTCATAGCCGGCCATACAATAATCTTCCGGTATCCGCATGCCACGCTCAAAGATGGCTTTGCAGGCACCGATGGCAATGCTGTCTGAAATCGCATAAACGGCTGTAAATTCCGACTTTTCATTTAGAACACGATTCATCATCCGATACCCGTTTTCCATGGAATAGCATTCCTCACATTCCTCTGAAAATGTAATCAGAGATGGGGAAGGGGTGATTCCGTTATCGAAAAGAGCCTTTTTATATCCTTCCAAACGAAGGCGGCCGATGCTCTCATCATCAGAAGGAGCGGTCAGGATAAGGATTTTTTTATGTCCAAGTTTACATAAGTAATCCGTCATTTTGTAGCTTTCCGCGTAGTCATCTACGGACACACAGGAAAAATCTGGAGATTCGCCCAAGTACTCTGTCATTCCGATGGTACTTAACACAAAAGGTACGGTCAGCTGTTCCAGCTCTTCCCTGCTGTGGGAAAAATATCCTCCAAGAAACACGATTCCCCTTGGCTTCTTTTCCTTGATCAGTTCCAAAGCCACATCTACCTCATCCTCCTGCTCATCGACCCGCTGCAGGATGAATGAGTATTTCTTTTTCTGGATCTCCTCCTCGAAAATACGGATCATCTTGCTGAAAAAGGGATTGCCGATCCCTTTGATCAGCACCGCAATGGCCCTGGAATCGGTACGTTTTAAATTCCGCGCGCTGTTATTGGGAATATAGTTGTTTTCCTTAATCACCTGCATGATCATGTTCTTTGTCTCTGGATTGATATCCGGATGGTTATTGATGGCCCGGGATACGGTACTCACACCAACCCCGCACAATCTGGCTATATCCTTAATATTAATGGAGTCCATCAGAAATACTCATCTCCTTTCATCATGCCCTGCCGTAAAGCCTGGCAATTTTTCTGCATTTTTCCACAATCTCTTCTGTAATTTCACCGGGACCCAAGCGCCATCTCCAGTTTTTCCCAAGGGTGGAAGGCACATTGATCCTGGCCTCTACACTAAGACCCAGATAATCCTGTACCGGTATCACGGCCAGCTTGGCAACACTTGCCAGAGCCAGACGGATAAAATCCCAGTGGATCTCTTCTCTCGGTGTTCTCCCGTTATTCATATAATCAACGGAAAGCTGGCGGTCCTCCTTGGACAATTCTTCATACCAGCCCCTGATGGTATTATTATCATGGGTTCCTGTGTATACCACGCAGTTCTGTGTATAGTTGTGAGGCAGATAATCGCTTTCCTCTCTGGAATCAAACGCAAATTCCAGCACCTTCATACCTGGAAATCCCGTATCCTTAACCAGTTTTAAAACCGATGGAGTCAAAAAGCCAAGGTCTTCCGCTATGATATCCAGCGTCCCGAATCGTTCTCTCATCTTATTGAAAATATCAATTCCAGGTCCTTTTTCCCAGGTACCGCGAACGGCATTCTCGCTTCCTGCCGGAATGGAATAATATTCATCAAAGCCGCGGAAATGATCCACCCTCACCACATCGTAAAGGCGGAAGCTGTATTCCATGCGCTTCATCCACCATTCGTAGCCTGTTTTTCCATGATAATCCCAGCGGTAAAGGGGATTTCCCCATAACTGCCCGGTGGCAGAAAATCCGTCCGGCGGGCAGCCTGCCACTGCAACAGGCTCGCAGGTTTCATCAAACTGGAACAGTTCCGG
The DNA here is from genome assembly GCF_000732605.1 of Lacrimispora celerecrescens. Lineage (GTDB taxonomy): Bacteria > Bacillota > Clostridia > Lachnospirales > Lachnospiraceae > Lacrimispora > Lacrimispora celerecrescens_B. Next base: position 75,460 of record NZ_JPME01000003.1, on the reverse strand, counting down.
ATGAAACCAGGAATCCGCACTGTCAAATGCCACATAGATGGGGATGTCGCCGATGATCCTGATGCCCTGTTCCCCTGCATAGGACTTTAACCGGCTCCACTGCTCTTCAAATTTCATCTGAAGGAAGCCATAAAATCCAATCTCATCTGACAGTTCCTTTTCATACCGGGAAACAGCCTCTTCCCTTCGGAGGCGGATATCTTCATCCCAGCAGATCCAGCTCTTTCCTTTAAAATGATCCTTAACCGCCATGTAAAAGCAGTATCCGGCTGTTTCCTCTCCAAGAAGTCTCCCTGGCTCATCTGACGGATGGCCCTGCTCCTTCCACCGTCCATAAGCCTTCCTCAACAAAGGAAAACGGTTATAATACATTTTTTCATAGTCAATATCTCTCGGATCATCTCCAAAATCTGCGGCTTCGCATTCCTCTATGGTAAGCAGCCCTTCTGCAGTCAGCTCATCAAGATCAATGAAATACGGATTTCCCGCAAATGCGGAGAATGACTGATAAGGAGAGTCCCCATAGCCTGTGGGCCCCAGAGGGAGTATCTGCCAGTACTGCTGACCTGCTTTTTTTAATAAATCAATAAATTCATATGCCTCTTTTGAAAATGCCCCGATCCCGTATTTTGACGGAAGGCTTGCAACTGGGAGCAACATACCACATTCCCGCATAATCAGTCTCCTTTTTCTGTTAATTCTGCAAGCAATGAGCCAATCGCAGGAGTCTTTTTATTCCTGCATCTGACGGATGCTGCAAGGGTCAAATACTCCATAGTTTGCTGCGTATATTTGACTTCCTAGCCTTTTACCGCACCTGCAGCTACGCCCTTTATGATATATTTCTGACAACTTAAATAAAATACAATGATAGGAAAAATCGCCAGAACCAGCATTGCCATCATGGCTCCCATATCAATGGAACCATATCCGCCTTTTAAATTCTGAATAACCATTGGTATTGTACCTTTTTCCTGAGGAAGAATCAAGCTTGGAAGTAAATAATCGTTCCAAATCCACATGGCATTTAAGATGGCGACGGTCACTGCCGTAGGCCTTAACATGGGGAATACCACATGAAAATAAGTCTGAACGGGAGAGCAGCCGTCGATCATAGCCGCTTCTTCGATTTCAAGAGGTATGGCCTTAACAAAACCACAGAACAAGAATACCGCCTGCCCGGCGCCAAAACCCAAATAAAGAAGCACAAGACCGTACATGGAGTTTAAATACAAGTCATTTGCTGTCTTTGACATGGTGAACATGACCATCTGAAACGGCACGATCATGGCAAATACGAAAACGTAATATAAGATGTTCGTAAATACGGATTTCACTCTGGTTAAAAACCAGGCTGTCATGGAGGTAAACAGAATAATCACAGCCACAGAAGCTACCGTAATAAACAGGGACCTTCCAAAAGCCGGAAAAAGCCCTGTTTTCCGGATGCCTTCCACATAATTGGTAAGCCCTACATAGGTGCCTGCCTTAGGAAGCTGAAACGGTGCATCGCTGATAAACAGCTTGCTTTTAAAGGAGTTCATAAGAACCAGTATAATAGGAAATAAAAATGTCAGGGAAAGGACAGCTAATACAGCCGTTAAGATCGCTCCCGTAGTTTTTCCTACCTCCATTTGCTGAGTCTCGAAATTTCTTCCTTTTCTGCTCATCAGTTCTCCACCTCCTTACGACGGGTTAATGTAAGCTGGGTCAGTGATATGACCGCAACCATAAGAAAGAACACCGTGGCCTTTGCCTGGCCTACCCCTTCCCAGCCCACTCTGCCGTAAAAGGTACTGTAAATATCAAGGGCCAGCATGCTGGTCTGCCTTCCCGGTCCTCCTGCAGTAAGCGCAAGGTTCTGGTCAAACAGCTTAAAGGAATTTGTTAAGGTCAGAAACAGACAGATGGTAAAGGATGGCATGACCATGGGGATCATAATTTGCTTTAATATCTGGAATCTGGTTGCCCCATCGATCCTTGCGGCCTCAATCATCTCTCCCGGAACATTTTGAAGCCCGGCAATGTAAATAATCATCATATACCCGATCAGCTGCCAGTTCATTAAGATTACCAGGCCCCAAAAGCCGTACTTGGCGCTAAAAGAAAGGGTAACTCCAAACCTTGCAAGGATACCGTTTAACAGCAGCTGCCAGACATAGCCCAACACAATACCGCCGATTAGATTAGGCATGAAGAACACAGTTCGGAATAGATTGGTTCCTTTAATCCCTCTTGTGAGAACATAGGCCAGCAGAAACCCCAGGGTATTGATGCTCACTACTGACACGATGGTAAACTTCACGGTAAATATCAATGCATTGATAAAATTCCGGTCCATAAATATTTTTTTATAATTGGAAATCCCTACCCAAGACGCATCCTTTACTGTGGTGAATTCCGTAAAGGATAAATAAATACCTATGATAAACGGGTACAGGAATGCAACGGTAAATGCAGCCAGTGTGGGTAAAACAAATATTGGAAAGTACCGTTTCATTGACTTTTGCATAGCAGTTCTCCTTTCTTTATTACTGTCCATGGTTTTGGGACAGGGCCCGCCACGCTTTACAGCGTGCCCCGCATCATCTGCATCGGGTGCATAGGTATATCATGAGCTGAGGCTGACCAAATTTCTTGTATGAAAATGGGTGAGGCATCTCCCCCGCGCTCACCCATTTCCCTTAAAACTATTTATATTTTTATTTTGTCATAGCTTTTTCATTTGCCCAATCGGCCTTCATATCATCAACTACAGCCTTCCAGTCCTTACCACCCTGAGCGTATTCAAGAAGGGAGGCTCCGAAGTTATCTTTAAAGGTCTGGCTTGGGAAAGAGGTAAAGTTCCAGGACACAGAATATAAGTCCTTGTTGTTCATATACCGGTCGATCTCTTTTGCAAGCGGATCGGTTGGTTTTTCATTTGCTGCAAAGGTATCAAACGGAGCGATAAAGCCCAGTTTGTTGGTTACATAATCTTTTCCTGTATTGGAAGTGAAGAGCCACTCAAGGAAATCCAGAGATGCCTGCTGATCCTCTTCCTTAGCCTGGCTGTTGATGGAGAAGAAGTTTTCTGTTCCAATGCAAAGTCCCTGTTTTTCTTCACCGTTCACTCCGGTGTAAATAGGAAGGAATTTCACATCTTCTTCTTTAACTGTGTTTCCGTCAACGCCGGACACCTGTCCCCAGCCCCAGTTTCCGTTCTGTACCATAGCAACCTTGCCAAGAGCAAATTCAGCCATGGAATCCTCAACAGTCTTTGCGCCTACCATCTTCGGATCTGTACAGGAGTTGTTAATATATAAGTCAAAAATGTTTTTGTAGTTGTCAGCATACTTAAAGTCAAGAACATCCTTGTCGGATACGTTGTCATCCTTATACTCATAATAAACCGGAAGGTTAGCCAGATGGGTCTGCCATCTCCAATCCTCGCCAGGAGCAAAGGAAGTGGAAGCAAACACGCCTTCGATACCAAGGTCTGCCTTTCTTGCCTGCATATCTTCTGCTACAGCTTTAAGAGAAGCAAAGTTATTGATCTCTTCCATGGACTTTGCCTTTGCGCCGTCAAGAGCAAAATACTTTTTCATGATGGCATCATTATAAATAATACCATAGCCTTCCACTACGTAAGGAATGCCGTAAACTCCATCTCCATCCTTTACAGCCATATCTTTATCAACCAGGTGACTGTAGATTGTGGAATCCTTTAAATCCTTGCAGTATTTTGCCCAGGACTTATATCCGATTGGTCCGTTGATCTGAAACAGTGTAGGCGGTTCTTTCTTAGCTACTTCTGATTTTAAAGTCTGCTCGTAGGTACCTGCTGCCGCTGTCTGTACCTTCATTGGCACGCCGGTTTCCTCTGTATACTTGCCGGCAAGCTCCACCCAGATGTCCGCAACTTCAGGCTTAAAATTCAGATAATAGATTTGTCCTTTGGCCTCTGCCGTATCACCAGCCTTAGCCGTAGTGGTTTCTGCTGCCTCAGTTTTCTGCTCTGCCCCAGTTGTCTCCGTTTTCTTGTTGGAAGCACATCCAACCAGTGTTCCGGCCGCCATTGCCGCAGCCAGAGTAAGTACTGCCAGTTTTTTTAGTTTCATAATATCCTCCTTCCGTGCATTTGCACCTTCCGGTTGATGGATCCGTCCACTCAACCCCCAATTTTTCCTGCATGCCCTCCACACAGAAACTTATTGCACCTGCTTATTCTCAGGATTTATCTTTCCTGGCCATTGGATATTAACCTTCTGGTAACGATATCGGTAACGTTTCCAATAGCCCTATGGCTATAAGATAACACATTGCACAAAAAAATGCAATAGATTTAGCCAAATTTTCTTTTTTCGTTAAACCATTACATTTTCGTTTCTTTTTCTAGGCACTTTTCACAATTTGCGTCCCTTATTTTGCCTTCTTCCATTGTTTTTTATTCCTTATGTCCACTTTTTTCCATAGTCAGATTTTCGTAATTAAAACCTACGAAATTTGACTTAAATGTTAAGGGAAAAGAAATACTAATTTCTAAATTTTTCCTGTAGAATATAAAATATGAAAAGGAGGAAATATTTATGAGAAAAATGAATAAGCCGCTGGCTGCCGCTCTGATAGCCGCAACCGTGCTAAGCATGACTGCATGCGCCCAAACAGGGACAGCTTCCGTTCCCGGAGCTAATCTAACTACCATCAGCAACGTAAATACCAATACCATACAGGTAAGCAGCACAGAGGGAGTAAAGGTGGTTCCCGATATGGCACAGGTCAATTTTGCAGTGCTCTCTCAGGCCGGAGATCCCAAAGCCTGCCAGGAGAATAATAGCAAAGATACAAGCAGTGTCATCGAATTTTTGAAGAATTCCGGCATTGACGAAAAATCCATCCAGACCTCAAGCTACGGTCTTGAACCAATGTATGACTGGAACAATACCGGCCAGCAGATCACCGGATATCAGATGCGCACAAGCATTACCGTTTCCGACCTTCCGATTGACCAGGTGGGCACCATGCTTTCTTCCAGCGTGGAAGCAGGTATTAACTGCATTGACAGCGTAAACTATCTTTCCAGCAAATACGATGAAAACTATAGGGAAGCCCTTAAGAAGGCTGTTGAAGCCGCCAAGGTTAAGGCAGAGGCAATTGCTGCTGCCAGCGGAGTCACCCTGGATGGGATCGCTCACATTGAAGAAATGAATTCCTATCCGAATATCCGGTACTCCACTGCAGTTAAGGAAGATGCCGCAGCCGGAGCCAAATCCGTGGTTGTGGAACCAGGTCAGATCGGGGTAGAAGCTCAGGTAACTGTGACCTTCCGGGTAAAATAAAATAAAGAGATGCTCCAGTCTTTTGGAATCTCCTTTAGAAAGAGCACTGGATGTCAGACAATGTTATATCTGACCTCCAGTGCTCTTCGTTATTTTCATGATAGCTTTAAAATACCTCTTTTATATCAGGAATGACGGTCCTCTACCTGCACCTCCATCCGGCTATAGGGAATCTCAATTCCTGCAGCTTCAAATTCCAGCTTTATCTTTTCTAAGATCTCCCACCTGGCCGGCCAGTAATCGTCTAAGGCGGTCCAGCCCCTGCCTCCGATGGTAACGGCATTTTCCGTTAAGTCGCTGACAAAAATATCTATGGGTTCCTCTAATAAAATCCCCTTCTGGCTGCGAAAAATGTTATCCAAAACTTCCTTTGCCTTCTTTAGATCCGAATGATATCCGATCCCCACCAGAACATCCAACCGCCTCTTATCCATGGCGGTCACATTGGTAAGGGGGGAATTGGATAGGGTTCCATTGGGAATGACCACCTGCTTATTATCTCCTGTGTTTAATACAGTATACACCAGTCCAATGGTACGGACCGTACCTTCTCCATCCCTGGATACGATATAATCCCCTACACGGAATGGCTTCATGAGAAGGATGAGAACCCCGCCTGCAAAATTAGCCAGGCTTCCCTGAACTGCCAGACCCACGGCAATACTTGCGGATCCCAGCAAAGCTACGATAGAAGCCGAATTCACGCCAATCTGTCCTGCTACGATAAAAGCCAGCAGGCAATACATGACGGCGTTTAAAACGGACAGCAGAAACTTTCTTAAGCTGACCTCCATATCCACCCTCTTAAAAGAGCGGTTCAGCATACGATTGAAGAACTTAATAATCCTGGAGCCAACGAAAAAAATCACCAGGGCAATGAGAAGCTTTATCCCGAACGCTATGAGCCCGGGAGCCCAGCCCTTTAAGGTTTCCAGCACGACATTGGGCCTTAACTGGTTTAAGTTTTCCTGTACCTCCTGCTGCAAATCTGCCAGGGACTCTCCCGGAAGTACACCGTCTCCCAGGGGTTCTCCCAGAAGTACACTGGAAACCATATTGAATATCATTTCATAACCTCCTGATCCTTTTTTATGTATTAATAAATCAAATTATTTTCTTTCAACCTTTGCCTTTTCAGTATATGCGGGCTTCCTGGTCTTCTTCCCTGCCAAAACCGGCAACTTTTTTACAGGGGTACAGGTAAAGACTATGGTGCTTAAGGGAGCCACGGTTATTTCCATGGAATCCGGCCTTTCATCCGCCTCTTTTTTCTTAGAGACTTTTACCCGTGAATTTACCCGGCCCTGCCCTCCGAAAGCCTTGTCATCACTGTTTAATATTTCTTTATATTTTCCTTCAAAGGGAACCCCTACCGGGTATTTTTCGTGGCACATCGTATCAAAATTGCATAGGAAGAGAAGCGTCTCCTCCTTTTTCTTTGTTTTTCTTAAAAAGACTACGATGCTGTCTTTGGAGTCCGTGCATTCCACCCACTCAAAGCCGTCCGGATCATAATCCAGCTGGTACAAAGCCGGCTGACACTTATAAAGATGGTTCAAGGCCTTTACGTAATCCTGTGTCTGCTTATGAAGGGGGTACTTTAGGATCTCCCAGTCAAGACTTTTATTTTCATTCCATTCGCTGATCTGCGCAAAATCCTGACCCATAAACAAAAGCTTTTTACCGGGATGTCCCATCATAAAGCCGTAGGCTGCTTTTAAATTCGCCGCCTTTTCCTCCAGAGTTTCTCCAGACATCTTGCCAAACATGGAACCTTTTCCATGGACCACCTCATCGTGGGAGAATACAAGGATAAAATCTTCACTGTACGCATAAAGCATGCTGGAGGTCATCTCGCCATAATGATGTTTTCTGAAATAAGGATCATATTGCATATATCCAGTGAAATCATTCATCCAGCCCATATTCCATTTATAGTCAAAGCCCAATCCTTCACTCTTTACATCAGCCGTGATCCGGGGCCATGCCGTGGATTCCTCCGCAATCATAACCGCCCCATCCTTTCGGCCCTTGAATATGGAATTCAAATGTTTCAGGAACTCAACCGCTTCCAGGTTTTCATGGCCGCCGTAAATATTGGGAATCCATTCCCCCGGGTTTTTGCCATAATCTAAGTAGAGCATGGAAGCCACCGCATCCATACGGATTCCATCCGCATGGTACTTGTCCGCCCAGAAAAGAGCATTGGCAATCAGGAAGTTACTGACGCCTGGCCTGCCGTAATTATAAATCAACGTCCCCCAATGGGGATGCGCCCCTTGTCTTGGGTCCTTATGCTCATATACGCAGGTTCCGTCAAAACTGGCGAGTCCAAAGCTGTCCCTGGGAAAATGAGCCGGAACCCAATCTAAAATCACGCCGATGCCCTGTTTATGCATATAATCCATGAAATACATAAAATCATCCGGCGTACCGTAACGGCTGGTGGGCGCATAATACCCGGTCACCTGATATCCCCAGGAGGCATCTAAGGGATGCTCCATGATGGGAAGAAGCTCCACATGGGTGTAACCCATATCCTTTACGTATTCTGCCAGCTTCTCTGCAATTTCACGGTAATTATAGAATTCAGAGCCAACGACGGCCGCTCCGCTTTCGTCAAGCTCCACTTCCTTCCGGAGCCAGGAGCCTAAATGCACCTCATAAATGGACATGGGATTTTGTTTGTAATCAGCCCCTGTCCTCTTTTTCATCCATTCCTGGTCATTCCAGGAATACTGGTTAATATCCCAAACAACGGAAGCATTATTGGGACGCAGCTTACAGTAATTCGCGTAGGGATCGCTTTTAAGCTGGGGAGTCCCGTTTTGATGCTTTATCTCATACTTATATATCGCTCCAGTCTTTAAGCCGGGAATAAACAATTCAAAAATACCGGAATCCCCCAGCCTCCTCATCTGGTGGCGCCTGCCATCCCACAGGTTAAAGTCCCCAACCACACTGACACGCATGGCACAGGGAGCCCACACGGAAAAGTATACCCCTTCCGCTCCACCTGCAGACATGGGGTGCGCCCCCATTTTTTCATAGATGCTGTAGTGAATTCCGGATTCAAACTTTTTGATGTCTTCCGACTTATAAAAGGCTGAAAAGGAATAGGGATCCAGACATTCTTCTGATGTCCCATTATCGTAAGTAACCAACAGGGTATAAGCTGCTGCAGTTTTGCATGGTATGAGAGCCGCAAAAAAACCGGCTTCATCCGCAAGCTCCATGGAGTATTCCTTACCGCTTTCCCTAAAACGGACAATCACCGATTCTGCCGTAGGAATAAATGCCTGGATAAGCAGCCCCTGCTCTGTTACGTGCGGGCCCAGAATCTCGTGGGGATTCGCTGCTTCTGAATATACAATCTCTTCAATGCCGGCCCAATCCATCAAATCATACAATTTTCCATCCATACATGACTCCTCCTGGTCCCTCTTTATGGAAATATTTTATCACCAGGTCTAGTAATTTTCAAGAGTCAGCCAGGAATTGCACTTATTTAAGCCTTGCATACGCCAGCATTAAATCAACCATTCTGCCATAACTGTTGACCCCATCCGACTGGCTGTTGAGCTTTAAATAAGTATCATTCATCCGGTTGGAAACCTCGGCAGTCTTCCCCTCATATTTCCCCCAGAATTCATTGTTGTATCTTAAATCATCCCATGCCTTTTCACTAAGCTGTCCGCAGATTTCAGCGTATGCCACCCGGTCTGCCTTTGCCAGGGCATTGGTGGCATAAACCCAGCCGGTTAAGTATCCGCTGTAGCGGAACCCATCATCCTCAGAGCCAATGCAGGCCAGATAACCAATGAAGTTAGCCTCATCCTCTCTCATGAACCCTCTTAGGTGAGACAGTTCATGGCAGACAGTATGGGGAATGTTGTAATCCGGCATGGACCGGTTATAAGTGGCCTCAATCGTAAAAGGGGAATACTGGCCGCAAAGCTGCTGGACGGAAAAGAAGTAAGACCATAAGAGGGGCTTTGGATGCGGGTAATAGCCTGCCAGCTCCGGATAAGCCTCCCCCAACCTTTTCATAGCCTTTACGCTTTCCTTTTCCAGGCTTTTTAAGTTCATTTCTTTTGCTATGCCTTCTGCGCACATCCGGTTTATGTCATCTGTAAGCTTTAGGCAAAGGCTCTCCAGTTCCTCTATGGAAGACTTTCTCATATCCAACCCTGAATAGCTGGAAAACGGCTTCCTGTAATAGTTAATACCACAATTAATCGTAAATAGTAAAAAAAGGCCGGTAACGAGAAACACGGCTCTTATGAGGATCTTCTTCCCCTCCTTACGGTGGATGAAGACGTAGAAAACAACGTACACAATAAGCAGGTAGGTGACGGCCTCCACAAGAGCAAAGGGAAATCCCCCTGACAGCCTTCCAATGCTTCCTACCATAAACCGGTAAACCCGCCTGGCATACCAGTCCCCAAAACCAGGAACCTTTCTTGCCAGTATCTGAAGCAGCGATGAAACTGCAAACATGAATGCAGAAGCTGCAATAAGCCCCCAATCCTGATTCCGGCTTTTCCCTCCCATAATCCGGCTCCCCCTGGTGTGATTTTTTTATCTGAAATTATGATATCATGATTTTATGGACAATCCGTAGAGTAATTGTGAATATTTTCTTACCATTTTGTAAAACCCCTTGCGTTATAAATCAATCTCATTTAAACTCTGTATTGGAACCATCATGAAGGAAAAGAAGAGAGATCATATGAAAAAAAACGATAACATGCCAAAAGAACGGGAACCGTTCAGCTGGAGGGAAGAAATCATCAGTTGGATCAAGATCATCATAACTGCCGCTGTCATTGCATTTTTACTTAATAATTTCATCATTGCAAACAGCAGGGTCCCAAGCGGATCCATGGAAAAGACCATTATGACAGGAGACCGGGTCATTGGCTCCAGGCTGTCCTATTATTTTGGTGATCCGAAGCGAGGAGATATAGCCATCTTCCATTTCCCTGATGACCCTACCGGAAAAACCTATTACGTAAAACGTGTCATCGGCCTTCCCGGCGACATCATCGATATCCGGAACGGAAAAGTTTATATCAACAATTCCGATACGCCTCTTGAAGAGCCTTATCTTCCGGAGCCAATGGAACCGGAGCCTGACGCCCATTATGAAGTGCCGGAGAACTGTTACTTCATGCTTGGAGACAACCGGAATTTCTCCGCAGATGCCAGAAGGTGGAAACATAAATTCGTGGAAAAGGACAAGATCATCGCGAAAGTCCTGTTCCGTTATTTCCCTTCCATAAAAAAGATTGAATAAGAAAAACGCAGGCTGGAGCTACTACTCCGCCTGCGTTTTATATTTCTTTTACCATTGGTAATATTTGACCAAAGCTTGTGTTCCCTCATCTTCATGACCAGAAGCAGCCATGGATTCATACATGGAAAGGACGTGATCAAGCACCCCTAGCCGGATACCGGTGCCTTCTGCCTCCTCGGCCGCAAGCTTCATATCTTTGATAAAATGCTTGATGAAAAATCCCGGGGTAAAGTCCCCGGATAGGATCCTGGGAGCCATTGCATTTAACTGGGTACTTCCGGCCGCACCTGTAGCGATGGAATCCACCATGGTACCTACGTCAAGACCATTGGCCTTTGCATAGACCATTGCCTCGCAGACACCGGAAAGGGCTCCTGCAATGGCGATCTGATTACACATTTTGGTATGCTGTCCGTTTCCGGCCTTTCCTTCATACTTAATGGCCTTTCCCATTGCCTCAAAAACTGGGAGGCAACTATCAAAGATGTCTCTGTCTCCTCCTGCCAGTATGGTAAGGGTACCTTCCCTTGCACCGGTATCTCCCCCTGTCACAGGGGCATCTAAGGCCTTTAACCCAGCCTGACTTGCTTCTTCATAAATCCGTACTGCAAGCTTAGGGCTGGTGGTAGTCATATCAATCAAGCAGGTACCTCTGTCTGCGTTTGCGATAATCCCATTTTCCCCAAAATAGACTTCTTCCACATCCTGCGGATACCCAACGATGGTGATGACTGCATCCCTGCCTTTGGAGCAGGTCTTCACATCTTCACACCATATAGCACCTTCTGAAAGGACATCTTCTGCCTTGCTTTTGGTTCTTGAGTATACCGCCACCTCATATCCGGCCTTCATTAAATTGCGCACCATGGACTTTCCCATAATTCCAATTCCGATAAATCCGATCTTTTTCATAAGTTACCCCTTCCCAATACAATTTTATTCGTTTCTTTTTTCGATATCCATCACCATATCTACACGGCGCTGATGTCTTCCGCCCTCATACTCTGCATCCAGCCATTCTTCTGTAATCATCTTTGCCATCTCCTGGCCGACGACACGGGCCCCAAAGCAGAGCACATTGGAATCATTGTGCATTCTGGAAAGCTTTGCAGTATAGGGTTCGCTGCAGACACAGGCCCGGATTCCCCTAACCTTGTTGCAGGCAAGGGAAATTCCCACACCGGTTCCGCAGATGGCAATTCCCAGATCAGCTTTTCCGTCTGCAACGGCGCGTCCTACCTTTTCACCATACTCCGGATAATCACAGCTTTCTGTGGAATTGGTTCCAAAGTCGATTACCTCATATCCCTTGCTCTCTACAAATTCCTTGATGGAATTCTTCATTTCTATGGCCGTATGGTCATTTCCCATTGCAATCTTCATCGTCATTCTCCTGTCACTTAGTCATCGCCTGCCAAGCTGCAGGCTTATTTGTTCAGTTCATTGCTTGCGCAAAATATATCCGGCATTTAACATATCATAAATGCCGGATTTTATCAAGTTTATAAGCTTCCTTCCACGTCCCCAGCCGCCGGCCGGCCATAAAAGGCAAGGATCCTGTCCATTCTGGAAGCCATGTTGGCAAGCAGTAAGTCCGCCGTGGTTAGCGCTGCCATGGCTTCCACTACCACCACTGCCCGCGGAACAATAATGGGGTCATGGCGCCCTTTGATCTGAATCTCTGTTTCCTCACCCAGTCGCGTCACAGTTTTCTGGGACTGTGCCACAGACGGCGTGGGCTTAAAGGCTGCGCGGAGGACCACCTGGGAACCATCACTGATTCCTCCAAGAATACCACCTGCGTGGTTGGTGATCTTCTCCACCTCCTTATTAAGTCCCTGACAAAAGCCATCATTATTCTGGGATCCCAGTGCACGTGCAGCATCAAAGCCATCTCCGATTTCAAAGCCTTTGACTGCTCCGATGGACATGACCGCTTTGGCAAGAGCTGCATCATATTTTTCAAATACCGGATCGCCGATACCGGCTGGAACGCCGTCAATGACGCATTCCACCACGCCTCCTACAGAATCCAGCTTTCCCATCATCTCTTCTAAGTATTCGCAGGCAAGAGCCGCGGTTTCCTTATCAGGCATGAAAAGGCTGTTATTATCCCGTTCTTTTATGCTGAACTGTTCTGCCTTTACTTCATAAGGCCCAACAGATCTGGTGTAAGCAGTCACGGTAATTCCCAGACTCTTTAAGAAACAGGCGGCAACAGCGCCGGCCGCCACCCTTCCAATGGTCTCCCTTCCGGAGGAACGGCCGCCACCCCGGTAATCCCTGATCCCATATTTTTCATCAAAAGAAAAATCTGCATGGCCCGGACGATAGACCTCCATTAAGTTTCCGTAATCCCTGGAGCGCTGGTCCGTATTCCAGATCACCATGGAAATGGGAGTCCCGGTTGTCTTTCCTTCAAAGACCCCGGACAGGATCTCCACCTGATCGGCCTCCTGGCGCTTTGTGGTAAATTTGCTCTGCCCCGGTTTTCTCCGGTCTAAGTATTCCTGGATATCTGCCTCCTCCAGTTTAAGACCCGCCGGGCAGCCGTCCAGCACGACGCCGATGGCCTTTCCATGAGATTCCCCCCAGGTTGTTACCTTCCATATTGTCCCCAGTGTTGATCCTGCCATGTATGTCTCTCCTTTCCTCTTCCCTGCCCATGTTTTCCGGGCATAGAGGTATGCCTGTAAGGTGTTTCCTCTTCTATACCCATGCATTCTGAGTATAGGGGGATGCCTGTACCTTCAAGGTATTTAATTGCTTACTTTTACGATCACACAGCTGTTCGGTTCATTGACCTTTAGTTCCTTGCCATTCATGACAAGAAGCCCTTTCTTATAATCAACCGTAAAAAATGTGATACTATCTGACTCATGATTAATGGAAGCAATATGCTTATCATCCGGAAAAACGCAGATATCCTTGGGATAGCTGCCGCTTATGGGAAGACAGCATAAGGCTTCTAAAAGCCCTGTGTTCTTGTCCCGCTCGTAAACCGTAACAGAATTGTCGCCCGCATTGCCGCAAAATAAATGGGTTTCATCATTGGACATGCGCATAGAGCATGCCGCAGTAAGCTGGCTCTGCTTTGGCCCGGCGGTGAAAACCGTCTGGATCTTCTCAATCTTTGGCTGCCGCTCGCCCGTCTCATAAGTAAACACATCAATCACATTCTTTAACTCAGAGATAAGATAGAAAAATCTTCCGTCATTGCTGAAACGGAAGCATTTGGGAGCGGATTCCAGCTCGCAGTGCAGAGCATCCACCAGGACCATCTCCTCGTCATGCTCATTAAAACGGTAAATCTTAACCTGGTCAATCCCCAGATCAGCCACCATGATAAATTTACCGTCAGGAGTTCTTCTTGAACAGCTCACATGAGGGCGGAAATTTCTCTCTGCCACGCTGCCAAGTCCTTTATGGTACACTCCGGTCACGATCTCACCTACAGAGCCATCCTCATTCAGCCGAAGCACCGTGGACTTTCCATCATGGTATCCTGATACAAAGATGTACTTGTCATCCGCATCGGTAGACAGATGGCAGCCCCTCATTCCCTTAATATTCGCTGAATTAAGCCTTGTTATGGCCCCATTCTCATGAATTCGGAAGGATACGACTCCTTCATCCGCGATGGAGTACAGCGTCTTTCCATCATTAGAAGCGATCACATAGGAAGCATTATCAACTTCCACCTCGCATCTAGGAATAAAACGGCCCTCTTCCACATCAACATCGTATACAGTAATCCCCTTTGCCTGTCCGTTGTAGGAATAAGAACCTACATAAGCCATATACTTGCCTTTCATCACACTTTTCCTCCTGAAATCTTCCTTGGCATGATCCTCTTAATAAAGGCAAACTTAAGTGTTGCCCGAATCCAGAAAATCAGCCGTTCGACCAGCCGATAAGCGAATCGAACTTCGTTGTGTAAACTAAAACTATCATATCATAAATTTCCTTGTTTGTTAAGGAAAAACTTCCTTAAAAACTATTGACATACAATGAAAAAACAGTATAATGTATTTTGCTGCCTGTTTATCATTACTAAACTTTTTAGTTATATTTATCGTCAGTTAGTATAGGTAAACTTTCAGATTATCACTAACATAAAGGAGGAGCATATGGATATCGGTACAAAACTAAAAGAGCTTCGAGTCTTAAAGGGGCTTACACAGGAAGAACTGGCTGACCGCGCAGAGCTGTCAAAGGGGTTCATATCCCAGCTGGAAAGGGACTTGACCTCCCCCTCCATTGCTACCCTTTTAGATATTTTACAATGTCTTGGGACCTCTGTCGGCGAGTTCTTCAATGAAAGCCCGGAAGAACAGATCGTATTCGGAAAATCCGATTACTTTGAGAAACACGATGCAGAGCTTAAGAATGAAATCAAATGGATCATACCCAATGCGCAGAAAAACATGATGGAGCCGATCCATCTCACCCTGGAAGCCGGCGGTGAAACCTATCCTGATAATCCCCATGAGGGAGAAGAATTCGGCTACGTACTGCAGGGTAATATTTCCATCCATATAGGTAACAAAACATATAAAGCCAAAAAAGGGGAATCCTTTTACTTTGTATCAGACAAAAAACATTACTTAAGCAGCAAGGCCGGCGCTACTCTCATCTGGGTAAGCTCCCCGCCAAGCTTTTAACAGGAGGATAAAGGGACATGGGTCAGCCATTAATTGATTTAAGGAATATTACAAAAAGCTTTGACGGTACCATGGTACTGGATGATTTAAACCTCTCGGTAAAGGAGAACGCATTCGTTACCTTGCTAGGACCCAGCGGATGCGGCAAGACTACAACCCTTCGGATCATCGGCGGCTTTGAAAGCCCTGACAAAGGGCAGGTGATTTTT
Organism: Lacrimispora celerecrescens; assembly: GCF_000732605.1. Classification (GTDB taxonomy): domain Bacteria; phylum Bacillota; class Clostridia; order Lachnospirales; family Lachnospiraceae; genus Lacrimispora; species Lacrimispora celerecrescens_B. The sequence goes on along the minus strand of NZ_JPME01000003.1, from coordinate 59,970 downwards.
GACGGGCAGGACATCACCAGCCTGCCTCCCAACAAGCGTCAACTGAATACTGTGTTCCAGAAATACGCTTTGTTTAATCACATGTCCATTTCAGAAAACATTGCCTTTGGATTAAAAATTAAAAATAAACCAAAAGCTTATATAAAGGATAAGATCAAGTATGCCTTAAGGCTGGTCAACTTAGACGGCTTTGAAAACCGCACGGTAAGCTCCTTAAGCGGCGGCCAGCAGCAGCGGATCGCCATTGCCAGAGCAATCGTAAACGAGCCAAGGGTCCTTCTCCTTGATGAGCCTTTGGGAGCTTTGGACTTAAAGCTCCGGCAGGATATGCAGTATGAGCTGATACGTCTGAAAAATGAGCTGGGCATCACCTTTATCTACGTTACCCATGACCAGGAAGAAGCCTTGACCATGTCCGATACCATCGTTGTTATGAACCAGGGTTATATCCAGCAAATGGGCTCCCCGGAGAACATCTACAACGAACCGGAAAATGCCTTTGTGGCTGACTTCATCGGAGAAAGCAACATCGTGCCCGGAATTATGGTACGGGATGAACTGGTGGAGATCTTTCATGCCAAATTCGTGTGCGTGGATAAGGGCTTTGGAATTCATAAGCCGGTTGACGTGGTCATCCGTCCGGAGGATATCGACCTGGTAGCTCCTGAGGAAGGCACCTTAACAGGCATTGTAACCCATTTAATTTTCAAGGGCGTCCACTATGAGATGGAAGTGACCACTCCTGACGGCTTTGAATGGCTGGTACACAGCACGGATATGTTCCCGGTCGGACAAGAGGTGGGCATCCACGTAAACCCATTCGACATTCAGATCATGAACAAGCCGGCTTCCGAGGATGAGGAGGCCGTGGGAATCAATGAGTAAAAAAATATTATCCGGCCCATACATCATGTGGATGATCGGCTTTATCCTGATCCCGCTGGCGCTGATTGTGTATTACGGGCTCACGGACCGGTCCGGTGCCTTTACCCTGGCAAATGTCCTCTCCGTAACATCACCAGAACATGCAAAGGCCCTTTGGCTCTCTCTGGGGCTTTCCTTTATCAGCACAGTCCTCTGCCTGATTCTTGCGTATCCTTTGGCCATGGTTTTGCGTTCCAGAGGGATGGGTCAGGGAAGCTTTATCGTTTTTATCTTCATCCTTCCTATGTGGATGAATTTCCTTCTCCGGACCCTGGCATGGCAGACACTGCTTGAAAAGAACGGCGTTATAAACGGCATTCTGACCGCTCTCCACCTGCCTAACCAGAATCTGATCAATACATCGGGAGCCATTATCCTCGGCATGGTTTACAACTTTCTGCCGTTTATGGTTCTTCCTATTTACAACGTACTGATGAAAATTGACGACAATGTGATAAGCGCTGCCAGAGACTTAGGGGCCAACTCGGTTCAGGTTTTGTTCCGGATTCTTTTTCCCTTAAGCATCCCCGGCATAGTAAGTGGTATCACCATGGTATTTGTACCGGCTCTTACCACATTCGTTATCTCAAACCTTTTGGGAGGAAGTAAGATCCTTCTGATCGGCAATGTAATCGAGCAGGAGTTTACCAAGGGAAGCAACTGGAATTTAGGCTCCGGCCTTTCCCTGGTTCTTATGATTTTTATTCTGATCAGCATGGCGCTTATTGCCAAATACGATAAGAACGGGGAGGGAACGGCATTCTGATGAACAGAAAGACTGATTTTATCAAACGATTTGTCCAGGATTTTTACCTGGTGATCATTCTGGTATTTTTATATGCCCCTATTGCCACCATGACGGTGCTGTCCTTTAACAGTTCCAAATCCCGTACCCAGTGGGGCGGCTTTACCACCCGATGGTATACAGAGCTGTTCTCAAGCAGTACCATTATGACAGCCCTTTACAATACGCTGCTGATCGCATTCTTATCTTCCCTGATCGCAGTCATTATCGGCACCGCTGCGGCCATTGCCATTAACGGCATGAAGCGGGTCCCCCGCTCCCTTCTCATGGGCGTTACCAACATCCCCATGCTGAACGCGGATATTGTAACAGGAATCTCTCTTATGCTGGCATTTATCGCCTTTGGGATTTCTCTGGGCTTTAAGACCATTTTAATTTCACATATTACCTTTAACATTCCGTATGTCATTTTAAGCGTCATGCCTAAGTTAAAGCAAACAGATAAAAGCACTTATGAAGCCGCCATGGATTTAGGAGCCACATCGGTCTCCGCATTTTTCAAGGTGGTGTTCCCGGATATCCTTCCCGGTGTGCTTTCCGGTTTTCTCCTTGCATTCACCATGTCCTTAGATGATTTTATCATCACGCACTTTACCAGGGGAGCCGGCATCAATACTCTTTCAACCCTAATTTACAGCGAAGTACGCCGTGGAATCAAGCCCTCCATGTACGCGCTGTCAAATATCATCTTTATCACGGTGCTGGTGCTGTTACTCATCACCAATTTTGCACCGAAGCGTAAAAAATAATAGGAGAATATTCACATGAAAAAAACTTTATCTAAGATCATGACAGTCGGCTCCCTGTGTGCTCTTACTCTCTCCCTTTTAAGCGGCTGCGGAAAATCCGCCCCCAAGTCGGGAAGCGCCGGAGAGGTTTACGTATACAACTGGGGTGAGTACATTGACGAATCCGTTATCCAGGAATTTGAAAAAGAAACCGGAATCAAGGTCGTTTACGACATGTTTGAAACCAATGAAGAGATGTATCCTGTCATCGAGGCAGGAGGCGTAAAGTATGATGCGGTGTGCCCTTCCGATTATATGATCCAGAAAATGATCGAGAACAACCTTCTGGCAGAAATCAATTTTGACAATGTTCCAAATATAAAAGAGATTGATCCCAGATACCAGGAGATGTCAAAGAGCTTTGACCCGGAAAATAAATACTCCGTTCCATACTGCTGGGGAACCGTAGGAATTCTTTATAACACAAGCATGGTAGACCCGAAAGACGTTCCAACCAAATGGTCCGATCTTTGGGATGTAAAATTTAAAGACAACATCCTTATGCAGGATAGCGTCCGGGATGCCTTTATGGTAGCATTAAAATCCCTGGGCTATTCTTCTAACACCACCAATGAAGAAGAAATCAAGGAAGCAAAGGAACTGCTGATCAAGCAGAAGCCTCTGGTTCAGGCTTATGTCATCGATCAGGTCAGGGATAAGATGATCGGCGGCGAGGCTGCAGTAGGTGTCATCTATTCAGGAGAAATGCTTTACATCCAGAATGAAGTAAAGGACCTTGGCCTTGACTACTCCTTAGAATACGTGATTCCTGAGGAAGGAACCAACCTTTGGCTGGATTCCTGGGTCATTCCCGCCAATGCGCCTAATAAGGAAAACGCAGAGAAATGGATCGACTTCCTCTGCCGTCCTGATATTGCCAAAAAGAACTTTGACTACATCACCTATCCTACTCCAAATAAAGGTGCCTTTGATTTACTTGATCCGGAATTGCAGAACAACAAAGCTGTTTTCCCGGACGTGGACTCTTTAAAGAACAGCGAAGTGTATAAGTATCTGGGGGATGAAGTGGATTCCCGTTACAATGAAGCCTGGAAAGAAGTAAAATCCAATTAAATGGCCTCAAGCATGATTATAAATGAATAAAAAAGGCAGATGAATAAAGGGTATGGTACATGTCTCACAGAGACATGTACCATACCCTTTATTCATCTGCCTTTTGTGCCATTATTTTAAACTGTCTGTTCGTCTGGCTCAGTTAGAAAGATTGACTTTTATTTGTTCTATTTCATCGTCTGTTAAACCGATTGATTTGATATAATTCTCTGCTGCTTTGGACAAATCTACCCCTTTCAGGCTGCCTCCCTTGGGAATACCAGCCATCTGCCTCATACTCTCCAGGATGTTATTGTTCCCAATCCGGTCATATTGACCCGGTGAAACAGGCACATGAAAGAAATTAACGAAACTGTCCATATAGTCATCTTTAATCTCCCAATATTTCGCACCCATCAGGGATTCAAGCAATGCGGCAACGAAACCTGTCCTGTCTTTTCCCTCTACGCAATGGATAAGGTAAGGACCTTTCTTTTCACTCATTTCCCGTAAAACAACTGCAAGTTTCTGTTTGAAATCTTCCGATTGTGAATCAAGCCCCATACCCATTGCGTACACATTACCGATATCATTCAGTCCCTTGTAATATGCAAGATTGCCGTTGGTATCGGTTCCCAAATGAGCCGCCACCTCTTCGGCTGTTTCTGAAAGATTAAATATAACCTTAACTCCCGCAGCCTCCGTAAGCCGCATCGCATAAAGATTTCTTCCAATTTCCGGATTAATCGGATTGGATGACCTGTATAGCCTGCCCGGAGCTATACTTCCATAAGTTACTTCACGGAAATTGGCAAACACCTCATCACTGCTATAGTCATCTCGGTTGTTCGTACGTTTCAATTGACGTATTTCGTATTCATCCAGATAACCTCCCTTTTTTGAAAGGGTGATCGTTACATCATCATTAGCAGCTGTCCCGTATGTATTTGCAAAGCTGCCGAGATTTATTGCCAATATGATGTCCTCATTCGCTTTATCCTCAGCTGACGATGCAACGATTACGACCTTCTTGCTGTCTACATCACTATAGGAAGAACATACCGGAACCTCTAAGGACTGTCCTCCAATTGTCACATCCACGACGTCGCCATATTGGAATACTTTCAGAAAATCGGGGTTTTTAATGCCAATATATACATTGCCATACTTTTCATGCACCTTTGATACCTTAACGGACAACTGGTTCTGGGACTCCTGTATTACACCTGCATTTTCATAAGCCATGGTGTAAACAGGCTTAACACCACTTAAGAATACAGCAATAAATAAGCCAATCGAAACACATCTTCTCCTTTTCATAAAACGCCTCCATATATTATATTTTATAAACCTCACACATCAAGAATACCACAGAACAAGCATGATGTTAAGTATTATTGAACAACAGACCTTTGTTTAACTGGCAGAAAAAGCGGGCAACCTATTTGGAAGACCTACGAACCAGTTAACGACGGAATTATATAGGAATTGTAATGGTGATCATCTTATGAAAGATAAAAAGGGCAAAGGGTTATTAATAAATAAATCGATAAAGCGATGCAATCCTGATATCAGTACAGGACTAACTGCAGAACAAGTCCGCGACCGTATCGATGCAGGGGCTGTGAATACACAAAGAACGGGTCTGACCCCGACAATCTCCAGTATTATATCAAAGAACATTTTTACACTGTTCAACTTCATCAATATTTTCCTGGCAGTAATTCTGGTAATTGTCGGACATCCGGAAAATATACTTTTTCTTGGAATTGCCATAAGCAATACGTGTATGGGGATTTTTCAGGAACTAAGGGCAAAACGTGGATTAGATAAACTTTCTGTATTAACCAAGGCCCATGTAACCGTAATCCGGGATGGAGCTGAATATACAGTGGCACAGGATGAGATTGTGCTCGACGATATTGTAATACTGTCTATCGGTAACCAGGTTTGTGCAGATGCCCTGGTTGTTTCTTCGGAGCGGCTTGAAGTAGATGAATCCCTTTTAACCGGAGAAGCCGACCGGATTCAAAAATCAAAGGGCGATACTCTTCTGTCAGGCAGCTATGTGACTAGTGGTCATGGCTATGCCCAAATAACTGCAATCGGGGAAGATAGTTATGCTCACTCTCTGACCGTGGAGGCAAAAAAAAGCAAAAAGCAGGTTCCTCCGCTTCTTCGTACATTAAACCGTATTATCTTGATTTTGACCATTGTGATACTGCCGCTGGGCACCACATTATTCTACATGAAATATTTTCTGCTTGGAGATACGCTGGAAACTGCCGTACTGGGCTCATCGGCATCTGTATTGGGCATGATACCGGCTGGGCTGATCTTATTAACTGGTGTCACTATGACTGTTGGAGCACTGAAACTGGCAAAAAGAAAGGCGCTGGTCCAGGAATTATACAGTATAGAAACTTTAGCCCGCACAGATGTGCTTTGTCTGGATAAAACAGGAACCATAACAGACGGATCTCTGCAGTTTGAACGGCTGGAACTATATTCCGATGTTTCTGAAAAAGAGGTAGAATTAGGCGTATCTGAACTAATGGGGACTTTGGATGATAAGAATGCAACAGCCACAGCATTGACCAAAGCATTTGGAAAAACGGAAAATTGGGTTGCTGATATCATTTCACCCTTCTCCTCAGAGCGTAAATGGAGCGGTGCTACCTTTAAAGAAAAGGGCACCTATATCATTGGTGCGCCAAACATTGTATTTAGGGGCAGTGATAAAGATTTCTTAGAGCAGGCCAATGCAGAGGCCGCCTTGGGGTTTAGAGTACTGTGTCTTGCGCACTCTCCTTTATCTATTGCGGAAGAGAAACTTCCAGGGGAACTAAGCTGTTTTGCTCTTTTGATTCTTTCAGACCATCTACGGGAGAATGCAAATGAGACCTTCCGGTATTTCTCACAGGAAGGTGTGATTTTAAAAGTGATTTCCGGGGATAATCCCCGTACTGTCCAAGCGGTTGCAGAGAAGGCTGGAATTCCAGGATCAGAAAAAAGCATTGATATGAGCCTTGTAGAAAATGGAGCTGACTACGCGGCTATCGCCAAAGAGTATACCATATTCGGTCATGTAACACCGCAGCAAAAGCGGGAACTAATTCGTGGCCTTAAGAAAAATGGCCATACCGCATGTATGACAGGAGACGGTGTAAACGATATTCTGGCAATGAGGGAAGCCGATTGCAGCGTTGCAATGGTCGGCGGAAGCGATGCTGCCCGTTCCGCCTCTGATTTCGTATTAATAACCGACGATTTCGGTGTCATGATTGACGTTTTAAAGGAAGGACGAAGGGTTATCAACAACATTGAGAAAGTTGCAGCGATTTTTCTTTTAAAGACAGCATACTCTGTTTTGCTTACCCTGATTTATATTTTTATTCCATATCCCTATCCGATTGCGCCGCTGCAAATGATGCCGATTAATGAACTTACGATTGGGATACCGTCATTCTTTTTGGCGCTGCAGGCTAATTACTCCCGACCGGAGGGAAAGCTTCTTACAAATATTTTAGAGCACACAATTCCTGCTGCAATAACAGTTGTTTTTAATTCACTTTATATACAATTGGCGAGTATTTTCTTTCATATTCCCACAGAGGAATCGTCTACTATGATCGTCTTCCTAATAGGGGTAATGGGCTTTTACCAGCTGTCGAAGCTGGCAAAACCATATACACCGCGCATTAGATTGCTGTTAATTGGACTAATAAGCAGCTTTATTCTATGCTTCGCGCTTTTGGGCAATTTATTTATGTTATCCAGTTTATTCAGCCGGAACGTATTTTTTTATATGCCCCTCGTTTATTTCAGCTATCATGTTCATAGCTTTCTGGGTAATATCTGCCGTAAGGCGGTTGAGGCATATCATATATTGAAAACTGCCGGCTGGCTGAAGCGGAGTGTCCGTGAATAAGCAAAGTTTTTACCTGTAAAACAATTGTTTCGTAAAAATTTAAAATAGCCGGCGAATCCATATTGGACCAGCCGGCTTCTTAACAGTCTGTGGATATTTCCCCGTGACTTTTAAACCTTTATTAATAATTGGTAATCAACACCTCGACCGTGACCGCATTTCGTTCCTTAAACTGATAGCTGCAGTTAGAATAGGTATTATCAATATAATGTACCTGATACCGTTTACTCCACTCGATCAAGAGATCATTGGACAATCCTTTATGATACAGGACGTTGGATAGGGCAAACTTGGTTCCCTGTTCATGAAGCCGGTCCAAAAGCTCCAAAAGAGCCTGCTCCTCTTTTTCCTTCCAGTCCTTAAATCCTCGGTTCCCATCGTTATAATTCCCCGTTGAGATCAGATAAGGCGGGTCGCAGTAAACCAGGTCTTCCGGCCCCAGGCCGGTAAAGTCCAGTTCAATAAAGTCCAGGTTAGAAAACTCAATGTTCTTCTCGTGGAGAGCTTGGCAGAACTCCGTTAAATTCTTTTCAATGCTGCCGTTAAAGGAGCTTCTGTTCCTCCCAAAGGGCGAATTGAATTCATGGCTGTTATTAAAGCGTATCTGATGATTAAACGCATAACAGGCCAGGACAAACAACTCCGTTAAATCCTTTGTTTTGTTATAATCTGAACGAAGAGCATAATATCCCTCCCCGTTCTGCTGGGTCAGTTCATATTTTGAGATCAGGCCCTGAATCCTCTCCAGAATTTCCTTGATGTCAGTGGAACGGAACATTTGATACAGCTCGATCAGATACATGATCTGGTCATTGCAGACGATCTGCTTGGCGTCCACATTGATCCCTACGTTGAAGCCCCCTGCAAAGACATCCACAAATGTTCTGATATCCTTTGGAAACGCCTCAAAAATAGGCTCCAGAATCTTGAATTTCCCTCCAGTATAGTTTAGAGGACTTTTTATGTACATGGCGGCACCTGCTTTTCCATATAGAACAAAAGCTCACGTAACCGTTCTGTCTCCTTCACCTTCCGGCTCTTATATCTCCGGTAAGGGATCTCATAGATCTGGAAGGTCTCCGGCTTCCCGTACTTTTTCATGGCTTTCTCAATCTCATTTACCGTCATAAGTCCGTCCGTACTGTAGCTTAAGATGATATGCTTAAACTGTGCATTCTCAAGCAATTCCTCAAACGCCAAAACCGCCCTGTTCTTCATACAGAACTCTGATTTCTGCCCTTCATCAGGCCGTTGGCCGGTAACTCCCCGCACCACTGGATAATCATATCTGGCTGCTGTCTCAAGGACGTGGTAATTGGAAAGATACTGGCGTGCATTATAGGGAGGATCAATGTAGAGGATGTCCCCCTTAAGATGCTTTAAAAGATCCGCTCCGTTTTCATTGAAAGAACGGTTCTGCTTTCCATTGTGTGTCACGGCCAGCCGGTACAGTTCATACCGTTTGTAGCTTCGCCTCTCCCAGTCTTTGTGAAATGCGCCATAAGTTCCTGAGGTATTGGAGACAAAGGGGATTCCCTCCACAATACAGGCGACCAGATAATAATACTCGTCCTCACTAAGCAGTCCGGCAGTCTTCCAGTCTTCCACCGTGCACCTGGCAAAGTCAATGCGCAGAGCATTCTCGTCATTTAAATACATGCGGCCGCCTGTGGGAGCATAGGTATTCTGAAAAAACCGGCGCTCCTTTGGCAGCTCCTCTAAATCCTTTTTTTCCCTGCCGTTAAAAAAATCTATGGGATCCTCGATCCCGGTTTCTTCCTGCAAACGGACAAATTCCGGCACACTGTCATTCTCAACGGTAGCCCTCTGCAGCACATAGGAAAAGTACAGCAGGTCATTGGAACAGACCTGGTACCACTGTTTAAAATATCTGGCAACCGTTGCGGTTCCAGAAAATATATCACAAAAGCTCTCCGCTCCCGGTGCCTTTTCATCAATCACTTGCTTAATCTGGTCCAGCAGCAATGTCTTGCTTCCAATAAATCTCATTCTTTTCTTGCTCCTATTTCATTTTAACCTGCCTATCATTATAATGTAAAATCATAAAAAACACAAGAAAAGTTGAGCTTTCTAAATTCCTTTGCCGCTCGACCCGTAATTTTTCTTCTTTCGCTGCCTTTTAAAGCGGTACATCCTTTCATCTGCTATATTTAAAGCGGCTTCCGGAGACAGTTCCGTCCCTGTTTCAACATAAACCACTCCATAGCTGATGGACATTGGATAGACCTTCGCAACATCGGCCAGCTTCTTATCAATCAGGCCCATCTTTTTCTTCGCCGCCTTTTCATCACAGCCCCTGAACAGAACAATAAACTCATCGCCTCCGAACCGGCATGTAATGTCTATATCCCGGGCGGAGTCCATAAGCACTTGAGAAACTGACTTTATATATTCATCTCCGTACAAATGTCCGTACAGGTCATTGATATTTTTCAGCCCATCCATGTCGATCATGCAAAGGGAAAAGGGAATGCCTTTTTGAATATAAGAGTCAATGGTACGAAGGCCGCTGCGCCGGTTATCCAACCCGGTCAGTTCATCCTTATAGGCCATGACCTCTAAGAAGGCTTCATTTTCCCTCTGATAGGTAATATCCGTCATGAGATGGACCACCGCCTTTTTCTCCTCCCACACCAAAGAATAGGACCTTACCTGAAAGGTCTTATTCCTGGAACACTTGAATTCATACCGCAATTCCTGTTCCAGACCGGTATGGGACTTTAAGCGGGCCATTAAAGGGCAATCTTCTCCCCCGCAGGCAAATTGCCGTGTTCCAGGGTCATAAAACCGTTTTCTGGCTGAATCATTGGTATATAATACCGATCCATTCTCTTCTTCTATAACAACAACCCATTCCTTCAGACTGTCCATAATGAATATCAGCAGTCTATTAAACCTCTTGATCTTTTCCGCCTGCTCTTTCAGCTCACTTTCCCTTATTTCCAGCTGTACCACCATCTCATTAAATGCCTGGGAAAAATCTCCCATAAAATTCACCCGCTGCTTATAATCTCCCTTGATCACCTGTTCGGTCTGCCACGCCAGATGCTTTAAAGCAGCATGAAGCTGTTTTAATTCACCTGCCTGAAAATTGTGACGATCGGGCAGAGGAACATTTAAGTTCCCTTCCGCCAGGTTCTTAAGAAGCTCATTGGATTCTATAAGACAGTGAGAAAGGTAGAAAACCGCCTGCTCCAGATCTGAGTATACCTGTGTTTTCTCCTCCAGCTCCCCGAAAACCGGCTTATTTAAAATAATATTGCGAATCTGCTCCAAAAGAACAGACGCATCTTTTTCTGTCATTCACTACACCTTCGCCTGTTGATCGACATTAGCCTCAAATCTGCATACACGTGCTCCGCTGGCCCAGCAATCAACCTCTTTTACAAGATAATCCTTTCCCGTGTATTCCCTTAAAACGCCGGAAAGAAATCCTTCGTCATAATTACACACTTGATCTCCTGTCACAGGGATTCCGGAACAATCCAGGTCTTCCCCAACAGTCAGGACTATATCCCCGGTACGGGGATCAAACTTTTCGATTCTTAGAATGCCTACTTTGTGTACCTCAAGGCTATTTTGCAGGGACGCAAGGAAGTCATTGAACGGAAGAGTCAGATCTAACATATGTAAGGCAAATTCTCTTCCGGAAAGCTCTCCTGCCCTTCGAAAAAGCTCTCTTGCCATATCTTCACTGAATCTCCGTGACAACTCGCTTCTTAAGGAATACTGGAACAGCCTGTACATCATAACTGGCATCCCTTCTCCCAGATTCCTCCTCCCTTCCGCTATATTCCCTATCATGCTCCAGGAAAAATCTTTTTCTTCTCCTATATGAAAATTATTGAACATATGCCTCCCCCCTGTATCTTCGCCTGCACAGCCCGATTGCTTCGCCCTGGTCCAGTTACTTATACATACATATTTTAAGCATATCTTGTCTGTGCATCTGCAAAATGATAAAGTCAACCATAATATATTATAATAAAAAATCTGACATATTTCAACAAAAAAATGGTAACAGAAATTTTCTGTAACCAGAATAAATAAGTAACAGAATAATATAAGGAGAAGTCATCTTGAAAACTTATGCCGATCCATGTTAAAATAAAGGAATATCCAATGAAAGCAGGAAAGAGGGTGATGATATGAAGATACAGGAATCTGCCGAAAACTATCTGGAAACGATCCTGATGCTTAAGAAGCGCAACGGCTATGTGCGCTCCATAGACATTGCCGAAGAACTGGACTTTTCCAAACCAAGCGTCAGCGTGGCAATGAAAAATCTCCGGGAAAACGGGTACATCGGGATAGACGAAAACGGACACATCACTTTGCAGGAAAAGGGGCTGGAAATCGCAGAAAAGATATACGAACGCCACACCTTGCTTTCAGAGTGGCTGATTGCCCTGGGGGTGACTCCTAAAACCGCACTGGAGGATGCCTGCCGGATCGAGCACGTAATAAGCGCGGAAAGCTTTACAGCCATTAAAGCTCACGTACATGGCGAAGAGGAAGCATAAAAAGGAAAACAAAAAGAGCAGTCAGGCCAAATCAAGCCGACTGCTCTTTCTATGTTGGAGGGTCGTTACATCCATTCCTTATAACGGTGTATATATACTTTTTTCATCATCTGCACGGCTGCAAGATAACCGGTCAGGATCAAAGCAAGCCATGGAATAAACCGCGCCGGCAGGGGGGGTGAAGCCGCATATCTTCCACTGCAGTTGCATGGGTGGATTTTATAACTATAGATCTGGTAATATTTGGATTATTTGCCGTTATTAGAAACGTCATATAATAAATATATGATAAGCAAAGGAGTATTGTACAATGCCGCGAAGAGGAGAAAATATTTATAAACGCAAAGACGGCCGTTGGGAAGGCAGGAGCTTAAAGTCGGATGGAAGGTATCGCTATTTCTACTCAAAAACCTACAAAGGCGTTAAAGAAAAGATGAAAAATTACCAGGAAATACAGGAATCCGCTCGAGAGAAGTCATCCTGGAATGGCAATGATGTCTGCTGCTTATTTGAGACATGGCTGGAGGATACCGCCCTTCGGGTTAAACCCTCCACTTATGAAAGCTATTACCGATGCATGAATAACTATGTGATTCCTTTTTTTAAGGAGGAAGAGAATCAGCAAATTACGGAAGATTCTGTTTTTTGTTTTGTAAAAATGATAAGAGAAAATACCGGACTGGCGGATTCATCTAAGAAAAAATATCTTACTATTTTTAAAATAGCTTTAAAAGAAATCCTGAAAGGGGCGCCGGAGGGTCTTTCCATTATTGAGCAAGTGAAAGTTCCAAAACCCGAGGACAAGGAGGTTAAGGTATTTTCCTTAAAAGAGCAAAGGCTCATAGAAAATGCGGCACTGAATTCCAAAGACAAACGTGCAACAGGAATCATCCTGTCCTTTTATACAGGCATCCGCCTTGGAGAATTATGTTCCCTTAAATGGGGAGATATTGATATGGAAGCCGGTACCCTGTCCATAGCACGGACCGTATCCAGAATAAAACGTTTTGAAGAGGGTGAAAACAAAACATCTTTGCAGGTGGGCGCTCCAAAAAGCCGCAAATCCTTAAGGAAGATGCCCCTGCCGGATTTCCTGTTAAAAATGTCAGAAGAGCGGGGAATTTCTCATGCAAGCCCAGACCATTATATCTTTTCTGACGGGGATACTCCCTTAGATCCCCGCTGCTTTCAAAAGCTTTATAAGAAATTATTAAAAGAAGCTCATGTGCAGGACAGAAAATTTCATGCCATCCGCCATACCTTCGCCACCCGGGCCCTTGAGATGGGAGTGGATGTGAAAACCATCAGCGAACTATTGGGCCATTCCAGTGTGTCAATTACCCTTAATGTATATTCCCATTCCCTTATGGAACAAAAAAAGGCAGCCATTGAAAAGTTTAACCATATGTATCTTTTAAATATGGAAACTGCATCCACCGCACCTGATCCTGTCCCAGCTTTTAAAAAAATTACATAAAAAAACGACCCGGTTGTATTGCGGGTCGTCATGTTATTATTTAACTATAAGGCTACTCCCTGGGGGCCCTGTACAGCACAAGAGAATAAAGCTTTTCCATGGTTTTCCAGTTCCGTACCGTTGCCGGACCGCCAATCAGAGACAGCTTGGCCGCAAGCTTGGAATTGCGGATGCTGTGGCGAAGCAGAAGATAAATATCCCTGCCCTGTATCCGGTAATCATCAAACTCTCCTGCAAAGGGCTTTAAGCGTTCCGCTTCCGTCTCAAGGGGCGCCTGATGAAAAAGGCAGACATAAAAGCTCTCTCCTTCTGAATTTAGAGCCTCCGCTTCCATCCTCTCACGCTCTGTATAAGGACAGTTTCTTATTATTTGCTCCAACTGGCCGGAGGTTCTTAAAATCACACTTACGGATAAACCGAATTTTTCCCTGATTTTGTTCTCAATTTTCTCCTTTAACTTCTCTTCCCCATCCTCTGCCTCAAATATGACATTCCCGCTTTGAATATAAGTCTCAACCCGGGTAAGGCCCGCCTCTTCTAACAGCTGTCTCAACTCTGCCATTTTTATCTTGTTTTTCCCGCCCACATTAATTCCCCGGAGCAGTGCGGTATAAATGGTCATCATACATCCATCCTCTTTCCCGGTCTTATTTTCTATAAAATAATATTTGCCTGATTTCGTCCTTCAGACTTTGACTTATAAAGGGCCTCATCCGCCCGCCTTAATGCTCCGTGAAAATCTTCATCTCCTTCCTTAAAAAAGGAAAAGCCGATGGATACGGTAATCCTGATCTCCTCTTGGTGATCCAGTATCTTCAAAGAGGACACAGAAGTCAAAAACTTGCTTCCAAAATCCAGTATATGCCTCTCTTCCATGCCATTAAGGATGATGATGAATTCATCGCCTCCCCAACGGATAATCTTGTCCGTGCTTCTTAAGGTACCTTTCATTACATTAACAAATTCCGCAAGAGCCATATCCCCTGCGGAATGGCCGTATTTATCATTAATCCCTTTAAAATGATCCACATCGCACATCATAATTCCGGGACTTAAACCTGTTCGTTTAAACTCTTTAAAAGCATTGGTCAAATCATTGGTCCCGCTTCTCCTGTTTCCTGCCTTTGTAAGGACATCCTGATTAAGCTCAGATTCCATTGCCTTTTTCGATTGGCGGTAATATATTTTCTCCAATAAGGAAACAGAAATCATGCTGACGATTACTATAACAATAAGCAATAATACCAAAAAAATGGTAATCCTGGATACCAGCTCTTTGCTTTCCTTATTCGTCTGGTCAACATAGGGCTGCAGATCATCAAGATACACTCCCATGGCAATCACCCAATTATAATCCTTATATAGCTTGGCATAAGAAAGCTTCTTAGATACCTTATCACTGCCTGGTTCTTTGAAATAGTAAGAGGAAAACAGCTCTCCATCCTTATTAATTCCCTGAAGCTCAGTCAAATATGGATGATTTCCTGCAATATCAGTCATATCCGTTGAAAGATACATTCCTTCTGTTTCCGGCATGTTGGGATGGATCCTACGGATGGCATAGTTTTTACCGCCTTGATAATTCTGTATTTCATTAATCCAGATGTAGGAATTTCCGTCAAATTTTGAATTTCTGATCACATTGGTAATGTCCGCCTTAACAAGCTCTTCTACATAACTTTTGGTGAGTCCAAAAAGGAATGAATCATCTCCGTGAATGAAAACCCGGTAAGAGGATAAATCGGAGGTATTGGCTTTAAGAGTATCCTTCCAGGTGGCTCCTGCAAGATTTTCCGGATCATAAATCACTTTATTTTCCTTATTGTCCCATACAATCACGGTCATAAATTTATAATCCGGTTTATCCCGGAAAAATCCGATGAAGAAATCATTGAATTCAGAGTCCGGAAGATCCTTTTTCATATTAATAATATCAGCCGTTCTGGATACAAAGGTTTCCATGTAGGACGATTTGGCAGCCCGCCTTAATTCAATTTCAGAAATCAGGTTATTGACCGTATCCTTTAGAAAATCTTTCTTTAAGTTATAGATCGCTTCTTCTGACTTTTCAATATAAATATCGCCGACCTTGTCAATAGAAAATAAATAAAAGTATACCATGACAGCGCAGATAATGCTGATGATTGTGGATAGAAATATTGTGTATTTACGCCTGATAACGCATTCCTCCTTCATTGGAATGTATTTTTTTCATATCATGTAAGCACTTTTCATTTACTCATCCACATATTCCAGAAAAATTCTGTTATTAAATCCGCCCCTGTCTTTTGCCTTTTTTTCCCGCTCTGCCTCCAATTCCGCCTTTGTATATCCTCTGGCACTGCATAGAGAATATAATACTTCCAGCACATCTGCCATCTCTTCCAGGCTCTTATCCTCCTGATATTCCTTTACCTCTTCATTAAGCTTTTCTTCCAGCTTCCCAATATATTCTTCATCAGTCAGAATGCGGCTTACCGCTCTTTTTCCTTCTGCTTCAATTACCTCCGGTATCCTGTCTCTGACTAACTTATCGTACCTTTTAATGGAAAACCCCTTCTTTCCAGTTGATCAATTTAATGGTCCAATGCATTTTGAAAGATACACTTTAAAAACAGTATATCACAATCATGAAAAAATGTCGCTTATTCCTGACAATTATCACAGCTTAAAATTCCTGAAGTTTTCCTTACGCTTATGTTCACTCCCGGAAAATTATGCACCTATTTCTATGCTATGAGCAAAGATTATTTTCCCTTAGTACATATTGGGTAATATTTCACAGCATCAGCATATAATATTAATTAATTCACATGCTATTTAGGGGATTTATATGAATAATACCACTGCAGGCAGGAGAGGAAGCATCAGCCAAGACGGGAGCATCCTGCGCATTGAGAATGCACTAGTAGAGGATGTTTATACGAATAATAGCAGAACCGGTTATATCCTGGTTTCCTATGTGGCACCCGGCCGGAATGAAATGATCAATATTGAACTCTTACAATTGAATGTTGATTGGGACACGATCTTAATTAATCAATTTGGTGACTCTATCAGTCTGTGCAATGTCAGGAAGGGGATGTGGATAAATGCCGAGTTCTCCGCTGCCATGACAAGAAGCACTCCCCCTCAATCAAAGGCTTTCCGGATCGTTGCATTCATACAGACGCCTATGTACCGCATAACGACGGACCGGATTGTTTCCGTGGATGTTGCAAATGGCTTCCTTGATACCGGTAATCCCGACGATGTGACGGACCAGATGAGATTCGTCGTTTCCCGCGCTACAGAAATACTGGATCAGGACAATAATCCCATTCGCTTTAGCTCCCTTCAACCCGGGCAGTTGGTACGGATCGAACATGCCAATTTCCAGACCGCCAGCATTCCTCCACAGTCCACAGCTTATCGCATTCAACTGGTTTAACATAGCTGAAATAGGAAAGACCGCTTATTATCATCACAGGGATAATAAGCGGTTTTTTAAGATTGCTACAGTTCAAACCGTTGATTCGGACCCTCCATACAGGCAGGCGCGGTTACGTCCGCCATTCTTGGCCTCATAGAGTGCCAGATCTG
Organism: Lacrimispora celerecrescens; assembly: GCF_000732605.1. Classification (GTDB taxonomy): domain Bacteria; phylum Bacillota; class Clostridia; order Lachnospirales; family Lachnospiraceae; genus Lacrimispora; species Lacrimispora celerecrescens_B. Next base: position 42,866 of record NZ_JPME01000003.1, on the reverse strand, counting down.
CCTGAAGGATCATATCCTCCAGAGAATGAATACTTCCTGCAGGCGAATGGGCCATTCCAATGCTTGCGGTAAGACCGATGGTGTTCTCATGGCAGTAAATCGTTTTGTTTTCAATGACTGCGCGGAGCTTTTCTGCCGTGTCAAGCATCTGCCTGGCAGAGATGTTCTCCAGCAGGACCACAATTTCCTCACCGCCGTAACGGCCCACAATGTCTTCTTTTGAGAAATGGTTTCTCACTTTGGATGCAATGGTCTCTAACACGATATCCCCACAGGGGTGGCCGTAGGTATCGTTCACCATCTTAAAATGGTCAAGATCGATCATCAGCAGACCATAAGGTTGTTCTATTGCATCATCAGTATTCAGCTTAAGACCTGCAATGTCAAAAAAGGCTGCCCGGTTGTAGATATGCATCAAAGGATCAAAGGTGGCTTTGCCATACAAACTTTTAAGCTGCGTTTCTTTATCCGTGATGTCATGGAATACAATGCAGATACCACTATCTTTGCTGCTTTGCCTGATATGGGTCTGAGTTACCTTGTAAAATCTCATCTCACCGTTTATTTGAAGACATAATTCGTTATGATCTTCAAACTGCTTTACCTGTTCCATGATTTCACCGGGAATCAGGGCACTCAGCTCCGGAAACAGCTCCTTGGCCGCCTGGTTTGCATCCAGAAAGCTGAAGTCCCTGCCGCAGACAATAAAGGCATCCGCCATGGATTCAATCACCTGGGCCCGTGCCAGGGGAACCACATTGAGCAGATTCTGATTCCTTACGGAATAAAGGAGCAGAGCCAGCGAAACAGAGACCGCAAAGGGGTTTACGTCAGGCCGAAGGTAATTGTAGGATATGGTATGATAAATATTTACAATGAGGGGAATCAGAATTGACGCCAGCAGGCAAAAGCCCTGGCGTCTCTGCAGTCTGCTTCCCCCTTTTAAGTGCTTAAGAATCCGCCGAACACTGAAAAAAACCAGAAGAAAATTATAAGCTGTCGCCACATAGCTCATTGGACCCGGATACCCCTGGCAGTTGGCAAAATACCCATTATAAAAATATTCAATGCTTATGTAGTGCAGCCGTACAAAAGGAAATGCCTGGGCGGTGAACAGGTTAAAAACAGGCAGTGCAAATAGCAGGCAGTATCTGGAAGCACCGAAGCGCTTTTCCCCATAAACATCCCGCATGAAAAGATAATTAAAAACCACAAGCAGCGGTGTCCCCATTTTCTGTACCCGGACTCCCATAAAGGAGGCTTCCAGAGTGGGGGAAATGATCTCGAGCAAATAACCTGCAGTGTAAAGAAAGGTACAGATGGAAGCAAAGATCAGGAAAAATGACCGCTCGGAACTGTGGCTTGCAACGGCATATACCAACAGCATGACACAAGCCATTGTAGCTATGAGCATGAACCAAACAAATATATTTAACATTGATTTCAACCCCCCACTTTTTCGGATGTTAACAAGAAGGCAGATACAAGCCGATGGTAAACGACTTGCTCTGCCTTAAAATATTATCCGGATTCCTATTTACTCAATATCAAATCCTCTTCCTATAATGCTGCTGCTTATGCTTGCGCATACAAAACTGTCATCTTTCAGGGAATTTACATATTCCCTTATTGCAATCAATTCCTGCAGGTTCCCCGGCTCTTTCTTTATAATCGCCTCTTTTTTCAACCACGTTATAGCCAATGGAGGCGACACGGTTTCTCAGACAGACATTACATTCTGCAGCTTCCTCTCCGGTACAGATCTTGTTGTCATACAATTCATATTTCTTCCGGACGCCAATGGGAGATAAATTGGGCATCAGAACATTGGCTCCTGATAAGATCCCTTTTTCTCTTCCCTTGGGATCAAGGGTTCCTAATGCTGTGGTGGAAGGCAGCAGTGCATTCGGCAGCATCAGCCTTAAAATTCCTATGAGAAACAGGGTGAGATCAACACTTCCCGCAGGGAAATCGGCAAAAGGCGTATCCTTATGTGGAATAAAAGGCCCAATCCCCACCATCTGGGGAGACAGTTCTTTAATAAACTCAAGATCCTCGGCCAGACACTCTGCGGTCTGGTAGGGGGAACCTACCATGAATCCTGTGCCCACCTGATAGCCGATCTTTTTCAAATTCCTTAAGCATTCTTTCCGGTTTGCTAAGGACAGGGAATCAGGATGAAGGCGGGAATAATGTTCCTCATCAGCTGTTTCATGGCGGAGAAGATAGCGGTTTGCTCCTGCTTCATAATATTTCAGATACTGGTCATAGCTTTTTTCGCCTATGGAAAGGGTGATAGCACAGTCCGGATACTCCTCCCGGATGGTTTTCACAATGTCCACCATAACCTCATCTGTGAATGCAGGGTCTTCCCCTCCCTGAAGCACAAAGGTCCGAAAGCCGAGCCCATACCCGGACTCACAGCAGGAGAGAATCTCTTCCTTGCTTAACCGGTACCGGCTGGCATTTTTATTGCTTCTTCTTATGCCGCAGTAGTAGCAGTCATTTTTACAGTAATTCGTAAATTCGATCAGTCCTCTGATATAAACTTCCTTCTCATAATGATCCTGGCTATAGGTCCTTGCCAGGGAAAATAAATATTCGCTGGCATCTTTATCATAATTTTCCAACAGGTAAATAAACTCGTCCTTATCCAGGTTATGAGTTTCATACAGCTTATCAATCAAACGCTTCATTTTCTTTGCTCCTTGCTCTGTAGTTTCCGCCGCTGCCTGGTTTTTTCCGTACTTTACCCCAGAGTTTCCACAAGCTGTACTCTCATGCCATTGGGATCTTTTATAAAGGCAAACTTAACGTGTGGATTTGGCTGAACCGGCTCTCCCAAAATTGCCACACCTTTTTCCTTTGCCAGGGAAAGGGTCTGATCAAGGGACTCCACTTCAAATCCCCAGCTGATATCATCTCCCACATGAATTTCCCTGTCCCCGCCGCATATAAATTCGATTTGTGTTTCCCCATCGCCTAAAAATGCAATTTCAGTACCAGGGCCCGCTGGGAATCTTCTGGTTACCTTCAGACCGATGATTTCCTCATAAAATTTGATTGATTCTTCTAAATTCCTAACGTTTAAAGTGCTCCAGCAAAACTTCATAAAAATTCCTCCTGTTTTAATCATCTTTTTATATTTTATATTAGCCTGTGTTAAAAGGATATCTATGCTTAATCATACCAGAATGACATGTTTATTCTATCATTTTCTATATAATAGTTAAAGACAATTTTACAACATTTTTTTCCATTCGGTTCCATCTTTATTTCAGTAGCCAAAAGTATGATTTTATTAAAAAAGGCCCCAATTACATAAGATTTTTAATACTTTAATCCATTATAATATAAAACATAGAGTCCAGGAAATCTTTTATGGAACGAAATTTTCAACAGGAGGAACCCCTTTATGAAATACGAAAGTAACAAAGTCTGCGATAGCAGTTACTTCCATCAGGAAGAAAGTGCCTACCACGTTTATGGAGAGCGGGATCGTGAAGTAATCGCACTGTTGGCCAACCGGTTTATCGGACATAACCCTCAGGCGCCTTATCAGTACCGGTTGGATTTTACATCCGGCATCATATGCGATACAAAGGGTTGGTATCAATTCGATTTTGGCAGACGCTTTTCCCAGGCTTCCGTTGGAGAGGTTTGCTATGGAGCAGGAGATTTATATAGCCACGGCCAAACCATCTCCCAGTTTCAAATTCAATGCTTCGGCCCGACTGTTTTATGGGTAAACGGAGAAAAAGTATTTCATTCCCTCCCCCCTCAGGAAGGCTTAAAATCCTGCTGCACATTATCCATTTCCCTTGAGAAAGGTCTCAATCATTTTCTTTTGGAAACCGAAAAAACGGAAATCGGCTTCGGCCTCTCTCTCCGCCATGCACAACCACAATGGCAGCCCTCTCATTTTACTGCGCCTTTGGCTGAGAGGAAGGGACAGGCAGGCTTCGTCTATTGCCCTCCTATCGAACGGGAGACCGCAGATATCTCTGCCTTGATTGACGGCTCTTTTGAAGGACTTCCATGGTTTCCAGGACAGGAGTATGAGAGACCGGTCTCCTCCTGCCCCTTATCCCGGATCTACGGCCTTGGCAGCCAGGGAACTGCTGCTGCCAAGAGCAGTTTTTTCCATGGGGATTCCGGCAAGGTTCTGATCAAAGGAAGCTCCAGCCAGCCACTAAAGGTCTATATCAACGGGGATTTATCCCTGGATTGGATGGAAGGGGCCTTTGAAAGGGAAGTCACCCTGCCCAGAGGTATGTATGAGGTAATACTGCTTTGCAAAAAGAAAGCAGGACTGGAAACGGGTCTGACAGTGGAATTGGGGGATGCAGGCGGTATTCTGCCACTTTGCACTGGGATAAAAGGATATGAGGGAAAATGGATCTATACTGGTCTTTTTGATGAAGAAATTCCTCCCATCAGTGATTTAATGAGCATGGATAAGGTGTACGCAGGATCAAATGGCACCTGTTACTGGCAGGCAGACCTGCCGAGCTCCTTCGTGCGAATATTTGCGGAGCAGGAATTATACGGAAAATGGACCTATCCCTGTGGAGTGACCCTTTACGGCTTGTTAAAAGCAGGTGAATATCTTGATCGCCCGGATTGGCTGGAATATGTACAGGAGTATGCCCGGATGACAGCGGCAGTGTATGATTATTCCATTTATGATAAATCGGTATTCGGATATCCGGGAGTGAACACCCAGCTTTGCTGGCTGACCGAGTTAGATGATTGCGGCTCCTTTGGTTCCTTTCTTCTAGAAGCTAACCGGCGGTGTCCCTCGGAAGAAGCCCATGCCCTGGCAGATGTGATTGCTGATTTTATGAAAAACCGCCAGCGTAGGGAACAGGATTCCGTGTTCTCCAGAAACGACAACACCATGTGGATCGATGATATGTACATGAGTATCCCGTTTTTATGCCGTTACTACCAGTTAAGCGGAAAAGTGGAATACTTAACAGAAGCCTGCCGCCAGGCGAAGTTATTCAAGCAGTACTTCTTTATGCCGGATCAGAATCTGATGTCTCATATTGTGGATCTGGAATATAAGAAAATAAATAAAATCCCCTGGAGCCGCGGAAACGGCTGGGTGGTGTTGGCTTTATCAGAGCTGCTGCTGATTCTCCCGGAAGATCACCCTGACCACGAAGCAATAGCCGGATTCTTCCATGAGATGGCGGAAGGTATTTTGCGGGTGCAGGATGAAAACGGCCTATGGCATCAGATATTGGACGATCCTTCCACCTATGAAGAGGCTTCCTCCACTTCCATGTTCATCTGCGCTCTTTCCAGAGGAATCCGTCTAGGAATTTTAAGCCAGGAGCTGTGCCGGAAAAGCATTTCTTCCATTCAGCGGGCATGGAAAGGAATGAAGCAAAGGGTAATCAACCGGAAAGGGGATCTTTACGGTGTCTGCCAAGGCTCTGGCTGCTCCTTCAGCCGCTCTTATTATCAGCAGCTCGGATGGCGTTTCAACGACCCCCATGGAATTGGAATTGCTATTTTGGCGGGAGTTGAAAAGCTCATGCTTGATGATTTTATTCAACTTAACCATATCTCTGAATAAATAATAGGCTCCTCTTATGGCAGACAGCTTTTCCTATTTGAGCGGTCTTCCATAAGGGAGCATGTTATGTCACAGGCTGAGGTTAAAAGGTACGGATAGCATTGCGGACCTTTTTAGCCTCATACAGAGCCCGGTCAGCATGAATAAAGAGCCTTACCGTATCAACCTGGTCCGATATTGACGCAATCCCGAAGCTGGCCGTCAGTATTAGCGTTGGATAATCCTCAAAACACAGAAGATTCACTCTGGCTTTAATCTCTCCGCAGATGGCTTCTGCCTCTTCCATGCTTTTGTCACAGAACAATAAGCAAAATTCATCGCCTCCGTAACGAAAGGGTGTCATATCCAAACAGAATTCTTTTAAGATTTTAGCAAATTCGATCAAACAGCGGTCTCCCACGTGATGACCCCAGGTATCATTAACATCTTTAAATTTATCAATGTCTACTATTGCAAGAGTATAGTTCCGGTCTGATGCAGTATCTTCCACATATTTCATTTCAGCGCGGAACGCCTTTCGGTTGTACACTCCGGTCATTTCATCCATATGGACGCTCTGCTGTAATAACTGACGTTCTATCTCTTTTTGTATGCCTGCACTGTTTTTTCTGCGCTCAAACCGGATAACGGCCATAATGGCAATGGAAAAAGCGAGTAATACGAAAAGAGAAATCAGAAAATCTCCCATCCGGTGAGTGTTTTCAAATACACTGATTTTATCTTTGTCCCATTCCAAAAACAGCTCGGAGGTTATAATGGAACTAATACTCGCAAGAGCTGTAACGCATGTTACACGATAGTCCGCATAGATGGCCGTCAGCATGATGGCGATTGCAAAAATATAGTAAGCTGACGTAAACGTGCAGTGCACAGAAAAAAGTACAAAGCCGATCCCTACATAAATAAGTGAAACGGAATAAATTTTATGATTCTGGGAAAAACGCTTTGATTTCATGATCAGCGTTTCGATTGTAATTAAAATAAAGTTTAATCCACTGGGAATAATCAAAAACTTCAAGTAATATATGTATACCGTTGTTGTCAGCATATCTGAATTGACCAGTATCATTCCCATTGCAATCTCAACCAGCAAAGAAAAGATAACCAGTATCACTGAGGTTTTATAATGAAGCTGAAGCCAGCTTTCATCGATCTTTGTATATTCATCCTGTACTGCCCTGATATACATATCATCTAATTTTTCTTCATCAACAGAAAACTCAAAGCGTTTGAACCCCACTTGCTTACCTCCAGGTATCATGTATGATTAATCTAAAACAATCCAAAAATAAAACCCTGAATCCCTTGCCGTACAACGGTCTGATCTACTACGAGATATCTACTACTATAATATCATAACCAATCAACCTTTTTTGATATATTATTTGTCACCGTAATTTTCTATTACATAACTTTCTATGAGCCGAAATCGGCTGCATCCAGGTTAAACCGCACCAGAAATGCAACCAATTATGAAACAATCATAAAAAGCCGTGCAAATACCCTGACTTAATACTTCCCTGAATAGGAAAATACTTTGGAAAAGAAAAGGGGCCTTCCGGCCCCTTAAAAGCCTGTTTAAATCAGGCCTTTGTATTCAGTTTGTATTTACCTACCTGTTCTTTCAAAAATTCCGCCTGGCTCCACAGCTCCTCGCTGGCAGCTGCGCTTTCTTCAGAGGTAGCGGAGTTGGTCTGACTTCTTAAGTTGCTGCTGGTCCTTCTCGAAACCATTTTTCTATACTTTTTGCATCACCTGGCTTTGCAAAATAATAACCCTGGATATAATCACAGCCCATCTCCTTGAGAATCTTCCTTTGTTCAGCCGATTCCACCCCTTCGCACACCACCTTTAAGTTCAGTTCATGGGCTAATTCTGTGATGCTTTTAATTACCTGATGCTCTGTTTCGCTTTCAAGTGCTCTTCTTAAAAATGACTTATCAATTTTTAAAATATCAATAGGAAGAACCGTCAAATAATTAAGGGAGGAATACCCTGTGCCAAAGTCATCCAGTGCAATGCTGACCCCAAGGGACCGCAATTTTTTAAGAACTTCGATATTGTACTGGGAAAGCTCCAAGAGAACACTTTCTGTAATTTCCAGTTCAAGCTGGTTTACCGGAAACTGTGTCTCATTCAGAACCTCCTTTACCTGATCATAGAAATTCTCGCTGCGCAGCTGATGTACAGAGATATTTACGGACAGCCTTCCGATTTTATAGCCGCTGTCAATCCAGGCCTTTCCCTGTTTACACGCATTTTTCAATATCCAGCCGCCTAGAGGAATAATTAATCCCGTATATTCGGCTACCTCTATGAACTCAAAAGGCAGAATCATACCCAATTCTTCCGAATACAGCCTTGCAAGGGCCTCCACTCCTCTTATTTCATCCTTTAATAAATCCTGCTGCAGCTGATAGTAAATTAAAAGATTATCTTTTTCCAGGGCTTCCCTGATACATGCTTCCACATTGGATTTTCTGATAATTTCTTCATGCATCTGTGTGTCGTAGATGCAGTACTGGTTTTTTCCGCTTTCTTTGGCCTTATTAAGAGCCGTATCTGCGTTCCGTAACACATCATTTGCTGTCTGGCCGGCTTCAAGGCCATGGACAACACCTATGCTGACAGATAAATATACGGATTTTTCCATTAACACAAAGGGAGAGTCAAAGATGCTTAGAATGTTCTGGCAAATCTTTTCTACCTCTTTAGCGTCCTGATGATTCTTGATAAGAATTAAAAACTCATCCCCTCCGAACCTTGCTACCATATTCTCCTGACCCAGGATCTGTAACAGCCGCTTGCCTACCTGCATAAGCAGCTGATCGCAGAAATCAAGCCCAAGTAAATCATTGTGGATTTTAAAATTATCCAGATCTATCATAAGGATGGAATATCTGCACAGTCTCTCACCAATGCATCTTAACGTTTTCTCAAGGGCAGCCATAAACTGCACCTTGTTAGGTAAGCCTGTCAGCATATCATAAAATGCCATGTATTCCATCTTAGATTCTCTATGCTTCCGTTCATCAATATTAGACACTGCACCTGCAAGCTTGCCGGGAAGGCCTTCATTGTCAAAATAGACTTTTCCCTTGTTTAAGACCCAGGTATAGCTGCCGTCCTTATTTCTGATGCGGTACTCCCGGTGAAACTCCCGGGCCTCTCCTTTTAAGCAGGAATCAAATTCAGCCAGCACTGCCTGATAATCATCCTGATGAATGGTTTCTTCCTGTAATATTCCGCGGAGTCCATGTCCTTTCGGGGCATTTCCGGTAATATCGATCCATTTATCGGAAGTAATGAACTCATCGGTTATGAGGTTCCATTCCCAGAGTGCATCATTCGCACTGTCAAGTGCCAGGGTGTAGCTTTCCTTCAGCCGTTCCAGTTCCTTGTGTAGAGCAGCAAGATACTGAATGTTCTCATCCTTTTTAAAGAGCCCCATCTGCACATAGATGAGAACTCCCATAAGGACCAGCACCAGCACTGAGATAAATCCTATGACTGCTCCGTTGTTATTGATACTGTTTCCTTCTTTAGACAGCTTCATTGTCCAGCTGGTATCCATGACCGGTATCTTGACTATGTAGGAATTTCTGTCCATCCAGGGTGAATCCCCCCAGATGAGCCCTCCTTTATTATTATAGATACTGATGTGGTAGGACTTCGGTACCGCCTCTCGAATCACCTTGTCCATATAGGTATTAAAGTTAAAAACCACAACAAAAAATCCATTAAACTGCCCGTTCTTATAAAGAGGATACCGTATGACTAACCCCAACAAATTTTCGGTCCCCTTCAGGATAAAGGGATCATTGACCGTTATTATCCTGTTTTTAATCGCCTTATCAAGGGCCTCCTCTACCTCCGGCCGTCCACGTAAGGAGGCACCAAGGGTATAATCATAGGCATCGGGATATACCATATCTGTGATCGTATCCTTATCTTTATGCTGAATATATAAGATGTCTGGGTTTTCCTCTATATATTTGGCTGATAAAATATTAAATTTATGTTTATCGATTTCATCATCAATATCATAATTATAAGCAAGGGAGGTTAATACGCCCTCTGTTATGGCAATATGCTGCTGCACAGAATAGGACACGGATTGTCCGATGCTTGAAAGAAGATAATTGTCTTCTGACTTCTGGGAACGCAAAAGAACGAAAACAATCGTCATGAAAATGATAAGCATAATGACCGTCTGTACGGCTATATATCTGGTATACTTATTTCTCATTACAGCCACCTCGGTACTGGTTTATTGTTTTAACGAGTTGTATACATATGAATTATTGAAATACAATATGTCTATGGAGTATACAAAAATAATCTGCCATGATACAGAATACAGCAGATTAATTTTTTCCACATACTCAATTATGTAGTATATTTGAGTTTTCAGTCAGAACTCCTTTGTATCCAGCTCTGTTTTTGAATGAATGCCAAGCTTGCTATATACACTTCTAAGAAGAGTTTTAAGTAAAGGATTTGGGCATGGGGCATCTCCCTATGCCCCATTTTTTCCAGCTTATTTTCTTTCAAAATATTCTGTCATAATATCTCAATTTCCTATAATTTACCATAAAAACCGACATATTTCAACATATAGTAACATGTCATACATTAAAAAGCATATTTATGTTATTTCTGTAACGCCTATTTACTTTCCATTTTACATTAAAAGGAGGCCTCGTTTACTGGTCATAATTACCTCCAATAAACTCAGCCCCTTACCGTTTATGGTCCGGTCGTTACACACCCAGATCACACTCCAAGGATAGCCTTTCCTCCCTTTACAATGATCCGGCTTTCAGGAATTAATGAGACTGCGCTGGTAATGCAGTCCGATTTAACCAATAAGAAGTCAGCGTTACAGCCAACAGATAAGCCATAATGTTCAAGGCCCATCATTCTCGCTCCGTTTTCAGTACATAAATCAATGGCAGTGTTCATGTCATCTTCGGTTTTAAAATCGTTGCGCATGCTCACAAAACGGGCTCTTTCCAGCATATCTCCCGTACCATAGGGGCTCCAAAAGTCCTGGACATTATCATTGCCTGCACAAACATTAATCCCTGCCGACAGCAAAGGTCCTACCGCAGGTGTTATGTCTGAAAAAGCAGAAGTTACGATATGGATGCCAGCTTTACCCAGCTTTTCGATGAACGCCCTCTTTTGATGCTTCAGGCAAAATGCATGGCTGACCGATACTCTCCCCTGCATTCCAAGAGCAATGGTCTTATCTGCGATTAAATCCAGGGAAAATCCACCCAGATCTCCAGGCTCATGTAAATGAATATCGACCGGTTTGCCGTGCTTTTCCGCAAGTTTAAAAATCGCATCAATACTTGCCTTGGGGTCCCGGTCAATGGATGAAGGATCAAGTCCTCCCACAACATCCGCACCCATTTTCAATGCTTCATCCAAAAGCTCATAGGTTCCTTTCCGCACTACCAGACCGCTTTGGGGAAATGCAACAATCTGCATTGTTAAAATATCATCATACTTTTCTCTTGCTTCCAAAACCCCTTCCAACCCCTTAAGGCCGTTTTCCGTATCTACATCCACGTGGCTTCTCGTAAAGAGGGTTCCTAATGCTGTTATTCGTTCAATATACCTTGATGCCTGAGTAAAGGTGTCAAGACCTGTCTTCCCGCGGAGAGCGCGCTCTGCCTCTATGATCGAAAGCAGGTCTGTTTCCTTATAATCATGCCGGTAATCCATGCCCATAATCGTCTTATCAGGATGGGTATGGGAATCAACAAATGCAGGCAAAAGCAAATATCCGCCGCAGTCATACCGTGTTGCCTCCTGGTTTTCCGCTAAAGCTGCCTGGGGAGCCATTTCCTTAATAAGCCCGTCCTCAACCAGGATCTCCATCGGATGATTATTATAAATCAAGTTATAAAACAGGGTTCTGTTCATTTCCTTCTCCTCTATAAAAATTTATCAATATTTTGGCTTTTAAATGCTATGTCCGTAAAGTTTTCAAATATCCCTCCATGATAGCAATAATAACGGTCTGCATTCAGGGATATCAGTTTATTAAGTGAAGCTTTGGCCGCTTCCATATCCAAGGTAAACTGTGGATTTGCGATGACCAGTTGATTGCCCTCAATAACTGCGGCATCCCCTGTGATAACGGAATTGCTCTCCTTTAGATATAAGGAAATATGTCCCGGCATATGCCCGGGAGTGTCTATGATCTCACAGCCGCCAGCCCAGTCAAAATGTTCCCCGTCCTTAACCTCTATGTCAACGGTAACAGGTTTGACCCTTTTTAAAGATTCGCAGAATTGAATTCCAAAAGGCTTTTGTTCTTCCGGCAGCACATTCAACATTTCTTCCGCCTGTAACAAACGCAGCGATTTTTTCTCACCTGAGATATATCCACTTTCCGTGCGGCCTGCCACCACCTTAATCTCAGGATATTTTTCCTTTATTTCAAATAAGGCTCCCATATGGTCGTCGTCATGGTGAGTAATCAATACCTTTGTTAGGGATCCTGGGTTAATACCCTTGGATTTCATCTCAGCCTCTAATAAAGGCAGGAAACCGGGATATCCGCAGTCTACAAGAACAACATCATTGGCGCTTATTAATAAGACCGGATGAAATGTCCGGGTTTCATTCTGATATTGAAAATTTATATCTAACATAATTATCTGATTCATTTTACTTTACCTCATTCATTTTACTAGCGGATTGCAGACTGGTACTGATTATATAACTTACCGGCCGTCTCAGCAACGAGAAGATATTTTTCCCTGATCTGTTCCTGATCGGACAAAACGAGATATTGCTCCTGCCGCAGCATGCTAATCAAATCTTCAACCTGTGTATAGTAGAGAGCATTCCCAGAATCTCCCGATAACTCTCCTAAACAGTAGTCTAAAACCGCCTCATATGCACCGTTGGCCTCTCTGAACCGACATCTTTTCTTTAAAACATCAAGGTATTGCGAAACATCCCTTGCAAAAGATCTCCCATTCAGCTCAGCTTGATTCTTTCCATAATAGTGGCCAAAGGGCGTTTTCCATGCCATATCCTGTTCCAATGGCCTCACAAGCTCTGTCCGATACCATGTTTTTAATTCATCATATGGAACGCCGGCCGCATTAAAAACCAGCCATTCATTGGATACCATATCAAACCTTAGGGATTCGTCTGCAATGTAGTTAAAGATCGCTTCATTCTTCTCTCTCTCATTCTGATCGGTCAAAGATGCCCAATATATATAGTTATTATCGGCCTGCCCGATAATAAGCAGTTTTCCGCTTCTATTTAAAAAAAGTCGGATCCAAGACTGAGCCCCCCTTAAATCATAATTAGGAGTTACCTTTGAACTGTCATTTACCAAGTTTAGTTTTTTTACATCCATATCATACTGCCTCCAGGCCAAAATTACCTTTGGGATTATTCCAAACTTTTTGTTATCATTCACTTTTCCAATTTCTGCATCCACAGATCAAGTTAATTATACAATTTTTGTTTCACATTTGGAAGGGATTCCTGGAATTATGGGATTAGCCTTGTTCTTAATCCCCATAAGAAACGGACGGCCGCCATAGAAAAGCAGACCGTCCGTTATAGTATTAATTCAAACTTGATTCATTTGTTCAATAACGGACTGGCCTCTCCCATGCAGAACAGGTTAAGCCTATGCAGCGCCCTTGTACAGGCGATGTATAATAGCTTTTTATCATCCTGGCTGTAATAAGTTTCAGCATCAGCGTCACATATTAAAACAGCATCAAACTCAAGCCCTTTGGACATATAGACAGGTATAATGAATACACCTTGTAAATCTGTTATGCTTTCACTTTTTATTAATTGGACATCAGCTTTGTCCTTTAAGCTCTCATAGAGGAAAAGGGCTTTTTTTTCAGTTTTACAAATCAATCCGATTGACTGGTATCCCATTTTTAAACAGGATTTCACTTCTGATACAATCATGTTATGATACGATATTTGGTCATTGGCCGTATATATCTCCGGCTCATCTCCTTTTCGGTTGAAGCTCTTTATCTCCGTACTTTGCTCAAGAAACCTTAACCCATAATTCAAAATTTCATTTGTACAACGGAAGCTTTTGTCCATAGTAACAAGGGAAGATTTTTTCTTATTAAAGATTTTTCTGATCTGTTTGTAAAGAGATAAGTCTTCCCTTTTTTCAAGGGTTTGGTTGATATCTCCCAGAATCGTAAATTTCGCTTTTGAAAATAGCAGATGGAAAATTTCAAAATGAAGGGGATAGTAATCCTGTGCCTCATCAATTACTACTTGCTTAATTGCTTTATATTTATTGATTCCGTATATTTTTAAATTCAAATAAGTGAGAACCGTTGCATCATCATAGTACAGCATATTGGTATCTAAATTTTCCTGAGTAAAAGTTAATATTTGGTCCATACAGCCAGGAAGCTCTATGTCTTTTGCCAGGCTGTAAAAATATTCTTTGTCATGGAACAACTTTCTATAAACATCCTTTAAATCAAGTTCCATGAATTTTAACATTTCCTCATTCATTAGAATTTTCTCAGATTTTCTTAAGCGGGTTTTCTTTGACTCGCTGATCAGTTCTAAAATATATTCCCCTATCAGCTTTAATCTAATACCCAGAGGAGTTTCGTTAATTCCGGATAATACTTTATCTTTTATCATTTCTCCGCTTATGATACACTCACCGTCATAGCAGATATCCTCAAAGTTCATCCATTTGTGAGGCAGATCATCAAGGAACCGATCCAATATTTCCAAAAACTGGCGGGAGGTTTTGAATTCCATGCTGCTTTTTATAATATCCCTGTATTGAGTATTTGAGATCAGGTTTTCCAAAAATTGATTTCTCGATTGAACCTGCTCATTCTTCACTACAGAAGCAATAATATCCTCAAATACCACCGATACAACATGTTCTTCTCCAAGCTCGGGCAATACATTGGAAATATACTGTTCAAATAAGGAGTTTGGTGAAATAATGAGTATATTATCAGCGGCCAGCTTTGAAGAGAGGCCCTGGTACATCAGGTAGGCTGCCCTGTGAAGAGCAATGGATGTCTTTCCGCTTCCTGCCACGCCCTGCACCATCATTAAATCATTTTCCATATCCCGAATGACAATGTCCTGTTCCCTTTGAATGGTCTCTACAATCGTTTTCATCTTAGGAGAAGTATTCTGGGACAGCAGTTTCCTTAAAAATTCATCCACAATCTGTACATCAGCGTCGAAATAATACTCCAGCTCCCCTTCGCTTATCTCATACTGGCGCTTTAAATTAACCTCTCCTGTAATCCTTCCGCCAGGGGCATCATAAAATACCTGCCCTAATACAAATCGGTAAAAGACACTTGCTATGGGCGATCTCCAGTCATAAATAAAGAACTCGTTTGTCTCATCCTTTTTTAAAGAGGTGCGTCCAATGTAGATATTTTCAAATATATCTTCATCTTCGAATTTAAAATCAATCCGGGCGAAATATGGGGATTGAATCATTTTCTCCAACAACAATATTTTGTTTTCTACCGCTTCATAATCGGCGATTTTATCTGTGATCGGGTTTGCATACTGGTTTAAGGCAGCAAGGGCTTCAAAGCCTTCGCTGCTCCATAGATTTGCTATGGAGTGAGATGTATTCTCACGCAGCTCTTTCTTGGCAGAAATTATGGCCGACTTATTCTCTACATTGCGCTCTCTTGCTTGATCCAGCTGCTCTTTCGCTAGAGCAATGGTTTGTTCTAACCTGCTCTTTTCAAATTCTAATTCTGTCCGGTTATTCTCCATAACAAATACCACCTCTCTTATAGAATCGGCAGAAAACTTATTTCCTAAACCGTTATTCAAAATAGTCTAGCACAACCCGAATCAGAAAAACAGTCTTGTTGTGGCCGATTGTATGTGTTATAATTAAGGCAGAGAGGGAAAGGTGATTGCGCAGACGCACAATCACCTTTCTTTTCTATTCCCCTAATCGCGCCTTTTCAAGTGCCGCTATATCCAATTTTTTCATCTTCAGAAATGCCTCTGTGATTCGTTTTATTTCTTCCTGGGTTCCGTTAGCCATAATATCCTCCATATTATCAGGCACGATCTGCCATGATATGCCAAACTGGTCCTTCACCCATCCGCATTGCTCGAATGGCGATAATCTGATTTCCCCGGATATTCAGCTCACTATAGTTTATCTTTGCCCTATGATCCATAAGCAAATAGCACTCATTGAGAAGTCTTTAGGAATATACAGTTTGAATCAATATACTCCTGATTGTAATCTTTAGTACACTTTTCATTGTATCTTTTGTTTTGCCATTTTACGGCAGAGTATCTTTCATTGATTATATGAATAGGGTGCAGTCCTTTCTTAAGGAATGCACCCTATTCATGTTTACATATCTTAGAAATCCACTTTATCCGGATGAAGCCCTGAGCTTCCACAATCAGTTAACCTGTCTATCCTCTCAACGTCTTGTGCACTGATCTCAAAATCAAATACTTCAAGATTATTATGAATCCTCTCTGGTGTAACAGATTTTGGCAATGGAACGATTCCCTTTTGAATAATCCAGCGCAGACTAACCTGAGCCACGGATTTTTTATATTGATCCCCAATCTCCATTAACACCGGATGCTTTAAAATCTGCCCGTTAGAAAATGGGGCCCATGCCTCCACTAAAATATTATGATCTTTACAAAATGCCACAGTTTCCTCCTGCAGCATGCCAGGATGGAATTCAATCTGGTTTACCATAGGCTTAATCTTGGCAGTTGCCAAAAGCGGTTCAAAATGATGGGGAAGAAAATTACTAACTCCAATTGCTTTGACTTTACCCTGTTTATAAAGTTCCTCGAATGCCCTCCAGCTCTCACTGTTTGCTTCCTGCCAGTTATTCTTTGATGCTTTCGCAATGGGCCAGTGGATCAGATATAAATCCAGATAATCAAGCTGTAAATCCTCTAAGGTCCGGTTAAAAGCAGCTAACGTCTTTTCATATCCTTTGTCATCATTCCACAGTTTACTTGTTACAAATAATTCTTCCCTTGCAACTCCGGATTTACGGATAGCGTCACCAGCGCTCTTTTCATTTCCATAAGCGGCAGCACAGTCAATGTGCCTGTATCCGGCCTTGATTGCATTTTGTACTGACAGCTCTGTTTCCTCTCCGCTGGGAGTACGGAATGTACCAAATCCTATATTGGGAATCTTATAGTTGTTGCTTAGTGTATAAAAATTTTCTTTCATAATTATCATCCTTTTCTATTTATTATCGTATAAAATTAGTCATTACATGGTCTTCTTCTGCAGGAACAGGTATGTTCTCTTTCCCTGCATCAATGATCTTAAGCAGCCAGGCCATTGATCTGGCATTTTTGCGGATAGTCTGGATTCCTTCCTCGTCCTGAATGATTTCCCCTTTATCCATACCATACGCTACAGTCCAATACTGGGATGGCGGCATAACGGTCTGGGCTAAATTAAGGTAGTTATTAAGCTGATGTACTACATCTACACCGCCTGCACGTCTTACCACTGAAATAGAAGTTGCAACTTTATATTTGAAATAATCTGAGCTTGTGAAAAATACCCGATCCAAAAAGGCCTTCATCGTCCCTGCTATTCCTGCATAATATGTCGGGGATCCAAGGATGAAACCGTCTGCCTCCTGCATCTTTTTTGCAGTCTCATTGACAATGTCATCTTTGAAAACACAATGATTTCCTTCGGAGGTCCAACAGTATCCACAGTGAATACACCCGTGGATATTCAGATGACCTATTTGAATAATTTCAACTTCAATCCCCTGCTGCTCCAACTCATCTGCCATGATCTTGAGTGCCTGATTTGTATTACCATTTTTACGTGGACTGCCATTAATTGCTATTACTTTCATAAATCCACACTCCTTTCTTTGCTATACGGAAAGTATAGACCCAACACTTAGATGTAGGTCAATAGATAAAATAAAAATTATTATTGCATATTACGACAATTTTTATAATTGCCCAGGCTTATATTTAACGAAGCCTATTATAATCATCGAAGAATTGAAACAATATTTTCTTCTAAGCCCTTTTTCAGCTGAGCATCCAGGTATTCAGCTTTAATGGAGTTTAATTCTGCTTCAAGGGGACTGACGCCATTTATGTGTAAGTTAGCGACAAATATAAGATAAGGCTTGATTTCATTTAGAAATCTTTCTGAAAAGGAACACCCTTATACATGGTACAAAAGGTGCACATATTACGGCTGCAGCCTGCTGTAACCTGTAACAATAATGAATCGGCTTCAAACGGGGGACGATAGACAGGGATCGACAGGGTTCGTATATTTCATTTCATCTCTCCTTATAATTAATAATACGCTGCTATACACAGAGTTTAGACCCTACACCTAACTGAAGGTCAATAGCAATTATTGAAAAAATAATTGTAATATGACCGATTCTATATTTTTCATAATTATCCTTGACCTAGAGCTAAGTGTAAGCTGTATAATATGAATAAAAAATTAATTGAGGTGATAAACGTGAACTATACCATAGCACAAGCCGCTAAAAAAATGAATTTAACAATATATACATTACGATACTATGACCGTGAAGGGTTGCTGACTAACGTGAAAAGGGATAAATCAGGCAACCGTATTTTTACAAAGGATGATATGGAGATGCTTTCCCTTATATGCTGTCTCAAGAATACCGGAATGCCGATTAAGAAAATAAAGCAATTTACGGACTGGCAAAATGAAGGTAACCAAACCCTTCATCCCCGTAACGATATGTTAGAAAATCATAAAGAAGATATTTTGACGCAAATTGAAGATCTAAAAAAACATCTTCGTTTGATTGACAGAAAGCTGGATTATTACCATGATGCCTGCCAGGCCTATGATACGAACTCTCCAATTCCAACCTGCTGCGAATATACGGATGATGAATTTTAATTTTAGGCGCTCAAGGTTAATCTTAAGAATATGCCATACCGGACACTTCGCTTGCGTTCTTGTACTAATATAATAACCCTATTCATATTTTATTAAAAATAATTAGAATGGGGTTAGGATATTGGTAAAAGTTAAGGTTCATTTACAGCCATTAGTAGGTAATATAAATTTACCCACTGTTTTAAAAACAGCTATACTTCCGGGTGACAAGACGGAACGATTATTTATTGCAACCCAGGTCGGAGAAATCTTTTACATAGGAGACGGAGTTATAGAAACTTTTTTAGATATTCGCCCGAGGATCCTGGAACTGGGAAGTTCTTCCGGCGGATATGATGAACGTGGACTACTAGGATTAGCATTTCATCCTGACTTTAATAAGAATGGCCTGTTTTACCTTCATTACTCAGTTGCCGGAACGCAAGGTCCAGGTGCTCTTCCATCATCTTTTAAGCCTGACCCATGTGATCCTGCGACCTTAAACTTAAAGTGGACAAATAGGGAAACGCAATATAATCACATTGATACAGTTGAAGAATGGTTCTTTCAATCCAATGCCCAAACTCAAAAACGCCGCACATTACTTAGTATAAGACGACCATATCTAAATCATAATGGTGTCAACAGCTTAAATTTTTCACCAGAAACAGGAAAGCTTGTATTAACAACCGGAGATGGCGGCGCTGGCTACGATCCATTTAATTTAAGCCAGGATGATATGGAAATTGCCGGTAAAATTATTGAAATTGATGTGACGGTAAATACATCTAATGATAATCCTCCCGTAATTACACGTTTTCAGGAGCTTCCCGTACCCTTTCAGGAAACGCTTACGGTTATTGCCAAAGGAGTCCGTAATATAACAGGCATTTCATTTCAAAAATTTAACAATCAATTTG
Source organism: Lacrimispora celerecrescens (assembly GCF_000732605.1). GTDB lineage: Bacteria > Bacillota > Clostridia > Lachnospirales > Lachnospiraceae > Lacrimispora > Lacrimispora celerecrescens_B. Next base: position 23,428 of record NZ_JPME01000003.1, on the reverse strand, counting down.
TCAAATACGTTGGGAATGTGGGACAGGATCTGGTAGAGTCGATTTTTTCATTCGTTGATTATAAACCCATACCTGTCACTAAGCTAATTCAATCTTCTATGATGAATGCCGAGCCGGAGCAAGAAGGATTTATTAACTTTGGCTGGCGTGGATGGGAGGGTGCTCTGCCTACTTCAATAATAAGTAACTGCTCTGCAAATCCGGCTTTAAATGAAAAAGTAATGGCTTATTACGATGAAACAATAGCAACATCGGTAAAGCGTTTACCGCCTCTCATCAGTTATTTTCATCAAGATCCCCGGCCCGATAAATTTGGGGCAACTGCGCTTACAGGAGTTCAGCCATACAGGGGAAATGAAATCCCAGATTTAACGGGAAGCGTTGTATTTACTGATCTTGCCAGGAATGAAGGAGCTCCGCCGCCTGTCCGAGGAGCCTTCGCTTATACCAGGGTAAATGCCGATTGTAAACTCCAGGATTTTAGTGTAATTGAAATTGATTATGATTTTGGTTCCAAATCAGCTTATTTTGTTAGCTTGGGAACAAATTTAAATCAAACCAGACTATATTTAGGGGTCTATGGGTCTGTGAAAGTAGCTGATCATTACCAAGGTACTGTTTTTGAAATTATTCCATGAATATCAAATACTAATAAGAAAGAGATATACTTATGATTATCAAACCATATTCCAGAAAAACTCATTATTATGAAACCGATCAAATGGGAATTATACACCATGCCAATTATATTCACTGGATGGAAGAAGCACGGGTCGATTTTATGGATCAAATTGGTTTCAGCTATGATCGTGCAATCAGCACTGGAATCGATTTTGCACTATTAAGTATTTCCTGTGAATACAAATCTATGGTGCGTTTTGGGGAAACGGTTAACATTCTGGCCTCCATTTCAGCCATATCTATTTCTAAAATGACTGTCCAGTATCAAATTACGGATGCAGCCACAGGCAAATTAAGAACAATCGGCGAAAGTACGCATTGTTATTATGACTCTAATAAAAAGCGTCCGGTTTCTTTAAAGAAATCTCTGCCGGAATTGTATGATTTGTTAACCTCCCTCTGTGAATCAGAGCAAGTTTAATATGGCTTAAATATTGAGCATAAAAATACCGCCAACCATTATACAGTTGGCGGTATAAACTTATCTTATCCTTTGCATCTTAACAGGAAGAGCAACGAGATCAGTCGTCACAACATTTAATTTGGATACAAGCTGTCGCAACATTATTGTCAAGATTTGGATCTGGTGTTGTTGAACTGACTTGTGCTGTATTAATTATTTTACAAGAACATGTTTGCCGGATACATCCTTTTATAATAACAACTCTTGATGTGCCTGCTGGTATTGTGCCTAAGTTAATACTTCCCGGCCATGGCTGGAAAGCAAAACCATCGTCCAGTGAATACATCGGTTTTTTAAGAATGTTTGCCAGGCTATCTGTTAAAACAACATTATGAGCATCTGCCGGGCCTGCATTTGAAACCACGATTGTAAACACCACCAGTTCTCCGCAGCATGCCACTTTCTTGTTTGCAAATTTCTTCACAGAAACGTCTGCCTCTTCTTCCGCAGCAGCTCTTACCTCTACACATATCGATGATACGTTGTTAAAAAGGTTAGGATCCGGAGTTGCTGAGATTGCAATTGCCGTATTATTAATACAGCCGGAAGCTGCTGTTTCTGATACTGTTCCTCTTATGATAATCGTTCTTGATGCTCCAGCCTGTAATGCCCCGATATTAAGAGATCCCAGCCATGGATTGAATGTTACTCCTCCGTCGATTGAATATTCCGGACCTGTGATGCTGGACGAAATATTATCATTTACAATTACATTTTCCGCAATATTGGGTCCCGCATTGGATACTACAAGAGTGAACGTTATTACTTCACCTGGAGCCACTGGATTGGGGCTTGCAGTTTTTGTAATTGATACATCTGCTTGTGCAGGGGCTAAAATTGGTGTCTCTGTCGTTGAAGTGTTGTTCTCCGGATTTGGGTCTGGTGTAGGAGAGCTAACTGTTGCTGTATTTATAATAATGCCTGCTGCTGTTGGGCTTACTGTTCCTCTTATTATGATAATTCTTTCCGCTCCTACCGGTAAGGTTCCTAAATTAAGAAATCCCAGCCATGGATTAAATGTTACTCCTCCATCGATTGAATACTCTGGATTAAGAATAGAACCTGGTATACTATCCATCAAAAGAACATTCTCTGCTGCATTGGGACCAAAGTTATTAACTACAATTGTATAGCTAAGCGGCTCTCCCGGTATAGCAATTGCCTGATTACTTTGTTTTACTACAGCAATATCTGCTTCGAGAGCTGATACTGGAGTTTCTATCGTTGAAGTGTTATTCTCCGGATTTGGATCCGGTGTCGTGGAGCTAACGATTGCTGTATTGGAAATCACGCCTGTTGCGTCAGGGCTTACAGTTCCTCTTATTATGATAATTCTCTCTGCTCCTTCCGGTAAAGTTCCTAAATTTAGGAATCCCGGCCATGGATTAAATGTTACTCCTCCATCGATTGAGTACATTGGATTAAGAATAGAATTTGGTATACTATCCATTAGAAGAACATTCTCTGCAGCATTGGGACCAAAGTTATTAACTACAATTGTATAACTAAACAGCTCTCCCGGTACGGCAATTACCTGATTACTTTGCTTTACTACAGCAACATCTGCTTCGACAGCTGATACTGGAGTTTCTAACGTTGAAGTGTTATTCTCTGGATTTGGATCCGGTGTCGTAGAGCTAACGATTGCTGTATTGGAAATCACGCCTGTTGCGTCAGGACTTACAGTTCCTCTTATTATGATAATTCTTTCTGCTCCTGCCGGTAAAGTTCCTAAGCCAAGAAATCCCGGCCATGGATTAAATGTTACCCCTCCATCAATTGAGTACATTGGATTAAGAATAGAACTTGGGATGCTATCCATTAAAAGAACATTTTCTGCTGCACTTGGGCCAAAATTATTAACTGTTATCGTATAGCTAAATGGCTCTCCTGGTACTGCAACTGCCTGATTACCTTGCTTTACTACCGCAACATCTGCTTCGACAACTGCTACCGGAGTTTCTAGGGTTGAAGTGTTATTCTCTGGATTTGGATCTGGTGTAGGTGAGCTAACCGTTGCTGTGTTCGTAATAACGCCTGTTGCTGTTGGGCTCACAGTTCCCCTAATAAGAACAATTCTTACCCCTCCTGCTTCTATTGTACCTAAGTTAAGGCTTCCGATCCATGGGTGGAAAGTCACTCCGTCATCTATTGAAAACTGTGGATTGAGTATATTAGTTGGAATACTATCCGTTAGAAGGACACTTTCTGCATCGGCTGGGCCAAAGTTTGAAATTATAATCGTATAGGTGAACAACTGCCCTGGGACTGCAGTCTGATTATCACTTTGCTTTACAACAGCAATATCTGCTTCGCCTGGTAATTCTTCAACCATAAGAGGAACTGGGTTGGATTCTTCTGAGAAGTTACCTGGTATGCCACCCTCAACAGGTGTATATGAGTAATCGATTGTTGCTGTATTTATAGCAGGATTCGGATTCGGAATGCCTTCAACTCTTACCTGAAACATCACTTCCGTGACGGATCCACCTGGAATATCCGGCAGCGGAAAACCTATATTAGGATCAACTCCCAGCTCAGGAACTCCATTAACCGTTACACTTCCAGGTATGAATAATAAACCATCTGGTACATTATCCTTAAAAAATACATTAGTCAGAGGACTGGTACACGTATTTGTTAATTTAACTGTATACGTTACGATATCGCCCACATTTGCAGTAAATGTGCTGCTTGATTTAACTGGAACAAATGTTGGTACTAAGATTTCCTGTAAAGCAACATCATCAATCGCATAATCGTTTCCTACAACAGCTTCTCCTTCACTGAAGAATTCTACTGTAATTTGAGTGTTATTCATAGAATTAATGACAGTTCCTATTTGTTTCCACTCTGGTGCGTTTATATTAACTGGAATTTCAACTCCTAATGCTTGCTGAAACAGTACATTACCGTTTTGATCCAGGATTCTGACACCTAACTGTGCCGGCGGAAAACCTGTTACTTTAAAAAGATTAAGAATCCATGTGCTGAATAAATAATTAGTATTAGGTATAACCGGTACTGTAGACCTAAAGAATACGGCTCCTGGGTTAAACCCATTTACTACCATCATTCTTCCGGTTTCATTTCCTGTCGTATGGTCAGCGATACGCCACCAAGCCCCTATAACATTGCTCATTGCATCTGTCATAAGATTTTGCACCGTATATTCCCCATCAATTGGTGTAAACTTAGTTGGATCAGGTACTACATAGGTAAAATCTGGTGTAACATTGGGATACGGTGCGACCGCTGGTCCTGTATTAGCCGGTGTACCTGGTGGAAAGAATCCAAACGTTCCGTTATCTGCATCTGTAATAAGATTAACATTAGATACAGTTGTGCACGGGTCTAATATCGTTGCAATCGGTGTATAAATCACTGGTCCATTTAGTATAATTTGATTGGTTACATCTGCTCCTGTTACTGTAATTAATATTGTGTTAGGCGTTAAACAATCCAAGTTCGTTGACCCTGCAGGGGGATTCGCTACGAAACTAATGGGGGGCGTTGCAGCTGTAGGAACTGGTCCTGCTACTGCCAGGGTAAAATTACCTGGTGTTGGTACTCCCCCCGCAGTACCAAACGCCTCTACGATTCTATAGCTGCCATTTGGAACATTAATAAATGCATAATTTCCTGCAGCATCTGTAAGAACTACAAGCCTGACACCTGTTGTTATATTCTGTAATACAACAGGTACATTCGCTATTCCAGAATCTCCAGCATCTATAGTAGCACTTCTATTTCTATCAAATATAATTCGACCTGATACTGTTGCCATATTATCACTCCTTTATATGAATTCTGTAATACTATAATATTCTGCCAAGCTTTTTTTGGTTACAGCCTCGTCCTTTTGTACCTGCTCTCGTAACTCAAACGTTACCTTTTATCCTCTTTAAATTTTGGCATAAAAAAAGAGAACCTTTTACAGTTCTCTTAGTTTTTATTTTGATTATATTATTTGATATCACGGAACCCCTTAGACGCTGCTATCTTTAGAATTTACTTAAAAGGTAACTGGCTATTGTACTTATATCTTTATTGTTTCCGGAATCATTTATTTCCTGGTTCAGCTCATTGTCATTTGTAAACGATCCATCTGACTCTTGCAAGTAAACGGCGGCCAATGGTTCTCCAGACGCCCCGTTATAGTTGTCTTCAACAATTATGATTATATCCTTTAATCCATCCTTATTTACATCCTGAAATGAAACTGCTTTTACATCTACGCTATAAGGAAGAACTGCATTGAAATTATAAAGAATATCTCCTTCTCCATTGGTTAAATAAAACTCTACAGGTATATGGTTTCCACCGGTTAATTTTCCTGATACGAATTTAACATTGCCCCATGAATTTAAATCCACCATAAAAGTTTGATCTTTGGTAAGTTCAAAACCATTTATATTTTTAAGATTATATGGAGTAAATTCAAACGTACCTTCGGGAAGGCGCATGACTGTATCTTCGGATTTCTCGGTTATTGTGATTGTGGCCTCGATGGTATTGTCAGGTTTCAATAAAAGTTCAACAGTTCCCTTGTTTTCCCTCGAATCATTTACAAGCTGGCACTCTGCTGTATCATTTATAACAGTTCCTTCAAATTCTGCGTTGTCCATATTATATGCCGGGGCACTGCCTACTGCACTGATCTCCCCTTGGATTTTTCCATCTCCAATTTCCGAAATTAATATAGATACGCCACCATTATCAGGGAAACCGGAATCAGTAGTTCTAACCCATGTCTTTTTAAGATATTGTTTATAGTCAATATTATTTATTGCTGCAGCCGTTGTATCCGCTGTAGTTGTCGTTATAGGCATACTCTCTTCTTGGGATTCTGACGAAACACTATTTTCTGCAGAAGTTTCCAAGGACGTATTATCATTTTGTTGCAGATTATTGGTAGAAGCATTTTTCCCACAACCTGCAAGAAGGAGACAGGTTGTTATAATTGTAAACAGCATCTTTTTATTCATAATTACCTCCGATGGCAGTTCTGTTAGGCTTTGTTGATAAACATTGGTTCCAATTACATTTGATTACCTGACATGCGATACCTGTATAATATTTTCTAAAATCACCTGACCAGATATGTTTCACATAATTATTAGATATCATTGTTTCATATGGATCAAGATACGTAAAAAAATCTTTATCTCTTTTCACTAATAAGACCCAGTGACTATTCCTAAGACCAAACTCTTCTTCATTACCAGTCATCATTACCATAACGGGAGACTTTTTCAGAGAATCCTTCCATTCATCATCATAGAAAGACATTCTGAAGTTGATATTATTTTTAGTAAAATACTTAAATATGTCTTCAGGGTAAGTCCCACATTTCATATCATCATTATCATATCCTTTTTCTTCTGGTGAAACATTAAAGTTTAATTCTTTAGCAAGCTTCTCAAAATTATCGTAACCAGCGATCTGGTGATATTTTAATAACATAGAAAGGCAGGCAATTCCACATGCAGATTCCGGATAAAAACTTTGATCATTTTGGCTGATAAAATAATTTTTATACAAGTTGTTTTTCTCCTCTCTATAAAAACCTGTTCATAACCTCATTTTTATATACGCCTGGCAGTCTGAGTGGTACTGCCATCATGAATAGTCAAATGATGATAAATGCCATCATTTGCAAATTTAACTGTCACAGATAAGCTGCGAAGGAAAAATTCAGTATCGGAAACCGCATACATTTCAAGTTTCATTGATCCTGGAAGTTCAAGGAATAACCGCTGATTTTTCATCAGAACCTTTGCAGACATTTCCGGATTATCTTCCAGCCGGTACTCGCCAACATATTTGTTTAAAAACTCAGAGTCTAATGTTTTTGCCAATTGAAATTCTGGCACTTTTGGGATCTCATATGGTTCATCAAATAGTATATTCTCAATTGCATGTAAAATAGATTGTTCAAAGTCAAAGTCCTGTTCTTTGTTTCTTAAAAATATAACCGTAGAATCATGATCAATGTATCTTTTAAAGTATGTGGTATAACCTGGCCAACCACCACTATGCCATACAGATCTTCCCCTTTTCTTGTCATTCTCTAAAATCCATCCCAGTCCATATTTAAATTGACTATCAAGTCTCGGGGAAGATGGAGAATAGGCTTCCTTCAATAAAGTGTCATCAATCAGTGTCCCATCTCTCAATGCCCGGTCTAGGAGATATAGATCGTCAACGGTGGAATGAAGCGCACCATCTCCCACGATTCCATCAAGATAAACAACAAATTCTGTTTCAGTAAATTCATCTGGCAAAACATGTTTACCTTTGTACACATCAAACACATAACCATAGGCATAATTATCCAAAACCTTTCCAGTTAATCTTTGACAGAATACTTCTGTGTCCTGCATTCCGACAGGTAAAAATATATTTGTTTTCATATAATCTGCAAACGAATGCCCCGAAACTTTTTCAATGATGAGAGCAAGCATTACATAACCTGTATTGCTGTATTCCATATGATCATTCGGCTCAAATAGCCGTTCCGGCTGATACTTAATGAGTAGCTCTAACAAATCCCGGTTCACCGCTATTTGTGATTTATCCCAGTGATGTTCAAATACTCTAAATAATCGGGCAGTCCGGAAGTGTGATTCAATAATTGTCTTACTGTAGCCCCTTTATAAGGTATATTAGGTAACCACTTTTCTATAGGGTCATCAAGAGAAAGTTTATGATCCTGTACCAATAACAATATACCCAAAGCAGTCACGGGTTTTGATACTGATGCTAAGTTAAATTTTGAATTTATTTTTAACTTTCGTTTTGAATCGAGTTCAGCCTCGCCAAAAGCTCCCTTATATAATAGTTCACCGTCTTGAGCCACTAAGACAGTACCATTCATCAATCGTTTTGTTTGAATTTCTATAAATAATTTATTTAGTATTTCTCTTTTTTCATTCATGATATAATTTTCCTTTTAACACTTATCTTAATAATTCTTCTTCAACTATTAAATTGAGTTTTGCTAAAATGTCTCGTAATTGTATCATATCTTCCATTTTCATGCGAGAATAAAAGCGATTCACGATTTCCCTGTTAATATCTTCTTCTTTTGAATAGTATTGGTGCCCTCTCTCATCTAACTGCACAATTATCTCTCTTCTATTATCAGGATTAATTGTCCTTAATAGATATTTCTCTTTTTCTAATTTGGAGACAATCTGGCTAACAGCACTTGAAGTAACATTCATTGCATCAGCCAGTTGGCTTATAGATAATTGAGATTCTTTCTTCACCAAATCCATTATTATCATTTGTTTGGATGACAGATCCTCATTAAATAAGGATTGACGCTCTTTCATCAAACGAGCATTCATGGAATAAGTTATCTCATTAATTTCTGTAACCAAATGGAACAATTCATTTTCATTCTGATGATCTGTTTTCGGAACCAAAGCTTTACCCCTTCCTTTATTTAAGTTACCTTAACTATAAAGTTTCCTAACGTATTTGTCAAGCAATATTGTAAGATTATCAATAAAAAGGAGATATCATGCTTAATAGTATTTTCCAAGCAAAAAGCCTCCGCTTATAAAGTCGATTTTGTCTGCGACTTCCTGCGGGGGCCTATTTTTAACTAATAGATAAATATTCGTTTTTTAAGATGCTCATTATAACAATGTCATGCCAATCTCCGGCACGATAGAACGCCTGACGTAATACTCCTTCTTGCATAAATCCCATTTTCTCGTAGAGTTTAATTGCTCTTTTATTAAACGAGAACACGTTTAAGAATACCCGATGTAAGTTAAGTTCGCTAAAAGCATACTCAAGTATCAGAGAAAGAGCCGCTTTACCAATGCCTTTTCCCCACATATCTTTTGCTCCAATATCAATAATACATTCAGCAGAGCGGTTTTTATATTCAATATTACTTAGAGAGACAATGCCGACCGCTTGATTCGTCTCCTTATGCTCAATGATATAGCTTTTTGCATTAGGCTGAGAAATTATTGATGTGATGAATTCTTCTGTATCCTTTAATGTGTAAATGTCTAGCAGGGGGCTGGTGGTATACATGACTTCTACGTCATTTCGCCAACTATGATAAATATTGTAATCATCAAGTGATAATTTTCTTAGTTTTATGATTTCGTTTTCAAACATTGAATGATCCTCCTTAAGATAGAATGCGCTCAATCATCGTATTCAGTAAATCAATCCTTTTAGAAAGATTAAAACCGGAGCAAAATTGATTATATTGCTGCAACATGATTCCATCAATCATTGCAATAAGTAATTCAGAAAAAGTGTTTACATCAATTGTATCTCTAAATTCTCCCGCTTCGATTCCCATATGAATGAATAATTGAATCACATTTGCTAGCTTTTCATGCCTTTCTTGTAAATATGGAAATTCAGAAGCATTATGGGAAAGGAAAAATTCTGACTTTGCACGTACTAAATTCCTATCTGAATCTTGTACTGACAATACTGTTTTTTGAATCCAATCTTTTAATTGCGGAAATAAGGGTTCCTTGGGATCAGGACTTAAAGCTGATTCGATGTTTAAAAAATCATCATATTTTAACGCGGCCAGAAAAACAGTGTCAATGTTTTCAAAATGAGCATATAAACCCCCCCGCGATATTTGGACTTCATCCATAATATCTTTCATCGTGGCATTGGAATAACCTTTCTTAGCAAAAACATTAACCGCTGCTATCGCTATTTTATTTTTTCGTGCTTCCAGATATTTTTCGCTTACCTGCGGCATTAAAATCATCCTTTTTCTTAAAATAGACATATATGTCTATTTTATTATAGGATTGGAAAATGAATTTGTCAATACTGTTACTAAATTATCTTTTTGTTGGTATATACGAGATTGTCAATTACCTCTAAATTATCCAGGTAAAAAATGAGATACCGTTTTTACGGTATCTCATAGCTTTTAATTTTATTCCATTGTATCTCTTTGCTCCATATCAGTAATCAAAGAAACATTATTATATTTTTAAGTCACTGTTAGTCCGGACATATACTCTGCTTAAAGTGGAATATATTTTCCGGGTCGTATTTGCATTTAATTTGCATAAGTTCCTGATAATTGGTACCATAATATGCCTTGGGCCAGTCTTTGATAAAAACATCAGGCCAATTGACGTAGGTTCCATTTACATATTTTAACATGGCTCTTCTCAGACTTTCTACCCAATGTATGTTTGGCTCTTTCTCTTTATCAGCCTTCCAGCGTGTTATATACTGCATGATATAGTTTGCATCACGATGGTAATAGGCCGTTCCATCTGGAGGAATCTCCCTGACTGCCCCCGCCAGACTCTGAAATTGAACTGAGTTATCTTTATTGGGGGAAGTTTCCATAAAGCAAAGCAGGGTATCTATTGCCTCATCAGGTAAACTATGATAAACGAAAGCTCCTGTGTTTTTAAACTTATGAGGGCCCAGCCCCCCATCAAATCTTATTACTGCTTCAATATATGGTATTGTCTGAATATCTACCTGAATTGGATTGCCTGCGGAAATTAATGGTTTAAGTAAGCATTTCAGTTGGTCTTCATTGCCTAAAAATTCACCGGCTGAAGAAATACGGCCATCTTTTTTGGTAAACAGGTCTATAATTGATGTCAAACGTTCATCAACAAACGGAGCCCATGCCTGCCATGCCTTGATGACTTCTCTGGAATCCGACCAATTCCAGGTAATATTATAAACGGCAACATCTGAAATCGGGTGAACTTTAAAGGTAAATGATGTTACTATCCCAAAGTTTCCGCCCCCACCTCCACGTAAGGCCCAAAAGAGATCGGGATTCGTACATCGGTCGGCGCATACTACTTCTCCCTTTGCATTGACCATCTGGACGGCTATTAAGTTATCACAAAGCAGGCCCATCTCCCTAGTCAGCATTCCAAATCCCCCTCCTAGTGTAAGTCCGGCAATGCCAACCGTTGGACATGTTCCTCCCGGAATCGTAACACCACTATTCCATAAGCATTCGTAAATTGGCAGAAGGGCAGCCCCGGCACCGATCGTTGCTTCCATATTGGTTTCATTAAAAATGATTTTATCTATCTCGCTTACATCTATGACAATTCCATCATTTAATATTGAAAAAGCTTCATAACTGTGCCCTCCACTGCGGGCACGTATTGAAATACAATTCTCTCTAGTCCATTTTACCGCATTCATTACATCCTGGGTATCCTGGCAGTATATAATAGCCAGGGGATACTTTGAGAACCTCGTATTATAATCCTTACGGGCAATCTCATAACATGGATCATCTGGGAAAACAATTCGGCCGGTAAGCTTTGTCATTTTGATCCTTTGCCTCCAATAGCTTTTTAAACATTATATATAACATATGCCTTCTGTCTTGACTTTAATATTTTTAAATGGATTACATGCTTATTTCTTTTATAAAGCTCTTTAAATGATCATGAGAGATTTTCAAGCTTTCATAGTTGTCCTTCATGGCAGCTCTCATAATTAGCTTATCCAATCCTTTCAGTTTATCTATTCTGGCTTCACCGCCAAAATCCTTTACGACAACTGCACTTTTAAGAAGTGCTTCCGGAAAGTTTTTGAACAAATATTCATTTGTTTGTTCTGGAACGCCACAGCAGATAAATATTCCCACTCTTTTCCTGCTCAACACATTTACGTTTTCAATGCAAAACGCACGCAATTTCTTTGAAATCGCACCGATATAAATGGAGCTCCCTAAAATGACCGTATCAAAGCGTTCTATGAGAAGCGTTTTGGGGTTGATTTCGTTTATGTTAGCAAGTTCTACAGTACCGGGCAATCCAGATTTTAAGAGCATTGCACAATCCGCTGTGCATCCATATTTACTTGAATAAATGATAATAGTATTCACTGCCTAATTCCTCCCATTAAAATATCTACAAAATCATCTACATGCTTGTGAAAATTATCAAGCAGGTACAATTGGCTTCCAAAGGAACTCAATACAAAGCCAAGTGATGCACTTACAATCATCCATGAATTATTCTCAATTCCAGGCTTAAAGACTTTTTGTGTAATTCCGTTAGAAACTAAATGATCAAGCATATCTATTCCAGGATTGGTTGGCTTTCCTATGCTATCATTAGCAAATATGACATTAATACCGCTATGCATAACCGCTTTTACCATTTCCGGTTCACTGCATAGCCCCTTGATGAATACACACAAACTATCATGGACTTGTTTATCTACTGGAGATGCGGCCTCCTTATTTAAAACAGCAACTACGTCTCCCATAACTTTATTATAAAGTTGGTCTGACATATCTGTAATAATTTCAGCTTTATCTTTATAGTAAAGATAGATGGTAGTCGGAGAATACTCTATTTTGGCAGCTATTTTTCTTATTGATAATTTCTCGTACCCCTCCTGTTCAATAACCTCAATGGCGGCATCCATTATTTTCTTTTTCATCTCTTCTTTTTCAACATCACGCCGTTCCTTTATTCCCATACCAGCCCTCCACTTAACAGTGTTAACTTAATTTACACTGTAATTATATATGGGAAACTATGCGATGTCAATATAGTAGTAAAAGTAGTATGTTTTTGTGAATCTGTAAATGAATTTGATATGCACTCCGGGCAACAGTATATACCGGTTTTAGATCTTGTATTATAACAAGTACAGAAGCGCAATTTCAATTTTAAAAACCTTCAACTTACAGCAAAAATTTGCGTAAGTTGAAGGTTTTTAAAATTGAACCAAGTTATTAGCAAATTACATCTTTAACCTCGAAACTCAATGAGTTCGCCGTCAGGGCCTTGAAAAACAACTCTTTTCCAGCCTTTTTCCTGTAATGTCCTGGGCTCGGGAATATGTGGCTCAGTCACAACCGGGACTCCTGCGTTCTTAAGCCTTTGATAATCTGAATCAAAATCATCGCTAATGAGGCAGAAATGATACCCCTGATTCTCCTTCTCATTTGTCCAGTGTTCAAACTCTAACACGGTATCGCCTAGCTGAAGATAAACAACTTTTTCAAGATTTGGTACTCCAGGAACATCGTGTTCAAAATACTTTTTAAATCCAAAGTTTTTTTCATAAAAGTCGATCGACTTTTGTCTGTCCTTTACTGAAAATGCAACATGGTCTATTCGTGTAAACATGAAACTATACCTCCTTCGTTCAATCTAGATTTTTTATAATTATGGTTTAATCCTTTTTGCTTGTTTCAATTTTAATCTGCAGCACAACCCAGTTGTCAGAACTGGTATTATTAAATCCATGTGTTTCACCATTTGGCGAGAAAATTATATCCTTTTCTTTCACAAGTACTTCTTCATTGTTTATAGTAATGGTACCTTCACCAGAAATTACATAAAAGACTTCATCGATATCTGAATGCTTATGATCAGGTGTTGTTTGTCCTGGGGCATATAGTAAAAGTCCTGTATCTAACTGACCTTCTTTGAAAATCGCCTTACGCGCACTTTTTTCAGCTGCAAAATCCAGGATATCGTTAATATTAATTTTTTCCATTTTTAGCTCCTATCTATTTAAAATAGTATTCAGCGATGTGCATCCGCTTAAATCAAAATCAACTGATTTAAATGGTACTGCTGTATCATCACTATAATATCGTTACAAACTTTTTGCAAGAAGGCACTATTTTGTGGTATACTAACCAAATAGTAAGTAAACACAATAGTTGATAGGAGTGATAATAATGCCGTGTGATAAATTATGCCCTATTGAGCATACCGTCAATTTGATCGGGCACAAATGGAAGGTACTTATTCTGAGAAATCTGTTCAATAACGGTACACAAAGATTTATTGAACTCAGTAAAGGAATCAACGGAATAAGTCAGAAGATGCTGACACAACAACTTCGTCAGCTGGAAGCCGATGGAATAATTTATAGAAAGGTTTATCCAGAGGTGCCACCAAAGGTGGAATATTCTCTTACGGAGCTTGGAACATCTTTAAGCCCGATTATGGAAGAAATGAATCGATGGGGAATCGAGCATCTAAAACAGAGTGATCTGAATAAACAAAATAAAGAGTGATTTAAATTACATCATTAAAATTGTCTTTATAGAAAAAAGGAATGCCGGCGTATGCGCTACACTGGCATTCCTTTCTATATTTTCTGCTTTAAAAAATCTATAATACAACGGAAAAGTAAATCTACCGCTTTTTGTCCCTCTTTGAAAAATTATTAAAACCTCTTTTTTCTTTCAATGTTCCATCGGCTGTCATTCGATACTTTTTCTTTGTTGATGAAACACGATCTATGGAAGCTGTATGCAATGATTCTCTCTTTGACGATACACCCGATTTTTGTGAGGTAGTCTGGGATATTGGTTTGTCTTGAGATTTTGCTGTTTTTGCTTTATCCCTTCTTGGCTGAACAACCTTTACCGCCGGAAAGTTGTTCATTAATGGGTAGGGATGATCCTTTATTTCTATTAATCTCTTCCCTATCAATTTTTCAATATCATTAAGTTGCCCTTTTTCATCAAAATCACAAAAGGATATTGCTGTTCCGCCGAGTCCCGCCCTGCCTGTCCGTCCAATACGATGCACATACGTCTCTGGTATATCTGGCAGGTCGTAATTAATAACATGAGTTAGTTCATCTATATCTATTCCTCTTGCCGCGATATCTGTTGCAAGCAATATTCGCAATGTTTTGTTTTTAAAGTTGTTTAATGCAGTCTGACGCGCACCTTGTGATTTATCCCCATGAATTGCCTTCGCAATTACACCACTCCTTGATAATTGCTTCATGAGACGATCTGCCCCGTGTTTGGTACGTGTAAATACCAGGGCTGAAGCGATGTTCTCATCTTTTAAAATGTGCAAAAGCAAATCCTTCTTATTACATTTATCAACAAAATACAAATACTGTTCAATGGTATCCACCGTAGATGATACCGGAGTGATTTCTATTTTCTCAGGCGTCTTCAAAATCGTACTCGCCAGCTTTGCGATGTCCGGGGGCATGGTAGCGGAAAAAAGTAATGTTTGCCTTTTTAAAGGTGTCTTGGCAATGATCCTTTTAACATCATGGATAAATCCCATATCCAGCATGCGGTCGGCTTCGTCCAAAATTAATATTTTAATATGTTCAATATTTATAATATTTTGATCGATTAAGGCCAATAGTCTTCCTGGTGTTGCCACCAGTATATCTACCCCCTGCTTTAAGCTTTCCTCCTGAGGCTTTTGAGATACTCCCCCAAAGACTACACAAGATTTTAATTTGGTGTATTTCCCATAAGTATTAAAACTTTCATAAATTTGCAGAGCCAACTCTCTGGTCGGTGTTACGATCAGAGCCCTTATATTTTGTTTTGCCCGATGAGGCACTTTTTCTTCGCTGAGCAGCTGAAGCGTTGGTATAGCAAATGCAGCTGTTTTTCCGGTGCCTGTCTGTGCACAACCAAGTAAATCCCTGCCGCTTAATATAACTGGTATTGCCTCTTCCTGTATCGGTGTAGGAACATCGTAATTTTCCTTTTCCAAAGCCTTAATAATATCAGGCATAATATTCAATTCTTTAAATTGCATAAATTCTCCTTTTAATCTGTATTATTTAAATCTATCTCTTTTCTTACGCTTGACCAAGCCATTCAATTAGAACGGCATGATCGGCTAACTTCTAATTATTTCGATTTTTACCTCCCCACTCACACAATTCTTCCAAAACGGGTAATAGAGTTTCTGCTTTACCTGTCAGACTGTACTCTACTTTAGGAGGGATTTGAGGATACTCTTTCCGCTTCACCAGTCCATCCGCTTCTAATTCTTTTAATTGAGAGCTCAATACTTTAAAAGTAATAGTACCTAATTGTCTTTTCAGTTCATTAAAGCGAACTGTTTGGTTTTCGGCTAAAAGGTATATAATAACCATTTTCCATTTACCACCGATCACTGACATCGTATAACCAAAAGGTGTATCCTGTATATTTTTAACTTCACCATTAAAATCAGCCATACCCATATTTACATACACTATCCTTTCGAATAGTACCTATCAATATAGTGCGTACTATTCTTTTATTTTAGCTTAGTATATACTAAGCTTACTTTAAAGTAAAGGAGAGATAATAATGACTAATATTAATACCTACAATCACGGTCTACCATGGGAAGACGAACACGGCATCGCCCAGGGCTACTGCGTTAACGGCACTCTATATATATCGGGTCAATTCTCCCATGATATGCAGGGCACGTTTGTTGGAGAGGGCGATATCGAGGCACAGACAAGACAAACGCTGGAAAATCTTGACCGGGTACTGGCAGGATTTGGCGCTGAGAGGTCGAACATCGCTGAGATGGAGATTTTTCTGACTGACCCACAAGAACATTTCGAAAAATGCATTCGTATTTTCAAGGAGTATGTGGGTGATCATCGACCGGCCGGCACCCTGGTCGGAGTGTCAGGTATGGCGTTTCCTGGCCAGCTGATTGAAATTCGTGCTGTAGCACATATTAGCTAAACCGTTCACAGGGTAACAATGCCAGGAGACCAGGCATCGAGTTAATCAGAAAAAATGAACCGCTCCCTTACTTTTTGACAGGGAGCAGTTCATGTTACGCCTCTGTTATTTATAACTCGGATTAAAAATCCTAAAGCTACCGGTGAAACGGTTAACCATTAGCCACAGGATTATCAGCTCCCCCATGCTCTTTACCGAATTCAGGATCACGGATACGGCCAACGATTATGATTGCAACGATGAAAATAGTAAATGTAAACACAAATGGCAAGCGGCGGTCAATACTTGATATCCAGCCTGCAAAATAGCCAAAAGGTGAGGCAAAAGCAATGGTAAAGGCCATAATCAAAGCATTAATACGAGCCCGCTCCTTCGGATTAATAGTAAGCTGGAGCAAGGCATCTTTACGAGGCATTACAAGGGCACTGGCTACTGCCGCAACAAAGACATAAATGATAATAAACGGCATACCACCGATCGGAGTCAGGATCAGAAGAATCGAGCATGCCGCATACAATACCAGGCCGATCCACATGGGAATGCGAAACTTTACAGATTCCAAGCGGTGCTGTACTCCAATCATGAAAATCAACATCACGGCCGCATTCAAAATAGGAAAAAAAGCCAGATAACGATCTGCGATACCTAATCTTTGTGTTACATACAAGCTAAAGAAGTTAGTACTGACAAGATTCGTGATATGTAATATTACAGAGATCATAAGCACTTTCATAATCTCTTTATCCATTAGTATTTTGGGTATCAGATCCTTGTACTCATATAACATCTGGAAAACAGAGGTATCTTTCGTCTCTGTCATACGGATCTTTCCCTGCCGGGTTTCATCACAATACTTAAAGGTAACAATCACCTTAATCAGCATATTCACAGCAAAAACAAAATATAAAATACGGACAACCGGAACCACGGTAAAGGAATTTATCAACAATCCTGAAATTGGTGCAAAAAAGATTGCAACCAATCCGCCTATGTTCACCCAGGTATATATTCCTAATAGATCCTTGGAATCTGCATCTTCAATCAATAAACAATACCATGCTGTCTGGTTAATCTGCTCAAAACTGTTAAATAAAACTGCAATTAAAAAGAACCAAAAGTTACCCGAAACAGACCATATCAGGCAGGCAACGCACCAACCAAAGAAATCACCCATCATGGTTGTAAATTTGCGCCCAAACTTATCGGTTATAATACCACCGAAGAAGGAAAAAAATACCTGGACAAACATTGCAATCGATAGAATCAGTCCGATTTGAACGTCCGTTATTCCCTGCGTGTACATATATAGAGTAGCAAAAGGTGCGATCAAGTTATACGGGATACCCCAGAGCGGTTCCATTAAAATTAGAGTTCTTGGATTTCCTTTGTTATTTTTTAATAATTCAATTAATGGGTGTTTCCGCAGAGTTTTTATTTTTTGTACTGTATTCACTGGTTTCTCCATTCTACGACTGTTACTATCTTCATGACGGTTCAGTCAATTTCTAAGGAAGAGGCCATTTTCCCTCGCCTTGGTTCCAAAAGGAATCTTGTAAATTAGAGGCTTACATATCGACATCCATTGTTATTCCTATATGAGTCACTTTATATATTATTGTTTAATAGAGAGAACATATTTAAATCCTGTTGTTTATTTCTAAAAAAAGCATATCCCTTTAATAAACCTTCATAATCAAAACCGATCTTCCTTAACAGTTTTTCTGAATTCTTATTTTCAGGGTATACAATGGCTTCAATTCTTGACAATTGCATATGACTGAAACCATACTCTATAATTGGTTTTAATGCTTCTTTTGCATACCCTTTGTACCAATAATCTTCATGTAATTCATATCCAATTTCAGCTCTATTGTGTCTATGATTCCAATTATGAAATCCACAAGTGCCAATTATTAAATTTGTTTCTTTTAGTTCAATCCCCCATCGTATTGCAAAGTCATCGTTAAACGAATTTTTATAACGAGCGATTATACCTTTCGCTGTTTCTACATCTATCAAGGGAAACATTCCAAAATATTCCGTGACCTTCTCAGATGACAGAACAGAATACATCCTTAACGCATCTTCTTCAACTAATTCTCTAAGTATTAATCGATCTGTAGTTAAAGTTGGGAATTCATTTGGCAGAATTCTATTATCCATAAAATTAACCTCCTTAGCCTAGATTAATCAATGCAAGTTACGTGTCAAAAATCAGATCGTTATTTTTCACCAGCATAGGCAATTAATTTTCGAAATGATTCTTCAAATTGCTTGTCATCTTCCAGAGTTCTTTTTCTTGGTCCACTCAGATGATGTTTAGATTTTGCTCTCCTTGCCGCTTTTGCCATATGCCGCTCCATAAGAAGCTGATCTATGTTGTCATTGGTATACCATCTTCCAGATTGATGAATCGCATATGCATTTTTTCCCAGCACCATTGCCGCCACACCATAATCCTGGGTTACTACAATATCTCCAGATTTACACAGGCTTACCAATGCAAAATCAACTGCATCAGCTCCTGCACCAATAACCTTTATCACACTATAATCAGACTGTAACACATGATTTGTATCGCATAGGAGACATACTTCTACCCTATTTTCTTTTGCTACCTTTTCCACAACTTTAACTACCGGACAGGCGTCTGCATCCACAAAAATCTCCACTTACATCTTCCCCCTATTGAATCATCAATGTAATCATTTCAGTTCAAAATAGTCCATTACTGACGTTTCCTGGAATCCACAGGACTTGTATAGGCGGAGGGCTGTCTCATTCTCAGCGGCAACCTGGAGCATAATCTCTGTTGCTTTTGCATCCTTTAGTTTTTCTATGGCCTTCATTAGAATTGCCCGCCCAAATCCCTTTCCTCGGTTCTCCGGCAATATTCCCAGCCCGTAGATCCCTCCAAGCCCGTTAATCATCTGCAGATGAACCTTCCCGATAATCTGATTATCCTTTTCCGCGAAATAAATGGTCATACCTTTTCTTTCTTCGTCCTCCGGTAAAAGAATTTCCTCGTTTGGATCATTCTCATTCTCTTTCTCCGGAAGGTCGCCAAAATAAATCGTGTTTTGTCGGGCTACCTCAAAGGCATCTGCATTGGTAGCTTTTCTGAAGTTAATGTTACATAGCCGTTTCTCGATCATCTCAAAGGATTCATCATGCAGATACATTTCAAATTCCGAAAATTTATATGCCGCTCCGGCTCTTTCTAAAAATTCGTGGCCGGAAACAGATTTTTTATCGCATAATGCAAGAATGCCCCTCCCATTCCTCCGTCTGCCTTCTGCAATGGCTAATTCAAACAATTTTGAAAAAATCCCTTGTCGTCTATATTTCGGATGTACCATACCAGTAATTTCGAGAGGTGCCGATGTACCTCCAAAATCACATATCCCGATATATCCTACTAGTTGTTCACCTGCGTAATACATAAATTCGTTGATGTCGTGGATACCAGTTCTGTCAGTACTATTTACAGCATCACCAAGCTTATAATCAAGCTCCAGCTTTAAAGTGATTTGATCTTCATGGAAGCATTGCATCTGAAGCGAATTAATCGAATCATAATCTTCGTAACTAAGACAGTCTTTTAGCTTAATCCATGGTTCATTTATTGTTTTATTGATAGGAACTCCTCCTTTTAATTATATCGATGTTTTTTCTTCGACATATCATTATGAGACATCGCTTTTGACACGTTCAAGAAGGCAAACCGTCTCCACATGCAGCCCCTGAGGGAACATATCACACCCTCTGACCTTCTCTACCTTATACCCTCTCTCAGCCAGGTACTTCATATCTCTTGCCAATGTAGCCGAATCACAGCTCACATACACCACTCTCTTCGGCGCCATCTTCACAATGGTATTTAAGCACGCTTCATCACAGCCCTTTCTGGGAGGATCCACCACGATCACGTCTGCATACACATGATTCTTCTCATACTGCTCCGGCAGCACTTCTTCCGCCTTCCCTACAAAGAACTCCACATTATCCAACCCATTTAATCTGGCATTCTCCCTGGCATCCTCAATGGCCTGGGGCACAATCTCCACTCCATATACCTTTTTTGCCTTTTGTGCCAGAAAAAGAGAGATGGTTCCAATCCCGCAGTAAAGGTCCCAAACCGTTTCCCCTCCGGTAAGTCCTGCATACTCAAGAGCAGCACCATAAAGCTTTTCCGTCTGCACCGGATTCACCTGATAAAAGGACAGTGGTGAAATGCGGTATTTCACGTCTCCAATAGAATCCGTAATATAGCCCGGCCCATAAAGGTTTTCCACCCGGTCCCCTAAAATCACATTGGTCCTATCCTTATTGATGTTAAAAGAAATGCTGGTCATACCAGGAATTTCCAGAAGACTATTTACTAACTCCTCGCTATGAGGCAGGCTTTTTCCATTAATAACCTGACAGACCATAAGTTCTCCGGTCCGAAACCCTTTACGGATCAAGGTATGACGAATCAGCCCCTTGTGAGTGGCTTCATCATAAGGCATGAGGTGATACCGCTCCATATGCGCTTTGATCCGCCTTAAGACCTCCCGGTTCTCCTCTGCCCCCAAAAGACAATCCTCACAGCCTATGATAATATGGGTGCGTCCCGCATAAAATCCCACGATAATATTCCCGTCTTTGTCCAGTCCCCATGGAAACTGCGCCTTATTCCTATATCTCCATGGCTCGTCCATCCCCATGATAGGCAGCATGGGAACTTCAGAAAAGCCGCCGATCCTGGTAATATTGTTATAAATCTTCCGTTCCTTATACCGTAGCTGCTCCTCATAATCCATTGCCTGAAGCTGACAGCCGCCGCAAGGCCCTGCGACCGGACATTTGGGTGTCACTCTGTTTACAGACGGTTCCGTGATCCGCTCAAGCTTTGCAAACCCATAGGACTTCTTGGTTTTCATCACCTTAGCCTGGACCTTATCTCCGATCACTGTATCCTTAATAAACCAGGTAAATCCATCGGTCTTTCCGATCCCTTCCCCGGTTTCGCTCATATCCTCAATCACTACCTCGATTCGATCATTCTTCTTCCACTCTGCCATCATAACCTCCAGTTACTATATACCTGCCTACAGGCTGGCTTTCGCACCCTGCCCGAAGCATTTCCTGACCCAAAACCTCTTGAAAACGGTACTATATACACATCTTGAACTTATTGTAACTTCTTTTTCCACAAGAAGCAAGAAAACCTTTAATTACCTGTGGACAAAAAAACGGGAGCTGGGCGAATCCGGTAAGACACTCCGTCTTCCTTCCTCTTCCAGCTCCCGGAAATTTATCTGCCTTTTCCGTTGGCTTTTTCCATATGGATATTTTTTCCTTTGATCTTAACATCCTTCATGGCCTGTAATACAGCGTCGGCGCTTTCTCTCGGAACCTCTACAAATGTATACTTGTCATACATGTCGATGCTTCCGACCATCTTACCTGGCATGCCTGATTCTCCAGCAATGGCGCCCAGAATATCTCCTGGCTTCACATTCTGGTTCTTTCCAATGTTAATGAACAGACGGGCCATATCTTCTCTGGAAGAATCATATCTTCCTCCACGGCCATTTCCGCTTCCATTTCCATTTCTGCTGCTGCGGCCACGGCTTCCGCCGCCGTACAAGTTTTCAAGATTATCCAGAGAACGAGGCTCTCTTGTATCAATGATGTCCTCATTTTCCTCGCCCATCATCATTCTCAGTAAAGCTGCGGCCAAATCAAGAGACGTATAATCCTCTTCCAAAAGCTTCTTTTCAATGATGTTTACCATCTTGCTTAAATCTGTATCTCCGATGGTGTCGGCCACATTTTCCAGAATCTTATCCACCTTAATGGCAGTTACGTCATTTAAGGAAGGGATAGCCTGAGGAATGATCTTGGTCTTGCAGTAACGCTGAATGTCGCGAAGCTTATAAACCTCCTTGCCTACTACGAAACTGAAGGCAATACCCTCACGGCCTGCACGACCGGTACGGCCGATTCTGTGAACATAATATTCATCATCCTGGGGAAGGTCATAGTTAAATACGGCTTCTACGTCGTCTACGTCGATTCCACGGGCTGCAACATCAGTTGCCACAAGGATCTCTGTCTTACCGTTACGGAAGCTGTTCATGACCCTGTCACGCTGGATCTGCTTTAAATCTCCATGAAGTCCTTCCGCGAAGTAACCACGTCCCTGAAGGGCCTGTACCAGCTCGTCTACCTGCTTCTTGGTGTTACAGAAAGCAACAGACAGCTTCGGTGCGTACATATCAAGCAGACGGCACATAACTTCTACCTTGCTCTTAGGTTTTACTTCATAATAATACTGGGTCACCTTAGGAACGGTCAGTTCTTTCTTTACTACCTTAACGGTTACCGGCTCCTGCTGGAACTTTCTTGCGATTTCCATAATAGCAGGCGGCATGGTAGCGGAGAACATAACAGTCTGGCGCTCTTCCGGAAGCTGGCTTAAAATAGTTTCCATATCCTCAAGGAATCCCATATTTAACATCTCATCGGCTTCATCCATGACCACCGTATGAACGTGCTCGAATTTCACGGTCTTCCTGCGCATATGATCCATAACACGGCCAGGAGTTCCGATAATGATCTGAGTACCGTCTTTTAAAGAACGGATCTGTTTTACAATGTCCYSTCCGTAGATCGGAAGGACTTTAACACCGTGCATGTATTTAGCAAGCCTGCGGATTTCATCTGCCACCTGAATAGCAAGCTCTCTGGTAGGACAGAGGGCAACCGCCTGAAGCTTTTCATTAGAATCGTATAAAGGAATAAGTAATTAT
>NZ_JPME01000002.1 GCF_000732605.1 Lacrimispora celerecrescens | reverse complement strand
GAGGAAACCCCTTCCAGGGATCCCTATATGCCTGAAAAGCCGGGCAGGAGAGAGGAAACCCCTTCCAGGGATCCCTATATGCCCTGAAAAGCCGGGCAGGAAAGAGGAAATGAATCATGGAATATATAACCGGAACCAGAGAATTTCAGATTGAAGAGCCTGCAATCGTTACCCTGGGAAAATTCGACGGACGCCACAGAGGTCACCAGAAGTTGTTAAAGCAGATGGGAGAGCTAAAGGCAGCGAAAGGGTATAAAACGGCTGTCCTTACCTTTGACATGGCCCCCATTACCCTCATGACAGGAAGCCCCCAAAAGGCCATTACTACCAATCTGGAGAGAAAAAACAATCTGGAAAAGATAGGTATCGATTATCTAGTGGAATATCCCTTTACAGAGGAAACCTCGCATATGGAGCCGGAGGAATTCGTAAAGCGTGTTCTGGCGGGCCAGATGAATGCCAGGATCATTGTAGTTGGTACGGATTGTTCCTTTGGATACCAGGGAGCGGGCAATGCGGACAGCCTTTATCAGTGGAAAGAACGGTATGGTTATGAGCTGATCGTTATACCGAAAGAGCAGGATGATCACCGGGATATCAGCAGTACTTACATCAGGGAGCAGCTGGATGCCGGAAATATGGAGAAAGCCAACGAGCTTTTGGGAGAGCCATATGCTATACATGGAACCGTGGTCCACGGTAACCATATCGGAGGAGCGGTTCTTGGATTTCCCACGGCCAATATCATGCCTTCGCCGGACAAGCACCTTCCCTTATTCGGCGTGTATGTGTCCAAAGTATATGTGGACGGTACTTATTATGGGGGCATTACAAATATCGGAAGAAAGCCCACGGTGGAAGGAAATTCACCTGTTGGAGCAGAAACCTTTATTTATGGTATAAATGAGGATATATATGGAAAGACTATAGAAGTACAGCTTTTGCATTTTGTCCGTCCTGAGCGGAAATTTGAAGGGCTGGAACAATTAAAGGCTCAGATCGGGAAGGATAGAGAATACGTGATGCGGTATTTAAAAGACCTTTCAGATCAGCAAATCACTCATTTGTAAAGGAAAGGCCATAACTTGCGAAGGAAAGTGCATATGACTGACAAAGCATGGAAGGTACTAGGCTTTGCTATTGCATGCGGCAGTGCCGTGTGGATAGGAACAGCAGATGTACAGGCCGCAAAATCAGAGCCTTCCGTCAAGACCGGTTCGCCAGTAGCAGGCATTTCGGTCTACATGGATCAATATCAGGAATCCGTGAAACAGGAAGGATCGGAAACGTCGGCCGGTCTTACGCAGGAAAAAATGAGGTATGGAACCTTCAACTCAATCTTTCAGAATCTCGGAGTGAGTGTGGTGGAGGATTCCTTGAACATCAGAAAAGAACCAAAGAATGATGCGGAAATCGTGGGGAAATTGAGAAACCATGCCGGCAGCAGTGTGCTGTCAGAAGAAAATGGCTGGTATAAAATAAAGTCAGGGCAGGTAACCGGTTATGTATACGGAAAATATCTGACAACCGGACAGGATGCCAGAGCAATTGCCTACTATAACATGAAGCTGATGCTCCGGGTAGATACCGAAACCCTTCGGGTCCGCAGCAAACCGAATACGGATTCTGAAGTACTAGGCAAGATCCACGAGGGTGAAACATATCCTTTTGTCTCCAACAACGGAGGATGGGCAAAGATCCAATATAATGGTCAGTCAGCCTATGCCTATGTACCAGATAATGCCACAGTCGCATTTACGATACCTGAAGCAGAACGATGCAGTGATATTCGCAGTCAGGTTGTAAACTATGCGGTTGGATTTGTGGGGAACCCATACCGATGGGGCGGCACCAACCCGAATACAGGGGCGGACTGCTCCGGTTTTATCCAGTATGTAATGGAGCATGCAGCAGGAGTTCATTTAGATCGTACCTCCAGGCAGCAGGCCGAAGAGGGAGAAGTCATAATGGCTTCCAGCATGGAGCCTGGCGACTTACTGTTCTATGCTAGCGGAAGGCAGATCGACCATGTAGCCATGTATATTGGAAAGGGAAAGATTGTCCATGCGGCGAACCGCAGGAGCGGAATCAAAATCTCCACCTGGAATTACAGAAAGCCAGTGACCATACGGCGGGTGATTCCATGACAATGAAAAGCAAAAAACAAATTCAAAGGTTGCAGATTGACGCCCCGTAGGAAAGGGGCCTCCTGTCTGCAACCTTTGCATTTAATTCTTCTTTTTTCCAAGGTAGGCTGCTTTTACAGATTCATCAGCCAACAGCTTTTTCCCGGACCCTGTTAAGGTGATCCGGCCGGTTTCCAGAACGTAGCCGATATCAGCCGTATGAAGGGCCATATTGGCGTTCTGTTCGATAAGAAGCACGGTTACACCTTTTTTGTTGATCTCCCGGATAATGGAGAAAATATCTTTTACAATCAGCGGAGCAAGACCAAGGGAAGGTTCATCCATCATGAGGATCTTTGGCTGGCTCATAAGAGCTCTGGCAACTGCCAGCATCTGCTGTTCGCCTCCTGAGAGGGTACCGGCAAGCTGCCAGCTCCTTTCTTTTAACCGGGGAAATAAATCATAAACCCAGTCGATATCACCTTTAAGATCATCATTTCTTAAATAGGCCCCGATCTTGATATTTTCAATAACGGTCATATCCGGAAACACATGACGCCCTTCCGGCACCAGAGCAATTCCCTTAGATATGATATCCGGCGTATCCTTGCCGATCAATTCTTCCCCATCCAGGGTGATGCTGCTTCCGGCTGATGGCTTTACAAGACCGACAATAGATTTTAAGGTCGTGCTTTTTCCGGCACCATTGGCACCGATCAGGGTCACAATGCTCTTATCCGGCACTTCAAAGGAAATTCCTTTAACGGCTTCGATTCCGCCGTAATTCACTCGTAAGTTATCAATCTTCAGCATCGTCGCTCACCCCCAGATATGCTTCTATTACCCGTTCATTATTCTGGATATCTTCCGGCGTACCGTGTGCAATCAGTTTGCCGAAATCCAGTACATAGATGCGGAAACTCTTTCTTAATCAGTCGGCTGCTGGCACTTTTATAAGCATTGATGAACTTACTGATTTCAGTTTTGGGATGGGCACGAAATAAAATATGGATATGGTCAGCATCATAATTCCATTCCATGAGTGTTATATGGTAGTTCGGTGCGATGCACTCAAAAATCTCCTTCGCACGAGACGATATAAGGTTATCAAAAACCCTACGCCTATATTTTACTACTAATATCAAATGATAATGCAGTAGAAATACCGAATGAGCATTGTTATCTAAAACCATAGTATCACCAGCCTTTCATTCTATTCGACTGATTACATTATACTACAAAAATAGATTTATATCAAGGGATTATAGCGATTCATCCCACCACCTTAGAGGTGGGGGAATTCTCGCTAATATATGTTAAAGTGAAACCTATTGCTGAAAGTTTTGGCGGCAGATATATTGTTCGTAGCGAACAAATAACTGCTTTATCCGATTCTTGGAAACCTGACCGTGTAATTGTTATAGAATTTGCCTCTAAAACTCAAATTTTAGCTTGGCTTTCTTCACCACAGTATAAGGAGGTTTCAAGCCTTCGGGTGAACTCAGTTGAAAGTGAGGCGATAATCATTGAAGAAGATTAAGTTCGATGCGTTTAACATTATTTATATAACATGCAGAAGTTAAAATAGCTATAATTATGCAAAATGAGCATGACACTTTTTTTATTTGTTTACTAATACTGATGATGATAAATTCTAATCCATGCTCACTTGCGGAATGAAATATTAGCACATAAAGTCTTTTCTGCCTTATCCGATGGTGGCGTTGTATTAGGTGAATTGAAAACAAATCCACCGCTAAAAGAAAAAATGGCGTAGCTTTTTAAGCTACGCCAAACTTCATTATATATCGTTTTACTAAGAACGGTCTGCTGCCGGCTTTTTTGATAGCCGGAAAGAGTAATGGAATATCCAAAGACAAATCTAGTTCTTTCTCTCCTCCTTCCACACATAAAGGATGCCCTTCTCCTGAAACTCCTTGATATCCTCTTTGCTATACCCCAGATCTTCCAGGATTTCCGGTCCTTGCTCTCCGATTAAAGGACCGCCATTGTACTCAGGAACACCCATCTCCTGGAATTTGACCGGCGGTCTTACCAGTGTGCGTACGTTTCCATTGTCGTACTGCATTTTATAGAAGCAATCGTTAGCCCACGCCTGCTCATCTTCCAGAATCTCTTCCCAGGACTGGGCAACGCTGAAAGCAATGTCATGTTCCTTTAAAATCGGTACCCATTCCTTGGCTGTTTTCTTTTCCATTGCTTCC
This sequence comes from Lacrimispora celerecrescens, assembly GCF_000732605.1. Lineage (GTDB taxonomy): Bacteria > Bacillota > Clostridia > Lachnospirales > Lachnospiraceae > Lacrimispora > Lacrimispora celerecrescens_B. The sequence continues at coordinate 354,912 of NZ_JPME01000002.1, read as the reverse complement.
ATACAGATGTCATAAACCGCTGTACCTAAGCCTTTGGCCTGAAGGTTCTGGATTGGGAAGTAATTCTCATTTTCCACCAGATCATCTCTGCCCAGAGCTTTCATGAACTGCTTATAGTAGGTGTTATAATCAGGCATACAGGTCTGAATGAATCGATCATCCTTAGTTCTCCATGCTGCATTAAAGGGGTTGGCACTCTCCCGTATGTTAATAGGATATTCTCTTGCCGGGCCGTCATAATTAGCTGCCTGGATCATCATTCCCATGTTATAGACTGCCGTCTCAAACAGACTTGTCTCTACTTTTTCACCCTGTCCGGTTTCTTTTGCATGGTATAATGCCGCAAGGATTCCTGCTGCAAGGTTCATGGCCACGTTATGATCTCCAACTCCGGGAACCACATTCATTGGAACAGTTCCTTTCTGACGGAGGGAATGAAGATAGCCCCCTCTTGCAAAGAACGCTGTGAAATCAAACCCAGGAAGGTCTTTATCCGGGCCGTATTCACCATAACCGGTTACCATGGCGTAAACCAGCTTTGGAAATTTCACCTTTAATGTTTCATAGTCCAGCCCTGCCCGTTCAAGAGCCTGGACTCTCCAGTTAGTAATAAGAACATCCGCATCCTCCAGAAGCTTAAAAAATGCTTCTTTGCCTTCGGGTGCCTTCATATTAAGAGAGATGCAGCGCTTGTTTCCATTTTCTAAGTCCCAGGTCGTATTTTCATACATATCCAAAGGCCTTCCCTCTGATGGAGCCGTATGTCTTAACGGATCTCCCTTGGCAGATTCGATTTTAATGACATCTGCTCCGCAGTCAGCAAGGAAACGTCCTGCACCAGCCGCTGCGATAAAGGTTGCCAGTTCCACTACTTTAATTCCTTCTAACAGTTTCTTTCCCATATTAATACCCTCCTTTATTTGTCCAATGCTTCTATAAGCGCAGGGATCACCTGATTAAAATCCCCTACGATGCCGTAATCGGCCACTTCAAAGATCGGAGCTGCCGGGTTTTTATTGATTGCAATGATCTGCTCTGAGTTCTGCATACCTGCCACATGCTGAATGGCTCCGGAAATACCGCAGGCAAAATACAGCTTCGGACGTACCGTTGTTCCGGTCTGCCCCACCTGATAGGAATGGTCGATCCAGCCTGCATCAACGGCTGCACGGCTTGCTGCAACGACGCCGCCCAGCTTATCCGCCAGTTTCTTTAACAGTTCAAAGCCTTCGGCACCGCCAAGGCCCATACCGCCGGATACAATGATCTCCGCATCCGTTAAGGATACCGCCTCTCCTGCCTGCTTTACCACTTCAAGGATGCGGGTTCTTATATCGTCTTCTTCAAAGCTTACAGAAAGAGGAATGACCTGTCCTTTCCGGCCTTCCTGCCTTTCGGCTTTTTCCATAACTCCTGGACGCACGGTAGACATCTGAGGCCTGTGGTTTGGACAAACGATGGTTGCCATTAAATTTCCGCCAAAGGCCGGACGGGTCTGCTTGATTTTCTTATCCTCTACATCAATCTCCAGCTTGGTGCAGTCGGCAGTCAGCCCCGTATTGCAGCGTACAGCCAGACATGGACCTAAATCACGACCGATGTGAGTTGCTCCCAAAAGGACAATTTCAGGCTTATGGGATTTGATCGCATCGTGAATCACAGACGTATAAGCGTCGGTGCGGTAGGATTCCAGTTCTTTATGATCCGCAAGATAAACTTTATCCGCTCCATATTCAAACAGTTCATCTGCAAGTCCTTCCACATGGTTTCCGCATAATACAGAACAAAGGCTGCATCCAATCTCATCTGCCAGTTTCCGACCTTCACCCAGAAGTTCTTTTACGACCGGCATGAGCGCTCCTTCTCTTTGTTCCGCAAATACCCATACATCCCGGTATTCCGATAAATCAACCGTATCCTTTGGCTCTTCTGACTTTTCTATTGCATCAAACGGGCACTTTTCCACACAAACACCGCAGCCGGTACAGGCAGTACCGATAACAGCCAGTTTATTTTCCATTGTAATTGCTTCAAACGGGCAATTCTTTACACAGATCGAACAGCCCCTGCATTTTTCTTTTATTACATTTACTGCCATATGAACCTTCCTCCTTTTCCTGGGTCTTAAAGATAATGCTTTTCTTTCAGTTTCTCTGTCAGCTGCTCTGTCATTTCGGTCACTGTTCCGTCAAGCATCTCCCCTTTTCCCTTTGGAGCAGGAGTAAAGGAACGGAAAACCTGGGTAGGAGAAGCGTTTAAACCGCAGTCTTTAGGATCCAGTCCCACATCCTCATGATTCCATACGGTAACTTTTTTTGCATATGCATCCATGATACCGCCTATGCTCATGTAACGAGGCTCATTCAGCTCTTTTACCGCAGTAAGAAGACAGGGCATCTGAACTTCCAGAATTTCATATCCGTTTTCCATCTGCCTTTGTACGATCACCTTTTCTTCGCAAAGTTTAACATCCTGAACATAAGTCACAACCGGAATACCAAGTCTCCAGGCTACCTGAGGACCAACCTGGGCCGTATCTCCGTCAATGGCCTGGCGTCCTGCGAAAATAATGTCGTAATCTCCGATTTTATCAATGCCGGCAGCAATGGTCGTGGAGGTAGCACAAGTATCGGCTCCTCCAAAAGCCCTGTCGCTTAGCAGATAAGCCTCATCCGCTCCCATTGCCAGGCATTCCCTTAACATATCATCAGCCTGAGGCGGTCCCATGGTAATGACGGAAACCGTTGTTCCAGGCCTTTCATCTTTTATTTTCAATGCCTCTTCTAAGGCATTTGCATCATCTGGATTTAAAATGCTGGGAACTCCGTCACGGATCAATGTACCCTTTACCGGATCGATCTTTACTTCATTGGTATCCGGCACCTGTTTTACACAAACCAAAATTTTCATCGTTTTCATTACTCCTTCCGTGTAGTCATTATTTCTTAAGCAGTTTTCCGGAAATTACCAGCTGCTGGATTTGTGAGGTACCTTCGTATATGGTAAACACACGGCAATCCCTGTACATACGCTCAATCTTATAATCTTTGATAAATCCGTAACCACCATGGATCTGAAGGGATTTTGAAGCGATTTCGTTGCAGACTTCAGAAGCATAATACTTTGCCATAGAAGCTTCCATGCTTGCAGGCTGATGGGTATCCATTAAGTAGGCAGTCTTATAAACCAGCTGCTTTGCAGCCTCCAGCTTAGTCGCCATATCTGCGATCATAAAGGCGATTGCCTGGAAATCCCCAATCCGTCTTCCGAACTGTTTCCGTTCCTTTGCGTATTTAATGGCCTCGTCCAAAGCCCCCTGGGCAACTCCGATGGACTGGGCTGCCACTCCCATACGGCCGGTATCCAGAGTCTTCATGGCGTTTATAAAGCCCATGCCCTCTTCACCAAGAAGGTTCTCTGCCGGAATCCTTGCATTATCCATAATGATGTCGCTGGTGGCACAGCCGATAACGCCCATTTTATGTTCCGGCTTTCCACAGGAAATTCCAGGAGTGTTTTTCATGTCTACGATAAATGCGCTGATTCCTTTTGTTCCCTTTGTCATATCCGTCTTTGCGTAGACTACTGCATAATCTGCAAGAGGCGCCATGGTGATAAAGGTCTTTCTTCCATTCAATATGTAGAAATCCCCATCCTTTACCGCAGTAGACTGCATACCGCCTGCATCGGAACCAGCTCCCGGTTCCGTTAATGCAAAGCAAAGCTTTTTCTTACCGCTGATCAATGAGGGAAGATATTTTCGTTTTTGTTCCTCTGTACCGGATAATAACAGAGGGCCTCCGGAAAGGGAATTAGGGGAAGATACATAAATGCTTGCAACTCCGCTGACTCTTGCCATTTCCTCCATTACCAGCACGTAACAGCGGGCATCACCGCCTGAACCTCCGTATTCCTTTGGCGTCTTAATGCCGAAAAATCCGGCCTTTCCCATTTTGTAAAGGATTTCCTCCGGAAATGTCCCGCTTTCCTCAACCTCATCGAGGATCTCATTGGTCAGTTCTTTTTCTGCAAACTCTCTCGCCAGTTTCCGAACAAGCTCATGCTGTTTTGTAAAATACATGTTGTTTCCTCCTTAACCTCTTTTCGCTAGCCGTTTCTCGACTTCCTGCCGTAACTCATGGACCATAACCTTTCCGCTAATGTTAAAAGGAAATGAATCAAATCGATAAACATATTTTGGAACCTTATAATCCGCCAGGTTCTGACGGACGTGTTCCTTAACCCTTTCTTCTGAAAATTCTGCCCCAGACTCCATGATAATACAGGCAGCGATTTCTTCCTGAAGAACCTGGGCATCAACTCCTATTACCTTCACATCCTTGATTCCAGGAAGCTCCAGAATGCAGTTTTCAATTTCCACCGGCGCTATGTTCTCACCGCCCCGGATAATCATCTCTTTTTTTCGTCCGGTTATATAAAGATAGCCATGTTCATCCAGATAACCGCAGTCCCCGGTATGAAGCCAGCCCTCCTCATCCAACGCGACTTCTGCTTCATTCGTTTTGTTGTAATAGCCCTTCATGATGTGATATCCCCGGGACTGGATTTCTCCCACACTTCCTGTCTTAGCAACCCTCTTTTTCCCTTCATCCCAGATTCTTAATTCCGTATAAGGAATCTTTTTTCCTGCCGTAAGGGCCTTTTGGCAGATTGGATCCGAATATCCGGTTATGGTAATTGCAGGGGAAGACTCGGTCTGCCCATAGGAAGGCTGCAAATGCTCCATCTTCAGCTCTTCACAGATATGGAGATAATCTGACGGGTGAATGGCGGAACCCGCAATAATTCCGCTTCTTAGGGAACTTAGATCGTATTCTTTTCTCCTGCTGTTCTTTACCATAGCAAGGAACATGCTGGGAACACCGTTTAGAATGGTGCATGAATTTTTCTGTATATTTTCCATAACTCCAATGGACTTATAATACTGATTGATATAAATTGCCGCTCCGGCATGGACAGCGGACAAAATGCCCGCTGTGATGCCAAAACAGTGAAACAGGGGGACGGATAAGCACATGCGGTCACTTTCGTTCCAATGCATGGAACGCACCATTTCGGCTGAATTGTTGACCATGTTTTCGTGGCTTAACATCACTCCTTTTGGAACACCGGAGGTACCAGAGGTAAAAAGTATATTTGCGGTATCCTTTGAGGATAAGTTCTGTTCTATATCTTTTAAAAGCCGTTTCTCTTCCTCCCTGTTTTCCCCCATTCCACAGCAAGACAGATGGTCCAGGGAAACAATCCCCTTTAAGAAGGTGTCCGGACAATCCAGCCCTGCTTTTGATATGACCGGTCTATAATCCGCATTGTTGCAGCCCTTTCCATAGAACAGATAGTCTGCATCTCCTTCTTTTAATACCCGGTTCAATTCCTGTTCCTTATAGCATGTATTGACCGGAAGCACAATTGCCCCGGACTTCATAAAAGCAAAATACGCCATGATCCATTCCGGGCTGTTAATCCCCCACAACGCGACATGTTTTCCGCGCGAAATTCCTCTTCTTATAAAGTCAGCTGCCCAAAAATCCGAAATTTCATCCGCCTCTTTCCAGGAATAGCATCGATCCTGGTAGCAGATTCCTGCTCCATTCGGCGTAAGAACAGCTCTTTTATGAAGCAGTTCTCCGATTGTTTCTGATAAAAGGCCTGTCATATTCATTCTCCTGCTAACCTCTGCCTCATATTTCTGTAAGTTATTTCTCGACTTTTCCCATCGCTTCTCCGATCATTCGGATCAGGAACGGAACCAGTACCACCACAATGGTTACATAACCCAGGTATCCATATCCTACTTTTACCAGGGGAAGAAGTCCAAACTGGGCGATGGCAAATGCAAGAATGGTACATAACAATGCGCAGATTAAGGTTTTTGCTGAAGGCTTTCCGTCATTTCTTCTTTCCTCCGGCTTTTCAAGTGCAACTACAACTCTCTGAACTGCTCCGGCAATCATATTAACCGCCGTTGATACCGCTCCTAAAATAATGAGTATGGAAATCATAGGATTCATGAAGCCGGCTCCCACTCCGCCTTTAATCAGTGTGATTACCGGAAGAGGATCTTTGGATAAATCCGGATTAGTCGCTACTGCCATAATTCCTAAAGTGGAAAGCATAATCAGTCCGGAGTTTACGATAAATCCGTAAATCATACTGGTTCCGGCTTCCTTTTCTGATTTAAATGATTCCGCATGCTGGTATAACAATCCGATGGAAGCCAGCTGGAAGGAACCATATATAAAGCAGCTCCAGAGGGCCGGACCAGCAGGTGCAGGATTCGCTCCTAAAGTCTTGATGTTTCTTACGATATCACCCCAGCTGACAATAATGTTCGGTATGTACACGATCAAAAGACCAGCTATGATAATGACTGACAAAGTAGATGCCGCTTTTCTTACAAAATCCGTTCCGAAAATGGTTACAAAAAAGATAAACAAACCTATGATCAAGGTACAAGCCATATATGGGATTCCAGTAAGGGACTGCATGGTGGAACCTCCGGTCGCAAAGGCAACAGAGGGAGCCAGGCACAGCAATAATATGTATACAAGCTCATAAAGGTTGGAAAAAATTGGAGCGAATTTTCCGTAAAACTTATTGTTAAAGGTTCTGTAATCATAAGCGTCATGAAGTTTTGCAAACCGGAGACCATACCACTGGAACACCGCTCCGATCGCCTGAGCCAGAATCGGGGTAATAAGCGCCCAAATACCAAATGCAACGAAATACTGGACCAGCTGGGCACCTGATGCAAACCCACCGCCAAACTGTGTTGTAAACCATACGAAAGCAACGCCCACGGCTACCGGCATTTTATTTTTATCGATCATATCCTTCTCCTCCTGTTAAAGCATATCTATAAATGCTTCCATCATCGTTCCTGCTTGCTCGTAATTTACCATCTGCCTGTCTACTTCTATCTGAATGATAGGAATTCCCGCCTCAGCACAGGCTTTTTTCACCATTACATAATCAAATTCTTCGGGGTCACAGAATTTCGTTAAAAGAACGACCACACCTTTTGCTTTGTATTTCTTTGCAAGGTCAACGATATAACCGGCTCTCTTCTTTTCCGGATCGTACAGGACAGAACAATGATCCATCCGGGAAAACTTATCTGCAAGTCCTTCCAAAGATTCCAATTCCAGGTTGACATCTGTACGATACTGTCTGGATTCATGGGCAACATCATCTGCAGCAATCTGCAGTCCATGTTCGTCAAAGATCTTAAGCAGACCGTCGCTGTCGGCCAGGATTCCGGTGGTGATCACCTTGATTTTGCTTTCCTTCTCCTCTACCTGTGACAAAGCCTCTATCAGCTGGCTTACCAGTGCTGTATGTTCTTCCTTTCGCATGAAATGAGCACTTTTAAAAATATCTCTTCTCTGGACTGCTGTGATGGAAGGATGCTGTTCTAAAACCTCTGCCAGCTTTCTCATTGCCGCATTATGTTCATTGTAAATCTCATTGGACTTAGCCAGGGAAGCTTCACTGAATTTTTCACCGGTTGCTGCCTCTAAGTCTCTGATCACACGCTCGTAGGAGGCTTTGGTAAATTCTTTTCCTGACTCCGGTTTCCGATTCTGGGGATAAGTCATTGGAATAAATGGAATGTCTTTCACCGCATATTTCCAGTTCTGTCCCAAACACTTTAAAGAGTCACAGAGAGAAGGAATCACGATGGCAGAAATGCCTTTGTATTCTCCCCTGATTCCCAGCTCCAGAATGCTCTGCATGATGGAACAGATAAACGCAGGGAAATATCTTTTAGACTCTTTCAACTCAATATCCGCTCCCCATGCTCCCATAGGAACAAGCCCCATAGAGTGGATCAGTTCTTCCGGAGTATAGACAGGAACACAAGCCACAACCTTCTTTCCCTGCTCCAGATAAGCATTCAGCTGTTTTTTTGGTGAACATGCAATATCATGAAAATTTTCTAATAATTCATTCAAAGTTGCCATCAGTCTTTCCCCCCTTTGTTGGATTCCATGATTTCCGTCAGCCCCTGAACTCTTGTTTCATACTGGGCTTCTGAGAAGTTCCGAGGGTCTGCCTGATCACCGTCAAATGAGGTGACTGGTATCTGACAGTCCTCTCCGATCTGGCGGCTCATCTCATACATGAAGCCGCTCCAAAGTTTACAGGAACGGTTGGTATGAACCAGAAGCCCCTCTGTATTGGTCTTCTTTACAATGGCCTCTCTCTTATCTCTGGCATGCTCTAAGTTCATGGCATTAGGCACGTTGCAATAGGCACGGATCAGACCGTCAAAGTCATCGTAAATAAATCCAAAGGCATCCGCATAAATGGTTGCCACCATGTTGATTCCACGGGACTTAAGGCCGGTAGCCGTTGTCCTTAAATGAGGCCAGCAGGCAATCCCTTCAAACATAATCCTGTATTTTTCTTCTGCACGGAAGGTACTGGTTCCCTCCTCCACTGCCTTTTTATATTCCTCCAGCAGGGTTTCAAAAGCTTCAGCCGCTTCTACGGTTCCTCTGGCACAGACGGCAACCGCCATATGATTAAGCAGGTCAAAACCGTTAAGAGGAGAAGGAGTATATTTGGTATAGGCTGTAGCCTCCAGCCATGCTCTGGAAGTCCTGTTTGAGATTTCCATGATCTCCTTGAATTTTTCATCGCTCCATTTCTTACCGGTGATTTCCTCCAGCTGTTCAATAGCCGCAAGGAACTGGCTTTTTACATATGCTACCTGGGCATCTGAAACCTCGTAATCAGGATTAAATGGAATGTCAATGAGAATCAGCGGAATATTAAGCTCTTTTGCAATGTTCTCATACCATTTGATCATGCAGTTACAGATATTGTTGCAGCAAAGTACGAAGTCCGGAAGAGGCATGTTCTGCTCCGGAGTTTCTCCCACCATCATATGTGCCAAACTGATTCTTGCATAAGCACAGATGTCATTGGAATAACCTTCGGCCTCCGAAATTTCACACAGCCTCTGTCCGGCTCCTCTTGCCGCAATGGCCGCTGCCTGATTCTCGGGATAGCACACTTTGATGCCCAGGGTCTGGAAAATTTCCTGAGGAAAATTGCTGGCGCACCAGCCGATTTTTTCTCCCCTGTCCTTTGCCTCCTGGACCTCCTTGTAATGCTTTGCCACGATCTCGTTCAGCTTAAACTTAGCTGAATTGGGATCAACGGCAAATTTTGGTTTTTTTTCTCCTTCACCCATGAAAAATTCCTCCTTTTATGATTTATCATAAGCGTAAAGCGCCGCTCCTAAAGCACCCATGAGCTGGGCCATTGGTGAATAGGTAATATTTAGACCCAGCTCCTGCTCCATGGCTTTTCGTACCCCGCCATTTTTTGCAACGCCCCCGCTCATACACACGGTTTCTTTCACACCGACCCGTTTCGCCAGAGCTGCTACCCTGCTAGCTACAGACTGGCAGATGCCGGCAACCAGATCCGGAATCTCAACTCCGTTTGCCAGCTGGGATATAACCTCGGATTCAGCAAACACCGTACAGGTACTGGATATTTTGACTATCTGCTTTGACAGGGCCGCCTGCTTTTCTAAATCCTCAATCCTCAGCTGAAGGATTCCAGCCATGACATCCAGAAACCGTCCGGTACCTGCCGCACATTTGTCATTCATCAAAAATTCTGTCATGCGCCCGTCTGTCCCCAGAGAAAGTACTTTCGCATCTTGTCCGCCAATGTCGATGATAGTCCGCACTTCCGGGAGCAGATGATGGACACCCCTTGCGTGGCAGCTCAGTTCACTCATCTCTCCATCGGCATTCTTTAGCAGCTTTCTTCCATAACCGGTAGCATAAACAGATGCTATCTCTTCCGGTCTTAAGTTCCCTTCTGCAAGTACTGCCTCAATCGCCCTGCCCGGACCGTCGGTTCCTGTCCCGGCCTTAATCAGGGAAGTAGCCAGAATCTCCTGTCCATCTTTCAGAATGACCGCTTTGGAGGTGGTAGAGCCTATGTCAACTCCTAATGTGAACATAGTTTTTCCCTCTCTTTGTTTAATTTTTAACAATAATTAGTAAAAAATATATATGTATACATGTATACAAGTTGGTATTTGAAAAAGTGTATCCTTGTATACAAGTCGGGGTTAAAAATTAAAAATGACACAAGATACACTTTTTCATGCATAGATTATCAAATTTTGTCTATTTTGTCAATAACTTTTTTAAGTACATGATATTAATTCGTTATTTTGTGAATCCTAATTCAAGCGATGTTCTTCGCCTTCCTCCTTTCAAATCGTCTAATTTGTGTCAATCTTTTTCCTGAAAGCAAATAACGGCTGCTTTCATACAATCCAGCCGGATTAAATGTTTACGAAATACTGAGGATACCGTTCCTTTGCCTTAGCTTTAATTTCAGATATGGTTTCCAAATGATCTGCCATGGCCTGCTGGGCTTTTATAAAATCACCGCCCTTGATCTCTTCAATGATTTTCCGGTGCTCGTCAATTAAATGGGGCATCCTTTTACCAAGTGCCACATCGAAATTACGCCATCTTGTAATGTGGAGCATTAAATCCTCCAGCAATTTTATAAGATTATACCGTTCCACACTTTCTGCAATGGCCCGGTGAAATGCCGAATCCAGTGTTTGAAATTCCAGGTCATACCCCTCCATATTCCGATAAGCCTCCTGTTTTTCCAGATTATCCTCCAATTCTTTTACCAGTTTTTTAATTTTCTCATCGTCCCTCTGGGATAAGAGCTCATAAAGTTCTTCTTTTTCCACGGCAGTCCTTAAAATCAATAAGTCCCCGATTAGTTTTAAATCGATCAAGCTTACATAAGTTCCTCTTTGGGGGTATACCGTAAGAAGCCCAAGCTGATTCAGCCTTGCAAAGGCATTGCGGATGATGGTTCTTGACACCCCGTACTCTTCCGCCATTTGATTTTCACTGATTCTTGTTCCAGGTTCTAATTCCAGCTTTAAAATACGTTTTCTGATATTGAGGAAAACGTAATCAGCAGAAACCGGCTGGCTGTTACTATTCAAATAATTCATATTCTGTTCCTTCATTCCTTATTCCTGTTTTCTTGTTATGGGTCGATTATACTCTTGATTACAGTTTTATGTCAATTCGTTTCTGATACATGGCATGGCTGCCATCCGCTGTTTCGTCATTACGATATTGGTCAGCCCTTGTTAAAAAATTTCATTTTGGAGTATCACGTATTGAAAAACGAAAATATGCATTTACATTGATAGAAAAGAGGGGTACAGTTTCCCCCTCTTTTCTATCAATTCATATATTTATTTTCCAACGCCCCCATGAAGTGTTTTTCCGATCTTCTCCTGTTCCTACAGCTCCTTTCCCTTGCTGCCAAGAGTTGTCTCATCGGTTCCTGCAGTATCGTTCTGAATTTCTTCTTTCTTGCTGTCTGCTGCTTCTTTGGTGTCTTCCTCCTTCTCTTCAACAGTTACTTCTTTGGTATCTTCTGTTTTGTCTACTTCGACTTTACCTGGTTCTTCCTTAACTAAATCTGTTTTGTCTTCCTCGGTCTTTTCCGGTTCTACCTTAGCTTCTTCTGTTTTGCCCTCCTCGGCAATTCCCGGTTCTTCCTTAGCTTCTTCTGTCTTGTCACCCCCGGCGTTTTCAGGTTCTTCCTTAGTTCCTTCTGTCTTGTCAACCCCGGCGTTTTCCGGTTTTTCCTCAGTACCTTCTGTCTTTTCTTCCTTGGTTACTGCCGCCTCTTCCTCTGCCTTAAGGGTTGTAGGAGCATTCTTTCCTTCCATACCTTCTTCCGGATTAAATAACTCGACCATGAATGTCAATGTCTCGTAACCATTCACTTCAATAACTATTTCATTTTCTTCTTCCGTAAAGCCATCTGCAGTGAAGTCAAGATACTTTACAACTCCATAGGAAGCATCCTTAGATACCTTAAACTCATTTTTCCTGGTTTTAGAGAACATTATGGCCATTTTATAAGGAATTCCGTTAACAAAAACTGTTTTATCTGCATCTAAATACTCCTTTGCGGCCTTTTCATCTGTTGTATCAAAGGTTACGCGATAATATGCAGGATCCCAGTTTGTTCCTTTCACATATTTTGACGTTTCCACACCAGGAGCTAACTTTTCATTCTCAACCGGCTGCACTGCAGCTTCCAGAATTTCAAATGTCAGGGTTTTGGCAGTGTATCCTTCAGCAGTCACCAGAACCGTATAACGCCCTGCCTTCTGAAACAGATCTTTCTGCAGCGAGAAAGAATAGTCTTCTTTTTCATAATTATCCTGCTGAATATTCCGCCCTGTTCTTTGGAAAGCACCTTCCTTGTATTATCATCCGGATCGGTCAGGGTCATCCCTGTTAAATTCTTCATAAAGTCACCGCGAAGCTTCTTCTGGCTTTCATCGTCTTCAGCGGCTGCAGCATTGATATAAACCATCTGACCTATGTGGTAAGCTGCCCCTTTCTCAGCTTCTGCCTTGTCTGGATTTTCAGCAAGAGAAAGTTTAAACGTTTCCAATTCCTTTACCACATGTAAAACAACCGTCTGCTCCTTGTACCCCTCTACCACAATTCGCAGCTTGTGCTCTCCTTCCGTAAGCTGCAGCATACCGCCTCCAGTTCCTTCTGTTTTTGACAGAAGGGTAACGCTTTCTTTTGCATCGCTGATCTTATAAGCTGTAATATAATCGTCACTTCTAAGAGCGATTGCAGAATTGTCCAGATATAGTGCTGTTATTTTGGAAATATATTCCCCATCCTTATCAGATGTCAGCACCAGATCCTCGCCCAGCTTTCCTTCTGCGCCCTTAAGAGCAGGCGCCGTCTTTCCTACTACGGATAGAAGGCTTTCAACGGTTCCTAATTTTCCGTCTTCCAGGACCCGCTTGATCTGGTATGGGCGATTTCCAGTTTCCCCTCCGGTCTGGGTCTCCTTATATTTTTCAAAGGAAAGATATTCTCCCGTCCCCAGCTTTCCGTCTTTAACTGCATTTAAATAGTGGGTAAAATCATAAAAAACTTCAGCGTTTTCATCCATAACAGCTTGCGCTTTCTGGTCATACCACCACTGCACGACTGCCTCGCTGTCTTCATTTACATCGTTGATCTCATGTAATATCAATGCGTTCGCCAACAGATCATGATCAAATATCAGGAATCCGTTCATTTTTGAACCTCCGGAAGAGCCGGAGTCTCCGGAACCGCTGCCATCCGGTATCGCAACAGTTGCACTGGACATGGCGTCAATGCCGTAGGATTTTGCTACCGCAAAGATTTTAAGGTCATCTGACCTGGTCTGGGAATTGCTGCCCACTTCCACTTTCTTAGACATTGTCTGGTAGCCATTTGCATATGCTGTGACCGTATAGATACCGGTTTCATCGGTAATCACATTGTCATCCGTATCCGTACCGCAGATATGAAGCATGGCACCAATCTCATACCATTGGCTTATGTTTGTAAGAGACTTTACTTTTCCTGACGGCATCGTTAAATCCACCCTGTAAATCGGAGACAGAATCTCTGTTCCAAAGCTTTCTCCATCCGGTCCCACGATATCAAAGGCAAAATCTTCTCCCACCTTTGGACTCGGGTTTAAAGTATTTAAGTTCATCACAAAAAGTCTGTTATCCACCAGATGAAGGGGCACGTTCATGGTTGCCTTGCTGTATCCGGAAGACAGGTTCAGCTGATAACGCCCCCGGACAAAAAGGTTGGTCTGAGGAAGCTGGATCGTAATTACTCCTGTTTTTCCATATTCTGTTTCGATAACAGTTGTAAAAATCAGGTTTTTGTTTAAAATAGAGTTCTCAGAATCCAGAACCTTAATGGTCTTCAGCTGGTTAAACCAATTTTCCTGTGCCAGAGTCTTTAAGGACAGCTTAAGCTGGATTCTGCCCTTTCCGTTTTTATCAAACATGGTGTCAGGCAGGTAATAATCGGCAGGTACCTCAGGAGAAACCTCCTGACTCTTTCCGCTTAAATGAAAGGTAGTCTTCTCAGGCCTTACACGTATATTGCCGTCTTTATCGTAATTATCCAGCCAATAGTCAAAGACAGATACAGATCCGTTGGTCAGGATCGCACTGGGGGCTGAATCAAGGCTACCTCTCTCCGGCAATTCCGCCGTTGAGCCCTTTCCGACCTTTACGCCCTGCTCTTTGCCGTCGGAGATCCTGGTAACAGTGATGGTATTCGGCTTCCATAAGGTCGTCTGCCACTTAACCACAGTTCCGTCATCATCTACGTTTGTGCATAAGTCCGTAACATCCGTCCCATCCACATCAATGGCATAATCGTCTATCCTTCCTTCCTGGAAAGCAATAACTGCATACTGGATCCAGCCTAAATCTACAAGCTTTGTCTTTTCTGCATCAACAAAAACATCCTTACCTTCCTGGCTGCTGTTTTCTTCGTCAGGATTGCCCTCATTCCCGCCGGGACTGCCTCCGTTATTTTCATTCCCCGAGGAATTGCCACCACTATTTTCATTCCCTGAGGAATTGCCTCCGCCCGAGGAATTGCCTCCTCCTGAGGAACCGCTTCTTCCAGAAGAACTGCTTCCGCCACCGGAAAATACAGTTTTCTTTGTACTTTCTGCTGCAGGCGCTGAGGCCAAGCCTCTGCCGGTCTCGTAATGAACAGTTCCGTCAGACTCTGCCCAGCGGCCGTCTCCATTCACAAAATATCCATCCGGGGTTGTCTGGCCTGTATACATCCTTCCCATGTCTGTTCCGTCAGCAGTATTAAAATAATAACAATAACCGTCTATCCACTGCCAGCCTGTCTTCATGGCTCCATGGGTTCCATCAGCGGCCGTATTAAAAAAATACCATATTCCGCTTCCATCCTGGTACCAGCCGGAGTGCATCTGGCCCTCTGTACCATCATTGGAAGTGTTCAGATAGTATCTGATTCCCTTTTCATCCTGAAACCATCCTGTCATCATGGCACCGTTTTCCGGGTTTAGGTAATACCAGCCTGACGCCTTTTTTATCCACCCGGTGCTTAAAGTCCCTGAGGCCTCATAATGTTTCCAGCTGTCATTTTCATATTTCCATTCGCCTTGTGCGTATCTGCCCCCATCTATGCTTGCCTGGGAACTGCCTGCTATGCCCGCCCAGGATATGCCGAACTGGGAAATTACACAAGCGGCTGTTAATATTGGTACCACTGCTTTTTGAATCAACTTTTTCTTAACCATTGCATCCTCCTATTTTTAAGTTAGTCTAAACTAACCATTACCATCTCAGTATATCGGGGAGGTTATCAGATGTCAATGGGGATACGGGAGAATGAATGAGTCTTTTTCTCAACAGCCGGAATTCCTTTTTCATGGCTGCGTACCTGTGGTATGATGATACGTGATACTATCAATACTTTCATTATCTAAGGAATGTGATGCGGAGTCATGGCAATGGAACTAAATACAATTGTGGAGCATTTTGCAGCCACACTTTTTCAAGTACAAGGGGTATACCGCTATAAAATACCAGCAGGTAGTAAGGGCATACAAAGAACTGCTTCTTATCCAGGGTTTATATTCCCGCTTTCCGGCTGTGCGGAATACCAGTTTAACGATACGCCATATATAATCAAACCAGGAGTAGTTATCCATGGTTCGGCTAACACCACCATGCGCAAGCGAGTCATTGGAAACGAGGACTGGGAATTCGTTTCCGTTCTTTATGAGACTTACAACGAATCACCTCGCATTAAATTGAGGAATACCCATTTCAGCTTAACCTCCGGACAAAGCCCTCAACTGTTCGATATGCTTCATCATTTGTACGCAACCTCTAACCGGCCCGGCGGTCTTGCAGTCTTTCAAACAGAAACCTTGTTCCGCCGGGTGCTGGAGGAGACGTTCTTGTGTGCCAGGAATCAAACAAATTACGGCGCACAGGAGCTTTTTGAATCGGTATCGAAGTACATTCATACCCACTACATGGATGGTTTAACCGTAAATTCACTGGCAAAGCAAAGCGGAGTGAATGAAAACCGTTTGTTTTATGTCTTTCAAAAGTATGCTGGCATGGGGCCGGCAGATTACTTACGGACGTACCGTCTAAACCGCGCTCGGGAGCTGCTTGTTACAACCTCCATTCCCATAGGAACCATAGGGGAACAAACAGGATACCCGGATGCGCTGTATTTTAGCCGTATATTTAAGAGACATTTTGGAGTGCCTCCTAGCAAATTCAGGGAAGAATAAGCTGACGGCACAAGGAAACGCCCCTGTTTTTCCACGGGCGTTTTTAGTGCTGCCAACTGCAATTCAGGATATGTCCATATAAATTGCGGATAAAGCCATTCACAGAAGCACCGTGGTTTGATATATTAGCCAGGAGTTAGTTTTACCTAACTAATAATTCAGGAGGTGCTACATTGAAAAAACAAATCTCTATTTTATTTGCACTGCTTTTAACTGCCGGACTGGTATCCGCTTGTTCAAAGGAACAGCAGCCAGCAACCCCGGTACCAACAGAAAGCACCGGTACACAAGAATCCGGAGAACCGCAGCTGCCGGACATTTCTAAAGATTCTTCGTGGCCGCGCACCATCACGGATGCCGGTGGCCATAAGATACCCCTGGCCGGCCAGCCTAAGCGCATTGCCATTCTCCATTCCAACTATCTGGAATACTTTTTTGCACTCGGCACTCCGGTTGCCGCTTCGGCAGGGGCTTCAGTAGGAACGGCTCAGCAGGCTCTGGAAACCTATGAAACATTGATTCCTTTTGGCGGCATCGAAGAAATCATGGATCTTGGAAGTGCACGGGAAATCAATCTGGAGGCGGTTCTGGAAGCAAAACCAGATATGATCGTAACCTTTGCCGGGCACGCAGGTCTGGACGAAATATATGACCAGTTAAATCAGATTGCTCCTGTGGTACTGTTGGACTATAGCGATACATGGCAGAATCAGACCCGTGCCTGCGGAGAACTCGTGGGTAAGGACGATGCAGCCGGGAAAATCATCAGGGAAACCGAGGAAGCCATAGCGTCAGCCCATGAAGTGTTGAGTCAGAAGGATAAAACGGTTGCTATTTTCCGCACCAGCGGAGGCAAGGCATTTGTTGCCCGGGGCAGCCAGAGCTATTACGATGCTTTCGGCATCACTCCTCCCAAAGGATATACCTTCGGTTATGAAACCTTCTCCCTGGAAGCAGTGGCGGAAATGGACCCGGATTACATCATCTTCATGGACTATATTGATACCGCCAAAGGATTTGCAAAATCCCAGGAAGCTTCATCAGTCTGGCTGAATATGAGCGCCGTTAAAAATGGCAATGTACTTTATTTTGATGATTCCCTTAACACCTTTGGTCCCTTAGCCATGAAGTTAACTGCCAAAAAGCTGGTGCGGGCAATCAAATGAGAATCTATAAACACAAACCCATTATAAGCGGAAACCATAGGAGTGTTATCCCGCTGTGCCCTCTCATTACTGCCGGCATGATTGTATTATTGCTCCTTCTATGTATTTCCATCACGCAAGGCACTGCAAACATTTCTATGGATACGGTTGTTAAAGCTTTCACTCATTTTGACAGCAGGAACCCCCAACACCTTATGGTCATAGACTTACGGCTGCCCAGAGTGCTCATCAGCGGGCTGATTGGCGCGGCTCTTGCCGTGGCTGGTGCAATTATGCAGGGAACCACCCGCAATCCCATGGCCGACTCAGGACTTATGGGGATCAATGCAGGAGCAGGTTTTGCCATTGCATTGTGCTTTGCATTTATGCCGGGGATAAGTTATGGCATGTTGATTGTTTTTTCCTTTCTGGGTGCGGCCCTTGGGGCCCTGCTGATTAACGGCATAGCCGCCTCCCACAAAGGCGGAAGGAGTCCTATGGACCTGGTACTGGCCGGGGCTGCAATCAGTGCACTTTTGTCGGCGTTTAGCCAGGGAATCGCCCTGGGCTTTGATGCAGGAAGGGACGTGCTGTTTTGGACCGTGGGGGGCGTGGCAAACGTAACGTGGCAGCAGTTTTATATTCTTGCGCCTGTTATTTTGGCTGCCCTTCTGTGCGCGTTTTTGCTTTCCCCCTATGTATCCATACTGAATATGGGCGAGGATGTTGCCACAGGGCTTGGACTTAACACGGCCCTTATCCATTGTCTCTGCACACTTGTAGTTCTTGCATTGGCAGGTATTTCTGTATCGGTAGTAGGATCCGTTTCCTTTGTGGGGCTCATTATTCCCCATGGAGCCCGGTTTCTCGTGGGCGTGGACTATAAAAAAATAATCCCTTCCGCGGCTGTTTTGGGAGCCTTGCTGCTGGTTCTTGCAGATTTAGGTGCAAGGACAGTTAACCCGCCATTTGAGGTTCCCTTGGGCGTGATCACCTCCCTCATCGGCGTTCCCTTCTTTCTATATCTGTCACAGAAAACAAGGAGGGATGCTTAAATGACTCAGAAAGATACAAATCTTCTCAAAAGAAAGACCACGGTGCGAAACACAATGGTAATAGGCACATGTTTTGCACTTCTTGTCCTGTCCGTGCTTATCAGTCTGAACACCGGCTACAGCAAGCTTTCCCCCTCAGAAGTCCTCCACGCCATGATAGGCGGCGGCAGGGAAAAAGAGAATCTGATCCTTTTCTCCTTCCGCCTTCCCCGCATCGTCCTTTCCATGCTGGTGGGGGCTGGTCTGGCGGTATCCGGCTGTCTCCTGCAGGGGGTAACAAAAAATCCCCTTGCAGACCCTGGACTGTTAGGCATCCATTCAGGCGCAGGACTTATGGTGGTGCTTTATGTACTTTTCATTGGCCCCCGGTCACCCCTTGCCGTATTCACGCTTCCTGCCTTGGCGCTTTTAGGGGCAGGCGCTGCGGCAGTTCTGGTCTATTCCCTTTCCTGCAAAAAAGGAGCAAGTACGTCGCCTGTAACCATGGTGATGACCGGAATCGCGGTCCAGGCTGGGTTATCCGCCCTGACCACCCTGCTGGTGGTTAAACTTGATGACACCCAGTATGCCTTTGTTTCCTCATGGCAGACAGGAAGCATCTGGGGAGCCAACTGGACATTTGTGCTGGCCCTACTGCCATGGCTGTGTATCCTGGTTCCTGCCTCCATATACATAGCAAGGATCTTAGATGTTATGGGTCTTGGGGATGAAACCGCTGCAGGCCTTGGCGTTTCTGTGAACAGGGAACGAAGAAAGCTTCTGCTCATGGCGGCTGCCCTTGCCGGCGCCTGTGTTTCGGTAAGCGGCAGCATCAGCTTTGTCGGACTTATGGCTCCCCACATCACCCGCCGCATCGTAGGGCCGAGGCACGGCATTGCTTTGCCCGTATGCGCTCTGTTAGGAGCACTGCTGGTTTCGGCATCTGATACCATTGCCCGGGTTGTCATCCAGCCGTCATCACTTCCTACTGGTGTGGTGGTATCCATAATCGGCGCACCGTACTTTATATACCTGCTTTCCCGGCGTGGAAAAGAAATGAGGCGATAAAATGAACGCAATAGCAACAAGAGAATTAAGGCTGGCCTATGACGGGCACCAGGTGGTAGACCGTCTGGATTTAATGATTCCCAATGGAAAAGTCACTTCCCTCATAGGGCCCAATGGCTGCGGGAAATCCACCATATTAAAGGCAGCCGGCCGCATACTTAAACCGCAAAAAGGCTGGGTGCTTCTTAACGGCAGTGATATCCAGGCCCTTCCCACAAGAGAGGTAGCAAAGCGGATGTCCATATTGCCTCAAACACCCACTGCACCAGCAGGTCTGACCGTGAGGGAGCTTGTATCCTATGGGCGCTTTCCCCGCCGTCATGGCTTGGGCAAGGAAAAGAAAGAGGATGAGGATAAGATCACATGGGCGATGGAGGTGACCCGGCTCACCGGTTTAGAAACAACAGCAGTTGATGCCCTCTCCGGCGGGCAGCGACAGAGAGTGTGGATTGCAATGGCTCTTGCCCAGGAGACTGACTTGATTTTGCTTGACGAGCCCACTACTTACTTAGACATGGCCTATCAGCTTGAAGTTCTGGAACTGTTAGAAAAGCTCAACAGGGAACGGAATTGTACCATTGCCATGGTGCTCCATGACTTGAACCTAGCCTCCCGCTTTTCAGATTTTCTCGTGGCCATCCGGGACGGAAGCATAATAGCGCAGGGCACGCCGGAGGAGATCATGACGCCTGGGGTTTTACGGAAAACCTTTCACATCGATGCAGAAATAGCCGCCGACCCCCGGACCGGCAGGCCTGCCTGCATCTCATACCATTTAATTGACTAAGGGAGTTTAATACAATGAAACGAATTGCTATTTATGGAAAAGGCGGCATTGGGAAGTCAACTACGGTTTCCAACCTATCTGCCGCCATGGCAAAACTGGGGCTCACTGTACTACAAATCGGCTGCGACCCCAAAGCAGATTCCACCCGTAACTTAACAGGCGGAAAAAACATCCCAACCGTGCTGGACACTTTGCGGGATAAGGGAGATGTAGAACTGGACGATATCGTGTTCAAAAGCGAAACCGGTGTTTTATGTGTAGAATCCGGGGGGCCCGTTCCAGGCGTGGGCTGTGCCGGCCGGGGCATCATCACTGCATTTGAAACGCTGGAAGAGTTAGATGCCTATGCTGTGTTTTCTCCTGATGTCGTGCTGTATGACGTATTAGGCGATGTGGTTTGCGGAGGATTTGCCATGCCCATCCGGGGCGGCTACGCTGACGAAGTGTGCATTGTCACTTCCGGGGAAATGATGAGTCTTTACGCCGCCGCCAACATTGCGCAAGCGGTCAAGAGCTTTGCTCCCAGAGGCTATGCCGGCCTGCGCGGTCTGATTTTTAACGCAAAAAACTTTGAAGGTGAAGAAGGGCTTGTACAAAAAGCCGCCGATGAAATAGACGCTTCCGTCCTTTTTCATATCCCCCGGGATCCTCATGTACAGCGTTCGGAAGAACAGGGGAAAACTGTGGTGGAGGCATTTCCTGACAGCCATATGGCAAAGAAGTATCAGGACCTGGCCCGTCTGCTTCTGGAAGGAGGGCTGTCATGAACGATATCAAACATCTAAAATGTCTGTCAGCTGTCAGGAGCATGGCTGCCGTCCGCCAGCTGACACCTGCTGCCTATCCCGGCGTCCACTGCCCTATGCACACAGCACTGGCACTGGCCGCTAACATACGAGGTGTGTCTACGCTCCTGATTGGCACTGCCGAATGCGGGTACTACAGCCGCAACGTCCCCCTTTCATCCCCTTATGGGAGGAGGCTTTGCATTGGAATTACGTCCTGGATAGCAAAGAGGTGGTATTTGGATTCCGAAAGGGGCTGATGGAGGCCATCCGGGAAATGGATCAAGCCGGTGCAAGGCTTATACTGCTCCTTTCCACCTGTGTGCCGGAGCTCATCGGCCTTGACATGGAAAGCATCTGCCTCGAGATGCAGCCAGAGGTAAAATCAATGCTCATCCACCTTCCCTTGGGGAATTTTAAATGCGGCGGCTACGAGCCAGGATATTGGAAAACCCTTCTTGCCATGGGAAAGACCATTGAAAAATCCGCCAATAAGGGAATGATCGTCAATGTCCTTGGCCGCAGTGCCTTGGAGGAGCATGTTCCCATACCTCGTCTGATTGCATATCTGAAACATCAGGGCGTGCCCCTGCGCTTTTTGGCACCGGATTCCTCGCTGGATGACTTTATATCCTCCGGGGACGCAAGACTGAATCTCGTCCTCTCCCCATTTATGGATTCTCTCGCCCAGTGGATGGCCAAGGAGCACGACATCCCCTTTGTCAGCCTCCACGATGTTTACAATGTCCTGGAGATAGAAAGCACTTATTCACAGATCGGACAGTATTTGGACTTAGAGATGACACATGAGTTTGCAGAACAGAAAAAAGAGGGGAAAAGAGTGCAGAAAGCGGCAGCAGCCCAGTTGAAAGCCCTTCAGTATATCAGCGCAAACTTAGGCACGGTCCAGCCGCTGCCCTTGTCGGCTTATTTATCGGACCTGGGAATGTCTCCCATCATGATTCACATGGCGGAGTTTTATCCCTCAGATACTCGCTGGAAAGAGATGCTGACCGGGCAGGATATAAACCCTATCATCTGCCTGATGCTTAATGAGCAAGCCGACATGCAGATCATTGAGGAATTGCGACCGGATCTTGTGATGGGGGATTGGGGCGGCAGGAGCCGGAACAATCCGCCCAGTGTGCCTGTACTGGACTTATACGGTCACATTGGGTATGAAAGGACCATCGACCTGTTGAATCGCATGACCAGGGCGCTTAGGATAGGAAGGGAGGAACGGGCCAATGGGACTGTATAAAACATCACCGCCCCTGTCAGGGCGGATGGGCTCACTTTGGTGTTTATCCGGCATCGCCCAGTCGGCCGTGATAGAATTTGGCTGCATGGGACATATGGCCTATGGAAGGACCTTCCTTCATCGGATGGGTTCCTTTGGCGGAAAGCTCTATTCCACCCATATCGGAGAAACCGATATTGCCATGGGGGATACCAGCCGGCTGACACGTGCGGTGGAATGGGTATCAGAAAACCAGGGCATAAAAACAATCTTCCTGCTGCCCTCCTCCGTGCCGGAGGTAATTGGAATAGACTTAAAAGCCCTGGCTAAGGAGCTGTCGCCCCAATTTCCCGATACACGCCTGATCCCGCTGACTGCAGGAGGATTTGATGTCAGCGGACACAAGGGGGTGGAATTTACCCTTTTGGAGCTCTGTAAAACCCTACCTAAGGAAGTGCATCAAACGGAACTGCCCTCCTTTAACATCATCGGCTCCTGTGCAGACATGTTTCGTTATCATGCTGATGCCGCAGAGATCGCCCGGATGGCATCAGGTGCCTTGGGAATGGAGCATTTGTGTACTATGACTTCCGGAACAAGCATCTCGCAGCTGGAAACATTAGGTGCAGCTCATTTGAACTTTGTTATTCGCCGAGAGGGCGAAGCCGCCGCGAAATATCTTCAGGAACGCTTTGGTACGCCTTATCTAACAGCACGCCCCTATGGAATCCAGGGAACCCTTGACTGGCTGGAGGATGCGGCAGCCATATTCGGCAGGCAGGCGGACAAATCGTTTATCCGCCGGGAAAAAGAAAATGCACTGGAGCAAATTGCGCCAATGCAGACGGTACTGGCCCGCTTCCTCCGTGTTCACAGAGAAGATAATAGGCTGGTTCTTGCCGGACATGCCGATGTAGTGCCTGGAATTGCAGAATACGGAAAAGAATGTTTTGGATTTTTACGAACCGAATGTTATTGTGATTGTTCCGAAATGGCAGCTAAAGATATGGCCTATCTGGATGAATCCGCCAAAGAAATGGTTGCAAGCGATTCAAAGGGCTTTCTTATGGGCAGCGGTGAACTGCTGCACATGGCGAAAAGAGACCAGAGCCTGCAGATCGCAGTACCTGACCACATCTGGCGCCATGCCTATGAACCTCCCCTTGCCGGTTTCCGGGGAGCAGTAAACCTGGCAGCAGTGTGGACCAACGAAATGGTGAGAATTCACTGACACACAACATTAGGAAATAACATTCAAAAGGACAGGAATATAACACTCCTGTCCTTCTTTATCTTTGCAATATTCTATCTGTTTTATGATTGGATCCACGCCCCGTCGCTTCCTACCTCATACCCGTCCGGCGTTGTAGTGTTTATAAGCATAGCCCCGCTTTCTCCGCAATAATACCATATGGAGTTCCAATGGATCCAGCCTGTAACCATATATCCCGACTTATTAAAATAATACCAGCAATCATCAATATACTGCCAGTTGCTGATGGTATAACTTTTGTCCGCATTACAATACCACCAGCCTGTGCTATCCTTCAGCCATGCGCCTGTTCCTGTGCTGCTTCCCGGCCCCGAAACACCGCTTGAGCTTTTAGAACTAATCTCCTCAGCCACATCGGCAGATACATACCAGCTGTCAGATTCTTCCCAACTGCCTTTATTGGATGAGTTGTATACTCCTCGTACTTTGAAGGAGTAATTCCCGCTATTCGTCATATAGCTTGAAAAATCATAGCTGGTATAGGTGGTTGTAAGCACGGAAGTCACTGCATTGCTTCCCCTGTAAAGGCGTACCTCATATTTATTGGCATCTTCACATTCATCCCAGTACCCTGTGCCGTTTTCTTCATCCCACTCCAGGTTATTCACTGCCAGCTCATGATCACTTTCATCATCCTCCAAAGCATCAAGCGTTATATATACAATCAGTTCACTGCTGCTCCGGCTGACAGAACTGACCGTCCCGTCAGAACCGCTAAGACTTACATTGCCTTTGGAAAAACCAGAGGCAAAGTAATAATCGTCTTCTGCTTCTAAAGTAACCTTTAATTTGGGCTTACTTCCATCCTTCCATTCTTCATCCGGTTTATTTGTAACCTCAACATCGTCGATACTGAATTTGCTGGAACTGGATGTAACCGTTACATCACTTCCGCTTTCTCCGGCCTCAATCTCTGATGATATGTAAAGTGAAACACTGCTGATCTGGGTTCCCGTTGCCGCCAACGCCGTAATTGGAATCACAGACAAAATAGCTGCTGTGATAAATGCTGCAGACCTTTTTAACATATACATATAAATTCCTCCTCACTCTAGGTTAAATCAATTTTTTATTTGCTTCTTTTTTACCATGTAAAGCTGAAACAAACCTTAAATTTCATCAGATAAATTGTGATTTTTTTATGAATTCATATAAATATGGATATGAAACGTCAGATCACTTCCCCTCTAACATTCGGCTTCTGAAGCGATTCCGTCATAAGCTGCCCCCGGCTGGAATATCGTCAGCAAAAATGCTGTTAAAAACCCAGCGAAGCAGCTAACTATAAACAGCCCAAATCCTTCCCCCAGAAAAACAGGTAATGTAATCAGACTTGGAAATGCAAAGGTCATAGCCTGGGCTCCCGAAAATCCCGCTATGGCTCCTCCCACTCCGCCGCCGATGCATACCGCGATCATAGGTTTTTTCAGCGGCAGGTTCACGCCGAACATGGCCGGTTCCGTTACTCCAAAACAAGCAGACACTACAGCGGACAAACAGAGAGACCGGAATTTTTTATCCTTGCTTTTCAAACACACTGCAAGTGCCGCACCTGCCTGGGCAAATACTGCCGGCCCTATCAAAGCCAGTATCGTATCCGAGCCCTTTACAGTAATATTGTTCATCGCAACCAGCACAAAACTCCAGTGAAATCCAAAGATAACCATAGGCTGGATCACTGCTCCTAAAATCGCTCCGGCAATCATAGGACTGATCTCATATGTAAACTCATAAGCTGCGGCCAGTCCATCTCCAATGATATTTCCAATTGGTCCGAATACAAACAAGGTGACCAGCCCAACAACCACAATACAGGTTAAAGGAGTAAAAAAACCTTTTATCAGATCCGGCAATATTTTATTCATCAACCGTTCCACATATACCAGCAAACCTACCGCAAGGATAATCGGGATTACACCGGAATGATATATAACGGCTTTCATGGGTAAACCGGCAAAAAAGATGTTTGTACCCGCTTCAAATACTTTCGTAAGAGAAGGATACAAAAGTACCCCTCCAATAACCACCGCCGTAAATGGATCAGCACCAAACTTCTTTGCTGCCGTAAATGCCAGAACCATAGGAAGAAAATAAAACAAACTGTCTGCCATGGCATTTAACACCATATAAGTTTCACTTGTTCCTGACAGAATATTTGCTGCAGTAAGAATCGCTAATATTCCCTTCAATATTCCTGCTGCGCTTAAGGGGTTAATAATGGGCAGAAATATTCCCGAAATCCCATCAATCACAACATTAATCATAGACTTTTTTTCTTTCATGCGTGCCTTCTCCTATTGTAAAACGTTCTCAGCTAAAACTTCCTTTTGCCGCTCCTGCCATTGTAGCACATTTTATACGATTTTCCATACGTATTTTCTTGTCAGCTCCGGAATATTTAAAAACCAATTCCATCTAGGTTTTTGGACACCGCATCGAGATAGACCTGCCATAAGTCAGGGCTAAACTCCAGAATTCTCATCTCACTGTTTTCTATTTTCCTGCTTAGAATGTCATGAAACAGATTCGTTTCAAAGCAATGGATTTTTTCATTTTTATAATTATGATCAATCATATAGATACAGAAACTTTTCCAGCTCATATCTGGAGTTGAAATCATATATGACCGGAAAAATATTCATAAATTTCGTATAACAACCATAGCCATACAGGATCTCAGCAAAGTAAGCGGCAGCCTGCCTGCTGAATTCTCTCTTCTCCTTCAGTAAGGGCAGCCTTGCTCCTTTTAAGATCTTACTTAATCCGCTAGGAGTCATATTCATACTAATTGCAAAATCTGTTTTCGGCGTCTGTGCAATATCAATCAATTCCTCCAGCAATTTACCGCTTTTCATTTGTCTATTCTCCACTGTCTACCATTTATGTTTTTATAAAACGGATCCACCTAGGTTCTTTGACATCTCATCGAGATAAGCCCGCCATAAGTCAGGGCTGAAATCCAATAGCTTCATCGTACTTTCTGATGTTACCCTGCTTAACATATCATTGAACTTATCCGTTTCAAAACAATGGATTTTCTCGGTCTTATAATCATGATCGATCGTATAGATCAGATTTAGCCCCTTCAAACAGAATACCGCCGCTTTTGGCTGTTCGCTGTTCACGATCCTGACTTTGTCCGAACTTTTATCGTTAATAAAGGTGTTAAACCGCTGCAGGTATGGGATACGCTCCACGGGCGAAAAGTTGATGGCTCCAAAAAGGGGAACAATGGCTTTTCCCGTAGAACCAAATCCTATCATCGCATCCATCGTCACATAAAAAATGGTTTCTTTGTCTAGGATTCTATGAAAAAGTTCCAGAACGGCTCTCTTTGAGACCTCTTTGCCATTCACAGGCTCTAAATCCTTTTCTCTGACTAAATAGCCAATGGATATAAAATTATATACGGCCTCTACATGCTTGTCCCTCAGTCTGGTAAGAATCGATGGATCTGTTTCTAAAGCCGCGGCTGCTTCCCTACCGCTATAGCTTATTTTCTTAGCCTCCTTCTTTACAAGCGAATTAAAGAATATATTCAAATAGCCTTTATGGCTGACAAATGTCATAAGGGGCATCCCATCCAACTGAAGACTGAAGATCAGAAGAAATTGCCCTTTTAAAAGTAAAAAGAAACAATTCATTTCCTTTGTGATTTTCCATAAATTCAGATCCACATACTCCTGTGCCTTGACGATGTAAGATAGGAGGTTGCTTTTATTATCGCCGGCTGACACCTCAATCGCAGACATATCAAAAAAATGGTTGAAAGGAGCTCTTTCTCTCTTCCATGCATTTGATATTTTTATCCTTTGGAAAATATCGGAATACGAATGGTCAAAAATAGGAAGGGTACTGTAAAACTCCAGGGGGATATCATGATTGCTCATGATGTGGTCGGATACAAGCACACAGAACATGTTTAAGATAGTCTTTGTTCCCAGAAAACTGGCTTCCCTGTCAGGATAGCCCAGGTTTCCATTGTTCTCCTCGTCAAAATCATGCTCTAAAGCATATTCTATGGCATAAGCAAGAAACATTTCCAGTTCATATCTGGAGCTGAAATCATATAGGACCGGAAAGATTTGCATAAATTTCAAATAACAGCCATGGCCATATAGGACTTCCGCAAAATAGGCGGCAGCCTGCCTGCTGAATACCCTTTTTTCCTTCAGCAAAGGCAACCTCCCTCCCTTTAGTATCTTGCTTAATCCGCTCGGAGTCATATTCATGCTAATTGCAAAATCAGTTTTCGGCGTCTGCGCAATATCGATCAGATCCTCCAGCAATTTACCGGTTTTCATCTCTTACTCCCCCACTATTTCTTCTTTTGGAAAATATTGTAACATGTTTTTTTCCCTTTGTCTATTTTCGTGTAACTAAATGGAATCTATTTTCCTATTTTGGAAAATAATGTTACACATTTTTTTATTCCTGTCCATTTCTTGGTAACATTTCTTTAAAACTTTCAAGCGACAAGAAAAGCCTCCCTATATAATCACTATAGGATTCTTTACGCTAAATTAGGATACAGGGCGGAAGAATTACTATTCATATAAGGCCGTAATTTACAGGCATACTTTTTAAAGTAAATGAAAGGCCGTTAAAAGGAGGAATGAGATTGAAAATAAGGAAACAAAGACGGCTGATAAGCTGGCTGTTGGTATTGATGTTGGTGTTGAATGTATTTTCGCCGCTCAATATTGTATGGGCTGGAGGGTCTGCTAAATCAAACAGCGACTTTGACAGCGTAATTAAGATCCATACCGACGCAAAGGTTGCAAGCAGCAGTGAGGCGGACAAGCCGAAAGAAGAAACGGAAACGGATGAACCAGCTGATACTACCGATGTGGATGGAACTGATGTTCCAAAGTTGTCCACATCATCCATGGCTTCTAAGCCGGTTCTATTTGAGGCCGATCCTGAGGATGTGACAGAAATACTTACTGAAACTATGATAGCACTAAGACAAAATAATAAAGTTTTAGAGGACGGAGATACCATAGACAGAACAAAGGATCTCTCAGCGATCATTTCTTTCCGGGTACCGGTACAAGGTGATGAACCAACACCCGCTATTTATGTTAACAAAAATGATAAGGCACATTTTTCATTAGGAAAACAATTTTCTCTAACAGGTGGTACAACCACACAAAGTTTAAAATTCGGTAAAATACTGATTGGTCACCTCACGCTAAGGCAGGGAACTGATTCAGAGGAGGGAGAAGTCGTTGCTGATATTATATTTGATGGAGAAAATTCTGTTTTTGATGGCTCCGATCCCACCATTAATACCGTGCGATGTGAGTTTACCGCAAATTTAAAATATAATGAAACTGGTGATGGTGTAGATGGAAAGGAAGTAATATTAAGTGTTCTGGATAAAACGTTTACCCTACAAGTGCCTGGGGCTACGATTGATTATGCATTAGAAAAAAAAGGGCAGCGTAGATCTTGCCAGCAAAGAGATCACCTGGACGGTAACAATTGAGGCTTCAAAGTTAGAAAAGGCCATTGATCTAAGCGAATACATCTTTGAAGATGATTTAACTATTGTAGGAGACTTGGTTCCCGGTTCTTTCACTGTCTCCGGTGACACCACTCCGGCATACAGCTATAATAAGGACGATAAGAAACTGAGTTATACCTTCCCGGCAAATTCTATTAGCCCTAAAACAATTACCTTCAAAACAAGTATTCCTGATAAAAATTATTATGGCAGCGGCGGACAAACGGTCACAAATAAAGCCGTACTGAAAGATCAAACCAATACCGTAGTAAAAGATAACTCTGGTCAGGTCAATTTTACGCCGCCAAAATGGATTGAAAAATCAGGACAAACAAACGATAAAGGTGAAATTGGCGGTGATTATAGTCCCTCAGGCCGTACAATTACATGGACGATTATTGCAAACCATGAGGGGGCTGACCTTAAAAATGTTGTAATCACTGATAAATTGCCAGAGGGTCTGACATTTTTAAAAGCAACATTGTACAATCCCGCGGATGATCTTACCGGATCCAGTATTACTCCCACTGGTAATGATTACGAGCTTGGCAATATTAATTCAAAAGTGAAATTGGTAATTGAAACCCAAGTACCAGATACATCCAGTACGACGACAGAAGCAACATACACAAACCATGCATCGATCACTTGGGATGACTTCCCAAGCGGTGTATCAGGCGGCAAAATAGAGACACCTGGCGTTGGTATTACAATCGGATATGCTGCCATTAAAAAAACAGGTGTCCCGGATCCTAAAAACCGAACAGTAAATTGGAAAGTCACCGTGGATGCAAGAAATCAATCAGACCTTACTAATCTTAAAGTATATGATCTTCTTGTTTACGGGGACAGGGGCTTCGATGCGGCAAAAATTGATAGCTGGCCTGAGGGAATCACTGCAAATCATATTGATCCTAAGACAATCCGATATAATCAGAAGTATAATGAAAACTTCAAGGATGACGGAGGTTCCGGTGTTGAGCTCTTTAGTATATATACTCTTACACAAGATGGCACCCCGGTTGCAGACCTGCTGGAATTCACGAATCTGTCCAATACAAGATCTAATGTTTTTTCCTTTGACACCCTTGTATTGAACCCGGATATCTTTGCTAGCAATACGAACAAACGTATCTACAATACAGCTATGCTGTTCAATGGTACTACAAAGCTTGCAGAAGCAACTGCTGATCCAGAATACAAAAGTAAAATTCTATCCAAAGAAATGCTTAAGCGCGATGCATTCCCTGACCCTACGGCAGTCGAAAACGCAAACATGGTTACGACAAACGCTGCCGATGGTTTTAATTATCAAGAGAAATCGGTGATCTACCGCCTTAGTGTCAACGCTGATAACATGGATTTGACTGGAAGTCAAAAGGATGTGAATGGATCTCTGCTGGGGGCTGCCACTGTGACTGATACCCTGCCGGTGGGTTGGGAATTCTCAGAGATTATCCCCGGGCAAGATTTTCTGATCTTTGAAGCTACCCCGAATAGCAGTCCATTAGCGGCGAAGAACAAACTGGATACTGTAGCTGGGATGACTGTAGCGTTTGACCGCACCAAATCTCCGCAAACAGCCTCCTTTACCTTCCAGACACTGAATAAACCTTATGTTATTTTGGTGAAAGCAAAACCCACCGAAGACACAATTAAAGATTACTTCAGTAACAGCAATACCAACACGGTAAGAAACAGCTTGGGATTAAAAACAGAAAACTGGCAGCCAGGTGTATCCGTTAATCGGGATGTTTCTATTTCTAATAAAATATTTAATAAGGCGGATGGATTACGTAAGGAAGATGGTGTTGTGGAATGGACATTAAAATACATGCCATATGAATTATCACATCCTGGTCAAAGAAAGATAGAGGACACCCTGCCCATCGGCCTTGATTTACGCATGGATAAAAACGGAAACTTACTGCTGGAAGACAATATCACAGTAAAGGAAATGACTCTGAAGCCTGATGGCAGCTATGAAACAGGCAGTGAAGTTTCTCTTGAATTAGGTAAAAATATTTTTTATAACAACGCCTTACATATGCTTACCTTTATCATACCTGATAACAGCAAAGCATACCAGCTGACTTATTTAACAGACGTTACCGGCCCTGTCGGTGATGGTTTGTCTAATACCGCAAACCTAATCGCTGAAAACGGTAGTATATCCAATGACCAAAAGACTTATTTCGTTCTTTCTCAGGATGGCTCCGCCACCTTACAACGTAACGGCTGGTTGGATATTTTCAAAACTGATGGTGCAAATATGCCGCTCCCTGGTGCAAAGTTTACGCTCTTTACATCAGATGGAACTACCGTAATCCGAGAGGGAATCAGCGATCGTGACGGTAAAATCAGGCTTAAAGTCATTCCTGACGGAACATATCTTCTGAAAGAAACGGCTCCGCCTAGCGGAGGATATTCGTTGGAAGGTGTGACTCACACTGTCACTATAACAAGAGATGGTTCCACTATTACCACTTCCATTGATGGAAAAACAGGTGCCAATTCTAACGAATTACATGTACAAAACTTTAAAGACAGCGACATCGGAAGCCTGACCATCAGTAAGACAGTTGAAGGCAATGCTGGTGACAGGGATAAAGCGTTTACTTTCCACGTAACAGTTGAGGGTGCAGGTGACAGAAACTACCCCAGCAATATAGGGAACATTCTTTTCACTAATGACAATGCAACCCTCCTACTTAAACATGGCGAAAACATCACGATTTCCAACCTGCCCAGTGGCGCCGAATACAAAGTAACAGAGGATGCAGCTTCCTTAGATAACCACTTGCCGACCTACACCGGACAGAACGGAACCATAACCTCCGGAGTACCACAGGTCGCAACCGTTACGAACACAAAAAACGAAGTTCCATCTCAAAGCGTGACGCAGCAAGCGGAAACGAACTCCCCGGAGCAACCCTTCAGCTATGGAAAGACGACACGAAAGTAGATGAGTGGGTTTCAAAGAGCACACCTCATATCATTTATAACCTGCTGGATGGAATCTACAAATTAGTCGAGATAACCGCTCCAAAAGGATATCTTACGGCTGAGAAAATCCTGTTCACAGTCACAGATGGGAAAACTACACCCGTTGTTATGTTTGATAGCCATAAGGACGAAATTGTCATCTCAAAACAGGACATAACAAACGGAAAAGAGCTTCCAGGAGCAACCCTTCAGTTATGGAAAGACGGAATAAAAATTGATGAATGGGTTTCTGAAAACAAGCCTTATATCATCGAATACCTGGAAGATGGAACTTACGAGCTAGTTGAGATAGCCGCTCCAAAAGGATATCTTACCGCTGAGAAAATCACTTTCATTGTGAAAGATGGGAAACCAGATAAGCAGATTATTATGCTTGATAAGCCAATAGAAATCTCCATTTCCAAACAGGATATAACAAACGGAAAGGAGCTTCCAGGAGCAACCCTTCAGTTATGGAAAGATGGGAAAAAGGTAAACGAATGGATTTCCGATAATAAGCCTCATATCGTCAAATACTTAGAGGATGGAACCTATGAGCTTGTTGAGATAACCGCTCCAAAAGGATATCTTAAGGCCGAGAAAATCACCTTTATAGTAAAAGATGGAAAAACGGAAAAACCGATTATTATGTATGATAAACCGGTGGAAATCTCCATCTCCAAACAAGACATAACAAACGGAAAGGAGCTTCCAGGGGCAACCCTTCAGTTATGGAAAGACGGCAAAAAAGTAAAAGAATGGATTTCTGAGGACAAACCTCATGTAATAGAAAAACTGGAGGATGGAACTTACGAATTAGTTGAGATAAGCGCTCCAAGGGGTTATCTTAAGGCCGAGAAAATCATCTTTACAGTGAAAGACGGGAAAACGGACAGTCCAATTATTATGAAGGATAAACCCTATACCCCATCAACCGGCGGCGGCAGCGGCGGAGGTGGCGGCGGACCCAAACCACCCAAACCAACAACTCCTACAACCCCAATTGAGCCTAATACGCCGGAACCAGCTCCAAAGCCAAAGGAAGAATTGACCCCTCAGGAACATTATGATGTCTACGGTGAAGTACCACGAGGCTATATAATCGGTCCAGACAACAAAGTTCACACACCCCAGGAGCTATATGATATTTGGGGTCAGGTACCTCTTGGATATATGGTAGGCGTGGATGGCCAGCTCGTTCCTCTTGGCCTCCCAAAAACCGGCGATGACTTAAACGGCAGTATCGTCATTTACGGCCTGCTTTCTATCTCAGCACTTTTAGGCATGGCGGTTTCCGTAAGCATTCTGCGGAGAAAGCATACCGGCTGATAACTGCTGAAGAACGCTACATCATAGGAATAATCTGAGAGGAGGAAAATCATTCAATGATTTTCCTCCTCTCCATTATTTCTGCTGCTGCAAATATTTACTAATCATCCTCTGGAATATCTTCATACTGCTGTCAACATTCTTATTCTCCTGCAAAATCTTAGATACTTCTCCATCGGCCAAATTCATAACCTGCTGGTACTGCAATAATCTCGGCTCAATGATTCCATTCTCAATGACATTACACAGCAGCGTACTGCTGATTACCTGCTCTCCCTCATCCATATCTTCCTGAATGATATTCGCCCCTTCTTTCGAGGAAGCTACGCTCTTTAAAGCCGGAACGCCCTGGGAGTAGAGAAACACATCCATCTGCATTTCCTCCGTATATGTCAGCTGTTTCAAAAATTCCCATGCCAATCTTTCATGCTTTGTCTTACTGTTGATCCCCATTAGAAGAGCATCTACTTTTGATATGTTCTCCCCCTCCCTGCCCGCTGGGAAGGTAATGCAGTCCCACTGGAACCTGGTGTACTTCTTGATCCGATAAGGATAGGTCTTGTAAG
The DNA here is from genome assembly GCF_000732605.1 of Lacrimispora celerecrescens. GTDB lineage: Bacteria > Bacillota > Clostridia > Lachnospirales > Lachnospiraceae > Lacrimispora > Lacrimispora celerecrescens_B. The sequence continues at coordinate 320,988 of NZ_JPME01000002.1, read as the reverse complement.
TGCGGTACTCTGCAAAGGTCAGTGGCATAAACGCTACCCCTCCCTCATTAAAATCTTCCTGCGTGACACTCTGCCCCTGGTTTAGGTCATTCAGCCGTTTGATATATTTGATTGCATCTAACACCCGGCTGTCTGTAAAGGACAACTGGTCCTGTCTTTCATCATACAGCTTTCCCCCGCTGGTGTAAAACGCATCCCGCCAGCTGTAATTATAAGTACCGAACTGGTCCAGCAGTCCGTCCTTATCCGTGTCCTTTGTCACCTTTCTGCATATTTCGTACATATCTTCCCAAGTCCAGTCTTCCTTTGGCATCTGGATACTCTCCTTTGCCAGAAGAGACTTATTTACAAACATCAGGGTGGGAACTGTTTCATAGGGAAGGGCATACTGACGTCCATCGCGCCGGCCTGTATTCAAGGCCGTTGAGAAAAAATCTTCTTTATGAAATGCATGATCCCCGGCCATCAAAACATCCAGATCCTTCATAACGCCCAGGGAGGTGAATTTATCGAAATCGGAATCCAGAACCATGAATACATCCGGCATTTTTCCTTCCAAAAGCTTTCGGGCGCACCATTCCGAATAATCCTCCTTTGCAATTCCACTGTAATAATGAATTTTTACATTTGGATGTGACTCCTCAAAACATTTCACCGCTTTATCTATGATTTTAAAGCTGTTGGCACTGGCTACATCCCAGTTGCTTCCTGTGAACATGCCAAATTCCAGGACTATTTTCTTATGCTGATCGCGGTAAATCAAGGCCGCAGCAATCAGTGCCCCTAGGAAGACACTCATGCAAAGGCGCTTTCTCCACTTCCCCATTTTTGCTTCCCCTTTATTCTTCTATTCACCTTCTAAGTTTCTATCCGCTTTCTTACATTGGTCTGGACAGCCCAGATAGCCAGCTGGGTACGGTCCCTTAAATCCAGCTTATTTAAAATCGTACTCAAGTAATTGCGGACTGTTCCCTCGGAAAGGTTCAAGGTCTTTGATATTTCCTTGTTGCTGGCCCCCTTCTCCACCTGGGCGATGATCTTCCATTCCGTTCTGGTCAGTTCGTCCATGTTCTTCTCCCGAACAGATATGGTATCATCTGCCTGAGCCATCTGTGAAAAGAAACGAAGTACCTTTGCCGCAATATCCGGATTGATCATTGCCCAGCCATTGTAAACCGTTGTAATGGCTCCCACCAGCTCATCCATGGAAACCCCCTTCAGCATGTATCCGCTTGCCCCGTATTTCAGTGCGTTATACACGTATTCATCATCATCAAAGGTGGTCAGAATAATAATCTTGATCTGGGGATAGCTTTCCTTAATGATCTTTGTACACTGCACACCGTCCATCTTTGGCATCCGTACATCCATTAAAATCACATCCGGCACGTTCCTCCTCACGCACCGGATCACCTCCTGACCGTCTGCTGCCACATCAGTCACCGTCATGTCCTGCCTGCTGTTTAATACAATCTGCAGGCTCTGACGGATTAATTCCTGATCATCTGCAATCAATACTTTAATCATAAGTCTCCCCCCTCCGAATCGGTATTCTTGCATTGACGATAAACCCATCGCTTCCGTCAAACGTCACAACTCCGCTTAACATCTTGATCCGTTCTTTCATGTGCTTTGTCCCAAAACCGTTTTTCATTTCCTTACAGCCGATGCCATTGTCCTTAATCTGAATCAGGATGTCCTGATTTTCTCTTTTCATGGTGATCCAGATCTCCTTTGCATGTCCGTGGCGCATGGCATTGGTGATCCCTTCCTGAACCACACGGTAGATGGCATTTTCTTCATCTTCATCAAATTTTAAATTCTGGACCCTGCAATCAAAATAGATCCTGGTTTCTGACACTGCATTAATATCCGTGACCATCTTGTTAATGGCATATTCCAGGCTGAAGCGCTCCAGGGCATCCGGCCTTAATTCGCTGACTGAGCGGCGGATATCCTTTATCCCATCCCTGGTGACCTTGGAGATCAGCTCCAACTGCTTTTTGGTCTGCTCCGGGGAAGTCCCGATCATGGTTAGGCAGGCATCGATTCCTGCTGCGATCCCGGTCAGGGTATGGCCAAGGGTGTCATGAATCTCTCTTGCCAGGCGGTTCCTCTCCCTTGTCTCAGCCATTTTTTCCGCCATTTGGGAATATTTTTGAAGTTGCTCGTTAACTTCCTGAAGCTTTTCATTGAGCCCGTGGATCTCATCTAGATTTCCCTGCTGTTCGTTGATGATGTTGACACAGTATACAACAAACACAATGACATTTAAGGATACCAGAATATTGTAGATACTTAAAAGGTACTGCTGCACCGATGCACTGTAATAAGAAATATAATCCTGGATGGAATACAGTCGGTAGGAAATGGACAATAGTTCATAGTCTGCCAATATGAAGCTTCCGATTGCAACAGCAGCCAGGATATACCTGGATTTTCCGTTTTTCACATACATGATGACATTGGAAAATACCAGAAGAAGGATTCCGTTATAGTTGAAATTTAAAAGGATGATGATCATAAAGCATAGAAAGAAATCCGCCACCAAACTGGTAAGGATGACCTTGTTGTTATTGGGAAACAAACGGTCCCGGATTATCATGCTTAAGGTAAGCAGCAACAAAAGTAGGGCACAGAGCCAGATCTTTGCATAAGGATACCACACGATCGCCTGTATCCCGTTTAAAAACTCCCTTGCAGCGTACACTCTTCGGATTTTTTCTATTGTCCGGTAAATAAAAATGCTGATTCCCATGACCGATATCACGTTTAAAGCCAGAATCACCACCTGAAGGAGGCCGATTCGGCTGTTAATTTTTTTTGCTTCCATCTCTTTTACCTACTGCCAGCCGTCAATTTCGTAACTATCAAGATTATCCTTTGTGATCAAAGTGCTTGGCAGACTTATGTATTTGTCCACCGGTTCTCCTGCCAGATACCGGTATGCTGTTTCTGCCGCCACCCTGCCGATGGACTTGGGGCTTTGGGCGCTGGTCCCGGTTACGTAACCCATATCCAGGATCGCTTTAAAATCAGGAGAACCGTCGATCCCGTAGATCAGGATCCCCTCCTCCCGCCTGGCCTGCTGCAACGCGGCAAGGGCTCCGAGAGCCGTAGGATCGTTGCCGCCCAGGATGACATCAAAGTCAATGTTTTTACGCAGAATTTCCTCCATGACTTTGGAAGCCACCTCAATTTCCCCGGCAGCTGCATGACGGTACACCACCCGGTAATTGTCATTGCCCGCAATTGCATCGGTAAATCCCCGGGAACGATAGGTGATGGACATCTGAATGGGGTTGTCCAGGATTACGATATTGGCGGATTTCTTCCTCTTCATCATATCCAGGGCACAAATTTGCCCTGCCTGATAATTGTCCGTTTCTATGATGGATATGACAGAATCCCTGTCCTTTACCGCGGTGTCCACATTGATGACGGCAACTCCTGCCTTTTTACATGCATCAAGGGCAGGGGAGACAGCCTCCCAGTCTACCGGATTTAAAAACAGCATGCTGATTCCTTCATGGATTAATTCTATTATCTGTTCATTCTGTTTTTCCTGGTCCTGAAGAGGATCCCTTGTAAGAAGAATATCCCCGTTGGCTACTACCACTTCTTCGATCCCCTGGTTTAACACGTCAAAATAAGGGTTGTTCCTTGTCATATAGGTCGCACCAAAAAGGAGGGCCTCGTGCTGCTTGGGGCCTCCCTCATTTCCTTTGCATGCGGACAAAAGGGGGGATATTGTCATGATTAGAATGAATAATACTGCCCTTGCCTTCATGTGGTTTACTCCTCAAATGTGGTTTTTTCCATTATATCATACATCCGCAGTGCAGCGAACGAATCCTGAGGATTCGTTCGCTCACGGGCATTCGCCCTATGAAATAGGACTGAAAAAGATTTTCTTATGTGCAAGCACAACGAAAATCTTTTCCTGTCCTATTTCGCACTGCTCATTGAACGTGATTTTAATCCTTCTTTTTGTTTCTTAAATAGTCGATGAATACAGCCAGAAGAATGACAATGCCCTTTACGACATATTGCCAGAAGGAATTGACATTCATCAGGTTCAGCCCGTTGTTTAGCACACCGATAATCAGGCCGCCGATAATGGTTCCGCCGATCTTTCCGGAACCGCCTGCCATGGAAGTACCTCCCACCACCACTGCTGCGATGGCATCCATTTCCGCCCCGTCACCTGCTGTAGGCTGCCCGGAGTACATGCGGGAGGCCAGTACCACACCGGCAAGACCAGCCATAATACCGGAATATGTATGAACCAGAAGCTTTACCCTGGCTGTGCTGATGCCGGAAAACTTCGCAGCCTGGGCATTGCCTCCCACAGCGTAGATATGGCGGCCCAGCTTTGTCTTATTCATGATAACCGCAGTTATGATCAGGACAAATACCAAAAGTATGACCGGCGTGGGAACACCTCCGATGTAGCCGGCGCCTAGAAACTGCCATGCCTTTGTGACCACCCGCACCGGTGAACCGCCGGTATAGACATATGCCAGACCCTTCGCCACGTTCATAGTCGCAAGGGTCACGATAAACGGCGGGATGGTAGTCTTTGAAATAACCACCCCATTCATCATGCCTACCGCCATGCCGATGAGGATGCCAATGATGATGGCTGCAAAAATAGGAAGGTTATAACGGGCCACACAACCAGCGGCCACACAGCCGGACAAAGCGATGATCGAACCAACGGAAAGGTCGATGCCTCCCAATATAATGACCATGGTCATGCCGCATGCCAGGAATAAGTTTGAAGAAATCTGCCTTAACACATTGAACATATTCTTATGTGTCAGAAAGGCGCCGCTGGTTTTTGGAAATATGGATAAGAAAATACACAGGATCAGCAATGCCCCGATAATACCGATATTGTCTTTCAAATATTGTTTTATATTTTTTTGAAGTCTTGTTGTCATTTGATTTTCCCCTCTTTCCTACTTTGCCGCCAGCTTCATGATCTCTTCCTGGGTGACACATTCCTCATGGCTGAAACAGCCTGTGATTCTGCCGTCGCACATGACATAAACCCGGTCGCTCATGTTTAAGATCTCCGGCAGTTCGGAGGAAATCATGATGATCGACATGCCATCCTTTACCAGCTCGTTCATGATCCCATAAATCTCTGATTTTGCCCCTACGTCCACCCCTCTGGTAGGCTCGTCAAGAATCAGGATCTTCGGGGTAGTGGCAAGCCATCTGCCGATCATGACCTTTTGTTGGTTTCCTCCGGACAAGTTTCCCATTAACTGCTCCTGAGTTGGAGTCCTGGTGTCCATCATATCGATATATTCCTGAGTGATCATTTCTTCCTTTTTCGAATCCACCCAGATTCCTTTTATAAAGGATTTAAGCACTTCAATGGTAGAGTTAAAGCGGACGGTCTGCACTTTGAAAAGTCCCTCCTGCTTCCTGTCCTCCGGCACCAGGGCGATTCCGTATTTCATGGCATCAACGGGAGATTTGATTTTCACCTCCCTGCCCTCCACGTAAATATTTCCGGTGGAACCGGGAGTAAGGCCAAAGATGCATTTTATAGCTTCGCTGCGTCCAGCTCCCACAAGTCCGGCAAATCCTATAATTTCTCCTTTGCGCAGCTCAAAGCTTGCTCCCTTTACCATTTTTCCATCTGCAATATTTTCACATTTTAATACCACTTCGCCTGGTTCTAAATAATCACGGGTATAGTACTTGGTCAGCTCCCGGCCGACCATCATGGCAATCAGCTTATCTCTTGTCGTATCCTTAACAACTTCCGTTCCTACAAAGGCACCATCCCGCAATACGGTCACCCTGTCACAGATCTGCTCCAGTTCATCCATTTTGTGGGAAATGTATATGATGCCTACGCCTTTATTTGTCAATGCCCGCATGGTTTTAAATAAGAACTCCACTTCTTTATCCGAAATGGAAGAAGTTGGCTCATCCATAACTAAGATCCTGGAATTATAGGAGATTGCTTTTACGATCTCCACCATCTGTTGCTGGGCGATGGTTAAATTCTTAACGAGTGCTTCTGCATCAATGTTCATATGATAGTCATCAAGTAATTGCTGGGCTTCTTTTTCCATTGCTTCATGGTTGATCCAGCCGCCCTTTCCCGGCTCCCGTCCCAGAAAGATATTTTCCGCCACGGTCATATGAGGTACCAGCACCAGCTCCTGATGGATGATAGAGATACCGTTTGCATGGGAGGTATTTACCCCGTCAATGATCACCTTCTGGCCATCAATGAAAATATCCCCCTCTTCCGCTATATAAATGCCGCCCAAAACCTTTATTAACGTTGACTTGCCGGCTCCGTTTTCTCCAAGGAGTGCATGGACCTCACCGGTACGGAGTTCTAAATCCACACCCAAAAGCGCCTTTACCCCTGGGAAGGATTTATGGATATTTTTCATCTGAAGCAGAATCTTTTCGCTCATAAACTCACCTGCCTGTTCTAACTTTTGCTTTGTCTTCCGGGATTTACGTTAAAAAGCGCCCGAAGGGCGTCCCAAACCCAATGTTTCTCCTGTTTTGAGACACCCTCCCACAGCACTTTCTATATTTCTTTTACTGCCAGCCGTCTGTTCCGAAATCCTTTACATTGTCAGATGTAATCAGGAAGGTTTCTACCGGATAACGGTCATCTACTTTATCGCCATTTAAATAAGAGTACATAATATTCACTGCAGACTGTGCGATCTTAACCGGGGACTGTGCGCCGCTTCCTTCAATGAGGGAATCACCGGAAGCCATCTCTGCCTTGATATCAGGAGAACCGTCTACGCCGTAGATCCTGCAGTCCTTGATGCCTGCTGCATTGGCTGCTGCCAGGGCTCCAAGTGCTGTCGGATCGTTGCCGCCGAAAATGGCAATTACATCGCCGTGTGCTTGAAGAAGGTCTTCTGCTATGCCCATAGCAACTTGTAAGTTGCCCTTTGCATCCTGCTGGGCTACGATGTTAAAGTTATGTCCTTTAATCGCATCCAGGAAGCCGTTGGTTCTGTCGGTTACGGAATTCATGGTAGGGGAATCCAGTACGATGATATCTCCGCCCTCCGGACATTTCTTAACCAAGTCCTCGCCGCATACGAAACCGGCATTATAGTTATCGGATCCTGTGTAGGAAACCAGATAAGACAAATCAGCCACTTCCGTATCAAAGCCTACGATGGGAACATTTGCCGCCTTTAACTGATCCAGGGCCGGCAGAATGCCTTCCGCCTCAGCCGGGTTCATGAACATGGCATCAATACTCTGGGAAATCAAATCTTCTACCTGAGTGATTTGAAGGGTTACATCATTAGCCGGGTCCACAGAAATAAGCTCATCACCCTGGGCCTCAACCATTTCCCGCATGGTCTTTTCAATGGTAACGAAGAATGGGTTTGTGCCATCCATACAGGTATATCCGAATTTGTAGTGTTTGCTTGGATCTTTTTTCTTCACGTTGGCATCAGCCATATTGACGCCAGATTCAGATTTCACGGCTGCCTTTGTCTCCGCAGCTGCTTTTGTCTCTGCTGCCGTAGTGGCAGCTGCCGTTGTCTCAGGTGCTTTCGTCTCCGGCTCCCCATTGCTGCACCCTGCCAGAGAGATTCCTGCTAAAGCTGCACAAATCAACATTGCCGTTAATTTTTTTTGTGCTTTTTTTCATGTTACTTCCTCCTTGTACACAATATTTTTGTTGTATTTGCTACATTTTAATCATAGCATGAGTTTATTTTTAAAACATGTGCACAATGTAATGAGTTTTATGTGACAAATGTAACATCTCTATGCAGTTCTCTTGAGAATCAGGCTTTTTCCAGCTTTATTTTGCTGCCGGATATTCGTTGCAAAGAAGACGGTAGGGAGGTTCATCCTCTTCAATCTCCGGGAAACGCCCGGCAGGTAAGTAAAACCGGTTATCCCCATTGTCATCGTTGCACATGGATACCTCTCCTAAAAGAACGGGACCGGTTCCCGGTTCCAGTTCAAAATCATGGTACAGTCCTGGATAGATCGTAATGCTTTCTCCCGGGCACAGCTTTACCTGGGTCCCTGCAGCCACCTTGTATTCCCGCCCGTCACTGTGAACAGTCACATCTGTATCCGCAAATTCTCCATCTGCAGTAGAATCATAGACACGGATGAGCACATTTCCTCCGCCCCGGTTGATAATGTCCTCCATTTTCGTCCAATGAAAATGCATGGCTGCGGATTGGCCTTCTTTTAAATAAAGCAGCTTTTCCGCATATGTTTTCGTGTACTTTTTCATGTTTACGTTGCCGTTTCGCAATGTGATCAGAGAAAATCCAGCCTTATCAAAGTCACCCATTCCAAAGTCTGTAATATCCCAACCCAGCATGTTGTCACGGATCTCATCATACTCATGGCCTGTTTCCTTCCACTCCTCCGGTGTAAAATGGCAAAATGGGGGAAGGACAAAGCTGCATGCCTTTGCCATCTCTTCCATATCCCTTAATGCTTTGTTAATTTCTGAACGTTTCATCGGAAACCTCCTCTTATTTCAAATTGGAAAATACTTTTATGGTATGAAGCACATCCTTTTTCATGGCATCAATGCCCCATAAGGTCACATCATGATAATATACATATCCTTCCGACTCCATTGCCTTTTCCTTTACGTGCATTCCGCCTGCTTTCGCTAAGTATGTATAGTAATTGATCTTACGGACACCGTTATTGATGCACTTACGGAAGTCCTGGTCGCTGACACCGGAGCCTCCATGCATGACAATGGGAAGTCCGATCCTGCTTTTTATCTGGCTGATCCGGTCAAAATCCAGCTTTGGTTCTGTAAGATAAAGCCCATGCACCGTTCCAAAGGAGCATGCCAGGGCATCCACACCCGTAGTTTTTACAAATTTCTCTGCCTGCTCTGGGTCCGTATAGCAGCCTTCCGTTGCCTCTCCCTCTTCTCCCTCACCTATGCTGGAGAATTCCTGCCGTCCCATGGCACCGATTTCCGCTTCCACAGATGCACCATATATCCCTGCCATCTCGACTGCGATCCTTGTGTTGGCTGCATTCTCCTCAAAAGATAAGGAAGATCCGTCATACATAACCGAAGTAAATCCCATATCCAGGGCTTTCTTCAGTACGCTTAAATCGTCGCCATGATCCAAATGCACTGCTACCGGCACCGAAGCCCTTTCTGCCATCAAGAGCATAATAGGGCCTATAACCGTCATGGGAATGATGGCCTCATGTACCGGGGCAAATTGCAGAATTACCGGCTGGTTTAATTCTTCCGAGGCCTGAAGTACTGCCTGGATCCCCTCCAGGGAAGTAATGTTAAATGCCCCTATTGCTATGTTTTTTGCTTCCGCAAGCTCTAAAATTGCCTTCATTGTGATCAGCATATCTTTTTCCTCCTGTTTTCATCATTTTATTATGGGCGGATGATGTTCTGTTGTTCCCACCCGCTTTGTATCTTTTCCCTAAGGACCTCAAAGGGCAGAAGTCCGCTGACAGCATCATAAGCCGTTACGCAGGAAGCTCCTGTTGCCGCTGCAAGCTCCAGACATTCCTCCGGCCTTAATCCATCCAGCATAGCCTTTATAAATGCAGCAATGCTCGTATCCCCTGCTCCGGTAGCTGATAGGACCCGGTCAGGGACAAAACTGTTCTGGAAGCAGGCAATTCCACCCCAACCTTCCAAAAAATGCTCCGGTGCGGTCTTTAAATACATGCCGGTTGCCCCGCATTTTAACAATACAGCTTTTGCTCCCAAACTCAAAGCCCGGTCCGCAAGGGCTTCCACATCCTCACTTAAAGAAAGTATGGATGTAACGTCATCTCCTCCTGCTCGTTCCTGCCATTTGTCATACAACTCTCTGTCAAGCATGTATCCCAGTTCTTCAATGCTTGGAACAAAGAAATCCACATAAGGAAGCACAGATGCCAGGATCCTCTCCCAGTCACAGCCGGCCGCCTCGGAATCAGGGTCAACTGCCGTTAAATCCAGGGATGTGGTAAGGGAAAGCTCCTTGATCTTTCGGAAAAGGCAGACCAGCTCTTCCCCGTTGTTCTCGTAAAATCTGCGCATCAGCGTGGGATATCCAAAATGAAAGTGAGAAGCTCCCGAAACCTGTTCAAAATCCACATCCCCACAGCAAAACGTATCATTGCACCCGGGATAATGGATAAAAAACCGATCAAAGCCCTTTGGAGCTATCACCACCGTGTAAGATGTGGATTCCCCCTCCACTGCCGGAATACTGCTTTCACATCCGCTTTGTCTGATCTTTTCCTTTAATATCAGGCCGAAGTCATCATTACCGACCTTTGCCATCAAAAGAACATCAGCTCCCAGGGCATGAAGACCCAGACCCGTATTGGACACAGCCCCGCCTGTGGATATCTGTGCCTTTCCCACACGCAAAAGCTTTCCCGGACGCAAAAGCGCCGAAAACTTCTGCTCACCGCTGTTATGAAAAACCGGCGTAATGTCCAGGGAAATGTGTCCGGCCACTATAACCTTTTTATTCCCTTTCTGATATTTCATGTTTTACCCCCTTTCTCTGTAATCATCATAACAACTCCAATGGAAAAGTCAATATTTTTTATGCATTTATTACTAATGTAATTAGTTATATGACATTTGTCATGTGTATATTGCACAATACATTCATATTTCAAATCACTTTTGACTCCTGTCGAAGTTTTTGAAGCAAATGTTCAAAAAATTTATGTAAAATACCTTTTATTTTTTATTAAAATAATTTTATATTCAATCATTAACACTCTTTTTCTTTAGATTGACAAACAATAATCTTGTATTATATAATGAATCTTGTCGATATTTGTCTAAAAATGGATGGCAGAATTCTGGTAAAACTGTCGCCCGGAGATGTTCGCAAAATATTGATTCATATTGTATACCGAAAACGGGGCTTCAGACGTTGTATGTATACATCAGTTCGTGTTTTGAGGAACATGACAAACCAAATGGAAACGATTATACATAAAAAAACAGATGAAGAACAGATGAAAAACTAGGAGGTATCAGTATGAAGAAATTCAAAGACTACAGCATCACCAAAAAATTACTTACAGCCTTTCTCAGCATGGTATTTATTATGCTTGTGATCGGCATCACCGGGGTTTTGGGCATGTCCCAAATCAACAAAATGGACACCTTTTTGTACAAAGAGCAGACGGTTCCCATGAAGGACTTAATCATTGCCACCAAAAATCTGTATCAGCTTCGTGTAGATGCCAACGCAATGGCCAGCCATGCTGGTGATACCATGGAACTGGAAGCTCTGGAGAAAAGCTATGCGGAAGCAAAGAACAATTTTCTTAGTAGTTCCGCCGAGTACCGGACAAGTATCAAGAATGATGAAGCTCTCGCTTTAATAGACGAGGCAACTCAATTATTTACGGATTCCTTTGATCCCTCCATCCAAAAATGCTTAAACGCAGCCAAACAGGGGTCTAAGGACACGGCATTACACGCTTTCGATAATGAAAAGGACAACATCCAAAAGATGTTTGATAACTTTGACAAGCTGGTGGATGTCCGGATGAGGGTAGCTAACGAGACCAGTAAAACCAACGATTCTACCGCAATCCTCCTGACGGGTGTTCTTAGCATCATCCTTTTAGCAGGAGCAGCTATTGCCATATTCCTGGGTTTAAGAATTTCCCGCATGATCAGCCTGCCGATCGGGCAGATTGTAAAGGCTGCCGATAAAATCGCTCTTGGGCATGTGGATGTTGACTTAAAGGATGTTGACTCCAAAGATGAGACCGGTCAGCTTGCCGCCTCTTTTACCACTATGCTGGCTGGCATCCGGGATCAGGTGCTCATTGCCGAAAAAATCAGCAACGGAGATTTCACACAGGAAGTTCCCCTTCGTTCTGAGGATGACGTACTGGGCCTTGCCCTTCGAAAGATCGAGAAGGATCTCAACCGGACTCTGCTTCTTATAAACACAGCAGCCGATCAGGTCAATTCCGGCGCAGGACAGGTATCCTCCGCAGCACAGGCCCTTGCTTCCGGTTCTACGGAACAAGCCGCAACCGTGGAAGAGCTAAACGCTGCCATTGCCACAGTAGCAAAACAGGCCAGCCAGAATGCGGATAATGTCCGTTTGGCATCTGAGTACGTAGAACAGAACGCAGCCGGAGTCAACGAAAGCAATATACGCATGCAAAGCCTGAATGCATCTATGAATAAGATCAACGCAACTTCGGAAGAAATTTCCAGCATCACAAAAGTGATTGAGGACATCGCCTTCCAGACAAATATTCTTGCACTAAATGCCGCCATTGAGGCCGCCCGTGCCGGCAGCGCCGGAAAGGGGTTCGCAGTGGTAGCGGATGAGGTTCGGAACCTTGCGACCAAATCTGCGGAAGCGGCAAAGGAAACGGCAAACCTCATCGTTCATTCCGTAGAAGCCGTTACCGAAGGCAGACAGATGTCCGTTGATGCCGCTAAAATCCTTCAGGAAGTGGAAGAAAAATCTAGATTTTTGGAACAGGCGATTCGGGAGATCGAATCCGCTTCTTCCCAGCAGGTGGTGGCAATTGACCAGATCAACCAGGGCCTGTCACAGGTTTCTGCAGTGATCCAGACAAATGCAGCAACCGCAGAAGAAAGCTCCGCTTCCAGTGAAGAGTTAGCCGCTCAGTCCGAGACACTGCAGCAGGAAGTCGGAAAATTCAAATTAAACGGAGAGCAAACGGATCATCATAAGGATTACGTTCCTTCCTTTGAAAGTGCCGAACCGGAATATTATACTAGCACTTCAGCATACTATGATTACTCCGGCAAGTATTAATTAAGGGAAATATTCTTAAATTTACATAGGGCTGCCACATAATAGCCTGACAAAATAGTATTAAAAAATGAGCTTTGATTGGTATAATAACCAATTTCAAAGCTCATTTTTATGCTGACTTTCAATATAAATTTATTTTTAACAGTCTGTTACATCCCTTCTTCATAAGCCGTATCAAACCACTCCAGGCACAGCTCATGCCATTCCTCCCATGCCTTTTGCTGCTCTTCCTTTAATTCCTCATAGCGGCCGGACTCCTCCCAGATTTCTCCCTTCCAGAAGTCTTCCGATCCCAGCCACCTTTCCTTCATCTCCTCCATGACATCCGTCAATTCCATCACCCTGTCTCTTGCCGGTAAAAGCCGTTCCAAAACCAGACCGAGCTTCCAATCCAGGTAGGCTTCTTCCACCGGGATTTCTCTTAACCTGTGCTTTTCTGCCTTGGGGACTGCGCGCATTCCGGCGATCAGAGCCTGCTCCTCCGCCCTGATCTGCGCAGCAAGACCTTCGCCCTTCTCTGCTCTTCTGCTCCGCTCCAGATAATGCTCATACCCGAAAGGATAGTAAAAAGCGGACTGATTCTCAAAGATGAGAACCGATTCTGCCACCCGGCTTAGAAAATAGCGGTCGTGTGATACAAACAAAATGGTGCCTGTATAAGCCCGGAATGCAGATTCCAGGGTTTCCTTTGCCCTGATGTCCATGTGGTTGGTCGGTTCATCCAGGATCAGAAAATTCGGTCTGCTCTGCAAAAGCTCTGCCAGTACAAGCCTTGCCTTTTCTCCTCCGGATAGAAGACCAACCCGTTTTCCGGCCTCTTTACCACCAAATAAGTATGCCCCCAAAATACTCCTGACCTCTTTTTCCGTCAGGGAAGGGAACAAATCATGGAAATGCTGGGCAACGGATTTATCGGAGTCTATCTCTGAAGAATGTTGGTCAAAATAACCGATGGTAATCTGATTTCCCAGAGAATACTCCCCGGAAACCGGAGGAATAAGTCCTGCCACCGTTTTTAAAAAGGTGCTTTTTCCGGCCCCGTTTGGGCCAAGGATTCCTATCTTTTGTCCCCGTCTGATCCTCATGGTCATCTCTATGAGCGGACGGTCATAACCGATTTTCAAGTGCTCCGCTTCAAAGACCCATTTGCTGCCTAAAAAAGCAGGCTCCAAAGGCCCTGTGAACATGTGGATATCATCTTCCACCGGTTTCACTGCCTGGCCCATCCGTTCCACTGCCTTTCTTTTTGCCCTGGCAAATGAGGCCTTTCGGGGCTTATTCTTAAACCGCTCGACCAGATCGTTTAAGCGCTTGATCTCTTCCTGCTGCCGTTCATAAGCCTTGGTCTGTATCTTGACCGCCTTCCTCTTTTCTTCCCGGTAATGAGTGTAGTTACCTGGGTACCGGGTAAGCCTCTTTTCAGACAGTTCATATACCACAGATGCCGTTTGGTCCAGAAAAAAGCGGTCATGGGATACCATTACCACTGATTTTTCATACTGCTTCATATACTGTTCCAGCCATTCCGTAGCCTGAATATCCAGATGATTGGTAGGTTCGTCAAGAAGCAGGATATCCGGTTTTAACAGCAAGTAACGAATAAGGGCAATCTTTGTCTGCTCCCCGCCGGAAAACTGGGAAATCCTTTTCTTCTTATCTTCCTTTGTAAATCCAAACCCGGTAAACAGCGTATCGTATTCCCGTTCATACTCAAACCGCTCCATGGCAAAGGGATCTGCAACCGAACAGGAGGACAGCAGTTCTTCCTCCACCGTCCTGCCCTTATCATCAAATGCCTGTTGCTTTAAGTATCCTACCGTCAGCTTTCTGGAACTTGTAATTCCAGGGCCTTCCCGTTTATCATCCCGGTCTAAATCCACTTCTCCGGCTATCAGTCTTAACAGCGTGGTTTTCCCGGCTCCATTGTTCCCTACCACCGCTATTTTTTCCTTGCCGTGTATTTCAAAGTCAATATGCGACAGGATCAGACTGCCTCCGGCAATGACTGTCCCATCCTTTATCTGATACAACATTTTAAAATTTTCCTGTTCTTGAATTTATTTTATCCTGGCTTCCGTTTCTCATAAAGCTATAAGGAATCATGGACCTTTGCCCGTGCGCTTCTATCCCGGACAGATTGATACACCGGTACCAGGAAGGTGGCTATTAGGCCTCCTGCAAAACCATTGTTATAAAGGTTCATTCCGCCGTAAACAATGCCTACGTTAAGGGCAGCGGCGGAGTGTAAAAATCCAGCCATAATACCAGCTAAAACGCCAAACTCACCGGCAATCGGTGCAAGGGTTGTAGACAATAAAAGTGCAAGAAGAGCGCTGGGATCCGTTATGCTCCAGTTCTGGATCGCTCCTCCAAGTATCACTCCTATCATGATGGGAAGAATGTTTCGCAAATGCTTTCCTGTTGCACTGAAGCCCACAATGGTGAATATCCCTCCAATGGTAGGTCCGTTTAACGCTCCCCCTGACATAACAAGGATCAAGGTTGCCACAATTCCGTTAATTCCCATATTAAGGAGTGTCGGTGCAAATCCCTCACTCTTTACATAATCGGTTCCGCTGAGACCATAGGTTTTTAGTATTTCCAGATAACGCTTTCCAACATTCTCTGACACCAAAAATGCAAATATAATCATACCAAAAAACAAAAACAGAAGCAACCTTGCAAACAGCTCATTGTCGCCCTCAAACCAGATCAGTCTTGACTCTATGGAAATTCCAAAGGATTTCATCAGTGATACAATCACCGTGGCAATGATGCCGGCGGAAAAACCCACATTATAGAGTGAATATCCCTTATGGGCGTAATGTGTATGAGTGGACAAGGGCGGAAGTACAAATCCAATGCCCAATCCAACAAAAATACTCAAAATCAGCCTGGACGCCAAATGTAAATTACCGATCTGCATGATCTGAGTGATGATCGGGGACAAAGAGGTCCCGTAAAAGCCAACATAAATATAACGTGTAATGGAAGTTTTGTGATAATAAGAATACAGGCAGATACCCATCATAATAGCCCATATGTTCATGATATTTTTCCCAAACAAAGAAAAACCAAACATAAGAAAGCATGAGGTTATAGTATGGCCGCTCATCTCCATACCAAGAAAATATACAATTGCAATACTTAATAACGTTAATACCCCCGCATTAACAAAAGCAGCTCCTACGCCGCCAATGGCAAAATAATCCGTAATCAGGAAATCTGGCTCCCTGACAATCGTAATGATACCCCTCCAGATTTCATCGAACGGCTGCAGTAAGAGACCTGCAACAATAAAATAAATCGGCACCAGGGCAAGAATTTGGAATTTCGTCCGCCGGGACAGCGGTCCGCAATTTCTCACTTTTAGTGAAAGTTGTCCTGTCATGTGTCGTCCCCTTCTCCTATATTTAATTTTTAAGTACTGAAATATTTTAACATTTTTAAAAAAGAGGTTCAACACTTTTTTTTACGGTTGAACCTCTTTTTTTCAATGAAATTATTTCCTATTTTCTTTTATGACCTTTGCTAACTGTATGATAATCGTAGGGATGACTGCAAGGCCATATACGATGCCAACCTGGATTCCTGAGAGAGGGGTAACGGAAAACAGTTTTTCAAGGAAAGGCACAAACATAACAAGGCTTAACAGAATAACTCCTGCCAGAAATGCTCCAAGGCTGTACCAGTTGCTTGCAAAGCCCAGCCTGAAAATAGAGTGGCGGCTTCTGCAGTTAAATCCATGGAACAACCGGGAAAGGGTCAGGGTACAAAAAGCCATGGTGCTGGCAGTGGATGCACTGCCATGCTTTAAGCCGATATGGAAGGCCGTCATAGTACATATGGCAATCAGCGCGCCCTGCACCAGGATCTTAAGCATAAAATCCTTGGACAGGATTCCCTCTTTTGGATCTCTTGGCTTCCTGTCAAGCAGGCCATGCTCTGCAGGCTCCATACCAATGGCGATTGCCGGAAGGGAGTCTGTAAGCAGGTTAATGAACAGCAGATGAACCGGAGCAAAGGGGACGGGAAGAGCCATGATCGATGTATATACGACGGAAAGGATTCCCGCCATGTTCCCGGATAGCAAGAACTGAATGGCGTTTTTTATATTCCGGTATACATTACGGCCGTTGGCAACTGCCTTTATAATGGTTGCAAAATTATCATCTGCCAAAATCATAGACGCAGCATCCTTGGAAACCTCCGTACCGGTGATTCCCATAGCCACTCCGATATCGGCCTTTTTTAAGGCAGGCGCATCATTGACTCCGTCTCCCGTCATGGAAACAACATTTCCCCGCCGCTGCCATGCGTCTACAATCCGAATCTTATTTTCCGGTGACACTCTGGCATATACGGAAGTCTTACTAATATTTTTGTCTAGTTCGTCATCAGTCATAGCGTCTAGTTCCGCACCGGTAACAGCCATATCTCCCTTTTCGAAAATACCAATCTGCTTTGCTATGGCGGTTGCCGTGATCTTATGATCTCCGGTGATCATTACCGGCCGTATTCCTGCCCGCTTGGCATCGGCCACCGCTTCCTTAGACTCTTCTCTCGGCGGATCAACCATGGAAATTAGTCCGATAAAAATGAAATCGTTTTCTGAATTTAAGGAAAGCACATGGTCTTCTTCCACCTCTTTATAGGCAAATGCGAGCACCCGAAGTCCATTCTCGGAAAATTTCATATTCTGTTCCAGAATATTTTCCCGGTCCTTTTCTGTCAGTTCCCTGACTCCCTCGGAGGTACGGATTTGGGTGGTCCGGTAGAGCAATACATCCACCGCACCCTTGGTCAGTATGGTAGGAACACCATGGAGATGGTATTTGGTACTCATCAGCTTTCGGTCGGAATCAAATGGAAGCTCTTCCAGACGGCGCATCATTTCCCTGATGAGATCATGGCTTAAGCTGACTTTACCTGCCATTTCAAGAAGGGCATACTCCGTAGGATCTCCGATCCCCTTTCCTTCTACTATAGAAGAATCATTCGTCAGCACTGCATCATAAAGAAGATACCGATGGAGCTGGTTACGAAGGTCTAACTCGTTTGGTTGACAGACTTTGCCGTCCACATAGATTTCCTGTACCGTCATCTTATTTTGGGTCAGGGTTCCTGTCTTATCAGAACAAATAACGGAAACGCAGCCAAGGCTTTCCACTGCCTTTAATTCCTTGATGATGGCATTTTCCCTTGCCATTCGCTGTGTTCCCATTGCCTGTACAATGGTTACGATGGAGCTTAAGGCTTCCGGAATCGCAGCAACTGCAAGAGCAACGGCAAACATCAGGGAGTCTAAAAGGGGCATCTTACGGTAGATACTTAACAGGAATACCAGGGCACAGATTACCATGATGACCATGGCAAGCCGGCTGGAAAACTGATCCAGACTGACCTGCAAAGGCGTTTTTTTCTCCTTTGTGGCATTCATCAGGCTGGCGATTTTTCCAATCTCCGTATCCATTCCGGTTCCGGTGATAGCTACAACCGCTCTGCCGTAAGTAACCAGGCTTCCGGAATAAACCATGTTGGTCCGGTCTGCCAATGGTGCTTCTGTATCAAGAGTCCCTTCTTCCTTATCTACATTGGTAGATTCGCCGGTTAAGGAGCTCTCGTTTACCTGCAGGGAATAATTATTAAGGATCCGCCCGTCAGCCACTACCATATCTCCGGCTTCCAGCAGCAGGATATCACCTGGAACCACGCCTTTGGAAGCGACCTCAATCTTTTGTCCATCCCGGATCACCTTGGCAGTTGGTGACGATAGGGATTTTAAGCTTGCCAGGGACTTTTGAGCTTTTTCATGCTGCACGGTTCCTAACACCGCATTTAACACAATGACCGCTACGATTACGATGGTACTTTCTACATTTCCTGAAAGCATGGAAATGATGGCCGCTGCAATCAGAATGACCACCAGCAGATCACGGAACTGCTCGGCAAATACTTGAAGGGTGCTTTTTTTCTTACCCTCCTCCAGAATATTTTCTCCCTTGCTGGCAAGAAGTCCGGCTGCTTCCGTTGCACTTAAGCCTTCCTTTGATGTGTGAAGCGCTTCTAAAACTTCTTCTTCTGTTTTCTGATACCAGTCTTTCAAACTTTCCTCCATTCTGCTGCCCATATGGACAGCCTGCATCAACATGTACTGATAGATCTCTCTGATTTATTATTGCCCTAAAAAGAAAAAGAAAAAGACTTTTAATGCACTTATTCTGAAAAATTTAAATATTCAGAATAAATACATTAAAAGTCTGGTAACCATTGTCTGGCATGCACCACCAGGCTGCCCTTTGACAGTCAGGATGTTGACGATGCATTAAAACTACTCCCTCTTAATGAAGCATATGAAATTGTAAATCAGATACTTATATCTTCGATCCAGACAATTATACGTTCTAATGCTTTATTTGTCAATCATCATTTGTTTCTGAATGACTTTTCTCCTGCCAGCCGTTACAGAATTACGTTTACCTTCATATAGTTACCGGAATTTTGTTCAATATCAGCGATCACTGCCGGGGTTTCTTCCATCGTAACGGTTTTGGTCAGTATTTTTCTCACATCTACCTTGCCTGTATGGATGAGCTCAATGGCTTCTTCAAACTCATTGGCACTGGTACGGGCTCCGCGGATATCAATTTCTTTTCTTGTGATCATATCGGTAGGAAGCGGAGTATCTTTTTTCGGCCAGCCGGTAAGCGTAATCCGGCCTGCGTTAGCAGTAATGTCCAGGGCAGAACGGACTGCCGGGTTTGCGCCGGAACATTCCATAACAAGCTCTGCCAAACGTCCATTTGTATATTCTAATACCTTTTCTGTCAGATTTTCTTCTGCCGAATTAATGGTATATTTTACTCCCAGTTCTTTAGCAAATGAAAGGCGCTCAGCCACAACGTCAATCACAATAGGCTCTGCCCCATAAGCCAGAGCTGACATGGCTGCCAGAAGGCCGATGGGGCCTGCCCCTATGATCGCCACGTGCTCCCCTTTCTTTAAACCGCCTCTGTGAATGCCATGTAAGGCAATGGTAAGAGGCTCTGCCATCGGTGCAATATCCCATGGCATATCTTCGGGAAGCTTCCACAGCATATCTGCCGGATGTACCATATAGTCGGACATTCCTCCCTCCACATGAACACCAAGTACTTTTAAATCGGTACAGCAATTGGTGCGTCCAATGGAACAGGGGTAGCACTCTCCGCAAAAAAGATAGGGATCTACGATCACATGGTCTCCTGCCTTGATTCCTTTTGCGTTGTCCTCCGGAATGGAAATCACCTCTCCTACAACCTCATGGCCGATAATTCTTGGATAGGATACCAGAGGATTTGTTCCCCGGTAAGCACCTATATCACTTCCGCAGATACCTGCCGCCCGTACTTTTATAAGGGCCTGTCCTTCCTTTGGTTCTGGTTTTTCCTTGTCAATATATGCAACCTTCCACGGTTCTTCTAAATAAATAGCGCGCAATTTCTTTTACCTCCATAAATTATGTCAACAGTGGGAGGCCGTCAGCCTCCCAGATAAGCTTTTTTAATTTCATCAGAATCCATCAGTGTTTTGCTTTCTCCATGGGTAACAAGGTTACCCACTTCCAATACATAGGTTCTGTCAGATATGGACATGGCCATAAATGCATTCTGCTCCACGATAGCAATCGGAATATTTCTTACCTTATTTACGCGGACAATTACATCAAACATATCATCAACAATGACTGGTGCAAGGCCAAGACTTGGCTCATCAAGCATCAAAAGCTCTGGATCGGACATCAGTCCTCTTGCTATGGCTAACATCTGCTGTTCCCCTCCTGACATGGAGCCGGCTTTTTGTTTTGCCCGTTCCTTTAATCGTGGGAAAATTTCATACTGTTCTTCCAGATGACGCTCCATTTCTGCCTTTGATAGCTTTACCGAATAGGCGCCCATTTCCAGATTTTCCTGAACCGTCATATTGGGGAAAATTTCACGGCCTTCGGGAATATAAACAATTTTTTTACTTACCACCTTATGTGGAGGGAGACCGCTTATAACCTGGCCGTTGTATTCGATCGTACCGTTTTTCGGTTTATTGATTCCCATGATGGACTTCATGAGAGTAGTCTTTCCTGCTCCGTTTGCTCCGATGATGGATACAATTTCCCGGTCTCCCACTTCAATGGATACGTCAAACAGAGCCTGAACTTTGCCATAATATACGTCAATGCCATTTACCTTAAGCATTTGAAGCCCCCCTTGCCATATTCTGTTTATACCGGTCGCCTAAATACGCCTTTATTACCACCGGATCCTGCTGTATTTCTTCCGGTGTGCTTTCAGCAATTTTAGCTCCGAAGTTAATAACGGTAATATAATTGCTGATATTCATGATGACATCCATATTGTGCTCAATGAGGAAAATGTCAATGCCGGAATCAAATACCTTCAGCATAATATTTACAAATTCCACACGCTCAGATGGATTAAGCCCTGCGGCCGGTTCATCTAAAAACAGAAGTCTTGGATCTGACATAAGAGACCTGGCAAGCTCCGTAAGTTTCTGTTTCCCGTAAGGCATGTTGGCCGGATACTCACCCGCCAGATCCTTTAATCCCATAAACTCCAGGATCTGATCTGCCTTTTCATTCATCAGCTTCTCTTCTTTGTTTGCGTTCTTAATATCAAACAGAAAAGGCACAAAGCCCTGCTTCCGGTCTGTCATATTTCCCATCATTAAGTTTTCTTTTACTGTCATGGAACGATATAATTTTAAATTCTGGAAGGTACGGCTGCAGCTGGTTCTGGCAATCTGATGGGCATTCATACCACTTATTTTCGTATCCTCATGGTAGATCTCGCCCTCTGTTAACGGCAGAAGGCCGGTGATCATATTGATCGCAGTTGACTTACCTGCTCCATTTGGCCCGATCAAAGCATGAATGGTGCGTTCCTTCATATCCAAAGACAGATCATTTACCGCAACCAAACCGGAAAAGCGTTTTGTTACATGGTTTAGGGTTAAAATGGATTTTCCTTCTCTGTTATCTGCCATTTGCCTGTGCTCCTTTCCCTGCTTTTTCTTCCCTTTTCTTTCCTTTAAACAGAGAAACCATCCCGTTTGGCAAGAAGATGACAAAAAGCAGAGTGATGATTGAAAATACCAGCCAGTAGTAATTTTCCATGAACCTTAATAATTCCGGCACCAGAGTCACCAGAATCGCTCCCAGGACATTACCGGGTACAGAACCGATTCCTCCGATAACCAGCATAACAACGTAGTTAATGGAATACTCCAGGTTATATGCACTTGGATTGATGAATCCAACGTAATGGGCATAAAGGCTTCCTGCCACGGTTGCATAAACGGCCGCAAGGGTAAATGCCAAAATCTTAATGGACGCAATGTTGATTCCTCCTGCTTCCACCGCATCCGGATTATCCTTAACTGCCAGGAAAGCCCGTCCCCATTTGGAATTAACAATCCGGTATGCATTAAAGATAAGAATGATCGCTATGACCAGATAGAGATAGTAAATTTCTTTATTTGTCTGGAACTTATGACCCAGGATAGAAAATGGGGGAATTCCCGTTACACCCAATGCTCCTCCTGTTAAACCTGTCAAATTCGTCATCAGAATACGGACGATTTCAGAAAAACCAATGGTAGTAAGGGCCAGATATACTCCGGATACCCTTAAGGAAGGATAGCCAAGACCCATTCCTATTAAAAATCCCATGCCCACGGCAGCGATTAAGCAAATCCATGGATTGATCCCAAGTCTTGTGGCCAGCAGGGAAGACGTATATGCCCCCATAGAGAAAATACCGGCAGTTCCCAGATTCATCTGACCGGTAAGACCGGTTATGAAATTAAGACCCACTACTATGATGATATTAATTAACACCTGGATCATCAGATTCAGATGATAATTATTGGAAATAAACATAGGTAGGATCGCTGCCAGAGCAATGGCTGCCACTGCAATTAATGCCGATGTTTTGTTTACTTTCATTGCCTTCCTCCTCGCTTATCTCTTATTTCCCAAAATTCCTGACGGTCTGACCAACAAGAAAATGATTAACAGTACAAATGACAGACAATCTTTATAAACAGATGGGATCAGCATACTTCCAAAAATTTCAACCACTCCCAGAAGAATACCGCCCACTATCGCCCCGGGAAGGTAGCCAAAACCACCGATGACACCGGATGCAAATCCTTTTAAACCGATCATGGATGACATTTGAAGTTCCACATTGAAGATAGGAATGACCAGGATTCCGATGGTGGCGCAGACAATCGCTGATAAACCAATGGTAAAAGCGATGTTCATGGGAACATTGATTCCCATTAAGGAGGCCGCCGTTTTATTTTCCGATACACAGCGCATGGCTTTTCCTGTCTTGGTTGTTTTAAAGAAAACCTGGAGGCCTGCAGTAATCAGGGAACATACCACAATAATCACCAAATGAGCTTTTGAGACTACCACAGAACCAAAGTGAATGGATCCTCTCAAGAAATTATCCAGTGTAAAGGGAAGGGGACCCCAGATCAGACGAACCGACTCTATCATGATTCTGCCAAGGATAACCGTTCCGATAACCGCGAATAAATTGGTGGAAAGCTTGCTGAGCGGGTTAAAAATCACAAATGCGCTGACAATTCCAAATAAAAACATGGTAAGGACAGCAAAAAGAATTGCCAATACCGGCGGAAGCCCAAGACCTAACACATAGGTACCGGCAAACATATAAGCTCCAAATAAGATGAACTTATCATGGCTGAAATTAAGTAATCCTGTTGCATTCCAGATAAGAGTGTACTCAATACCTACCAGAGCATAGATAAAACCCATGGCAATCCCGGTAATGAGCAGCTGTACGAATACCTGCATATGTAGTACCTCCTCGTTATTTGCACCCGGCAGCTGTTTTAAGCCGCCGGGTGCCGTTCATTCCCTTTTTATAATCAGTCTAAGGATACCTGCTTGGACACAGACATATTCTTTTCTCCGTCAAACTCCAGAATATAAAGGTTCCGGTTCATCTCGCCCTGCTCAGAGCAATTAAGTTTACCGAATACTGCATTAAAGTCTTTTGTTTCAGAAAGAGCCTTGCGAATATCTTCCGGTTTATCGGAGCCAGCACGTTCAATGGCATCAGCGGTTAAGTAAGCAGCAGTATAATACATAGCTGCATAACGTTCCACATCAGCTCCCCAGCGTGCCTTAAAATCATCTAAGAATTTCTTCATGGTCTCATTGGTCTGGTCAGCATAGAAATCCGTAGATGCATAGGTACCTTCCAGCTGTTTTGCATCACATAAATCATAGGTCTGAGACTGTGCCAGAGCGTTAGGTCCTACATGAGGAAGATCTCCCATGCCAAGCTCGTCCAGCTGACGAACAATCAAAGCAGCCTCTGCGTCATGGGAAAAGTCGAAGATAACATCAGGTCCCCAGCCTTTTATCTTGGAAAGCTGTGAAGTCAAGTCCTTATCGCCTGATGTAAAGCCTTCTGAGTAATATTCAATGCCATTCTGTTCGCAATACACTTTTGTAGCATTGTCAGCCGCTACACCGTAATCATCTGTATCATAGAGAGCTCCAACCTTTGCAGCACCAAACTGGTCCTTGGCAAACTCTACCATAGCTGGTCCTACAGCTCCATCGGAAACGGATATACGGAAAAAGTATGGATTCTGTGCTTCTAAAAGCTTTGGTGATGTGGCAGCGCTGATGAAAGGAACGCCTGCCTTCCGATATAATTCCTGAGTTGCAGATGCCATTGGAGAAGTATGAGGACCAATTGCCACAGAAACATTCTCGCCCAGGATCTTATTGACTGCATTTACCGCACCTGTAGGAGTTCCTGTGTCATCAACCAGAACCATCTCCAAAGGTCTTCCACCCAGCACGCCTCCTTTGGCATTGATTTCTTCAAATGCCATAGTCACTGCCTGCTTCATACGAAGTCCGCCTGCTGCCATAGGGCCTGTTACCATGTTGGATACTCCTACTTTGATCGGAGCTCCGGTAGCAGTCGACTTGGCACCTGCCTGAGTTTCCCCGGAAGCCTGAGCTTTCGCACCTGATGTACTGCTGCCGCAGCCGGCCAGAGATGTGACAGTCATACCAACTGCCATTGCCATGCATAAAACTTTTTTCATCCTTCTCATGTTGTAATCCTCCTCTTACGAATTATGAATTCGATTGAATTGTTTTAGAAATATATTAATTCAGTAGTAATATATTTTCATGGCGTTAGTATACTATAGCAGCGTTTGAAAAGCAATAATAAATATTTTTTTAACAAGGATTTTGTTTCTTTTATCTATTTAAAACCTCTGTTTCTTGTGCACTTTGACGATAATAATCATTTTCCATGTGATTATAGTATATTTTTTTTATTTATATTTATTATTTTCATCCATGGAAAAAACATTACTTGTACCGTATACTGTATCTATTGTGCTAATTTTTCTTGAAAGTAATATATTGATTTCAATTTAAAATATCCATGTCCGAATCTTTCCGTGACATAGCTATAACGCAAAGGAGCGCTGAAATGACAAAAAAGTTTACCCAAAACCCGGGAGAGTCTGCACGTGAATATGCCCTTCGGTTTCTTCTGGACCAGATTATCAACCTGGATTTCACACCGGGGCAAAAAATCTCTGATATAGAAATCTCAAAAGAATTAAACATTAGCCGGACTCCGGTTAGAGAGGCCATTCTTTCTCTTACCAATGGCCATTTGATCGAAAGCTATCCTCAAAAAGGAATTTTTATCTCTCTGATCGATTCTAATATTGTGGAACAGGTATGTACTATGAGAAAAATGATTGAAGGACCGTTGGCAGAAATGAGCTGTGATTTCATCACCCAGGAGCATCTGGATAACTTATATGATTATATAACGCTCCAAAAAGATTATGCCTCCAATGGACCAAGGGAGAATTTCGAGAAATTTCTGACTCTGGATATTGCTTTCCACAAAGAATTTTATGATATCTGTGGAATGACCTTTATCTATGATACTATGCAGACCATCATGCCCCACTTTGACAGGCAGCGAAAGCTGAGTTATCAGATCAATGTATCAGACCGTGTCATCAGCGATCACTCTGCTATCTGCAAAGCCATCATGGAAAAAGATAAGAAAAAGGCTTCTGAAGCCATGATCCGGCACATATCCACCGCACTGGCAGATCAGACCATATTAAAAAAAGAATTTCCCGATTATTTCATCTAAAGGATTTGTATCATATTTTGATACCATAAGGAGCCGTAAAACAAGACTGTTTTACGGCTATATCATATTACCAGTTTTTTATTATTTCAGCAGTTTGCCGGCCGGCACAGATTTTGTCACAATCACATCTGCATCATATCCAAGAATATTTTCCACGAGAACCGTTCCAGCTGTCACAGGTGCTTTCAGACAGCATTTCTTAATCTCCTCCATGGCATCAAAGATTCTGTCTTTTGGGATCGGTTTTGTCAAGCGAACGCTGGCTAACGGCAGAATTCCTCCTTTTACCAGAACTGAAGTTGCAATATTACGACGGGGATCGATCAGTTCCTGCTTTACATAAATCTCCCCTCTGGGACAAAGGGCGCCTTCTATGGAACGTATCAGGCTGTCTCCGCCTTCTTTTATTTCTATATCTGCGCTTATTCCGCAGCCGTTTGGACAGATAATACAGGTAAATTCCTTCAGCATTCTACGCACACCTCCAAATCTGAGCCGGATACCAGCTTTTCATGTGAAATGACAAAGCGGATCATTTCCGCCGGTATGGCTTTTTTCATCTTTTTAACAGCCACTTCTTTTCCGGCCTGGCGCACTACAATGCGGCAGTCCTTCATCGGTCTTTTTACCCTTAAGGACAGCGTGAATTCTTTTTCTCCGCTGACTCTTTGGGGTACCGTATATCCGATATTGCAATCCGTATTAATTGAAATGGCAGCCGGCTTCAAACTTCCTTCTATTACGTATTTTGCCACAGAATCGGCCAGACTCTCCGCCTCTATGGATACGAAATCAACCAGATCATGAACATGAAGGACGTTTCCTGCAGCAAAAATCCCTTCTGCGGCAGTCTGGAAATTTTCGTCTACAAGGGCTCCCCTGGTCCGCTCATCTAATATAACTCCCGCATCCAGGGATAGTTCATTTTCCGGAATCAGACCTACGGAAAGAATGAGTGTATCACATTTGTACTCCTTTTCTGTTCCCGGAATCGGCTTAAAATTCTCATCTACTTTAGAAACAGTGACTCCGGTAAGTCTGGTATTTCCATGAATAGCGGTTATTCCATGGCTTAAATACAATGGTATGTCATAATCATTGAGACACTGTTCGATATTCCGAGGCAGTCCGCTTGGATAAGGCTGGATTTCAAATACAGCCTTTACATGGGCCCCTTCTAAGGTAAGCCGGCGGGCCATAATCATACCGATATCTCCAGAGCCCAGTATTACCACTTCCTTAGCCGGCATGGTATTAAACAGATTCATATAAGCCTGAGCAACGCCTGCAGTTAATACGCCCGTAGGCCGCTCACCCGGAATTCCAATGGCACCCCTTGTACGCTCGCGGCAGCCCATGGTCAGAATCACTGCCTTTGCCTGCCATGTTCTCATGCCTTCTCTGGTAACTGCCGTCACTTGTCTTTCATGAGTTACCTCTAACACCGTTGCATCTGTTATGTAAGGAATGTTCAGTTCTTCTATTGTGTCAATGAAACGCTGTGCATATTCAGGACCGCTTAAGGCAGTCTGAAAGCGGGTCAGTCCGAATCCGTCGTGAATGCATTGACGCAGAATGCCACCCAGCTGCTTTTCCCGCTCAATGACCAGTAAGTTATGAATTCCACGGCGGTAAAGTTCTGCTGCTGCAGCCAGCCCGGCAGGTCCACCGCCTATTATGACAACATCCACTTGTTCCACCTGAATCTCTTTTAATTGTGCATTCATGACTCCACCTCCTGCCTTACTTTGCCAAAGAACATTTGAGAACCCTTTCTGGCATATTGAATTTGATCTTCTTTTTTCCCCAGTTCCTGTTCCAACAGCTGTGCAATGCGCATCTGGCAGTAACCGCCCTGGCAGCGCCCCATCATGGACCGTGTCCGATACTTAATGCCGGTCATGGTGTCTACGCCAAGCGGATTATGGATTGCCTGGAGAATCTCCGCCTTTGTCACCGTTTCACACCGGCAGATCACTTCTCCGTATTCAGGATTTTCCAGAATTTTCAGATTCTGTTCTTCTTTTGAAAGCTCCGCAAACCGCACCACACCTTTGCGTATGGGATTAAAGGAGGAGTTAAGGGTTAGTTTTTCCCTCTCGGCCATGAGCCCGACCGCATAGCGTGCAATTGGTACAGCCGCAGTCAGACCGGGGGATTCTATTCCTATCAGATTGATTGCACGCGGCGCTTTTAAATCTTGCACCTCAATTTTAAAGTCCTGGATTGCGCCATTCTCATCCACCCATTTGGGAAGGATTCCGGAATAATTACGGATATAGTCCTTCTTATGGATACAAGGCCATAAGTCGGAGGCACTACTTGCTAAATAGTCCATATTTTCCTGGGATACGCCATAATATGTAAAATTATCAGTCAGATCCGCATTGGGTCCAACGATTACATTGCCATCTGTCGTATTGGTCACATGGATCCCCATATAGGTATTGCTGGGAACCGGGTATACCGGCATGGGAAGCAATGGACCGGTCCTTTTATCCAGAATGATGTAATCTCCCTTGGAACCTATGATCTTATATCCGCCAATCCCCAACAGCTCCGATATCTTCCCGCAGCCAAGACCGGCACTGTTTACTACCCAGCGGCTGTAAAAGGTTCCCGCGGATGTGGTGATTACATAATTGGAATCCGCATCTCTTTCAATGGCTGTTACCTCGTTGTCAAAGAAATAATCCACACCATTTTCCGCAGCATTCTCAGCCAGGGCAATGGTATATCCGAAGGGATCTACGATCCCGCTTTCAGCGGAATACATGGCAAATTCCCCTATGACAGCAGGTACCAGTTCATGAAGCCGTTCTTTTCCGATCAGTTCCATCCCGCTTACCCCATTGGCTTTGCCCTGTTTCATGGTCCGCTCCAGCGATTCCTGATCCTCCGGTGTATTACCTACCAGAACTTTTCCGCAGCGCTGAAAAGCAAAATCCAGTTCTTCGGAAAGTTGTCCCATGATTTTATTGCCTTCCACACACAATTTTGCTTTGAGGGAATCGGTGTTGTATGCGAATCCTCCGTGGACCACTCCGGAATTTCGTCCGCTGGTCTCACAGCAAACATCCAGATTCTTTTCCAAAACACCTATTTTTAAGCGATATCTGGACATTTCCCTGGCAATTGCGCTTCCAATAACCCCGCCTCCGATAATAAGTACATCATATAATTGTTTCAATATTTTTAACCTCCAGAAAAAAATAAACACTATAGGGTGAATATTCATCCTACAAATATATTCTATTTTTATCATATTTTGTGGAATAAGTCAAGAAAAAGTAAAAAATAAGGCATATACTCATCCCATGAATATATGCCTTATCTCATAATATAGGATTTCAGACCATGGTTCAATCAGTTTCTTTCCCGGTCTTCTTCCTTATAGCGGTTTTCGTTGTACATTAAGTGGAAATACATAGCCTGCTGTGCTTCTACGGGTCTCCGGTCCCTGATCGCCTCATAAATCCTGCGATGAGACAATAACGTCTGTGCATATTCGGTTTCCCGGACTGAACCGGCAAAGACCCGGACCCCATCGGTGATGACAGGAACCAGATTTGCGATGATCAGATTATGGCTGCAGTTGGCAATCTGGGCATGGAACTGGGAATCTTTTTCCGAATAATCCTCCCGGTTCTCCATCATCTTTTCTAATTCCAGAAGTATTTCTTCCAAGCAAAGGATGTCCTCCATAGCCGCATTCTGAGCCGCCAGGGCTGCAATAGGCGGCTCCAGCATGACCCGGATCTGGATTAAATCCTCTGTCAGCTTTCTTCTGTCTTCTATCATTGTAAATCCCAGAGGATCATCGGCCACACCATTTTTATCTGACAGAAAGGTCCCCGATCCCTGGCGAATGGTGACGATGTTGCGGGACATCAGGATCCTTAAGGCCTCACGGACCGTATTACGCCCTACTCCCAGAACTTCAGACAGTTCTGCCTCGGTTGGCAGCTTGTCTCCTGCAGTATAACCTTCTTCCTGTATCATCTGCAATAATTTTTGGGATGCAATTTCTGCCAGTGTCTGTTTTTCCATGATATACTCCTTCCCCGTTCCTAAAACTGCCGGATATTCACAATCCGTGCCCTTACCTGATGAGGTAAAAAAACAGACAGCAGACGGATATTGGCCTATCTGCTGTCTGCCACAGGGCATAGCTGTTTTATTCTGTGACTGTTTCTTTTTCTTCTTTCTTCTCTTCTGTCTTTGCAGCCAGATCTCCCGGCTTCATGCTTAAGTTGATTCTGCCCATCTTGTCGACTTCCATAACCTTAACGGTTACTTCGTCACCGATGTTAACTACATCTTCAACCTTTGCCACTCTCTTATCAGACAGCTTGGAAATATGAACCATACCATCCTTGTTAGGAGCCAGTTCAACGAAAGCACCAAAGTTCATGATTCTGACAACCTTGCCTGTAAAGATCTGTCCTGCCACGATGTCTGTTACAATGCTCTTAATGATCTGGATTGCACGGTCGATCATAGCCTGATCGGTTCCGCATACGGATACATTACCATCATCGTTAATATCGATCTTTACACCTGTTTCTTCAATGATCTTATTGATCACTTTACCCTGCTTACCTACCACATCGCCGATCTTCTGAGGATCAATGGAAATCTGGTCGATCTTCGGAGCATACTTGCCTACTTCCTTGCGTGGCTCAGCAATGGCTTTTGCCATAACCTCATCAAGAATATAAAGTCTTGCTTCTCTGGTGGTGCGGATGGCTTCCTCAATAATCGGTCTTGTAAGGCCGTGGATTTTAATATCCATCTGGATCGCAGTAATACCTTTATGGGTACCGCCTACCTTAAAGTCCATATCGCCGAAGAAATCTTCCAGACCCTGAATATCAGTCAGGACGATGTAATCGTCATCGGAATCTCCGGTAACAAGTCCGCAGGAAATACCTGCAACAGCCGATTTAATGGGAACACCGGCAGCCATTAAGGACATGGAGGAGGAACAGATACTTGCCTGGGAGGTGGAACCATTGGATTCCATAGTCTCAGATACGGTACGGATTGCATATGGGAATTCATCCTCAGAAGGAAGAACTGGAATCAATGCTCTCTCTGCCAGGGCACCATGGCCGATCTCTCTACGTCCCGGTCCTCTGGAAGGTCTTGTCTCTCCTACGGAAAAGGACGGGAAATTATAGTGGTGCATATATCTCTTGGAAGTTTCCATATCATCAATGCCGTCTAATCTCTGGCTTTCTGAAAGTGGAGCCAAGGTACAAATATTTAAAATCTGTGTCTGACCACGGGTAAACATGGCGGATCCATGAACTCTTGGAAGCATATCGATCTCTGCTGCCAGATGACGGATCTGATCCATGGCACGGCCATCAGGACGCTTATGGTCTTTTAAGATCATCTTGCGGACAGTCTTTTTCTGATACTGGTAAATGGCTTCTCCAAGCACTGACAACCATTCTTCCTTTTCTGCAAAGGCTTCTTCCAGTTTCGCGGTGATGTTGCGGATGTTCTCTTCTCTTATCTGCTTTTCATCGGTAAATACGGCAACTTCCATCTCCTCAGGAGTAACGATTTCCCTGATGGCAGCAAATAACTCTTCCGGCACTGCACAGCTGGTATACTTGTGTTTTGGCTTTCCGCACTCTGCTACGATGGTGTCAATAAATTTGATGATTTCCTGGTTTACTTCATGAGCCCTAAAGATGGCCTCGATCATCTTATCTTCCGGTACCTCATTGGCTCCGGCCTCGATCATGATGACTTTTTCTCTTGTGGATGCAACCGTAAGAGCCATATCGGAAACCTGCTTCTGAGCCTGGGTTGGGTTGATAACGAATTCTCCGTCTACAAGTCCTACCTGGGTGGAAGCGCAAGGTCCGTCAAATGGAATATCGGAAATGCAGGTTGAAATAGCAGAACCTAACATTGCTGTGAGCTCAGGACTGCAATCCTGATCTACGGACATAACGATGTTATCTAAGGTTACATCGTTGCGATAATCTTTTGGAAACAGAGGTCTCATGGGACGGTCAATAACGCGGGAGGTCAAAATAGCATTCTCAGATGCTTTTCCCTCTCTCTTGTTGAAGCCGCCTGGGATCTTTCCTACGGCGTATAATTTTTCTTCATATTCTACGCTCAGTGGGAAGAAATCGATTCCGTCTCTTGGTTTGTCAGAAGCAGTTGCGGTAGCTAATACTACGGTATCGCCATAGTGCATGAGTGCTGCGCCGTTTGCCTGCTTTGCTACTCTGCCGACATCAACGGTTAATGTTCTGCCGGCCAGTTCCATACTGTAACTCTTGTACATACTGGTATCTCCTTTTACTTGATTAATATTTATATTAACAGTAGAAGACGCCGAAACTACTGATCTGCGCGCAATAATTAAAAAATGAGTTTGATTATGCGGCCCGCTGGGGGCAGAATCCGCAACCGCAAATTCGGGACTTTTAGTCCCTCATTCGCGGTTGCTCGCCAAGAGACTGGAAGGGGGTGCGGATATGCTTGCATATCAGCGCCCCCTTCCCGCCTCTTGGCTCTGCTTATTACGCACACATCAGCGGTCTCGGGGAATGCTTCTACTTTTAATATTCTTTTCATAATAGACAGATAGGGTGGAGATGTCCTCCACCCTAAATGGTTTATTATTTTCTGATTCCTAACTTCTCGATCAATGAACGATAGCCTTCAAGGTCTGTCTTCTTTAAGTAATCAAGAAGACCCCTTCTCTGTCCAACCATCATCAGAAGTCCTCTTCTGGAATGATGATCTTTAGGGTTCTTCTGAAGATGATCTGTTAATTCTGTAATTCTTTCTGTCAGAATTGCAATCTGTACTTCTGGTGAACCTGTGTCTCCGGCTTTTCTGCCAAATTCAGCGATGATAGCTGCTTTCTTTTCCTTTGAAATCATGTTGATTTCCTCCTTTAGTCTTAAAGTCTCACCTCATACCAAGTATTGGTTGGAGTATCCGAAATACCAAGTATCGGCGCATATTTGTACTGATACAGTTTACCACAGGGCAATATGGTTGTCAATTATTTCTATTAAATAATCAGGTTTAATGAAAGTGATAGTGTCTCTGGATACATACCAGTTCCAGCATACTTCCTTCTTGTAAAAATATAACCTAAAATAAGCCATTTTATACGCTCCCGGTCCAGTTAATCAACTGTTTAACACCCATTAAAACAATGTAGACTTCACCCTGTTCCGCTTTCCACCAGACATCTTAATTATCTTTTTCCTGTTTTTTTATCATTCTCCAGAGGGTTGTCCTGCTTACCCCTAGTTCTTCAGCCAGGTCCTTTTTTTTTCATTCTGGGAGAAAAACCGCTGTATTGATTCAATTCCGTGCTTTGCAGTTTTGGACCAAACATATTTTCTTTCTCTTCCACCTCTTTAAAGATTTTAAGCTGCCTGATATCATTTTCCTGAATGGTTCCCGTATCATTTAGAACGGTTAAGCGTTCGCAGATATTGCGGAGCTGGCGGACATTTCCGGGCCATTCATATTCCGTCAGCAGCTTACCGGCTCCGGAGGAAATTCTGGGTGCCGATTTGCCGATTTCACAGGCAAATCGCAGCATGTAAAAATCGACCATGGTCATGATATCTTCCTTTCTTTCTCTGAGAGGGGGAATGATAATGTCCAGCAGATTCAGACGGTAATACAAATCCGAACGGAAATTACCTTCTTTGATTTGTTTTTCTATATCGATATTGGTCGCTGAAATCACCCTGACATCCACAGGAAGCACCCGGTCACTGCCGATCCTTCTGATTTCTTTTTCCTGCAGTACTCGCAGCAGCTTTGCCTGGAGCGAAAATGGAATTTCTCCGATCTCATCTAAAAATATGGTTCCCTTGTGAGCCAGTTCAAAAAGACCGATTTTTCCATTTCTGGATGCACCGGAAAAGGCTCCCGATTCATATCCGAATAATTCGCTTTCCAGCAAGTTTTCAGGCAATGCCGCACAATTTAATGCAACAAAGGGTTCATGACTCCTTTTGCTTACCCTGTGGATGCTATGGGCAAAAAGCTCTTTTCCAGTTCCTGTCTCCCCTACGATCAGTACGTTTGAATCCACGCTGCTGTATCTTTTTGCTATGGATATGTTATCTTTAATTGCCTGGCTGTTTCCAATAATATCTTCAAACGTGTATTTGGACGCCAATCCTTTTTCGCTTAATCCCCGGCGTATTTTGGTTTCTGTTTCCATGATTTTCTGAGCATTCTGGGTAATAATCATGGTTCCTGCACTATGATTATCCACCATGATGGGCTTGTATTGAATAAAATAATTTTTACTGTTAATCTTCATCAGCTCTGAAGTTTCTTTTCCGGACTCCATAGCCTGCTGCCACTTCAACTCTTTATGAATGACCTTAATAGAATTGTTAATGTAATGATCCTGAGTGGACAGCTGATAAGCAATATAGGCCTGGTTGTTGATCGCAAGAATTCTCCCGGCCTCATTGACCGCTATAATCGCATCTTCACTGCTATTTAGGATCATGCGCATCATATCGGCTTTGGCCCTTTCATTGTTAATGGTTCTTGCTGCATTCACAGCTTCTAAAAGCGCCTGCTCAATCGCCATGTCTTTTGTCTCAATATGAATTCTCGGTATTCCGTTTTTGTCACACAGCCCGCAGATCGTTCCGGCCCCCACCACCGCATCAATCCCTTTGATTTTCAGCTCTTCAATGGCCTGTATGCAGCTTTCTTCATCTGAAATATCATAAAATTCAATCCCTGCACCACACAGTACCTCCAGGTTTTTCACAGAAGCAAATTCCTGTTTCTGAAGGCACAGAGCGATCCGTCGCGGTGCAAAAGTTTCTTTGCATCTTACCAGAGCATCCACAATGTCAAAACTGGTTAAGCGAAGCTCTACGATATGCTTCTTGGGGAACAGCTTTCTCAACCTGTCATAAGTCATTCCCCTGGCCATCATAATTTCCGCGTCCTTGTTTTTGGAAAGAGAGTCCGGCGTTCCAAAGACATGAATCAGTTCCACTCTGATGTCTTCTCCTTTTGGACTCAATTTTAAAACAGCCCTCTCAAATCGTTCTCTCATGTTATCACGGGGCATAAATATCAGAATTTTTACCATACGAACATCCATCCTTTGCAAAAAAGCATCCAACAATATTACTTATATTGTAACATAGTCAGATGCTCTTTTGCATTGAAAACATTGATACCCAGTTGGAATTTATACTCTGGTCGGATTCTATTTATTTACTACATTTTGCGGAGTGCCTGCCTGATAGGCCCTTAAATTGTCCACCGCAATATCCATTAGTCTTTGTCTGGATTCTTTTGGCGCCCAGGCTATATGAGGGGTGATCAGACAATTATTTGCGCCTAGCAGCGGATTGTCCATTTTAATCGGCTCGGTAGATACAACATCCACTGCTGCTCCGGCTACCTTTCCGCTGTTTAACGCTTCCCGCAAATCTTCCTCTACAATCAGCGGTCCTCTGGAATCATTTATAATCATCACCCCATCTTTCATCTTTGCAATATTTTCTTTGTTAATAATCCCTTCTGTGGAAGGAAACAGCGGGCAGTGCAATGCAATTACATCGGAATCTGCCAGCACTTCATTCAGCGAAGCATAGCGGCAGGTCTCCGTCTCCAGTGCCTTATTCTGATATTCGTCAAATGCAAGTACCTTCATTCCCAGTGCCTGGGCTATTTTGGCCGTTCCCTGCCCGATTCGTCCAAATCCAATAATGCCCATTGTTTTTCCGGCAAGCTCAATGAGCGGATGGTTCCAGAAACACCAGTCTTGACTATTGGTCCAATCCCCTCTCTTTACGCAATCAGAATGCTCCCCGATGTGATGGCACAGTTCCAGCAAAAGTGCAATGGTATACTGGGCAACTGCGTCCGTCCCATAAGTCGGGATATTGGAAACCGGGATCCCTGCTTCCCTTGCGGCCCCAACATCCACCACGTTGTATCCGGTAGCCAGTACACCGATAAATTTAAGGTGCGGGCATGCTGCAATGGTCTCTTTTGATATGGGTGTTTTATTGGTATAGACTACTTCTGCATCTCCGATTCGGTCCACAATCTCAGAAGCAGGCGTCCTGTCGTATACGGTCAAACTTCCAAATGCCTCAAAACCTGCCCATGACAGATCTCCCGGGTTCTCTGTGTATCCATCTAAAATTACTATTTTCATCTTTCCATCCTCCCTTATTCAGTCTTCTACCAGCGCCCATGCCCGGTTAATCACACGTTTTGTGTTGGCCAGGATTATATCCCCATCTTCCTCTCCCCACGGCTTAACTTCCAGGGAAAGAACGTATGGATTTTCCTTTTGAAAGAAACCTTCCTCTTTTAAAACAGTAAAGAAATCTCTTAACTCTTCCACGTCATTGGCACTGTCCGGATATCCAAATCTGGGATGCTGGTCCCCATAAGCTTCACAGCCCTTCTTAACAACAGCATTGCCAATATGGAAATGGGTAATATAGGGGCGAAGGGTCTGTACGACAAATTTGCTGGTTTCGTACGTTGTAGGAAAATGGGACAGATCTACCAGAAGGCCGAAGTTGTGATTGGTCATGCGCATATCCGCTGCAAATCTGGCTGCATAAGGTGCCGGGCCGATCAATGCTACTTTATCCATATCATAATCAAATACTTCTAGTTCGATCATCATACCTTTATCTGCCGCATAATTGCAAAGATTTCTGGTGGTTTTTAAAAGCTGCTCATATGCCTGTTCTTTTGTTTCCTCCTCCCATTTTCCTGCCAGGAAAGCGACTCCCTTTGCTCCCATGTATTCCGCTTCATCCACCGCTTCCATCAGCGTTTTTTCCGCTTTCTTTCTTCCCTCCTCATTGGTGTCATTGGGATTTAGTTTCGGTCCCAGCAGTCTTGGCTGAGCCCCATAGCAAACCTTTAGATGAGACTGCTCCAACATGCCTTTTACTTTCGCTCTTGCGGCGTTATCTTTTATTTCCGTAATTTCAAGTGCACTGAAATATTCGTCACATGCAATGGTCTTTACAGAATCTACTATATTATAGGAAATCGGCGGATGAGTCATCCACTGTATGGTTCCTATCTGAAAATATTTTTGAATTGGGTCTTTCATATTTTTTACCTCCATCTCCTCCGCGCCATACGGTATGTAGCTATTCTGTTCTTTTGAATCCTGCTATATCATATCCCATGCCAGATTCAGAGTCCTTTTTGCATTAGCAATCACCACTTCACTATCTTCCTCTTTCCACGGTTTTACTTCAAAACTTACAATCGGCCTGTTCTCTTTGTTCAGAAAACCGATCTCTAGTAAGACCTTTAAGTAATGAGCCAGTTCCTTCACATCATTTTCGCTGTCTGGGAATCCAAACCTTGGATGCTGATCTCCATAGGCCGGTAATGCAGGCTTGCGGATCACGGTATTTCCCATATGGGCATGCCTGATATAGGGGGCAACAGGTATCAGATTCTCTTCAAACGTTTCGTGAAGCATGGGGATATGACTGCAATCGACCAAAAGACCAAAATTATCAAATTCTGAACTCATGATCTCTGCATACTCTTTTACAAGCTTAACAGGTCCCAACAGGGATCTCTTATCAATGTCATAATCAAATACTTCCAGAGTGACCAGCATATCCCCCTTTGCCTTTGCATAACGGCAGAGTTCTCCTGAACTCTTTAAAAGAGATTCCAGAGACTGCCTCTTGGTTGCTTCCTCATAACTTCCGGCAAGAAACGAAAAACCTGATGCTCCGATTTCATAGGCCTCATCAATTCCTTCCTTTAAGGAAGCAAGTGCCGCAAGCCTCTTTTGCTCATCCAGGTCGTTGATGTTTCCACCGGTTGTTAACATCCTTGGCTGTCCCCCGTAAGCAACTTCCATATGGCCGCATCGAATCATATCCGCTGCCTGTTTTCTTACCGCCGGATCACGGATCCAGGTAACTTCCACTGCCTCAAAATACTCATCAGTTACAATTTTTTTCAAGCATTCCAGTGTAGGACCTTCCCCTGAAGCCAGTCCACGGAATGCCATATGCAGAATCATACCGATCTTCATATATTTTCTCATAGATTCATTCATCCTGCATCACTTCCTTGCCATTACCTTCCGACAAGCTGCACCGATCTCCCGGCTGCTGTATCCGTATTTTTCCAGAAGCTGCTCATAGTCCCCGGATTCTGCAAATTCCTCTGCTCCAATTATTTCCACCGGGACAGGACATTCCTGTACCAGTACCTCTGCGACTGCACTACCCAGACCGCCATGGATACTGTGCTCCTCCACAGTCACTATGGCTCCTGTTTTTTTTGCATAAGAATATATTAGCTCCCGGTCAATCGGCTTAACGGTATGCATATCAATCACAGCTGCCTCAATTCCTTCCTCGCTTAACAACTTTGCTGCTTCCAGGGCTTTATGCAGTACCGTTCCCGTTGCAATGATAGTCACATCCGATCCTTCCTTTATGACAATCCCCTTCCCGATTTCAAACTTCAATGTTTCATCATAGATGACAGGCGCAGGCGCTCTGCTTAAACGTAGATACACAGGTCCCTCATATTCTGCCAGCGCAAATACCGCCTTTTCCGTTTCCACCGCATCGGAGACGCTTACCACCGTCACCCCTGGAATGGCTCTTACAAATGCCATATCCGTTATACTGTGATGACTTGCTCCATCGTAGGAGTCAGACAGTCCGCAGTAGGTTCCGGCCAGTTTGACATTCAGTCTGTCATAAGCAATGAGGCACTGGATGGGATCTGCTCCTCTGGTTGTTAAAAAACTTGCAAATGTATTGACAAACGGTACGAATCCTTCCAAGGCAAAGCCTGCTGCCATGGCGGTCATATTCATCTCGCTGATCCCTACATTAAAATAACGGTCCGGGAACTCTTTTCCAAAAACAGCGCTTTTTGTAGATGCCCCCACATCAGCCTCCAGTGCTATTATTTTTTCATTCACCAGACCCAGCTTTTTTAAAGCTTCTCCATAAGCATCTCGAATCGCAACCTTTTTCATGCCGGTGCACCTCCCAGATCAATCTTCGCTGCCTTATAATCCTCTTCGCCAATGGGTTTTCCATGCCAGACATTCTTTCCTTCCATGAAAGAAATCCCCTTTCCTTTCACTGTATTGGCTATAATAATAACAGGTTTCCCCTTACAGGCTACGGCCTTATCCAGGGCATCGGAAATGGATTTTACATCATGTCCGTCGCAGGTCAGTACCTTCCAGCCAAATGCTGCCCACTTTGCAGGAATATCACCCATGGGCATGATTTCTTCCAGAGTTCCGTCAAGCTGGACCCCATTGTTGTCCAGAATGGCAATCAGATGATCTGCCTGGAATTTGGAAGCTGCCAAAGCTGCTTCCCAGACAGAGCCTTCCTGAATCTCTCCATCTCCAAGTACAACGTAGGTATAGGCTTCGCTGCCCTTTAACCGTTCTGAAAGACTCATTCCAAGGCCTGCCCCAAGCCCAAGTCCAAGGGGACCGGTTGATAATTCCACTCCCGGAGTTTTATGTAAACACGGATGACCCTGGAGATTGCTGTTAATCTGCCGAAGGGTTTTCAGTTCCTCCTTTGGAAAATATCCGAGTTCTGCAAGGATGATGTAGAGAATAGGAGCTGCGTGCCCTTTTGATAGGATCAGCCGGTCTCTTCCTTCCATGTCCGGATGCCTGGGATCCTGCCTGATTTTTTCAAAATACAGGGTAGTCAGGATTTCGGTACAGGATAATGATCCGCCCGGATGACCGGTCTGTATGTGGTAAAGCAGATCAATCAATTCGTTGCGAAATCTGAAACATAAGCGTTGTAATTCCTGCTGTCTTTCAGCATTCATATTGTTACACTCCTTCTGCTTTAAAATATTCATTTATCTGTCTGATACACAGGGAGGGGCTGGATAAAGTCACAATTTTGCTGATCTCTTCTATGTCCTTCTGAAGATGGGCCATGGAAGCCTGAGCAAGGATCACACAGTCATAATTCCGGATTTTTCCTGCCTCTTCCCTCAGAATGTTGTCATGTACATTCATTTTCAGTTCCTTCATGGCATGAAATGCCTCCCTGCAGACGATCTGATCCAGGTCAATTTCTACACCTGCCGCAGCAGCTTCTTTTTTCAGCTTCTCCCTGGTGGGTTCAACCGTACTCTCAGCCGTTGCCATAATGAGAATCCGCCTGCCGTAAGTCACCCCCTTTGACGCCATGGCATCATCAATGGCGATTATCGGCACCTTTATTAATGGCCGAAGCATATCCACAACCGGTGTCAAGGTTGAGCAAGTGGTGACGATGAGATCCGCACCGGTCATTTCCTGGGTCTTTAAATCCTGAAACAGGCGGTTTCTGTTATTTATAGTAAATTCACCAACTTCATTGGGATGATTGGCCAGGTAGTCATCCAGCAGATTATAAACCCTGATTGTTTCATCCACCCCGGCCCTAAGCGCCTCTTCAAATGTATTAGCTACACGTTTGACTGTATGGATCAATGCCACTGTCTTCATATCCGCGTTCCCCTTTCTATGTCCCATACACCTTGTTTAAGATCGGCTTTAAATGCAAGGCCGCTCTCTTTGCCGCTTCATACTGATTGGGAATCTGATAAATTTCCGTACAGAAATTCCCTTCATAGCCACATTCTTTGAAGGTATTGATGATTTTTTCAAAATTTAATCCACAGCTGCCTGGATATCTCCGGTTATTGTCTGCCAGATGCACATGTATATTATAAGAACTGTATCTGCGGATCGCTTCACAGATATCTTTCTCTTCCAGGTTCAAATGGAACACATCCATCATCAGCTTAAAATTCCCCCGGTCCACCCGTTCTACCAGCCTGACCCCTTCTTCCAGAGTATTAATAAAGTTGGTCTGCATAATGGTTACCGTTTCCAGAGCTATTTTAACATCCCTTGGCTTCGCATACTCTGAAAGCTCCTGAAATGCCTTAACAGCCAGCTCTTCCGTCTCATCCCTGGACAGTTCCCTGGAATATTGACCTCTGACACGTCCAATATTAATATCCGCTCCCAGAAAACAGGCAAAATCAATGATTTCCCTGGAGCGCCGAATAGCTTCTGCCCGTATTTCCGCCCTTGGATCCGTATAGCTTAGCCCAAGCTGGCCGAATATTTCTCCGGTACAAACAAGAGCAACCGACAATCGGTTCTTACTGGCTTCTGCTTTTACCTCCTCCCAGTCAAGCCGGGATGGATCGAGAGTCATAAGCTCAACCCCATCATAGCCAAGACTGGCAAGAGCCTGAAAGCTCTCTGAAAGCGCTCCCTGATAAGCAGTTACCGAATCTGCAACTGTTACATCCGGGGTCGCCACCTGATAGCATAGTTTCATGATATTTCCTCCTGATCCGCTATTTTATCCCATTAGCCGCCATGAAGTCCGCCTCGTATTTGGTTACATATTCTCCTGCTTCTGCCATATCCTTATAATCAGCAACCAATTTGTTCTTCTCCAGATAATCCGTATTCCACTTATCCGTCTGGGCAACCTTTCCCAGTAAGTCGCTCCAGTATGCAGCGGCAGCATCGCTCATGGCTGCCGGAGCCGCCACACCGCGCCACACCGGAATCTCCACATTCTTATAATCACCGATCTCACTTAAGGTGGGAGCATCTGCCAGATTACCGGTATAACGCTCCTCAGCCAAAGCCAGAACTGGAATCAAGGAGCCTGCCTCCACATACTCTGAGGCTGCCGCAGGCTTGGAGATCACAAATTCTATATGGCCTCCAAGAATCGCCGTAATGGCATCCCCGGTGGAATCATAGGTAATATAACTCATTTGATTCTGGGTAAGCCCGATTTCTGCAAGCATGGCTTCATAGGTTGCAATGTCATCGCCCTTTGAACCTCCTATCACTACCTTTTTCCCATTCTTTGCAGCCTCGATGGCCTGAGAAAAATCCTGGTACTTTGTTTTTTCTCCTTTAAAAATCAACTGCTTGTCTACTGCCATAATTGCAAGAATCCTAAAGTTTTTCGAACGGTTGGCCGTATTCTGTACCATTGGCATCAGATCCCCGCTGTTAAAGGTCAAAAGGGTGTAATCTGCTTTCTTTCCTTTTGTGTTAGCCACCTCATTTCTTCCGATCTCACCGCCACCGTCCGTTTTATTTGTGACCAGGATCGTTTGATCCAGCATTTTTTCACTTACCATGATATCAGAAATCATACGGGTATAAATATCACTTCCGCCACCCGGCTTGCTTGTTACAACCCACGATACGTTTTCCTTTGGAACAAACGGTCCGCTTGATGCCTGTTTACTGTTGCAGCCTCCTATAATCAAAGAGACTGCAATCACCCCTGCTGCTAAAAATGTCTTCCTGCTTTTCATTGTAAACTCCTCCGTTTTTATTTTATTTTGAGGCTTTTCCTGCTGTCTTGTTTTTCATCATTGATTTAACTACAGGAGTTGCCACTACACCAAAAAACACAACCATAAGTACACAGGTAATAGGCCTTGTAAAGAAAATATCCAGACTGCCTCCGGATATGATAAATGCTTTGCGCATATTTGATTCCAGAAGCGGCGCCAATACAAAGGACAGCAACATGGGAGCTGTCGGATAGTCATTTTTATCTAACAGATACCCTGCAATACCAGACAAAAACATGATTAGAACCCCATACATGGAATAGCTGGAACTGTATGAGCCTACCACA
The DNA here is from genome assembly GCF_000732605.1 of Lacrimispora celerecrescens. GTDB lineage: Bacteria > Bacillota > Clostridia > Lachnospirales > Lachnospiraceae > Lacrimispora > Lacrimispora celerecrescens_B. Next base: position 278,223 of record NZ_JPME01000002.1, on the reverse strand, counting down.
CACACAACGGTAATGCACGGAATCATGTATTTTACTGGTACGGACAGTATTTTAAGCAAAAACGGGATTACGCAGACCGCGATTGCCAGAGTCAGTATGTTTGACAAAAACAGAGAGGCAATTAATCCCCACGTAAAATCCGGTTCATTTGTAAATAACAGCGGCCCCGGATTCAATCCCCACATCATCAATCCTCCCAGCAATACGGCTCCGGTTCCTGATCCAGGGATACCAAGAGCGAGAAGCGGGGCAAACGCCCCTGCTGCTGCTGCATTATTGGCAGCTTCACAGGACGCAATTCCTTCAATGGCACCGGTTCCAAGTTCCTCTTCGCTCTTCATTTTCTTCTGAACCGCATATCCCATAAAAGAACCTGTTGTTGCACCAGCCCCTGGAAGCACTCCTATAAATGTACCAAGAAACCCGGAACGAAGAGCCGGAGGAAGAAGACGCCTGAAATCATGCTTGGTAATCATGCTGCCCCGGATGGTCAATTTCATATCTGTGGCTGCTCCGCCCTTTCCCTGATCACGTTCCATGATCAGTTTGATGACCTGTGAGAATCCAACCGCTCCAATGATATAAGGAGTAAATGGAATGCCTCCAAGCAAGTACATGTTTCCAAAATCGTACCTGGGCACACCTGACAGCGTATCCATGCCAATGCTTGCCAGTATAATCCCGAACATGGTAATAACCACACCCTTTGTAGGGTTTTCTCCCACTAGCCAGCTGATGGAAGTCATGGCGATCAAAAGAAGAGCTGTCATCTCAGAGGGACCGAATTTCAATCCCAGATTTGCCAATGCCGGGCCGGTAAATGTAAGTATGCAGATACCAATGGATCCTCCGATAAAAGAGGATAAATCGGCGGTCAAAAGCGCCTGCCCCGGCCTTTTTTTCTTTGAAGCCATTGGATAGCCATCCAAAGCCGTCATGATTGCCGGTGAATCTCCTGGAATATTTAAAAGGATTGCACTGAAGCTGCCGCCATACATGTTGGAATAATACAGGGCTCCCAGCATAATGATTGCTGTTGTAGGATTGAACTTATAGGTCAGTGGCAATAATAGAGCCACGCCTGCAAGACTGCCTATTCCCGGCATTGCCCCAACAATAAGTCCCAAAACTGCTCCTATAAGTGCCGCTCCCACATTTTGGAACGTAAGGGCTGTCTGAAAACCATGAAGTAAAAGTTGTAAATTCTGCATCTTTGATCTTCCCCCTTTATAAAATGTATTCCATCAGACCCAGGGGAAATTGTATCCCCAGCCACAAGCCAAATACTCCAATCACAATAAAAGCGACCACGGCCAGAATAATCAGTGTATCCTTCCAGCTTGCTTTTTCAAAGACTTTCAGCCATAAAATAATATAAAGAAAGCAGCTTCCCACAAGCCCTATAATAAAGGTTGAAAGAATAATTCCTGCCCCTGATGCGATGACCAGCAATTCCTGCTTTTCGTATTTCACGGTCCCATCTTCTTTGAAAGACTGGATAAAAGCAAGTATGCTGGTTAAAAACATAACAACCGCCATAATTGACGGGAAAAACCCTGGTGCCGGCCCCTGATCAGGATTCCAGAAGCCCAGTTTAAAGACACCCACCCATCCGAAAACAACGGCAAATCCTGCCATAAACAGCGGAATCACCTGTTTTGTCCGAACCTTCTTCATTGTAATAAACCTCCCCAAAGTATTAATCCATATTTCTGATGGTCCTTGCCATCTTTGCTGCCATCAGCACAGCATTTTCAAACGCAGACGTCTTTGCCACTCCTTTACCTGCAATATCGTAAGCAGTTCCGTGGGCGCAGGTAACGATAGGTGCCGGAAGACCGCCTGCAATGGTAATCCCCTGATCAAATCCTTTTAATTTCAGTGCTATCTGTCCCTGATCGTGATACATGGTAACAACCCCATTAAATTCTCCATTAAATGCATTGATAAAAAGTATATCCGATGAGAATGGCCCCCTTGCGTCTATGCCCATTCGTTTCGCTTCCTCAATGGCCGGAGTGATTACGTCAATTTCTTCTCTTCCGCACTTTCCCCCTTCCCCGCAGTGGGGATTCAGCGCCGCAATGCCGAGAACCGGTTTCTCAATGCCGGAATTTTTTAAAGTAGAGTCCGCTAGAGTGATCGCCCTCATAATGGTTTCCACACTTAAATGATCACTTACTCTGGCAATGGGGATATGACTGGTTGTTCTTGTGGTCCACAAATCCCCCAGAACATTGATTTCGCCAAAGGGAGCTGTCTGATGGAACAAATCGGCCAGAAAATGATGTTCACTTTCCTTTGTGCAGCCTGCTTTGATCATGGACTGCTTATTCAGCGGTCCGAAGCAGAAGCCGTCTATTTTGTCGGCCTGAAATAGTTCAACTCCCAGCTTCAACAGCTCAAGACACGCTTTCCCGCTTTCAATACTTAGCTTTCCATATTCAATTTCTATAGGATCTAAATTCTTCTGGTCCAGAACGGGAATCCCATCTTCCCAGGTTGCTTCCGAAACATCGGATATTGCCTGTGTCCTAATATTCAGGCAGTTAATCTTCTCCGCCTTTTTTAAAACCCTTAGATCTCCCATAATCAGAGGCCTGCAGTTCTGATCTAAAAAACCGTTTGCAGCCAGCTTTGCGATCATTTCAGGCCCTACCCCCGCAGCATCTCCAAGTAAAATTCCCAGTACAGGTTTCCTGCTCATATATTTATTTCTCCTTCTTTGTAATTCTTAAAAGAAAACGTCGACGTATCTTCTATACTTTTTATAAAGCAAATATCATGCCAACTATGGATCAGGAACTTTTTTATTGATAACTTTATAAGATTACCGTATTTTTGAGCCTTTTTTTCTATCATCGGGATTCTGTATCCGCTCACTGCATGAAAATTATTTCGTTTCTATTTGAAACATTTTGAAACATGTGTTTCAAAATGTTTCAAAATCTTTTCCCGCAGCCTGAGATTCAGGGCAGGAAAGAACCTTAAAAATGGAAAATTGCAATAAAAAAGTCTTCCATGAATTTAATCACAGAAGGCTTTTCCAACATGTATTTATAGAAGAATTTCACTGTTCTCCTGCTTTCTTTCAAAACTCCCCTTAACCCTTAACCGCCAAGCCTCCACAAGGACAGCCCTTTTGCTCCTTCTCTCTCTAAAATGCCGTACCAAAAATTTAAGGTTTCGTCATCAGCATACCAAACCTCATGCTCCCGTCCATTGCTGTCCCTATAAGAATAGACCTTGCAGCCGCTTTTTTCGTCCCGCCGTATGGCCTTATTATCTCCTGCCTGGCTTTGTCTTAAGATCGCTTCTTCCGTTGAAATCTGCTCTGTCTCTCCGGAGGCTTTTATAAAATCAAATCCGCCGTTTGCTACCGCAAAGTAAGTTTCTCCCGGCAAAGCCTTCCCTTTCTCCACCATGGAAATCAGAAAATTTTCATCGGCCTTTGGCCCGGGCTCTGTCCCATAGCCGTATAAATTATAACACATAAAAACGTATTCCGGCCCTTTTACAAAGCCCAGTTCTTCCACTGGCGCCCCCGGTTCTAAAATCACCCGAAGCTTCAGTCCTCTCTCTGAAGTCTTTCCATACAATTCATTGACAAAAGAAGTGAACAGCTTCCAAAGCTCCATATCCTTTTTCATGGCTTCATAGTCTATTTCGACCCCGTCAAAACCTCCCTGTTCTGTCATCTCCAGGATATCACTGATATGCCTTTGCCTGGATTCCTTCGAGGAAAAAAGATAATAAAGCAAGTCTTTGTCTTTAAGAGAAGAACCCCCTTCTTTTTTCAATAAATCATTTACAAAAGTCAAATAGCTTTCCATTTTTCCGTTTTTACCGCTATTCTCTATAGCTGCCTTCATACCCATAACGTTCTCCGGCAGAAACATTTTTTTCTCGCTGTCAAAATATGCGGCAAAATAACTAATCCCATCTACCTCTTCCTGTAAATTTTCCATTCTCCTTACTACATCTTTATTATCCCAGTAAACCGCCCAAACGTGGACCTTTCTCTTTCCTGTTCCCTCACCGTTCCCACGGCTTCCCACAAACCCCGAAGCCTCCTGCTGCATTTCCCCTTCTGCATGCATCTCCTTTTTCCTCCCTGCACATCCTGCAAAAAGCAGCATACAGCCAAGAAGGAAAAGAAATACCACGAAGCGAGCTTTATTACAATGTCTTGATAAACCAGTTGATAACCCGGTTCCAGGTTTCCCTAATTTCATAAAATGCCCGTTCCCCCTCTTTCAATCGATTATCATAAAGAGTATTCCCGCTGCTGTCTTTGATCACAAGGTTCTCAAAAACACCATCGTAAACATCATCTGCAATGTTTCTCTGGCTGTAGCCAAAGTTTTCAAATGCCGACTCCAGGCAAAGGGCACCTGCCTCCACATTGGATACAGCCAGGTCTGATACTGCATTTCTTCCATCAATATTAACGGAAAGACGGCTGCCCGTTAAAACGATATCAAGCTTCCGGCTTCCCCTTTCATTGATTTGATAATCCGGTATATAATCCCTGTCCGGCAAATCAGATTCTGTTTTATGCCTTATTTCTTCCTCTACTTTTTCAATGCTATAGCTTAACTGGCTGTTCTTTTTGTACAAGGTAACCGCTCCCTTTAAAGCTTCCAGTTCATCTTCCCTGACTGTTTTAAATGCCTTTCCATCTAATTCTGCCAGATTTATTTCACTGATACAGGAACCATTGTCGTACACAGACAGTACATTATTCTTCAGTTCAACGATTACAGCCTTTTCCGGGGTGTTTCCTGTTCTCAACCAGATCCTCTGTATCCCCAATACGTTTCCTGTGAAATTAACTGTAAGGGAAAGATCTTTGAAGGTCCCGCTTCCTTTCAGTTGCAAATGGCCATTTCCTTCCGGCTCAGAAGTCAAAATGATCTGACTGTTTCTAAATTCCCCGGCCCCTTTAAGAATCTCCCAATCAGCTTTTCTTTTTTCATCTCCCTCTTCAAAAATCATATCCTTGCCAGTGTCAGCCTTAATTCTCATTAACAGATGATTCGGATACCAATAAGCCTGAGGCTGCATCCTGGTCAAATCATAGGGGTTGGTCTTTCTGTCATTTTTAGACTCTCCTTCTCTGTTAAAATTCATGGAAAACAGCTCTTTGATCCATTTTTCATTTACCTCGCTGACTTTTTCATGATTTCCAAATGCTCCTGTATTGGCATGCATGAGAACATAAAGATCCGGGAGCTCTCCCAATTCCTTTGTATACAGATTCCTCATCAGCTGGTAATCCTTACTGATCCGCTCCTTCATCTGTTCCTGGGTTTCCTTGGGAATGGCTTCCTCATCACGGATATAATCCATTAAATACTGATTGTAATTTCTTCCCAGATACTGACTTATCGCATTAAACTCCTGTAGGTTCAATTCCCCCAGGTAGTGATCATACCTGTCAAATACGTTGATATAAGACAGGCGGTAGCCATTGGTTCCCCATTCCCAGAAGCTGGATTTTTTCAGCTTCTTTAAGTCCTTAGGCATTAAAAATGCGTCATCCTTGCCTTCTAATTTCTGACCGTAGCTCATGATTGTGGCGAGGTAATTGTACTTCTCCAATATTTTAGCAGAATAGACAGCCGTATCCCGCCTTCCATCTTCAAACATCAGGAACAGGGAATTTTCGGGCAAAGGAGTTCCTTTTTCGTAGTATTCCGTCATGTCTTTCTGCGATATTGTCACATATCCATTTCGCTTTAAGGCATTCATGTGTTCTTCCAGTCTTTGAGTGCTGATTAAGGACGAAGTTCCGGCCCGGTCCACTCCAAAATAAGACAACGCAATAAAACCCGGATCTCCCTGTTTTAAACGGTCTCCCTCCTGAAAAGGAATATACTTATCAACTACGAAAAATGCACGGAATAAAAGTACAAGAAGTGCGGTCAGAATGATGGCCTGTATTACACTTCGCACTGCTTTTCTATGATCCTTTGATAATCTAAGCACCTTCATAATACTCCTTTAGTTCAATCCGCCGGCCTTCGCTCTGCTTTTTTCCGTTTCGTTCCCCTCTTCTTTTCATCTTTCCTACGCTCCTCATCTACATCACTTTGAGTCATTCTGGTGCCCCATGTGGATTTCCAGAAAGTAACCCAGGCCACCGGCATCTGCCAAAGCAAAACCGCTTCATAGTACAGACAGAAGGCCAGGCCAAATATCCAGGTAGTGCTTCTTCGCAGCAGCATCTGGGCCATACTCATCAGAAACGCCATCAGCAGAAGACCTACTAAAAACGTGGTAGGAAATACATGGCGGGTGATCGGAACATAAACCAGGTTATACAAAACAACAACAGGAGCCAAAACAGGCACAAGCAGGCCTATGTAAAAGAGTACTGCAGCGAATGGTTCCTTTTTAAACATAAAGCTTCCTGCAATTAATGATTCCCTAAGCCACGAGCGTTTCCATCTCATCTGCTGTTTTAAAAAGACCGGGTAACTGTTTGGCACTATGGTCTGGCAGACTGCACTGTCCTGATAAGAAGTCCTGTGGTGTCTTAAAACAAAGTTGGTCATGGCCCGATCATCTCCAAAGGTTGCTTTCTGGCCTAAAAAGCTTTGATTCAACCATCGTTCCATATTGTCCATGACAATCTGCTTCTTATAGCAGGCCAAAGGGCCTGACAAGCAGGTAACTACGTCAAAATAAGCTTCCGCCGCTTTCAAAATCCGAAAGGCGATATAATACCTGACCGACTGCATCTTTGTCAGGCCATTGGTATAGGTATTGGCTACGTCCGTTCTGCCGGATACCCCTCCCATTTTAGGATCCTTAAATGGCTGTACCAGGTTCCTGATGGCAAAGGGATCTAAGAAACTGTCCGAATCCACAAACACTAAAAGTTCATGTTTTGCCTCCAGAGCACCTGCTGCCAAGGCTTCTCTTTTACCTGAGTTTTTCTTTAAAACAATGTACTTTAACCTGGATCTGGTTTCAAACTGCTCCCCCTCCTGGTAGAGCTTTTGGACGATCTCATCTATTTTTTCCACAGACTTATCACTGGAACAGTCATCAATGATAATAACTTCCAGCTTATCCACAGGATAATCCTGGTTGATACAGCTTAGAATGGTCCTTTGAATCCACTCCTCCTCATTAAAACAGGGGATCAGCACCGTCACTCCCGGAGTAAAATCAACATCAAGGGGCACCTCCCTGTACAATGCCCCAAACAGATAACGGCTGAGTAAAAACACGGCAGCCATAATGCTGTACAAATACAGTATTTTATTAAATCTGAAATAAATTACGCTTTCTGCCCGCATCAGGATCACAAAAATACTGATAAAGAACAGCAGCATGCTGGATATCATCAGCATATACCTGCCCTTTTTCTTTGACGAATAAAGGGAAAGAGGAATACGAAAGAGAAATCCACAGTGGTATGAGGAATCCTTCATCAGCTGAGTCCTGGCAATGGACGCCTCGATTTTAACCTTCATTTCCATTCCTTCAGGCAGGGTTCCGGGGAGGATTTCAAATTTAAGCAGGATCTTATCCGCATTCTTCACGATTTCCAAAGTTTCCTTAGAAGATATATTTAATAATATCCCTGTCATGGAAATATCCACGCCTTTGCACACCATGCTTTTCTTCTTATTCCCGGTAAAACAAATCACTTCCACATCATAATCAACCTTGTATCTTAATCCTGACTGTTTCTGTGCAATATACTCATTAATATTGCTGCTGTCGTAAGTCTTTCCCCTCCTGTCTGTGTTAGTCCTCACATTGGTCTTATCCGGAACATTGGACAGCATCCTTCTGTCTTCTTTTAATTCCAGAAGGACCTCCTCTGAAATCTGTCCTTTTCCTTTTTTATTACGGCGAAGATTCATCTTATTTTTCATCCCTATTCAGTTCATTGGCAGTTGCTTCCTGGTTTCACCTAAGTTGGCCTCAGCAGGTGTAGCCCTTTTCTCCAATGGTTTCATTAAATAATTGCTTACTTTGTCAAACCGGTACCCCTGATTCATCAGTTCGGGGATAACAAGGTCCAACGCCTTGGCTGTAATATCAGGATCAGAGGAAGGTTCATTGGAATCATCAGACATATGCAGAACCATTATGCTTCCATTCCGCAGAGGATATCTGGATCCGTCACCTTTCCGTATTCCCTTTAACAGCTCATCGGCCAGCTCTCTGGACGTCTTCGCTTCGTAATCATGACTGCTGAAGTCGCCGCTTACAATGTACTGGAATCCCATATCAAATATAGATTCCATGCCGTTTTTACTCATAGCCAGGGTCGGGGGACGGAATATTTTTGTCAGTGCAGGCCTGCCGTCTGTTGTCATATCACCCACAACGGAGCTGAGCTTTCTATAGGACAGGGCTAAATCCGCCATTCTTTCTGCCTCCACCTGACTGGTTAAAGAGTTATAAAACGGTCTCTTCCCCCTCCTTGATTTGATCTCATCATAAATAGCATACGGAAGATGTCCATCTGTATGGCTTCCGATATCATGGCCTTCTGCAGCAATGGCCCTTAAGAGGTTTGGGTTTTCCTCTATACGGTTAGTCCTTATGTGGAAGCTTGCCTTGACCCCATACTTTCTCAGCACGTATAAAATCTGGTTGACCGGCTTATCAGACCCCCAGTCATCAATAGTCAAAAACAGCACCTTTTCGTTTGTAAACCTTCCGGTTATATCAATCAGCTTCAGTTCCCCCTGGGAAAAGCCGGGAAGTACATTCTCGTCGCTGTAATCAGGATTTCCCACATACCGCTCCTTCATGATCCCAAACTTTTCTCCTTCTGAGAACCAGGCCAAATGCCCCGGAGCAATATCACCCACCCCAGCCGTATAATCAGATTCTTTTACCGGGTACTGATAAAGCCCCGGGCTGTTCCTTAATTGCCCTACACTGACAATGCGGTACTTGGATCCGTTGTTTTCTATTCCATCTTCATAGGAGTTAGTCAGAACACGATTCTTATAAACATCCAGAAGCAGATTCCCTATCAGATTTTTGTCTTTGTAATAATCCATCCGAAAATATACAATATATCCTCTTCTTGCAGATATATTTCCGGCATTAAAGGAATTGGCTAAGACAGTTTCCAAGGTCCCATCCGGTCCTGCTTTGGAGCTTGCCATAGAAAGATCCTGCCACACCAGAGTACATCCTGCGCTTGCAATCGCTTCTGACATCTCACCGGTAATCTCCGCATCATAAGGATATCTGGCTAAAACAGGCTGCACTCCGAATTCCTTGTTCAATTTTTCCTGCATTCCATTAATACTCTGGTATACAGACTTAAAGTCATTTCCACTTCTTCCTGTAAGGCAGAGTCCGATTTCATGCCCCCGGCTAAGGATCTGTCTGATCTCTTCCTTATTTTGATCAATCTCTTCACTGGTCACGAAAAATGTACCTTTTCCCTGAATCTGATCCATCTTATCAAGGATATCATACAGAACCTCTGTCCGGCTGATCCCGGAAAAAGTAAAAGAAAGCTCCTGGCTGGTGCTATGTACGGTATAGACAGATTCCGCCTGCTTCCCCTGATTGTCACGCCGGATCTTATCAAAATCAATGGAGCCGGCTGCTTCCCCGGAAGGTGCAGGAATACTGGATGCAACTTGTGCACTGTCTATCATTTCCTGCAAAAAAGATACCCTGTAATTTTTTTTACCCAGATATTCCAGCACGTATTCTGCCGCTTCCTCCACATCATCACTGACATCAAGCCTTAAGTGGACGATCTCTCCCTTACTGATTCCTTTCTTGAAATATTTTGTTACTTCCTCTGCCGATCTCCCTTCTGTCATAGGGTTTTTGGAATAAGTAACCAGATCATAAGAAAGGGTTGAGGCAGCTTCCCGCACCAAATCGTTATACTTTGCGTAAACAGGCATAAAGAGTTTTGTATTAACCCCGTATTTGTCCTTCAGCAGTTTGTCTGTTTTGTAAATTTCGAAACATATACTGGAAAAATCCATATCAGATAAATCTTTTCCTGTCAGGCCTCCGTTTCCAATCTCATGGCCCTGGTCAATGATTTCTTTTACCCTGTCTCCATATTCTTCCAGTTCCTTTCCGGTAATAAAGAACGTAGCCTTTCTATTGTTTTCTTTTAAAAGCAGCAAAATCTTTTCTAAATTTTCCTGGCTGCCTATTCCCCTGAAGGTAAGGCCTACACCACTGTCCCGGCCGCCCATGGCATATATTTTGGAAAGCTTCCCCCCGTTTTTCTCTCTTAACTCAGAGAAATCCATGGCATAGTCCTCATCCTGATATTGGGGAATCTCCTGTGCAAACGCAGTTTGATATCCGGTTTCTTTCAAAGCCTTTGAAAACCAGCCGATCACCTGAATCAGGCGTTCTTCCTCTGAATTATTATCTTTCTCCCTTTTCTCACTCTCATTGAACGAATGATCCCCGGCTTCCTGTGTGGAGATTTCCTTCACTTCCTTACCGTACTCCGCCTCATTGAGAGTCCCTGACATCTTAATTGTAACTATGCTCCCCCACTTTAGGCCCTTCACGTAATCCAAAGCCTGTTCATAGCTGGAAAAGCTCTGATAATTAAGAAACTTCCTGCTCTCAACCACATACTCATATCCACAGGCTGAGGCTGCCTCCAAAACTCATTCGAGCTATGAGGAAGGGTCCCCTGCAGGATCTTTGGCGTCTCTCCTGTAATCTGGTGCAGGATGCGATTTGCTTTTGCAAGATTTTCAATTAATTTATCTTGGGGCAGCTTATCCAGATCTTCCTCCCCTTTTAAACCAATGCTGCCAATTTCATTCCCTTTTTCTTTAATTTTAAGGATAAAATCCGTATCCTCCGCAGCCGTTATTCCTGATATCATAAAGGTGGCTTTCTGACCGTTTTCAGACAGCAATTCTAACGTTTTATCATTGGTTTTACTATCGCTTGTACCTAAAAAGTTAATGGCAACCACCTTTTTCATGGTATCCACATCTGTCGCTATTCTGGCTGCCTGATTTTCATTGTTCAATTGAGCCAAAGCACCTTTTATATCCAGGGAAGCGTCATATAAAGCCTGTCCTTTAGAGAAGCTGCCTGCCTCCATAGGCTTTAACTTTGCCCCGGCAATGGCTATGACAGAAGTAAAGGAGAGTAAAAGCGCAGTTATTTTTAAATATCCTCCATACCTACCCAAACCGCTTAATTTCCTGGGCGTTTTAATGGAAACCACGGGAGGTGCCGGTGCTTCTTCATCAGATAAAATCCCCATTAATTCTTTTGTTATAACACTGACCTTATCCTCTCTAACTGCTTCCGGAACTCCACCATGCTCTCTGGCTTTTGGAGAACCAGGTGCTTCTTCACCCTGAACAGCTTCTTCCAGGAGAACACGAATCAGCAATTGATATTCACTTACCATATCATAATCGCCGCTGTCGCAGAGAATGGACAATTTTTCCGCATCTGAGAGCACTTCCTGCATCCTCACGTTAATATCTTCACTATGAGTATGATAAATAAATTCATGATAATCAGCAGAATCAAAATAACGTTCAAAACCAGCGAGGAGCACTTCTCCACTATGATTGCGGATCCATGCTACCAGATTTGAAACGCAAGTATAAAGAAATTCCAGCCTGGTGAATTTTTTTATATTGGAAGCGACCATCGGTGCATCCAAAGGAATCATGCGGGAATACTTTTTTGTCAGGTTTTCCATCTCCTGGGAAAGCTCCATAACACATTCCCGGATCAAGTCTTTCCCAGTCATAATTTCATGGGTGTGGCAGCGTAAACGGAAACTGGACAATTCCTTTTCGTTCAGTAGATATTCTTCAATATCTGCTGCATGGAGAGCATAGGAGAAGCGAAGATCAAGCATGGCAGACTCAAGCAGTTCCGCATCCGCCATTCCAAGGAGTTCTTTCAAAACCAAAGCACCAACCATAACTTTTACTGATTCATTTGGGCCGGATGCCTTTCTGCCGTAAAGTGGTGAGAATATACGTTCATCAATGATCGGAAACAAACGCTCCGCAAAATCCTTTGCCCATGACTTTTCTAATACTTCCTTTTTGCGTTCTGTCATCTTGAACGTAACATCTCCTACATTCATCTCTTCGCTCACCTCGTTTCCTTTTATCCGATATCACAGACTGATTTTTTTCTAAAGGCTCCAATAGAAATAGCCGGATTCTCGCAGTTGTTTTCCATTAAAAATACTTTTCACATCAATGATAACCTTTCCCGAATCAGGAAAATCCCCAAACAGACTTCCTAATTGTTCGGAATTAATTTCTAAAAACTCTTTATGAGAGACAGCAAATACAACCCCATCTGCTTCCTTTACTTCCTCCATCTTTACAACTTGTATCCCATATTCTTGTTCCTCCTGCTCCCCAAGATAAGGATCCACTACTTTTACTGAGATCTCATACGATTTCAGCCTTTCCACAATATCCAGAACTTTCGAATTCCTGATATCCGGGCAGTTTTCCTTAAACGTAAATCCAAAGATATATACAGAAGCATTCCTTACCAGCTTATTTGCCTTGATCAGCTGTTTTACGGTCATATCTGCTATGTATTCTCCCATGCTGTCATTGATCTTTCTTCCGGACAAAATAATCTGGGAATGATATCCAAGGCTTTCAGCCTGATAAATAAAATAATAAGGGTCTATTCCGATGCAGTGACCGCCAACCAATCCCGGCTCAAATCCTAAAGCATTCCACTTCGTGTTCATGGCCTCCAGCACTTCCTTGGTACTGATCTCCATTTTATCAAAAACAACGGCCAATTCATTCATAAAAGCAATATTGATATCTCTCTGTGCATTTTCCACCAGCTTGGCAGCTTCCGCCACCTTTATGCTCCCTGCACGGTAAACACCCGCTTCAATAATCAATTCGTAGATCCGGGCAATCTCTTCTAAGGTTTCTTCATCTATTCCTGATACAATTTTAACAATATTACTTAAAACATGCACTTTATCCCCAGGGTTAATTCGTTCCGGAGAGTATCCCACTTTAAAATCCTTGCCGCAGGCCAATCCTGACATCTCTTCCAATATAGGAACACAAATATCCTCTGTAACCCCTGGATAAACAGTGGATTCAAATACTACAATGCTACCCTTTGATAAATTCCGCCCAACAATCCGGCAAGCACTTGATACAGGTTCTAAATCAGGCGTTTTATCCTTATGGATCGGAGTGGGAACTGCCACCACAAGGAATTTAGCTTCTCTAAGCCTTTTCTCATCTACAGTAAATTCAATATCCAGATTCTTAATGTCTTCCCCAACTTCATTTGTAACATCGATTCCCCGCAAATAGGCCTCTATCTTTTTTGAGTTGGTATCAAAGCCAATGGTTTTAACCTTTTTGGAAAATGCTGCTGCAATAGGAAGCCCCACATACCCCAGCCCAATGACTGCTATGGTTTCTTTCTTATTGATAATTTTATCGTATAGCGTCATACTACCTCCCCTTCTTAATAAAACACCTTGCAGTTCGCTGCACAAAAAGCAGATCTCATGAGATATAAATACTGCTCATAAAAATACTCTGATAGATGTACTATATCACCCTATCCCCCTTTGCGCAATAAATTGTTTGTTACTCCTATATTGGGAAAATTATCCTGCTTTATAGCTCCTGTTTTTCCACCAAAGGAACCTGTTCCTTTGTCCTTACATCATACAGGCCCTTATCGCTTATCTTTAGCTCTGGTGATGCCAGGTGTGTCAGAGTGGAAATGGATCGGATGACATTGCTGTTCACATATCCCATTGCTTCGATTTCCGCTCTCACCTTTGCCAGTTCCTCCGAAAGCTTTAAAAGGCTTCCGTCAGAGATAATCCCACCGATGGGAAGTGCTGCAGAAGCTGTAATTTTGCCTTCCCTGGCTGTTACATATCCACCCTGCATATGGACTACCCGGTTTTGGGCAAGTACCATGTCCTTAGCAGAATTTCCAAGGACCAGCAGATTATGACTGTCGCGGCTCCAGGTGGTAGCTATCGCTCCGGGAGACTTTAAGGCATGTTCCACAAGTCCATAGGATACATCTCCTGTCTTTCCATAGCGCTCAAATACCACCGCAAGGCAAAGACCTGCCTCCTGCCAGCATATGCATTTGTTCCGAATGGGAAGTTCCCGCTTCACATGTCTGACTCTTGTTCCAAACTCCTGAATCTGCATGACATGTACAGTGGCTGTCCCTTCCCGTATCTCGCAACGGTTCAGACTAAAGTCAGAGGCCAGGGCCAGACGGCATTTTATTGACTGGTAAAAATGATCTGGAAAAACCACCTTTGGGGTATCCGTACTTTTTTCATGCTTCTTTCCGTTTTTATAAACCGCAGAGGGGCAGAAACTTACCAGATCATCGAGAACAACGAAATCCGCCAGCTTACCAGGGGCGATCATCCCCCTGTCATCAAGGTCCATTCTCCTTGCAGGTGTCAGGGTGGCACAGTAAATGGCCTTTTCTGCCGGCATTCCCTGCTCCACTGCCAACCGAAGGATCTGGTTTAAATGGCCCTTAACCAGCTGGTCAGGCATGGTGTCACCCGTTACAAGGGCCACATTTTCATAAAGAGCATGGGATACCACCGTTTCCACCACATCAGGTGTCAGGGATTTTGCCTGCAGTTCCAGAAACATACCCATGCCCCTGATAAAGCCTGCCAGGGATTCTCCGGGCAAGGCTGGATTCATAACCTCACCAAGGCAGATAACCTTTTTTTCCTTTAAAAGCTCCTTAATTTCTTCTTCCTTCAGCTGTCCGCCTAAGGTTTCCAAATCTGTTCCAGTGGAAGGAACAACATACGGAATCCCATAATAGATGTCCAGTTCCGTTTCCTTTTCCATAAAGCTTTTTATTCCTTCCACCCCGTATGCATTGGCGATCTCATGGCAATCAGCCACCACGCAGGTGACTCCCCATGGCAGGACTACTCTGGAAAACTCCTCCGGATACGTCATGGAGCCTTCGATATGAATATGAATATCGATCAGTCCCGGTATGATATATTTGCCTGCAGCATCTACCACACATTCCGTCTCATAATTATCCCTATGAGATGAGGAAGGGGAAATGTCGTAAAACCTTTCCCCTACAACCGCAATGTCCATTTTTTCAAAACTTTGCCTGTATGTCTGGTAGACCCATCCATTTTGAATCAGTAAATCAACCTTCATATTTCCTCTGTCCTTAATGATTGATAATTTGGTTTCACTGGTTAATCCAGCCGCTTAACTTCGGATTGGCAAAGGAATCCCTTTGCACTGTCTCTACGTTAAATACTGCGCCGGTCTCAGTTTTATATACGTCTCCTTTTGAGAAACCTTGCAACAAATTCCGCATTGAGTCTATTATAACGGTTCGACCACTCCCTTATCTTTGCTTTTTTAGGAACTTATGGTAATATAGATTTAAAAAAGAGGTTTCTTATGGTTAATAAAATACACAGAATCTGTTTCCTTTTAATCCTTCTATTATTTTCCCTTACCGCATGCCAGAGCCCGAAAAAGGAGGCAAAGGACCTTACCGGCATTCCTATTGATATAGAAAAAACGGAATCCGTTTCCATTTACTATGGTTCCATCTGTTATTCCTTCTTTGATGAGAACAAGGAAACCATAGCCAAGGTCGCTGATCTCTTTCACGGCTTCTCTTTAAAAGAAGTTCCTGACGGAGCACTTGATGCCCCTACCACCTACCAGATTTACTTTTCTAACACCGACGGCCAGACTGCGGCGATTAATGTGGATGAAAGCGGCATGTTCTATCTGGCTGATACGAAGAAATTCTATGAAGTATCTGAAGGGGTTTTTCATCTGGAAGAATTAGAAAAAATATATCAGGACAGCATGACTGCGGGAGGCTTAGATAAAAACCAGTGCCTCATTCCGTAGACAGCTTAAGTCGAAAGGAGATCTTATGAACGATTACACTAAAACAACTGTAATTGTAGGGCTGGGGGCCTTGGGAATGCTTTATGCCAGCCAGATTACCGCTGCCCTTGGCCCGGATAACATTTACTTTCTTGGTGACCGGGAAAGAATTGAACGTTACCGGCAAACACCCTTTTCCATAAACGGTAAGCCCTTTTCCTTTCAGATAGAGGACTGCACCAAAGTCCGGCCAGTGGATTTTCTTATTGTAGCAGTTAAATACGGCGCCCTCTCCTCCGCCCTGGATACCATGAGTGCCAGTGTTGGCCCTGACACCACGATCCTATCGGTTATGAATGGAATCGACAGTGAGGAAATCATAGCGGAACGGTTTGGCAGGGAAAAAGTACTTTATTGCGTTGCACAGGGAATGGATGCCATGAGGTTTGGTTCCAATCTTACATACACCCGTCCGGGCACGCTCTGCCTTGGAACCAGGACCGAAGGACAGGAATCCAGGTTAAGGGATTTAACCCGTTACTTTGACAGGGCAGGGATATCCTATACGGTTGAAGCCGACATTGTAAAACGTCTTTGGGGGAAATTCATGCTGAATGTTGGAATCAACCAGACATGCATGGCCTTTGAAACTAATTACAGCGGAGTGCTGGCTCCCGGAAAGCCTAATGACGCCCTGATCGGTGCCATGAAAGAAGTGATTGATCTTTCCAAAAAGGAAGGAGTCGGCTTATCGGAAGCAGATATGGATTTCTACATAAATCTGATCAAAACCCTTTCTCCCGAAGGCGTTCCCTCTATGCGTCAGGATGGAATGGCTCGCCGGTATTCCGAAGTGGAAATGTTTTCTGGAGCTGTCCGCCGCCTTGCTGCAAAACACGGATTGCCGGTCCCGGTCAATGATATGCTTTATGAGAAGATAAAAAAAATAGAAGCAGCTTATCCTTCATTGCCACATGAATCATAATATTCATAATCAGAATCTCCTTGCATAAATATGTATAGCACCAGAATACAAAGAGGGGGCTTGATTTTGGAAAGAATACTTGACAATAATTATTACGATCTGTTCGTAAATAACACTCTCATTCCACGATATCAAAAGGAAAGTGAAATTACCTACCTCAATGAAAGACTTTCTTTGGAACATGTCCCGGCAGAATCTTTAAACCCCTGTAACTTAGGGCTGTATTCTTACAACAGTTTTTCGTCACTGTACACACTGACTTCTATAGTTAGTTTAGACAAATCCGGGATTACAGAGGTTCAGAACGATCCAAATTTAAGCCTGTTTGGAAAAGGCGTATTAATAGGAATTATCGATACCGGCATTGATTACCGTCATCAAGCTTTTAAAAACAGTGACGGAACCACCCGCATTCAGTCAATATGGGATCAGACTGATCAAAATGGTGTACGCCCGGAGAACTTTACTTATGGCTCTGAATACGGCAGAGATCAGATAAACAAAGCTTTACAGTCGGAAAATCCATTATCTGTCGTTCCCTCGGTGGATACCAATGGTCACGGCACAGCAATTTCCAGCATTGTGGCCGGTACTCCAACCAATGACCAAAGTTTTCGGGGAGTTGTCCCGGAAGCTGATCTGGTAGTCGTAAAATTAAAAAATGCCAAGAAAAATTTAAAGGATCTTTTTTTTGTACCGGATGAACTTCTATGTTTCCAGGAATCCGATATTATGCTTGCCGCTCGTTACCTGGCTACTGTCGCCCAAAAATTGAATAAGCCAATGGTTATCTGTATTGCCCTTGGAACAAGTCAGGGAGGACATGACGGAAACGGTCCTTTAAGCAGCTATTTAGATTACCTGGCACAGCTTCCTGGGATTGGAGTTGCAGTCTCAGCCGGAAATGAAGGAAACAATCATAGACATTATTTTGATGCCACATTACCCGATGTCTTTTATAATGATTTTATATTAAATGCAGGAAATGATGACAGCACTTTCTTCGTGGAAATTTGGGCTGCGTCCCCCGCTCTGCTGTCCATCAGCATAACCTCCCCTACCCAGGAGATTACAAAATTAATCCCTCCATCATTAAATGGCTGCATCAATTATAATTTTAACAGAAGCCAGACAAACGTCTGGATCAACAATATTATTTATGAGCAAAATACGGGAGATCAGCTTATCCTGCTGCGTTTTGAAAACACCTTTCCGGGAACCTGGCATTTACATCTTGAAAATAATAATCATGAATCATTCTCCTTTCACGCATGGCTCCCATCTGGTAACTTAATAACAGACGGAACATACTTTATGAATTCGGATCCAAACGTTACTTTAACTTCTCCTGGAAATGCAGAAAGCCCGCTGACCGTTACCGCCTATAATCAGTTCAATAACAGCATTCTGGTTGAATCCAGCAGAGGCTACACGAGAATCGGAGCGATTAAGCCTGACATCGCAGCTCCAGGTTATCAATTGCCTTGTGCGGTTCCGGGAAATAAATACGGCACTGCCACAGGAACGGGAGCAGCCGCCGCCCATACGACAGGCATCATGGCGATGGTTTTTGAATGGGGAATAGTGAAAGAGAATTATGTTCAGATGACCGGCAGTATTGTTAACCGGCAGCTTATTTGGCATGCAGCGCGTGACAACGCCAATACTTATCCAAATAACATATGGGGATATGGCCAGGTGGAAATTAATAATTTTTTTAATACAATTAAAGGTGTCTAAACTCGACAAAGATTTAACATACTAAAAAAGGTGCGATTCCATATGGAACCGCACTTTTTAGTATCGCTAAATAGTACAATCGTATTGGCAGAATAAATCACTGCAATATACCTAATTTAAGCTTCCAGACCAGTATCCTGATCACGGAAGTGTCAATCTGCTCTTCTTTCAGTGTCCCCTTATTTAAAGCATCTAAAACGGCAGGAATCTGTACGTCAAAGTCAGTCGCAACCAGTAAGTCATTCCCTGCAGCAATGGCCAGAACAGCCGCCTCTGTTGTACTGTTCTTAATGGCATCCATACTGAGGTCATCAGTCATAATCACTCCCTTAAAATTTAAGGTTTCCCTTAGTATATCATGAACTGCACGGGAAAGGGAGGCAGGATGGTTCTCATCCATTGAAGTTACGATATTATGGGAAACCAGTACACTGTCGGCCCCAGCTTCAATCCCGGCTTCAAATGGCAGGAAGTCACTTTCAACAAATTGTTGATAATCCCTGGTATCTACCGCAGATCCCGTATGGGTATCCGCATTGTCACCATAGCCGGGAAAATGTTTCAGCGTACTGCCAATCCCTGCTTTCTCCATTTCCCGGACAACTGTCCTGACATAATCAGCTGTCTCTCCGGCTTCCTGTCCAAAAGACCTGCGGTTGATAAAATCATCCGGATTTACAGAGACATCGCAGACAGGGGCAAGATTAACATTAATCCCAAGTCCAAGAAGAAGGCCAGCCTTCTCCTTAGTATCCGCCTGAATGGCCTCAAAGCCGCCCTGTTTATACAAATCCTGGGGGGACTTAAACGGTTCAGAACGGAAAGCCGCATATTTACTGACGCGGCACACGGTCCCGCCTTCCTCATCCACTCCCATGAGCAAGGGGATGGAAGAGGTACTCTGGCAGTCTTTCATAAAATCCCGGATGCCGGTTTGTGTCTCATCCTTAAAATCATCACCAAACAGAATATAACCACCCATATGATACTTCTTAATATCCTCGATGGCACTTGCTTTACGCAGGCGGACAAAAAATATCTGCCCTACCTTTTCCTGAAGGGACATGCCAGAGAGCAGTTCTTCGGCTCTTGCTTCAAAAGGATTACTGCCGGAGGAGGAATCCGTCTGACCGGCCGTTTCTTCTATCGTCGCCGAAGGCTCTGTGGCGGATATATGTATTGTGGGTTCCGTAGAACCAGAGTGTGAATCTGTTTCATTTGCAGCCGAATTCGAATCCACAGTGCTTAAGCTACCGGATTGACTGCTATAATCCGGGTATCGCTTCCCGCAGCCCGTTAAAAAAAGCGGCAGGAGTAAAAGTATAAAGTAAAACATATATTTATTTGGTTTCATCAAAGTCCTTTCTGACCGGCAGGTAAATAATTTAATGATAATTATATCGTTCCGGTCAGCAGGGGTCAAGAGTTATTTAGCCCCCCAGCTGCCATTGATGAGCAAAAAAGATCGGCGCCAGTTCTTAATTCCTGGCACCGATCTGTCTTCTTTGTAAATTCTTTCTTACACCCCGCTGATATTTTCGATATAGTGAAATTGCTGCTCTAAGTGACTGACGTATAACAGCAGTCTTTCATAAAGCGGCTCTACCTTGTCACCATACGTATCTTCTAGGCTCTTTCCAATTTCCCTAATGGTCCTGCTGCCGTCAATTTGAAGAAAGACGCAGCTTCCATACTCATCCATTGTAATTCTTTTATATTCTGGAATTTTGAAACCGAGTTTTCTAAAAACCCGTTGAATCTTGTGATCCTGTTTTATAAGCAAGGTCACAATGCCGCTTTTGTCAACCTCGTATTCCAGTTTATCGGAAATCTTAAATATTAAGTTTAAAACCTCATCATTGTCATTTAGCATTCTTCACTTCACTCTTAAAAAGAGGGATTGCAGTCGCTACTACAAGAATGACTAATAAAATAAATGCCATTCCATTTGAATTTGCAAATCCGCTTGGGCCTCCACCACTGATAACGCCGGTTACCTGTAAAACGATTCCGATCAGTCCAATGATGGATCCGCCGGCAACAAGCCCTGACGACAGGCTTACACCGTTGGAAACTTTTGTTTCCTTTTCTTTCTCATTCTTGGCATATTTCTCAACAAAGTAACGAACCAGGGCTCCTAATAAAATGATAGAAGTTGTGGATATAGGCAAGTAAAACCCGATTGCCACTGTCATTACAGGGAGTCCCAGTAAAAACAATACAATACCCATTACAATGCCGCAGATAATCATAACCCAGGGCAACTGGCCCGACATGATTCCGGCTGTCAATGTTGCCATTAAATTTGCCTGAGGCAATGCAAACGGAACATTATCACCAGTCATTGAGAGCTGATTGGAAAGCAATAATATAACGCAGGTAACTACCACAACACCAACTACAGAAGATATCGCAAAATATTTCTGCATTTCATTCTTGCTTCCGCCAATGATAAATGAAACTTTTTGAGATTGGCAGTAACCGCCTGCTGCAGCGATTGCAGTAACAATAAAGGAACCGAATAACAGCAGAGCCTTGTTATCATCCACGCTCTTCCAGCCCAATCCTACGAACAGCAATGTAACGATAACGATGGAAGCAATTGTCATACCGGATACAGGAAGGTTTGAAGTTCCGATGGTACCGGTTAAACGACCGGAAACAATAACAAACATTAATGACAGAATCATTGATAAAACAGCACCAAGGATTGCCATGGCAAAGTTGCCGCCTGATACCAGGAAACCGCCGATGAAGCCTACGATGATACCTGACAGTAAGATAACAGTTTCAACAGAAGATCCGGCGCCGGCACCTTTTCCTCTGGCATTCATGGTTTCCTTTATGGAAGCGATAACCGTTGGAATCAGTTTTATCGCACCGATCAGACCGCCGGAAAGCATCATGCCTGCACCGATATATTTTACGTAGCTGCCTGCTATATCGCCGACTCCCATAGCGTTTACGCTGACAGAAGGATTATTCCATACGGCCGGGCCGCCGCTGCCTAACGTGGCGAAATAACCGATGAGAGGCGTAATGGCAAAGTTCGATAAGATAGAACCTGCAAACATGGTCAGGGATACCTGCATCCCAACGATGAATCCTATTCCCAGCAGCAAGGGGTTCACTTCCAGCTGAAACTTCCATTTGTAGAAGGGTT
This sequence comes from Lacrimispora celerecrescens, assembly GCF_000732605.1. Classification (GTDB taxonomy): domain Bacteria; phylum Bacillota; class Clostridia; order Lachnospirales; family Lachnospiraceae; genus Lacrimispora; species Lacrimispora celerecrescens_B. The sequence goes on along the minus strand of NZ_JPME01000002.1, from coordinate 256,448 downwards.
CATTCACAAAGCTAATCACATTGTTGGTGATATTTAAGAATGAACTGGTAACTGTAGTTATTAAACCGCCTATTGCAAATCCGATTCCCATAAACTTCAGAGAATCTTTGGCGCCTTCTGAAGCGACTAAGGTCTCCGAAATAGCCATTGACTCAGGATACATTAATTTTCCATGCTCTTCCACGATCAAATAATTGTAAACCAGAGAAGCAGCTCCAATTCCAAATAATGCACCACCGACACCGATCACAAGGCCTTCCAGAAATGTCACCTGGGAACCGATCAAAAGAATTGCCGGAAAAACAAATATCATACCGCTGGCAATTGATTCTCCGCCGCTGGCCATTCCCTGAAGGAGTGTCTTTCCAAGAATTCCTTTTTCCCTGGCAAACATGGCAATAAACACAGAACCTAAAATTGAGCCCGGTATTCCGGCTGCAACTGTAAGGCCTGCTTTCATGCCTGAATAAGCAGTTGATGCAGCAAACAACGCTGACAGAGCAATACCAATGATTAATACTGTAATATTTCCACCCGATCCGGAGTTTTTGGAGACATATGGTACATAGTCTTTGCCGGCTATACCGCCATATGCGCCTTTAGATAATTTCTGATTCATACACAGTACTCCCTTATATTAATTATAGTTTGATCAGTTATTGATACAAATTAAAATTTAAATGATCAGCGGCATTTCTGCTGTTATTTGAGGGCTTTCAAAACTTCTGTCAAATACTTCCATGTCCTCTGGGTGGATGGGATACTTAAATGTTCCTCTGCAGTATGTACTCCAACAATGGTCGGTCCGACGGATATCATATCCATCTTTCCTTCAAACTTTTTATCAAAAATTGCGCATTCGAGTCCGGCATGAATTGCACTGATCAACGGTTTTTCACCAAATAGCTTCTCGTATAATTCTATGAAAAGAAGTCTTACTTTTGAATCAGGATTGTATTTCCATTCCGGGTAATCTGATTCAGCAGTTACCTTGCCGTTTGTAAGTTCTGCAATAGCAGCTACGGTATGGAAAATATTATCCTTTATGGATCCCACAGAGCTTCTGATAGAACTAATGATTTCAATACTTTCTTCTCCGGTCTGAACCACCCCAAGATTAAGGGAGCTCTCTACCAGACCTTCAATATCCAGACTTACGCTCTGGACGCCGTTTGGAATCAGATACATAAAATTAATGATGTTGTCCCTTGTATCTTTTGACATGATTCGCTTCGGCATATTTTCAACAGGATTTAGTTCGATTTTGATATCCGGATCTGAAACTTTGAATTCATCCCTGAATATATGTTCCATGCTGGAAATCTTCTCTTTCAGCATTGGGACAGCCTCTAAATTTACACACACAACAGCTCGTGCATCACGGGCAATGGCGTTGTGCTTGGAGCCACCGTTTATGGAACATAAATTTAAATCCGTGTCTAGGTTTACGCTTTTCAGCAACCGGGCCATTAATTTATTGGCATTTGCCCTGCCCGTATGTATTTCTACTCCAGAGTGGCCGCCCTTTAAACCTGTAATATCAATGATATAAGCAGCCCTGCTGCTGTCTGCATCTTCCCATATGATGGGGAGATTGATTTTGGAGGAACAGCCGCCTGCACAGCTTACTGTAAGGATTCCCTCTTCCTCTGAATCGATATTAATAAGTGTTTTGCCTAAGATGTTTTTAGGATCCAGCGCATGGGCTCCATCCATTCCGGTCTCTTCGGAGGTGGTAACCAACAATTCGACAGGAGGGTGTTCCAATGTATCTGATGCCAGGACTGCCATTCCCATGGCAACCGCAATCCCGTCATCTCCCCCGAGAGTTGTTCCGTTTGCGTAAAGCATATCTCCAACCACTTTCATCTGGATGGGATCTGTCATGAAATCATGCATTACATCAGGCCTTTTCTCACAGACCATATCCATATGTCCCTGAATTACAACGCCTGGGCTTTCTTCATAACCCTTGGTACCTGGCTTCCTGATGATCACATTCAGCGCTTTATCCTGTATGACCTCCAGATTGTGTTCCTTTGCAAAAGAAACTAGATAATCGCTGATTCTTTTTTCATTTCCTGAACCTCTCGGAATACTGTTCATTTCCTCAAAATAGTGAAACACTTCCACCGGTTCCATGTTTTCCATTGCACTGTTACCCACGGTATATTTTCTCCTTTACTAATATATTTGTCCTCCTTATAAAAACGGATTACGGACAAAAAACCTAAATGTGTGTTTTCATATTAGCACAAACAAACTTAAAATACAATAGACTTTATTGTACAATTTCACGCATTTTTTCTGTGCTTAATGTTGATTTTATATTCAAATATTATATTATTCAAAAGTTATCATTCACATATTAGGTTATTGTTAATAAATGCACATTTGTTGTGCTGTCGAATCCTGACGATGTTTCCGATATCCCGCTCGACCTCTTTCGGGGATTCATTTATACAGTCTGCGAAACATGCAAAAAAAAGTGCGTTTCCTGTCCGGGAAACGCACTTTTAACATATCAGTATGAACTTTTACTCAATGGGTTTGATTCCCACATCCATGCTTCCGGACCGGAATCCTTCCAGATCCATGGTGATATAAACAAAGCCTAATTCTTTTAAATAAGCAATGATCTCTCTGCTCTTCTCCATCAGATTACCCATCGCTTCCTGGTCTACCTCGATGCGGACAATGTCATTATGGAGCCTTAGACGCACATTACCTTTCACGAGAGAGCTTACAAATTCCTCTCCTTTTCCAATAAGATTCAGGATATCATAATCAATTTCCGTACCATAAGGAAGGCGGGTCGCCATACATGGAGCAGAAGGCCTGGAAGCCACAGATATCCCGTACCATGAGGCCAGTTCTTTTACCTGGACCTTGGTGATGTGAAGTTCTGCCAGAGGACTGATGATTCCCAGTTCTCTTAAGGCCTTGATTCCCGGACGGTAAACATGCAGATCATCCTCATTGGTTCCATCCATGATATATGGGATGTTCATTTCTTTCGCATAATCCTTCAAAGATTGGAACAGCTTCTTCTTGCACAGATAGCACCGGTTTACAGGATTAAAACGTATCTCCTCCTGCTCCAGCTCATTCACGGAAACCACCTTATGTATTCCTCCCAGTTCCTTTGCTACTCTGGCGGCAATTTCCAGATCACAAGAGGGATGAAGACGGCTGTCAAAGGTCACCGCATAAACGGCCTTTCCCGTCTTTCCTGTAGCATCTGCCGCTACCTTAAGCAATAAACTGGAATCAACTCCTCCGGAAAAAGCCAGGCAGATATCCTCTTTCGCATACTCTGCCATCATCTGTTCCAGTCTCGTCTTTATTTCTAACATGTTCTGTTCCATTATTTCTCCGCCTCTCTGCGTATGATACTGTATACGGTCTGATAATCCAGCCCATTTTGTCTGCAGATGCTTCTTACACTTTCATATTCCGGATAGCAGAACGTCCTTCCTTTGAAGGTGCAGATTTTCACCTCTGCCTCCCCGAATTCCGTCGTGACCTTCCTCTTCTTCCGATCCAGAATGGTTCTGGATACCGGGTATCTTCTCACTCCGATGGTCGTAGTCTGAATGAAAAGGATATCTTCCATTCTGCTTATCTCCTCTTCCCGGCAGATCAGGCTAAGCATATAGGCCGGACGGTTCTTTTTCATAAATACAGGCGTATACCAGACATCCGCTGCTCCGGCCTCCAATAAGGATTCCATGGCAAAGCCAAAGGTTTCACCGCTGCAGTCGTCAATATTGGCTTCTAAAACCCACATATTTTCTCCTGCCTCTTCTTCCTCTTCCAGAAGAAGCATGGCCCGCAGGACGTTAGCCTGTTTAAAGTCCTTTTTCCCTGCACCAAGACCTGTCTTTAAGATCTGAAAGGAGGAAGGAAGATTCTTTCTCGTCCCAAGGACTGCAGCTATGGCTGCTCCGGTAGGGGTCACCATCTCCCCTGCATTGTCTGTAAGCCGAAGCTTCAAACCATGGGCCGACACAATGTTAGCGGTTGCCGGAACAGGAACCGGGATAACACCATGCTGGCAGCGAACACTGCCATATCCTTCCGACAAAGGAGATACCACGATCTCATCCACTCCCAGGCTGTCTACACAAACCGCCACACCGATAATGTCCACGATGGAATCAATAGCTCCAACCTCATGAAAATGAACCTCTTCCACAGGGATTCCATGAGCCTTTGACTCCGCCTCTGCCACGATATCAAACATCCGCTTCGCCATTGCCTTCACTCTGTTGTTGGAATCCAGCCGGTCAATGATTGCGTATATGTCCTGAAGATTCCGGTGGACATGGGGATGATCATGACTATGGTCGTGAGCATCACTATGGCCATGGTCATGAGCATGGTCGTGGTCGTTTCCATGGGCATGGTCGTGGGCATTTCCATGGTCATGGTCGTGATCATTTCCATGGTCATGTTCATGGTCATTTCCGTGGTCATGTTCGTGGTCATGTTCATGATCATTTCCGTGAATATGGTCATGCCCTTCATCTTCCAAATGTACATCAAAATCATAAGCATCCAGTCCGCATTTTGTAGTCCTGCCAAAGTGAAGATGATAGCCATCCACCCCCAGGCTTTGCAGGGCCTTTGTAAAGGCCTGCTTATCTGCTCCCAGGTCCAAAAGAGCGCCAACGGTCATGTCGCCGCTGATTCCTGAATTACATTCCAAATACAGTATTTTTCCCATCTTATTTCACCGCCAGTCGATTGATTTGTGTCGCAAGATACCCCGCCCCATATCCATTATCAATATTTACAACAGAGATTCCATTTGCACAGGAATTCAGCATTGTAAGAAGAGCAGAGAGTCCATGAAAGCTGGCTCCGTAGCCTACCGAGGTGGGAACTGCAATGACCGGACAGTCCGCCAGACCGGCGATCACCGTTCCCAAAGCCCCTTCCATTCCTGCCACTGCAATAATACAGTTGGCATTTCTGATCCGGTCCCTCTGGGACAGAAGACGATGGATTCCGGCTACGCCCACGTCGTATATCCGATCCACATGACAGCCGAAATATTCTGCAGTCTGTGCCGCCTCTTCCGCTACCGGGATGTCCGCGGTACCGCCTGTACAGACCGCTACGCAACCCTTTCTTTCTTTTTCCGGCTGCTCTACCTTTAAGATCCTGGATATGGAATCATACTGAACCTCCGGCACAACGGATTTTACCAGTTCAAATTGCTCCTCTGAGGCCCTGGTTCCCAGCACCTCACCGTCTCTTTCATAGAATTTCCTATAAATCTCCACCAGGTATGGATCCGGCTTTCCCTGACAAAAGACTGTCTCTCCAAAGCCGGAACGCAGCGCCCTGTGATGATCCAGCTTTGCATAACCCAGGTCCTCATAAGGCAGATCCTTTAATAACTGTTCTGCTTCCTGGATTTCCATTTCTCCTGATTTTACCAAGTTAAGCATATCTTTAATATCCATTATCCCGACTCCCTTCTCTTACAATGTACCGTTTAGGCTATGGAAAACACACGTTGCGTGTTTTGGATTAGCTCATTGCTCCCGCAAATCTAACTTTCTTGTGCATACACGTTCTAAAAGGCCCTGGGAATGACTGACTACCAAAAGGCCGATTTCGCGTCTCTCCACTTCTGATATGAGAAAATTCCAAATCTGGCTCTGGGTGATCAAATCCAGCATGGTGCTGATCTCATCCGCCAGGAGAAACTTAGTTCCCCCGCCCAGTGCCCGGGCTATACAGAAACGCTGAAGTTCGCCTCCTGAAACCTCGGAAGGGTACCGATTTAACCATTCCGGTTCAATCCCCAGACCATCAATCACCCGATCTTCCACTCCATCGCCTTCCTTTAAAACTTCCTTAAGTTTAAGCCTTGGGTTTACAGAATTTTCCGGATGCTGCCAGATCATTTGTACCGGACAATAACCTTTATAAGAAGAAAGGGGCCGCCCATCTAAAAGCACCTCTCCATTATCCGGCTTTTCATATCCAGCAAGAATTTTGCAGCAGGTGGTCTTCCCAAAACCGCTGGGAGCAATCAACCCCAGACGTTCGCCGCTGTCCATATACATGTTTAAATTGTTTAATATCTGCTTATTTCCATTATCATACTGGAATGATATGCTATTTGCTTCCAGCCTCACCTTATCCCTCCTCTGCCTTTACACACCGGACCATTCCTCCGGCAAGGCTAACGTAATCCACTTTCTCCAAACACTTAGCCTCCCGACGCTCACACCTTGGAGCATAGGGACATCCTGAGGGGCGGTCCTTGATATACGGCTGGGCTCCCGGCGCCGCGCAGAATCCATGATCCGGCATAGCCATGTAAAGGGCTTTTGAGTATGGATGGCGAAGGAGTCTTTCATCACGGAAATCAGAGGCAGAAGCTTCCTCGACGCTGGTTCCGGCATAGAATACCACAATCCGGTCAGCAACCTCCAATGCCAGCTCCAGGTCATGAGTGATGAGAAGTACACCGGCTCCTTCATCAGCCATTTCCCGAAAATGGGACAACACCCGCTTTGCCGCTTCCAGATGAAGGCCCGGTGTAGGCTCATCTGCTATTACCAGCTTAGGCTTTTCCATGACAGCTGTGGAAATCAGGATCCTTCTGGTCATTCCCCCCGACAACTCAAAGGGATAAAGCTTTTCCACAGTTTCATCAAGTCCATACCGCTTAAGGGTTTTAAGGCTTTCGCCCATGCTCCCCTGATCTCGTTTTCCATTTCTGATCTGAGCCCCTGCCTTCATTAGGGGATCCAGATAGGAAACGCTTTGAGGGACCAAAACGATCTCCTTTCCCCGAAGCTGCCCCATCCGTTTCTCAGTAAGCTTCTCCCCATAATAAGAGATTTCTCCGGACCAGGCCGCATTATAAGGCAGGATTCCCAGCACGCCATGGGCCAGAAGACTTTTTCCCGAACCGCTGGAACCCACCACAGCCACCAGTTCTCCTTCTCTTACGGTCAGGCTAACGTCCTTGACGGCCAAAAGAGTGGTCCTTTTGATCCATCGTTCATATTGGGTAAATGATACTGACAGGTTTTTTACCGACAGAACCGTTTTCTTCTCTTCCAATCCATTTCCTCCTACTGATGCAGAGCACCCGGGTCCATAAGCCTGCCCACCATCTCTCCTGTTAGATGAAACAGCAAAACAACAACAACCAGAAATGCTCCCGGAAACAGCGCCAGCCACCATTTTCCCATTGCCAGGTATTTCATGCTCTCTGACAGGATCACGCCGATGGCCGGCTGCTCAGAAGAAAGCCCAAAGCCCAGGAACGTGATGCTGGCCTCATGAAGAATGGCATGGGGAAATAACAGTACAAGCCCCACCAGAAGCTGGGGAATCAAATGAGGCGTCATATGCTTAAGGGCTGTTTCAAATCCGCCGTGGCCAAGCTTACGGGCAATCTTTATGTACTGGCTCTCCTTAAGCTGAAGAACCTCTCCCCTGATCAGCCTGGCAAGGGAGGTCCAGTGAGTCAAAGAAATTCCCACTACAACACCCTTAAAGCCTTTCCCCAAAGCAAAGGAGATCAAAACCAGCAGGAGGATATGGGGGATTCCCATGACAAGATCGATGAGCCCAACCACAAGCCCATCCGCTGCCTTTCCCATGGACGCTGCAAAAAGTCCTAGTAAAAAAGCAAACGTTGTGCTGACTGCTGCTGTGAGAAGACCAATGCGGATGCTCATGGATAGACCGGTCAAGGTCCGCGCAAACATATCCCGTCCCATCCAGTCTGTTCCAAAGGGGTGAGAAAAACAGGGCGGCATATTTTTTCTGGAAAAATCAGTGACAAGGGCCTCTGTTTTATAAAGCTGCCCGGCAATGGTCACAGCTGCCAAAAGGGAGATGAAAAGCACCAGGAGGCATACCATGGACTTCCGGCCATTCCATAGTTTCATGCGACCTTCCTCCCTTTCCTCATTCTTGGGTCCACCACGCCGTAAAGTACGTTTGCAATAAAATTTCCTGTAAATACAATAGCCGCACTAATAACCGTGATTCCCAGAAGCAAAGGGATATCACCGCCAAGTCCGGCCGTCACAGCCGCCTGGCCCAGTCCCGGATAGGAAAATACTTGTTCTACCAAAACCGAGCCTCCAAAGATTTCGCTGACTGAAGCCAGCTGAAGGGTCAGGGCAGGCAGGAGAATATTCCTGATTCCGTGCCGAAAGACAATCCGGCTTTTGGACTCTCCTCTTGCTCTTGCAAAAAGGACATAATCACTTTCCATGACCTGGATCATTTTCCCCCTTGTATGGAGAAGAATATTAGACATTCCGGTAATGGAAAGGGTCAGGCAGGGCAAGATTCCATGCACCACCCGATCCTTTAAAGTGACCTCTGCCGCTTCCATTCCTATGGGAACGCTTAGCCCAATGGGAAGCATCTTAAGCCAGACAGCAAACACCATCAAAAACACCAGCGCCAGCCAGAAGGCCGGAGTGCTTGCAGTTATAAGAGCATAAGCGGAGATCACCTTATCCACCGCTTTTCCCTTGTTCGCGCCAGCAAGAGTTCCCAGGGCAAAACCGATTCCTCCGGAAACCAGCCAGGAAACTGCCATCAGCCACAGGGAATTTGACAGCTTCATTCCAATTACATGGGAAACCGGCTGGCGGTATAAAAGAGAAGTTCCCATATCTCCCTTTAAAAAGTCGCCTGCCCAGGAAAGAAATCGTTCTGCCGGCGGTAAGTTGGTTCCCCAGTACTCCGAAAGCTTTGCGATCTGCTCCTGGCTCATGGAGCCAAGAGCTACCTGGCCTACATTGACCTTTAAAGGATCTATGGGGGAAACCGATACCAGAAAAAAGGCGGCTGCACTAACCAGAAAAAGGAGGACTGCCATCCGTATAATCTGCTTCAGTAAAAACCTAAGGATTTTCCCTTCAGACCGGCGGCTTTTCATGGCTCCCAGCTCCACTGATCCACGTTATTTACAATGGACCAACCGTGGCCATGGGGGTGAAGCTTCTGGTCCGCAACCTTTAAGCCATCCCTTACCCAATATAAATGATCAATATTTACAAGCCAGATCCAGGGAATGTCACCGCTTTGGGTAATGCCTGTTTCCCCATCCCACTGGGCTTTTTTCCACAGCTCATAGGATTTTTCCAGATCACTTTCTGCCAGAGCTTCATCCATGTACTGGTCCAGCTTTTGATTGGCATAAGGGGAATAGGCTGCAAGCCCGGTTTCCTCCATGGTATGGTAAATATTATAAAGCTCCATGGGAGTATGAGCGCCCCAGCCCCAGATCAAAGGCTGTGAATAGGCTCTGTCATAGGCGGTATCCCAGCTTGCGCCTTCCATCTGTCCGTCAATTCCCAGCTCTTTAAGCTGATTGATGGTGTCTGCCGCAAGGGCCTGCCTTACAGAATCTCCTGCAGGATAAAGGAATTTGAGTTCTGCCCGTTTCCCGTCCTTCACTCTGATTCCGTCGCTGCCCAGTTTCCAGCCTGCCTCATCAAGCAAAGCCTTTGCCCCTTCCGGGTCATATTCTGTCTTTGCGGAAGGCTCATACCATGGCATTTTGTCACAGACGCTGTAAGCGGGACTGCCGTAACCATTCAGCACGTTATTTATCATCTCTTCCCGGTCGATTCCGATGTTGATCGCTCTTCTGACCTTTACTTCACTGGTAAAGTCATTTCCCAAAGGAACTCCCTCTTCCGATACGCTTCCGGAGGGAATGGCCGGAAGGTTAAATCCACGGTTATCCACGGTTTTGCAGTCCAAAAGACCATACCCGGGTACCGTAAGATCCGAATAGGAAGCAGCCGTATATGCAATATCCGCCTGCCCGGACTGGACCGCCGCCAAAGCCCCATCTTCTTCCATGAAGAGGACCGTAACCCGTTTCATCTTTGGTGCTTCTCCATAATAGTCCGGATTTGCTTCCAGGATCACCTGCTGCCCTCTGTCCCATTGCTTTAATATGTATCTGCCGGATCCGATGGGATGTTCCCCATAATCCGGTCCATATGCATGTTCCGGTACGATTCCTGTCACAGCCATGGTGTATGGCCAGATGGAATAGGGATGCTTCATATGAAACACCACGGTCGTGTCATCCACTGCCTCTGCCCTGTCCAGCATTGTGAAATCATTCACAGAGCTGGTATCTCGTAAGGTATTATAAGTAAATGCTACATCCTTCCCGGTCAGTTTTTTCCCATCCGTAAAGAACACGTCATCCCGGATCTTTACGTTCCAGGTCAAACCGTCGCTGCTGACCTTTAAATCCGTTGCCAGATCATAGCCGATGTTTAAATCCTTATCCGTGACCGTAAGTGTGCTTTGAATCAAAGGCTCATGGACGTGTTCCCCGGCTCCCCAGCCATAAGCCGGATCAAATCCTGCTTCAGGCTCTGAGCTGACGCCCATTACCACGACGACCCTGTCGTCTTTCCCAATATTGTCTGCTGCGCCCGACTCTGAAACCGCCTGTGTCTGCTTCCCGTCAGCCTTTCCGCAGCCACTCATAACCACGGCAGACAGTACCAAAGCTGCAGCAATCCCCCATCTATACTTTCTCATCGTTCTTCTCCTCCATAAGTGATTATCACCCTGTCCGGTATTTCTGCAAAAAAACAGATACCAGAAACAGCCATACGTATTCCTTGGGAATACCCATACCTTCCTGGTATCTGTTCTTAAATATTGTTTTGTTTATTCATCCTATTAGTTGGTGACTTCTGTCAGCCCTTAGGAAAAAGTATACGTAAAATTAACCCAAACGTCAACGTTTTTTTATGCAAACGTTTGCGAAAATCCGGTATTTTAAGAAAGTTTCTTTAATAATATATCTCTTACATATCCTCCGTACTTTTCTTTGGTCAGGACAACCTGATAGCCTTGTTTTATTATGTTGTTTTTGCTGTATCTATTTTCCGGATGAACCGTACACATCAGATACCGATAGCCCTGTTTTCTAAGTTCTTCTTCTGCGGTCTTCATCATGGAATGCTGAAGGCCGTTTCCCCGATATTCAGAAAGGATGGCGATCGACTCCATATGGGCGACTTTTCCCAGTTCCATTTCGGGAAGGCCGATGTCCCGGCCAAGATTTTCTTCCCCGTTTCCCGGCAAAGCAGCAAGAAAAACACCTGCCAGGGCCCCGGAATCCTTTTCAAAAGCCTTATACCCGATTCCGTTTCCCTCTTTAAGTGTACGGCAGGTGTACTCCGAATCATCGGCGACAAACCAGTCCTTTTGCTGTATTTGCTGCCATACCGATTGAATCACGTCAGCAACAATCAGATAATCATCCGGGACTGCCCTCTCGATTAAAAATTGCATATTCCGTCTTCCTCCAAAACGACAGACTCCGGAAGCCTTCCCGACTCCCGGAATTCAAGTTGAAGGACCTGGACCTTTGGCACTTCCATTTCAAGCGGGGCACTCCCTTCATGAAACCAGCTGTACATACCTGCACAAAGCAAAACTGCGATCAAGCAAAGTACAATCAGCATGATCTTATTATACAAATTTTTATCCTCCATACCGTTTCCCCTTTCTTGCATTATGTAATAAATCTATGCATCCTGCGGATGCCTGAATTCCTGCTAACATTCCTAACCTGCTGCTCAAACATTCCTTGTAAAACGGCACTGAGGAAAATTAGAACAGCCATAAAATTCCCCGAATTTCCCGCTGCGGCGCCTAAGTATTCCGCCGCACTGGGGGCAGATTTCAACTTCCTCTTTCTGTTGCAGCTTTCCCATATGCTCATAACACCTCTGGTTCATAACACAATCAGCTAGTGCCCGGTGGGCTCCCTCTGTATCAATTTGGAAATATGCCGAAATATCCGTCAGACGATAGCGGTTTAGTTGAGGCAAGCAGGCTTTCGCCATAAAAAGGGTGTCAATGTAATCATTTTCCACCTTTTTTCCCAAAAGCTCCTCTGCTGCCCTGTATAGGAAAAGAAGGTCAAAGGACTGAATATTATGACCTACCAGAATTTCCCCTTCAATAAAGGATAAAAACTCCGGCAGAACCTCCTTTAGTCCAGGCGCCTTCCTCACCATATCATCTGTTATTCCATTTACATTAGTAGCACCGGCTGGAATATGGGTCCCAGGATTAACCAGTGTATTAAATTCGGCGACAGGCTCATGTCCTTTCACCTTGATCGCGGAAATCTCTATAATGGAATCTTCCCCAGCGCTGATGCCTGTTGTTTCCAAATCAAATACCACGTAATTCTCTGCATATTGGTCTAAACGTCTGCCTGTGAATTGTCTGGTGGCCATAGATTCCTCCATTCTTTTGTACGATAAAGAGTATATGTAACATCTCCATTATACCCTCTAACCTTTCATTCATCAAGCAAAAATCAACGGATAGCCACCATCTGCTCCGCTACAGTCTCCGCCTCTTCCGCAGAAAAATATCCGCACTTCTCCATTCTTTGAAGGACCTTCATCTGTCTTTTCTCCGCCAGAGCAGGATTTTTCGACGGTGCATATTTGGAAGGGGCATTCGGAACACCGGCTAAGAGAGTGCTCTCATACTCCGTCATATCTTCCGGTCCCTTTTTAAAGTAACCCTCGCTGGCATCGCCCACACTGTAATATCCGTCTCCAAAATAAATGCAGTTTACATATAGTTCAAAAATTTCATCCTTGGTATAATTCCTCTCAATGTCATAGGCCATGAACACCTCAGCCGCTTTTCTGGCAATCTCTTTGTCCTGGTCAAAATATAAGTTCTTAGCAAGCTGCTGGGTTATGGTGCTGCCGCCTTCCACAAAACTGCCGGCAATGATATCGTTTGCAGCTGCTCTGGCAATGGCAATCAGATCAATTCCGTTATGGCGGTAAAAACGGTGATCCTCAACGGATATGACTGCGTTCACATAAATCTGTGGCAAGCTCTCGTACTCCGTATAACCTTCCTTATCACGGATAGCTTCTACCCGGTCCTGCAGACTGGTTTCCTGGAGGGCCTCCCGGTACATTTCATACCCTTTATATGCCACAGTGAATCCGGTCAAAAGACATACCGTCATCAGCAAAAATAAAGTTCTTCTTATAAATGTTCCAATTCTCATAGATTCACTGCCTCCTTTCCTCTTATTCGCCCATGCTGTTTCCTCTTATTCGCCCATGATCTTTGGGCATATATTATCCCTGTAAGGGATTTTAGTTATATGATATATTATGATTATGATATAATTGTATCATAGAGTCCAACTAAAAATAGGAATAATTCCTTATATTTCCCTAAAGCTTTCGGACAAGTTCTGACAAAACCCTTACCAGTTCTTACAAATTAATGAAAGGATGGGAAAAACCGGCAAGAACCGGCATGCTTAATTTATTTGCAAAACCCATAGAATTTTCTTTTTATATTTAGTATACTTATCTTAAGTTAAGCCTGAGAACGGCCATTTAAAAAGCTAAAACAACTGAACAAAGAAACGAGGTAATTTCAAAATGCTGGTTACACTAAAAGATTCAAAAGCTACAGCTGTCATCGATTCCATCGGTGCCCAGCTCATTTCATTCAAAGATTCTGACGACTCAGAATACATATGGCAGAGAGATCCCCAGTTCTGGAACAAATGCTCTCCTCTTCTTTTTCCTATCGTGGGAAACTGCCGGAACGACCAGACCATTCTGGAAGGCCAGACATGGAAAATCCCGAAACATGGTTTTTGCCGGGAAATGGATTTTTATGTCTCTGAACAGACAAACACTTCCGTGACCTTTGAAATCCGGGATACGGAAGATACAAAGAAGATTTATCCCTATTCCTTCCGTTTGAGTCTTGCCTATACTCTCACAGACGGTACCATATTCATGGAATACCGGGTAACAAACACCGATGATCGGACCATACATTACTGTCTGGGCGCTCATCCTGGCTTTAACTGCCCCATGGAGGATAACGCCGTATTTGAAGATTATGATCTGGTGTTTGAAAAGGCTGAAACCATATCCAGTATGGTATATGATTCTGAACATCTGGAATTTAATCCTGACAACCGGATCGAACAGCTGAAGAGAAGCCGTACTCTTTCTTTAAACCGTGAAATATTTAAAGATGATGCCATCTATTTTGACGATTTACAGTCCAGAAAAGTTTCGATTGTAAACAGAAATACCGGCCGGGGGGTGGAAGTTTCCTTCCCAGGCTTTGAAACCGTAGCTTTCTGGACCCCTTATCCTGCAAAAGCACCATTTGTCTGTGTGGAGCCATGGAACGGTTCTGCAATCTATGCTACAGAAGATGATGAATTCACCCATAAGAACCATGTGCAGACCTTAAGTCCCGGAACTGCAAAAAGCTATGGTCTTTCTATAGGAGTTCTTTAACGATAAAAAGGCAGGCAGCGATATCGGCTGATTTTCGCTGCCTGTCCTGATTTTACAGATTATATAGAATGTGTTTAGATGTGAGCTGCCGATTATTGAAACATACAATACCATGGTCTCTTACCCAAGGCAAGACAGTTTGCACTTTTTAATCTAATTGTTGCGTTTTTTTGAAATATCTCTACAATGTCATACAATTCTCTTTTAAAAAGTCCCTGTAACTTTTTTCAAACTTCTTTCTTCTCCCGCTATTTACATACAAAACCTGTCCGTTCTGCATCTCGACTGCTTCTCCCTTTACACTCCTTACGTATTGCATATTAATGATGTTATGCCTGTTGATTCTGACAAACCGGTCTTTTGGAAGCTTTTCTTCCTCTTCATCAAGCCTTGCCCGGATCCGCATACTTCCGCTGCCTGCCACCACACTGGTTTTCCGGTAATAGGATTCCAGATAAAGAATATCCGTGATATCCAGGACGCAGAACTGACCGTTAAAGTACACGGAATATTTTGTCTGGAATAAGGTTATATTTCCTTTTGGTGAAATGACAATCATATCATACAAAGCGCGCTCCAATGTGAAAAGACGTCCTTCCTTTATAGAAAAATAATCAATCTGTAATCGGTTGTTCTGTCTGCAGGGACAGGCCTTTTTAAGTTCCGGCGTCTGTTCTTCATTTGTAAAAATAGCAATCCTCATTTAAGTCCCCCCTGTGATCACACATTACTCTTGGACGATGCTGCCCACATCCTATATAACGATTTTTAATAAAATTTATAACGCAAAAAAAGAGATCATGCAGGCAGCGAATAATTATGATGTTTTTCCTCAAACTAAAAGTAACGGTTCCTAAAAGACTGCCGGAAGGAGAAAATGAAATGAAATCAGAAAAAAAAGAATCAAAAAAAGGAAAGACGGAATCAACAACCTCCAAGAATAATTATGATATTGATATTCAGACTTGTTCCACCATGGATTGTACGGGACTTATTCCCGCGGCACCGCAGTCAGAAGCGGAACTGGAAGCATATGAAGATCTTTATCCCTACATGCCTCATGCAAAGAATGTGGATAAAGAATAAGGAAATGATTAAAAAACAAGAAGGCCCCTTCATAGGACCTTCTTGTTTTCTTATATCATCGGCAAATCTTAACGGAGCCGAAATTTACTCATTAATTCCCGTAAACCTTCTGCCTGACCAGAAAGTTCCTCGCTGGCCGCAGCACTTTCCTCTGCGGTAGCAGAGTTGTTCTGAACTACGGAAGAAATCTGCTCAATTCCATAAGTTACCTGAGTAACCTTTTCACTTTGCTCTTGCAGCTCCTCTGCGGATCTGCGAATGGCGGAAACCATGCTCTTGGTTTCTGAAAGAACTCCGTTTAATGTTTCCCCTGTAGATGCCGCAATACCGGTTCCCGTATTAACAGCTGCAATGGTATCTGCAACCAGACTGGAGGTATCCTTTGCCGCATTGGCACTCTTGCCTGCAAGATTGCGGACCTCATCTGCAACAACTGCGAAACCTTTTCCGGCCTCGCCTGCCCTGGCTGCCTCGACAGCGGCATTAAGCGCAAGGATGTTTGTCTGGAAGGCAATATCTTCGATGAGTTTATTGACTTTTTCAATTTCCTTGGACTTTTTGTTGATCTGATCCATGGACTGCATCATTTCGTGCATCTGGGCATTGCCGCTTTCCATGGCTTCTCCTACCCGTCCTGCCTGCTTATTCACATCTTCCACAGCCTTAGCTGTACTCATAAGACTGCTGGAGATCTCATTTACTGAGGAAGATAACTCTTCTACAGAAGCTGCCTGTTCCACAGCACCCTGGCTTAAATTCTGTGCTCCCTGGGACACCTGGGCACTGCCCTTTGCCACTTCATCGGAA
Organism: Lacrimispora celerecrescens; assembly: GCF_000732605.1. GTDB lineage: Bacteria > Bacillota > Clostridia > Lachnospirales > Lachnospiraceae > Lacrimispora > Lacrimispora celerecrescens_B. The sequence continues at coordinate 240,204 of NZ_JPME01000002.1, read as the reverse complement.
GAAATGCTGATCGTTTCCATCGTTTTTGAAAGTAAGTCTTCCGCTCTGTCAATGGATTCCTGAATCACCTTGAAATCACCCTGGAATTCCATCCCAACGGACCGGCTGAAATCTCCGGATGCGATATTTTCCAATACAGCTGCGATTTCAGTGATATAAGATTTAACACTATGTACGGAGCTGGTGATTTCATCAGCAAGCTGACCGATCTCATCTCTGCGCTTAACAACCGGAACTTCACTGGATAAATCACCTTCTGTAAAGAGCTTCATTCTTGCTGCTATGGCTGATACCGGACCTGCAATGGATCCTGCAAACCAAAATGCCAGGAAACAACCAAGAACGATTGATACAATGGCAAACACACCCATTGCAAATACTACCAGGTAGATGGAAACGGTGGTTTCCTTAACCGATGCCGCTACACCCAAAGCCCAGCCGTCACTGCCTGTTACCGGGCTGTAATAGCAAAAACGGTTGTCTCCTTTGTATACGTAATTTCCAACTCCCGCTTTTCCACCCAGCATGGTCTGGAGCATACGGCCTATAGAAGTATAGGATTTATCGGACTTGGAAAGCTCAACAAAGTTCTGGCGGTTAAGAACCAGTTCCGGTGAGATATTGGCGATCATGGTTCCTGTATTGTCAATAATAAAAGCATTGCCGCTCTCACCAATCCGAAGGTCGCTGATTAAATCGCTTAAAATAGAGCCATCATAAGTTCCTAAGAGAACTCCATATTCATAAGGAGCCGCAACACGGATCACAAGTTCCTTGTTGTTATTATATTCCGTGGTAGAAATGCTGGTCTCACCATTTAAGGCCTTTTCCAGATAACCTGTGACTTCATATTTCTCTCCGATATTCTCTCCGCTTGCGCTGCGGGTAACGGTACCATCCATACTGATCACTTCAAGTTCTTTGTATCCGTAAAGCTTACACTGGTTGGAAAGATATTCTGTCACAACCCTGGAATTAATGGATTTCAAGCTTCCGCCCTGTGAACTGGCTTCAATGCTTAGTTTCATCTGATTTAAGTTCTGTACTACCAGACTGTTTACAAGTTTACCCGTTGATTCCAAATCATTTTTCACAACATCTGTAATCCCTTTGTAACTGACTGTAATACTGATCACCATGTTGGTCACAGTCAATCCCAAAATAATTGCGATAATGAATGCCAGCATCTTCATCTTCAATGATTTCAGGAATGTACTCTTACTTCCGTTTTTTTCCGGCTTCACTTTCTTCGTCCCTAGTAATGCTTTCAGGTTTCGTTTCTTTTCCCCCGATGTCTTCATTGCCTCATGCTCCTCGTCTCGTCTTTGGTAAATGTTAACCATAACACTTTGATCATGGTTTTACTCATTATACAATATTTTGTAACCATTTGTCAACGCTTCCAGAAAATGGAAACGAATTTTGTCGAATTTTCTTTAAAAAGAAATTAAAACAGGGTGTATTTTCTTTTTTCTCCAGTGAAAATCCATGGATGCAAAAAACAGCCCCTTCCCGACCTGGTTGCTGCCCACTGCAATCCTATGGAAGAGGCTGATATTTTTTATATTCTGATTATACTCCGGAATAAGCGGAGAATCCGCCGTCAATAGGCAATACCACGCCGGTGATGAAACCTGCTGCCGCATGATTCAAAAGGAATAAAAGAGCTCCGTTTAATTCCTCTGCTTCTCCAAAACGTCCCATGGGAGTTGCAGACAGGATCTTGTTGGTTCTTGGTGTAGGAGAGCCATCTTCGTTAAACAGAAGCTTCACATTCTGTGCTGTAACGAAAAAGCCTGGTGCGATCGCATTTACACGGATACCAACCTTGGAAAAATGAACGGCAAGCCACTGGGTAAAGTTGCTGATGGCAGCTTTTGCACCGCTGTATGCCGGTATTTTCGTAAGTGGGGTAAAGGCATTCATGGATGAAATATTCAAAATGCTGCATCCCTCTCTGCCAATCATGTCCTTTGCAAAAATCTGGCAGGGAAGCAGGGTTCCTAGGAAATTTAAGTTGAAAACAAATTCAACCCCGGACTGATCCAGATCAAAGAAGGATTTTGTATCCGCTTCAATGTCTCCCATCTCGAAATATTCCTTATCTGTATTGGCTCTTGCGTTATTACCGCCTGCTCCGTTTATCAGAATGTCGCAGGGACCAAGCTCTGCCAAAACCTTTGCATGAACTTCCTCAAGGCTTGCCCGTTCCAGAACGTTGGCCTTGTAAGCCTTTGCCTTATAGCCCGCTTCATTAATAGAAGCTGCAATTCCCTCTGCGGCACTTTCATTTAAATCCAGAACCGCAACCTTTGCACCTGCTTCTGCAAGAGTCTTTGCGAACATACCGCATAATACTCCGCCCGCTCCTGTTACAACTGCTACCTTGCCGCTTAAATCCGTACCAAATGATAATGACATATGATTACCCTCTTTCCTATTTGCTCGTTTTTTCAATTGCTTCCCAAAGACCATTTAAATAGGTTGCGCCAAGTGCCCGGTCATAAAGTCCATAACCAGCTCTGCCTGTCTCACCCCAGATCATACGGCCGTGGTCCGGACGCATATAGCCTTCAAAACCATTGTCATGAAGAGCTTTTAAGATGGCAAACATGTCCAGAGAACCGCATGTTGATAAATGAGCACGCTCTTCAAAGCCCTGGTTATCTTCCAGGATAGCCACATTTCTTGCATGTACAAAGTGAATACGTCCCATAGCCGCATATTTGGCAGCCATCTTCACCACGTCATTTTTATTGGAGCAGCCTAAAGAACCGGTACAAAGGGTGATACCATTGTGCTTATCATCTACAAGCTTTAAGAAACGGTCTAAGTTCTCCTCGCAGGTAATAATTCTTGGAAGTCCAAAGATGCTCCAGCATGGGTCATCCTCATGGATCGCCATATTCACGTCACATTCTGCTGCAACAGGAATGATCGCCTCTAAGAAATATTTTAAATTATCCCAAAGGTTATCCTCTGACATGGAATTGTACTCGCCTACAATCTGCTTAAGCTCATCTCTTGTATAGCTGGAATCCCAGCCAGGAAGGGTTAAGTCGCTTTCGCTTTCCAGAGGATTAACCTTGTCCACCTGATCCTGATAATAAACCAGAGAGGTAGAGCCATCCTCCAGCACATGATCAAGCTGGGTCCTGGTCCAGTCAAACACCGGCATGAAGTTATAGCAGATGCACTTAATTCCTGCTTCCGCCACCCGTCTGATGTTCTCACAATAATTTGCAATGTATTTGTCTCTGGTTGGCTTTCCTAACTTAATATCCTCATGAACCGGAATACTCTCGATCACTTCAAAGGCAAGCCCCGCCTTCTCTGTTTCCTCTTTTAAATGTGCAATGCTTTCTCTGCTCCACACTTCCCCTACCGGAACATCATAAACTGCCGTTACGATGGAATACATGCCTGGAATCTGACGGATATTCTGTAAGGTTACCTTGTCATCGTCTCCATACCATCTGAATGATAATTTCATAAAATACCTCCTTAACAATCATAAAATAAGTTTCTTTTCCTACCTTGTGGACTCAGTATAATCAAAATGGCGTCTTATTACCATGGATTAATTTGCCGTTCACATTGCAAAACTTGCGGTCATGGCTTATAATGTTATAAAAACATGAAAAAACAGGAAAGGGAATTATAAAATGAGAAAAGAATTGTCTACCGGCTTTAATGAGCGGCAGTATATGAATTCAGGAGAATTTGAAGTGTTTTTTTATAAAGATCTGGACTTGAATCATGTTGTGGACCACAGTCATTCTTATTATGAAGTGTATTTTTTCTTAAACGGAGATGTAACTTATGATGTGGAAGGGAAACAGTATCCTTTACAGTACGGAGATTACCTGTTGATCCCACCTGAAGTAAAGCACCACCCCATTTTCCATTCCACCGGAAAAACCTATCAGCGGATTGTACTTTGGATCAGCCGGAACTATTTTGAGACCATGTGTTCCTGGTCAGAGGACTTCTCATACAGTTTTCGTTATGTATCAGAGAACAATCATTACCATTTCCGCAGGGATTTTGTCACATTTCAGAATATTCAGGGTCGACTCTTGGATTTATTGGAAGAAATACACGGAAATAAGGCATTTCATAAGCTTAATTCAGAGCTGCAGATCCATTCCTTCATGCTTCTGTTAAACCGGATCACTTATGACATGCTCCATCAGGTACCTGCTGTCTATGAAAATGTGCTTTATTTAAATCTTTGTGATTATATTAACAACCACTTGGAAGAAAATCTGTCCCTGGACCATCTGGCCTCCTTTTTTTATGCCAGCAAATATCACATTTCCCATGTATTCAAGGATAACATGGGGATATCCCTTCACCAGTACATCCTAAAAAAACGACTGCAGGCAAGCAAAAACGGTATCCTCTCCGGCATCCCTTTTGGAGAGCTGTATCATCAGTACGGCTTTTCGGATTATACCAGCTTTTACAGGGCCTTTAAAAAAGAATTCGGCCTTTCTCCCAAAGAATTTCGGGAGCAGGCCGTTCTGCCAAAAGGGTATTGATACCGCTTCATTTCTTATTAGGGGAATACACTCTGAATGAGTACCATATAAAGAATCGTTCCCGCACCAATGCTTAACAGGGAATTTCCCTTCCACAAATGAAGCCCTGTAATGGCGCCAATGGAGATAAGCTCCGGAAGTCCATGAGGGTAAGAAAGGAATTGAAGCCCTCTTAAACAGTAGACCACCAAAAGTCCAATGGTGGCATATGGAAGAGTCTGTCCCAGATAGAGTATGTATTTGGGAGTCTCCTTCCCTGCCGGAAACAAAAGGAAGGGAAGGAAACGAGTGATCACGGTAGCAAGCACCATGACTCCTGTGATCAGGCCATAACCTACAATATTTTCATTCAAGGCTGCTCCTCCTTTCTCTTTTCCATAAAATATCCGGCTGTAATAATAACCAGAATAAGGATCATGGCCGGAACGATGAAAACGCTCTGGCCAAAGACCACCACGCAAAGAGCAGAGGCACATACACCCACAAATGCGGCTTGATGTCCCTTTCCTGATTTCCACTGGTCGATAAAGATCACCACAAAAAGTGCCGTCAGCGCAAAGTCCATTCCAGCCGTGCTAAAGGTTATCATAGTTCCGGCTAATGCACCGATCACAGCTCCTGTCACCCAGTAAAGCTGATCCAGGACAGATACGAAAAAATACACCCAGTACTTTGGAATACCTTCCGGCGGCTCCTCATTACACAAAACAGAAAATGTTTCATCCGTCAGAGAAAATACCAGATAGGGCTTTAGTCTTCCTGCATCCTTATATTTGTCCAGCATCGAAAGTCCGTAAAATAAATGTCTTGCATTGAGCATTAAGGACATAAAAAAGGCGTACCATGGATTCACCGCCGCAACAAAGAATGTGATTCCAAGGTACTGCAGGCTCCCTGCATAGACAAATACACTGATAAGCAAGGCCCACCAGATCCCAAACCCGTTGACATTCATAAGTATCCCGTACGCTGCTCCTAAAACCAGATAACCGGCCATCACCGGCATTGTCCTGGGAAATGCATAGCAAAGAGCAGCAAGCTTTTTCTTTTTACTCATTGGCACCTTTCCTTTGTATATCATCTTTATCTTGCAATTTTTCCGTATTTTGTTTAATATATTAATGCACAAAAGTGACTTTGTCAATATTAGGAGTTTCTCAAATGAACCTTGATCATATCTATGAATCCTGCAGCCTCTGCCCCAGAAACTGCGGGATAAACCGCCATGTAAGCACCGGTTTTTGCGGATGCGGCGATACCATAAAAGCGGCCCGGGCTGCACTCCACCCCTGGGAGGAGCCCTGTATCAGCGGAAGCCGGGGAAGCGGTACCGTATTTTTTTCCGGCTGTACCCTGGGCTGCTGCTTTTGTCAAAATTATACCATCAGCCAGGAAAATTTCGGAAAGGAAATTACAAGCAAAGAGCTGGCGCAGATTTTCTTAAGGCTTCAGGAAGAAGGGGCCCACAACATTAATCTGGTTACGGCCACGCAGTATCTCCCCTCCGTTTTAAAGGCATTGGATCTTATAAAATCAAAACTTTCCATTCCTGTGGTTTATAACTGCGGTGGATATGAATCGGAAGATATCATAAAGGAGCTGGCCTCATACATCGATATATGGCTTCCTGATTTAAAATATTTCAGTTCGGAACTATCCTTACGCTACAGCAAAGCTTCCGATTATTTTGATGCTGCCTCAAAGGCTATAAAACAAATGATACGCCAGACCGGGGCTCCCCAGTTTGATTCGGATGGGGTCCTTATGAAAAAGGGAGTCATCATACGCCATATGGTACTTCCAGGTGCTTACAAAGATTCAATCCGCCTGCTTCACTGGATGAAGGATGAATTGCCGGAAGGAATGTATTACATCAGTCTTTTGAGCCAGTATACCCCATTCTACCGGAGTGAAAGTTTTCCGGAAATCAACCGGAGAATTACTTCTTATGAATATGGAAAAGTGGTGGATGAAGCCATCAGACTTGGGTTGGATCAGGGATTTATGCAGGAAAAAAGCAGCGCTAAAGAAGAATACACGCCGCCCTTTAATTTGGAAGGGATCTTTTAATAAAAAACAGATAGAAACGGATACCGATTTAGATTTTATACCATCGATACCCGTTTCTATATTATTACTTCCATTGGTCTTGATACCTCGTTTCTCTCTCATGTCTGTTTCTTTGTACATGGTACACGTTCCTCAGCATGATCTATATTAATTTTTCCGCTCTCCGTTGTTATACACCAGATTCATGGGCTTTGCTCTACAGTTACTCGTCATGAATTCGCTCTATTCTCATGATTGATTTATCATTGCTTCAAAGATTGGCTTTTAACATCGGCAGATTGGTTTTTCCTTTGCTTCATTTATTGTTATAAACGAAGCCAGACGATATGTTCTGGTGGACTGTACCTCCTTTCGTTAGATTGGATTACTTTTTGTTATGGCTTTATTATAGCGTACAAGTTCCTATTTGTCAATACTGTTTTACTCATTTTTACATATTATTTGTCAATTTTTAAATTGTATGCAATTATTTAGAATTTATATTATTTTTCGTCATATTATTCAATAATATATTTTTGCTTTAATTCAAAAATTATATACTTTTTGTCTATAAACAAAAAGAAACAGAGTTAAAGAACTGCTTCACTTAACTCTGTTTCCATGGCTTTTTATTAAATGATCTATGTATCCTCTATTCCTCTCTTAAGCGGAAGCTCTTTACCAGTTCACGCAAAAGCTGGGCCTGCTGGGATAGTTCTTCACTGGAAGCCGCGCTTTCTTCCGCAGCCGCAGCATTGTTCTGAACCACAGAAGAGATTCTTCCAAGTTCCTTTGTCACGTCTTCTACTGCCCTTGCTTCCTGAGAGGCTATGTTTGATATGGTATCCACAGAATCCACTGCCAGAGCGGAATCCTCCAAAACCTTCATCATGGACTGAACGGTCTCATCCAATATCTCGTTGCCCTTTTCCACCGCATTTATAGAATCCCTGATTAATGCTGTGGTGTTCTTCGCTGCTTCAGAGCTCTTTGCAGCCAGATTCCGTACTTCACCGGCAACCACTGCGAATCCTCTTCCAGACTCTCCTGCCCTTGCAGCCTCTATCGCAGCATTTAATGCCAGGATATTGGTCTGGAATGCAATGTCTTCAATTACCTTGATGATCTTACCGATCTCACCGGAAGAGGCATGAATTTCATTCATGGCATTGGAAAGGTTCTGCATGGACATGTCGCAGTTTACCACTTCTGTGCCGGTCATCTGAACCTGTAAGGAAACCTCTCCTGCTTTTTCAGCCAGACGTCTTACTTTATCTGCAACCTGGCTGATGGAACCGGATAACATTTCAACGGTTCTTTCCTGCTCCTCCGCACCGTTTGCCAGTAGCTGGGAACCGCTTGCAACCTGTCCGGAGCTTACCGCTACCTGGGCTGCTGCCTGGTTGACTTCATTCATTACTGAATTTAAATTCATTACGATTTGCTTTACCGCTTTTTCAAGCTGGGAAAAGTCTCCCTTAAGACCCAGTTCCACATCTAAGTCCAAATGGTTATCCGCAACTTCCTTCAGGGTAAAGGAAATGCGGTCAATTACCTCTTTTAAGTTAACAGTCATTCGTTCAAAGGAAGCTGCCACAAGGCCGATTTCATCGTTTGATTCCACATCAATTAAGACACTTAAATCCCCTTCCGCAATCTGCCCGGCAGCCGCAACGATCTTATGAATCGGTTTTAACTGCTTTCTTATGATAAATGCGATGATAAAAAGAATAACGATCATGGCAATGATGGAAATAACGATCATCAAAGATGACATCCGGTCTGCTTCCCGGTTCATATCCCTGGCTTCCACCGCCGTAACGGAATACCAGCTGGAGCCATTTAGCTGAATTGGCTCAAAGAAGTAATAGGTATCTCCTTTTTTACCTGGATCCACGGTATAAAAGTCGGATCCTGAGGCAATTCCGGTATTTATCTTCTCTCTGCATGTCCCGCTGTTTACGAAATCAGAAACACTGGTTCCAACGAGACCGCTTCCCGTGCTTTCTGAAATGATTGTACCAGTTTCATTTAAAATGAAGGTTTGCATGCTTGGGTAGGAAGAACCTGCCGTTTTCATCTGGCTGAAACGATCCAAATCCACATCAATTGCAACCACGCACAGCACTCTGTCGTTGACGATCACAGGCACCGCCATGGTAATGATCATCATTCCATTTGATTCATATGGAAGTGTTATGATCTGAGCCTTTTCTTCCATCACCTTTATGAAATAATCCGAAGAAGAGTAATCCTCATACAGCCCGCAGTCCTTAACCGCTCCATCCTTGCCGGCAAACAGGCCATAACTTCTGGCCGCAGAACTCATGGCATACTGTTCAAACAGAATACCGGCTCCTACAATATCTTTGGAATAGAGAACCGTGGACTTGATGGTCGTCAGCATGTAATCTTCCATTTTCATACCATAGCCGTCCAAAGTGACTTTATCAAATACCTGGCTCTTATACAGCGGTTCGGCCGAAGGTCCTGACTTAATCCTCAGTCCCTGGAGGACCTTTCGGTTAGCCGCTGAATTCTCAAGATAATACGTAATATTGTCTGATACCTGCCTTGCCTCATCAAGTGTCTGCTGAATCACCTTTCCGTTCTCAGATGCCAAAGTCTTTAGCTCCCTGAAAGCTGACTGCTTCATGGCGTCTTTTGTCATTCTTGAAGTAAATCCGATCAAAGCTGTAAAAACAACCACCAGCATGACTCCTGCGATAAATGCAATCCTGGTTGAAAGTTTAAATTTCCCTGCCCCCTTATTCTTTAACCATGATATCCCTCTGTTTCTTAAACCACGCTTCCTCCATTTACTCAAAAACTGTACCTTCATTGTATAATCCCCCTCTGTAAGTTACAACCTTTACGGGGATTATACCATAATCTACCAAAATGTAAAACAATTTTTCATTTTTTTTGTAACATTTTTACAATTATTTTATAACCACCAGGCAGGCAAACACTCTTTCCAAAAGTTTGCCTATTCACTTTCCTTGTTTTCAGCGGAATCAAATCCTGCGATTTTCATAAACTCTTCTCCTGTTATGGTTTCCCGTTCCAGAAGATATTCTGCGATCTCATGGAGCTTTGATTCATTGTCCTTAAGTATATTTAAGGCCTTCTGGTGCTGCTCCTTTACAATTCTGATTACCGAATCATCGATCTGCTTTGCAGTTTCAGGGGAACAGGCAAGGGTGGTGTCTCCGCCCAGATACTGGTTGGTCACGGTCTCAAGGGCCACCATATCAAACTCATCGCTCATGCCGTAGCGGGTAACCATAGCCCTGGCAATCCTGGTGGCTTGTTCGATATCATTGGAAGCACCGCTGGTGACCGTATCAAATTCCAGCTCTTCTGCCGCTCTTCCTCCGGTAAAGGTGGCGATCTTACTTAAGGCAGCCTCCTTTGTCAACAGGTGGCGTTCTTCTTCATCCACCTGCATGGTATAACCCAGTGCGCCGGAAGTTCTTGGAATAATGGTGATCTTATGAACAGGCGCCGAATGGTTCTGGCAGGCAGCGACCAGCGCATGTCCTACCTCATGATAGGCAATGATCTTCCTTTCCTTGGAATTGACAGAGGCGTCCTTTTTCTGGTATCCGGCAATTACAACCTCTACGCTTTCCTCTAAATCTCTCTGAGTTACGGTCTTTCTTCCCAGCCGGACTGCCCTGAGCGCCGCCTCATTTACGATGTTTGCAAGCTCCGCGCCGCTGGACCCGGCCGTGGCAAGTGCTATTCCGCGAAAATCTACATCATCGTAAAGTTTTACATTTTTTCCGTGGACCTTTAATATGGCTTCACGGCCATTAAGATCAGGAAGCTCCACAGGGATCCTGCGGTCAAACCGGCCCGGCCTTAAAAGGGCTTTATCCAGAGAATCCGGACGGTTGGTGGCAGCCAATATGACAACACCTTTCTTTCCGTCAAATCCATCCATTTCAGCTAAAAGCTGGTTTAAAGTCTGTTCCCGCTCGTCATTTCCACTAAAACCGCCTCCGTCACGTTTTTTACCTATGGTATCAATCTCATCAATAAATACGATACAGGGGGCCTTTTCATTGGCCTGCTTAAATAAGTCCCTGACCTTTGCCGCACCCATACCCACAAACATTTCCACGAATTCGGAACCTGATATGGAAAAAAACGGAACATGTGCTTCCCCTGCAACTGCTCTGGCAAGAAGTGTCTTACCGGTTCCGGGAGGGCCTACTAACAGGGCACCCTTGGGAAGGGAGGCGCCGATATCCGCATATTTCTGAGGATTATGAAGAAAGTCCACAATCTCCTTTAACGCTTCCTTGGCCTCCTCCTGGCCTGCCACATCCCGGAAGGTCTTCCCGGTCTCGGATTCCGCATAAATCTTCGGATTTGATTTACCAAAGGTCATGGCATTTCCGCCGCCCATCCTCTTTTGTATCTGCCCGGACAGAAAATTCCCCAGGAATACAAAGATCAGGATCGGAATGATCCATGTGAGCAAAAAGGAAAGCAAGGGGGACATCTGCTCTACAATCGCCTTTTCAAAGGAAACGTCATGGGCTCTCAGCAGTTCGGTAAGTGTTTCATCCTGCCACAGGCCGGTCTTATATACATCGTACACAGGCTTGCCTTCCCAGTCCTTTTTACCGGTATCGGATTTAAACTGGATCTCCGTTTCCGTCTTTGCAACTGCCTGAACTTTCCCCTGGTCCACCATATCAAGAAACGTGCTGTAGGGAACCTCAGTCACGGACTTGGATTGGATCCAGGGAACCGTCAATGCATTGAACAATATCATAACTAATAAAACAATTACGTAATAAAATATAAACGGTTTTTTCTGATTTTTTTGTGAATTGCCATCATCTTTCAAACCCATAATGCTCCTCCTTTTCTTTTGTTACTCTCTGAGGACCGATTTTACAAATTCTTCCGCGTCCTTAAAATCCTGTTCGTTGGGATGCAGCATCCCATCTTCATATGCGGATATCATGGCCCTGATCTGGGGAGTATCGTGGATCGCCTGCATCTGCCTGTACTTTTCAAGAATCTGGGGAGCCATCTTTCCACCGCACATAAAGCAGCCAAGATATTCATTATCATCAGGCAGGAATACAGAAACCTGCTTTTCCACCTGTTTAAAATATTCTTTATTTCCAGAAAGCCCGCAGGTTCCAAACAAAGCCACCCGTTTGCCGTGGAGATCCGAAAGAAGGTCAAGCACTTCTGTTTTACAGGTTCCGCGGTTATTCCAGAATCCTACAAAATAAGTATCTGCTTCTTCTCCGTGCAGTTCCTCCAGACTGACAATATCCTTGGATTTCCCGGGAAGGGTTTCAAATATTTTCATAGCTACCTTCTGGGTATTTCCAGTATTACTTGTATATACAACTAAATAGTCCATACATTCAGCCTCCTATGAGATTAAAATATACCAAATCTAGCTATTTATCAAGCGATTGCGGAAAATGTTAATACAATTTATGTAACTTTTAGAATCTATATGGTAAAATGCACGGTTATCCCTTTAAAAATTGAAAAAGCTTTGGAACTGCTGTTACCCAGCTATTCCAAAGCTTTATTTTACCGTTTTTAGGAAATAATTCCGGCTGCCGCCTTTATGATGCCGCAGGTTTTTTCAATATCCTCATCCGTATGTGCCGCAGAAAGAAACAAAATTTCAAACTGGGATGGAGCCGTGTAAATGCCATGCTCCAATAGATAATGAAAATAAGTACCATACTTAACCGTGTCGGAAGCCAGAGCTGTATCATAATCCACCACCTGGTCTTTTGTGAAAAATACGCTGAAAAGAGAACCAGCCTGATTCACCCAGGTTTCCGGAAGAGTTTCCTTCAGGGCTTTTACAAGCTTTCCTGCCTTTTCTTCCAGAGTGGGATAGATTTCCGGCTTCTCCATCAGGGTCTTAATGGTTGCGATTCCGGCTGCCGTTGCAATAGGATTGCCGGAAAGGGTTCCGGCCTGGTAAACCTTCCCCAAAGGAGAAACCACCTCCATGATCTCCTTTTTTCCTCCATACACTCCCATGGGCATTCCTCCGCCCGCAATCTTACCGAGGGCTGTCATATCAGGAACAACACCGTAATATCCCTGCGCTCCTCCAAGCCCCATACGAAATCCGGTAATGACTTCATCAAAGATGAGAACCGCTCCATACTTTGCCGTGATTTCCCTTAAAAATTCCAGAAAACCAGGTTTTGGCGGAACAAGCCCCATATTGGCTGCCACCGGCTCCACCACGAGTGCTCCGATTTCATCGGGAAATTCCGAAAACAGCTTTTTGACAGAATCCTCATCATTATACCTGGCTAATAAGGTGTGTTCGATATAGGAGGCCGGTACACCGGCACTGTCCGGTGCAGATTCCGTCAAAGCACCGGATCCAGCCTTAACCAAAAGTCCGTCGGAATGTCCATGATAGCAGCCAATAAACTTAACAATCTTATCTCTTCCCGTATAGCCTCTTGCCGCGCGGATCGCACTCATGACCGCTTCTGTTCCTGAACTTACCATACGCATCATTTCCATGGAAGGCATACACTCCCTGATAAGCGTTCCCAGAACCAGCTCCTTTCTGGTAGGCGCACCAAAAGATAAGCCGTCAAGACAGGCCTCTCTCACCGCATCCACTACCGGTCCATAGGCGTGCCCAAGAATGGATGGTCCCCATGAATTCACGTAATCAATGTATTCATTTCCATCCTCATCGTAAATATGAGAGCCTGACGCCCGTTTTACAAAGACCGGCACTCCTCCCACGGAGCCAAAAGCACGAACCGGGCTGTTGACCCCGCCCGGGAAATACTCCCTTGATTCTTCAAATAATACTTTGGATTCTTCTATTTTCATTCTAACTGACTCCTTTCCAATCCGGCAGACAGGTTTCGTTACCGGTTAAACATGATTATTTAATACCCAGGCGCATGCGATAACAAAAGTCCACTTCCATCGTATCACCGGCAAACAATCGCTGTATCGTCTCAACGTATTCATCCAGGGGACTCTTAATTAGATGAGGCTTATGTTTTATGATACTCTGGAGTCCGCTTTGGCTTAAAGTCATGCTGATCAATCGTTGGGCATCACAAAGCTCCCTGTTTGCAAAAACAATTTCTCTTTGATAACGAAAATAGCCGCTTCTTTCGATATTAGACAAATGTTTATTTTTATCCCATCTGATATAAGCATCCTTCAAATCCTTATGTTCGTCCTCCAGGCAGCTGACTTTATAAAATAGTTGCTTGTGGGCGGCTTCAGCCTCCCATTTGCAGACAGGAGGCCAGTCGTAATCGACCGTAGCAAATATACCGCCGGCCTTTAGGATGCGGTTTACTTCTGCCAGAGTTAATTCCGGGTTCATCCAATGAAAGGACTGGGAACATATTGCAACATCAGCACAATCACTGCTTAAACCTGTCTCATGGGCGAAAGCCTTCTTAAACGAAATGGCTTTGTCTGTTTTTTTATTGGCAATCCGGAACATATCATCACTTGGTTCAATACCGATGACGGCCTCACAATGGTCTTTCCATGCAGTGGTTGATAAGCCTGAACCGCAGCCTAAGTCAACGACAATGCCGGCTTTTCTATTTAAATATTTCGTTATGATTTCGATCGGATATTCCGGCATTTCCGGCCTGGCCTGATCATAGACATCCACAAATCCTAAAAACCGATTCTTATTCTTCAATTCTGCATTCTTTATTGATGTATCCAATGAATTATCTCCTACTTACTCTTTCAAGTCCCGGCAAATGGCTTCCGTTAATCCCTGAATGCTGTAAACCCCGGCAATGATATCTGCCTTTCTCCCATGCTCTATAAGGGCTTTTGCTGTAATGTCCCCGATGCAGACCACTTTAAGGCCTTCCAGTGCTTCCTTTATCTCCTCATCTGCCTCCCGGAAAAAGGCTTCTACGCCGGAAGCGCTTGAAAAGGTCAGATAGTCCAAATTCTTTAAAGCTTCCGCCCTTCCCTCCGACTCCAGACCTGCTATGGCCACATCATAGAGCACAATGTCATCATAAGAGACCCCGGTTTCATCAAGAATCTCATTCAGTTCCTTAGATCCCCTCAAGGACCTGGGGATCAAAAGCCTGTCTTTTCCTGAAATCAATCCTTTTAAGCCTGCCGCCAGATCTTGTACCTGATATTTCTCCGGAATGTAATCCGCTGTAAAACCGTGCCGCAGCAGTTCATCGGCTGTTCCCCTTCCCACCGCGGCAAATTTTACATGACCCACAGACCGGTAATCATACCCCCATTCCATAAGCCCACGGAAAAATTCCCTTACTCCATTGGCACTGGTAAATACGATCCAAGTGTAGGACGGCAGCTTTTTATATGCTTCCTTCATTTCCTCTCCCTTTCGGTGGGATTCCACCAAAAGGCTTAAAATGTTTTCCGAAATTCCTCCAAGAGATTCCAGCTGTTTTCTCAGCCTTCCAGTAAAGGAGTCTGTTCCTGTTACTCCAATCCGGCATCCCTCCAGGGGCTGTTTTAACGTAGCCGAAAAGTCAAGGGAAGCCACCTCTCCCACTACAATAATGGCAGGGCTTTCTATACCGGCCTCCAGCACCTTTTCCTCAATATTCTCTATGGTCCCGCGGACGGTTCTCTCTCCGGGAAGAGTTCCGTTTTGAATGACCGCAGCCGGCGTCTCCCCTGGTTTTCCCTGGTTTAAAAGACCCTTTACGATGAGGGATAAGTTATGAAGTCCCATAAGAAAAACCAATGTGCCGGAAAGTCTGGCAAATTCATTAAAGTCAGCCGGAAGTGATCCTTCTTCTGAAAGAGTGTGTCCGGTCATAACATGAAAGCTTCTGCTGACCGCCCGGTGGGTTACCGGGATCCCGGCACTTGCCAGGGCTGCGACCGCAGAGGTAACCCCCGAAACTACCTCATAAGGGATCCCGGCATCAGAAAGAGCCATGATCTCTTCCCCTGCTCTGCCAAACACAAAGGGATCCCCTCCCTTTAGCCTCACCACCGAAAGGCCTTCCCTTGCCAGTTCTACCAGAAGCTGATTAATTTCCTCCTGCTTCATGGAATGACACCCAGAGCGTTTTCCTACATATATTTTCCGGCATTGCTCCGGTACCTCATCAAGAAGACGGGGAGAAAGAAGGGAATCATAAACCACTGCGTCGCATATCCGCAGCCTTGATAACCCTTTTTCAGTAATGAGCCCCGGATCTCCGGGACCTGCCCCTACCAGATAGACGACTCCTGTTTCCTTCATAGCATCCTCCTTATTACGCAAGACCATCGGCGGCCAGCCGCGCCAGCCTGTCAAGTTCCCCGATTTCTCCCCAAAGATGAATCCGCTTGATTTCTTCCCCTCTTCTGCTGATTCCAAGAATTTCCATATCCCCGCCTTTGATTCTGGAATACACGCCGATGGGTTCATGACAGCCGGCATTTAAATGCCTTAATATTTTCCGTTCTAAAGAAAGGCACATCCTGGCTTCTTCATCCTCAATATGCTTTACCACCGCTTCAAGACCGGAATCCAGCCGTCCTTCCACTGCTAGTATCCCCTGGCCCCCGGCCGGAATAAAGGTCTGACAATCAAAACAATGGTAATCATACCGGCTATCTCCCCAAAGTCCCAGCCGCTTTAAACCGGCAGCTGCCAATAGAATGCCGTCATAAGAGCCTTCCATGAGCTTTGAAAGCCTGGTCTGCACATTTCCTCTTAGATTCTCGCAGCGAACCAAAGCTCCCGGCCACATGGCCGTTCCGATCTCTTCTATCTGTATCTTCCTTCTTAAGCTGGAGGTTCCGATTATGATTTCCTTTTTTCCGGAAAGATCGCTGGAAGCAGGTGTCACCAGTACATCCCTGGGATCTCCCCGCTCTAAAACTGCCACAATTCCCAGTCCCTCTTCCAGCTCCATGGGCAGATCTTTGGCGCTGTGGACTGCGAAATCAATCTCACCACGCAAAAGGGCCTGCTCAAATTCCGTTACAAACACGCCTTTTCCTCCAAATTCCAAAAGCGGCTTGTCAAGAATCCGGTCTCCTTCTGTCTGCTTTAATACCAATTCTGCCGACAGACCGGTACCTGTCCTTTTAAGAGCCTCAGCTACCAGGTTTGCCTGGGCTACGGCCAAAGCGCTTTTTCTTGTTCCAATGCGAATGGTATTACTTCTCATGCTCCGCCAGCTTCCTTTCTATCAGTTCTTCTGCCTGTTCTCTGGTATATTTTCCCTGGCGGATCCCCTCTTCTGTCATAGTTCTAAAGATTGACCTTCTGACATGGTGGGAATTCACCCGTTCTCTTACCATTTCCCTATAAGAGCCTAGCTGATTAGCCAGGCCGCCAAGTCCCTTTGGTATGGCTTCCTTAAGCTTCTCTTTTAGATAATGGGCAAGGGCCGGAGCGCTTCCTCCCGTGGAAATCCCCACCGTGATCCCCCCATCTTTTATAAGAGCCGGAAAGATAAAGCTGCACTCCTCCTGAATGTCTGCCACATTGACCGGAATCTTCCGTTCCCTGCACCAGATGGATATCTGCCGGTTTAATCCTTCATCGGAAGTTGCTGCTATTACAAAATCCATGTTCTCCAGATCGGATTCTTCAAATTCCCGGCATCTCCATGTGAGCTTTCCCCCACTCTCCTTTATCAGCCGTTCCATCTCGGAAGTCACCTGGGGAGATACAACAATAATATCCGGGCCATAATCCATAAGTGTCAAAGCCTTGCGGCAGGCGACCGTTCCTCCGCCTGCAATCAAGCACCCTTTCCCCTCAATATCAACAAAAAATGGGAAATAAGCCACGGTCATCCCTCCTTAATCCAGCTTTCCAGGCCATCCAGGGTTTTAAGTACCACCTTTAACTCCTCACTAGATACATGATCCCGGATTTCAAAAAGAAGCGTATCCAGACGTTTTCCCGCAAATGTTTTCTTAAGCTCTTCCATTCTCCGGATATATGGATGGAACACCACCTCCTTGATGGCTCCATCTAAGTCCTCTTTCATAATCACGTTTGCCCGGTCCAGTTCCTTTAATTTTATTTCCGTGTTATTTTTTGAAAGTGTTTCAAAATAGTCGATGTTATAAAGAGTCAGCCCTTCCACTTCCTCAATCTTAGGGTCCATGTCCACAGGAACGGCCACATCCATAAACAGCCTCCTTTTTCCCGGAGTCACTTGCTCTGACAGTTCTTCACAGGTTACCGTGTAATGAGGGCCCGAAGTGGCACTGATAACAATGTCCATCTCATCCATGTACTGATAGCGGTCTCTGTAATCCACAACCTTTACCCGGTCCCCCTTTACCTCCATCGTCAGATCGGACTTATGGCTTCTGACTGTGCCGGTGACATGGATTCCAGGCTTGCTTAATATATTTTTTGTTATCGTGTTTCCCATTTTACCGGTCATGCCGATCACCATTACATTCTTTTCTCCGCCCTCTTTTTCAAAGCGGAACACCTCATTGGCTACTAAAGTTGCAATGGAGAGAGGCGTCCTGGATAAATTAGTATCCGTCTTGATCCGTTTGGCACAGGCAAACGCCCTTTGGAACAGCACATTCATTTCATAATCCACCGCTCCCTGATCCTTAGAAATCTCATATGCCGATTTTACCTGCCCTAATATCTCATCTTCTCCAAGAACCATGGAATCAAATCCGCAGGCAACCTTAAATAAATGTCCGATGGCACTTTCCCCGCTGTAGATATTTAAGTATTTCAGCAGCTCCTCCAACCGGATTCCTTTAAAATCAGCAGCTTCCCGCTGTAGTTCCCCGATTGCTTGCTTAGTTCCTGAAACATAAATCTCACTTCGGTTACAGGTGCAAAGCACAACTACACCGGTCACCGCTTCTTTCTTCATCAGCCGTTCTACAAATTCTACCTTCTCTTCTTCGCTGAAGGCGAACCGTTCCCGGATATTCACAGAAGCCTTTTTATGGCTTACACTCATACAATACATCATTCTTCCAGCTTTCTTATCCTTAGAATCAGTTAATAAAAACTCCTACCTATTCTAACATAGGAAGACAGAAAAGAGCAACCAGACATTCAAGGGTCCATCGGTTTAAGCAAAAATGCCCCCTTCCAGGCAAACGAGTTTTACTATTACACTCATCTGCCTGAAAGGGGGCAAATAATCAAATGGCAATACTTTTTATTCAAATGGGAACCGGTACTGGCTTAGTCCCAGTTCATCCCTGATCTTAATAAGCTCTTTCTGCACTGCATCATTGATCGGCACTCCGCTGTTTTTGCGCTCCTGCCATACCAGATACTCCTTTTCACCTGCCGTATAAATGTGGTCTTCCCCTGGAGCTTTGACAGAACCGCGAAGATCCCGAAGAATATCGCCGCATGTCTTTTTAAAGGAATCCAGGCCCATAAAGGCTTCCGTATCAATGGCAATGAAGAAGTGGCCTAAGTGGAAGGGAACCTTTTCTCCATTTTCCCCAATGCCGGTTAAAGCTCTTAAGAAATTACCCTGCTGCAAAGCTGCGGAAAGAATTTCTACCACAGTTGCATAGCCGTATCCCTTGTAACCTGCCAGTTCTTCACCGATTCCGCCTAAAGGTGCAAGGGCCGCTTTTCCTGTATTTAAGTCAGAAAGAATCTGGTCTGAATTCGTCTGAGGCTGGCCATCCCGTCCGATTACCATCCCGGAAGGAGTGGACTTGCCGATACGGGAATAGTATTCGATTCTGCCTCTCTGGGTGATGGAAGTCGCACAGTCCAGCACAAAGGGGAATTCTTCATCCGTAGGCATACCAAAGGTAAGAGGGTTTGTTCCCAGCATATTTTCCACTCCAAAGGTAGGAGCGATGGAAGGCCTTGCGTTGGTTCCTGTAATTCCGATACAGCCTGCCTGGGAAGCCATGGTCGCATAATAGCCTGCAATGCCGTAGTGGGTGGAATTGCGGGCAACCACCATGCCCATGCCATATTCTTTGGCTTTCTCAATGGCCATATTCATGGATTTTACGCCGATTACCTGGCCCATGCCGTCATGGCCGTCCACTACTGCTGTGGTTTTTGTTTCCTTTACAATCTCAAAATTTGTTACCGGGTTTTGGATACCTGCTTTGATACGGTCTAGATAAATGGGCTTAAAGCGGTTTACCCCATGTGATTCAATTCCCCTCTTGTCAGACTCCAGCAATACAGCCGCACAGACTTTCGCATCTTCTTCCGGAATCCCATACCCCTTAAATGCATCCACTACAAAATCCGTAATTGTCTTCCAATCCACAATGTTTGTTTTGGTTCCCATAATTACCTCCTGTATTTTTTAATTTATTTAAAAACATTAGTTCCTATATAACAGAAACCGCTGTTTTTTCATCAATAGGCTCTTCATGTCACTTCTATCACTTTCTTGACTTTAAATAAGCATTCTTCCCATCTTCATAGAGATTATTTCCTTCACAATCAATAACAACCACCAAAGGCATTTCTTCTACATAAAGTCTGCACAAAGCTTCTGCTCCCAAATCCTCATAAGCGATGGGTTCCAGCTTTTTGATGCATTTGGCAAGCAACGCTCCTGCTCCCCCGATGGCGCCAAAATAAACACCGTCATACTTCTTTATGGCTTCCACCACGTCCGGCTGCCTGGCTCCTTTTCCTATCATTCCCCTGGCTCCAACAGATATCATAGTGGGAGCATAGGCGTCCATCCGGCCGCTGGTAGTAGGGCCCGCGGACCCAATTACCTGACCCGGCTTTGCAGGCGTAGGACCCACGTAATAAATCGTGGCATCCATGGGATCAAAGGGCAGCTTTTCCCCTTTTGCAAGGGTCTCACACATACGCTTATGCCCGGCGTCCCTGGAAGTGTAGATATCACCGGTCAGATAAACCGTATCTCCTGCGTGAAGGGTTTTAGACAATTCTCTTGTCAAAGGCAGTGTAATATGCTTTATCATTTTTATCTCCAATCCGCCGCTGACGCCTGCGGCACGAAAAAGTAAGGAACTGCGGCGTGCGTCTTTCACCGTTTGAGTCTTTCTAAAACATTCAGACTACTTCCGTTTTATGGCGTGTCACATGACAGTTGATATTGATGGCACAGGGCATGCCTGCGATATGGGTAGGCATGGTTTCAATGTTTACTCCAATGGCAGTGGTCTTTCCGCCAAAGCCCTGGGGACCGATTCCCAGAAGGTTGATCTTTTCCAGCATCTCTTTTTCCAGATCCGCATAGTAAGGATCCGGATTGGAGGAATCCAAATCTCTCATCAAAGCCTTTTTCGCCAATAGGGCTGCCTTGTCAAAGCTGCCTCCAATCCCTACGCCCACTACAACGGGAGGACAGGGATTGGGACCTGCGGCGGATACGGTTTCCAGAATAAAATCCTTGATTCCCTGGAGACCCGCTGAAGGCTTGAACATGCGGAGTGCGCTCATGTTCTCGCTTCCAAAGCCTTTGGGTCCTACCGTAATTTTCACCTGGTCTCCCGGAACGATTTCCGTATAGATTAAAGCCGGAGTGTTATCCCCTGTATTTCCTCGCCTTACCGGGTCTTTTACGACGGATTTTCTTAAAAATCCCTTTTCGTAGCCTCTGCGCACGCCTTCATTGATTGCTTCGGTCAAGTCGCCGTCCACAAGGTGGACATCCTGGCCGATCTCCAGAAACACACAGGCCATGCCCGTATCCTGACAGATGGGAACATCTTCCCTTTCTGCAATTTCAAAGTTCTCGATAATATTGTCAAGAACCCCGGCGGCAATGTCCCAGTCCTCACAGGCACGGCAGGTTTTGATTGCCTTCTTCACATCTTCCGGTAAGTACTGATTTGCATCAATGCACAGCTTTTCTACTACATCGATCAATGTCTTTACTGATATTTCTCTCATATTTCCTCCTTCTTGCCCATGCTTTTTGGGCAGAGCCTACCCCAGGGTAAGCGCCCCTCTAAAGCGCGAATCCCGAGGGCATATAGGTATCCCCGCAGGGGGCTTCCTCCCTCTTATAGCTGCCCCGCTGTTCTGGCATACTTTGGCAAAAGCAGCGGGGAAATTTTATCCGTAACAATACCGGCCCTTTGGCACTCCTCTTCCATCTCTCTGATATGTGCCAAAGTAAGCTTCCCTGTATGTATGTCTTTCACGCGTCTGGCCGCACATGTTCCGGCATTGCGGCCAAAAACAATAATATCCAGAAGAGAATTTCCCATAAGACGGTTCCTTCCGTGAATCCCTCCCACCGCTTCTCCTGCCACAAATAAGTTCTCTATGGTACTCTGGCAATCCGCGCCGATCTCGATTCCGCCGTTTTGGTAATGAAGGGTTGGATAGATCAATATAGGTGTTTTTCTCATATCAATTTCGTATTTTAAATACATGCGAAGCATTCCGGGAAGACGCTTTTCCAAGGTTCCTTTCCCATGTATCAAATCGATCATGGGAGTATCCAGCCAGATCCCCTTCCCAAGTGGTGTGACAACCCCTTTCCCGTTTGCACACTCTCTGATAATGGAGGCGGCGGACACATCTCTGGTCTCCAATGGGTGCATGAAAGCCTCTCCTCCAGCATTGACCAGCATGGCGCCTAGGGAACGGACCTTTTCTGTGACCAGAGCCCCATAAATCTGTTCCGGAAAAGCCACCCCCGTGGGATGGTACTGAAGGGTGTCCTGGTAGAGAAGCTTTGCCCCTGCCCGGTAAGCCAAAACCAGGCCGTCGGCCGTGGCCCCGTAGTGGTTGGAGGTAGGAAATCCCTGATAGTGGAGCCGTCCGGCTCCCCCTGTGGCCAGGATTACGGTCTTTGCCCTGGCTGTTAAAAGCTCTCCTGTTTCCATATTCATAAGAACTGCTCCCGCCGCTCTTCCCTCCTCATCTAAAATGAGTTCAATGGCAGAGGTATAATCAGCTAAGGAAATCGGGAGGTTTAATACTTCATCCCGGAGCACTCTCATGATCTCCGCACCCGTATAGTCAGCCGCAGCGTGCATCCGCTTTCTGGAAGTGCCGCCGCCGTGAGTGGTGATCATGTTCCCGTCTTTGTCCTTGTCAAACATCACTCCCAGCTCATTTAACCATTTAAGGGCCCCCGGAGCTTCCATGACCAGTTTCTTTAAAAGCTGGGGACGGTTGGCAAAATGTCCCCCTCCCAGGGCGTCTAAGTAGTGGATCTGGGGGGAATCATTCTCTTTGTCAGCAGCCTGGATTCCGCCTTCCGCCATCATGGTGTTGGCATCCCCCAGACGGAGCTTCGTGACGATCAATACCTCTGCTCCTGCCCTAGAAGCCTCAATGGCAGCTGCACAGCCTGCTCCCCCTCCCCCGATGATCAGAACGTCCGTATCATAATCCGGAGATGATAAATCCACATCAGTGTCTTTGATCCGGCTTCTGGCCTGCAAAAGGACTCCCAGTTCTCTGGGCACCTTTTCTCCCTTATTAGGACCTGCCTTCAGTATGACAAACTCTTCCTCTTTATAATCCGGATGATAGGCTTTCAGCAGCTTTTCCTTTTCTTCGGCCGTCATTCTCCGGGGCTCTGTCTCCATCCGCTCTTTTCTGGTGGCCTCGACCTTTTTTACGGAATCCATCATCTTGGCTGTAAACATGTCTATTCCTCCTACTTTTCGATTTCCCTGGTATTATAAAGGTTCTTCAGTTCTTCCAGGGGTTTTGCCATGATCGCTTCGATCAGCTCCGTAAAATCACCGGCCTCTACCTCTCTTACCCGGTTGGTTAAGTGCCTTGCCTCCGGAGCCAGATATTTTCCGGTGATCCGCCTGGCTAAAAGACCCACCTGGGGATGGGAAATCCCGGCTGGACACCTGGATGAACAGATTCCGCACATTACACAGTCAAAGGACTCTTCGGCACATTTTTCCAATTCCCCTCTCTGGGCATATGCGATGTACTGCATGGTGTCCAGTCCCTGGGGACAGCTCTTGGTACAGGCCGCACACCCGATGCATTTGTAGATTTCCGGATACAGCTCCATCATGACCTGTTCATTGACCGGAACTTCATTTATGTCATAAACCTCTTTTACCAGAGGGAAAAAGGGAAGGGTGGCTACATACATATTTTCCCGGACCTGGGTCTGGCAGGCCAGGCAGGTCTTTAATTCCCTGTCTCCCTTGATTCGGTAAATCGTGGCACAGGCTCCGCAGAAGCCGCACCTGCAGCCGCAGCCCCGCACAAGCTGGTATCCTGCGTACTCCATTGCTCCCATTATGGTTAAGTTGGACGGAACCGTGTATTTTTTACCGAACAGATAAACAGTAATCATGTCATTCATTGGTCAACCTCCTAATATTCAGAGGGCAGGACGCCCAATTCATCATAACGGAACACCGGTCCATCCTTGCAGACGTACTTAGAGCCTATGTTACAGCGCCCGCATTTGCCCACTCCGCATTTCATCTTAAGCTCCATGGTCGTATAGATTTCAGTACCGGCAAATCCCATTTCTTCCAGTGCCTGAAGCACAAATTTTATCATTACAGGCGGACCGCAAACCAAAGCGGTTCTGTCATTTGAAAATTTCAGTTCCCTGACATAATCAGGCACAAAGGCCACATTCCCATCCCAGCCTTCTTCTGCCCGGTCAATGGTCAGATGTACACGAAAGCCCTCCACATTTGACCAGTCCTTCCTCATCTCTTCTAAATCCACCAGGTCCTCTGCCGAACGGGCTCCGTAAACAATATCCACCTGGC
This sequence comes from Lacrimispora celerecrescens, assembly GCF_000732605.1. Classification (GTDB taxonomy): domain Bacteria; phylum Bacillota; class Clostridia; order Lachnospirales; family Lachnospiraceae; genus Lacrimispora; species Lacrimispora celerecrescens_B. Next base: position 215,932 of record NZ_JPME01000002.1, on the reverse strand, counting down.
CGTAATCCCCCCGGTGATCAATGACGTAATGAATCACAGACCGCAGAGGTGCGATTCCGATCCCTCCGGCGATAAAGAGCAGGTTCTTACCTTTTAAATCCGTATCTACTGGAAAATAATTGCCATAAGGTCCTCGCAGGGCAATTTCCTGCCCCTTTTCCATCTGGTGAAGCCAGTCTGTGAGGCAGCCGCATTTTTTAATGGAAAACTCCATGTAATCCCGGTTGGTTGGTGAGGAAGTGATGGAAAACATGGCTTCCCCAACTCCCGGAATCGATAGCATGGCACATTGACCCGGCATATGTTCAAAGGGTTTTCTGCCCTCCAGCCCATTTACACGGAAGGTTTTCACGTCCGGTGTATCCCTTCTTACATCTGTAATCACGCCGATCCCCGGAATCAATACATTGGTTCTGTTACTCATCGTTTCCTCCTTCGGCATCTGACTCTCCTATCGCTTTTATCACCCTGACAATATTTAAGGAAGACGGACATTTGCGCAGACACCTTCCGCAACCCACACAGGAATATACTCCGCCGTTGTTTTCCGGAAAATAAACCAGCTTATGCATGAATCTCTGACGGAACCGCTGCATTTGGCTGTTTCTGTTATTTCCATGGGACATCTCCGTAAAACCCGGATACATGCAGGAATCCCAGCAGCGGAACTTCCTGATTTCATGGCCTGTGTCATAGTCGCATATATCATAGCACTGGCAGGTGGGGCATAGAAACGTACAGATCCCGCAGCCGAGGCAGGTGTCAGATAAGGTTTCCCATTGTTCTGACTCAAATAAATCCATGGCGGAATCCGGATGTTCAAACCGTCCAAGACTCAAATCCTTAAGGGGCAGAGCTTCCAGCTTCTTCCGGATCTTTGCTTTCTCCTCCTCTGCCTTTTCGTGGTCTCCCGCCTCAAACAACCCTTCGACTAATTCCGTTAATGCTTCTCCCTTTTCGGTCAGGCTTTTCCAGTAAAGGTCTCCGTCTGCGATCCAGACGGACACATCTCCTCCCGGCCAGGCAGGGTCGATGCCAAAAGTTTGGCAAAAACAGGTATCTTCCGGATTCTCACAGGCCAGTGTTACCACATACCCATTCCTTCTTTTGGACTCATAGCAGGAATCACAGGGCGTGCTTAGGAATACCCGGTCCAAGATCTCAAAGCTTCTCCGGTCACAGGCTCTTACACCAAAATAAACAGAGCTGATTTCCTCCGCTTCTTCTGGAACAATGGAAAGACTTCCCTCTTCTCTCCTGGCACGGTATAACGTTTCCGACTGGGGAAAGAAAAAGGACTTAGGTGAATGATCTGTTAAAAGAGTATCAAGACATACGGTGTCGCCCTCTTTCCATGGAAAGAAGGAGACACTCCCCGCCTTTTCCATGGGAGCAAAAACCTGGTGCTCCTTTGATAGTTCCAAAAAAAGCGCATCAAGACATTTCAATGGCATTTTTAACATGAAGACACACCGCCTTTCCCGTATTCGGCCGAAATTTCCGGATCAGACTCCTTAAACTCCGTTAAGGGAGACTTAGCTTCGGGATTTTCTCCTGCCTGATAGGTTCCGTACCGTTCATTCATCTCCTCAATCATTTTCCTGTTAAGCAAATAGAGAGGAATGTTCTGGGGGCAGACCCGGCTGCACTCCCCACAGTCTGTGCACCTTCCCGCCACGTGGAAGGCCCTTATAATATGAAACAGATTTTCCTCAAAAGCATCAGAATTGGCCTTGGTCTCTATTCCGGAATCCCGGTTGTCAAACACACATTTGATACAGCTGCAGGCAGGACATACGTTGCGGCAGGCATTGCAGCGGATGCATTTGGAAAGCTGTCCACGCCAAAAAGCAAAACGTTCTTCTGCAGTCATCTTGTTTAATTTCTCTTCTTCCCCGGAAGGGACAGGAGCCGGAACGGAAAGATCCGATTCTATGATCTGGTCGGAGGCTTTGAAATCATTGCCCTTACAGGAAAGGCATTTGAAGAGAAGGCCCCTTTCATCCCTCATTCCGCCGCAGGGAACGCCCAGAATGTAAACCTTTTCCCGGTTTATCCGATTCTCCGATAAAAGCTGGTTAAATCCATAGGTATCGCAGGGCTTTAAAAGGACCAGTACCTTTCCTTCTTTTTCCATTTCTTTTATCAGGAATTTGCTTAAGTTTCCCCCGCAGTGCTCATTGTAAACCAGATGAGAAATACGTTCCCGGCTCCGGAACAGGGCGGGAGCCGCGTCATGGTCAAAGAGTCCTTTTTCCCATGCCAGAATCCGGTTTACTTCTCCATCATCCCAGAGCTTTTTACATGTTTCTTTTATGGTTTCTTCTATGGCATGCATCGTAAATCCCTCAGCTTTCTGTTTGGTCCCAGTTCTTTAATTGTCTGGGTGAAGGCATTCATGGTCGTAGAGAACTTGGCACCCTCTGCTGCGGAAATCCACTCCACCCTGGTTCTCTCCCTTTCGATTCCCAGGTAATCCAACATGTCAAACAAAAGAGCCATCCTTCTTCTGGTATAGTAATTGCCTGTGGAATAATGGCAGTCACCCGGATGACAGCCGGCTAAGATCACACCATCTGCCCCCTTTTCAAAGGCCCTTAGAAGGAATAGGGGATTCACCCTGCAGGAACAGGGAACCCGGATAATCTTTACTTCTGCCGGATAGGAAGAGCGGCTGGATCCTGCCAGATCGGCCCCTGCATAGCTGCACCAGTTGCAGCAAAAAGCCAGGATGAGAGGCCGGAACTCCTTGTTGCTGTTATCTTCTATCTGCATATCGCATCTACCTCCGCCATAATCTGTTTTGCAGTAAATCCCTTTAAGTCCATGGCTCCGGATGGGCAGGTCACCGTACAGGCTCCGCAGCCCTGGCACACCGCCTCGTTTACCACAGCTATCCTCCGCGTTTTCCTGACCCCATGATCCCAGATCTCTCTCACTTCGTAGTCAATCGCTCCGTATGGACAGACTTTGGAACAGCCCGAACACCCGCTGCACAAACGTTCCTCTGCCTTTGCCACTTGAGGGTTATTTAAAAGCTTCTCTCTGCTTAAAAGACCGATGACCTTTGCTGCGGCTGCTCCTGCCTGGGCCACTGTCTCCGGAATATCTTTGGGACCCTGACAGGTTCCTGATAAGAATATTCCTGCAGTGGGACTTTCCACGGGCCTCAGCTTGGGATGGGCCTCCGTAAAAAAGTCGTTGGTGTCCATGCTTGCCGTGAGCATCGTAGCCAGAGCCCTGGCCGATTTATCCGGCTCTATGGCCGTTGCCAATACCACCATATCCGTATGTAACAGAAGCTGTTCTCCGGTCAGTAAATCGGAGGCCTGTACTAACAGCCTGCCGTCCTTTTGCTCCATGACCTTACCCACCATACCTTTCCGGTAATCAACGCCGTAATCTTCCACTGCCCTGCGGTAAAATTCGTCGAAATTCTTTCCCGGTGTGCGTACGTCAATGTAAAATACATGAACATTGATGTCCGGATATTTATCACGGATCATCATGGCATGTTTGGCAGTGTACATACAGCAGATCTTGGAGCAGTAACTCTTCTCCCTGCAGGATTCCCCCCGGGAGCCGACGCACTGGACAAATACCATATCGCTTGGATGTTTACGGCTGGAGGGCTTTACCAGTTCTCCTTTTGTGGGGCCGGCGGCATTCATCAGCCGTTCCAGTTCTAAGGAAGTGATGACATCGGGACTTTTGGAATACTGGAATTCGTCAAACCGTTCCAGGGAGATGGGCTGAAACCCTGTGGCAGCCACAATGGCTCCGTATTTCCTGGTGATCCTCTCATCCTGCTGGTCGAAATCAATGGCTCCAACGCCGCAGGTCTTTTGGCATATGCCGCATTTGCCGGTTTTAAAATGAATGCAGGCTTCCCTGTCAATGGACGGTATATTTGGGATTGCCTGGGCAAAAGGAATATAAATGGCAGTCCGGTTATCCAGCCTTTCATTAAATTCGTTTCCTGTTTTTCTGGAAGGGCACTTTTCCATACACGCACCGCAGCCCGTGCACTTCTCTTCCTGTATGCTTCTGGCTTTTTTCCGGATATCAACGGTGAAATTCCCCACAAATCCTTTTACCTTCTCCACTTCACTGTAGGTAAACAAACGGATCTTCTCATGAGCTGCTGCGTCCACCATCTTAGGTGTGAGGATACAGGCCGCACAGTCCAAAGTGGGAAACGTCTTATCAAGCTGAGCCATTTTTCCGCCTATGGTCGGTGACTTCTCTACAATGTCAACTTCAAATCCTGCATCCGCGATATCAAGAGCCGTCTGGATTCCCGCAATTCCTCCTCCGATCACCAGAGCCCGCTTTGTCACCGGGGTTTCTCCCGCTGTCAGCGGTTCGTTAAACCGGACCTTGGCAATTGCCGCCTTTGCCAAGAGAATTGCTTTTTTCGTTCCTTCTTCTTTATCTTTATGGATCCAGGAGCATTGCTCCCTGATATTGGCGATTTCCACCATGTAAGGATTCAGACCCGCAGCCTGTGCAGCTTTGCGGAATGTGGCCTCATGCATGCGCGGGGAGCAGGAACACACCACAATTCCGGTCAGTCCTTTTTCCTTTATGGCATTTTGGATCATAAGCTGGCCGGCTTCCGAGCACATGTAGGAATAATCAGATGCAAAAATAACGTCTGGTTCTTCCTTCACAGCTCCTGCGACCTTGCTTACATCCACAGTAGCCGCAATGTTGCTTCCGCACCAACAGACAAAAACTCCTATTTTCTGCAAATTCTTCCCTTCCTTTCTTTTGTCACCTGCTGTACTTTCTGAATGCCGCCATAAGGGCCTGCTGAGGAAGCGAAGGATCCAGCCGGTTTGCCACATCCTGTGGTTTCAGCCGGTTGCCCTCCGACGCCCTTAACTTTAAAACCTGGACGGCTTCTATGAGTTTCTGGGGCTTCACCCCTCTGGGGCACCGCTCCTCACAGACCAGACAGGACATACAGTAATACTGGGATTCCGATTCCAAAAGAGGAGTGATATGATTGTTTTGAACCATTTCCACAAATTGATGCGGGTGATATTCCATCTTTTCAAATGCAGGGCAGGAAGCGGTACATTTTCCGCATTTCATACATTTTAAGGGATTCACACCGCTGATTCTTAAAATTTCTTCCCTCACGTTCCTTCCTCCTGTTCTTTCACTCCCAGAGCTTCTGCCAAAAGTTCCGTAAAATAGTAGACCGGAATTCCATTTTTAAGACCGCTGTTTTCCAGATTGTATTTACATAGGGGACAGGCAGTAATCATGCTTTCCGCTCCCTGGTCCATAGCAGCTTCCATAATAGAGGAACTTTTTTTAGAAGCAAATTCCTCATCTTCCATGGTCACATACCCGCCGCAGCACTCGTTTTTTAAAGCGTAGTGAACCGGTTTGGCACCGATTGCAAGAAGAAACTCTTCCATAATCGATGGATTTTCCGGATCGTCAAAATTCATTACATCGTAAGGCCTTAAAAGCAGGCAGCCATAATAAGGAGCTATCTTCTTTCCATTAAGAGGTTGTTTTACTTTTTCCCTGATCCGGTCAAAGCCTATACGGTCGCGAAGCAGTTCTAAGTAGTGGATCACCTTTGTCTCGCCTTCATAACCATTCTCAGGTTCCAGATAAGCGTTGATCTTCCTTCTGATTTCTCCGGAGGTCTTTACATCCTCATTAACTCTTTTTATCACGTGGTGACATGCAGAGCATACAGTCACCAGATCCTGCTTTTTATCCCCGGCCTCTCTTAATGCGCGCACAGGAGAAAGGCGTGTAGCCAGTTCGTCTGCCATACCAGGGTAGACGCCTCCGCAGCATTGCCAGTCTTCTATCTCTTCCAGCTCAATCTCAAATATTTGGGCACAATCTCTGGCATAGCGGTCCAGCTTCTTCGCCTTTGTCTTCAATGTGCAGCCCGGATAATAGCTGTAAACCATTGTATAAAACCTCCCAACCTCTTACATTGATAATAATTTATCATATATCAGAAGTGAGCGGAATCATTGGAAAGTATTGAACACATTATGTAAGTAAAATAAATGGACTTGCGTTTCTTACTTACGTAATTCATTCTTTACTTTCCTATTCTTCTTTTTTCGCCAGGGTTTTCCTATAATGATTAAAAACAAAAGGAAAAGGAGAATTTTTATGGCAAAGTATGTAATGGCATTGGATGCGGGCACAACAAGTAACCGGTGTATCCTATTCAATGAAAAAGGGGAAATCTGCAGCGTTGCTCAAAAGGAATTTACCCAGTATTTTCCAAAACCCGGCTGGGTAGAGCACGATGCAAATGAGATTTGGTCCACGCAATTGGGGGTTGCAGTGGAGGCTATGTCCAAGATAGGTGCTTCTGCAGAAGACATTTCTGCAATCGGAATCACCAACCAGAGAGAAACTACTATCGTATGGGATAAGGCAACCGGCGATCCCGTTTATCACGCAATCGTATGGCAATGCCGCAGAACTTCGGAATACTGTGATTCCTTAAAGGAAAAAGGATTGGTTGACACCTTCCGCTCCAAAACCGGACTGGTCATTGACGCCTATTTTTCCGGAACCAAATTAAAATGGATCTTAGACAACGTAGAGGGCGCAAGGGAAAGGGCTGAAAGAGGAGAACTTTTATTCGGAACCGTAGAAACATGGCTGATCTGGAAACTGACGAAGGGACGGGTTCACGTAACAGACTACTCCAACGCTTCCCGTACCATGATGTTTAATATCAATACCTTAGAATGGGATGAGGACATTCTTACAGAACTTAATATTCCAAAGTCCCTGCTTCCCCAGGCAAAACCCTCAAGCTGCATATACGGGGAATCGGACTCTCAGTTCTTTGGCGGTCCTATTCCTGTCAGCGGCGCTGCAGGGGATCAGCAGGCAGCACTTTTCGGTCAGACCTGCTTTACCGCCGGTGAAGCTAAAAATACATATGGAACCGGATGCTTCTTACTGATGAACACCGGAGAAAAGCCTGTATTCTCCAGCAACGGCCTGGTGACTACCATTGCCTGGGGACTGGATGGAAAAGTGAATTATGCTCTGGAAGGCTCCATCTTCGTAGCAGGAGCCGCCGTACAGTGGCTTCGGGATGAACTGAAATTCATTGATTCTGCCCAGGATTCTGAATATATGGCCCGCAAGGTAAAGGACACCAACGGCTGCTACGTCGTTCCTGCATTTACAGGACTGGGGGCTCCCCATTGGGATCAGTACGCCAGAGGAACTGTGGTGGGAATTACTCGTGGCGTGAACAAGTGCCATATCATCCGCGCAACCCTGGATTCCCTGGCCTATCAGGTCAATGACGTGCTGCAGGCAATGAGATCGGATTCCGGAATCGAACTGGCCTCCTTAAAGGTTGACGGGGGAGCCAGTGCCAACAATTACCTTATGCAGACCCAGGCAGATATCATAAATGCACCCGTAAACCGCCCCCAATGTGTGGAGACTACTGCTATGGGTGCCGCCTATCTGGCAGGACTGGCAGTGGGATATTGGGAAAACAAGGAAGATGTTATAAAGAACTGGGCCATTGACAGGACCTTTGAACCTGTTATCAGCGGGGAAGAAAGAACGAAGAGGATTAATGGCTGGAACAGAGCTGTGAAATATTCCTTTGATTGGGCAAAAGAAGATTAGAAAACTAAATAAAAGTTTCAGGGAGGAAACGTATGTTAATGTATATAGCAGAATTTTTAGGAACTATGATTTTGATTTTGCTTGGAGATGGCGTAGTCGCCAATGTTAACCTGGATAAGTCCGGTATGAAGGGTGGAGGTTCCATCCAGGTCTCCTTTGCATGGGGGTTCGCGGTTATGATTCCTGCTTTCATCTTCGGTGCAGCTTCCGGAGCCCATTTTAATCCGGCTGTTACCGTAGCCCTGGCAGCAGACGGAAGCCTTCCATGGGACCTTGTTCCGGGATATGTGATCGCACAATTCGCAGGAGCATTTACCGGTGCCGTCCTGGTTTACTTATTGTTTAAGGATCAGCTTGACGCAACGGAGAGCCAGGCCACGAAACGAGGTGTTTTCTGTACTTCACCTGCGATTCCCAACACCGGCCGCAACCTGTTAAGCGAAGCTATCGGAACATTCGTTCTTGTATTTGCCATTAAAGGCATCGGACAGACAGGAGCGGTTCCTGGACTTAGTAACCTTTTTGTGTTTGGAATCATTGTTTCCATCGGTATGTCCCTTGGAGGTTTAACCGGATACGCCATCAATCCTGCCAGGGATTTAGGCCCCAGGCTTGCTCACGCCGTCCTTCCCATCAAGGATAAAGGCAGTTCCAATTGGAAATATGCTCCCATCGTGTTATTCGGGCCTCTGATCGGTGCCTTAGCTGCAGTGCTTCTCTACAGCGCGATCCCCTGGGCATAAATATTCCTTTGCTATCCTGTAAATGTGACCAATAAGAAAAGGCCGGAACACCTGCCAAGTGTTTCCGGCACTTTTCTCACTCTGCCAGGCACTCCTCTTCGATTATGTAACGGTAAATAACACTGGGCCTTCCTCCAGTATTATAATCAATGTCACTGATAACCCTCTGTTTTTCCAACAGATAGTTCATGTACCTTCTGACCGTCACACTGGACAACCGGACCTCTTTGGCAATCATATCGCTTGTCATTGGATCCAGCTGGTGCATCTTCATATAATCCAATATACTGCTTAAGGTAGCTTCCTGGATTCCCTTGCTGTTTTCTTCTGCCAGGGGCAAAGAAGAGATGTAAAAAAGCTTATCTAATTGGGACTGGGAGAAATTACGGGGTTTCAGCAATTCCTGGCTTTTCGTGAACTTCTCCAAAGCATGATTAAACCTGGTATATTCAAATGGCTTTATCAGATAGTCGATAATTCCAAGCGAAAGAAATTTCTTAACATGCTTTACATCATTGGCGGAACTTACTACGATGACATCCAGATCCTTCTCCTGTCTCCGGATCTCCCGCAGAAGCTCCATTCCATCCATTTTCGGCATATACAGTTCCGTGATGGCCAAATCTACCGAATGCTCCTCCAGATAATTCAGAGCATCCTGTCCATTGCTAAAACAACCGCATACTTCCATATCTTTATTTAATTCTACAAAATGACGGTTAATAGAAGCAACGATTGGGTCATCTTCAATGATGATTGTCTGATACATATTTTTCAACCCCTCCTGAAAATAATGGTTTCAAATAAGATCCCTTTTTTCATCCAACAAAAAAGCGCACCAAAAGACAACTTTTCAGTTGTCCTGCTGCGCTCTCATTCTCTCTGGACTGATATATATTATTATAACATACCATAAACTCTATTTCAATAACGAATCCGGCCCAAATCCCTATATTCCGTCCCTGACTGCCTGAAGCTGCCTGGTCAGTTCCGGAACGATTTTCTTCCAGTCACCGGTAATCCCGTAATCTGCGACCTCAAAAATGGGGGCGCTTTCATCTTTATTGATTGCAATGATCAGATCAGACTCTTCCATACCTGCCACATGCTGGATTGCCCCGGAGATTCCAACGGCAAAATACACATTGGGACGAACGGTCTTTCCGGTCTGGCCCACCTGTAGGTCCTTAGGCTTCCAGCCTGCGTCCACAACGGCCCTTGAGCAGCTTACCTCTCCGCCCAGTGCATCTGCAAGCTCCTTCAGAAGGTGGAAGTTTTCCGGACCGCCTATGCCACGTCCCCCTGACACCAGTATTTTAGCGTCCATAATGTCAGCTGTTTCATTTACGGCTTTCACAATCTCCAGGATCTCTGTATCCTTCCTGCTATAATAGCCAGGATTGAATTCCTCAATCAAAGCCTTTCTGCCCTGAAGCTTACCGGCGGTACGCATTACTCCCGGACGGACTGTGGCCATCTGGGGGCGATGATTGGGGCAGGCGATGGTCGCTATGGTATTGCCGCCGAATGCGGGGCGGGTCATCAAAAGCTGATTATGCTTCTGCTCCTTATCCGGAACTGTATGTAACGGAAAATCCCCAATTTCCAGCTTTGTACAATCCGCAGTGAGCCCTGTTGCAATTCTGGCCGACACCTTGGGCCCTAACTCTCTTCCCACAGCAGTTGCGCCTATGAGAACGATTTCCGGCTTGTATTTCCCGATTGCAGAAGCAAGTGCATGGGTATAGGGCTCCGCACGGTATTCTTTGAACTCCGGTCCATCCACGACGATCACCCTGTCAGCACCATATGCGGCAAGTTCGTCCGCCAATCCCATGATTTCATAACCAATGAGCACTGCGGTCACATCTGTCTTTAAATCCTTCGCAAGTTCTTTTCCTTTTCCAAGCAATTCAAAAGCAATGCTGTTTAACCGGTGATCTGTCTGCTGTGCAAAAACGCAGATCCCTTTGTATTCTTCCAAATTCATATTGCCTGTCTCCCCTCTCTTCCGCTAAATAACATGTCTTTCCTTTAACTTTTCCACAATAAATGCAGCAGATTCCACAGGGGTTCCATTAATCATATCTCCCGTTCCCTTTTTCACCTTATCGGAAGCCTTTGCGATCTGGGTGGGAGAGCCTTTTAGTCCGATGTCCGTATCCGCTACGTCTTTTAAATCCCCTCTCCCCCATACCGTAATATCCGCATCAAACGCATCAAAGATCCCGCCCGGCGTCATATAACGGGGCTCGTTAAGCTCAGAAAGCGCTGTAATCAGGCAGGGAAGCTTTGCCTTTAAAACGTGATACCGGTCCTCAAACTGACGCTCTGCAATCACACAGTCTCCCTCTACCCGGATCTTCTGGGCATAGGAAATCACCGGAATGCCTAAATGTTCGGAAAGCTGGGGCCCAACCTGAGCGGTATCCCCGTCAATGGCCTGACGTCCTGTAATAATCAGATCGTATTCCAGATTTCTGACTGCTCCGGCCAATGTAGAGGAAGTTGCCCACGTATCGGCTCCTCCCAGCACCCGGTCTGTTATTAGAATTGCCTGATCCGCTCCCATGGCCAGGGCCTCCCGCAATACCTCTTCCGCTTTGGGAAGTCCCATGGTGACAACAGTCACTTCCCCGCCATGTAAGTCCTTTAGGCGAAGGGCTGCTTCCAGTCCGGCTTTGTCGTCCGGGTTCATGACACTTGCCATGGCTCCCCGGTCCAGAGTGCCGTCCGGTTTGAATTTTACCCCGTTTTTTGTATCAGGTACCTGTTTGATACAGACTACTATTTTCACAACAAGCCCTCCTTATTTTAAAATATTCCCGGATATGACCATGCGCTGCACCTCCGAGGTTCCCTCGTATATCTCCGTGATTTTTGCATCCCGCATCATGCGTTCCACCTCGTATTCCCTGATATATCCGTAACCACCATGGAGCTGTACCGCTTTTGTGGTCACATCCATGGCGGCCTCCGCCGCATATAGCTTTGCCATGGCTGCTTCCACGCTGTAGTTCTTTTGCGTGGCTTTTGCCATAGCAGCCTTATATACCAGCAGCCTGGCTGCTTCAATTCTGGTTGCCATATCTGCCAACTGAAACTGGGTATTCTGGAACTGGCCGATGCTGCGGCCAAACTGCTTTCTTTCCTTAACGTATTTTACCGTGGAATCAAAGGCTCCTTCCGCGATGCCAAGGGCCTGGGCAGCAATGCCGATCCTTCCTCCGTCTAAGGTATGCATGGCGATCTGAAATCCCTTTCCCTGGATTCCAAGTAAGTTTTCCTTCGGGATTCGGCAATCCGTGAAAATTAATTCATAGGTAGAAGAACCTCTGATCCCCATTTTCTTCTCCTTTGTCCCGAAAGAAAAGCCAGGAGTCCCCTTCTCCACTAAAAAGGCAGAGATTTCCTTTAACTTTTTCCCGTGCTTTTCCACCGTGCCGGTCACAGCGATAATGACGTAAACATCGGCTTCTTTTCCATTGGTGATAAAGCACTTGGAACCATTTATTACCCAGTGGTCTCCATCCAGTACTGCCTTTGTCTGCTGTCCCTGGGCATCTGTGCCGGCCCCGGCCTCCGTCAGTCCAAAAGCACCAAGCTTCTTTCCGGAAGCAAGGTCTGGGATGTACTTTTGCTTCTGGGCTTCGCTTCCATAGGTAAGTATGGGATCAATACAAAGAGAAGTGTGGGCGGATACAATGACGGCAGTTGCCGCACATGCTTTGGCAAGTTCCTCCACGCACATAACGTATGTAAGGGGATCACAGCCCTGGCCGCCGTATTCCCTGGGAACCGGTATTCCCAGGAATCCGTTTTTTGCCATTTTTTCAACGGTTGATTTTGGAAATATTTCCGTCTCGTCGGTCTCCTGTGCCAGAGGCTTTGCTTCTTTTTCAGCAAACTGCCGGAACAGGCTTCTTGCGAGAAGATGTTTTTTTGATAAATTAAAATCCATGCTTATGCTCCTTCATTTTTTATACCTTAAGTCCGCAGTGAAGCTCACAGAACCTACTGTTTAGCGAGCTCACGGGCAGTCGCCTTCTAACATCTGCTGAAGCTGCTTTGCAGCCGAGCTTAAGGGCCGGCGGCTGTCGCTGACAATGCAGATACTTCGTTCCGGTATCTGTTCATGCAGCTTTATTTCTACGATCTCTCCCTTTTCAAGGGCCGGCCGGGCCAGTTCTTCGGGAACAAATCCAATTCCTAAGTTCTGCACGATTACCGGAAGAATCAAGTCAATTCCTGCCACTTCTATGGCCGGCTGCATGACCAGGCCGCAGGTATGGTAGAACTCCTGGAAAAAGGCAAAGGTCGTTGTGACGTTTGACATGGTTATTAACGGAAGTGTGGAAAGTTCCGAAAGGTAACTGGTTTTTCCGCTGTATTCCTCATACTTCTTACCCCCTGCCAGAAGACTGCAAAAGGTCTTTACCTTGACTGACTTTATGTTCTCATCGCAGTAAAACGGTGTTGTAATAATTCCCAAATCAATTTTCCCTGCCTTCAGTTCACTTAATGTCTGGGGCGTGTTATAGGTGAAGATGTTTAACCTGACGTGAGGAAATTGTTCTTTAAACTGATGAAGCCCAGCCAGCAGATAGGAATGCATAGCCATCTGGGTAGCTCCCACGTTGATCTGCTCAATCTGTTTCCCAAGCCTCTCCTTTAAGGCTTCCTCGCCCTGCATAAACTGCATACAGGCAGGGGCCACATAGCTGTAAAGCAGCTCTCCTTCACTGGTTAGGACAACGCCCTTTTTCGACCGTATAAACAGCTTGCAGCCCAGCACGTTTTCAAGGTTCTGTATATAGCAGGTCACAGAAGGCTGACTGGTTAAAAGAGCATTGGCAGCCCTTGTGAAATTCTTATACTTAGCAACATAATAAAAAACTTTGTAATGTTCAAAATTGGCCGACATACCGGTTCCCTCTTTTCTTTTATTGTTTTTTCCTATCGGTATCCATCAGATATTCGTATCGGTATCCGGATTGACAAAGGCTCCTTCCTGCTGTTACACTGTTTCAAAAGGAGGGTTTGCCATGACAGGAACAAGAGAGCAGATTGAAATGATCCTCAATAAGAAGGTACGCCCGGCATTGGCCGAACACGAAGGCAATGTCACGGTACTGAGCCTGGAACATAACATTTTAAAAGTCCGGTTAACCGGCAAATGTTCCGGCTGTCCCGCTGCCAGCCACACCAGCGAAGAACTGATTGCGGCCCAAATCAAAGCCGCAATCCCCTCTGTCACAGATGTTATCCTGGTAGAGGAAACCAGCCAGGAATTACTGGATGAGGCAAGGAAACTGCTGGGGCTATCTTCTTAATGACATGTGATACCTTCCCGGTCCGGATGATATCTGTCCGGACCGGGAACCGGGCATCTCTGCAGGGACCCGGTATTTCTTACATACCATATATCTCATGATAATACAAGGCTTTTCCGCATTAGTAAGGCTCCGAAAAACGTCTTTCAAATTCCTCTTTAAGCCCTTCCTGAAAGTCCGGATGGGCAATCTTAACCAGTGCTCTGGCCCGTTCCCTTAACGTCTTTCCCTTCATACGGGCAATGCCCTGTTCCGTCACAATATAATCCACATCATTTCTGCTGGTAGTCACGGCTGCTCCTTCCGAAAGGAAAGGAACGATTTTCGATACGCTTCCCCCCTTTGTGACAGAAGGGAATGCTATAATGGAACGTCCGCCCTTAGACGCAGCTGCACCTCTCACAAAATCCACCTGTCCTCCCACTGCGGAATATTGCTTTAAACCAATGGCCTCTGCACACACCTGCCCCATCAAGTCGATCTGCAGCGCAGAATTGATGGATACCACGTTGTCATTTTGGCTTATGATAAAGGGATCATTTACATAACTCACAGGCATTAAAGACACGGCCGGATTGTCATTTACAAAGTCATACAGCCTTCTTGTACCAAGCATAAAGGTAACGACCATTTTCCCTTTATCAATGTTCTTTCTTTTTCCTGTAATGACTCCTTTTTCATACAAATCAACCACTCCGTCAGATACCATCTCGGAATGGATTCCCAGATCCTTTTTATCGTCCAGACACCTTAAAACCGCATCCGGTATGGCTCCGATTCCAAGCTGGAGGCAGTCTCCATCCCGTACAAGGGAAGCAATGTGCCTTCCAATGGAAGCCTCTGTTTCGCCTATTACGGAATTTCCATGTTCAAGGACCGGCTCATTACTTTCCACAATGACCGCCAGCCTGCTGACATGGATAAAATTATCCCCCATAACCCTTGGCATATTGGGATTCACAGACCCAATCACCCTGGTCTTTGGATTTTGCCCCACTTCCTTTGCAAAATCACAGGAAATTCCATAGCTGCAAAAACCATGCTCATCCGGCGGAGATAAGGTGACTAAAAATACATCCGCGGGCTCCACATTTACCACATAATCCGGAATCTGATAAAAGAAACAGGGCGTATAATCCCCTTTTCCCGCCGCAATGTGGTTTCTGCTGGCAGGGCCTACAAATAAGTTGTTAAAGCTGAAATGCCGCTCCATTCCAGGCCCTAAATACTTACATGGTCCCAGATCGTGCTGCTGGACAATGCGTATGTTCCTCAAGTCCTGCCGAACCGCATAATCCACCATGGCATTTACTAGAATCCCGGGTTCTGAAGCCGCATGGGCGATCAGTACCGTATCTCCGGAATGAATCTCCTTCACAGCCTCCTCCGGCGTTTTTAACTTTGAGGCATAAATTTTTCTCCAGTCCATACTCCTACACCTCCAGGTATTTTTCAGCAAAACGTTTTTCAAATTCCAACGAAAGCTCTTCCCTAAACTGAGGAGCAGCGATCCGGATCAACTGACGGGCTCTGTCTCTTAAGGTACGCCCCTTCATCCTTGCAATCCCATATTCCGTCACAACATAGTCCACGTCGTTTCTGCACGTGGTCACAGTCGCTCCATAGGTCAAATAGGGGACAATCCTTGAAATGGTTCCCTTTTTGGCAGTGGAGGAAAATGCAAGGATGGAACGCCCGCCTTTCGAGAATGCAGCTCCCCGGATAAAGTCCACCTGCCCGCCGATTCCGGAAAACTGCTTAAGGCCCATAGCCTCCGAACAGGCCTCTCCCATTAAATTCACTTGCAAAGATGAATTGATGGATACCATGTTATCATTGCGCCCAATGATCCCGGGGTTATTGACATAATCCACCGGAGCCATATAAATGCAGGGATTGTTATCTGCAAAATCGTACAGCCGCCTGGTTCCCATAAGGAAGGACACCACCATCTTATCCGGATTAAAATTTTTGGCACTGCAATTAACAACGCCTTTCTCATATAAATCCACGATGCCGTCAGACAGCATTTCTGAATGGATCCCCAGGTTTTTCTTACCTCCCAGGAATTTTAAAACAGCATCAGGAATCCCCCCGATTCCAAGCTGCAAGCAGTCCCCATCTTTTATTAAAGAAGCAATATGCTCCCCAATAGCAAGTTCCACGTCCCCGCTCTCAGGTATTAACAACTCCGTCACCGGCGTATCGTCTTCTACGATCACGTCTATGTCCCTGATATGGATAAAGCAGTCTCCGTGAGTCCTTGGCATGGTGGGGTTTAATACCCCAATTACCTTAACTCCCTCGATCTCCGCAGCCGGTTTGGTATAATCACAGGCCACACCAAAGCTGCAGTAACCATGCTCATCCGGCAGGGAAAAGGTTGCTAAAAGCACATCCGGCTTTAAGAAAGAACGGAACAAATCCGGTATCTGGTAGAAGAAACAGGGGGTAAAATCTCCCCGGCCGCTGTTGACACAGTCCCTGGTATTGGTCCCCACAAAAAAACTGTTCTGCCTGAAATGTTTTTCCATTCCCGGCCGGGCATAAAGAGAGTGCCCCATATCGATCTGCTGATTGATCTCAATGTCTCTCAAATCCATTTTTACAACATAGTCCACCATGGCATCCACCAGTTTCACCGGTTCTCCCACCGCATGGCTGATGACCACCCGGTCACCGGACTTGATGATTTTTACTGCCTCTTCTATTGTTTTAAGCTTTGACGCATATAGTTCTTTCCAGTTCACACTCCCAAACCTCCCTGTTGAAATCTATTTAAGCCCGCTTTAATCCCGGATCTTTGCAATTTCTTTTGCAAGCTCTTTCTTCTTTCCTATGCTGCCCTGGCGGGAAATCATGATCCTCTGGGCCTGGGGAGAACCGGCTCCATGCATGGATTCTGTCCGGTACCCCACTGCTGCGGTTCCAAGGGTCAGATTCTCAATCAGGCGCAGAATCTTAAGGCGGTTTTCCGTAGAAACTCCAGCCGTTCCCTTTAAGTATTTCTCCACCATGGGGCCGACGACCGGGCTTCTTAAATCCTTTTCAGAAGGTGCCGTCACCATAAAGCCCCCAGCAATGTCTTCCGCCAGCCGCGCAATCTCATAGGGGTATCTGGTAACATTCTGCTTGCAGACGTTAGCAAGCAAAAGATCGATCAGATAATTTCCGGATTCCGTAGGCTTTCCTTCCGCGGAACAGGCAATTCCGCAGCAATAGAGAGTCTCATTTAAATGGACCATTTCGATGAGTTTATCCTTAATATGGGAAGCTTTTGGCACTCCATTATAATCTGCGGCCAATGCAGCGGCACCGATCAAAACATCTCCCACTCCCACCTTGCAGCCGCCATAGGACTGTCTGTGGTAGCCTGCAAAGCGTTCCACCAGCATGCCTGCAAACTCATATTCCCCATTTAAGAAAATCCTGTCATTGGGTACGAACACATCATCAAACACAACCAGGGCCTCCACGCCTCCGAATTCACTGTTACCAACATCCATGGAAGAGCCTTCCAGCTTTCTGGTATCGCAGGACTGCCTGCCGATTATCATGGTAATTCCTTCTGCATCCGTCGGCACGGCAAACGATACGGCAAAATCCTTATCTTCCGGCCCCATGGCTACGGTAGGCATGACAATTACTTCCTGGGAATTGATGATGCCCGTCTGATGGGCCTTTGCCCCTCTGACTACGATCCCATCCTCCCGCTGCTCCACCACCCGAAGATACAAATCCAAATCTGGCTGAGCGTGAGGTGCCAGACTTCTGTCGCCCTTTGGGTCAGTCATTGCGCCATCCACTGTAAAGTCACGGTCCTGGACCATGCGTAGGTAACTTTTGAAATTCTCATGGTAGTTCGTGGAGTACTTTTTATCAATCTCATAGGTGGTAGACCATACTGCATTAAATGCATCCATACCCACGCACCGCTGAAAACAGGATGCGGTCTTCTGGCCGCAGAGCCTCTGCATCTTTACTTTTTTTATTAAATCATCCGTATTCCTGTGAATGTTGGCAAAACGGTTGATCTTCCGGCCATCCTCTAAAGTCACGGTCATCAGATCTTCATATTCAGGCATCTGTGCCAAATCATAGGTCGCTTTTACCGAGTTAAGAGATGGACGCAAAACCGGGTTGTCAACCGGATCGTCAATTTTCTCCCCAAACATATAAACATTTAAATTCATTTTGCGCATGCTTTCCACATACTCTTCCCCTGTCATCAATGCCATTGCTACTTCCTCCTTTTTGATACGAATTCAATAAAGTTCCCTGTAAATTTTCAAAACCCGCGCTTCGTCCAGGGGAACGAAATTGTTGGCCATAAGCCTCCCCTGACGCTCCATAACGCTCTTAGCAAACACCGGAAGCTCCTCCGGCTTTACCCCGTATTCATGCAGGGGCTTCTTGGGAAGAACCGTTCCCAGCAGTTCATCCAGCTTTTCATAGACATCTTCCTCGCCGCAACCCAAAAGTTCAGAAAAGCACTGGTTTAAGACTGCAATTTCCCCGTCCCTGCGTATTTCCATATAGTTTTTCAGCACTCCGGTAAACATGGCATAATTGCTTTCCCCATGAGCCACATGATAACTGCCTCCCAGAGGGTAGCTGGTGGCATGAACTGCCGCACAGCCGGCAGTCCCAAAAGCAATTCCTGCGTAATTGCTGGCAATCAGGAAATCTTTCATCAGAGGCTTTAACGCTTCACTACCGTAAGCCGCAATTTTCTGATACCCCTTAATGATCATTTCAATGGCTTTGTATCCGAACAGCTTCGAATACGGCGTTGCCTTGGGAGATAAACTGGATTCCACGGCGTGGACCAGAGCATCAATGGAACTGGCTGCAAATACGCCAAAGGGAAGTCCGTTTAAAAGCTCCGGGACCAATACCGCATCGTCCGCATACATAGCGGGCGATACCAGGCCCATTTTCGTTCCCAGCCTGGTTCTGTTGATAATGGAAATATTAGTTACCTCGCTGCCGGTCCCACAGGTAGTCGGAAGAATCACCAGTTTCCTTCTCTTTTTCGCGGAAGCCGGGTCCTTGTAAAGGGAATCTAAGGAATCACCTGAAGAGACAGCCAGCACTTTGGCTATGTCGATCACCGTACCGCCTCCTATGGCAATAATCCTTTGGCAATCCCTTCTCTCCGCTGCCTCAAGGATCTGGTCCACCATAACGTCCGTTGGTTCCCCGCTGCCATATTCTTCCTGGAAAATCGTCTGCACCTCCAGCCCCAGATTTCCAAAACTGGGATTATATATGTATTCATTGGTTAATACCAGATCGCCTCTACCGAGTTTAAATTCCTTTGCAAATTCGGCGCAGGAATCGTAGTAAGAGATTTGAGTTTTTAATATTAATTCTGTCATGGCTGCTCTCCCTATGAAAATATCTCTTCATCCGACGGCTGCTTCCAGTTCTTCTTAACCAGAACGATCCTGCTCTTATTCATCAGATGGGTATAAAACAGGTTTTCGCTGATGGCATTATTGCCCCAGCTTCCGCAGCCCAGGGTCGTGGTAGGATTTAAAGAATTGGCAAAGGCCCCGCCTGCCATGCTGGAACTGATCTGGTTGACCATTACCCGGCTTACGGGAAGCTTGACACCTGCATATTCGATGTGCGTCCGATTGTCCGACTGAATATCTGCAGAATGACCTTCCCCTTCCACCAATAAATTCTGGTGAGCAATCTCTACGGCTTCCTCCCAGGTTTTGTAGCTGTAGGCGGCCATTATAGGACACATTTTCTCCTTGCTCCACACAATCCCTGCTCCATACCTTTCCGGTTTGACAACAATCACCTTCCTGTCCTCAGGAATAGAAATCCCTGCCATCCCTGCTATAGCCTGCACGGACTGGCCTACCACATGCTTACTGATGGCTCCACCCGGGAACACCACTTTTGCCAGCTTAGCCGTCACGTCTGGATCGTCAATCACATAGGCCCCCTGATCCTCGAACTCCTTCAAGATCTCTTCATAATCCTTCTCCGGGGCGATGATGCTCTGGGTACCGGAACAGATGATGCCATTGTCAAAGATACGGCTGGCAATCATACGGCCTGCAGCCTCTTTGTAATTGATTCCTTCGTCTATCAATCCCTGCACATTGCCGGGTCCAACGCCATAACTGGGCTTTCCGCTGGAATATGCGGACTTCACCATTGCCATACCACCGGTCGCAATCACTGCGTCACAGGCTGCCATAAGTTCTGTGGTCCGTTCTACACTGGGTTCTTCCATAACAAGAAAGATATCTCTTGGCACTCCCATCCGGTCTAATTCCTTATAATACAGATCTGCTACTGCAGCTGCGCATTTCCTGCCCCTGGGATGAGGAGCGATGATAATGGCATTTTGGCACTTGATGGCGAACATGGCATTGCACATGGGCGTGACCACCGGATTCGTACAGGGCGTTGCTGCCGCAATGATGCCCATTGGCTTTGCCATCTCAATAATCCCTGCCTCTTCATCCCTTCCTAAGATTCCAACCGATTTCCTGCCTTTCATGGCATTCCAGATAATTCTGGACTTCCCTTTGTTTTTTAAAATCTTGTCTTCATAAACTCCCATGCGGCTCTCCTCTACAGCCAGCTTTGCCAGTGGCTCAGCATGGTCGAAAACCACCTTTGCGAACATCTTTACAATCTCATCTGTTTTAGCCTGGTCATAGGTGGCCAGTATCTCCTGCGCTCTTCTGGACCGCTCCACCAATGTATGAACATACGAACCCATCCTTTGTTACTCCCTTCTAGTTATTTTTTTAACATTCTTGTTTTTATTTTAACACATTTCATTTTTATTGAAAAATACTAATAATTGATTGCTTATGATAGGATTTTTGAATGAAAACGCAAAAAAAATAAGCCAAGTAACAACTTGGCTTATTTTGTGTTCGCTAAATCTAACAGCGCCCCTGGTCATGATACAATCACCAGGGGCGCTGCCTAGTCAATGGGATATTCGCAATCCGCTTCGCTACTTGCTCATAACCGAATAGCAGCTATCGCTGCTTGTCAGGTGGAGCTTATACTCCACCTGACACAAGTATGTCCCTACCCACCACTTAATGCTTTTCGCATTTGAAGTGGGGGACTTACTTGATTCGGTTAAAGTACTTTGCTTAAAAATAGCTTTAATCTTTCATTTTGAGGATTGGAAAAGAACTCATTTGGTTCATTTTCTTCCAGGAAGTAACCGCCGTCCATAAACATGACCCGGGTTGCCACTTCTCTGGCAAAGCCCATTTCATGAGTGACCACGACCATGGTCATCTTTTCGTCAGCCAGCTCCCGCATTACATTTAACACCTCTCCTACCATCTCAGGATCAAGCGCAGAGGTTGGTTCATCAAACAGCATGACATCCGGATTCATGCACAGGGCCCGAACAATGGCAATACGCTGTTTTTGCCCGCCGGATAACTGATTGGGATAGGAATCTGCCCGGTCTGCAAGGCCCACCTTATGAAGCAGTCCTAATGCCTGCTCTTCCGCTTCCTTCCTGCTGCGTCCCTGAAGTTTCATGGGAGCAAGAGTCAAATTCTTGAGAATCGTCATATGGGGAAACAGATTAAATTGCTGGAACACCATTCCCATCTTCTGACGGTGCTTATCAATGTCGGTTTTCTTATCTACAATGTCCACACCTTCAAACAGGATATGTCCTCCGGTAGGTTCCTCCAGACGGTTTAAACAGCGGAGAAATGTACTCTTTCCTGAACCCGAAGGCCCGATCACGCATACCACATCGCCTTTATAAATATCAACGGAAATGTCCTTAAGCACTTCTACGTCACCAAACTTCTTACCCAGATTCTGTACCTGAATCAGGGGGTTTTCCATTCTATTAATGCTCACTTCTGTGCAGCCTCCTCTCCAGTAATTTTACGAGATATGAAAATACCATAACCATAACCAGATAAATAACGGCCACTGCAATCAGGGGCATAAACGCAGAATACGTACGGCTCTTGATGATATCGCCGCCCTTGGTCAAATCCTGCAGCCCTATGTATCCTGCTACAGAAGTCTCCTTTAAAAGGACGATAAATTCATTCGCAAGAGTAGGCACCACGTTTTTAAAGGCCTGAGGCATAACGATGAACCACATGGTCTGGGCGTAATTAAAGCCCAGGCTGCGGCCGGCCTCAAACTGACCTTTTTCAATGGAACTGATACCGCTCCGGAAGATTTCTGCCACATAGGCGCCAGAGTTGATTCCAAATGCCAGAATCGCTGTTGGCACCTGGCCCGGATCCGTGGATGCAAAGATGACAAAATACATGATCATCAACTGTACAACCACCGGTGTCCCGCGGATCACCGTCAGATAAACGCTGCAAACCGCATTTAATAGTTTCAGCTTATGGGTATTTTCATAGGTTGAACGTATGATTGCAACCAGAAATCCCAGCACAATACCGATTAAAACTGCAAAAAACGTGATTTTTAACGTGTTTTGCAGGCCCCCGGTAATGTATTTCCAACGGTCATCTACGATAAAATTCTGATAAAAATCATCTCTTAGCTTTTCCCACATAGCACTCTTCCTTTTTCTTATTCTGCGGTGATATATTTATCTACGATCTTCTTTAATTCACCGGATTCCTTTAATTCCTTAATGGCACTGTTCATCTTATCTAACAGCTCTGTGTTGCCCTTTTTAATAGCGATAGCGTACTCTTCTTCGGTAAATGCTTCGTCAAGGATCGCCAGTCCGGCATTTTCTTTTACAAATACCTTCGCAGGCTCACGGTCAATGATGACTGCATCAATTTTCCCCTGAGAAAGGGCCATAACTGCTTCCATTCCCTTATTGAAGCGCTGTACGTTTGCTTCCTCAATATCATCTGCATAAATATCACCAGTAGTTCCGGTCTGTACTCCGATCTTCTTTCCAGATAAATCATCCGGTGTTTTGATCTCGCTGCCTTCTTTTACAATGATGACCTGGGCTGCTTCTGCATAGGTATCGGTAAAGTCAACATTTTTCATTCTGTCTTCGTTTACGGTCATACCGGCAGCAGTAAAGTCCGCCTTTCCGGACTGAACAGCCGGAATTAAAGAATCAAAGGCCATATCCTGTACATCCAGCTCCACGCCCATCTTATCAGCGATTGCACTTGCGATATCCACATCGATTCCAACGACTTTGTTATTGTCATAATATTCATAGGGCGGAAATTCTGCGTTAGTAACCATAACCAGCTTTCCGGCGGCTTCTTGCTGTCCAGCCGCAGTTGTTTCTGTCTTTGTTCCGGAGCCTGCACAAGCAGTTAATAAAGCTGCCATGCATACGACACCTGCAATTGCAATTACATTCTTTTTCATAATGATTCCTCCTCTTATATACACAAATATGCATAATTATTAAATAAAGTGCTAGTTATACATTATATAGCATTTTCGGAATTAATCAAGTACTTAATAAAAAGAAGATTCTTATTTTTCCTGGGAATTTTCATTTACCTTGCATGATTTCAGGCAATCCTATATAATATAGCTTAATCAGAAGTAAGAAAGAGAGGTCGGTAATAGCTATGAAGGAACTCATTGAAAAAACTGCATGGCCTATGAATCCTCCGGCTCCTTATTCCTTGTTCCACATCATATTTATTGCCGTAGGGCTTGCCTCTGTGGTTTTTCTGGCTTATTACACGACCAGAAAAGTAAAGAACTCCAGACTTCCGCAGCTGCTTTTTTTCTGCGGTCTTCTTCTGGCTGCCACCGAGTGCTGGAAACAGCTTTTTTTATATTATGTGGTAAATGAGCAGACCTACAACTGGTGGTATTTTCCATTTCAGCTTTGCAGCCTTCCCATGTATCTCTGCCTCATTCTGCCGCTGGTCCCTTCTAGGGATGGGCAAAGGGTACTCTGCACCTTTATGCAGGATTTTAACCTTTTAGGAGGCATCATGGCACTGGCAGAACCATCCGGGCTTTTTCATCCTTATTGGTTTTTAACCCTTCACGGGCTGATCTGGCACCTGCTTTTGATTTTTATAGGGTTGGTCATCGCATTTTCCCGCCTTTCCGATACTTCGTTTTTGGGATTCGTGCGGACGCTTCCTCTGTTTCTCATCTGCTGCATCATAGCTTCTATCATAAATCGGACGGCAAAGCCTTTGGGTCAGGCAGATATGTTCTACATTTCACCCTATTACCCGTCGGCTCAAATTGTCTTCCATGAAATTGCGCTAAAATACGGCATCTCCATAGGGAATGCGGTCTATCTGCTTGCCACCTGCCTGGGCGGCTTTCTGTTTCACGTTATATTTCATAAAGTTCACTTATTCTCCGCCCGGACTGACACTTAGACGGGCATTACAATGGAGATCATCACTTCAGGAGGAATCATGATATGTCAGACACAACATCAAAAAGAGTGGAAGAAGCTCTTAACAAGCATGCAAAGGGTTACAATTGCGCACAGTCAGTATCCTGTGCTTTCTGTGATAAAACAGGCATTGAAGAGGAAACCATGTTCCGCTTTACGGAAGGAATGGGCCTTGGTATGGGAGGCATGGAAGGTACCTGCGGAGCCATCAGCGCTGCTGCCGTACTTTCCGGTCTGAAGAACAGTTCCGCCCGCCTGGACAAGCCAGATTCCAAGAGGAGCTCCCATGAGGCATCCAAAAAGTGCTTGTCCGAATTTAAGGAACAAAATAAAAGCGTGATCTGCAAGGATTTAAAGGGAATAGAAACCGGAACAGTCCTCCGTTCCTGCAATGACTGCATCGCAGATGCAGTAAGAATCATAGACCACGAATTATTTGGAGAAGAATAACTTACGCATGGAGAACCTCCAATAAGCCTGACAAGGCCTATTGGAGATTCTTTTTCTTTATCCTTACCGTTCCCCCTCATCTGGCTGCTTTCTGGCCGTTTTCACATCGGAAAGGAATTTCTTCCATGCATCTTCGTGTGCTACAAAGTACCTAGGACAATCCTTTCCTGTGGCATCGTAATGTCTGATGACATCTTTTTCTGTTAATCCCAGATTCCTGCAAAGCCAGGCCGTCAGCTTTACCAGAGAATCATAAGTTGCTTCGTTAAATTTCCCTGTCTCATCAGGGTGGCAGCATTCAATGGAAACCGTATCCACATTTTTTTCTTTGGATGTGGCATAGGCCACCTCATAAATAGGGATTCCCTGAAGTATTTCTCCCTCCAGCCCAATCATAAAATGGCTGCTGGCGGAAATCTTCTTATCTCCCGTCTGGTTCTTCAGGCTGTCAAAATAATTCAAGTTCTGTTTGGCCGTGGTACCCGGATTGGCCACATAATGAACCACAATTCCATCAGCTCGTTTCATTTCGGTCCCAGGTCTTGAGTAAGGATTTGGCTCAATAAAATCCTCTTCCACCCAATCTGGCATGGAAACCTTCCTTAAATCCACATAATTTTTGAAAAACAGCAGGCTAATCCCCCATACGATACCAGCCAGGAATATGGACAGAATGAATATTCTGACCACTATGTAGATAATCCGCCTTCGTTTCTGCTGCTTTTTTTGCTTTTGCCGCCTTACTCTGGCACGGCGGCGGCGTTCCAGCTCGTCATAGCTTTCTTTTGTCTGATTCGTCATATCCCAAACTCCTGATTTTCCCTTTTACTAAGTTTACGTCTTTCCTTAGGATAAAGTCAATCAAAAACAGGCTAAAACTGTAAATTAAATCTCTTATGAATTAAATATTAACAGACCGGGTCTTGCCTTGCAGACTGCAGACCGCTGTCATGGCAATGGTCAGGGAAACAAACAGGGAAAGCCGGTCCCCTTTTCCTTTAAAAGATGGGACCGGCTTCTTCTTTTCTGTTCCTGCCTGATGCTCTAATATTCCAGTATTTAGGCGGCATGGCCTACTAATTCTTCAGGAGAAGCTGCTGCATTGTGGCAAACGATCTCAACCTGTTTTCCAATGCCGATGAGCATAACTCCCATCAGCGATTTTCCGTCAATAACCAGCTGGTTGTAAACGACATCAATATCAAAGCTGCATCTTTCCGCTCTTACTACAAATGCAACCAGATCTTCCACCGTAGAAAATGTATGTTTCAGATTCCTCATCTCTGGCACCTCCTTTTTTGATGTTTTTTTGTGTGTCTTTTTAACAAAAACAAATAGATTTTTTGCACAAAAATATGCACTTTTTCTTATATGTTCCTATTATTTCCATAGCACTGGTGCTTATACGGGAAAAAATGAAAATTTTACTAAAAGTACTACACAAAATTAGATTTCTCGTGTATAATTGTATCGTTCGTCTTTTTCATAAGGCGAAGCATATACGAAGCGGCCATTATGGACCTGATTTGAAATCACGTAATCTCCGCATACAAACAACATATTTTTTACATGGAAGCGTATCGAAGTGGTCATAACGAGCCGCACTCGAAATGCGGTTGTCCGCAAGGGCACGTGGGTTCGAATCCCACCGCTTCCGTCAACAACAAACCCGCGTAAATCAATGATTTACGCGGGTTTTCTTTTTCTCTTTAGGAACTGCTTCTTTATCACCTTTTTCTTTTCCTGCGTCGGACTGGGCAGGTGTTTTCTTATATTCGACTAAGTATGTCTACTGCTTTTTTGCGCATAAGCTTGTAATCCTTTTGCACATCATGGAAAAAGCGTGTACTTCTTCCGCTGTTAATGCTTCTTCAATTAGGTTCATAATTTCATTTCCAAAATCCTCAACACGATTTAAAAAGGCTTCCCCCTCTTTGGTAAGCACAATATTGTAAGAGCGGCGGTCATTCGTCTGCCTTTCCTGAATAATATACTTTTTTTCCAGCAAACGCTTTGTTAATTTAGAAATGCCGGATTGTGAGATACCTCTCATTTCAGCAAGTTCTTTTGTGGTTTTCGCCCCCTGCTTATTCAATGTATCTAGTATATAGTATTGTGCCGTTGAAACACCCTCAACATTGAATCGATTTGAATCTGATACAATCATGCATTGAAAGGGAACATAACTTTCCTCTAATTCTTTTATAGCCATTCAGTCAACCTCCTATTTTTCATTAATATACTTTTTTAGGTATTTTCCAGTTAAAGAATCTTGACAGTTGATTAAATCTTTCGGCAATCCTGTAAACATAATTTTGCCACCATTTTGTCCTGCAAATGGGCCTATATCAATAATCCAATCTGCTTGACAGATAATATCCAAATTGTGTTCTATGACAATAAGAGTAGAATTTTGTTCTACAAGGCGATTCATTACACCGATCAACTGTTTTATATCAGCCATATGCAAACCTGTTGACGGTTCGTCCAAAACATAAATCTGACCACAATTTTCAAGTTCGGAAGCAAGTTTAATTCGTTGCAACTCACCACCTGAAAGCGTACTTAGTGGTTGCCCCAAAGTAACATAAGTAATGCCAACGTCCGAAAGCCGTTTCAGTACCGTTACGATTTCTTTTTCCTGAAAATATTCTAAGGCTTCCATAACTGTCATTTTAAGAACATCGGCAATGTTTTTTCCTCTTAGCTGATAGGCAAGCACTTCGTCCGTATAACGGTTTCCGTGACATTCCTCACATACCGTAACGATTGTATCCATAAAAGCCAAATCTGTATAAGTAACTCCTAAACCTTTGCAGGCAGGACAAGCACCTTGTGAATTGAAACTGAATAGGGATGCGCTTACACCGTTCCTCTTTGCAAATAATTTTCTGATAATGTCAAAGATACCTGTAAAGGTCGCAATGTTGGAACGTTTGGACGCTTGAATCCCTTTCTGGTCAATAAAAACAGTTTCAGGATATAACCGAGGCAATACCCCATTAATGAGCGTACTTTTTCCTGAACCGGCAACCCCGGTTACAACAGTCATTACTCCTTTGGGTATATCAACCGAAAGGCTCTTCAAATTATGCATGGATGCATTTTGAATAGAAAGCCAACCTTTCGGGGCACGGGTATTACGTTTTAGTTCGGGGCAGTTTGATAAATATTTTCCTGTGAGAGTACCCGCTGTTTTCAGCCCATCTAAATCCCCTTGATATACAACTTCCCCTCCATTGGTTCCCGCACCTGGTCCCATATCAATAATATGGTCTGCAATTTTTATCATGTCTGGGTCATGCTCTATAATCAGAACAGTATTCCCCTTATCACGCAACAACCTCATAAGCTCATTAATTTTGCTTATGTCATGCGGGTGTAGTCCCATACTGGGTTCATCGAAAATGTAAGTGAGGTCATTCAAGCTACTGCCAAGTTGGCTAACCATTTTAATTCTTTGAGATTCTCCGCCTGAAAGTGTAGAGGTTTCTCTGCTTAAACACAAATAGCCCAGTCCTATGGATACCATGTGCTGAATCCTATTCACAAGTTCCGAAACAATTGTAGCGGCAACGGGAGCATGAACGGATTGAACAAAATCCAAAAGCTCATTAATTTGCATATCTGCACATTCCGCAATATTTTTACCATTCACTATACAAGACAACACTTTATCATTTAAACGTGTTCCGTGACAATGGGGACAGTCCTGTTTTACAACAAACCGCTCGATTTCTTTTCCATATCTGACCTTTTCCCCATCTTCTTTTTTAAGAAAACTCCGCTCGATGCGTGGTATCAAACCCTCATACAATGAGGTTTTATGCCATTCTGGGGTGGGATTTTTAACCTTAATTCCGTCAGCGTAAAGTAACAGTTCCAATTCCTCCGAAGAATAGTCTTTCAATTTTTTATTGTTATCAAAAAAACCTGAATGAATATAGCGGGTTAATCGCCAACCAACGGGGTCAAAAGTTGGAAAACGGATAGCCCCCTCATTTAAGGATTTATTTTTATCTAACAGCCTTTCAATATCAATGGTTTCAATTTTTCCCAAGCCCGCACAATGTTCACACATTCCGGACGGATTGTTGAACGAAAAAACATCTGAATAACCTACAAATGGTTCTCCAATTCGGGAAAACAATAAACGTAATACAGAATAAATATCTGTAATTGTCCCAACCGTTGAACGGGCATTACCGCCTAATCGTTTTTGATTGATAATAAAGGCTACGGATAAATTTTCGATAGTGTCCACATCGGGTTTTCCGTAATGTGGCATACGATGACGTATAAAACTGGTGTAAGTTTCATTTAATTGTCTTTGCGATTCTGCTGCTATTGTATCAAATACCAAAGATGATTTTCCTGAACCAGAAACACCTGTAAAAACCGTAATTTCTTTTTTGGGTATCAGAACATTTATATTTTTTAGATTTCGTTCCCTTGCACCTGATACCTGAATATAATTATCAGACATACTTTTACCTCGTTGTTTTTATATGACGCAGTTAATATATGAGTGGGTTAATTATATTTTAACACTATTTTTATTTCATTACAATGTCCAAAATAGAATTTCGTGAAAAGCACAATAATTAGATTTAATTAAGTTATGTATATGATGTGTGTAATCATATACAAAGTATAAAGGTGAACGGTAAGATGTAATAGGGTGAAATAATAATGAAGCGTGAAATCGACTAATATGCTAGAGATTAAGGAAGTCGAAACAGAGGACGAAAGAATGTCCAGAACAGAAATCAAACTATAATATATACCAATTAAAAAAGCTCCCTGCATTGCGATACCGAGAGATTCTTTATTTTCATATTATTTATTGCTAAGCAAGGGCCGCCATTAGACAGCCATTGCTCATTTTTCCAAAATGCACCCTGGGGATTTCTTTTTCTGCTTGATTACCAGACTAAATATACCTACCTTTATGTATCACCGAAATGTTCTTTATAATCTACCACAAACGCAATGGATCTCCATCTACTGCTATCAAAATCTTTCCACTGTTTCTACTTCAGTTCTAAGATAGTTTATATTAATTCAGGAAGGCAATGTATGCGCCGACAACAAAGAAAGCAAGCAAAATCTGAATAACAACACAGCCAATAAATACACCAATCGCCACCCCTGTTTTTTTCCGTAAAGCACTTTGTGTATACTTGGTACCAAATATAACACCAACCAGTGCACCAAAGATTCCACCACCAAAAATAAACGGCCCAATAATATTAATTGCCAGCATCACATAGACCCATGAAGGGGTTCTGCCAAGTGGTTCATATGGTTCTCCACTGCCCTGAAACACTCCGTTTACAGCTAGATCAGTTTTGGTGCCAATCACTGTCAGATGGCATTGTGTATCACCAAAACTGAATGCATAATCAATCATGTTAATAAACCAGTTGCTTGACTTTACCTTGTTTGGTTGACCGTCAACAATAACTTTGGTACCAAAACCGGCTCTGTACTCTACCGTGTGACGCACTCCGTCACAATCCACTTCCCATGTCTTTTTCATAACTCCATGTTTCCTTCCAAAATTATTTAATTGTTTGAAATCTTATCACCCTGAAAATTTCCGGTTTTACCAGACTATACTCCATGTTTCCAGTAACAGCATCACACCGGGAATAAGCAACTGGATAATATATTTCAAAAAACTTATGGATAAATCTCCAATATTATTTTGCTTCATTTTTTCAAATTTGTCTTATTTTTTTGATATACGGCAACTTTTATGTACCAAACTACACTACTGTTCCTATTGCACCTGAAACCTGAAATTATGGAGTAGCTCTCGACCGGCTAGCAGTGCTGTCCGATAAATAAAAAACCTAGCCGCATTAAACAGCCAGGTTTTATTCTTAACATATGCTTTTCAGTTCTATCGTATGCTCAATCCCCCAGAATCGAAAGCAGATCGTCGGGTTTTTCTAAGTAATAATCTGCCTGTATTTCTCTGGAATGACTGCCCCAGCCCGCCAACGCAAAATCAACTTTGGCACCTTTGGCGCATTCTCTGTCATATGCACTGTCTCCAATATAAAGCATTTCGTTATTGCTCGCATTTGTGACTTCCATATATTTGAAAAGAGGATCGGGTTCTGGCTTGTGCTCTACCGTATCATCAGCACAGATGATAGCGGTGAAACAGTTGCTGATATCAAATGATTCAAAATCCTGTTTAAATTCTTCTCTTGTTTTTGAGGTAACAATCCCCAATTCATAGCCGGATTGTACAAGGGCTTCCAGCAGATCACTTATGCCCTGAAAAATACACACCGTATTGCTATATTTGCACATGCATCTTTCCCAATCTTCTAGAATAAGCGAAAATGAACGTTCTGGGATGTTAAGTTTTTTCAATGCGTTCTTTCCTGGAATCCCCAATGCAAATGTCAGCTCGTTAATTTCTTTGTTAATCCCGGTTACGGCAATTAAGGTGTCTTGCAAAGAGTGTAGAACTGCATATTCCGTATCAATCAAAGTTCCGTCAATATCAAAGACGATATGCTTATATCTCATATATGGCCTCCTCCGCGCCTGGTAATCATTCCTATCTTATGTGCAAAAGCATCTCATACTGACTCACAATAGGTTGAAACCCTAATCTAGCCAAAAATTCTTTCGTACATTTCGATTCGTAATCTACGTTAAGGATACTGATTTTATCTGATTCCGAATATTCGATTAAATCAGTAAGAATACTTCTACCAATTCCTTTCCCTCTAAAATCCTTGTTTACTGCAATTTGAGGGATGTCTCCAGTCTTTTTATTAATCATACCATATCCAACAATTGTATTATCATAATGTACAATAGAATATAAAAATTCCTCTGATACAGCATTAACCGAATCAATTGAATTTTGCCAAGAAGGTTCGAAATCCCAAAATTCTTTCAATTGTTCCCATGCCATTTGATCTGAGTGCTCAACTTTATGGTTTTTTAGAGAAACATAACTCTTTCTCTCTATTTTAAAGCAGGAAAAATTCCTTTGAATCTTAAATCCCTCTTTTTCATACAATTGAAGAGCAGATACATTGGATTGAATAACCTCAAGTATGTACTGTTCTATTTGTTTTTGTTTAAGTATTTCTTTTACATTCAAAAGCATGTTACTTGTGACACCTTGTCTTCTGTAATCCATGATAACGCCTGTTCCGATGTCATACCCCGTTGCTTTTCCATTTAAAATTCTAAGTCCATTTAAAACAAAACCAACCAATCGATCATTTTTAAACGCACCGATCGATATCTCCGGAGCAAATCCTCTTCTTTGAAGCATTTGCCTGAATGTTTCAACGGATAAATTCATTTCAACCTGATAGTCAGAAAATGCATTCCGAAATGCTTCGTGAAGTGTTTCAATACTTACATTATTTAAAACTCTATAATCTAACATTTGCCCTCCTCTGCTAATTATACGATGGTAGTTAATTACACCATCCCTTTGATACATCATTGCTGCTCTCGACTTTATTTGATTATGCATGCGACAAGATAGGAAACATTACTTGATGATTCACAAACCAATGATCCTTACCTTTAAGAATAAAGAGAGTCGTATCCTCTTCTTCGAGAATTTGCGAATGAAAAGCTGCATGTTTTGCAGGAGTAAAACCAAAAACTACAGTACGAATTTGAGACTCAGCCACTTTGGATACCATGTCAATCAAAGAGTGATCACCATTGCCGAAAATATCATAACAGGTTAAAATCTCATTTTTATTTGAGGCAATTATTACTGCATCGAAATCATCCAGAAAATACACACAGTCTTTCATAGAGGAAGAACAATAAAACATAAGTAATTCATAGTTGTCCTCCATTGTAAGCGCTGAATATGGATTGGATTTTGTGTAATATCGCTTTAAGAGTGCACGATCACTTGCGCGGCTCATGTCAAGTTTCCTTACGTGTCCTTTTGTTGGAGTAATTGGACTGCTGCATTGGTATTCAACGGCCTTTACAAAACCAAATTTAGGGTAAAAATCAAGAACACGATCATTCGCAAACAGATACATGGTATCGCATTTTTCTTTCCATTCACTTATGATTCTTTCGATTAAGTATCTGGATAACCCCTGGTTTCTATAATCGGGATCCGTCATAACAGTGCCAATCTGGATGCATCGTATTTCTTGCCCATTATCATGGAATTTTAAAATATTTACAGAAGCATTAGCAATTACCTTTCCATCGTCAATTAAGGAATAAGGAATGTATTTATCTGTCCAATATCCATTCAGATAAAATTCTTCAAAAGACAGTCCAAATGTTTTTTCTGCCAGACTGTTATAACTGCGACGTAATGCATCATCCTCTTTAATGCTATTGGTTAAGAAATAATTCAAATAACTGTCACTTAATTTGAGATGCAGAATCGGAAATGGTCTGCCTTGTTCATCAAGCTCTGACCTGCTAATAATATGAAATCCTATGTGTTTATAAAATCCTATGCCCTGATCATTTTGTTCATTTACATCAACATATTTTGCATCTAGTTGATCAACAGCAAAACGGATCAGCTTCTTTCCAATTCCTTTTCCTCTGGCTTTATCATTTATAAAAAGCATCTCGATCTTATTGTTGGCTACCCCTATGAAACCATAAGCAGTATCATCAACAGAATAACAATACAAATGCTCAATTTCTTTTAATCCCTCTACAACTTCCGGTTTGATTGCCTGGATGTCATCCTCTGATAAAAACATATGAGTTGCTGTAACAGCAGATTCCCAAATATGAAGTAAATCATTTATTTCACGAACATTCCTGTTCTCTACCATATGAATATTTAACATTTCATTACCCCCTCTTAAAAACCGCCTCTTTCTTGCTCTCATTATATTGACTATATAAGCTCATGTCAAATAAATATACGAATCCACGAGATGTATTCCCCATAGGGCCTACCCATTGCTTCTGATTTTTTCTAGACTGCTATATTGTATTCTGACAAATTTCTGTTAAAATAAGGTTATAAAAAAGTCGTAAAATAGGGGGAAGGAAAATGGCAGAGATTGTTAAAGTCTATAAAGAGCATTTGCCCTCATTGCGTTTTATTGGGAAATGCTATACCAACGCTGACAGAGATGGCGGATTTGGTCACAAATGGATGGAATGGTTTCGAAATGGCTGGTTTGGGGAGCTTGAAACGCTTGGCAGTGAAATGAATATAGATTGCAGTTATCTGGGCTTTATGCGCTGCAACAGTAACAATTTTGAAAACACGTTTGAATACTGGATTGGCATGTTCCTTCCATCAGATACATCTGTCCCCGATGGTTATGATTTTATAGATTTGGACGAAGGCAGCATCGGTGTTTGCTGGATTAAAGGCAAAGAGGATGACGGAAGCATCTATGGCATGCACGATGCGTGCATTGATAAATTCCAGGAACATAATATGGGTAGTTTTATGGACGATAATGAAAAAAGATTTTATTTTTTCGAGAGGTATAACTGTCCGAGATTTTCCGAAAAGGACGAACAAGGCAATGTTATTTTAGACTACTGTGTTTACTTGTCAGATCAATAGGTTGAGAATTCAAGACGGATCGCAGGGGGCGACAAGGTCCCACAGGCAGACCATCAGTACTTGATGAAACATGATTCAGCGCTTTATGCCAGATCCATTTTGATGCGTTTTCCAAAGAACAACACGCATGAGTATAAACGGCTATCCGAAGATAAGGAGCGCCAAAATAAACTGCAAGACGAAATGACAACTGATGGGGTAAGCATCCAACAGTTCAAGGATACCTTGATACAGTGCAGCGGAGCTGTGCTTGATCTAAATGTATAAGACACAAACGAACAAGAGCCGTTGCATCTTCTATCGATGCAACGGCTCTTGTTCGCTATCTTTTAATCATTTATAAAAACCCGAGCCATATGAATGAGAAAACTCAATGTACGCAGGATAAACACACATCCTGCAATCACATATACCCAGGGAATGCGCAAAGTTCCAAGCGACCATAAAAGCAGCATAACAACTGCCACATCCCGCATATACCGTCCAAACATTAAACCGATTCTTTCTTCCCTTAGGGACAGAGGCTGGTCAGCGCTCATCAGCCAACGACACTTGGGAGAAGTAAAAACAAAGGATAGAAAAGCAAAAAGCAGAACCCCATAAATCATGATATCAATCCATTCTCTTTCAGAAATTCCTGGGAGACTGCAGCAGGTGTCTGCTGTAATTCATCCACTTTGTAGTTCAGTTCAATCATAACTTCATTGGTTAAAAACGGTGCCAATTCTTCCATGATTCCGGCAATTTCCGGGTATTTCTCCAAAGCTTCCGCCCGAATAACCGGAATGGCAAAATAGGGCGGGAAAAAGTTTTTATCATCTTCCAGCGTTTTTAAGTCGAACTTTTTTAATAATCCGTCAGTGGAGAAGGCATCAATGACATCCACCTCACCGCTTCCCAAAGCCGTATAACGGGGAGCAGAATCTAAGGTAAGGCGTTTTCCTATTTGGAAACCATATGTTTTCTGAAGTCCGGACAATCCATCCTCCCGGTTGGAGAATTCAAACGTAGTACCGGATGTTAAGGTATCGCTTATTTTGGCAAGATCACTTATTTTATCCAAATGATACTTCTCAGCCATTTCTTTCGTTACAGCCAATGTATAAGTATTATTAAAGCTCATCTGCTTAAGCACTTCCAGATTAAGCTGCTCCTTATACTCTTCCTTTACCGTCTGATACACCTGCTCCATATCACTGATCGGCGGATGTTTGAGGATATCAGTGTATGAGGTACCGCTGTAGTCTATATAAAGATCAATATCTCCAGTCTTCATTGCTGCAAAGCACACCTGTGACCCTCCCAGACTCAGCTTTCTGTTTACTGTGATATCCGTTCTGTCTTCTATTAAATCTGCTACCATATTCCCAAGAATCTCTTGTTCCGTAAAATCTTTTGAGCCAACTGATAGGGTACGGGCCTCCCCTGACACATTGCCAACGGATGTGAAAAGAAATATAGCCGCAACTAGCATTGCAGCCGCTCCCAGCATTGCCTTTTGGATATTCCTGCTTTTTTTCTTAACCGAGGCATCACCCTTTTGAAGGCTGACCGGAGTTACCAGCTTTTCTGTAAGACCAATCAGAAAGTCTACCATCAGTGCCAACAAACAGGCAGGAATGGCACCAGCCAGAATTTGATTGTTATTCACCGTACGTATTCCGGAAAACACCAGATATCCCAGTCCTCCTGCACCAATAAACGCAGCCATGGTCATCAGCCCTACTGCAGTAACAGAAGCGATCCGCACTCCTGCCATAATAACAGGAAGAGCAAGGGGAATCTGCACCTTTGTCAGCACCTGAAAGGGCGTCAATCCGATTCCTTTGGCAGCCTCCAGCGTCTGGGGATTAATATTATCAATTCCAGTATAGGTATTCTTAATAATGGGAAGAAGAGAATATAGAACGACTGCAACAATTGCAGGAATGACACCGATTCCCAATAGGGGGATCATAAAACCAAGTAGTGCCATACTGGGAATTGCCTGAATCACATTTGCGACTGCTAAGATCGGTTTACTGGCTTTCGCCGCAAAGGAAATAAAAATACCAAGGGGTACCCCGATCAGAATAGCCAAGCCCACCGATACGGCAGTCAGCTTCAGATGCTCGATCAATAGTGAAAGGATCTGGGGATAATTACTTATTATATAATTCCAAAAATTCATTCAGACTCTCCTCCTTCATAGTCAAAATATTGCTGACTCAGGGTCGTCACCAGACTGCTCCGTGTAATGAGTCCTTTAAGACGCTTTTGATCATCCACCACCGGAACCGTTGACACCTGGTTTTCGGTCACTATTTTCAGTGCATCCAGTATGCATTGTTCCGGTAAAAGGGTAGGAAAGTCCTCATACATAAATTGTTCTGCCATCTGGGTTCTGTCCTCAATGCCTCTTAATTTACTGGCCTTGACAATCCCGATCAGGCGCCTGCTGTCCCGATCCACCATGAGCAGGCTGTCGACCTTGTTCCTACGCATCTTTTCAATGCATTTTAAGACAGATAAGTCTTTGGTGGCAGTGACAGGCTGTTCGATCATAATGTCAGAAACCTTGATGTATTCCGGTGAAGACCAGATCCTGTTTTTTCCTACAAAGTTTGAAACAAACTCATCCACAGGATTGTTTAAGATATTTTCCGGCGTGTCATATTGCAGAATATCGCCATCTTTCATGATGCAGATCATATCTGCAATCTTAATGGCTTCATCCATGTCATGTGTTACAAAAACAATCGTCTTCTTTAACTTCGCATGCAGCTGCACCAGCTCATCCTGAAGATCTGATCGTGTCATGGGATCCAGAGCCGAAAAAGGCTCATCCATCAGGATAATATCCGGATCCGTGGCAAAGGCTCTGGCAACGCCGACACGCTGCTGCTGCCCACCGCTAAGCTCCGTTGGATAACGATTCAAAAACTCATCACAGTCAAGTCCTACCATCTGCATCAGCTTCTTTGTATTGTCTTCCACATCTTTGGTTGACATCTTTTCTAGCTTTGGAATCAGCTCTATATTTTCCTTAACTGTCATATGGGGAAACAGTCCTGTCTGCTGGATCACATATCCGATTTTCCGACGCAGCGCTACTTCATCCATGCTGCCGATGCTTTTCCCGTCAATGGAGATCGTACCCGATGTGGGCTTGATCAGCCGGTTGATCATTTTTAAGAGTGTGGTCTTTCCGCAACCACTCTCACCAATAATAGCAACCAGACTACCGCTATTTATCGTAAATGTAATTTCATTAAGAACCTGCTTTGTCTTATAACGTTTGGAAATACGTTCAAATTGTATCATATATCTCCCTCCTTTTTAGCAAAGTAACAACTTAATTATATTATAAAGTTGTCACTTTGTCAAATTTCAAAAAAACGCCTGAAGCAAACTGGCCTCAAGCGTTATGGTGAAATTCTTATTTGGACGGATATAAAAATTCTCTTACATGATCAGGAGTGTCGTCCTGTGTGATGAAATATATGGTATCATTTTCCGAAAGAGCAACGTATGGTCCAGGGGATTTCATGACTGTATCATTCCTGCTGACTGCAATCACCGTAGCCCCTGTCCGCTGCCAGAATTGAATCTCCGTTACCGTCTTATTTAAATGGACGCAATCCCTGGTAATACGTATCTCAAACGGCATAAACGGATTCATTGACCGGAAATGAACGGAAGCTTCTATCAGATCCTTCAGGCAGTCATTTAAATAATCCATTTCCTGTTTTTGGCGGCTGACACTCTTTAAAAGATTCTCTTTGATGGTATCGATGGTTTGACGCTTACTGTTTTGCTGGATGTACTCCGCTGCTTTTTTGGGGGACTTAATGATGATTCCATTGCCCTTTTCAGTGGACACGATCCCAAGATCGCTAAGTATACAAA
Source organism: Lacrimispora celerecrescens (assembly GCF_000732605.1). Lineage (GTDB taxonomy): Bacteria > Bacillota > Clostridia > Lachnospirales > Lachnospiraceae > Lacrimispora > Lacrimispora celerecrescens_B. Next base: position 177,943 of record NZ_JPME01000002.1, on the reverse strand, counting down.
TCGCCCGCCGGGCGGTTTCCGGAGATACGCTGTACTGGCTGGCCAGAGAGGAACGGGCGTAAATCTTCTCACCTACCTCATATTCCCCATTGGCGATCCGGGCCGCCACCTCTACTGCAATTTGCTGATAGCGGGGAATTGCTGTTTTATGCTTAATCTCTATGTCCATGTAAATCACGTTTCCTTTGCCTGTTATAGTATAAAACAACACCAGTATAGCTCAAAACGTGATACAAAGCAAGGTGTGGACTTATCGTTTCATGGACTTGGAAGCAATACCCATTTTCCGGTGCTGCTTAATAAGGTTAAGTTCTTCCTGGCAAATAACTCTATCTATATATTCACTATTTAAATCAGTTATTTGATGTATCTTTTAGCGCTAAATATCCATGCCATATAAGTACTGTGAAAACTATGTGACTCCAATACAAGCCAAGGTACTTCTCTGTTAAAAAATAACTCTATAAATATTCCTATCTTGGTTGACAAACGAACAAACTGTGCATATAATGTTCTGTAATCTCTTTGCACTGCATTACATCCAATTGTGGATGCGAGATCAACGGTACAAACTGAGCAGGCGATGAACCTTTTTACAAAGGTCATGGGGCCGGGCCGCCTAATAAGTGGCAACAGATTGCAATGACTGCACATCTGTGGGACAGTAGTATGGTCTATGAGTTGTTATCTTTTTAACTCCTCATAAAAAGGCGCATTTTTGCGTCGTCCATCCGGTTATGAGAACATTTTCTTGTTTTCATAATGTGTGTTCCATAGGTGTATTTTTTTATACAAAAATGGAACAAAGACCCCGAAAATGGAGTGCCATAGAGCTATCAAACGAACGCCGAAAGGCTAAAACGGAGGTAACTTTTATGACAAACAACAAATGGAACATGGCGGGTTTAACATCTGCCGAGGCAAAGCGATTGCAGGAACAATATGGCAAAAACGAATTGACACCGCAGAAAATGGAGAGCTTTTTTAAGAAGGTCTTTCACATTATCTGTGAGCCAATGTTTTTGCTGCTGATTGTTGCTGCAATCATCTATTTTATTCTGGGTGAACCCAGGGACGGTACCATCATGCTTGTCTTTGTAGTGGGCATTATCAGCATTGATGTGATACAAGAGTGGAAAACCGACAAAACACTTCATGCGCTGAAGGATTTATCTGCTCCTCATGTGACGGTAATCCGCGATGGCGGTGAACAGACCATTGCCAGTGTTGATCTTGTTCCCGGTGATTTAATGACTATCTGTGAGGGCGTTAAAATCCCAGCAGACGGCATGATAGTCAAGTGTAACGACCTATGCGTAGATGAATCCTCTCTCACCGGCGAAGCAGAGGGTGTTTGGAAGTTATGCGCAGATGAATCCTCCTTTCTCTGTGAGGCGGAGGGGATATGGAAGCTGTCAACAGATCAAACTGATTCATCTGAAGACTACTGGCGCCGGGACTATTGTTATGCAGGTACCCTGGTCACCCAGGGCACGGCAACTATTTGTGTAGATAAAATTGGCGCTGCCACAGAATACGGCAAGATCGGTGCAAATGTGGCCGCAGCTCCTAATGAAGATACTCCTTTGCAAAAACAAACCCGCAGTCTTGTTAAGCTATGTGCGGGAATCGCTGCAGTGCTGTTTGCCCTTGTGGCATTATTCACATGGTTCAATATTCCGGACCATGCATTTCACGACCGGCTGATTGAAAGCATTCTATCCGGCATTACCCTTGCCATGGCAATGATACCTGAGGAATTCCCGGTTATCCTTACTGTTTTTCTTTCTATGGGTGCTTGGAGGCTTGCTAAAAAGCAGTCTTTGGTGCGTAAGCTGCCCTCTGTGGAAACATTGGGTGCGATATCAGTCCTTTGTGTTGATAAAACAGGTACCATTACTATGAATCAAATGACAGTGCAGGATGTATGGGCAATGGATGGAAATGATTATGCATTATGTGAAACCATGGGACTTGGCTGTGAAACAGACGCTTATGATCCCATGGAAAAAGCCATGCTTTCCCATTGCAGCAATCTTGGCATCACAGGAGAGCATCTTTTTAGCGGAGAACTGGTCAGCGAATATGCATTTACCAATGAGCTTAAAATGATGGGACATATCTGGCGCCGAAACGGTGAGCTGATCATTGCAGCAAAAGGTTCTCCTGAACGGATTCTGACCATCTGTAATCTCAGCAATAAAGAAAGAGAAACCGTAGATAATAAAATCATGGAAATGTCCATGGAAGGTCTTCGTGTCATTGCAGTCGCTGCTGCTAACCCCCAAAGTGAAGCAGAGATTCCGGCTGAGATTACCGGCTGTTCCTTGATATTTTGCGGCTTGATCGGGCTTGCCGATCCACCCCGGGAAAGTGTAAAAGCAGACATAGCCGTCTGCAGCAAGGCCGGTATCCGTGTGGTGATGATTACGGGTGACAATGGCATTACCGCTTCTTCCATTGCTAAGAAAATCAATATGCCTAACAGCGACCATATCATTACAGGGGATATGCTTAATGAAATGAGTGATGAAGAGCTTCGTGATAAAGTTAAAGATGTTTCGATCTTCTCCCGTGTTGTACCGGAACACAAAATGCGGATCGTCAAGGCATTTAAGGAAAACGGAGAGATTGTTGCCATGACCGGTGATGGGGTGAATGATGCTCCTGCAATGAAATACGCCGATATTGGTATTGCCATGGGAAAGCGGGGCAGTGAGGTTTCCCGTGAAGCAGCCGGTCTGATCCTGATGGATGATAATTTTACCACGATCGTGGAGACCGTGAAGGATGGCAGACGTATTTATGACAATATCCGCAAAGCGGTAGGCTATGTATTTACCATCCACATCCCGATTGCATTTGCTTCCCTGCTAGCACCTATGCTTGGCATCGATCCCGCTGCACTTCTGCTCATGCCGCTGCATGTTGTGCTTATGGAGCTGTTAATTGACCCGACCTGCTCCATTGTGCTGGAGCGGCAGCCTGCTGAAATGGATATAATGACGCGAAAGCCGCGTGATCCGAAAGAAAAGATGCTCACTCCGGCCCTTCTCTTTAAAAGCGTCCTGCAGGGTCTGATTATATTTGCCGTTTCATTCGGCACCTATTATACCTTACTTGACGGAAATGAAGCAAACGCACCCACAGCCCGTGCCATGGGGCTTACCATCATTATGCTTTCCAATCTGTTCCTGGTACAGGTCAACAGCTCAGACCACGATTTTGCAATTCAGTCCATAAAACGTCTTGTAAAAGATAAAGTAATGTGGGCAGCGATCTTTGGAACAGTTGCAATGCTGGGGATTATTTTGTATTCTCCATTAAATACGTTTTTAAAACTGGCTCCGCTGGCTCCAGCCATGCTTTTCACTGCTATAGGCATTGCTGTTTTTGCAGTATTCTGGTATGAAGCAGTAAAGCTGATAAAAAGATGCAAAAAAGTGATGTAACATGAAACTATAAGTGTTAAAATATATAATGCAAAGATAAAAACACAGTTCCGGTTGGTAGTCCGGACGCAGTGAAAGCTGTCAGTAACCTGCCTCCTTGGTTGTCCGTTCTTTGTAAGGCATTTAAAAGGAGGAATTCATCATGAGAAAGACTGGTTCCAGGCTGACTGTATTCTTTGAGGAACCCTTTTGGGTAGGCATCTGTGAGCGTGAATTTGAAGGCAGATATGAAGCATGCAAAATCACATTTGGAGCTGAACCAAAAGACTACGAGATCTACGATTTCATACTCAAAAACTATAACAGGCTTCGGTTTAGCCCATCTCTGGAAGTATCACCAATAACTGAACGGCGCATCAATCCCAAGAGAATGCAGAGGGACATTGAGAAACATCTGCAAGACAACGGGGTTGGAACAAAGGCGCAGCAGGCTTTGAAGCTTCAACAGGAGCAGGTAAAATCGGAACGCAAATCCCGTTCCCGTGAACAACGGGAAGCTGAGAAAGAACGCCAATTTGAACTGCGGCAGGAAAGACGTAAGGAAAAGCACAGGGGGCATTGAGCCTCCCTGTACTTTTCTTCTACATTTGCCTGTAACGATATGCTATATAAACGGCATTACGACGGAGTCGCCGCTGTCCGTTATGATCTCTTATTTAACAATTGGTACCGTAATCCATAATCCGTACTGTACCATATCAGCATTCCACGTTCCCGTTTGGGAATGCGCACATTTAAATTCCATTCCGGATATTGCTTAATGATCTGGAGACGGTCCCCTGAAGCCAAAGCCACAAAGGAAATGTAATGCTCTTTATCCATTGGGTGTTCACTGGTAATATACCAGTCATCTTCTGCCAGGTGTACAGTCAGTCTCTCGCCTTCTTCGGCTTTTTTCAATGTCTGAGCTGCTAATTTTTTGCCGCAGCATGAGACTTCCGCCTCTCCCGTGCAGAGCGTTATATTCTGACATGTGGGACAAACGAAATATTTTGTATTTTTCATATTACCTCCTGCAAAATTGTTGGGAGTCATATCGCCGGCTAGTAAATTCATGATCTCAATCCCTAAAATACGGGAAAGCTCCGGTATAAGAGAAATATCAGGCAGACCCAGGCCCCTCTCCCACTTGGAAATGGTTTTATCGCTAAGGTTCATTTTATCCGCGAGTTCCCTTTGTGTCATACGGAGCTCCTGGCGTAAGGTGCGGATTATGCTGCCTACTCTGCTGGTTTCCATGCTTTACCTCCATATCTGGAATTAAGGATCCGGTTTTTGATTCTTTTCCAGCCACAATTCCAAAAGTGTATTAACATCGTCAGAAAATTCACGATCCGACTGTGTTTCATTTCTTTCAAGTTCTTCAATAACTTCAAAGGAAAATCCGGCTGCCCCGGTCTCCTTCCACGCATCCATCATACTTGGTTCAGGACATGAATCCGTTGACACAAAGAAATGAAACCGGTTTTTTGCCCCCTGCATATCTTCAGTTGCCCGGAACCATACTTCATCCCTATCCTTGCATTTAATACAATATACGCCCCCGACTATTTTTCTATTTTGATATTGCTCTTTCAGAGCTTTTCTTGAAGACTTATCCATTTTGTTTCACCATCTTTCTTAGATTAAGAGTTTCTTCTCCGCATATCATTGTAGTTGTTTGTCGTGGGGTTTTCAATCTACGCTCCGTAGAGTTACCTCTATCATAATTTCTGCATCACATAATTTGACAAAATAACGCCTTTTCGTTCTACCTGCTGTTCCTTGATAACCCGGTACCCGCGAGATTCAAAAAACGGCTTCGCAGTTATGGAAGCATGTGTTGTCACCGGACCGGCAGGGTAACCTGCTTCCAGCCGGTCACAAAGGGCGGTTGCAATTCCCTGCCCCTGATAGTCCTTATGGACATAGAGGCGGTCAAGATAGCCGGTGCTATCCATATCCCCAAATCCGACGACCATACCGTTTTTCTCAGCCACAAGCGTATAATGCTCCAAAAATGAACGGTCCCAGGCAGCCCTGTCAATGTCTTTTGCTGACCACGCATCAAGCTGCTCCTTTGTGTAGTCCCTGGAGCATATTTTATGGACCGTATCATAAAACAATACTGTCATTTCCTCAATATCTTTTGAATCATATTCCCTGATTGTCATTTTCTCTCCCAATCTATGTAGTTCTTTTGCCACGATTTGACGGCCGCAGTATCAAACGATGCTTCCGAAGTCTTATGGGTATTTTACCACAAACATGTTCGTACTGCTATCCTAAAGAAAAAAAGAGGGCATCCCAAAAGACATTCATAGACTTTTGGAATACCCTCGTTTATTTAACTGGAACTATCTGAAGAACTGCATGAACTGTTGTACGATCCCCTGTGTCATGACGTCGGCCATTTCCAGAGCGCCTCTCTCAATGTCTGCGAATATATTGATGCTGTCTTCATAACTCTGTGTCAGAATATCATTGGCTTCCGTCTTTGTCATTGCCAGGTGATTATAAAGCATTTCCTGCCAGTCATCGACCGACCAATTAGGATTAATATTGGATAGGAAGGTTGCAATCTGATCTGCGTTTTCATACCAGCGTTTTTCCGCATCGGAGGCAGCATCAACGTTGCCTTCCTTCATCGCCATAACAAGTTCATTGGCAGTAGTAAGGTGAGTTGTCAACAGCTCTGCGAATTTTGCGGCTGTATCCTGCCCATAGAACGATACCAATACTTCTTCAAAATCTTTAGGATTCTGAAGGAGACGATCTGTTGTGAATTTTACACTCGGAAGATCAAAAGCTACGCCCTCAATAACCATTCTCGTCCAGTATACATGCTGTAACCATAAAAACCTAAGATAATTACTTACATTTTGTTCCGTCTCGGTGATACAAGCGGGGGCAGTTGGCTGTGGCTGTGGCATTGGCATTGGCTGCGGCATTGGCTGCGGCTGCGGCATTGGCTGCGGCTGCGGTATTGGCTGTGGCTGCGGCATCGGCTGCGGCAGTGGCATTGGCTGCGGCATCGGCTGTGGCTGCGGCATTGGCTGTGGCTGCGGCATTGGCATTGGCTGCGGCATTGGCATTGGCATTGGCTGCGGCTGTGGCATTGGCTGCGGCAGTGGCACTGGCTGGGAAGGCGGGCAAATTGGTGGCTGCCTGTGTCCAAATGGGATGCAAATCACCTGACCAACAAACAGATTTGTTGGATTAATCCCTGGATTTACAGACATGATCGCCTCTACAGTAGTCTGAAAACGTTGTGCAATAATCCATAGGGTATCATTTGCCTCAATGATATAAGAATGTAATCCTCCTGGGCAGAGGTTCTCAGGGCGTTCTCTTCTCCGTCCCACTTCAGGGCGTTCCCTTCTTCGTTCTTCTTCAGGGCGCTCTCTTCTCCGCTCTTCCTCCGTGCGTTCTCTTCTCCGCTCTTCTTCCGTGCGTTCTTCTCTCCGTCCTTCTTCAGGGCGTGGTCGGTTTTGCGGTCTTTCAGGCGTTGCGCATTCTGCTGTCCGAGGAACGCAGATTACCTGGCCAACATATAGATTACTAGGAGTAATACCCTGGTTGGCCTCCATAATAGCTTCTACAGTCGTACAATGACGCTGTGAAATAAGCCATAAGGTATCACCGGCCTGAACTGTATAGGGATGTAATCCTTCTGGACATCTGGTCCTCATGTCTCTACGCCTCCGGTCCTCCTCTATAACAGATTGGGACATAGGCTGATTCATAGGCTGTGTCTGGGGCTGCGTCATAGGCTGGGTCTGGGGCCCGGTCATAGGCTGGGTTTGGGGCTGAGTCATAGGCTGGGCTTGTTGAGGCATATTACGGCTTCCACCCGCCTGTGGAATACAGATAACCTGACCAATAAACAGACGATTCGGGTTTAGGCCTGGATTCGCCTCCATGATTTCGTCAATGGATATGGAATGGCGCCGCGAAATAAGCCACAGGTTATCTCCGGCTTGAATTGTATAAGATTGCATCGTTCCTGAACAGTTATTCATACCATCTTCCGGAACAGATGTCTGCGGCTGAGTCTGGGTCCTGCGCTGAGGTTGAGTCATGGGTCCTGTCATAGGCTGGGTCTGGGGTCCGGTCATGGGCTGGGTCTGGGGCCCGGTCATGGGCTGGGTCTGGGGCCCTGTCATGGGCTGGGTCTGGGGCCCTGTCATAGGCTGGGTCTGGGGCCCTGTCATGGGCTGGGTCTGCCGGTTCATTGGCTGGGTCTGAGGCTGAGTCATAGGTTGAGTCATTGGCTGGGTCTGAGGCTGGGTCATAGGTTGAGTCATTGGCTGGGTTTGGGCCCCGCCTGTGATGGCATATTACGGTTCCTGCTTCCTTGGGGAACGCAGATTACCTGCCCAACCATCAGATTATTGGGGGTTATTCCAGGATTTACAACCATAATTTCCTCTACGGTAGTACGAAAGCGCTGCGAAATAAGCCATAGTGTATCACCGGATTGTATCGTGTAGGAGAGCAATCCTTCAGGGCAAGGAGTCATATGATTACTGCCTTTCGATTAAGCAATTTTCCATATTTTATGATTTAAAAATTAAAATAGTACCTGTCAGCCCATAAAAATTATATTTTTGTAAAATATTGACAAAACGGAACCCCGGAAATCGGTATTCGCCGGTTTATAAATTTCCTTCCTGTTCATGGCATTATCTGTCAAGTTCTGGGGAGAAAATTCAGAAAAATTAAGGAAATCATGTTGAAAAGTGGAAATTCTTGTGAGAAATCATAAAATATGAATTGCTTAATAAAAAAACTTTTGATATTATTTTATTACAAATAGGTGCGTTTTAACATTTACCTATTAAAATTGCGTAAAGGGGGTCCTGTAATGGCAAAAGAGGAAACAGATAAAATTTTCATGCAGATGCCGTTAGGCTATGCCTACTATGAAATTATCTTTGGAAGTACGGAACACAAACGGGAATATGTTCTTTCAGAAGCAAATGATGCCTTTTTTGATCTCTGGGGCCTTGACAAAGAAAAAGCATTGCATGAAAACGTATCCCTGCTTCTGAAGGATCAAGCAGAAGCCCCCGCATGGCGTACGTTTCATGAACGCTTAGGGAATGCAGAAAAAGACAAGCCTTTCACCGTAATCATTGGGGAACACTGCTTTAAGGTTACGGTCTACAATCCCACATCGAACGGACTGGCGGCTGTTTTTAACGACATCACGGAAATTAACGGAGAATTGGATTTTCAAAGAGAGAAAAATAAAAAGCTAAGCCGTGATATGGATACTTTTTTTAACAGCACCCAGGATGGATTGTTTTTTCTGGAATATAAAAATGGAGAATTCCGCTATATCCGGAACAATATGGTCCATCAGAGACTGACTGGAATGACCACTCCACTTATGGAAGGAAAGACGCCCGTAGAAGCAATGGGGGATGACGTGGGCAGTATTCTGCAGGAGGGATATATGAAATGTATCGCCTCCGGGGAAACCATCATGTACGAGGAAACCGTAGAATTTAATGGAAATCTCAGGAATTGGCTGGTGCGGCTTACTCCCGTCAACGAATACCATGAAGTCTCCTATATTATCGGTTCACGCATTGATATTACAGAATTAAAAAAGCTGCAGGAAGACAAGGAGCAGCTCCTTGAAAACTTAAACTCCATGTTTACGGAGCACTCTGCAGTCATGCTGATCATTGACATAAATTCCGGGAAAATACTCAATGCCAACCCATCTGCCCTAAGATTTTATGGCTATACCGGGGAAGAAATTTTAACTATGCATATACAGGATATCAGTGAAACTCCTAATGATGCCATCGAACTTATGCGCGTTCAGGCTCTCAATAATGAAAGACCTTATTCCCTGTTTTCTCACCGTTTAAAAGACGGAGAAATCAAAATGGTAGACGTATATTCCAGCCAAATCACCTATGAAGGGAAAAGCCGGCTCTTCTCCATCATTTTTGACGTATCAGACCGGGAAAAATTCAGATACGACCTTTATTGGGACAAGGAACTTTTAAGCGTAACTCTTAACTCCATTGGAGATGGCGTTGTTACCACCGATAACGAAGGAAAAGTAACCTATCTAAATCAGGCCGCACAGGAAATCACAGGCTGGAATAATGAGACTGCATACGGAAGGCCCTTTGAGGAAATCTTTGATTTAAGAAATGAGACCTCTGGAGAAGCTATCTCAAACCCGATCCGCGCAGTACTTAAAACAGGAAAGATCGTGGAATTTGCCAATCATACCGTTCTATTAAGCAGACAGGGAGACTTTATACCCATCACAGACAGCGCTGCACCAATCAAGGATAACACGGGACATACATACGGCGTTGTCATGGTCTTTCACGACGTAAGCCACGAAAAGAAACAGCAGCGGAGAATCATGTACTTAAGCTATCATGATTCATTGACTGAAATCTTTAACCGCAGGTACATGGAGGAGGAAATGATCCGGATCGACAGGGCCTCCATACTGCCCATTACGGTAATCATGGGAGATGTAAATGGTCTAAAGGTTACCAATGACGTTTTTGGCCACAAAACAGGGGATCTCCTTTTAAGGGAAGTTGCGAAAATATTTCAGCATGCCTTACCCAAAAACGGAATTGCAGGCAGATGGGGCGGAGACGAATTCCTGATCCTGCTGCCGAAAACCGATACCGCCGGTGCCCAGGATATCATACAGAAGCTGGAGGAAAATTTTAAGTTAAATGACCGACTTCCCCTGCAGATCAGCGTATCCCTGGGATTTGATGTAAAATACAGCGTATATGAAAATCTTCATCAGGTACTGCAAAAAGCGGAAGAACAAATGTATCATAAAAAGCTCTTAGAAGGAAAAAGCTACCGAAACCGAATCATAAATACCCTTCTGGCCACTCTGCATGAAAAGAGCATGGAAACGGAAGAACATACATTAAGAATTGAAACCTATTGTATTGCAATGGCTCAAAAGCTGGACCTGGCTCCTGAAGAAAAAAATGATTTATCTCTTTTATCCATGCTCCACGATATCGGAAAGGTCGGTATCAGTATGGAGATCTTAAAGAAGCCCGGCCCCTTAAACGACGAGGAATGGAAAGAGATGAAACGCCATCCGGAAATCGGTTACCGCATCGCCCAGAACACTCCTGAGCTCTCTACGGTATCCGAGTATATACTCTCCCACCATGAACGATGGGATGGGTCCGGCTATCCCAGAGGCTTAAAAGGACCTGAAATTCCACTGCTATGCCGCATTCTGGCAGTTGCCGATGCCTTTGATGCCATGACAAGCAATCTGGCTTACCGCGAGGCAATGGACAGCCTGGATGCAATGGAAGAAATCAAACGCTGTTCTGGAACACAGTTTGACCCTGAGATCGCCAAACTGTTCCTGGATCTTAACAAAATTTACTGATAAGCTGCGTCCGAACCAAATGTCCTCCTTTTTAATAACATGTTATTAGGAAAGGAGGCAATCCTCATGAACACCTGTAATTTTAACGGGCTTACCGGTCGCGTTGTAACTCCAGACGACCCTTGTTATCATGTACTAAGACAAGTATATAACAGAGCAGTGCAAAAATTCCCCCTGGCCATTGTTTACTGCCAGAACCAGGAAGATGTCAGCAATGCTGTCTTGTGGTCCCGAAGAAACCACGTCTGCCTGCGGATCCGAAACGGAGGTCATAATTATGAAGGCTACTCCACCGGAGATGATATACTTGATATTGACTTAAGTGAAATGAACCAGCTTGCCATAGATGAAAACGCCCATTTGCTTTACGTTCAGGGAGGCGTAACAAACAAGCAGTTATACGAATTCGTCTCATCAAAAGGTTACCCCTTCCCTGGCGGGACCTGCCCTTCGGTTGGGGTAGGCGGATATGCCTTAGGCGGAGGCTTCGGACTCTCCTGCCGCTACTTTGGCCTTGGATGCGACAATCTTTTGGAAATCCGTATGGTCAATTACGAAGGCCGCATCGTGAATGCCAACTCACAGGAAAACTCCGATTTATTTTGGGCCTGCCGGGGAGCGGGGGGAGGAAACTTTGGCGTTATCATTTCCATGACATTCCGCCTTCCCCAGAAGGTAAATAAAGTTACACTCATTGACATAAGATATCCCCATGCTGACCAGGAAAAACAGGCTTCGTTTCTGCTGACCTGGCAGGACTGGCTGAAAGATGCCGATCAGAGGGTAACCCTGATCTCAAGGATCTACAATGATCTTCTCGAAGGACTTGCGATTATCGCGAGAGGTATCTTTTATGGACCTCCTGAAGTAGCCTTCGGAATCATTGCCCCCCTCCTTGAGCTTGGGGGTGTAAAATACAGTTTAAAATACGTGACATTCCTGGAAGCTGTTACAATTATCGGAGACTTTTACCCTCCTTTTGAAAGGTTCAAATCAGCAAGCCGTTTTGCTGTACGGGACTTTAGCAGCTGCGAAAGCTTTAATATTGCCGGGCTAATCAAAGAACGGGCCGAAGGCTCCGTTTATGCCAGCATTTCCTTTTATGCCCTGGGAGGCAGGGTGGCGGAGGTGGATGTGGATGAAACCGCATTTTTCTACCGCGATGCCCACTTTATTGTCTGGCTTGACACCGTATTTGAAGACAACCGATGCAATAATGCCGCCTGGGTAGCTGATAAATTCTGCTATTTGAAGTCAGTTACCAACGGCTCCTATGTAAATTTCCCCTATGCATGCCTTCCCTGCTATCTTGAAGAATATTATGGCACCCATGTCTGCAGATTAAAAAAGGTAAAGGAGAAATATGATCCGCTCAACATTTTTACCTTTCCTCAGGGGATCGGCGAATTTTATAACATGGACTTTACAGCTTCTAATTGCTGTAACCTTTCCTGGTAACCCTTTTATATGGCAAAGGCATGAATGCAAGAGCACCCTCGCGCAAATCAGGATTCACGCGGGGGTGCTTTTGTTGGGTCGGTCTGGCCTAAAATCTGGTACAGAAGCCGGTATAAGGTTTTGAACTCCTCTTTATTTACAGGAACACATTGGGAGATCCGGTCAGGGATTGTCACAGCCTGGTCTTTTAGCTGCTCTCCCTTTTCCGTCAGTTCAACGATCACACTTCTCTCATCATTCTTGGCACGGCTTCGTCTGAGCAGGCCGGCAGCTTCCATCTTTTTCAGCAAAGGGGTCAGGGTGCCGCTGTCCAGATACAAAAGCTCTCCCATTTTCTTAATGGTGACCTGCTTTCTCTCCCATAATACCATCATAGCGATATACTGGGTATAAGTCAAACCGATCTCATCAAGGAATGGTTTATACCATTTGATGATCTCACGGGAACAGGCATAAAGCGGAAAGCAAAGCTGGTTCTCTAGTTTTAATTTTTCATAATCCATTACTTCTCTCCCTATGCGATCCTCGTCACGTTTTTTCACAATAAATTCTTTACACATTCTTTTACATACTTCATATCCGCGGTCGGCTCAAAACGTCTGACCACATTTCCCTGGCGATCCACAAGGAATTTAGTGAAATTCCACTTAATATCCGGTTCATTTTTATAATTGGGATTTAGATTCTCAAACTTTTGTTCCAGACGGGACGTCAGCTCATGTCCAGGGTCAAAGCCTTCAAAGCCCTTTTCTTTTACCAGGTAACGGTACAGAGGAATCGCATTCTCTCCATTTACATCAATCTTAGCAAACTGGGGGAAGGTGACTCCAAAGCGTCCGGTACAAAAGGAATGAATTTCATCGTTGTCACCAGGCGCCTGATTTCCAAACTGGTTGCATGGAAAATCAAGAATCTCAAATCCTTTGTCGGCATACTCGTCATACATGGACTGTAAGTCCGTATACTGGGGAGTGAACCCGCAAACCGTTGCAGTATTGACGATCAGTAACACCTTGCCTGCAAAATCGGATATGGGTTTCTCTGTGCCATCCATCTCTTTCACTGTAAAATCATAAACAGACATTTCATGTACCTCCTTCTTGTATTATGCAAAATAATATTTATTAAATCTAATTTTATCATAAAACGTTATTCTGCATTTGTCAATGGTTTCGCAAAATTTAATTGTGCAAAATTTAAAATCCTAGGTTTTCCTAATTTATAGAAGCGAATAAACGTTGCCACAGAACACTGACTGTTATGTGACTCAATCACAGACATCTTTTAAATTCTTGTTTATACTGAACGAAACAACATGTGATCAATCGTAATTTTAAAAATATAGCAGGAGGCATATTATGAAGAAAATTGTAATTATCGGCGGAGTCGCCGGAGGAGCCAGCTGTGCAGCCAGGCTGCGCAGGCTTGATGAGGAGGCAAATATCATTATGCTGGAACGAGGGGAATACATTTCCTACGCCAACTGCGGCCTTCCTTATCATGTAGGAGATGTGATTAAATCCAGAGATGCATTGTTACTGCAGTCGCCGGAAGCCATGAAAAAGAAATATGATATTGATGTCAGGGTAAAAAACGAAGTTACCTCCATTGATAAGGAGAATAAAAAAATCACGGTCCGCAGGCTGGATTCCGGGGAAACCTATGAAGAAACCTATGACACCTTAGTCATTTCCACTGGTTCTTCACCGGTCCGCCCACCCATTCCTGGAATCGGATCTTCCCGTATCCAGACGCTTTGGACGGTTCCAGATACTGACCGCATCCGCGCTCTTATTAAAGAAAACAAAATTAAAACAGCCGCTGTCATCGGCGGAGGCTTTATTGGCCTTGAAATGGCTGAAAACCTCCGTCACGCAGGTCTTTCAGTTTCCCTCATTGAAATGCTGGACCAGGTTATGACGCCTGTGGACTACGAAATGGCCCAGTTGCTCCATGAGAACATCCTGCAAAACGGGGTAGACCTTCATTTGGGCGACGGTGTCGCTGGGTTTGAAGATCAGGATGGATCTGTGGCCATTACATTAAAAAGCGGTAAAACCCTTTCCGCAGAACTGGTCATCCTCTCCATCGGTGTACGGCCAAACAGCGAGCTGGCAAAGGCAGCGGGTCTTTCCGTCAATGAGCGCGGCGGCATTGTGGTAGATGAATATTTAAAAACTTCAGATCCGGATATCTATGCTGTAGGAGATGTGATACAGGTCGACGACCTTATATTCCAGGAACCGACAATGATCCCTCTTGCAGGACCTGCCAACAAACAAGGGCGCATTGCAGCCAATAATATTGCAGGAGCTCAGGAAACCTATAATAAAACCCAGGGAACGTCCGTTGCAAAAGTATTTGATTTAGCTGTTGCTTCCACCGGAGCTAATGAAAAGGCACTGATCAAGAGAGGCCTTCAAAAGGGAAGTGATTATGAAAGCATCATCATCACCCAAAATTCCCATGCAGGCTATTATCCCGGTGCCGTACCTATAACCTTGAAGCTTCTTTTCTCCGCCGATGGAAAAAAGATTTTCGGTGCTCAGATCGTAGGCCGGGACGGAGTTGATAAACGGATCGACACTCTGGCAGTGGCCATTCGCCTTGGTGCAGGGATCTCTGACTTAAAGAGCCTGGAGCTCGCCTACGCCCCTCCCTTCTCCTCTGCAAAGGATCCGGTCAATATGGCTGGCTTTGTGGCTGAAAACCTGATCACGGGAAAGGTTGCATTTTCATCCTGGGACGCTGTGGAGCAAAACCCGGAGACAGTACTGCTTGATGTCAGAGAGGATGCAGAGTTAATGGCCTTTTCTCTGCCAAATGCAAAGCATATTCCTCTGGGACAATTAAGAAGCCGCTTAAAAGAGCTGGATCCTTCAAGGAAAATCATTGTCTTCTGCGCCATTGGAGTCCGGGCTTACAACGCTGCCCGCCTCCTGATGCAGAACGGATTTCATAATGTCAAGCTTTACCCCGGCGGTGCCAGATTCTATCAGTCTACCCATTATACGGCTGACGGAGTTCTGCCTTCTGAACAAACTGTTTATTCCGACAGCGGCCAGATGGAAACAAAAAATATCCCCACCTCTGCCATGCGCTTAGACTGCAGCGGAATGCAGTGCCCCGGCCCCATCATGAAGGTGTTTGAAACCATGAAGGAGATGCCGGATGGAGCAGTCATGGAGGTTTCTGCCTCTGATCCTGGTTTTACCCGGGACATCGGCGCCTGGTGCAGACGTACCGGAAATGAACTTATGGCCTGTGAACTCCGAGGAAAGGATTACGTTGCCCTGGTAAAGAAAGGAACTCCGGTTGCCCCAGAAAAAGTCGAAGCAGCCGAAGGAAAGACCATCATCGTATTTTCTGGTGATCTTGACAAGGTTTTGGCAAGCTTTATCATTGCCAATGGCGCTGCTGCCATGGGCAGACCTGTTACCATGTTCTTTACCTTCTGGGGATTGACTGCATTAAGAAAGTCGGAAAAACAGCCGGTTCGCAAATCACTGGTGGAATCCATGTTTGGATTCATGCTCCCCAGAGGCAGTAAAAAGTTAAAATTATCGAAAATGAACATGGGCGGCATGGGAACCGCTATGATGAAAAAAATCATGAATGATAAAAATGTGGATTCACTGGAAACCCTGATCCAAAAGGCTATGAAATCCGGTGTGAAAATTGTGGCCTGCACCATGAGCATGGATGTCATGGGAATCCAGGCTGAGGAACTGATCGACGGAGTGGAACTTGGAGGCGTAGGCGCTTATCTGGGGGATGCGGAAGAATCCAATGTGAATTTATTTATTTAGAATAGAAAGCTATGGAATAGATACAGGCATAAAATGATGAGTTTAGTAAATAGGCGGGTCCGGAATATATACGGGACCCGCCTATCCTTCATCATGCGGCCAAAGACTGATAATCTTTCCTGTTCCTGCACTTTGTCTTGCTTTCACCGATTTTTCGCATATAGTCTTAATCTCACTTTTGAAAGTGTTCCAGCTCAGCGCCCTGTTATCGGCTGCCTCCGCCGCCTCCACCGGAGAAACCTCCACCACCGACCGAACCTGCGGCACCGCCGATCCCGTCCGTGTTTTGGGTTGGCGTAGCAGCACTCGAAATATGATTGGTCATGGTCACAAGGTATATCATGTTGAAGGCGTTGCAGCCGTACATACCTGCGAAGGTATCAAAATATGCGGGGTCGAGGGCTTTCATGCTTTCTAGGACCTGCTCTCCGACGTTAAACAAGGTGGCGAATACAAGATAATCCCCCCAAAGCTCTCCCGGAACTGGCCTGTCTTCCCTTTGCATGCGTAATTCCATCAGGTATTTCCGGAACCCCAGTAACTTTACAGCCTGCTCAAAACCCGATACAGTAAACCGGACAGTGCCCTTTATATTCGTTGCCGCCGCCCCTGAGCGGATTAATACTTTTTCGCCTTCACGTTTCACTTCTGCCGCCCATGCAGTGAGCTTCTTATAAAGCGTATCCGCCCGCTTTTCGATGTCAGAGGTCCAAAGAAAGCCGTTATGGTCGATGTCGTCGGTTAAGATGTCGTACAGCGACCGCTCCACCCCTGGATCTGGTATTTTATCCGGGCTAAATATGATAGCTTCTTCTTTAGACCTTTTTATGGTTCGATCACTTTCCCGTTCTATGCGGATATAGCCCGCCTCCTGCCAACGGATAAGATACGCGCCCATAAGCTTTTCACAGGAAATGCCTTTGCGTAACAGCAGCATGGTGGAATATACAGCAGGAATGCTGCCGCCAAAAGGAACCGACCAGTTTGTGTCTATTTGTTTCTTTCCGGGAAGGCGCACGGCTGTACCGTCTGCCAGCTTGTATCGTGAAGAAAAGAAAACAACTGGAATGACGGTCATGACAATAACCGCCCCTAAAACAGCAAGGACGATATATAAAGCCGTATCAGAGTTTTTATTTTCTGCGGATTCCTGCAACTTTTCAAAAGACATGTCGGCTGCGGAGGCCAGCGGAAATAAGCTTCTGTCAAAGCGGCAGAGCACATTTACATAGTCTCCGCCTCCCAAAGCTTCAGAAGAAAAGACATTCAGGCTGCCGTCGCTCCCGATCTCGGCTTCCCCTGTAAAGCCATATGCCCAGATGCGGGCATTGTTTGCCGTCAGACTTGTATCCGCCATCCGGATTTTAATATAAGCTGATTCCGGAGCGTTTGAAAGCTCCGAGATAAACTGATGATAGAACCCTGCATAGTCGCCATAATCTTTTACCAATCCCTCTACGGTATATTGAATGGTATATTGATGGTTACCATAGCTGCCAATACCCCAACAGAGTTCATATCCATCGGAGGTTTTCAGGATGCCGCAGGTTCCGGACTTTTCCTCTCTGGAGAGTTTTGTTTTCCAGCCGTCCAATGTTTTGTATTGCGTTCCCGACTCGTCCCATACAGCAAGGGAATGGACGTTCATCCCATCCATGTTATTCAGAGCCTTGTAATATTCGGTGCCGCTGGATACACCGCGCACATCCCAGATCTCCGTTATGACCGCAGAGCCATCACTCTGGAGAATGACCTCCAGATTAATGGACGGTATGGCATCCTCTTTCGCAAACACCTGAGCTGCTCCCAGAATGAACAGTACTGTGAACAGTACGAAAAAAGTAAACAATTTTTTTTTGCTTTGATCTCATTAGTCTTCTCCTGTCTTGTATATAGGTATCAATAAGTTGTAGACATCCCATTATATAATTTTTTTGACCATTTTCCCAGCATAAATATAGCTATATCCATCAATGATCGGGGCGTCAATGTTATGATTTTGACACCTTTTGCTCCCAATTTGTCTTGGCTCATACCGATGTTGTCCTTGTTGCTCAATTGACGCTCAATTGTAGTCAATGGATATTCGCAATCCGCTTCGCTACTTGCTCATAACCGAATAGCAGCTATTGCTGCTTGTCAGGTGGAGCTTGTACTCCACCTGACACAAGTAAGTCCCTACCCACCACTTAATGCTTTTCGCATTTGAAGTGGGGGACTTACTTGATTCGGTTAAATTGATGCTGCTGGCGGCAACCTCGTGGCATCCTAATTTATCAGCCAGGTCTTTTCCATAATAAAAATAGAATGCTTCATACGGACTTTTCCCATACAGCTTTTTTCTATAGGAATTGATATGAAACACATCAGTTTGATAATGCATCAGTTCATCAAAACTTTTTCCCTTTGGCAATATCCTTCTTAAGAATTCATGGCCTACCTCTATTTCCGCTTACTGATAGGGTGCATTTGGATTGCAGTAAAAGATTCTGGTTCTTTGAAATCCTTTTCCATCTGCACCATACTCTATACATTACCCGTTCCCTCGATTTGTTTTCCGCCGATTGAAAGGGACCAAATCTGCCGTAACAACTGTCTTACATACATAAAAGGTTATGGAACAACGCACCATTTTTTTACTTACATAATAGAAATACTGAGAAAGCGCTTGACACATTCCTTATTATGTCTTATTATTACTTATATAGAGCATTATAGTAATAATAAGGAGTAATTGATATGAAAGAAAAATATTATACAGTAGAACAAATATCGGAAATGCTGAATATCCACCCAAAGACAATTCAACGCTACATCAGGGAAGGGAAACTGCAGGCGGGAAAGATCGGAAAAAGCTGGAGAGTGACCGGACATGACTTAAGTGTTTTTATGGAAAGCACAAGACCACAAGCCGGAAAGGTAACCATCCCTTTGAATAAAAATTCCGACTATGAAATAAAGGTGTCTTCCGTAATTGATATCGATGTTAAGGGAATGGATGATGCCATTCGTATTATGAATACCGTTACTGCCGCACTGAATACCAATCTACCAGAATATGGCCATCCGACCATGCATGCGCAGTTTTTGGAATCAGAATGCAAAGTACGTGTCACCATATGGGGGAACATCCAATTTGCGCAAGCAATCATTCAGTTAATAATGGAATTGGTTGAAATTATTAGACAGGAGGATTATTAATGACGCCTATACAAAACAAGGTATTCAAATCCCTGGAAGGGAAAGAAAGAATATTATCTTTTTACAATCAAATATTAAGTCAATTTCCAGCTATGCAGCGTTATGTGGATACCATATACGGAAAGACCTTTGTACTTGAATGCGGACTTCCGGAAAACCCTCCTCTTTTGCTGCTCCACGGCTCATGCAGCAACAATGCTTTCTGGGCGACGGAAATCTTTGCATTATCAAAAGCTTATCATGTATTCGCCATCGATATAATTGGAGAGGCTGGTAACAGTGAGGAAAATAGGTATGACCCCGCTGCCGATGAATATGCATTATGGTTGAAAGAAGTCCTGGATAAATTACAGATTCGCCGCATAATCATCATGGGAAATTCATTTGGCGCATGGATGGCTCTGAAATTCTCAACAGCATTTCCTGAATATGTGGCAAAACTTATTTTAATCTCTCCATCAGGTATCACTCCAATCCGTCCGGAGTTTATTTCTAAGTCAGAGGAATATGTTTCCCGGGATAAAAATAAATCAGAGACGTTTGACGATTCCATTATTGGCGAAAGTGATATACCTCAAAAGGCAAAAGATTTTATTATGCTGATCGTGCAAAATTTCATTCCTATGACTGATGCACTGCCAGTTTTTGCAGATAGTCAATTACAAAGACTTACCATGCCTGTTCTTCTGATCGCCGGTGAAAATGATGTTACCATTGATGCTCATGAAACAGCACGCAGGCTTGCTGCCCTGGCTCCAATGGCTGAAACCCACATTCTTCAAGGCTGCGGGCATATACTGACAAATGTATTAGATATCGCAGTTCCATTTCTAGAGAAAGAAGGGCTAAAATGAATGTAAAAACAATAAGAAACCAGAATATTGCCATTGTTGATAAGGACGAGAAAATAACCAACGCTCAAGATATACTTGATATAATGGCTACATCCCAATACAACTCTAATTGCATTGGCATGATCCTGTATAAAGAAAACCTTGATGAAAGCTTTTTTGATCTTAAAACAGGTTTAGCTGGGGAAATCCTGCAGAAATTTTCAAATTACCATTTTAAACTTGGAATCGTAGGAGACTTTTCACACTATACCAGCAAAAGTCTAAGGGATTTTATCTATGAATGCAACATGGGAAACATGGTTTATTTTAAGGAGGATTTAGATAGCGCCTTGTCTGCACTGGTACCGGAAACCTCCAAGAAACATGAAAACTAATTAAATGATAAATCAGCCTGGACATGGAAACGGCGGCTTTGAAATCATAATCAAAGCCGCCGTTTTATGCGTTCCTTTATAGCTCAATTCCTCTAAGCTTAATATAATCCTTAATCAGCTTCGCTGTCTGCTCTAGGTCAATGCTGCTGGTATTGATAATCAGATCATAATTATTCCAATCTTCCCAGTTTCCGCCGGTATAATAGCGGTAATACTCCTTCCGCTCCCGGTTAATCTTCTTCACCCGCTTTGTGGCTTCCTTCTCATCAATCTTATCCACCTCCATGGTGCGCTTGATGAGGGTCTCAGTGTCTGCATAAACAAAGATCTTTACCAGGCCTGGGAACTCTTCCTTCTCACGGCCTAAGATGTAATCTCCACACCGTCCGGCAATGATGCAGGACTCTTCAGAAGCCAGCTCTTTAATAACCTGGGACTGGAAACGGAACAGATTCTCCGGTTTCACAATGTCCGCATCCGTAGAAGGTTTCCCAAGCTGGGGCTTTAAGCCGCTTACGATCTTGTAAAGCAGATTACTTCCCGCCTTTTCATCCGCCAGACGGAAAAACACCTCCCCAACGGCGCTTTGCTCCGAAGTTATGGACAAAATCTCTTCATCATAAAAATGAATTCCCAGCTCCTCTGCAAGGGCTTTTCCCACGATTCGGCCGCCGCTGCCGTACTGTCTTCCTATGGTGATGACCAGATTTTTCTTTTCTATCATAATGCCTCCTTCTGCCCACGTTCTATTCTAACGTTTCTTTATTATATTTTACTCCATTTTGGCAGAATTTACAATTATTATTGATTGATTATCTCATTGAAGCAGATGGCTCCATATGGCCTGATGCTCATTCGGTAAGCATTGCCCTCTCCCATGGCTTTCTCGATATAGGAAATATATTCTTCTACCAGCTCATTGGGCAGCACGGTCATGATGACACCGGCAAACCCGCCGCCATGGATCCTGCATGCACCTGTATTTTTCTCTGCCAGGAAAAGTTCCGTAAGAGCCAGGGCAATGGTGATTCCCTGCTCCTGGAAGCTGGTGTTGGTAAAGCAGTTCTGAAGCCATTTCCATGAGGAATTACCAGATTCGGTAATTTTCTTTAAAAAGTCCTCAAACCGGTTATCTTTTAAAGCTGCCACTTCTGCTTCTACTCTCTTATTCTCTTCAAAGAAATGGAGGGCACGAAGGACAGAACGGTCACCGGCAAAATCCCTGATTTCCTGTAAATTGTCAATGACCTCTTTTTCCGTGATTTCAGCGCAGACTTCTTTACCAAAGAATTCTGCAACCTTTTTCATCTCTGCCGGAACTGAGGAATAATCAGCACTTAAATCCGCATGGCCCTTTCCTGTATTGACAATAATAAGGCTGTGGTTTTTTGAACCAAAATCAAAATCAATCTTCTCTACAACCGGAACTGCCGGGTCCTTAAAATCAATGGTAATAAGTCCCCCTACTGCACATGCCATCTGGTCTAAAAGGCCGGAAGCCTTGTCCCAATACACATTTTCGGAAAACTTGCCGATATGGGCATATGCCACGGCATCCATGGCGCTATTATTAAAGAATGTATTTAAAATAGAGCAGAGCAGCATCTCAAAGGAAGCTGAGGAGCTGACACCTGCCGCACTGATGACATTGCTGGTTACGATGGCATCAAAGCCGCCGATCTCATATCCGCCCTCTAAAAAGCCCTTTAAAAGACCTTTCACCAGATCAATGGTTCCTGCCTTCTTATCGCTTGGAGCTAAGTCATCCAGATCAATCTCAAAGTTCTGGTTATAAGTTTCACTGATAATATTCACTTTTCTGCTGTTGTTTTTTGCAGCTACTCCCACACAATCCAGATTAATACTTCCAGCCAGCACTTTTCCGTGGTTATGATCGGTATGGTTTCCACTGATCTCCGTGCGCCCCGGCGAAGAAAACAGCATTACATCATCCTCCGGAAATTTCTTCTGGAAGTTTCTTATAAGGCTCTGATAACGTTCAATATTCTCCTTAACTGCCTCTTTGCCATATAAAGCAGTCATAAGCTTTTCTGACTCTTTAGACTCCAGTAGCTGAATCGTATCAATTATCTTCATGTCACTTGCTCTCCTTTTCCGAATTTACTGCCCACGATTTTGGGCTGGGCACACTTTTCCCCATTCATTGACAAAGCTTTGTCATTGCTACGAGTATATCATAGATGCCAAAGATTTCACAATATAATATTTTACGAAAACCTATAAAATAATTTGACAGGTCATCCGGGAGCCCCGTATAATGAAACAATCAAAAATAAGCACGGACAGAAAAGAGGAAACCATGTTCTGGAACGAAAAACCTTATCATTCCCTAGACTATGAAATGAAGAAACAATACGGACAAAAAGTCTATAAACTGGCCCTTGACGGCGGTATGACTTGTCCTAACAGAGATGGGACCCTGGGAACCGGGGGATGCATTTTCTGCAGCGGCGGAGGTTCGGGAGAATTTGCGGAATCCTTAACCCTCCATTCCTCCGTTACGGAGCAGATCGATTCTGCCCGCGAAAGAATCCAGAGTAAAATAAAGACCGGAGAAGGCCGTTTCATCGCCTATTTTCAGTCTTATACAAACACGTATGCTCCCGTATCCTATCTGGAAGAGTTATTTACCCAGGCCATCTGCCATCCGGATGTGGCGGTCCTTTCCATTGCCACCCGTCCCGACTGCCTACCGCCTGATGTCCTGAATCTGTTAAAAAGCTTAAACAAAATCAAGCCTGTCTGGATAGAACTGGGGCTTCAGACCATCCATGAGTCCACAGCCGATCATATCCGCAGAGGATATCCGCTCCGCACTTTCTTTGAAGCCTACCAGAATTTAAAAGAAGCCGGTCTTACGGTCATCGCTCATGTCATTTTAGGGCTTCCTGGAGAGACGAGAGATATGGTTCTTGAAACTGTAAACTATCTGGGCCATCTGGGAGAACATGGAATCGACGGAATCAAGCTTCAGCTTCTTCATGTGTTAAAAGGAACGGACCTTGCCAAAGAATATGATAAAGGCCTGGTTCCTGTCTATACCTTAGAAGAATACACTGACCTGGTGATTGACTGCATCGCCCTTCTTCCGCCCCAGGTGGTCATACACCGGATCAGCGGAGATGGGCCGAAAAAACTGCTCCTGGCTCCTTTATGGAGCGACAACAAAAAACTGGTCCTCGGCACTTTGGCAAAGCGTCTAAAAGAACGAGGCATCTGCCAGGGTGACAGATACCTCGTCTGATTTTAATTGCTGTTATTGTGGACGACGCCGTTTTCATCGATCGTCACGCCAAATGATATCCCCTGGAAATACTGATAAAATTCCCGAATTTCTCCTTCCTGGGTCAGCTCTCTGGTATATCCTGCCTTTGATGTCCCCGGGACCAGTGACAAGGTGGTGCTTCCCTGGTCAAAATCCACCTGGGCCCGCATCAGGGCGGTCTTTGGAATGCTGCTACCAAAGATGAAATTGCCAAGACTGTAGCAGATAGGCTTGCCATTGTAATATTCTATTCCCTGAAGCACATGGGGATGGCTTCCGATCACCAGATCAGCCCCTGCGTCAATAATCTGTTTGCCTAAGATCCTCTGATGTTCCTGGGGCTTCTCATCCCGCTCCACGCCCCAGTGGACGTAAACCACAAGATAATCACAGCTTTCTTTTGCCTTTTTTATTTCTTCCAGAAGGATGGTTGGATCATAACCGCTTACCATGCCAGGTTTATTGCTGCCCGCCACCCAGTTGGTATCGGGGTAAACCTTGGACGCTCCCAGAAAGCCGATGGTCTTTCCATTCACTTCTATTTTCTCAAGCTGTTTGGCCCGTTCCATATTAGGGCCTGCCCCCACGTACTTAATACCGGCTCCATCCAGAGCTGTACAGGTATCCACAAGGGCATCTGTTCCATAATCAAGGGAATGGTTATTAGCCAGGGTAACGATGTCAACTCCGATTTCATTCATCAGGGAGACCTTGGACGGCGGCAGGCGAAATGTAAACTGCTTATCCGGTGCCGCAGTACCCCTGTCGCTGAAAGGAAACTCCTGGTTGGCCATAAAGATATCCGCACTGCTAATTTCGCCCCGATATCCTTCGTCCAGGACGCCTTCCATGCTCCCCGACTTATCATAAGCCATCATAACATGACTAGATAGTAATATATCGCCTGCAAAGAGGAGCTGAACGGCTGACTTTTGCTCTGTTTCTTCCTCCGTTGGAGCGGTTTCTTCCTGTGACTGGGATTCTTCCACCGTCAGAACTTCCGTTTCCACTGATGCCTCAGGCTCTGACTGGGCCAGGTTTTCTCTTGGAACGGCCTGCGTTCCATTCCATTCGCTTACGCCGATCCACCCAACAAGCAAAACAAACAGCACTATGGGTAGGAAAATCAGAATCTTCATCAGCCCACTTTTTTTCTTCATCTACTCCTCCTGATTGTTGACTATTTCCACATAGGTTTTCATTTTTCATTACTTTTTCTACAAAAACCTTAAGGTTTTCCATAACTTTTCTTTCATATTTCTCTGGATTTTATTCCATTTTTTTATATTACACTGGTTCCAAGGATTTGTCAAATATTCCCTTTTGCATACAGACTGAACGGTAAAATCTTTGAACTGACAGAAGTGAGTTTTTCTTGGAAAATTAGGAAAATGTAAGGGAGTTGAAAATCACTTGAAATTTAGATAGGTTAGATGATAGTAAAGACAGAAAGAAAGCATTCACTCAAAAAGTGGATGCTCTCGTTATTGATATAAAATGTCCTTACGGACACAGCCCATCCCGTTGGCCGATAGGATGGGCATTTTCTTAAAGTGTCAAGATAATTCCGCCGTCATTGGCATATACCGTAGCAACTCCAGCTGTTCCTACAATAATCACATCCTTAAATACAGCATGCTTTAACATTTCTTGTTTTACGAACTCAGCCCGTTCCGGATTATTACAATGAGCAATTGCCAGAACCTTATCTCTGGTATCTCCTCCGTCCTTAAGGGCAATCTCCACCATGCGGGTCAGCGCTTTATTGATCCCTCTTGCCTGGTCCAGCTTAATGATTACGCCGGAAGTAGCTCCCATAACCGGCTTAATGTTTAAGGCTGTGGCAAAAAATGCCTGAAGACCGGTAAGGCGTCCATTCTTTCTTAAAGTATCCAGACTTTCCAGAACAAAATAGGTCTTCATATTCTTGATGAAAGTCTTTGCCTTCTCTTCAATCTCTTCAAAAGGCAGGGAGGCCTGGCAAAGGGACTGGATATAAAGAGCAATATTCAGCTGTCCGGAAGAAGCAGAATCTGAACCTAGTACTGCAATCTTTTTCCCATCATTCCCATGTTCTTCTTCATAAAGTCTTTTTCCCAGAACCGCACTGTTATAGCTTCCGCTTAAATGCTCGGACAAAGTAATCACAAAAATCTGGTCCACATCGCATTCAAAGGCTTCTTTATATAGTTCCGGTGACGGACATGCTGTTTTAGGACACTCGCTGCTGCTTTTTACCAGCTCCAAAAAACTCTTTTGGTCAAAGGTCTCGTCATCGATTACGTGAGTATTTCCCACTTGTAAAGTAAGGGGAATTATCTGAAAGTGAGGATCCTTCTTTAGATCTGCCGTAAGATCCAGGCAGCTGTCCCCAATGATTTTATAGCTCATATCTCTATCCTTCCTCCTGGCGAAAAACTTATCATGTAGTATTCATTACCATATATTATAGAGAAACCAGACCCGGATGTCAATAGAATAATTTGACATGATCCGGCGGCCATGAGATTAAATCTTAATTATAGTTTTTTAATAAAAAAGGACTTATACCAGGAAACTTCCAAGGTACAAGTCCTTATCTTACCATCAGATATTATTCCTCTCCCTGCGCGTCAAATACTCCTACTGCGCTTATGCTGGAACAAACTACCACTACGACAACGAATAAGATCAGAAGCGTAATTCCCCCGAAAAACCATATTAAAAAGGTCACGCTAAAGTCATCAGATGTTCCTTCTGCCGGTAGGTTGGCTTCTGAAGCAACAACTGTATCTGCATGAGACACAAGTGCGGCTCCAGGTGCAGCTCCTGCGAATATGCCCAGCATGAGAGCTATCATCAGACGCAGCATCGCCTTCCTTATCTTCATAGTCTTTTCCTTCATTTAAGTTTCTCCTTTCCATGCCCGTGCTATTTGGGTAATCGGTCCATGCCCAATAAGCGGGGGCAGGTTACCCCCTAAGGTATTTTCCCCTGCCAATTTTAAATCATGCATCTAATATAGCACAATCGGTCAAAAAAAGATATCCCTAAATCCAAGGATTACGTCTATACCTCTGCCATCACAAGCATCAGCTCATTGCTTCTGGCAATAAATTTCGTCATTCGCTCCGATGTCAGAGAACCATGGCTGAGAGCCGCCAGATCATATAGCTGTTCACAGATGGCGTTTGTGTGGGCTCCGTCTTTGTGTCCAAGAATATACTGCACCAGCTTATTGTTGTAGTTAAGAACCAGAGTCTCACCGCCTGCGCCAAACATGGAAGGATCCATTCCCGGCATCGTATACATTTTCATCATCTCCTGCATACGGCGGGATTCCTCAGATACGGTAATCATGGAAGATACATTTCCGTTCTTTAACTTCTCCACCTTTACATCCAGATGTTCTTTGTTTAATGCTTTGCAAAACAGCTCGGTCAGGGCTTCTGCATCTGCCTTCATGGCTTCCTTATCTTCTTCCTTTACTTCTTCCTTGAAGATATCGGATAAATCTGAATTAATGCATAAGAACTTAACATTCTCATTCTTTTGTTCCAGATAGCCAACAAATGGGCTGTCAATATTATGGGTTAAATAAACCGCATCCATGCCTGCCTCTTTAAACATGTTGATGTACTGGCTCTGCTCTTTTTCATCGGAAATATAGAATACACTGTTCTCGTGCTTCTCCTTATTCTCCTCCAGACAATCAGAAAGGGTTAAATACTTGCCGTCTAAGTTCTTAAACAGGAGGGAATCATTGATCTTCTCTGCGAACTTTTCGTCTTTTAAGCAGCCGAATTTAATAAATGGGTTGATGTCATCCCAGTATTTCTCATAATTCTCACGGTCTGTTTTAAACATACCGGTTAATTTATCTGCAACCTTCTTTGTGATGTAGTCAGAAATCTTCTTCACAAAGCCATCGTTTTGAAGGGCACTTCTGGATACGTTAAGCGGCAGATCCGGACAATCGATCACGCCTTTTAACAGCATCAGGAATTCTGGAATAACTTCCTTAATATTATCAGCAATAAATACCTGGCTGTTATACAGCTTAATAGTTCCTTCCAGGCTGTCATAATTTAAATTCAGCTTGGGGAAGTAAAGGATTCCCTTTAAGTTAAAAGGATAATCCATATTTAAATGAATCCAGAATAAGGGTTCCTTGTAGTCATTAAATACCTTGCGGTAGAAGGACTTATACTCTTCCTCTGTACATTCGTTGGGATGCTTATTCCACAGAGGATTGACATCATTGACAGGCACCGGACGCTTTTTAATCTTATATTTTTCTTTGGCAGGAGATACTTCTACGACTTCCTTTTCGCCGTTTTCATTCTCCGTTTCCTCTGTCTTTGCTTCCTCGATGATGGTCTCAATTACAGTGTCCTTATCGGTCAGCTCATCCTTTTCAATGGTCTCATACTGAGGCTCTGAAGATGAACTGGATAAATAGATTGCCACCGGCATAAAGGAACAGTATTTGTCAAGGACCTCTTTTGCGCGGTACTCGTTGCAGAACTCCAGGCTTTCTTCATTAAGGTACAGCTTAATAGTGGTACCAAACTCTGCCTTGTCCCCTTCTTCCATCTCATATTCCGTACCGCCGTCAGACTCCCAGTGAACCGCAGAAGCCCCTTCCTTATAGGATAAGGTATCAATGGTAACCTTGTCAGCTACCATGAATGCGGAATAAAAACCAAGTCCAAAGTGGCCGATGATCTGATCTTCATTGGCCTTGTCCTTATATTTTTCAAGGAAATCCTGTGCGCCGGAGAAAGCGATCTGGTTGATGTACTCATCCACTTCTTCCATGGTCATTCCAAGGCCGTTGTCCTTAAAGGTAATGGACTTTTCATTGGAATCTGTAATGATCTCGATCTTAAAATTAAGATCCTCTGGCTTCTGCCATTCTCCCATAATTTCCAGCTTCTTAAGCTTTGTAATGGCATCGCAGCCATTGGAAACAAGCTCACGGTAGAAAATGTCATGGTCAGAATACAACCATTTTTTAATAATTGGGAAAATATTTTCGCTGTTAATTGTCAAACTACCTGTTTTTGCCATATCAGAACACTCCTTACTCTTTATTCTATTTCATTTCCATGTTTCCATGGAATTCTCACAAATTTTACCTGCAAAGAATATTTTAATACGCAGTTATGGAAATGTCAATAGAAAATCAGCACTCAATTAAATCGAGTGCTAATAATCCTATTCTTCCAGGAATGGAATCTCATTTTGTTTTAAAAATCCTTTAAATGCCTGATCCCATTCCTCATCCAAGGTCTTATCCAGAGTAAAGACAGAAACCGAGGTTCCTGTCACGCAGAAAAGCTTATCGTCCTCATAACGGATATTGATGTACAGTCCCTTTACCTGATCGGATGTAAAAGCAATCTGGCGGGAGGCAAGAAAGCGCTCTGTTCCTTCCTTTGACATCTGCAGGATGATCCGGAAACTTACGGGAAGTCTTTTTCCTTTAATTAAGGAAAAACAAAAAGGCTTCATCATGGCCCAGGTAGAAAGCTGTCCGGTGTTCATCTCCTCCAGTTCCTCTTTGGAGTAATAGGCAGAACGTATCGACCCATCGATGGTAAATGTATTAAAGGTAACAATAACAGCTTCCTTTGCAAGGAACTGGTCAAACACTTCCCCTACGAACAGCTTGGAGGTAAAGAGCTTGAGGTCCTCAATTTTCAGTGCGATCATGACAACTTCTCCCCATTTTATAATCTCTATCCGTTAACTATACACCGGATCATCCCAGACTGTCAACGCAGGATTTCCCTCGATCTTCACTATTCCAAACCGTTTTTTTCTGTGGTATAATATTCACGAAAGCAATGAGCAGTGCAAAACAGGGTACAAATAATTTTTCGTCGTGCCCGCACGTAAGAAAAATTATTTGCACCCTGTTTTATAGGGCGAATGCCCGTGAGCCAGGGAATCCCCAGGATTCCCTGGCTTGCACTGCGGACTCGCCAAGCAACATCATGCCCTTAAAAACACAGGCAGAAAAGAGGAAATCATATGAATCACATCAAGCAGTTAGAGACGCTGATCGCCGCATCCGTATCTCCATACCACTGTATCATGGCGGCAGCGGACCAGCTATTGTCCGCAGGATTTAAGGAGCTGTCCCTGGCCGAACCCTGGAAACTACTTCAGGGCGGTTCATACTACATAAATGTCTTTGATTCCACCCTGGTCGCATTTACCGTGGGGGAAGAGTTAGGCGAAATACCGGCCCTTAAGCTGGCGGCATCCCATACGGACTGGCCATGCCTGAAGGTAAAACCCTCCCCTGAAGTCACTTCTCTGGAATACGGAAAGCTTAACGTGGAGGTATACGGAGGTCCCCTTTTAGGGACCTGGTTTGACCGCCCCTTATCCATGGCTGGAAAGGTCTCCGTAGCCGGAGCATCCCCCATGAAGCCTGAAACCATTTTTGTAGACTTTTCACGTCCCATCCTTACGGTCCCCAACTTAGCGATCCACATGAACCGGGATGCCAACGATGGAGTTGCCATCAATGCACAGATCGACATGCTTCCCCTCATAGCCCGGATCACCGATGAGTTAAGTAAGGAAGACTTTTTCTTAGAAGCTCTGGCAAAAGAGGCAGGTGTAAAAAGGGAAGATATTCTGGATTATGAAATCTACATCTACAACTGGGAGCAGGGAACACTATTAGGCTTACAAAATGAGTTCTACTCTTCTCCCCGTCTGGATAACTTAACTTCCGTACAGGCCTGCTTAAGCGGTATTATGACCGGACCTTGCAAAAACAGCATTCATGCCATCGCCCTGTACGACAATGAGGAAATCGGAAGCCATACCAAGCAGGGAGCCGCTTCCGCCCTGATGGAACGCATTCTTGAAAAGATTTGCTTATCTCTGGGATATACCAGGGAAACATTCCTAAATGTTTTGCTGAGCGGCTTTTTACTGTCTTTAGACGTGGCCCATGCCATTCACCCCAACCACGGGGAAAAATGCGATATTAAGAACCAGATCCTCATGGGTGACGGAGTCGCCATTAAACTGGCGTCCAGCCAGGCCTATGCCACCGACGCTACCAGCACCGCAGTCATTGAAGGAATCTGCCGGACAAATAATATTCCTTATAAAAAGTTCTCTAACCGCTCCGATGTAAAAGGCGGCTCCACTTTGGGAAGCATTTCTTCCGCCCTTCTTACTATGCGGACGGTAGATGCAGGTGTGCCCATACTGGCCATGCACTCCGCAAGGGAGATCATGGGTACAAAGGACCAGGAAGCCCTTGTTCATCTGGCAGAGGCATTTTTCCAGGCGTAATTTTACCAATCCTGTTTCCAATAGATAATATCCACCATATCCCCCGGTGAAATAACCGTTCCCTGTTTCTGGTCAATGATGCAGTTTGAACGGAGCATTTCGGATAAAACGGAGGAATGGTGGTTTTTGTCTAAAATATGGACGCCTGTCTCATCGCTGAATGCCTGGACAAACCGCCTCCTTTTTGCCACATTGGTATTTCCCTCTGCCACCATACACCTTGTTTTTTTCCAGGAAAGAGAATCATCACCAACCAACTTGGCCAGAACAGGCCAAAAGAACAGCCGGAAATTAACCATGGCAGCAAAAGGGTAGCCGGATAAGCTTAGGATGAGCTTCTCCTTGTATCGGTTCGCCATGA
Organism: Lacrimispora celerecrescens; assembly: GCF_000732605.1. GTDB lineage: Bacteria > Bacillota > Clostridia > Lachnospirales > Lachnospiraceae > Lacrimispora > Lacrimispora celerecrescens_B. The sequence continues at coordinate 146,450 of NZ_JPME01000002.1, read as the reverse complement.
CAGGCGTGCCCGGCCGCATATTCACTCCATGAAAAAGCCGCTCAGCCCCCATTGTTTCCAATGCCTCCGGAAGAAAATCCTTCTTTCCCACGGAAAGTGCGCCGGTGGTTATGATCACATCTGCCTGACTGATTCTCTCTTCCAACATACTGGAAAACCTTTGGGCATCATCAGAGCAGATTTCCAGAAAAGAAACCTGGACTCCCAGAGCTTTTAACTGGGCGGCAATGGCATAGGCACTGCTGGGATACACCCCTACCTTTCCCAAGGGACTGGTGAGCGGTACAAGCTCATTCCCCGTTGAGATTATGCCCACCTTCGGCTCATTAAGCACCGCAATTTCCCGAATTCCCAAACTGGCTAACACACCGATATGCCCTGCGCCCAAACGGGCCTGCCGGGGAATGATGCACGTTCCGGCTTGTATGTCCTCTCCGATCCTGCAATAGTTCTGCCAGGGTCTTCCCTCCACATAGATCCCCGCCTGCTCCTGGCCATAATCCGTATCTTCCTGACGTATCACACAGTCATAGCCTTCCGGAACCACGGCACCGGTCATCACCCGGACCGCTGTACATGGTTTTGCCTGAATGGAAAGATAATCCCCTGCACATATTTCACCAACCACTTGAAAATGGATTGGTGTTTCCTTTGAAGCACCTTTTGTATCCTGACTTCTGACCGCATACCCATCCATTCCTGATTTGGGGAAATGGGGAACAGGAAAAGGCGCTGTCACATCCTCTGCACAAATTCTTCCATAGGCAGATAAAATGTCCAGCTTTTCTGTCTTTGTTTCTATTTTAACGCTGCTCACCAATCGGTTAACGGCTTCTTCTAATTCAATCAATAAGGCTCCTCCCTCCTTATATAACGATATAAAGGACAAAGGGGCTGCTGCGTAATAACAGGTTGCAGCCCCTTTTCTTTAATGACAGGATTAAGCTCGTTTTACAGACACCGCACACACCTTGTATTCCGGAATGCGGGCGATATCGTCGATCACAAAATTCGTGATTTTATTTACGTTTCCATCTGCGAAATGGAAGGTCATGAATACTTCCGAAGGCATCATTTTATCTCCTACCACAGCCCGGGATTCAATTTCTCCCCGGCGGGAGGATACTTTGACTTTGTCTCCATCCCTAATTCCCAACATGGCTGCATCTCCCTGGTTGATCTCTATATAGGAATCTCCGCAGATTTCATTTAAACCTTCGGTTCTGCCTGTCATGGCTCTGGTATTGTAGTGATAGAGCATGCGGCCTGTGACCATCATAAACGGATATTCGTTGTCAGGAAGTTCCTTGGATGGCCGGTACTTTGCCGGATAAAAATAACCGAGTCCACGTGAAAATTTACCAACGTGCATAATATAAGTACCTTTGCTTTCCTTATCCAGGCAGGGCCACTGAAGCGTTTCCCCCCGGTCCAGTCTCTCAAAGCTGATGCCTCCAAAAGCCGGCGTTACGCTGGCAATTTCATCCATGATCTCAGCTGCTGTTTTTTTCTCGCAAGAATAGCCCATACGGTTCATCACGTCATAAAAGATGTCCGTATCCAGGCGCATTTCCCCTTCCAGAGTCACTGCTTTGCGTACTCTCTGCACCCGGCGTTCCGTATTGCTGAAAGTTCCCTCCTTTTCCCCATAGCTGGTTCCGGGCAGGATCACATCAGCATACTGGGCTGTTTCTGTCATAAATAGCTCCTGCACCACAAGAAAGTCCAGACTTTCCAGGGATTTGGCAACGTGGCCCGTATCCGGATCCGTAACCATGGGGTCTTCTCCGAAAATGTAAAGCCCCTTGATCTTCCCTTCTATGGCTTCCGGCAGCACCTGGGTGGACATGAGTCCGGTGGTTTCACTTAAAGGAACCCCCCATGCTCTTTCAAATTTTTCCCGGACCTCTTTGTTTGCCACCTTTTGGTATCCAGGGAAATCGTAAGGCATACATCCCATGTCACAGGCACCCTGTACATTATTCTGCCCTCTGAGAGGGTTGATGCCGCAGCCTGATTTTCCTATTTTTCCCACCACCATTGCCAGATTGGATAAGCTCATAACACCTTCAGTTCCCGTGGAATGCTCTGTGACTCCCAGGCAGTAAATAATAGGAGCTTTTTTTGCCCTGGCGTACATCCTTGCGGCTTTGCGGATATCCTCTGCATCAATGTGGCAGATCTCTGCAACCTTTTCCGGTGTATAATCTTTCACGATTTCAGCAAGCTCCTCATATCCTTCGGTCCGTTCCCTAATATAGTCCATGTCCGCAAGGCCTTCCCCTAAGATGACATGAATCATTGCATTGGCAAAAGCGATATTAGTCCCTGCTTTGATGGGCATATGAATGACCGCATCCTTAACTAAATCAATCTTACGCGGATCCACCACAATGATCTGCGTGCCCCTCCTGATTGCCTGACGGATCTGTGTGCCGACCACAGGGTGGGCTTCGGTAGGGTTGGAGCCTATAAGTAAAATAAGGTCAACATCTTCCGTAATGTCCCGGATGGGGTTTGTCATCGCTCCGGAACCCAGGGTCGTAGCCAGGCCATGGACCGAGGCGGAGTGACAGACTCTTGCGCAGTTATCAACATTGTTGGTTCCAAAAGCGGCTCTCATCATTTTCTGAAAAATGTAATTGTCCTCATTGGGAGCCCGGGAGCAGGAAAAACCGGCATTGGCATCTGCTCCATACTTCTTTCTTATTTCTGTAAACCGGCTGGCAATTAAGTCCAGGGCTTCGTCCCAGCTTGCCTTCTCAAATTTCCCATCGCGCTTGATAAGCGGATGAGTGAGACGGTCTCCGGAATGAATGAACTTATAGGAGCCGAACTTGCCTTTTACGCACAAAAGCCCCCTGTTTGACGGCCCGTCAGCCGGATCAACACCCACGATCCGGTTGTTCTTCACCAGAAGATCCATTTGGCATCCTGTGGCACAATGAGGGCAGGTAGTCCGCACCTTTTTAACCTCCCAGGCCCTGTAATGCCTCTGCTGATCCTTAGAGGAAAGAGCCCCTGTGGGGCAGTTTGACACACAGTTTCCGCAGGATTCACACATGGACTCTCTCCAGGGAAGCTGATAGCTGGGACTCATGCGGGCATCAAAACCGCGGTTGGAAATGCTGATCACATCACGCCCCTGCAGCTGCTGACATACTCTGGTGCAGCGCCGGCACATAATACATTTTTCCGGATGGAAGGAAAAGAAAGGATTGCTGCTGTCCACTTCATTCGTCCCGACCCTCTTTCCATAGGGAAAACTGGTTTTTTCCACACCGTATTCCAGACAGTAATCCTGGAGCCTGCATTCCCCGTTGGATGCACAATCAAAACAGCTTAGCACATGATTACTCAAAAGAAGGTCCAGGATAAACCGACGGGACTCCACCACCCGTTCCGATCTGGTGGATACTTTCATTCCGGGAGCACAGTGCTCAGAGCAGGAAGGGACCAGACCTCCCTTTCGTCCGCCCTCGATTTCCACCACGCACATCCGGCAGGATCCGTCCGGTGCCAGTTCTTTCATATGGCAAAGAGTAGGAATCTCAATATCCAGTGTTTTACAGGCTTCCAATATGGTGGTTCCCTTTTGTACGGAAATGGCGTGCCCGTCGATTTCCAGTTCAATCATAGAGTTGTTTTTCTCTGTTTCTAACACAGTATTCTCCTCCTTCTCCATTAACTGATACAGGCTTCGAATTCATCTCTGTAGCCGGCTAAGGCAGAATTCACAGAAACTGATACCGATTGGCCAAGTCCGCATGCGGACAAATAAGTAATATGTTCCAGCATCTTTTCAAGTCTTTCAAGATCCCCCGGCCTGCCCTTATGATGCTGTAAATTCTGAAGCAGCTCTAAAAGCCGCGTGGTTCCCAGCCGGCAGGGCGTACATTTACCGCAGGACTCATGAACGAAAAATTCCATGACACTTGTGATATAGTCTACAACGCTTACGCTGTCATCCATTACCACGATGGCGCCGGATCCCACTGCCAGCTTATGGGACCAGAAGTCTCCGTAATCATACAGGCAGCCCTTGATCTGCCCACTGGTTCCAATGGGGCCGGATTGACCTCCAAAATGGCAGAATTTAATGGGCCTCCCTGTGGAGGTACCGCCTCCGTACTCCTCACTGTAGAGAATCTCATCAAGGGGTGTGCCAAGAGGGATCTCATAAATCCCCCTGTTTTTAATATGCCCGGATAAACAGATGAGCTTGGTTCCGCCCCCATCCTTTGTGCCAAGCTGTAAGAAGGCTTCTCCGCCCATATTGATGACAGCAGGAACACAGGCAAAGGATTCCACATTGTTGACCAGCGTTGGCTTTAGGTAAAGTCCCACATCAGCCAGATGGGGAGGTTTCACCCTTGGACGCCCGGTTTTGCCCTCAACCGAATTAAGAAGCGCCGAGTTCTCACCGCAGACATAAGCGCCGCCGCCGGAAACAATGTGGAGATGAAAGTCAAAGCCGTCAATCCCCATAATCTTATTTCCCAGATATCCGGCTGCCAAAGCATTGCTTACCGCCTGATGGAACACTGCCTGGATATGGCGGTATTCCCCCCTGATATAAATGTAACCGTCGTTGGAACCGAATACATATCCCGCAATCAGCATGCCTTCAATAATGCTTAGAGGATCCTTTTCTAACAGCAGCTTATCCTTAAAAGTGCCAGGTTCCCCTTCGTCCGCATTGCAGACAATGTATTTTGGAGTATCGGTGCTGCCGTATAAATGGCGCCATTTACGGCCTAAGGGATAGGCTGCCCCGCCTCTTCCCCGAAGCAAAGCGGTATCCAGTTCTCCTAAAATATCCTCTCTGTCCATTGAAACGGCTTTTTGCAGTGCTGCAAAACCGCCGTATGTAATATATTCATCAACGGAAGTGGAATCCGTCATTTTTCCCACCCGTTTTAAAAGGACCGGTTCTTTCATTGCCATTGTGTTTCCCCCTTTCAGCCTATACGGCTATTTTTCCTCTTCGCAGGTCATCAATCAAAGCAGATATTTTTTCATCGTTTAGATTGCCGAATACCGTATCCTTGATCTTAATGACCGGACCAATGTCGCAGGCACCTACGCACGGAATATAGTGGTATGCAAAAAGGCCGTCATCTGTCGTCTTGCCCATGGGTACGCCAAGCTTTTTCTCCAAGGATAAACACACCTCTTCCGAGCGGGAGAAATGACAGGGTGAGCTGTTGCAGATCTTAAGGACATATTTAGCCTGAGGCTTATCCTTTAACATCGCATAATAGCTGACAATCTCATAAACCCTGGTTTCGGTCATATGCAGCTCTTCTGCTACCATGGCCGCAGTTTCTTGGTCAATATAGCCTTCTTCTGAAGCAAATTGAAGATCAATTAAAATTTCCAAAATGTTTTCCTGCTTCGCTCCATCCTGTCGGATGATCCTCAGCTTTTCTTCCCTTACCCTTGTATCCATTGAAGTTACCCTTTCTTTCATTTAATTTTACTTCACATTCCGTTTCGACATTCTCTTTCTGCCCATACATACAGAAACAGGGAAGGGCAAAAACTAATGCTCCGCCAATGGCGTTTCCGATAAAGACAAACACCGTATTCTGCAGGTAATTAAACCACGTGATCGAAGACTCACCGGAAAAGATTGCTGCCGGAATGACAAAAGCGTTTGCCACCACATGCTGAAATCCCAAGACCACAAAAATCATAATAGGGAACCACATTCCCGCCATCTTTGCGGTAAAATCCTTGGCGCTGGTCGCAAACCATACAGCCATGCATACAAAGATGTTGCAGCCGATAGCTGAAACCAGTGCCACCATAGGCGGATCGCTGATCTTAGAGTTGGCTACAGCCATGGTTTTGGCCAAAAAGGCGCCTTCCGTCAGTCCCACAAAATGACCGAAGGAGTAGGCCACAATTATGCTTCCAACCATATTTCCTGCCATGACCACCACCCAGTTATAAGTTAAATCCCAAAACGATATCTTTTTCTGATACAGGCCTATCGCCATGGTCATCATATTTCCGGTGGCTAATTCTCCTCCAACCAGCACAATCGCCATGAGCCCTATGGGAAAAAGACAGCCTCCCAGAAATGTTGCAAAGCTCCCCCACTGGGCAGGCATTGTTCCCTGTACACGTATGCAGGCCAAAAAGCCTTCTGCGATAAATGAACCGCCAAGAATAGAAAGTAAAAACAATTTTATAAAAGACAACTTCTTTTTCATTTGGGCCTTATCTCCCAAAATATCCAATACTTCTGCCGGACTAAAAAATCCCATGTTCCCCCCTATGTAACTCCATTCATTTTTTTGTTGTTTTCTGGTTCCAATCTTGCACATCTTCCGGTGTGTTTAAATTTACGATAGCGTTCATTTCCGTATCACTTAAGCAATAATGCCCCACATTCAGGGCCGGAAAAGCACTGCGAGGCTTGAGCTCTCCTATCTCCATTTGTTTTTTAAAAACAGGAAGGCAGGACTGATGGTAAAAGGCGAGCAAAGGCTCTAATTTCCCCTGATGACTGCAAACCAAGACCTGTTCCTCTTCCAGCTTCTGGTACATCCGGCCGATCAGCCCAATATCCGGTAAAGGCATATCGCAGGCCATAATAAAAACATATTCCGTCTGAGCCCGCTCTAAAGCAGTACTTATCCCGCCCATGGGTCCCTTTTCCATGTAGTGATCTTCTAATATGCGAAACTCTGTAAAATCCGTCCGGCCTTCAAACTTGGCTTTCGTATTGCTGACCAGAACCACCTGTTCAAACAGGCTTTGCAGTTTCCCCACTGTCTGCAGCAGCAAATATTGCTCATCATCCATCAAAAATGCTTTGTCAAACCCCATTCTCCGGCTTTTTCCTCCGCATAAAATGGCGGCTGTTACATTTTCGATTTTTTTATCTGCACTTTTGAAAGATATCACCTCCTGTTTTTGTTTTTTATGAAACTCACCGGACATTGATACCTAAAAAATTTTTTTAGGTAATAAAATAATTTTAGGTTGTTTTTTATATTAACACTCCATCGGGCATGTGTCAATATGTACAAATTAGTATAACGGTTGTATTTTATTTTGTTTATTATACATAAAACCGTATTATTTTTGTTATGTTTTTCTCAATTCCCTCTCCTTGCTTCCACAACTTTTTTCTGGCAATACAAACAATTGTGTCATTGATACACAGAATGCCTTATTTTTTCATTATATCTGCTATTAGAATTAAGACAAAGTATCCTGGACTCCCGGCTGCCGAAGCAATAGACTTCATAAAGAGAGTAGATTACTTGTTAAATATATCACGTATTTTCGATGATTTTCCACATGCTTTCCATGTTGTACCCATGTTAGGAACGTGTTATAATAAAAATAATTTTGCACAGAATGTTATTGGTCTTACAAAAAAAGTGCAGCAGTTTATGAAAAATGGAGCATATATGAGTACAGAGAATAAAACACTTCTGCAAGCCAGACAAATGATACTGATCGGAGCAACGGGACGGAACAGCGGAAAAACAACCCTGTCGCTGCAGATTATCCATGCATTTAAGGATGTATTACCGGTTGTTGCATTCAAACTGATAACCATAAGGGACCATGGGGATATATGCCCCAGAGGAGGCAAGGGCTGCGGGATCTGCCAGGGACTGAAAGGCTCCTTTGACATCACGCCGGAGACCGGCACCGGAACAAAAGATACCATGCTTTTAAAAAAAGCCGGAGCAAATCAGGTCTATCTCATCCGGGCCTATAAGGAAAATTTAAGAGAGGCGTTAGAGGAGGCATTAAAACTGGTTCCAAAGAACGCCCTTGTTCTATGCGAATCCAACAGCGTACGGCTGGTGGCTGAACCTGCTCTCTTTGTTATGATTCAAAGCAGCACTTCTTCCAGCATAAAGCCTACCGCAGAGGCAGTGATGGATTATGCAGATGTGATTCTTCCGCAAGATGAAGTTTGCTTTGAGAATTTTGTTCAGGGGGAATTGAATCAGAAATTAAAATTGAATTTTTCAGAACTGAACCAATGAAATGGGAGCCGGGCTTTTCAAAGCCCGGCTCATAAATTTAAAATCGAGTCCAGCCATAAAACAGGCTTCCAGACCTAACTTACTTAATTTTACTTTACATAATTATGCTATTCAAGAAGCTCAGAAATCATCATTTTATAATTATTTGTAAAAGCTTTTGTAATAATGTAATGTTCTGTTTCCTCTAGTGTAACAGTTTTAAATCCCTTATCATCAATTTGATATATCGTTGCATTGGGAAATGCCATTAAAATAGGAGAATGTGTTGCAATGATAAATTGTGAATTTCTCTCAACTAACTGATCTATCAGGCAAATCAGACTCATCTGTCTGGAAGGTGAAAGCGCTGCTTCTGGTTCATCCATAATATAAAGTCCATTACCACCAAAACGATTCTTTATCAGCGAAAGAAAACCTTCTCCATGGGACTGTTCGTGCAAAGATATTCCTCCATAACTATCTAATAAAGAAACATCAAACTCATCAATATTTGTAGATACATTATAAAAGCTCTCTGCCCTATAAAAGAAACCATCTCTTGCCTGAACATGGCTTTTTGATAACACTAAATAATCTGATAATAGAGAATGTGTATCTTTCGTCGAGAAACTAAAGTTTCTTGTCCCGCCTTCCGGATTAAATCCATAAGCAATGGCCAGGCTTTCTAAAAGAGTAGACTTTCCAGCTCCATTCTCACCCACAAAAAAAGTAACATCTGAAGTAAATTTCAATTCTTTTTGTTCAGTTAATTGTTTTATTGCAGGTATATGAAACTCATATTCAGAATCATTATACGTCTTTTTCTTATTAAAATAAACAGATTTAATGTATATCATATTTACTCACCTATATTGAAATAAAATATCCTCTGGTAGCCCTCCCGCGAAAAATAATACCTGTTTGAGTAACTTAAATAACCTTTTTCTCCTCTAACAATCCAAAAAAGGGGAAATCATCTCTCTGATTTCCCCTTCGCTTTAATGCGATTCCCCCATGGTTTCCGGCGCCACTTCCCGGCTGGTTTCCAAAGGAGTCTCAGAAGTCTTATTACCCTCCCAATACCGGTAGCCAAACACGCCCCCAACCGTCAGGCAGATCAACAGAAACAGGGCAAGCAGGAGTCGCAAAAAGCCAACCAGGATCTCCCGCCCCCGGTTTCTTCTGCGCCTGCGGCTGCGGCTGCGTCCTCTCATCCTATCATATTCTTCCGGTTTCATCTGTAGTTTTCCCCATCCTTCCCCTATGGTTAGTCAGAAAAATACTTCTTATAGATTTCAAAAAAGTTTGTGGTAGTTGTTCTGTCATCTTTGGAGAATTTTACATCTTTCCATATCTCATTGCTGAAAGTAATCGGATTATCTTTCTTAAACTGGGAATAGATCTGATCAAAAACTTCCTTCTTCCGTTTGCGGTATAGTCCGGCTTTCCTCTCCTGGGTGGCGTCTTGATCATAATCGTTTACACACTGGATAATATAATATTTGCCCTTGTCCTCCACTACCTGACTGATCTGGCCTGCAGAAAGAGAAAAAGCAGCATCCTCGTAAGGGCCTGGATTCTCCCCTCTGCCGATTTTGCATGTGATGACCGGGCTTTCTGAATATTCCCTGGCAAGTGTGGAAAAATCGGCACCCTCGGCTTCTGCCTTTAAAAGCACAGCCGCAGCTACATCCCCATCAGACACAACGATCTGATCTACCTGGATCACCTTGGCTTCACTGTCGCTTATCTCCAGGTTCATATCCTTTGTCAGTTCATCCACTACCTTATTAGACAGGTAATATTCTTCATACATGGTCCTCACATCCGTTTCTGAGGCTCCCATGTAGGAGATATCTTCCTTAGTCAAGGAAGAGAAATATTCTTCCGACGCTTTACGGACTTCTTCCTTTTCAGCACTGGTCAGGGTAACTCCCTTATTCTTGGCCAGGAGATTCATCATTTTCATTTCCTGAAGGAATTCCTTCACCTGATCCACCAGATAGGTTTCAAAGGTCTGATCACCTGGTAAGTTCACTCCCCAGATCTGATTGGTATAAATCTGCTGATACCGGTTCCTCTCCGTAGCCACGATCACCATGGATTGGGGCAGCGTATATGCCTTTGTCTCCAAAGATTCAGAAACAAGGGGGATATCAGCCCTGCACCCGGACAGCATGACAATTGCCGCAGCAGCAGCAATAAGGACTTTTCCCGTAATTTTAAATTGTCCTTTCATGAGCATCCCTCATTTCACGCTGCTTAAAGCAGCTTCAGTATTTTCAGGACCCCGTCGTTTACGTTCGTGTCCGTCCGAAATCTGGCTGCCGCTTTTACCTCTTCCCTGGCGTTTCCTACGGCAAAGCTGTAATATGCCTGCTTTAACATCTCAATGTCATTTAACTGATCGCCAAATGCCATAGTTTCCTCCGGCTTGATCCCTAGGCTGTCCTGAAGGAGTTTTACGGCCTGCCCCTTGTTGATTCCCGGTCTCATGCAGTCCATCCACATATCTCCTGCTATGGTCATCTTTAAGCGGTCCGCATATTTTTCCCGTAAGGTTCTGGTATGGGCCTCCACATCTGTCTTGCGGTACACAGAGATCTTGATGAATTCTGATTCCACCCTGGTCAAATCCTCTACCTGCTTCACATGGAACTTGTAGCCATTTACCATCCAATCCAGGAATTCCTGGTTGTCTGTCTCTGTATAAATCACATCGGGTCCGCAGATCATGACATCAAGTCCATCCATATTCCGTACATCCTGTACCATATCCATAATCGTCTTACGCTCAATGGTGTTGACATACAGGCTCCTTCCATGACAGCCCACATAGGCACCGTTATCCGAAAGATAGAATACCTTTTCCTTGATGGGTTCAAATATGGATTCAATGCTGAGCCACTGGCGTCCGCTGGCAGCGGCGAACTGGATTCCCTTTGCCCGCAGCTTTAATATCACATCATAAAGCTCAGGATTCAGCTCGTGGCTTCCATCCGGCACAAGAGTCCCGTCAATATCCGATGCAATCAGTTTAATCATTCTTTATCCTCCTGTTCAAACATCTGCTTCATCTCCTGGTACACACGTCCTACAGGCAATCCTACTACATTATTATAATCGCCGTCAATCCCTTTAATGAAAGCAGCGAATTTTCCCTGTATCCCATAAGCACCGGCTTTATCCATAGGATCCGCACTGTCTGCATAGGTTCTTATCTCCCCTTCAGACATGGGATAGAGATGAACATCGGTCCTTTCCACAAATGTCCTGACCTTATTCCCATGACCTCCGCAATACACCAGGGTGACCCCTGTGTAAACCTGATGGGTTTTTCCTTCAATCAGGGCGATCATTCGGTAAGCATCCTCGTGGCAGTCCGGCTTACCCAGAATTTCACCGCCTGCTGCAACTACGGTGTCCGCGCCGATGACATAAGTCCCTGGCTGCTGGCGGCTTGCCACGTCTTCCGCCTTCTGGCGGGACAGCTCCATCACCGCCTCTTCCGGCACGTTTGTGGTAATCTTCTCCTCTATGGTGCTTGGCACGATTTCCGGTGCTATCCCAATCTGAGCCAGAAGCTCTTTCCTTCTTGGTGAAGCGGAAGCCAACACAAGCCTTTCTATCTTATTCATCTCTAACCTCCATGTGAAATGACGCGAAAGCGCCACTTTGCTCATTATAGTATAAAATAGCAAATAAGCGGGACCCATATCGAATCCCGCCAATCATCAATAAACTTTCAATCGCCCGATCATGGACGCATCATCATCGTCGCAGTCATCCCGAAGCTGCATCCTCATGGTATATATAAAATCTGCCATATAAAAAATCAAAAGGCTCATTGCCACCAATCGCTCAAAATCCTCTGGAATCATTCCTGCCATCTGATTGACAAATCCGTTTAGGAATCGGAAATAGAAAATCCCCAAAAATCCCCATGCAATGCTGCTTTCCAGACAAATGATCCCTTTGTAATTAAACAATTTCCGGCTATAATCCCACCAGAAGGAACCGAACAGCCTAATCATCATATGAGCTGTCAAAAGCTCCATAAAGGTTGCCATAGCCATAGAGGCGAAATAAAGATGAACCGGATTGCCTGAAAGAGGCTTAAGCAGGATCATCGCTCCCGTGGCACCAAATCCATAGATGATACAGAACGGTCCATGTCCAAATCCTCGATTCAGCACAGGCCTTTTATTCTCATAACTGAGTACGGAGCATTCAAGAAGGTATCCAAGCAAACTGAATAGGAAAAAACAGTTTATCCTATGATAAATTGACATATCCATTTTACCTCCAATTTTAACAATTTTTGAACTTGTTAAAGTATATAATGGATATCTTAAGAAATCAAGGACTATTTTCTTACGATTCCCAGAAAACTTTCTTCTTTATTCCCTTAGATTTAAGCTTTCTGCAGTATTTGATTAATAATACTGAGCGATAAAAAGCGCCAGCAAGATTCCTAAAATTGCTCCTGCTGCCACCTGAAGCGGAGTATGTCCTACATATTCCTTTAATCTTTCCTGTAATATCTCTCCACTAAGTTCAAATGGATTTTCCAGCAGAATGCTGTTTAACAGCTTGGCCTGCTTTCCAGTCTCCCTGCGCACTCCCATGGCATCATACATAACAATCATGGATAGGACAAAGCTGACCGCAAACTCAAAAGAACCGACGCCATAGCGGTACATGGCGGCGGTTGTCAACGCACATACCGTTGAGGAATGGGAACTGGGCATTCCCCCAGATCCCACAAGCCTCTCCGGATTAAAGTTTTTGTTAAGGGCCAGGTCAATAATCGTTTTTAAAACCTGTGCAACCAGCCAACCGGCAACTGCAGTAATCAAAACCTGATTCCCAAGTAAATCTTCCCAAAATGTCATGGTTTCCTCCGTATTATGCAGCGCTTTTCTTTCCAAATCCAAATAAGATCCAACGCTTGACTCTAGCCATTGTTTCAATCAGACCGCAAAATTTATCTGAATAAATGATCACCATACCCTCCCGGCTCTTTGGGGGGATAGGTGTTAACGGCCACATATGGCGTAAAATCATATCTTTCTCTTTTTCTGTTAAATTAAAATATTTCACTGCATTATTTAGTGCAGTCTTGGGATGAGTGTAACCATGGAAATGCTCCCCAGTTTCCTTTGCATGGGTATGCCAATCATACAAAAACAAATCATGCAGCAGACCGGCCCTTGCGACTTCTGCATATTCCCAGCCCATCTTCCTGCAGATACAGTAGCCCATATAAGAAACCTTAATGCAATGAGCCTTACAGGTCGTGTCGCCGTGCTGCATATAATTATCCATGGACTGGAATACCGGACTCTCTATAATGTCCCTGACACACTCCATGTAATCCGTATCTTCATAATAATCTTCCCGTTCCACCCAGGAAGAATCTTCTGCCCATCGAATTGCTTCTTCTTTTTCTTCTCGGGTCAAATGCATGCTGTCCATCCTTATTCTAACGCTTCTTTCCTAATCCATGGCTCGCTTAGTCGCCAATCAGCCAATCATAAAGTTCCTGATATTTCATGGCTGAAGTTTTCCAAGAGTAATCCTTTGCCATGGCGCGGTCTATAATCTTGTTCCACTCACGCTTCTTATCGTAGTAAACCCCCTCCGCGTACCGGATGATCCCTAACATCTCGTGAGCGTTGTAATTGGAGAAGGAGAAGCCGGTTCCCCGGTTCTCAAACTCATTATACGGCTCTACCGTATCTTTTAAACCACCGGTTTCCCGTACAATGGGTACGGTGCCGTACCGGAGAGCCATAAGCTGGCTCAGTCCGCATGGCTCAAACAGGGACGGCATAAGGAACGCATCGCAAGCGGCGTAAATCTTATGGGACATTGCCTCCGAATAATAGATATTAGCGGAAACCTTATCCTGGTATTTCCACGCATAATGGCGGAACATATTCTCATACCGTTCTTCTCCGGTACCAAGGACTATCAGCTGGATATCATCGCTGCACAGCTCATCAATCACACACTGGATTAAATCCAGTCCCTTTTGGTCCGTCAATCTGGAAACGATACCAATTATAAACTTTTTCTCATCCTGGTTCAGTCCAAGCTCCTGCTGCAAAGCCCGCTTGTTCTTCACCTTTTCCTTACGGAAATTTTTTAAATTATAATTCTTTTCAATATGCGGATCCGTTTCCGGATCAAACTCTTCATAATCAATTCCGTTTACAATCCCCCGGAGGTTGCCTGCCCGTGCACGCATCAGGCCATCAAGCCCTTCCCCGTAAAACGGCATCTTTATTTCTTCCGCATAGGTATCGCTGACCGTAGTGATGGCATCGGCGTAAACAATACCGCCCTTTAACAGATTACCATCTTTATATGCTTCCATCTTATCCGGTGTGAAATAATAATCCGGCAGACAGGTAAGCTTCTGTATCGTCTTTACATCCCATACGCCCTGGAACTTTAAATTGTGAATCGTGATTACTGATTTCATGTTCCTGAAAAATTCTCCATCATGAAACCGGTCCTTTAATAAAACAGGAATAAGGGCGGTCTGCCAGTCATGACAGTGAATTACTTCCGGCTGGAATCCGATAACCGGAAGCGCTGATAAGGCTGCTCTGGAGAAAAAGCAAAACTTTTCCAGGTCATGATACCAGTCTCCATAGGGCTTGGAACCATTGTAATATTCTTCGTTATCAATAAAGTAAAAGGTAATGCCTTCATGAACATACTGAAGAATTCCCACATACTTGTTTTGGCCCAGATAATCCATATAAAAATGGTCAATATAAGTCATCTGGTTTCTCAGCTCTTCTTTGATACACAGGTATTTGGGAATCATGACTCTTACATCGAAATACTCTTTATCAAAGCATTTGGGAAGGGATCCCACAACATCTGCGAGACCACCTGTTTTAATAAAAGGTACTGCCTCTGATGCAACGAATAATATCTTCTTCATCCAAAAACCTCCCTTATCCTTTTCCCGCTGGGGTATTGTCGATTTTTAATTAGTATACTGCATTTTAAAGAAATAAGGAAGTATCAAATCTTACAAATTAGGAAAGTTTTTTATAGTCCAGTCTTATCTTATCGGCAATTAAAGCAATAAACTCAGAATTCGTAGGTTTTCCTTTGCCGGTGCTAACCGTATATCCAAACAATTCATTGATGGTATCCATCTTTCCCCTGCTCCAGGCCACCTCTATGGCATGGCGAATCGCACGTTCCACCCTGCTGGGAGTTGTCTGATGTTTCTTTGCAATGGAGGGGTAGAGGATCTTTGTGACAGAGGTAAGCATCTCCTGATCCTGTACGGAGATAACTATGGCATCCCTTAAATACTGATACCCCTTAATATGCGCAGGAATGCCTATTTCATGAAGCATTTGAGTTACATCATTTTCCAAGTTCTGTTCCATGTACTCCGTTTTATTGACATAAGGTTTTACTTTTTTCATCCCCTGAAGGCTTGGAGTCTTCGACTTTCTTTGCCCTACCCTTCGTACCTTATCGACGATAATATCCTTATTAAACGGCTTCATTATGTAGTAATTTGCACCCATTCGGAAAGCATCTTCAGTAATATTCTCGCTTCCTGCTGCAGTGACCATGATAAATGATGGAATCTTTGTAATAGCGCCATTACCGCGTACCCGCTCCATAACCGTTATTCCATCCATTCTCGGCATAATCACATCCAATAAGACAACATCAGGATTTGTTTTGAGGATCATGTTATAAGCGTCTTCGCCATTATCCGCTCTTCCTACTACGTGGAAATCCTCCTCTCCCTCCAGTATATCATTCAGCAGATTCAATGTCTGCAGGTTATCATCCGCAATTGCAATACTAATTTCTGACATATTGATACTCTCCTTCTGATTCATTTAAATAGATTAAAACTAGTGTAAAGCCATTATAGTCTTGCCCTAGGTTATGCCGCAACGGGATTCTATCGCATTATTCGACAAAAGGAACTGGTTTTTCAGTTGATTTCAAGAGTATTTTTTTTCCTCTGATCCGTCGAAGGTTGAAAAGGCCTACCCCGGTTCGGTACCCTGCCGGTCCTTAAATTCTCAACCGGTGTTGAAAATTGAAACTCCTTGTCGGCAAAAAAGTTCCTGAATTTTCCATCCCACGAATCTTATATTAACACATTATAATTACCTTGAAAAGCACATTTTATAAAATATGTCTTTTTTGTAACTTTATTTTCTACATTTCGACTATTAACAAAATTAATTCTGTATATTTATTGTTAAAAACCGCCTAAAACACACTACTTTATATAAAATTCGTTGTAATTATTATTATTTAAGCAAAAATATGAAAAAGAAAAGAACGGCGTCGTAAATATTTACGATTCTGTTCTTTTCTTTCCCGGCTTTGGTTTTAGTGATTGATCATGTTTTCGATGAATATCCCATACCCTCTTGTTGAGTCCTGGATAAACACATGGGTTACGGCTCCAATTAACTTCCCATCTTGTATAATGGGGCTTCCTGACATACCCTGCACGATTCCGCCGGTCAAAGCCAGAAGATCCGGGTCTGTGACCTTAATCACCATTCCCTTGCTTTTATGAGTGGTGGAATAATCCACACGCTGTATTTCAATCTCATAATCCCTCACTTTTCCGGAAACATCGCTTCGGATGTAAGCCGTTCCCTTCTTCACATCCTGCCGGTAGCCAATGGGAATGGCATCCTGCACCATACTCTGCTTAAACCTGTCATTTACGTTTCCAAATATTCCTTCTTCCGTATTGGCGGTAATCGTTCCAAGGGTGGAGCCTGGTCCATAATAGATGATCCCGCTCATCACTCCCGGCTTTCCAAAAGTTCCTTTTTCAATTCCGAGAATCGCTGTCTCATAAAGGGCTCCATTGGTGATTTGTACCACATTTCCGGTATCACTGTCGCTGATTCCATGCCCCAATGCACCGAACTGTCCGTTCATGTCCACATAAGTCATGGTTCCAATTCCCTGAGTATCATCTCTGACCCAGACGCCAAGCTTATAGGTCCCGTCTTCTGCTTCTGTGGGATTCATTTTTACATCAATGGTTTCCCCGTTCCGTCTGATTTTTAACAATGCTTCTGAAGCGCCAATTTTACTCAGCTCATTCATCAGAGTTTCCTTGTCCTTTAGAGGTGTTCCATTAATGGTTTCAATATAATCTCCTGATTGCAGTATCCCGAAGGCCGGCTCTACAACCATTCCGTCCCTTTTTGTTACATCTCCGGTACCGATTACCATAATACCGTTGGATTTTAAGTAGATTCCAATGGGTGTGCCGCAAGGAATGGCATACTTGGTATCTACTACATTCACCTGTATGTCCTTTAATTGGATCCATCCAAACAGCTTTAGTCCCAGCTTATAGCTTCCCTGGTTCTCCGAATACACGGAAAACGGCTGATTTACCTGAAGATGGATCATGTCGGAAGGAATATTTGATCCGTTATTTAAGACCACTTCCTCGCTGTCGGAAGACAGCGTCACATCAAAAGGCATGGAGAAATGAAACTGCTCTTCTTCTTGTGCAACGATATTCAACTTATCGGGAATTACCCGCTTCATATAGAACCAGGAAAATCCGATGCAAAAGATCAGGCTGATCCAGAACGCTCTTACTATAAATTTATGAAATTTATTTTTTCCCATCTCGCATACCTCCTTAGGTGAATGAAAGGAGACAATTTTTTTGCTCCTCTCTTAGTATGTGAGAAATTAATTAAATCACACTGTCATATTTTAGTTGTAACTATTTTCTTACGGTGGCAGCTTTTCTATAGAATGAAAATCTATAAAAGCCTTTTGAACCGTTCTGCCAAACATTTAAATTCAATAATTTTAAAAAAGGAAATCATGCATATTTTCTTTCTATACTCTTATGATTTCCGTTTTTTTATTGATTAAACAATAAAAAATGATTATTAAGCGAACAAAACAAATGATTGAAGATGGCATAGATTGAGAATTTTTTGCAGATAACCCTAACCCCTTTTACTTTTTTATAACGCGAACACACGACTAAATTGTATAGAATTAAAGTAGAAAATACGGTATAATCTTTTAATAAAGGAGAAACTGATACGAAGCGAGTTTATCTTTTTCGGTTTTAAAAATACGGAATGAAAAGGTGATTAAAATAGAATGAATGCAGAACAAATGTGGAATAAATTTGTGTCAAAAAATCAAATTAAGGAAATGCAATATCAATCATGGGCGTTTGGTGCTGCTGCCGATGAACTGGCAGATTTAGTATTAAGAGGCATTAAGACCGGGACAGCCTCTGCATATCCTATATACGAAGCGGAAAACGAAGCACTACCAAAAAACGGAGATTACAGCGTTATTCTCGACTCAAAGAATGAAGCGGTATGTATTATTAAAACAACAAAAGTTTATATTGTTCCATTTAGGGAGGTTCGCAAGGAACATGCTGGGAAAGAAGGCGAAGGCGATGGTTCATTGGAATATTGGAGAAACGTACACGATGAATTTTTCAGTAAAGAAATGGCTGAAATCGGAAAATTATTTGATGAAGATATGCCAGTCGTATGCGAGGAGTTTGAATTAGTTTTTATACCATAAAGTTTGGGTTGTTGTAGGGGAGGACAATAAAATGGCGGTGAAAAATGAATATTTATCAGATGTAGAAACGATATTATCTCATAGACATGACAATGGGGCTGACCTTTGGGCAACTCCTGATAAACGGCTTTTAAAAGGAGCTCCGTTTTCGACTTTTGATTGTGTGCTTTATTTATCGGAACTTGGAATGCCGCCTGAAGATCCTGTTTTAAAAGCTGCTGCTGATTTAATTTTCAGTGTATGGCAGGAAGACGGGCGTTTTAAAATATATCCCAAAGGTAGTATTCTTCCATGTCAAACGGCAATAGCTGCCAATGCATTATGTCATTTGGGGTATGTTTCTGATAACCGGATTCAAAATACCTTTCGTCATCTATTGGATATACAATACAAAGACGGAGGCTGGCGCTGCAATAAGTTTTCCTACGGACATGGGGAAGAAACGGAGTATTCCAATCCGAAGCCTACGCTGAATGTACTTGATGCCTTTCGTTTCAGCGATTATCTAAATAAAGAACAGGCACTTGATAATGCGGTAGATTTTTTGCTTGAGCACTGGGTCATTCGGAAACCCATCGGACCTTGCCATTATGGTATTGGGACGCTGTTTATGCAGGTTGAATATCCATTCCGTAATTACAATCTGTTTGAATATGTCTATATTTTATCTTTTTATGACCGGGCAAAGAATGACAGACGTTTCCTGGAAGCATTTGAATGCTTGAAATCAAAAACAGTTGACGGTCAGATCATCGTTGAGCGCGTAGTCCCTAAATTGGCAAAACTCTCTTTCTGTAAAAAGGGGGCGCCAAGTGCATTAGCAACAAAACGTTATCTTGAAATCGTAGAAAGGCTCAATAAAAAATAAGCATGATCCAAGCAAAGAGGTCAGATTTGAAAAGATGCCGCATCCTGCAAAAACATAATGTTTTTGCGGTATGCGGCATTTTATACCCCAAGACACAACTCAAAAATGTATGAATAGAAATGAGATTCGAAAACGGTGAATGCACAGGTAAAAAGATTATCTTGCTGACGCATACAAAGGATTAGCTGCACGAACCAAATCAGCGTATTCCCTTTTCAATTCTTCAAAAGCATCTTCTGCTTCTTTCGGTATATCCACATGAGAAATATACCCTTTTCCTTTCGGCCCATATCCGTCTGCATTGTCTGACAATCGGGGAATCTCGCCCATTAACAGGGTTATATACCTGTCCATATCCCACATTCCCCATATCTCTTCTTCAAATGCAAGTTCTGAATCTTTTACAATCACATGTGCGCAGTATACGGCATAATTAATGATAATTACATCTTCAGCAACATACTTCCGGAGCCCTGCTTCCATTCGGTGCTGCATAGAGGCATCTTGTGCAAGTATCATGCTGTTGAAAGAGATGTTGTTTCCCTTCAGCAGTTCCAAAAGATACGTTATATTGTTTCCGCAATTTGTAGAATTACATTCCAGATAATCTGCC
Organism: Lacrimispora celerecrescens; assembly: GCF_000732605.1. Lineage (GTDB taxonomy): Bacteria > Bacillota > Clostridia > Lachnospirales > Lachnospiraceae > Lacrimispora > Lacrimispora celerecrescens_B. The sequence continues at coordinate 126,367 of NZ_JPME01000002.1, read as the reverse complement.
TTTAATCCGTAACGGTGTTCGATATATGCTTCAAATATCTTTGCTTCCGGCAAACCGGCTGTTTCTATATCAGGGAATTCTTCATGCATTTTTATACGCAGGGTTTCCGTTGTATGACCTGCCCCGCCTGCAATGATGTATTTTTTTGCTATCCCTTTTTTCATTGCATGAGCCAGAATATCACCGCCGCATAGAATGCTGCCGCCGAAAAGAACCATTACGTCTGCTTGTTCTATTCCATATTTCTTACTTAAATCCTCTGGTGTCAATACAGGAACATCCCTCTTCCCGCAAAAACTACCTAAGATATTTATACATTCAGCAATAAATTCCTTCAATGATTTTTCCTTTCTCAATGGACAGGTTCTAAGGAATAAAAGCAAAAGCCACTGCCAAAAAGATAGCCGGAAGCAGATTGGCGACCTTTATCATCTTTCCCCAGATAAGATTCATACCCACACAAAAGATCAGGACGGAACCAGTTAAGGACAAATTAGACAGAGCCTGAGCTGTCATAAAGGGTTCAATTAATCTTGCCAGAAGGGTTATGGTTCCCTGAAACAGGGCTACCGGAATAGCCGAAAAGATGCAGCCTTTTCCCAGAGAAACAGTCATGACAAGAATGATGATTAAATCCAGAAGAGCTTTGGCAGCAAGAATTGAATAATCCCCGGAAATACCATCCTTGATGGCACCTACCACTGCCATGGCTCCGATGCAAACCGTAAGGGAGGCTGTCACAAAACCGTCTACAAATTTTGCATCGCCGCCGCTGTTGGTTATTCTTTTAAGCCACTCTCCAAACCGCTCCATGGCTGACTCAATGTTCATCCACTCTCCAAGAAGCGATCCTATGAAAAAAGATAGGATGAGCATTATCGTTCCTCTGCCGGCAAGCGCTCCCTGCCGTATGACCAGCATTTCTTCCATAACGCCCTCAATTCCAAGAAACAGCACACATATCCCTGCCCCACTCATCAGCGTACGTTGGTAACGCTCCTCCATCTTCTTCCCAAAGAGGAGGCCTCCCAAGCCTCCTGCCGCAATTCCCGCCACATTTATCAGTGTTCCAAGTCCAATCATGTTCTCATTCTCCCGGACGTCTGTCTTCTTTTGCCAGCCGCTTCATCTCCCTTGCATTAGCTCTCACCGCCTCGGTTATCTCTGCGCCACCCAAAAGCCTTGCCAGCTCCTCTACCACCTCTTCCCCGCTTAAAGGGTGTATGGAAGTGGCTGTACGGCCCTCTTCCACCGCCTTGGCAATCTCGTAATGGCAATCAGCCATTGCAGCGATCTGGGGCAGATGGGTGATGCAGATCACCTGATGGTTCCCGGCAATATAGGCCAGCTTTTCCGATACCTTCTGAGCCGTACGTCCGCTGATTCCGGTATCGATCTCATCAAAAATCAAAGTCGGTATGTCATCGGTATCCGCCAACACGGTCTTAATGGCCAGCATGATTCTGGACAGCTCACCGCCGGAAGCTACCATACCCAAAGGCTTTAAAGACTCTCCCGGGTTCGTTGAAATCAAAAATTCCGCCTCATCAAAGCCGTTCGCTGTATAGTGGCCAAGGCGTGAGAATTCCATGGAAAATTCCACATCAATGAAATTTAAATCCTTAAGACCTTCTCTTATTTTTTCTGTCAGTTCCTTGGCCGTATGCTTTCTCATTTCGGATAATTGTACGGAAAGAAGCTCCAGACGGTCTGTGACCTTTTGGAGTTCTTCTGCTGTTCTTTTCCTGGCCCCGTCATAATCCTCCAACTCTTCCAGGCGTTTCTGTTTCTCTTCCAGATTTACAAATATTTGACTTAAGCTTCCGCCATATTTGGCTTCAAGGTTATGTAGAACATCAAGCCGTTCTTCCATCTGTCTGTATTCATCTTCGTCAAAGGACATATCATCCATATAAGAAGTTATTTCTCGGCTGATATCGCTTAAAATGGAATCGGCATCAAAAAGTTGGTCCCTTATGACAGAAAGCCTGTCATCATAGGAGGCAACTGTTTCCACCGCTTTTAAAGCACGGCTGATAAAATCCGTATCCACAGCAGAATAAGCGGTGGAAAGGCTTTCGGATATTTTTTTTGCATTCAAAAAAAGACGGTATCTGGAGGTCAGTTCCTCCTTTTCCCCTTCCTTTAGCCCTGCATTTTCAATCTCTTCTATCTCGTAGCGGATAAAGTCCATTTCTCTGAGCCTGGCTTCCTCATCCAGCTGGAAGGTGGAAAGACGGTCTTTTAACCCGACATATTCCCGATAGGTATCTGCAATATTCTCTTTTAGCTCATGGGACTTTTTCTCCTGGTAGCGGTCCAGGATCTCAAGATGTTTTGATTTGTAGAGTAAAGACTGATGTTCATGCTGTCCATGAATATCGATGAGAAGGCCCGTGATTTCCCGCAGTTTTCCCGCGGTGACGGTTTCATCATTGATTTTACTTAAACTTCTGGAGGGCATGATCTTCTTTGATATGATCACTGTGCCGTCTCCATCCGGATAGACATCAAACGCCTTTAACAGGCGGACTTTCCCCGGGTCACTGACCGTAAAGATCAGTTCAATATAGGCGTAATCTGCACCCTTTCTAATAATATCCTTTGGCGTTTTGCCCCCCAGGGCAATGGTAACCGAACCGATAATAATGGATTTACCGGCTCCGGTTTCACCGGTCAGGACATTAAAGCCCTGTCCAAATTCCACATCGGCTTTTTCGATCAGGGCTAAGTTCTTTACGTGTAATTCTGAAAGCATGGCGGCCTCCTTTATCCCGTAATGAGTTTTTTTAGTTTGTCCATCATAAGTATGGTATCATCAGCGCTCCGAATGGCGCACATGATGGTATCGTCTCCTGCAATGCAGCCCACCATCTCACCGAAATGAAGGGCATCAAGAGCCGCCGCCACTGCCATTGCCATGCCGGATACAGTCTTAATTACCAGAATATTCTGCGCCATGTCCATAGATAAAAAGCCATCCCGCAGGATCCGGATATATTTGTCGCTGAAAGAACCCTGGTTTTGAAGTACCACATACCTCTGCTTTCCTGACTCAGACTGAACCTTAGTCAGCTTCAGCTCTCTGATGTCTCTGGAAACCGTCGCCTGAGTGACCGCAAAGCCTGCCTGATTCAAATAATCTGCCAGCTCCTCCTGGGTTTCAATCTCGTGCTTTCCAATAAGTTCCACAATCTTGCTGTGTCGTTCCAGTTTCATAGTGCCCCTCCCTATATACCAGCCATCTTGTTGCGCAGGTTATCTAAAAATGATATATTTTTCAGCTTTATCAGAATGGTCTTAATATCTGACCGGCGTATTTCGATGCAATCTCCCGGATAAAGCTCCGTTGTCGTATCTCCGTCAAATACCGCTGCCTGACTTACGCCCTTTTTTCCCGTCATCTCTATCTGAATCCAGTCATCTGCAGAAAGGACGATGCTCCTTGTTCCCAGGGCATGGGAGCAAATAGGCGTCAGGACCACCATTTTGGAATCCGGAACAATGATAGGTCCTCCTGCGGAAAGATTGTAAGCAGTGGAGCCGGTGGGTGTTGCTGCGATAAGCCCATCTGCCCGGTATTCATTTAAAAACTCCTGATTTACATAAACCTTAAACTGAAGCATCTTTAATTGCTCGCTCCGGGTTATGACGATTTCATTTAAGGCAATATCCTGGCATACAGCCGTTCCCTTGCGGTAAATACATCCGTCTAACATCATCCGATCTTCCAGCTTATAATCATTGGCAAGAAGGGCAGAAAGAGCATCGTTGATATCCTCCGTGCGGGATACCTGGGTTAAGTACCCAAGGGTACCCCGATTGATTCCGATCATGGGGATATTCCGTCCCGCTAAGTCTCTGGCTGCCTGTATAAGGGTCCCATCTCCGCCTAAAGTGATGAGGCACTCCGTCTCTTCCGGCACCATGGCAGCATCGGTATAATGGCTTTTCCCCTGCCGCTTTTCCTGGCCTTCTCCACTGATCAGACAGACCGCCCCATGACCGGTAAGATAGTCACGAATGGCCTTCGCAGTCTCCCTGGCCCCTTCTTTGTCAGGATTCATGATTACATAAAAATATTTCATAATATAACTCCTTACCTGCAAGGATACTCTTAATCTGCTTTACTGCATGCTCCTAACAGGCTTTTAGTTTCCTGTTAAATTCCCATGGGCCTCGTTCACGATCCGTTCCGGGTCAAGACCACTTTCCGGACATGCCTCACCTGACTGATGATTTTTTAAGTGAAGGAGATACTCAATATTCCCTTCCGGCCCCTTAATAGGGGAGTATTCCAGATGAAGCACTTCAAACCCAATGCTTATTGCATGGGAAATAATCATCTGGATCACCTCCAGATGGACGGATTTTTCCCTTACCACGCCTTTTTTTCCCACTTTTTCCCGACCGGCTTCAAACTGGGGCTTTATAAGGCAAACTACTTCCCCTTCATCCGTAAGGAGAGCTTTCACAGGTCCTAATACCTTTGTCAGGGAAATAAAGGAAACATCAATAGAGGAAAATTCTATTTGGTCGGCCAGATCCACAGGAGTAACATAGCGGATATTGGTCTTTTCCATACACACCACGCGATCATCGTTCCTCAGCTTCCATGCAAGCTGACCGTGGCCCACATCCACTGCATAAACCTTAACGGCTCCGTTCTGAAGCATGCAGTCTGTAAAACCGCCTGTGGAGGAGCCCACATCCATGCACACTTTTCCTTCCAGCGTTACATCAAAATGAGTCATGGCCTTTTCAAGCTTCAGACCACCACGGCTTACGTATCGCAAGGTGCTACCTCTTACCTCGATGTTTGCAGTTTCTTCAAATGTGGTACCGGCTTTGTCTTCCTTATCCCCGTCTACATAGACGATCCCGGACATAATGATAGCCTTAGCCTTTTCCCTGGATTCAGCCAGTCCATGTTTTACTAAAAGCACATCCAACCGTTCTTTCATGCCTTTTCCATTTCCCTTGTTTTATCTTTAATTTTTTTCCATTCTGCGTTCTGGCGCTCCGTATCGAGATATTCCTTTTTGAGCCGCCATATAATAGAATTGCTGTCAATCCCCAGCCCCTTCCGGAGCAGAGATACGTTGCCATGCTCCACATAAGCATCCGGTAAGGCGATATTGATAACCTTTACATGTGGATGGTGCTCATGGATATAGGCGGTGACCCCGGGACCAAAACCTCCCTGGAGGACATTTTCTTCCATAATCGCTATCAGCCAATGATTCTTTGCCAGACGATCCACCAATTCCTGGTCAAATGGCTTCACAAAGCGTCCGTTGGCCAGAGAACAATTCCATCCTTCTGCCTTCAGTTTTTGTCTTACATGCTCTCCCGTGCTCACCATGCTTCCTACTGCCAAAAGTGCAATATCCTTTTCCTCATAGAGCATCTCTCCCTTACCGTATTCAATGGGAGCACGAAAACCCTTTAAGCCCTGGTAAGCCTCTCCTCTTGGATAACGCACTGCAAATGGGCCATTGTAGGATAGGGCAAACTCCATCCCATCCTTAAGCTCCCATAAGTTTTTCGGCGCAAACACGCTCATATTAGGGATTGCAGTCAAATAGGATAAGTCAAAAATCCCCTGATGGGTCTCCCCATCACTTCCCACAAGCCCTGCCCGGTCTATGGCAAAGACCACAGGCAGATTCTGAATGCACACATCATGGAGGATCTGATCAAAGCCGCGCTGCAAAAAAGACGAATAAACGGCCACAACCGGCTTTAAGCCGCCTGCCGCCATTCCAGCCGCCGAAGTCACCGCATGCTCTTCTGCAATACCAACGTCAAAAAAGCGGTCAGGATACAGGCGGGAAAACCGCTTTAAACCTGTTCCATCCGGCATGGCTGCCGTTACCGCCACGATTCTTTTATCCTGCTCAGCCAGACGGCAGATGGTTTTGGAAAACACATCCGTATAGCTGGGATTATTCTTCTTTTTCTTCGGCTCCCCGGTGATGATATCAAAGGGATCCACTCCATGGAACTTGGAAGGATTCCTCTCCGCCAGGGCATATCCCTTGCCTTTCTGGGTGATCACATGGACCAGCACAGTATGAGGAAGTTTCTTTGCTTCCCGCAGAGCCCTGGAAAGAGCCTTTATATTATGGCCGTCCACCGGACCAAGATAGGTGATCCCCATATTCTCAAACAGCATTCCAGGTATGAGCAGCTGCTTAATGCCGTTCTTTGTCCTGCTGATCTTATCAATGATCTGTTCTCCTACAACCGGAATCCGGGACAGCACGTTAGTCACATGCTTTTTTAAGTCCAGATACCCTTCTCCGGTACGGATGCTATTTAAATAAGTTGACATGCCTCCTACATTTTCTGAGATGGACATATTGTTGTCATTGAGAATAATAATAAAATTCTTGTCCATTCTGGCCGCATTGTTTAAAGCTTCATAGGCCATGCCGCCTGTTAAGGCGCCGTCTCCGATTACGGATACCACAAAATGATCCTCTCCCAGCACATCTCTTGCCTGGGCAAGACCCAGTCCGGCTGAAATGGAAGTAGAGCTGTGTCCGGTATCAAAGGCATCACAAGGACTTTCCTTTCTTTTTGGAAAGCCGCTCATGCCGCCGTATTGCCGCAGGTCGTCAAATTCCCCTCGCCTGCCGCTTAATATTTTATGAGTGTAAGACTGATGCCCTACATCCCAGATTACCTTATCCTTTGGAAGGTCAAAAGCCAGGTAGATCGCCATCGTCAGCTCCACCACTCCTAAATTGGAAGCCAGATGGCCGCCTGTCATGCTTATCTTTCCTACCAAAAAGTCACGGATTTCCTGACTTAAAATATCAAGCTCCTGCTTTGTCAGTTTTTTGATATCCTCAGGTCCGTTTATTCGTTCCAGCATCATATTCTTATCAGATCCTTTTTTGCCTTATCGTTAAACGACTTACTTTTCTCTGTTCACAAGTATCCGAATCAGTGCTTCCAGGAACTCATTCTGCCCGGGAAGCTCATGGAGGCAGGAAATTGCTTCTACCGAAATCCTCTCCACATCCTGCTTCGCCTTTTCAATTCCCTCCAAGGTTACATAGGTGGTCTTATGGTTCTTTTCATCACTGTGCACATGCTTTCCAAGAACCTCCGCACTGCTGGTCATATCCAGGATATCATCCTGAATCTGAAATGCAAGTCCCAGACAGGAGGCCATCTTCTCCACCAGTTTCAGTTGTTTTTCATCCCCTCCGCCGAGAACGGCTCCGATCATCATTGCAGCCTCTAAAAGCGCCCCGGTCTTCAACCGGTAAATGAAATCAAGCTTTTCCCTTGGAACGGGCTTACCAGCCAGTTCCACATCAACGGTCTGACCGCCTATCATTCCGAAAATTCCAGTTTTTTCTGCTAAAATTCCCATGCACCTGGCAACCAGGTCTGGCCGATCCGTCATGGAAAGTGCTTTTGCAGCTGTCTCCATGGAGTAAATCAGCAAACCGTCTCCCGCCAGTACTGCCATGTCATAACCAAATTTAACCCATGCCGTAGGAAGTCCCCGGCGAAGGGTATCATTATCCATGCAGGGAAGGTCATCGTGAATCAGGGAGGATGTATGAATCATCTCAATCGCCGCCATAAAAGGCTCAATCTCTTTCCCCTGGCCGCCGAATAAGCGGTAGGTCTCCTCCATCAGCATAGGACGAAGCCTCTTTCCTCCAGCGCGAACGCTGTAATCCATCGCCGCCAACACCGTACTCTGATGGCCCTCCACAGGAGGCAGGTATGATTCCACAACAAGCCTTACTTCCTCTGTGCGGGCTGAAAACATATCTTTATAATTCATGTTCCTCACCATTTTCCTCTAACACGATAATCTTCTTTTCCACGTTATCTATTTTTTCATTGCAGAACTTTACCAGCTTCATACCGGTCTCATAATACTGGAAGGATTCCTCCAGGGAGCACTCTCCGCTTTCCAGTTTTTTAATGAGCTCTTCCAGCTCTCCAAATGTCTCTTCTATCGTTTTTTCTTTTTTTGCCGCCATAAATCCGTTTCTCCTTATTACCTGTCTCCACGAATGCCTTCCTGCTGGCTGCTAAATAAGCCGAATTCTGCCGGGGCAACACGGGAAACCACCGCCTCCATGCTTCCATCCCTAAGCCTCAGCCCTATCCTGTCACCGGCTTTTACCTGCTTTACGGAATCAATCCGCTTGTCTTTACCATCAGTTACAAAACCATACCCGCCTCCCATCCTCTTTAGGGGGGATTCTGCTTCCAGGCGGCTGATGAAAATCTCCAGTCTGTGTCTGTCACGGACCGCCTGCTTTTCAATAAGCTGTTTGATACGAAGTTGTCCTTCTTCCACCCTTGCCCGGTCTGAGGCCGCTTTGGAGAGAATCAGGCTTTTTAGCTTGTCCTCTATATCCACAAGCCTTTGCCGGCATTCATGGATACTGCGCTTAGGGTCATACAATTTTAACTTTAAAGCGTATTGGTTTCCATGAAACCGGTAGCGTTCCAGCTTTCTTTCCACGGTCCTTAAGAGCGTATGGCCGTACATTTCCATCTGCTCCTCAAACTGACTGTAATCAAATACAGCCAGCTCTGCGGCTGCAGATGGTGTGGGGGCACGCATGTCCGCCACATAATCAGTAATAGTCACATCCGTTTCATGGCCTACCGCAGAAATTACAGGAGTGCTGCAGTTAAAAACAGCCCTTGCCACAACTTCCTCATTAAATGCCCATAAATCTTCAATGGAACCGCCGCCCCTTCCAACGATCAGGACGTCAAGCCCCATCTGGTCCAGGGTTTCAATTCCCTTTACAATGCTTTCCTTTGCGTTCTCTCCCTGGACAAGCGCCGGGTAGAGATAAAGCTGTACATAAGGATTGCGTCTGGACGATATATTTATAATATCCTGGATAGCCGCTCCGGTAGGAGCCGTTACGATTCCTACGGTTGTCCCGTACTTTGGAATCGGTTTCTTATATTCAGGAGAAAACATCCCCATTTCTTCCAGTTCATCACGCAGTTTTTGGAACCTTTCAAACAGATCACCGATTCCTTCTTTTGTGATCTCCTGGGCATAGAGCTGGTATCTTCCGTCCCGCTCATATACCTCCACGCTGCCCTTTACCACCACCTGCTGACCTTCCTCCAGCGTAAAAGCAAGACCCTTCCTGTGCCCGGCAAACATCACTGCTGCCATAGACGATTTCCCGTCCTTTAAGGTAAAGTAAATATGGCCGGAGGTATGGTACTTACAGTTGGACACTTCACCCTTCACGGAGATCCGGTTTAAGGCGAAATCCTGGGCAAACATATTCTTAATATAGGCATTGACTTGAGTAACGGAATACACACTTGCCATATCTTACACCAGCTTTGCCAGGACTCCGTTAATAAATGCCGGAGCTTCATTCCCGCCGTACTTTTTAGCCAGTTCCACAGCCTCATTGATGGCTACTTTTTCCGGCACTTCCTCATCAAATAAAATCTCAAACAGAGCCAGGCGGAGAATGGTAAGTTCAGCCTTACCCATACGTTTCGTCTTCCATCCTTCGGCCACTTCGTTGATCTTTGAATCCAGCTCCGGGATCTTGATCATAATAGATTCTGCTCTTTCTCTTAAATAAGCAGCATTCTCTTCACTCATGTCTACATCATGGATGATTTCTTCCACGCCCTCTGCGTTTAGATCATCTTCTTTTGGTTCCTCAAAATATTGTATAAGCTGCCCTGTCTTCTCCTCTGCTGGATAAAAATCCGCACAAAAGAGCATTTTAAAGCAGTGTTCGCGCATTTTACTTCTGGTCATTTTCCATGGTCCTCCTATTGGTGATTTGCTGGACATTTGGAATTATTATACCTTACCAGGGTTTTTTATACAATAGAAATTTTGCTATTCTCCAAAAACCTCCGGATATTATCAAGCACCTTTTCGCTTAAAATCCCAAAGGCCTGCCTGGTTCTCCCTGCCGATGCATTGACACAAAATACCATGGGGTGTTTCATAAGCTCCCCGTCCCCGGCAGCTCCTGCCGTATCACAGACAAACCGGTTGTCTCCGGAATTCAGCCATTTTTTCAAATCTTCCGGTTCAAAGGCAGGTCCAATGGACGTATTAAACAGGATTTTTCCATTTCCCATCTTTTCGAATTCCTCTTCGCGGAGCAGGATCACATTCTTATTCAAGCAGGTAAATACCACTTCGCTGCTCTCCAAAAGCTCTCCTAATGGATGGTACCCGATTCCATTCTCCTCATACTGTGGTTTTCTGCTTCTGCTGTAATAGGAAACATCTGCCCCAAGAAACTTTAAAGCATTTGCGATCATACCACCGGAAACACCCATTCCCACAATTCCTACCTTTAATCCGGTAATCTCTACCGGCATATCCTTCCACATAGGCCTGTCATATCCATGAAGAAAGCGCACCAGTTCACAGATTGCGTATTCCACCACACCAACATCGCCGTAATCGCGGATACCCATAACTGTAATTCCATGCTGTTCTGCGTAGGCAATGTCCACGTTAGCGCTCTCCTTTGAATAAAGGCTGCAGCACATTCCCACATATTTGATATTAGGACACCGTTCAAAGACAAATTGACTGATTCTGGAGGTATAGCTTAAAAGCACCCCATCCGCATCTCCGATTCTCCTTATGATTTCCTCGTCGTCGCAGGGAATATCCTCATACATCACCACCTGTTTCGCATATCGGAAAAGCTCCTTCTCTGCTTCTTCTACCAAACTCACCGGCTCTATGGCAACCAACTTCTCAAACATCTTCTTATCCTCCTGTAAGCTCCCTATAAGCTCTATATTCGCAATCCGCTTCGCTACTTGCTCATAACCTCATAGCTGCTATCGCAGTTACTTGATGAGGTGTTAAAAAACGATTGGTGACACAATATTCTGCAGGACAGCCACAACACTCCAACCGGCAATGGCGCTGGTGCTTGAATAAATATCCACAACTGCCTTCACGCCTTCAATTTCCGCAGTGATCTTATGGTCATCCCCAATCATTCCCGGAACGCTATGAATATTCACCCTGGTTTTATCCGGCCCGACAGTTGCCAGGGAAGACGCTACCGCAACATTTACTTTTGTAGGAAGAAGACCGATCGCCTCTATTGCATTTCCGTCAAACACCATGGTGCTTTCTTCATCGGTCATTAAATGTTCCTCAAAAAGAGGTGTATACATTAAGGATTCCGGACCTTTTCTTGTCTCAATCCCGGCTGTGGCCTCTCCCATGAGAGAAACCGTACGAAGCACATCAAAACCGCCCACCGCTCCTGAAGCGATATATACCTTGGTATTATGTTTTACGGCCGTGGCCTTCACTTTCTCATAAAATTCTTTGTCCGCAAAAGCGCCAATGGACAGCACGATGAGATTACAGCCATTTGCCAGGATCTTCTCCGCCATGTCTCTTACTGAATCCCCAGATGCCGCCTCGGCGATGTAATCCGGTTTTAATTCCAGCAGGTCATCGATTCCTGCACAGGAGCTGCATCCCATTTCCTTTGTCAGGGCATCCGTCTTTTCCTTTGTCCTTCCGACGATCCCCACCAACTCATACTCAGGCAATAAACCATCTCTCCATGCTCCGGCAATAATTTCTCCCAGATAACCGTTTCCAATAATTCCAAGTCTAAGCTTATTCATGCTTTTCTCCTTTTAGTAATTTTAAAAACATTAACCTTCATTATACCCGAAATCAGAAGGACTTTCAAGGAGTGGAAACCTTGTGGTTTCCTTAAGGTTTAAAGCTGGAATGCAAACTGATTTTTTCCTTTTCCCTTTGCCAGATATAATGCCTGGTCAGCCCGTCGTAAAATGGCGTCGTATTCCGTCTCATTCTCTCCTACCAGGGTGATTCCAATGCTTGCATGTATGGTTCCGGAAGCGTGAAACGCATTTAATATCCGTCTCGCAATGGCCTCCGGCTGTTTCCTTCCGCTTAAACCATACAGCCATATGCAGAATTCATCTCCGCCAAAACGGACAATCACATCCTCTTTTCTTGTACAGGCGCTTAAGATCTGTCCTGCCTGAGTTAAAACCAAATCTCCCTTATGATGGCCGAAGGTGTCATTAATTTTCTTGAAATCATCAATATCAAGGAACATGCAGGCATAAAACCTCTTTTTTCCTCCGCCTTTCAGTCTCTGCTCCACCAATTTTCTAGCTGTTTCTCTGTTATAAACACCTGTTAAATAATCCTTTTGTGCCTGTTTCGATTCCTTTTTACGTAAATAAATAATACAAACGATGAGAAGGACCGTACAGACCACCATGAATGTTGAGCTCGCAATAAAGACTTTTGACAGCTTTCTGATCTTGTAAAGAGCGCTCTCATAACTTTCTGATTTCACCATGGTTGCCACCATCCAGTCTTCAACTCCCGCCGGCTGATAATAAAGAAGCTCCCCGCTGCCCTTGTGATAATAGGCGGCATATCCGGAAGTTCCGCTCCCCACTGCCTTTTTCATCTTCTCAAAAGACTGTTCGTCTCTAAATTCCATGGTTTGCAGTATATCATAAACGTTGGCATAATTTTCATACCTGGGACACGAGACTACCAGTTCTCCGGACCTTGTGAAAATCAGATTGTCACCATATGGGCTTAACTCTGTACTGTTTAGATATTTCCCCAGTTCTTCAGCGGTATACACCATACAGACCACCCCCCTTGCCTGGCCATCCCTAACCGCAGGAACGGACAGAACGATTCCTGACTGACCAATAAAGTCCTCCGAAGGCAGCCTGGTAATGCTGTTTTCTCCGTTTAATGCCTGGGATTCATGATTCCTGTAATACATGATTTCCTTGCCATCGAAAACTCCAATCCGTACGCCATTTTCCGATTTCTCCGGCAGATCACTGTATGCAGAAAATACCTCCAGCATTTTAAATCTCTCCCGGATCATACCCTGAAGATTGTTAAATGCTTCATCATTCTCTGTTTTTAAATCCTGGTAAGTCTGCTCTATCAGACTTTTTTCCACTTCTTTGAAGTAATAAATGTTTAAAGCGAATATCCCTATAATTACCGATACCACCAGACCAAGCAAAGTCATTACCCTCAGCGAGTAGCGGTCTTTCTCCTTATCAGCCATCATATATGAAAACACCTGTCCCTTTATAAGTCCCAAATCATGTCAATAACTATATATTTTTTTATACACAAAGAAAAGCGGGGGCATGAACCTTTTCCCGGTTCGCCCCCGCGATAGACCTATCATCTATTTATTCTCTTCCAATGCTACACCGGCAATCTTGATGTTTACATCCAGAACCGTTAAGCCTGTCATGTTCTCAATGGCGTTCTGCACCTTTTCCTGAACCTTCTCACTGACTGCAGGTATGCTGTAACCGTATTTGATGTTTAAGGATAAATCCACAGATACATGTTCTTCTGTCAGCTCCACCTTAACGCCCTTGGATAAATTTTTCATGCCCAGCTTTGACACCAACTCATTGGTGATATTGCCGGCCATGGAATCTACACCTTCTACCTCGGTTGCTGCAAGACCTGCGATGATGGCCACCACATCGTCCGCAATTTGTACTTCGCCAATTTTATCTTTTTCATATACCTTGTGAGTATTTCTGCTTTCCATTTCTGCCACAGCAATTCCCTCCTGTACTCATATTTGTATAACCTTTAGGCTCTGGAATCATTATAGCAAAACTGTCTGCAGTTTGCAAAGGCTTTTTACTCTTCCAATTTCATAAGAGTGATTACGATACTTTCCGCTCCCACTTCCGTTTTTCTCTTTACGATGTCCTCAATCTGAGCTCGCTGAGGATCAGTAATGCTGGGGGCGTTGATGACAACATCCACTTTCCCGCTGGAAATGCTGACCACTGGATCTGCAAATCCTTTGGCAAGCAGCAGAGTTTCCGCTGCATTTTCTCTTTCAGCAACAGCCGTCATATCGATCATTTCCTGAATGGCCTGCTGTTTTGCTGCTTCTTCAATGTTTGGATTGTTGATTAAGTTCATTAAGGTTTCCTTATTCTTTGCCCTTACCTGCTCACGATTTAACTGTACGCTGGATATGTATTCTGATACGTTCATTCCGCTGGTAAGCACTGCTTCTCCAGGGTTGTCAAGGCCGGTTTGGGCCGCCTGTGTCTCATTTGCCGCTAAGTCCACCGATCCATCACTTTGCAAAGCCGCATCGGTTTCTGCTGCCGCCAGTTTATCAATATCCTCTGCATCCTGGTCAAGGCTTGCAATTTCCTGATTATCACTACCGGTAAGGGACTGGTTTTCCGCTAAAATATCTTCTTCAGAAATATCAGTCATGCCAGCTTCGAAGACGTCTGTCCCGGAAGCGGCCTCCTGTTTTCCTGCATAGTTTAAATATCCAGCAGCAGCTATCATAACGGCTAAGGTGGTGATAATAATCTGGTTTCTTCGGAATAGTTTCTTCATATCCATTTTCTTTGGGGTTCTAGGGACTTTGGGCTCATTGCTTGTTTTCCAACTTCTCATACATGACACTCCTTTTTATTCCACCCTCTTTAATACTTTTATTTTATGTGGGGGCAGGTTAAATAATGCTTCCATGGCACCGGAAATTTCAGCTTTTACCGTAGGACTGCCACCGCCCTGGGCACTGATGATGATTCCTTCTATTTCCGGACGTATCTCTTTCTCCACAATGGGAGATGTATTTTCTCCTGAACCGGTTAGAATCGTGTTTTCCTTGCGATCTGCGCTGGTGATCTTTCTGGTTCCCCCGGAGCTGTCCTTTTCCTCAGTAGATGAATCCGAACTGTCCTTATCGACACGGAGTACCTTCTCTTCTGAGGATTTCAGTACGATCATTACCTCTACCTGACCGACCCCATCCACGGTTTTTAAGATTCTCTTCACCCTCGCCTCCAGTTGTTCCTCATAGGTCCGGTCTGCTCCTGCCGCAACAGCCGCTTCCCCATCTGCAGGCTCTGTCACAATTCCTTTCTGCAGTGCCGTCTGGTTTTTGCTTTCTGCTGTCTTCTCTACCCTGGCAGCCATACCCGAACCGGAGGGAAATGTAAGGATCAGGATAATCATTCCAACCGCCAGCAGGATCAGCCATTTATCCTTTCCCATCTTCCATTTGAATTTCAATATCCTGTTCCTCCAAATCATAATATTCCGCAATCCGCCTTCTAAGACCAGAAAGCCGTGAATTTTCTTCCTGCTTCTGTTTTCTCACGCCCTCCAGTCCCTTGTCCTCACTCTGTTCCGGTTCTTGGCCGGCTATTTTCACTTCTTCCACTTCCTGTACCTTTTTAACAGGCGGACTCCCATTACCGGAAACCGCAATATCTGTTCCCTCTTCTCCGGTTCCTTTCGGTGTCAGGATCATGGTCACCCGCACCACATGGCCAAAGGTACTGCTTTCCTGATTCTGGTCAATCACTGCCCTGGATTCCCTGCAGGTAAAACCGTCTGTCTCAGCCATGGATTTTAAATCCGTTCCAACCGCCTCTTCGTATCTGGCAATCATGCTTTCCAGCCTTTTCCCTTCCATATCTGAAAGCTTCCCTGTCAGCTCTCCGGCTTCCTTTTTAAGGCTTATTGACTCAAAATAGTAAGCCAGGGTATCATCAAGCCTTAAGCCCCCTGTAATTGGTTTTAATACCAAAAGAATCAGTACCATGCCAGCAAATAATTTTATGTATTTTTCATATTTTTTATTTGGCAGGAGGTTCCCCACCACAGTTATAAAAATCAGGTAATAGGTTATATTACGTATCCAGCTAAACAATTCGTCCATGCCACTCACCCGGTATAATAGGTCACATTGGTAGAAGCGCATACAAGCGCTATAGTAACAACAAAGAGAATCACTGCAGATGCCGCTACAGACAGCAGCATTTTATGGCCTTTGGCCATTTCTGAAATGCAGGAAACGATCCTTTTATCACAGACCGGCTGCAAAAGAGCTGCAACGCACTGGTATAAAACCATGAGCACCGCCAGTTTAATCAGAGGAATCACGGAAAGGATAAGAAGTACGATAATACCGGCAGCACCAATGGTGTTTTTGATAAGTACCCCGGAACCAAGAACCATTTGGGCAACCGAATTAACACCTTGGCCGATTCCCGGAATGGCACCGATCAGCTTCTGAATGGCTCCCGTTTTCATGGAATCCACATAAGGCAGAACCATGGACTGAATGAGATGAAACCCAAGTACAACTCCTACCAGGGTTTTTAAGCTCCAGGAAACTACCTGCTCCAACAGTTCCGTAAGCTTTGAAAGCATTTCTTCCTTTGCAATATGGCCTGCCATGACCAAAAGAGCATAGACCCTTATGAGTGCTAAAAGTACCTGTCCCAAAAGCCACTGAGCGACAACGATGACAAACAGTGTGAACTCATAGGAAGCTGCGGCTGATGCACTGCTTCCCGCAAATGCCGCCGCCAGGAAATAGGCAGGCATCAATACTTTGGTAAAATCCAGAATCTGCCCCACCACATTCCCCGTAATGGTTACGCTTGTGAAAAAGCTGGCCGCCAGATAGGTAAACAGAAGCAGGTAGGTGACAAAAAAACCGGTTTCTGATATCTGGCTTCCGGTAAATACGCTGGAGAAATTGGAAAATACTGCTCCAATGATTCCAAGAACCATGATTTGTCCCATCATATGCCCGCTGTTTCTTACTTCCCCCACCAACAGATCTTTTAGTGCCTTACCAACCTGTCCCATGACCTCGTTTAGTTTTCCATCCATCAGATCCTTCATAAGCGTTTTAAAGGAAAGGTTCATGCCCTGGTCCCCCTTTGATTGGTCCAGGAAATTCTGGATATCCGTTAAATCATATTGATCCAGATTTAAATCCGCCGGAACGGATGCTTCCTTTCCTGAAGTTTCTTCCGCTCCCAGGCTGTCCTTGCAAAAAAACAGCAGCATTAAACTAATAAGGCACAGCAGGAAAAAGGCGGTTCTTTTCATAGTCCTTATCCCTCCCGTCATGATAAAAATACCTGCAGTGTCTCGATGAGCGCAAGGAGAATGGGCATGCTGACCGCCAAAACGGAAAGCTTTCCAAATATTTCAATCTGAGTCCCTACTGCTCCATATCCGGCATCCTTGCATATTCCTGCGGCAAATTCTGCAATATAGGTAATTCCTATCATCTTTACCAATGTGGTTAAATAAATGCTGTTAATCTTAATATAGGTCTGGATTTCCTTCATGGTATCCAGAATGGTGGTGAGCTTTCCCATGCCGTAAAAAAAGATAAAAAAGCCCGCCGCCATGACCAGATAGGTCCCATATTCCCCCTTCATCCCCTTTAACGAAACCGCTAAAAGCACTGCAACGATTCCTGTTATGGCTATGGTCACTACGGTCATGCGCTCACCTACAATGCAAACAAATTTTTAATAGATTCAAACAACTGATAAATATAAGGCACCAGCCAGAAAAGTACCAGGATCAGCCCCGCAAGGCTTGTTAAGAATGCCTGTTCTTCCCGTCCGCTGTGTTTTAAAACCTGGCAGATGACGGAAACCAGGATTCCAACTGCTGCAATTTTAAAAATCAAATTGACTCCCATGCGATCCTCCTTAATACATTACGATTGTTAGGAATAAACCGCCCATGATACCCAGGCTGGTATAAAGGCGGCTCTTTTCCTGCTTATGTTTTCTCAGATAACCGATTGTTAAGTCCAGCTGTTCCAGATATAAAAGGATATTCCGTTCCTGCATGTCCATGTCTAAGTAGCCCAGATGCTCTCCCAGACCTTTTAAATTCTGTTTGTCCTCTTTGGACAAGCAGACCTCCTTAGGAAGCTTGTCAATTTCCTCCTGCCAAATGGTATAAAAGGTTTCTCCCTGTTGTCCGGAAAGTCTTTCCGACACGTTTTCAAACAAAACACCGATCTCGCCCCCAGCCTTTCTGCCGGTCCGTTCAAAGGCCTCAGTAAGAGGGGAATTAGCATAAACAATCTCGCCTTTTAATAAAAAAATCATTTTTCGAAGCTTTTCTACAGTCCTTAAATGCTCATTCCATTGGGCTGCCATAAAAAACCCAAGACCAGAGCATGATATAATGACTAAAAGCGCACCTATTATCCGCAGCCATGTATTATCCATAAGCCATGCACTCCTGCCTGTCCCATCGTATTCCCATCTGATGTACCTGTGCCTTGTAAAGCTGCGTTCCCCTGGAGTCATAAATCTGGTCGATGTTTCCGATCCTGCCTAAGTTGTTTAAGACCACATACCTCTCAAAGATCCGCTCCTCTACTAACTTTCTTAAAATCGGCTTCTGTTTTAAATCATCTATAGAGTTTCCGTGAACCGTAGCAATCAACTTACAGCCGCAGTTCATTACGTATTCCATTGCTTCCAGATCCTCCCGGCTTCCGATCTCGTCCACGGCGATCACCCTGGGGGACATGGTCCGTATCAACATCATCATTCCTCTTGCCTTTGGACAGCAGTCCAAGATATCGGTACGGATCCCCAGTTCATTCTGAGGGATCCCCTGATAACAGGCCCCAATCTCAGAACGTTCATCAACCACACCCACAGTAAGGCCTGCATGCTCTTCAGAACCGTTGGAAACCTGGCGGATCAAATCTCTCAGCAGAGTGGTCTTCCCGCATCTGGGAGGGGAAATGATCAGAGTGTGATAGATTTCTCTCCCTTGCTCATAAAGATAAGGCAAAACCTCAGAGGCACAGCCCCTTACCTGATGGGACAGCCGGACGTTGATAAAAGATATGTATTTCATGGTTTTAATCCCGGATTCGTCTAAAATGGTTTTTCCTGCGATTCCGATCCGATGTCCTCCCTGAATGGTAATGAACCCCTGCTTCATCTCTTCCTCAAAAGCATACAGAGAATAGTTACTCATGTACTCCATGGTTTCCTTAAGTTCATTTTTCGAGACGACATAGGCATCCTTTCCTTCCTTATTCAGAGAACCCCTGGAAGTCACATAATACTCTTCATTCCGGTATACCATTAAAAGAGGAGCCCCTACCCGGAGCCTGATTTCCTGTACCTCGTCAAAGTCAATTGTCACCCGGTTTAAAATTTCTCTTATGCTCCTGGAAAATATATTGATAAGCTCGTCTTTCCTCTCCACCTTCATCCCTCCTCTTACCTCAATATATGTGTGGTGGGACAAATTATGACTGAAAAACTTTTGACTTCATGAAAGGCATTCCATCATGCCGGTGCATAAAAAAAGAGCTTATTCCTGATGATTCTGACGAAGCATCTGAATAAGCTCAAAGATAACCTTATTTTGTTTCATTCCCTAGTATTCTTCTGACTGATACAATTGGCATAAAATCCACAGCGGATATTTTAATTCCATCCTTTGGGCCGCTTGCATGGATCAGCTGATTCTGCCCTATGTAAATCCCGGTATGCCCGATGTAATATACCACATCGCCTGGCCGGGCATTTTCGATTCCGCCCACATCAAATCCTGCCTCTCCCTGGGCTTCGGAGGTCCTTGGGAGATTAATGCCAAACTGATTATAAACGCTTAGTACAAAACCGGAACAGTCTGCACCTGATGTAAGGCTTGTCCCTCCATACACATACGGATTTCCAAGAAACTGCTTTGCAAAAGCCACAACCTGTTCACCTGTACCTGTGTAAATATCCGGCGCTGTCTGGGAAAATTCTTTTCCCCCGCTTACTCCAGGGCCAGTCTGCTGCTCAAAAGGCGGCGGAGCCACGAGGGGAATTACCATATTGGCGGCCGTATCTGCTTTTGCAGTAAAACTATTAGAGGCTATAAATATAAGGCCCGTAAACAGGGTTGCAATCCACCTTTTTCTCTGCATTGTTCTTTTCTCCTGATATGTTATCGTTATATGCCCATATCCGCTGCATCTTCCGATAAGAATCTGTGGTATGTGGCGTGATTTCCATGAAATTTAATATAATACCGGTAATTGTCTATCGAGGAATCCTCAAAAAATATAATGTAATCAAAATCTTCTT
Organism: Lacrimispora celerecrescens; assembly: GCF_000732605.1. Classification (GTDB taxonomy): domain Bacteria; phylum Bacillota; class Clostridia; order Lachnospirales; family Lachnospiraceae; genus Lacrimispora; species Lacrimispora celerecrescens_B. Next base: position 106,396 of record NZ_JPME01000002.1, on the reverse strand, counting down.
CCTGTGATTTTATGCAGGCAACCTTGCCGTCGGCGAATTTATGAAAGACTTTCAAGATATCCTCTAAGGTCGTATTGGTTTTTTCTACGGTTTCAATGAATTCTTTTAAGAAGCCATTGTCTTTTTTATGGTAATATACGTATTCGATTCCTTCCTGAGGAATCTCAAAGCAAAAGCGTTCCTGACTTTTTGTGATCCTGATGTCTCCCAAACGCTCTTTCACATATTCCTTAAAGCCTTCCATGGCTGCTTTTGTCTCCTCAGGAGAGCCTTCGCGGATTTTCAGAATGTTCACCAGTGCGCGTTCAGGGTAATAGAAGCGAATCGGTTCTCTTTCATATCCTAATTTTATCTGTACTTCTTTTATTGAGTTCATGAGCATCTGCTCTAATGCGCTATATTGCATATTAATCACTCCAGTCATTTTCCAATCCTGTCCATGTAAAATTATACCGTTACAGGCAGGACATGTCAAGGTTTCGGGCAGCACTTGTTAAGCACAAAAAATAGCGCCCCTGCTCTGGTAAAGTAAGGCGCTATTTTTATAGTACATACAACCGGCGGCTAGGTTCATCTGGCTTTCGGCTCTCTTGTTAAGTATTTTATACCGTTTCTAGTCCGGCTAGTCAAATTTATAACCGCCGATGCTACGGGTTTCATAGGTATCACCTTACTCAAAATCAATTTCGAATCAAATAATCAAAAGCACTTAATGCAGCACTGGCCCCAGATCCCATTGATATTACAATCTGTTTATAAGCACTGTCCGTGCAGTCTCCTGCTGCAAAAACTCCCGGCAGGCTGGTTGCATTGCAGCTATCAACAATAACCTCACCAATGCGGTTGCGTTCAATGGTTTCACCCAGCCAGTCTGTATTGGCTATAAGACCGATCTGAACAAATACTCCTTGCAATTCCATATGATGAACTGCTCCGGACTCACGCTCCATATAGGTAATTCCGTTTACCTTATCGGTACCGGTAATTTCTTTTGTTTGAACATTCTTTAAGACTGTTACATTAGACAGACTGTAAAGTCGTTTCTGTAGTATGTCATCCGCTTTCAGCTCAGGCATAAATTCAAACACCGTTACATGGCTGGCAATCCCTGCAAGGTCAATTGCAGCTTCAATGCCTGAATTACCGCCTCCAATTACTGCCACATGCTTTCCTTTGTAAAGGGGTCCGTCACAATGAGGGCAATAAGCAACTCCTTTGTTCTTGAATTCCTCCTCTCCCGGTATCCCCACATTTCTCCAGCGGGCTCCTGTGGAAAGGATTACCGCCTTGCTTTTTAAGACAGCGCCGTTTTCCAGTTCCACCTCAATGAGTTCTTTTCTTTCCAAGCGTCTGGCACGCTGTGCACTCATAATATCTACATCATAATTACTAACATGCTGCTCCAGAACTTCTGCTAATCTGGGGCCTTCGGTATATCCGACACTGATCAGATTCTCAATTCCCAGTGTCTCTCTTACCTGACCGCCGAAGCGTTCCGCCACAATCCCTGTACGTATGCCTTTGCGCGCCGCATAAATGGCTGCACTGGCTCCTGCGGGACCACCTCCGATAACAAGTATATCAAACGGATCTTTCTTCTCAAATTCTGACATATCAGGCCCGCTGCCTAATTTCCCAAGAATCTCTTCCAGTGTCATGCGCCCGCTGCCAAATTCCTCACCGTTTAACAAAACCGTAGGCACAGCCATAATATTTTTACTCTCCGCCTCTTCTTTAAAGGCTGCACCGTCAATCATCGTATGGGTGATGCCAGGATTTAAAACACTCATTAAGTTAAGGGCCTGCACCACCTCCGGGCAATTATGACAGCTTAAGCTGATGTAGGTTTCAAAATGGTATTCGCCTTTGATGCTCTTTACCTGGTCAATTAATTTAGCGTCAACTTTGGGGGGCCTCCCGCTTACCTGTAAAAGAGCCAGTACAAGGGAAGTAAATTCATGGCCCAAAGGGATGCCTGCAAAAGTGACCCCAAAGTCTTCTTCCATTCGGTTAATGGTAAAACTGGGTGTTCTGGGCAGTTTCACCTGTTCTGTCTTTATTCTCGGTGACAGTGCGGTCAGCTCATCCATCAGAGCCGCCATGTCGTTTGATATACTGTCAGATCCTGTGCTGATTTTGATCAGCACATCGTTTTCCAGAAGCTGGAGATACTCAGCCAGTTGTTTCTTTATATCATCATCCAGCATCATAATCTTTACTCCTTAAATTTTTCCTACCAGATCAAGACTTGGTTTCAGTGTTGCTCCGCCCTCTTTCCATTTTGCCGGGCAAACTTCGCCAGGATTCTTTCTCACGTACTGGGCAGCCTTAATCTTATCAATAAGAATGTTTGCATCACGGCCAATGTTTCCGGCATTGATCTCTACTGACTGAATGATGCCGTCCGGGTCAACGATAAAAGTACCACGGTCCGCAAGTCCATCTGCTTCGATCAGTACGTCAAAATTGCGGGAAATTGTGTGTGAAGGATCTCCAATCATAACATAGGTTAATTTTCGTATAGCCTCTGAATTGTCATGCCAAGCCTTGTGGGTATAATGAGTATCCGTAGATACGGAATAAACTTCCGCTCCCAGATTCTTAAATGTCTCATAATTGTTCTGCAAATCTTCCAGCTCTGTCGGGCAAACAAACGTGAAGTCTGCAGGGTAAAAGCAGATGATGCTCCACTTGCCCTTAAAGTCTTCCTCTGTGACCTCAACAAACTTTCCGTTATGATAAGCCTGTGCTTTGAATGGTTTTACTTCGCTTCCGATTAATGACATAATAAATTACCTCCTATGATTTTTATATTTTGTTTAATATGAACTTATCAGGAATTTCCGCTTTTTAAATGGGCGGAAACTGTACTTTTTCCGTGGTGGCCAAGCCCCCGCGAAAACAGCTGTATCGCTGTGTGTATGTTTTGACTATGGCAAAGAGAAAGAAGAATATCCGCTTCACCTTATTGATAAATAATATCAGTAATAATTATCATTATCAACTGTATTTATAATATAATATTATTCCCTAATTGTCAAGTAGCTTTTCCAAAAATGTTAATTCATATTTGCTCTTTCATCAATACTTAAGATATGTATTTGCAAAACTTATAAGACCTTTTTCACTTTTCCCTTGACGTTACATAATATGTAACGTTACAATCAATGTAACGATAAAACAAGAATAAGGAGAGAAAGGAATATGGACAAAATTACGTTATCTACAAAAAAGGAACTGGAAATTTACATGAATCCTGTAAGGCAGAAACTTCTTAGACTATTGGGACGGTCCAAAACCCCTATGACACCCAAGCAGCTGTCGGATAAACTGGAGATATCCCCTTCCAGCGTTCAGCATCATATTAAAAAACTAAGTTCGCTGGGAGTCGTGGAATTGGATCATACTGAAATGATCAATGGAATTACCGCCAGATATTACAAACCTACCTATGTCAATGTCCAGATTGGACTGGATCATCCCGATGAGAACAATATGCAGAAGGAAGTTCTGGTCCAAGAGCAGATCGCAAGAACCTATGAGGGATTTCTGACTCAGAAAAAAAAGTATCTGGAACGTTACGATTCTGCCGAGCCGGAAAGTACGTCGAATTTAGGGGATATCTTGACCGGTGTCATACATCTATCCGAAGGGGAAGGCAAAGAGCTTTTGATGATGATCACGGATTATCTGGACCGGCATGCCATTCCTTCTGAAGAAAAATCCCCCTGGGAATATGCGTTTATTCTTTACAATGCGGAGGAGAATCCTCATGAGTAAGACAAAGCAGCTGGTTATTTTTCTCAATTATGCATCCCTGGGAATTCTTCTGCCAGTGTTGAACTTAATTCTTTTAAACCGGGGAGCTGATCTAAAGACACTGCCTCTTTTGATCGCTGCATATTCCGCTGCAGTTCTTTGCTTCGAACTTCCCAGCGGGATCTGTGCGGATTTGTACGGGCGAAAGACAGTTTTCCTTATTTCCGGTGCATGTCAGATGCTGTCTCTGATTCTGCTTCTGTTTGCGGACAACTGGATTTGGCTGTTGTTTTACATTCTTCTTAATGGAATCAGCAGAGCCTTTTCAACCGGAAGCTTAGATGCCCTCATCGTGGATCACGCTCTGTTAGAAAAGGGAGAAGCCTGCCTTCCTGCAGTAGCTGCCCGCCTTGGCATTCTGGAAGAGGCCGGGCTTGCAGCCGGATGTATCCTTGGAGGGTTTCTTTCCTGTATAGGAGATTCTTTCACCGGAAATATACTGACCCGCGGTGTATTTACAGCAGTTACCTTCGGACTCTGCCTGTTTGGCATCCGGGAGGATAAAATCTGCGGCCGCCGGGGAGAAAGGATTCCCCTCACCAGTCATATAAAGAGAGGCGTAAAAACAGTCCTGTCGAAACAGGACTTTCCGCTGATTCTGGCTGGTATGCTGTTTACCGGTTTTTTCCTCATCTCCATTGAGACCTACTGGCAGCCGGCTTATCTTAAGATTTCAAAACATACAGAAGGGACCTGGGTCTTGGGCATTCTGTCCTTTGCCGGATTTTTACTGGCAGCGATGGGAAATTCCTTCTGCCAAAGGCTGTTAAAGAAATTTCCCGGCCGCCAATGGCGGATTTACAGCATCAGCCGGTTTTTCCTTGGCTGCGCCCTGCTTGTTCTGGCTCTTCATAAAAATGTTTGGCTCTTTATCCTGGGATATGGCAGTGTTTATCTCCTCCTCGGAACCGGAAGTGTTGCTGAAAACACCCTGATCAATCAATATACTCCGGGGTATTTCAGAGCAAGTGTTCTTTCTTTAGGTTCTTTTCTTCTGCAGACAGGCTCCATGTGTGCGTCCCTTTTTTGCAGTCTGTTTGTAGACCGGATTGCTATATCCGGGTTATGGCTGACTGCAGGAGCATTATTGATCGGATATACGATTTTTACGACTTTGTTTCTTGTGGCAAAAAGGACCGGATCAGGCGAGAAAAAGCTTGAAAAGCAGGAATTTAGATCATATGATACTGAATCATCTTAATAGCTTCTTCCTGTTCCGAACGGTAGGCTTCCTTTTTTATCTGCAGAAGCATCCCGTCCTTGATTTTCTCTTTCGGAGACAATACCTGTCCACTGCTTAGAATCAGCCCGTCCTCACACCACTTTTTTATCCTGCTCCTGGATACGGACAACTGCTGCATTAAAAAAATATCTGCCCTCAAATCAAATCCAGGCGGAATTCTTATCTCGGTCTCCATGGCATGATCCTCCCCGCAGGGTAATGCAGTATCAACGGTTGTCACGTGATATTCCGCCTTTGAGGCAGCTGCTTCTGCCTTATTTCTCGCAAATAAATCCCTGTCATTTCCGTATTTTGCCGCCAGATCAGGATCATTATTTAAAAATCCCTCATATTCTTCTTTCTCCAGGCTGCCTGCCGATCTTCTCTCCCATATGGCCATATTCCAGGAAGTATTACATTGTTCACATCGGTAAATCATCCAGACATCTATGAGGCGTCCATTGGCATTGACCCTGAATTTTCCGCTGTTTATAAAATCCGTCTTTTTCCCACATTTCGGGCATCTTCTTATAATAGTTGGAAGCTGGTCAGGCGTTACGATCCATTGTCTTCGTAAATTTCGATTCATGTTCTTTCTCCATTTTTATAATTGTTACTATCGACAACTGTAACACGCCCTCTTTCTTTCTCCCACCTCATACTCTCTTATGGAACAAAAAAAAGACAGCACACCATTTTCTTACTGATGCGCCGCCTTATTATTTTTCTTTTCCTGAAGCACGATCCTTTGGATGCTTTTCTCGGACAGATAATAGCGCTCCGCCAAAAGCCTCACGCATACGCCGGAAAGGTAATCCTCATAGATGGATAAGTCCCGGAGCTTTCTTTCCTCTCTTGCACCTGTCCTCTGACCCCAGGTTCGTTTATTTTCCTGTTTTCTGGGGATATAAACATACTCCCCGTCTATATAATTCTGAATTAATTCCACCAGCTCTTCCGGTAAAATCTCATTCGCTTTCTGATAGCGCATCGCTGCCTCCCAAACATATTTTTACTGTCAGGAATAGCAAAGGCTATACAATTACTTATTTAGTTTAACTGCATAACCCGTGCTACGCAGCTTTTGAGGGTTCCATCATAAAAAAGCTCGCCTCCTTAAATAAACGCTTATCTTGCAACATAATTATAATCATTTTATCACATAAAGGTTCATTGTAAACCTCATGTTTGATCCAGAAATGTGTTAGAGCAATAAACGGTCAGTTTTTTATAATAATGCCAAGATATTTTGCCAGTTCAGCCGCCTGGTATAGGTCCACCACGGCACCCTTTATCTCCGCACAGTTATCAGACATCACCAACCCCTGTATGGTGCTGTCGGTAAAATCCATTCCTTTCATCATAGTCTTAAAAAAACTGGCATTTTCCAGATTTGCCCGGTTCCATTCAAACGCCTTGCAGCGGCACTGGGTCATCGATCCGCCCCGGATCTGGGAATCAGTAAAGCGGATGTGCTCCAGTCTGGAAGAATCGAAATTGGCATAGTTGAAATTGCAGTCTTTTATTACGGTATGGAGCATGGTATTCCCGCAGAATTTTGTTCCCATACCCTTTGAGGAAGAAAATTCCGCCCGGTTAAAATAGCTGTCCTCAAAATTGCAGTTGGATATGTCGCAGGCCCGGAATGCTACGTCAGTAAATTCTCCTTTTTCAAAGCTGCAATCCTGAAATATGCAGTTTTCAAATATGACGGCAGAAAAACGCATGTGGGAAAGATCTTCCTCTGTTACATGAAGATTTCTTATGAGAACATCGCTTACCGCTTCCTCCTGCTCTTTCCTGCGGTATAATTCATCCACATCTTCCAGAGCAAAATCCATCGCCTCCGGAAGGATGGGGGTAAGAAGTTTCTGGCTCATATGCCCATTCCTTTCCTATCTTTATTTATCTTGGGCATACCCGGCTGTTATTCCTTTCCATGCCCGGCCGTCTCTTTTACTTCAGCCTCTTTATCATTTGACGGCTGCAAACAACATGATCTGTTCCTAATATTACCAGACAACTAAGAGACTTTCAAGTTCTTACGGATCAAAACATCAATATAAAAACTGCCAGCAAAAGTACATAGGCTGGCAGGTAAAACTATTTCGTTATGGGTTAATAATCTCTGATTTTTTAGAAAAGGATACAATCATGCTGTTAAAGATCATACCAAACACAATAAACGATATGCCGAGAATTCCCAATTCATCAGGCCGGGAATCCCCAAGAAGCCAGATGCCTCCCAGCAAGGTAAAAATGACCTCGCCCGACTGTGTGGACTCTATCACAGCAAGCTGCTTATGGTTAGACTTAACCAAATCGGTGGCTTTAAAAAACAGCAACGTTGCGATCACTCCGGAAAAAACCGCGACACAGAAGGATTGTACCGTCTGACTTACAGAAGGTACCCCGGCATTTACCAGACCGAGTACAGATAAAATGAACCAGAAGGGAAGGCTGCATAACGTCATACCGTAAGTTCGCTGGATTGTAGACAGCTGGTCCCCGCTTGCCTCCATGATTTTTCTGTTTCCCAAAGGATAGGAGACAGCCCCTACAAGAATAGGAAGCAGCGTCATAAGGGTTATTTTAATATCCAGATCTGCAATATTATGTACCTGTAAAAGAAAAACTCCGATTAAAATAAATCCTGATATGCATAAATTTTTTATGGGTACACGCTTGTGGAATACAGGAGATAGTAAAATTCCCATTACGATTGTTATCTGCCAAGATGCCGCAATCAACCAGGATTCCCCATAATCGGCCGCATAAGAGATCGGTGCGTAAAAAAGGCCAAATCCTACGGTACTCCATATAAGCCAATTGAAAAGATTCTTTCTTATCACTTTATGGACTTGTTGAAACCCGTGCTGTTTCCCAACGATCAAAGCCAGAATTGGAAAGGTGAATAGGTAGCGGAGGCTTGCACTCCATATCCAGCTTCCACCGGACAGATGCATGCTACGGTTCAGCACAAATGTAAATGCAAAAAAGAAAGATCCGATAATACCAAATATAAGTGCTTTTTTCATGTTTTTCTACTCCATTATGTCATCATCAGGTTCTCATCCTGTCCGGCTTAAATTTGATATACAGCATCTCTAAGTTCAGTGCATGATTATAAATCATTCATGCTGCTCTCCATCTATTACGTACGATGAGTTTTTTCATCATAGCATACACCTTAAGCAAAGTAAATATTAAAAAATCCATGAGTTCAGGCGGAAGGTCTAACAACTCTCTTCTTCGGGCTCATCCCAGGCAGAATAGAAGCTATGGCTACAGCCAGAATACCGCCTGCCATTTTCCCGCAAACCATGGCCAGGATCCGGTCCGGCGCAACAGCGGAGCAAAAGCCCAAATGATCCCCCAGGGTAAAGGCGGCGCAGGTGGCAAAGGCAAAGTTTAATACCTTTCCTCTGTCATCCATATCCTTCACCATTGCCATCATGGGGACATTATTGGCCAAGGTGGACAGAAAGCCTGCCATAGCGGTTTCATTCACCCCAAGATACCCGCCGGCTTTCTTTAGGGGCTTCAGCAGTCTTTTTCGGATCCATGCCATCATGGGATAAGCACCAGCCAGCATCACCGCGATGTTTCCAAGGATGATAAAGGAATCCTTTAAGGGAGCCATGCCTTCCACCACAACGAACCCGGTCACTTCCTGGACACATGCTGTAATAAGGGCCATGGTAATGACTGCCACCACACCCCTGCCAAACCATACGAAGAACCGAATGGTCTTCTGGGGAAAAAGAAACAGGCCTGCTGCCAGAATCAAAGCAAACGCCAGCACCGGGAGCAGATTCCATAAAACGGTTCCGGGAGGAAGCCCTATCATCAGTCCACCGACAAAGCATCCGGCAGGAAGGGCGATAAGCCCTGCCATTGTCCCCATAGCCATGCAGCCATAGTCCTCTTTCCTAATAATCGATAAGGCCACCGGCACGCTGAACGTAACCGTTGCCCCCAGCATGGAGGCAACGATAAGGGAAGCGAAATCGGCTGCCGCTCCATCAGAAGTCATGGCATGGGCCAGGGGGTAACAGCCCGTATCAACCGGTATCAGCAGCGCCGGGGCCATGGCAGGATTTATTCCTGCCTTTGCCGCCAGAGCTCCCACTCCCCCGGACAGCCACCGGGCCAGCAGGGGTGACAAGCTGGTAAGCCCTGCCATTGTTAAGGCCAGGGGACCCAGGGCATGGAAGCCGTTTTCAAATTCTTCCCCAAGGCCCAAACGGTTGCCTGCGATTTTATCCAGACCGCCTGCAAGCAGAAACAAGGCCATAAGAAGTACAATTCCCTTTGAAATGATCATGAACTACACCCCGACACTGACACTTTCCGGCAAAGTGCTTCCCCCATCAATGACCGTCTGGGTGCCAGTCAGATAGCTGGATTCATCCGATGCTAAAAATGCCGCAAGTTCTCCAACCTCTATAGGAGCCGCCAGCCGTCCCATGGGGATTGCTTTTGCCATCTCTGTCAGCACAGACTCCGGATCAGTGGGATTCGACTGCTGTGCAATGCTCTCTGCCATAGGTGTACGCACATATCCAGGACATATGGCATTGACACGGATGCCGGATCCGGCAAATTCTACTGCAAGGGATTTTGTGAACCCTACCAGGGCTGCCTTTGACAGTGCATACGCTGTTTCACCAGGGTCAGCTACCATATCCCCTGTTACGGAGGACATGATGACGATCCGTCCATCCTTTCGTTCCACCATTTCCGGAAGCACGGTCTGGGTTACGTTCCATACACCCTTTATGTTGATATCAATATGGAAATCCCGGTCTTCCTCGCTCATATCCAGAAAATTTCCCAGTCTGCATACTCCTGCATTATTCACCAGGATATCAATATCTCCCATTTGACGCTTGCCTTCTGCAACCGCAGCCTCAACTGCCTTAAGATCCCGGACATCCGCCCGTACCGCCACACAGGAAGCTCCCTCTGCCTTTAGCTCCTCTGTCAGTCTGTCTACATCATTAGAAATATCAAGAAGGATCAGCTTTGCACCATGTTTTGCAAACGCCTTTGCAATTCCCTCCCCAATGCCTCGTGAAGCACCTGTAATCAATGCGGTCTTACCTGTAAGTTTTCCCATTGTTTTCATTCCTCCTTATTAATCGGATATTCGCAATCCGCTGCGCTGCTTGCTCATAACCTCATAGCTGATATCCCAACTTACCTGATGAGGTTAAAAAAGCTTTAGGCTGTTGCAAAACTATGATATATGCGCTTACTTGCAATCGTATTACTTCTTATATACAATATCAGGCATATTCAGTTTATTTTGCAACAGCCTCTCATCAGCTTTTAATCAATTGTTGACATATCAATATCGTGTCCCATTGCAATCACTTCCTCGATGATCTTAATTGCATTGCTTAAGCCGATACCGAATCTGCATGCTCCCCTCTTATACATTCTAAGAAGTGTGTCTAAATCCCTGACTCCGCCTGCAACCTTAATCTTTGCACGGTCGCCTACGGTTGCCTTTATCAGTTCTACATGATGAAGGGTCGTAGGATTCTGGGAGAATCCGGTTCCTGTCTTGACATAATCTGCGCCGCCTTCAATACAAAGCTCACTGGCTTTTATGATTTCTTCATCCGTTAAGAGCATTGCTTCAATGATTACCTTTAAAGAAGTACCCTTAGTAGCTTCCCGAACTGCCTTGATATCCTCAAGTACCAGGTCATAAAGTCCTGCTTTCAGCCAGCCTACATTCATTACCATATCATTTTCCACCGGATCCAGCTTCATAAACTCATGAGCCAGGTATACTTTTGTTTCTGTGGTTTCCTGGCCGGAAGGGAACGCAAGGGAGGTACCGAAAGCAGTATTTGTTCCCTTTAACAGTTCCACCAGCTCAGGGTAATAGCATGGCCAGCAGAAGCAAGAGCCAAAATCATACTTTTTACAAGCTTCTACCATGGCCTCCACATCTTTGATTGACGTATCCAATTTCAGTACACTTGGGTCCATCATGTAAGCAATATCCTTTGCTGTCAATACGTCTTTTCTTAATTCTTTCATTTTCTTTGCCTTTCTTTGTATATAAATTTTTTAGATAAACGGAATCATGGATCAGCCGGATTCTTTGGGAATTCCGGGATCCCATATAACTGTCAGACATCAGGTATGCAGCTCTGTCAGTTTTCCCATGGTCTTACGAATGTCCACAAACCGTTGGGTATACGGTTTATTAAATGCCACACAGCCGACCGGCTGCTGACGTATCATCAGTTCTTCACAGTTCATGCACTGGGTACAATACTTGATCTCATGTTCCCGGCCCTCCTTAAGCTTTAAAGGAGTAAGAGGATCTGCAAAGGACTGGCGCCCTAAACCTACCATATCCATCATGCCGTCCTCAATGCATCTGGCTCCCATTGCAAACAGGGAGGATTTCTCCGGTTCAATGGACAGAAGCTTGTTCTTTCCTCCGCGGAAGGATGAAAAATGAGAACCGATTACAACTGTTTCCGGCTTCAGCGCTTTCTTCATTAAATCTGAAAAATAAATATGCAGATAAGAGAAGTAAGGATCATTGGTGGCTGCTTCCATAAAGCTCATGCTGCAGTGGACGTTGCCTAAGGATTCCACAAAATAGGAAGCTCCCATTTTCTCCAGCCCCTGAATTAAATCGATGGGCTCTGTCATATCCATTAACGGAGAGTCCGGACCTGCGGAACCGAAGCCTCCGGGGAAGCCTTCCCACATGGACATTTTGGAACCAATCAGGAAGTTTTTGTCAAAATTTACCGCTTTCTGGATCCGTTCCATGAGATCGTATGCAAAAGCGGAACGCCGTTCCCAGGAGCCGCCGTATTTCCAGTCCCTGTCATTATAAGGGCGGATAATCTGGGAACCTAAATATCCATGACACAGCTTCATGTCTACGCCGTCTGCGCCCACATTCTGACAGATCTTTGATGCCAGGGCAAACTGGTCCATGATATTTTCTACTTCTTCCTCTGTCAGGATGTCACCGCCCAGCCCGTACATCGGTTTCACACAGACCCTTCTGGAAAACTCCGGCACGCTGATCTCTCCTGAGTGGGTCAGCTGGAATACAATCAGTGCGTCGGGATTTACTTCTTTCAGTCTGCGGATAAATTTTTCCAGGGCTTTTTCATTACGGGGCATGATCTCCAGCTGGGTCTTTCTGGCGCGGCTTTCATTGGTTACCGTGATCGCCTCTAAATCCACCAGGCCAAACTGGCCCTTATACAGGTTTTCATACCGTTCATAAGTTAAGTCCGTTGGATTTCCCTCTGCATCAGAATCCACGCATTCCATGGGCTGTGCGAAGAACCGGTTTTTACACTCTCTGCTGCCGATCATGACCGGCTGAAATAATGTCTCTTTGTATCCCATAAGTCAACTCTCCTTTTTCCGTTTTTCGCCGCTGGCAAGCTTCATAATATTTTCTTCCGTATAATCTTCATGAGTAATTTCCCCTGTCACAGTCCCCTCGTGCATTACGATCATGCGGTCTGATACTGCCATGATCTCCGGCATTTCGGAAGAAATCATGATGATACTGACTCCCGCATTGGCCAGCTGGTCCATCAGTAAGTAAATTTCAAACTTTGCCCCTACATCGATTCCTCTGGTAGGTTCATCAAGGATCAATATCCTGCATTCCGATGCCAGCCATTTGGACAGCACCACCTTTTGCTGGTTTCCTCCGGAGAGGAATTTACAGACCTTATGGATATCTGGCGCAGCAATTTTTAACTCCTTCATATACTGGTTTGCAAGCTTTACTTCTTCTTTTCCGCTTACAAAGCCCTTGGTAGAAACCCGCTTTGGGGATGCAATTGCGATATTGTCCTTAATTGTCTGGTTTAGGAAAAGCCCCTGGACTTTCCTGTCCTCCGTGGCAAATCCCATGCCAAGTTCCACCGCCTGACAGGGGTGGGTCATATGCACCGTCTGACCAAAAAGCTTCATTTCTCCGGAGCAGATTTTGTCCGCCCCGAATATGGCACGCATAACCTCCGTTCTTCCTGCACCCACCAGGCCGGAAAACCCCAGGATCTCCCCTTTATGAAGCTGGAAGGATACATTTTGGAACCGTTCCCCGCATAAATTGCTGGTCTCAAGCACCACTTCCTCTGAATGGACCCGGCGTCTGGGCGGAAAGGTATCTTTTAAGTCCCGGCCGATCATCTTTCCGATGAGCCAGTCCTTATTCACATCCGCAATATTTGCGCAGTCCACATAAGTACCATCCCGAAGCACCGTGATCCGGTCACAGATTTCAAACAGCTCCTCCAGCCTGTGGGATATGTAAATCACCGTAATTCCATCCTGCTTAAGCTTTTTCACAATCTGAAACAGCACATCAATTTCTTTCTGGGTCAGACTGTCCGTAGGCTCATCCATAATAATGATTTTTGCATGATAGGATACTGCTTTTGCGATGTCTATCATCTGCTGCTGTGCAACGCTTAGGCAGCGGACCGGAGTGTGATAATCCGGGATGGTCCCGGCACTCACATAGTCCAGCCATTTCTTTGCAAACTCTTCTTCCTCTTTTTTCTTTATAAAATGGTTCTTATGAATCTCATGCCCCAGCATCAGATTCTCAACCGCATTTAAATCAGGGACAAGGCTTAACTCCTGATAGATGATGGCAATACCCTTATCAATGGCATCCTGTGGGTTATGAAAATGCGTTTCTTCCCCAAAAATGCGCACAGTCCCACAATCTGCCTGGTAAACCCCGGACAGAACCTTCATAAGGGTAGATTTTCCTGCACCATTTTCTCCGATGAGAGCGTGTATCTCTCCTTCCTTTACCTTTAAGTCCACATGATTTAAAGCGGTCACTTTGGAAAATGTTTTGGTCACGTCAAGCATTTCCAATGCGTATTCGCTCATATGCTCACCTCTGTTTTCTCGTAGCAGTCCTGCATTATTTGTTTTTCTTCTGAATCAGTACCGCCACCAGTATAATCAGACCTTTAATCACGATTTGAAGGTAAGGATTCACGCCCAAAAGATTCAGTATGTTGTTCATTACCGCCATAATCAGCACGCCTGCCAGGGTACAGATTAGGGACCCCCGTCCTCCTGCCATGGAGGTTCCGCCGATGACCACCGCCGCAATGGCATCCATATCATAGCCGGTACTGCCGTTTGGCTCTCCTACCCGGACTCTGGCTGCCAGCATGACGCCGGCGATGGATGCGGTCAGGCCGCAAAGACCGTATGCCATAATTTTATGGAATTTCACTTTTACACCGGAGAGTCTGGCCGCCTCCGAATTGCTGCCTATGGCATAGATATGGCGCCCGAATACCGTCTTATGAAGCAGCACCATGAAAATGATCATAAGGACCGCATACAGCACCACAGCATAGGGGATGATCCCTCCCAGGGACTTGGAACCAAAGTTGGACCAGAACTGGGAAACCGAGCCTCCCGGCGCTCCATTGGTATATATGTAATTAAGTCCCCGCAGCACCTGCCCCGTGCCAAGGGTGATGATGAAAGCCTCTACCCCCCTGCACACAATGATACTGCCGTTAATCAGGCCGATGATAAAGCCGAATAACATCACCAGAAGCACCGGTCCTAAATAGATGCCGGTACCGCCGGCCTGCACATAGGGCTCTGACATTCTTGCCATCACACAGGCTGCAATCGCCATAATACTGGTGACGGAAAGGTCAATTCCTCCTATGAGCAGTACCATTGTCATGCCAATGCTGACCACGCCCACAATGGATGCCTGCCGTAGGATGTTTGTAATATTTTTAAATGTGGGAAAAATCGGTGAAATCATGCTGGCAATCAGCAGCAGGATGATCAGCGCAAGATAGGGGCCGCTGATGGGATTGTTTAATATTTTTTTCACCATTCCCGAAGCACTTTTTTGTTTCATGACTGAAATGTCCCCCTTATCGGTTTACTGATACAGTACAACCCGCTCTTTGGCCTCTGGGCTTACTAAAACCTTAACCAATTTCGGATTTCTGCGAATTTCATTGACAGCGTCCTCCAGTTCCTCAAGGGGAACAATCATGGAGATCAGTGGGGTAGGATCTACCCGGTCATATTTGAGAAGAGTCAGAACGTCGCCCCAGTCGTAACCAATGCCAGCACAGCTTCCGCTGACCTTTTTCTCCTCCAGTACGAACTTCACCGGAGGAAGACTGGCGTAATCATCATCTGCACAGATTCCGAAAGCCTCTACCTTTCCGCCTTTTCTCACCATCTGGAATGCCTGTTCATAGGTCTTTGAGCTGCCTACGGCTTCCAGAACAAAATCGGCGCCTATGCCGTTTGTCAGCTTCATGACCTCAGCTATTACATCAGGTGTCTCCTTGAAGTTGATTACATAGTCTGCCACCATGTCCTTAGCCATGGCAAGCCTGTCCTCATTGCCGTCAATGATGATCACCGGCGCAGCGCCTCTAAGCTTTGCAAGACAGGCATGGAGGATTCCAAGCCCGGCGCCGATAACTACCACGCTTCTTCCCATGACGCAGTCCATTTTCCTGGAGGCATTGATACAGGCGGTCAAAGGCTCCACAAAAGCCGCTTTCTCATCAGATACCTCATCTGGCACCACATATACATTTTTCCAAGGGACTTTTACATACTCTGCAAATCCGCCGTCTACATGGATCCCGATCTGTTTGAATTCTGTACACAGAAGGGGTTCTCCAATGCGGCAATGATAGCAGGTACCGCAAGGCTTGCAGATATCGCAGGTAACACGATCTCCTATCTTTAGTCCCTGTGCATTGGCTCCTATCTCTTCAATGGTTCCATAAAACTCGTGGCCTGTAATTAACGGCAGACAAGCTACCTCATCCGCATATTTTCCCGTATAGGAACCCCAGTCAGAACCGCAGATTCCACAATATTTGATCTTGATCAGGACTTCATCTTCGGAAATCTCCGGTACCGGAACTTCTGAAAGTTCATAGTGATACGGCTGGGTCAGCACTTGTGCTCTCATTTTTCTCATATACTTTCTCCTTTGCTCTGTAAATGTCTGATTTTATTTTGTAAACAGCGCATCACTGCGTCCTTCATAGGGAGCGTCGATCATCAGGGGGCGCAGGAATTCTATGGTCTTTTTCACTCCGTCTGCCCTGCTCATGATTACATCTTCATGCTCGTAATTGAATACGCCGTCATATCCGGTAAGGAACAGCTCGCTGATCATACGCTTCCAATCCACGTCGCCCCAGCCGGGAATCCGGAAACGGAAGGAGCGGTCCAAACGACCCCAGCCATCCTGCATGTACATATTTAACCCGCCCTTTGCCAGGTTGTGATGGACGATTTCACAGTCCTTGGCATGAACCAGCGCGATCCTTCCCCTCAGTTCATCCACAAAGGTCTGGATGTTCACACCGGAAAACAGGATATTTGCCGGATCTAAATTGATGGCAAAGGCCGGATGGTGATCCACCACCTCCAAAAGCCTTAGCGCGGACTGGGTATCATACACCACATTGTTGGGATGCGGTTCAAATGCTACCTTCACGCCGTATTCCTTGTATTTATCAAGCACTTTGCCCCATTTTAGTGCAAATTGCTCTTCTTCATATTTCCAGCCGTTTGGCTCCGGCCAATCGTTGATGTGTCCGTAATTTTCCATGCCGGAAAAGGCCACTACAGCAGGTACAGAAAGCTCTGCTGCAAGCTGTGCGCTGCGGATCATGCTTTCCGTTCCAAAGAGTATTTTCTCCTCCCTGGTCCCCTTGCAGGAGGATACGGTCCCATCACTGTAAGGTCCCATGATCAAAGGGGAATCCGCATGGTTGCTTAAGGAAGCGATGGTCAGGCCATGGCTTTCCACCATCTTTTTGATTTCCCCTGCCTTCTTGTTTTTTAGGATATCTTCCACATCAACCTGACCGTTGCCCACATAAGTGGGCAGTTCCACGCAGTCGTATCCATTGTCTGCCGCAAGCTTTACCACCTCTTCCAGTGGCTTTTCCGAGTAGTTTACTACGCAAAATCCGATTTTCATCTATGTATCCCTCCTGGTCATCCTGACTGTTTTTACTGCTCATCGCTTACTGTGACTGTCCCTGTCTGATTAATAGGTCCAGTCATAATCATCCCTATCCGGAATCAGGTACTGGCCCATATTGTCCTTTGTTACTACAATGGAGTCCATCATAACGTCCTTCTCCTTTGGACCCTGGCCATCGATGCAGTCAATGGCCACATGAAGGGCATCCACGCTGGCCGCACAGGGGAACTGGGTCAGCCCCACGCAGCTGCCGTCCTTGACCATCTTCACCACTCCGTTGATACCGTCCGCATTTGTAAAGACAATGCCTTCTTTGTCCCTTCCTGCCTCACGTATGGCATCCACTGCCCCCAGGGTCACGCCGCCATCCTGTGAAATGAATCCGTCAATTTCTCCCGGACCGAACTTCGCCAGACAGTCTTCCATAAAGCTCTTACCCTTGCTGACCTCAAAATCCGTATACTGTCTCGCAATGATTTTAATGTTAGGATATTTGGAAAATACGGAGTCCTGCCCTTCTTTCTGGAAGTTATCCGTACTGGAGCCTGCCATGGTATCCAGAGCTATGATATTCCCCTTTGGCTCGCCGTAACGCTCTGTCAGAGCTTCCACTAGCATCCTGGCACATTCCGCACCGTTTTGCTTATCAGAATATCCTACAAAATGGGTGTAATCCTCTGTGGTGCAGGTGCGGTCGAAGATGATGACCGGGATTCCCGTCTCAAATGCCGCCTCAATGCCGGGATTTGCTGCGTCTTCCACACACGGAGTAATCAAAATGGCATCCAGATTCTGCTGGAGCATGGCTTCAATGTTGCTGTTCTGGGTGTTGGCATCATCGTGGGCATCTGTTTCCACCAGCTCCACTCCCAGCCGGTTGCATTCCTCCACCAGCATGTCCCTCATCTTTACGCGCCAGCTATTGGATATGGAAGCGTTGGCAAATCCGATCCTGTATTTCTTTCCGGCTTCCGTCTCTGCTTTTGCTCCTGCTTCTTTCGCTGCTTCCCCAGTGGTCACACCCGTTCCTTCCGGACTCTCTGCCGGCGCCTTATTCGCTGCCTGGCATCCGCTCATGGAAACCGCCATTGTCAATGCCATGAATACTGCTAATGCTTTCCTCATAATAACCCTCTCTTTCTTAAATACCTTTCCAATAATCTTGTAATAACGCCCCGGTGCTTTTGTACTGTTCTGCATAAATCAGATGCAGACATGACAAATTTTTAACAAAAACGATACTAATTTGGCCAAACAGTGGAAAGAAATGCGCTTTTTCTCTCCCGTTTTCGTCATTATAACATACGTTTTTTCGTTTTTCAACTATTTTCTTTTGTTTTCTTGCTTTTATTTTTTATTATTTTCGTTTATCTTTTTCTTTTTTTGTTGATTTTTTTCGTTTTTTATGCTATCTTAATAATGAAAACAATTATTATAGGGAGGAGGCATAAATGTTTAAAGCAGAAAGAATACAGCGGATCAAAGAGATTATATTTGAGCGCAAACAGATAGACGTTGCCACTCTCAGCTCTCTTTTAAATGTAACAGAGGTAACAATTCGAAACGATTTAGAGCAGCTGGAAAAAAGTGGCTTTTTGACCCGCAATCATGGAGGCGCTACGTTAAATGCCTCCGCTTTTCCAGAGGAGCAGCTTCATACGGATCGGATGGACGGCTTAAATATTCCTTACGATAAGGAAAAGGAAGAGCTGGGACTGGTGGCTTCCCAACTGGTCCGGGAGCGGGAATGGATTTTCCTGGGCCCAGGCACCACCAGCTACTATATTGCAAAGGCCCTGTCCAAACGGCAGAATTTAAATATAATGACCAACAATTTTTATGTTGCCAATGTTTTCGGAAGCAATGCTTCCGTGCAGCTTCTGTTTCTGGGCGGGCGGATGCAGAATTCCGGAATGTATACCATACCGGAGGATTTAAACCGGGAGCTGGAGCATATTTATTTAAGCAAGTTTTTCTTTTCCGTAGATGGAGCCAGTATGGAAGGAGGCTATACTCTTACGGATATGAATGTGGTGGATATCATAAGGGCAGTGTCAGACCGCTGCCATGAGGCAATCATCTGCCTGGACAGCAAAAAGTTTGAACAGCGTTCTTTTATCCGTCTTGGGGATTTAACCAGCATTTCTACCATAGTTACCAACAATAAGATTCCCCAGGATTACCATCAGTACTACATGGAACACGGAATACGGGCATACACCTCCTATAATTTAAAACCTTTAAGCTAATATAATTTCATGAGGAATGTTTATGGATAAGTTTGTAATTCGTATGGAAAATGTCTGTGCAAAGCAATTTCCGGAAAGCCATATCAACTTCCAGGCAGCTTCCGGAGATATCACTGCGATTGTTGGAAGCAACGGCGAGGGGAAAACTACTCTTACCAGGATTCTTGCGGGCATCGTTCCCAGAGTGGGCGGGAAAATCCTGATAGACGGCAGGCAGCTGGATATCCACAGCATAACAAGCGCCCAAAGAAACGGGATCTATATGCTTCAGGAATCCCTTCAGCTTTTTTCAGGCAAAAGCATTATGGACAACCTTCTGCTGGGTATCGAAGAGCTTATTTTCCATAAGCGTTTGTTTTACCCGGCAAAAGAAAAAAAGGAAGCCGTCTGCCGCTCCATCCTTAAGGAGCTGGGGCTGGATTTAGAATTAAACCAGCCTGTGGACCGCTTATCCCAAGGGGAGAAATGCCTGCTTCAGATCGGCAGGGTTCTTTTATGTCGCCCAAAAATTCTGATTATGGACGAATTCTCCGCTTCCCTGACCAACCATGAAACCAGAAGGATCATGAATCTTCTGACAGAATTAAAAAAGAAAAATATCTGTGTCATACTTATTTCCCACGAATACCCGGCCGTGATCCGGCACTGTGACTGCGTCTCCGTCATGGAACAGGGAGAGATCACGGAGTCCTATTCCAGAAAGGAACTTGGAGACGAGGCATTTGTAAAACGGGTGCTGTCATTTAAAAAGGACTTTTCCTATCCAAAGCTGCCCCATAAGCCCGGAAAGCTGCTGTTTGCCGCAGACCATATTTCAAGCGGAAATCTCCATGACATTTCTTTTTCCCTGCAGGAAGGGGAAATTTTAGGAATCGCAGGGATCGTAGGCTCCGGCCGCACGACCTTGATCCAGGCCATTTCCAAAGAACGGGAAATCACCTCCGGCCATATGTATTATGCGCCTGTGCTGGAACGCTCTGGGGCCATCAGCTTTCTCCCGGGGGATTGCGGAAGTCAGACCCTTTTTACGGGAAAGGATTTAAGCTTCAACATCACAGCCTCCAATGTCCGGAAGGCTGCACGCTTTCATATGGTTTCCGGCCAGAAGCTGGATTTATATGCCCGGGATTTTATGGACCGTCTGAATATACGGAAAGTCTCCTGCCACGTTCCTGTGGAACAGCTAAGCCGGGGAGAGCTGCAGAAGATGCTCATTGCCCGCTCCCTCCACCAGGAGGCCCGGCTTTATATTTTTGATGAGCCTTCCAGCTACTTAGATTTAATGTCCAGAAGCGAGCTTTATAATATTTACAATGCTCTATTGTCCCGGAACGCTTCCATCATACTGATCTCCTCGGATTTCTCAGAGCTTATCGGCATGTGTGACCGGATCCTGCTGTTAAAAGCAGGGGAACAGGTGGGGCTGTACCCTGCAGATACCATAACCAGCGATTTTCTATATTCCATTTTGTAATGGAGCGGCCATTTTAATTTCTACATAACAGGAGAAGGAATAATTGTATGAAAAAATTAATTGCTTATGATTTGGGTACCGGAGGCATCAAAGCCTCACTTTTCTCTGAAAACGGGGCATCACTGGCAGATGTATTTATTCAGTATGACACCTTATTTCCCAAAGAACGCTTTGTGGAACAGCGCCCAATGGATTGGTGGAATCATGTCTGTCAGGCAACAAGGCAGCTTCTTGACAAATCAGAATCTGATGCAGCGGATATCGCCGGTGTCGCCCTGTCGGGCCACAGTCTGGTGGCAGTGCCTCTTGACAGGAATGGAACTCTGCTGGCGGACCAGGTGCCCATCTGGTGCGACATGCGGGCAGAGGAAGAAGCAGTGGAGTTATTTAAGGATCTGGACTATGACCAGTGGTATCTTACCACCGGAAATGGTGATCCGGCGGAATGCTACACAGTTACCAAATTGATGTGGATGAAAAAGCACCAGCCAGAACTGTACTCCAGGGTTTACAAAATTCTGGGCTCCAAGGACTTTATCAACTATATGCTGACCGGAACCATGTGTACGGACCCCTCCTATGCGTCGGGATTTGGCGTATTCAATCTTACTGCATGGGATTATGAACCCAGGTTTATGAATGCTGCAGGTATCAGTCCGGATATATTCCCGGAAATCCGGCCTAGCGACTCTATCATCGGGAGGGTTACACAGACTGCGGCACAGATGACCGGCCTGGCGGAAGGAACCCCGGTTGCCTGCGGGGCAGTGGATAACACCTGCATGGCCCTTGGCGCCAGGGGACTGGCGGAAGGTGTGGCGTATACGTCCCTGGGATCTTCCAGCTGGATTGCCGTTACTTCTTCCAAACCAGTTGTGGATCCGGTAACCAGGCCTTTTGTATTTGCCCATGCAAAGAAAGGATATTATACTTCCGCGGTATCCATTTTCTCCGCCGGAAACTCTTTCCGCTGGATCCGGGATAACCTTTGCCGGGATTTTACAGATGATACGGATACATACGATGCCATGAACCGGATGGCGGAACGCGTCCCTGTCGGAAGCAATGGGGTGCTGTTTAATCCCTCCCTGGCAGGCGGAAGCGCCCAGGAGCCGTCCTCCGGACTTCGGGGCGGATTTATGGGATTGGCCCTTCACAATACCCGGGAAGACCTGGTGCGTGCATCCATGGAGGGCATTGCCATGGCCCTGCGCTGTACCCTTGATATCCTGCTGACTAAGACCTCCATAAACGGGGAAATGCTGATCTGCGGGGGCGGAAGCAAAAGTGCGGTTTGGAGGCAGATTTTTGCTGATGTTTATAATCTGCCCGTTTTAAAAACCAATATCGACCAGAATGCCGCTTCTCTGGGTGCTGCTGCACTGGCGGCTAATGGGTGCGGACTGTGGGAAGGATATGACCGCATTACGGAAATCCATCAGACGGAAGATATCCTGCTTCCGGATAAGGAAGCCAATGCGTTGTATGAAAGGCTTTTAGTTGTTTATCGGAAATGGACGGAAGATTTGGCGGAATTGAGTGAGATGTAAGTTGGGGGCCTTGCCTCATGGAAATTTAGTAATATCATGTTAGCGACTTACTAGAATGTGCGTTAGACATAAAGAAAAAATCCGGGGTTGCCTGCTATTGGCAACCCCGGATTTTCTTATCATGGCCTGGTATTCCTCACATTTATGAACGTAAATTCCCCTATCTCTTCCAGTCTATCATAAATCTATCGCCTGTCCAGAAGTTGGGCAACAAAAAATCCCATCAAAGCTGTTAAAAGCTCTGACAGGATTTTTAATCCAATTCTTTCCTTTATCAATTACATATCCATTCCGAATTTCTCCGCTTATTTATGGTACGGTTCCCTGCTTATAATCCGATAGCTCCGGTAAATCTGCTCCAGTAAAACAACTCTCATCAGCTGATGCGGAAATGTCATCTTAGAAAAGCTCAGCTTATAATCTGCCCGCCTTAAGACAGCATCAGAAAGTCCCAGAGAGCCCCCGATCACAAATACGATCTGGCTCACTCCTCCGATTCCAAGCCCATTTATTTTCTCAGACAGTTCAACCGAATCCAGCATTTCCCCGTCAATGGCCAGTGCAATTACATAAACCCCGTCCTTAATTGAAGAAAGGATTTTTTCCCCTTCTTTATCCTTTATCTGTCTTTCAACTGCTTCACTGGCAGAGTCAGGAGTTTTCTCATCAGCCACCTGTACAATATCCAGTTTGCAGTAGCGGCTCAATCGTTTGCTGTATTCCCCGATGGCATCTGTATAAAACTTCTCCTTTATTTTTCCCACAGTTACCAAAGTAATCTTCATTGGTATCTCCTTTATGTGTCAAGTTCTTTCTTCATCATGGCAATGAGAAGCTTAGCCATATCTCTTGCCGACTTTGCATGCTTTGTTTTCACCTTCCGCACCACTTTTCCATCGGGTTTGACATTGATATGAAAAATGATCCGCAAAAATGACTCCACCTCGTCCCATGCTTCCCGGCTCTCGGGAATCAAGTCCAGTCCCATCTGAAATACATGAAACATTCCCTCATAAACGGAAACCTGCCTCTTCACGCCTGCTTTTTTTAACTTGTTAGCAACAGTCAGCGTATCGCTAAGAAGCACTTCATAGCTGCCAACCTGCATAAGAACAGGAGGAAAGCCCTCATATTCCCCAAATACCGGAGAAATATAAGGAAGGTGAGGGTCCTCTCCGCCGATATATTCTGAATTGTAAAGCATATTATCTGTAGAATTTCCAAACAACGGATCGATGTCGTAATTGGATACATGGCTTTCCCCGCTGTTAGTTAAATCTGTCCAGGCAGACATGGTAATAAAACCTCCGGGAAGGGCAATTCCATGATCTTTCAGATACAGTCCTAAGGCCAGGCTTAATCCGCCTCCTGCAGAATCTCCGGCCACCACAATATGCTCCGGCCGGTATCCTTTTTCTTCTATAAGCCATTGATAAGCTGCCACTGCATCAACCAAAGCAGCCGGAAATGGATGTTCCGGGGCAACCCGGTAGTCAAGAGTCAGAACATCCCCGCCATAGCTTAGCTTGGAATATCGGACCGCAAATCTCCGGTAAATGTTCTTCATCGGCCCGATGTATCCGCCGCCGTGAAGCTGTAAGATCACCCGATCCGTTACCACTCCCACAGGACGCAGATATTCCATTTTCAAATGTTCCAGCTCAATAATTTCATATTCATAACCTGCCGGGCGGACCCAGGCAGGCTCCACCGGATTTTTCCTCAGTTCTCCGGTCCGGATAGGCTGTTTCAGAGAAGTTTCCATTACATTCTGCATCATTTCCCTTACTAGATTTCCTCTTATGCTCACTTTTCTTTGACTCATCAACAACTCCCTCCTTTTCCGGCGTCTATTTTATACATGAAACCGCCTTTTCAGTTCCGTTTTCACACTTCGATCTCCAAGCACAATGGTAACGGCAAGAATGATCACCGTCACTGTCACAGTGAACAAGGCCAGAAACGGTCTGGTTAAAAGACCTGTCGCCCATAAAATCAAAGGAATAAAGCTGAACACTGTAACAGCAATCTGATACATAAAATAGCTCTGCCAGTTCATCCGGTTTACCAGTATCAAAAAAACAATGGAAAGATCCGCAAACAAAATGGTGCTTGGAATTCCGTAATTCACTGACCAGCCATTATAACCCGTCGAATGGTCCAGAGCCACTAAAAGTACCTGCGCAGCCACCGTCTGCATAAGGATCTTAGATGCCAGATTCGCATGGCGCAGAATGGAATATTCGACCGTAAGAGCCGTATATGCCATAAGCCCGATGGCAATGATGGACCACAGAGAGCCGGAATAGGTGGCATAATTGATCATCCCTAAAACAGCCCCTACAAAAAACAGCAATCCATAAAAGACAGTAACCAGCTTCTTAAGCCGTTTCTGGTCATACCGGATTTGAGGATACATCCCCAGATCATCCCGGCGATCCGGAACGCCGTTGCTCTCAAGACTTACCGGAATCTTCATCTCTCTAAGAAAACCGAAAAAACGATCCTGAAGCCTGGTGTCCTGAAATACGGAAGTAAAGGTCACAATGACCTCTTCTCCATAGGAACAGACCGCACATTTCATGGGCTGCCTTTTGGAAACTCCGATCATTATGGTAAACCGCTCGATTTCCTTCCTGTAATCCTCTTCAATATCAATCGGACCGATATTGGAAAGTGTCATGGTGTAGGCTTTCTCGTTGTTCCGGAAAACCAGGTTTAACGCACACCATTTTACAAAAAGGGGAGCGGCCCGCAGATACCACTTCTTTTCATTGGAAACATTATAGGAAATGATTTGCTCCATCTTTTCCTTTGTGATCTTTGAATCCATTTGGCTGCTTACTGCTTCCAGTACCTCAGTAAATGTATGCTCCTCACTGGTGGATAAAAAATCAATAAGCGTCACAGCAAAAAAATTAGCGGTCGTATCCGAGCCGAAAAAGGTCCGCAAATTAATGGGAATGCTGATGCCGATGGATTCCTCACAAGGCTTCCCACCAAGATATTCCTGATAGATCGCCCAGATCAGGGCCGCCGTCAAAAATCTGGTGATGCTGACCCCATAGCTTTTGGCAACCGTCTTAAGCATCTTTAAGTCCACATAACCGTGAAGAACATTTTCCTCATCAAGAGGAAGGGCTTCTCCTGCCAGATGATAAGCTTTTCTGGTGCTGTATTTGCGCTTTTCGGTCTTTTTATAATGACGGACGTAACTGTCCTCCACATTCATGGATACATTTGATGATATCTTCTGAGACGTCCGATGACCGGTTCTGGAATTTCGTTTAATATCCAGATACCGGTAAACAAGGGCTTTTAAAAAGTTCACCGCTCCCAGGCCGTCTGTAACCGCATGGAACACTTCCAGATTGATCCGCCTGTCAAAATATGTGACCCGGAACAAATAAAGCTGATTGCTGTGAGGATCAATGAATTTGCAGGGGTAAGTCGTTTCCCGTTCAATGACCGGCATCCTCTTATTGTCCTCAAAATAATACCAGAAAAATCCCCTACGCAGCCTCACCGAAAATCCCTCAAACTGAGGAAGGATCTCTTCCAGTGCCCGCTGCAACGTGCCCGGATCCACCTCATCCTTTAAAACTGCGGAAATCCTGAATACATTGCTTAAATTCTCACTTGCTA
Source organism: Lacrimispora celerecrescens (assembly GCF_000732605.1). Lineage (GTDB taxonomy): Bacteria > Bacillota > Clostridia > Lachnospirales > Lachnospiraceae > Lacrimispora > Lacrimispora celerecrescens_B. The sequence continues at coordinate 80,406 of NZ_JPME01000002.1, read as the reverse complement.
TGACCGGAAATATCTTTGCCGTATTGTCAAGCCGTCTCCACCGCTCTCCCTGGGGGCTTTTCTTCATATTGACGGTGCCTCACTTCCCTGTATCTATAAAATCAAGCCGCATGTCATACCAGACGGCTCCTCCGTGCACAGATCCGGACACTCCCATGTTCCTGTATCCGAATTTTTCGTAATAGTGTATCAGCCTATCCTTGCAGGTAAGTATCATTCCTTTCCTGCCTTTTTTCCCGGCTTCTTCAATAAAACGTTTCATAAGAACAGCGGCAACACCCCGGCCCCGCCATTCTTTTATCACATCAAGTCCAAACACGCTTTGGTAAGCGCCATCTGGATTATGAAAATCTGCTTTCTCAAACATTTCGTCACAGATCGTATTCCCATTTGTAACACAGCCATTTATAAAACCGATGATTGTCCCGTCAGAAAGCTCTGCCACAAGGAAGCTTTCAGGAAATTGATCGATTCTCTGCCTTATGGATTCCCTCCCTGCCGCCTCTTCCGGCGGAAAGCAAAGAGCCTCCACTTCCACGACCCGGTCCAAATCTTCTTTCTTTACTCTTCTGATGCTGTAATCCATCTTATCGTTTCCCCGTTTCCAAAATTGATTCTAATCTATGGAATTTTCTTCCCAAAATTTAAAGAAAAGGCGGATTTCCCCGGTCACCCGTCAGAAATCCTCCTCTTTTTTTACTAGACGCGGAAATAATATCCTACGCCCCACTTGGTATGCACATATTTAGGATCGCTGGGACTGGGTTCAATTTTCTCCCGCAGACGCCTTACATGAACGTCTACCGTTCGTACATCCCCCGTATCCATGGCTTTATTTCCCCATACGTAAGTAAGAAGCTGTTCCCTGCTGTAAACCTTACCCGGATTGCAGGTAAGAAGTTCCAAAAGATCAAATTCCTTTGCAGTTAAATTAATCTCTTTCTCAGCAATAAACACTCTCCTGCTGTCCCGGTCCAGCTTTAAATCGCCTTCTTTTATCACCTGGCTGTCTTCCTGGTTATCCCGCTTGTTCTTCTTTGAATTCCGGCGCAGGATAGCCTTAATCCTGGCCTTTACCTCAAGAATATTAAAAGGCTTTGTGATATAATCGTCGGCACCGTATTCCAGGCCCAGGATCTTATCCATATCATTGCCTTTTGCTGTAAGCATGATAATAGGCATCTCGGAAAATTCCCGGATGGCCTGACACACTTCGTATCCGTCGTATTTGGGAAGCATGACATCCAACAGGACCACATCATACTCTTTCTGCTTTGCCAGATTAATGGCTTCCTCTCCGTCATAGGCACAGTCCACTTCCATACCGTCCTGTTCCAGACTGAATCTCATTCCTTTTACGATGAGTTTTTCATCATCAACTACTAAAACGCTTGCCATACTACACCTCTATCCTCTATTTCAAACCGTTATATCATCTTTTATTTTCTGAAACGCCGCATCTTTGATGCCGGATATCTTCATAATATCCTCGATCTTCTGAAATCCGCCTTGGCTCTCCCGATACTTAAGGATATCAGCTGCCTTAGCTTCTCCGACTCCCCGCAGGGTCATCAGTTCCTCTTTGGTGGCTGTATTTAAATTCACCTTGGTTTTTTGTACGTTGGATGAAGCCTCTGCCTGTAGGGATATCTCTCCCCTGGCCTTCGCCGCTTCCACCTCTTCCTTGCCAGGGACCACGATCTTCATGCCGTCCTTGACCTGCTCCGCCATATTTAAATATTCTGCCGCAGCCTGGTCTGTGACTCCGCCTGCTTTCTCGATTGCCTGAAAAACCCGGCTTCCTTCTTTAAGCTCATAAACACCGGGAGAAATAACTTCTCCGCAGATATGTACATAGAAAGGCAGGGCCGTTTCCTCTCCTGCACTTCCTAAACTGTCCTCTTCTGCCGTTAAAGCCGCCGGGCCATCACCTGCTCCAATTCCGGTAACAGTTTCCCCGGAAGATAAAGCTGATTCCTCTGACAGAGAAATCCCTGGCCTGCGAACCTCCTGGCTTCTGCTCAAGCCGTAACAAACACCCGCCCCTAAGACACACAGGGCAATAAGGATGATTTTAACTTTCTTGTAATCCATGATATCCCTCCTCTTACAAAAATCTCCAAAAAAGGATACCATCTTCAGCCTATGTTACTATTCTACCTAAAGAAATAAGTAAATACAAGCACTATTTCCAAATTAATTAAATATCATGATTCCGATAATGGCAACAACCGCGCCGATCAGCTTCTTCCATTCAAATCCTACCTTTTCAACCCCGAACAAGCCAAACAACTCGATGGCGTAGGCAACAATGATCTGGGAAATTACAATAATCAGAGCCGCTTTGGCCGGCCCCAGGGTTCCCATACTCCTAACTACGGTATAGGTAATGAATGCACCCAAAACTCCGCCAATCAATAAGTACTTTGGCTGTACGTCAAATAGACCGGTAATGTTCTCCCTGCCGGAAAAATACCACAGAATGAGGCAGGTCAAAAATGCTGTCAGCTGTACCCAGCCTGTAGAAACCCACATGCTGGTCTGCTTTGTCACTCCCGTATTAAAAACTCCCTGTATGCTCATAAGCGCTCCGGATATAAGAGCAATAATAAAGCCTGTCATGAAAACAACCTCCGTATCTCCAATTTGTTAATAATAAATCAAGCGGACCTTATTTCAACTTTACTGCTTTTACTAGGTTGTGCTTAATTTGCATTTTTATACTGAATTTACAATTTGGTTATGGATCAGACATGCAAAAACATGACTTGATAAGGCTTGACAAGCCTGTGTATTTGCGCTATACTCACAGCAAAATTGTATAAATTACACACGCTAGGGGAGCCATTGGCTGAGATTGGTAGAAACCAAACCCTCACTACTTGAACCGGATAATGCCGGCGTAAGGAAGCAATAGTAGTCCCCTCCTGCGCACACAAAGGAGGATTTTTTATGTCATTTTTTCTAACTTACTCTGCGGAAAGTGAAGAGTATTTATTAAAGCCGGCAGGATACTTGCTGGTGATTGTTCTATTTGCTGCAATCTTTTTTGCCCTGCATCTTCTTGGCAGATCGTCTTCTAAATCTCAAAAGCTGCAGACCCGCCAGCTGGTTTACTGCGCAGGCGCGATGGCGCTTGCAACGGTAACTTCCTTTATCAAAGTAGCTTCCCTTCCTTTTGGCGGTTCCGTCACTCTGTTTTCCATGATGTTCATCTGCCTCATCGGTTATGTTTACGGTGTAAAGGCCGGGATCACGACCGGTGTAGCCTACGGAATTTTACAGTTTATCACGAACCCCTATATATTCGCTCCGATCCAGGTTCTTCTTGACTATCCCTTGGCATTCGGTGCTTTGGGGCTTTCCGGTCTGTTCAGTAATAAAAAGCACGGTCTTGTAGCCGGATATATTGTGGGCGTTACGGGTCGGTACTTATTCCATGTTATCTCCGGTTATATATTCTTTGCATCCTATACACCGGAGGGCATTTCCCCATTGGCCTATACTCTGGGTTATAATGCCACTTATATCCTGCCGGAGCTGGTATTAACTGTATTAGTCCTGTATTTCCCGCCTGTACTGGGAGCTATCGGCCAGGTGAAGCGGCAGGCCTTAAACGGATAAGAAAACAGAGGCCATTGAGCCTCTGTTTTCTTATTTTACGCAAAAAAGGCATCCTTCCGCCTTTCCAACTGCATCTTATCCTTCCCTATTATAGAGGGCATTTAATAAAAAACAAGAAAAAAACGTTTAAAGCCTCTCCCCATTTGTCTCAATCACCTTTTTATACCAGTCATAGGAGCTTTTTTTGTACCGCTTCAAGGTTCCTTCGCCGCTGTTGCCGCGGTCCACATATATAAATCCATATCTTTTTTCCATTTCAGAAGTAGCACAGGACACAAGATCAATGCAGCCCCAATAAGTATAACCAAATACATCAACACCCTCCTCTATTGCTTTTGCCATTTCAAGAAGATGCCCCCTTATATATTCCTCCCGGTACGAATCCATCACCGTATATCCATTTAACCCATCCGGTACCAGCGTCTCACGCGCCCCAAGTCCATTTTCCGCAACAAATAAAGGAATCTGATAGCGGTCATAAAGCTTATTTAAGGTAAAGCGCAGTCCTTGGGGGTCGATTTGCCAGCCAAAGTCCGACACGGCGGTATAAGGATTCCGTTTCAAGCTTCTGGTCATATTACTTCCCGTTGGTTCCCCTTGAGCCGGGTCAGCGCTTGTGCAGCTGCTGGAATAATAGCTGATTGGAATAAAATCAACCGTATGCCTTAATATTGACTCATCTCCAGGGGCAAACTCAATCCGGACGCCCTTCTTTCTCAGCATACTTGCGGCATAACTCGGATACCTTCCCCGTACCATGACATCAGTAAAAAATAAAGTTTTCCTGTCCTGCTCCATCACATCAATGATATTGTCCGGATGAGGGGTAAGCGGATAAATGGTCGTTCCAAGCACCATACAGCCCACTTTACTTCCAGGAATCAGTTCATGGGCCATTTTAATCGCTTCCGCTGAAGCCACCAGTTCATGATGAACCGCCTGCCATATCATCTGTTCCGTCAGTTCCTCCGGCGGGGTCATGATTGCACCGCTCATAAAAGGAGTATAGAGAATAGAATTTATCTCATTAAACGTAATCCAATAATTCACCTGGGGAAAATGAGTAAAAAGAGTTTTACAATAACGCAAATATGGCTTAATCATCTCTCTGCCGGCCCAGCCGTTATATTTTTTTGCCAGGGCAAGAGGTGTCTCATAATGAGAAATTGTAACCAACGGCTCCATGCCATATTTCAGGCATTCCTTTATAAGCCCCTCATAAAAAGCAAGCCCTTCCGGATTCGGCCGCGCCTCCTCGCCCGTGGGGTAAATTCTTGACCATGCAATAGAAAAACGGAACATTTTAAAACCCATGCCGGCAAAAAGCGCCATATCCTCCTTATATCGATGATAAAAATCGATTCCTTCCAGCTTTAAGTTCTCCTCTGTCGGTTCCTCCGTATAAGCGCTGTTCATCCCTTTCGGAAGAACATCCTGAATCGAAAGCCCTTTGTTATCCTCCAAATACGCTCCCTCACATTGATTGGCAGAAATTGCCCCACCCCAATAAAAATTCTCTGGAAATCTCATGTTTTCCTCTCCTTCCTTTCATAGCCCTCTATCCGCCGTTTATTTTTCCGGCCATATTTTAACTCATATAAATGACATTCATTGACATGTCGTTATTATTTGGGATATACAAATAAATCGCCGCATCTCAGTTCATTCCAAACAGAACGTTATCTGAATCCGTTCCTACTCGTTCAAATACCTCTTTTTAACTCCCCTGCCATCTCGCAGAATCAGAACATGGAGGAAAGCCCCGCCTCCTGTTAAAAAAGAAACTCCGGTGTTTCAGCTTCCGCAGCTTCCTTTTCTTATTCTTACTCGTTTCCCTCCACACCTGATAATGCCCGATGCCCCAAGGCAGGCTTCATGACCAAAGGACAGGCCCCATCGGCAAAGAACCCGCCATCAGCCATCCAGCAGAGCTGCCGCCGCCTCATCCATAATAACCGTATAATTCGGATGCAGCTGGAACACGCTGGCAGGAACCTCCGGTGTCACCGGGCCAAATAACGCTTTTTTCGTAATCTCCGCTTTATGGCTGCCGTTGATGATCAGGATTAAATGCCTGGCATTCATCACGGTTTTCGGCCCGAAGGTCACATAATGGTCCGGGCTTCCCTCCCTCTCAAAATAAGAGAGTGGGCACGCCTCCTTTGTCACCAGCCTGGTTTCCATGCCAAAATGCTCCACCGTCCCGGAAAGATTCCCGCAGAAATGCCCGTCTGTGCCAAGTCCCATAAGAATCATATCCAGCCCGCCATCCTCCATAAGCTTTTTGTCATAATCCTTCCAGTTCCTCGTATCCAATGGATGAATCCGCACTTCAGGGACCTCTGCCGGTTTAAAAAACATGCGGTTCAAATCATTCATGGTAACACCAACCGCTTCCCCCGCCCTGGGTATCTCGTCAAAATTATAAAAATGAACCTGATCAAAATAAGGCTTCCCCTTGTACTCCTCCACAAACAACTGATACAGCCGCTCCGGGGTTTTTCCCGCCGTAATAGAAAGATTCACCCTCCGGTTATCTCCCGTATACATATGAGCCTGTACATGGTTAAGAGCCACACGGCTCATGGTTTCATAATCTCTCGTCACAATTAACTTCATACTGAAATTCTCCCTTCCTTTTGCAGCTCTTTTTTAGCCGCAGTTTCCCTTCCTTAAGTAAAATGGCTCCGGGCAAAGAACCGAAATCCCTCCCCCTTCATTTTTACTATTTCTTATTTGACGGTCAATATCTTTTCCCCCGTAAATATGGCGCCCTCTTCAAACTCAGGCTCAATGCTGCCATAAGCCGCGGTATTAGAAATCACGATGACAACCGTGGTGTCATAACCAGCCGCCTCAATTCGCTCCCGGTCAAACTCAATAAGAACATCTCCCTTCTTCATTCTATCCCCCACCTTACACTTAGGAGTAAAAAATTCTCCTTCCAGCTTAACTGTGTCAAGCCCGATATGAATAAGTACCTCCAGGCCCTCCTCCGTAACAAAACCAAGGGCATGATTGGTATGAAAAACCGAATTTACCACGCCGTCCGCCGGAGCGGCAATCCGGTTCTCATTCGGAATGATTCCGATTCCCTTGCCCAATATTTCAGTGGAAAACGTTTCATCATGAATGTCCTCCAGCTTACAGAGCCGTCCGCTGACAGGACTGAATACCAGAAGCCCCGATGCAGTTTCTTCCTTAGCCGCTCCGGTTTTTAAAATATCGTCGGTAAAAACGATATGATCCTCCAGCTTAAACACACTTTTTCCCAAAAACCATGTAATTCCAAAGGTAGATACAAACATCACGGCAAATCCGCAGACGATTGACATGGGCTTGTCCCCCATGAATACCGGCGTTGTCAGAATGCTTGGCATCCCCTGGGAAAATGCCTTCGCTCCCATCATTAGGCTGACCATTCCCCCAAGACCACCGCCTATCACACATCCCGCCAAAGCCGCCCGGTATTTAAAAATAATTCCATACAGGGCAGGCTCCGTGATGCCAAGATAGCCGGAAACAGCAGAAGAAGTTGCAATCTGCTTATTCTTCCGGTCCTTTACAAGCACTGCGGTTGCAAATGCGGCGGTCGCCTGGGACATGGTAGATATAAAGGTCGCCGGACTAATTGTGGTATAGCCAAAGGTTTCCAACTGCATATACTGGAGAGGCCGGATGGCATGATGAAGCCCCACCAAAACCAGGAGCGGACGGGTCGCGCCGATTACAAAGCCTGCGGCTCCAAGATTTAAATTGATAAGCCATTCAAGTCCGTTGGATACATACGTTGTCAAATACGTAGCCAAAGGCGCAATTAAAATCAAGTTGACAGGAGTGACAATCAAAAAAGTCAGCAAAGGAGCAAAAATAACAGTCACCATGGACGGCAGCTTCTCCTCTAGCCAGCCATACACCTTACTCATAAACCAGACCGCCAGGATTATGGGAATCACACTGCTTCCATAATTATTCATAGGGATCGGAAGTGCCCCAAAAAGCCTTACCGGTTCTTCTCCAACCCTGGCAATAAGATTGGGGTCCAACATGGCAGCCGCAATCCCTATGGCCATGTAAACATTGGTATGAAACCGTTTCGCAGCCGAAACCGCAAGCAGAAACGGGAAAAAATAAAGGGACGAATTCCCAATAACCGTGAGCAGGAAAATAAGCGGACTCTCCGCCGGTAAAATATGCAAAGTCGTAAACATATACCGAATCCCCATGATCAGACCACTGCCGATCACAGCAGAAAGGGGCATGACCAAAATGGCAGTCAGGGCCGCAAGCATACGGCTGACGAGCGTTCCCTTCTTCTCCCCCGCCTGATCTGTGAGATTCTCTCCCCCAAGCTTCGGATACTGCTTCACAAGTTCCTTATAAACCCTGGATACGTCATTCCCGACAATCACCTGATACTGGCCGCCCTGCCTCTGGACGCCAAGAATCGGAAGCTTCTTTAACTCCTCCTCACAAACCTTGCCGTCATCGACCAGGAAAAAGCGCAGCCGTGTCATACAATGAGAGAGCGATTTGATATTTTCAATCCCACCTACATGCTCCATCAGTTTTTTAGCCAATTCCTCTCGTTCCATCCTTCTCCTCCTCATGAATAAGATTAATTTTTCCATCCGCCTTGCCATGCTCATTCCCACAGCCCAAACGGCAGTTTCCACCAATTAATGAGACAAAAAAGACCCGCCCTGCCAAATGATAATTTCCCATCAGCCAGGTACGGGTCTTGCCAGCCAAACTGTAACGAATCCCTTATTTATTCACCTTTTTACCAAATTAATAATATGCAGCATCAAAAACATCTTCTCCGTTTCAGAGGTTTCCCACCTCTGCCTCTCATAAATATACCGGGCAATCCTGTCCGCACACTCATAAGCCCGGGAATCCGCCTTGCGGACCGATTCAAGAATCCCACTTTCCCCAAGGATAACCTCCTCTCCCTTTATCTGCCTCATAAGATAATACCTGACATGGGCAATAAAACGGTTAAAAAATACGCTGTCCTCATCAAACTCACACTGATAGAAATACTTGACCAGCTTTAAAATAGAATTGGTCATTTCCGTGATTCCGAAAATTTCCTCTCCCGTCACACTGTCAATCTGCGCATTAACAATATGAAGGGCAAAAAATGCAGCTTCACTGCCAGGAAGCTCCCTCCCCAAATCCTCTTTTATGATTTCCAGCGCCCTGACACCCATCCGGTATTCCCTGGAATAAAACTTTTTTATCTCCCACTCCAGCGGATTTACGATATCCATCTGGTTTTCATGACGCTTTAAGGCAAAGGATAAATGGTCAAGCAAGGAAAAGAACATATTGTCATTTAGATGTTCAAACGTCTCCCTGGCCATGTTCACGATTTTTAACACTGTCCTTAATTCATCGGGTCCGCACCCGGTCATGAGGGCTGCCATCTGCGTGAAGGTCATATTGTTGGTGGGGTAAAAGATTTTTTCAATCTTACCCTTGTCCACCCGATCTCCAGGATAAGCCTGAAAGCCGATCCCCTTCCCTATCAGAACCATCTGCTGCCCCTCCTCTGTCGCCAGCAGCACATTGTTATTAATCCGCTTTTCTACATGCAACATGTTCACCTTCTCAATGGAGTTTGCCTAAATCATTGTGACAAGTATTTTTACCTTATTGTAAAAAAAGACCAAGATCACGCAAAATTCCAACCAAATATTATGGTCTTCTACCTTACGTCATCCTGGTCAGGCCCGACAAGCAGTAACACTTCCAGTAAATTATATTTTCTTTTTTTATTTATTATACTAAACAAGTCATACATTGTCAAGCATTCTTAAGCACAATTATATATATTTTTTTCTCTTCATCTCCTTTTCTTATGCATTTAGCACAGTTTCATCTCACTTATCCTCTCTTTCTGCAGCGCCTCTGTTTTTTTTACCCTACAGTTTCATGAATAGTCTCAGGCAGGGCAGCCCGTTTTCTCTGGTTATAAAGACGGAGGGCCGTTAAAAAAGCACCTGCGGCACATATCATGGCGGCAGCTATATAAACTCCCTTCATGCCGTAGATAAATACATCATCCCGTCCCTGCACATAGTCGGTAACATGATATCCTATTTTTTGGCTCATCCGGCCGTAAAGGAGCAGTACGGTGATGGAAATACCGCTGATCATCCCCATATTCCTTATAAGAGCATTCACGCTTCCTTAAATCCCAAGCATGTTTTTAGGAGCAGTAGACATGGTCAGAGAATTGTTAGGCGACTGGAACATGCCATTTCCCACGGACATAATGGCGATGTAAATGATCATTGCCCAGATATTGGAACTCTGTGTCAAAGTGGACATGAGATACAATCCGGCTCCTGTGACCATAAGCCCTAAAAATGTTAAAAACTCCGAGCCGATCCGATCAGATAGATGGCCGCTGACTGGGGCCACCACAGCCAGTATAATCGGTGACACCATGAGAATGAGGCCAGTAAATGCAGGAGAATACTTTAAAGTATTCTGCAGATAAAATGGCAGTACGATTGTCGAACCGCTGATTGCCATAAAGGAAATAAAAGAACAAAAAATACTTAAGGAAAACAGCCTGTTCTGAAACAGTTCAAGCTGCAACAGAGGAACCTCTATCCTGCGCTCCAGCCAGATAAACAGGACAAATGTTACAAGGAACAAAACAAATCCGCCGATGATCAAAGGATTTCCATATCCAGAACCTTCTCCCAGAATCAGGGATAAGAACAGGGCCGTTATGGATATGATGAAAAGAACGCTTCCTTTCACATCAAATGTTTCACCGGTGGTTCCTTTTTGCCTGGGAAGGATTCTAAGCCCCAGAATATACACTACGATTCCTATGGGCACATTGATCAGAAAAATATATTCCCAGTTAAAGGAATTGATGATAAAGCCGCCTATCGGCGGACCAGCCATGGAACCAAGAGCGACGAAGGTTCCTGTTATTCCCAGAGCCCTCCCCCGCTCATTAGCTGGAAATACCTGAGTGATGATACCCTGGTTGGTTGCCATTGCTGCCGCAGCTCCCAGGGCCTGAATGGCTCTGGAAACGATCAGCATTAAAAAGGAACCGGACATTCCGCACATAAGGGAGCCAATGGTAAAGCCGAGGACTCCGTATAAAAATATCCGGGTCTTTCCCACGATATCTCCAAGACGTCCAAATATCAATATGGTTCCTACGATCACCAGCAAGTAAACGGATACCACCCAGGCAATTGCCTCAGCACTTACGGATAAAAGCCGGGACATTTTAGGCAGGGCAACGTTTACAATGCTGCTGTCAAGTGTTGACATAAAAGTAAGAAGTACAACATTAATTAAAATAAGGTTTCGGTTTTTATATGTTTTTTCGCTTGTCTGCTCCATTTCACACGTCTCCAATCATTCTGTTTTTCAGCGAAAATAATCTGTATTATCTTTCTTTTATCTGCAGCTGTAGCTGTAAAGTATAAGAAAACTATGCATCCGATTTCTGAATGCATCTATAGTACTTTGCCTCTTTTAATACAATGTCTAACATCCTTACCAGTTCTTTCTTTTCCTGGTCATTAAGTCCCTGAGTGATGATGTTATTCCAGTGGTTCATCGCCTGGAGGACTTCGGGAATCAGGGACCGTCCTTCTTCCATAAGATACAGCTTATATGCCCTTGCATCTTCCGGGTCAATCTCCTTTTCCACATACCCAAACCTGATGAGCTTTTTGATCTCTCTTGCGGACATGGCCTTATCTATATCCAGCTCCCTGCTGATCTGGTTCTGATTGATACCGTCGTTACTTAATAGTGTTAATAAATAAGGGTAACTGCCGCTGGTCAGCCCAAATTGCTTTAAGATCTCATTGGCATAGACCTGGGTACAGCGGTAGATGCTGCCGGTAAATTTGCTTAATTTAATAGGAACATCATTCATCGTTTCTCCTCTATTTGTATTTTACTCCATGGAAAATTTACGCAGTAATTATACTGCTGCAAAGTTGACTAGACAACTAATAAATAAGGAGATATCAATTACTTCCAATCAAAAAGAGCCATTGCTCCTTAGATGGTGATCTATTTTGCAATGGCTTCTGTTATTTTATTTTTTAAGGGCCGCCGACACCAGATGCCTGGCCAGTACAGCCGTTGTCACCGCTCCTACACCTCCTGGTACAGGAGTTGCCATGGAGGCAGTTCCTTCTAAAGAATCAAAATCCACATCTCCGCAAAGCTTTCCGTCTTTGTCCACATTGATTCCCACATCAACCACTATGGCATCCTTACCTACATAAGATCCATCCACCATCCTTGCACGTCCGGCAGCAGCTACAAGGATCTGTGCATTTTTACAGGTTTCCTTTAAATTTTCCGTACGGGTGTGGCAGATGGTAACCGTAGCGTTCTCCTTCAGCATCAGCATGGATAAGGGGCGGCCAACTACCATACTTCTGCCCACGATGGCCACTCTTTTTCCTGTCAGGGCAATCTCATTGGCTTTTAAGACTTCCACCACCGCTTCCGCCGTACAGGGTGCAAATCCGGTATCGTCCCCGGCAAATACCCTGGCGATATTTTCTGGTGATATGCCATCCAAATCTTTTCCCGGGTCAATCATATGCTCTATATCCTTTTCCTTTATCTGTTTTGGCAGGGGACGAAGGACAAGGATGCCATCGATGTCCGGGTTTTCATTGATCTTTGCAAATTCTTCCTTAAATGCTTCATCAGTGATGTCCTGGGGAAATGCAAAGCTTTCCCCCATCAGGCCGAAGCTTTCCATCTTTTTCAAAGCTCCCCGCTCGTAGGATAAGTCATCCGGCCGTTCTCCTATCCGCACAATGGCTAGCTTTGGAGTTTTTCCCTTTAAATCAGTCAAAAGCGTATCTACCTGTTCCTTGATTTTTGCAGATACGGCTGCACCTTTTAAGGTTATCACGTCTGTTTTCCGTTGTCAAAACTTTATAAAACTCTATAAATAATAGAAAAAGTCTATTCCTTGTTCATAGCGTCCGATTTTGCAAAACTACTGCTACTCTCGTTGGTTCAACGCTCCAAAGGCTTAGATTCCCGTACAACGGACGGTATTTGATACGTATTTATATTTTATGCCGTATCCATATATCGCGCAAGATTTATGCTTGCTTGATAATCCCTATCAATTTCGTTGTGGCAAACAGGGCATTGATAAACTCTTTCATTTAATTTTAAATCCTTTTTAACGTATCCACAGTTACAGCAAGTTTTTGAAGACGGATAAAATCTATCCGCTTTTACAAATTCTATGCCATAAAAAAGGCATTTATACATAAGAATGCACATGAAAAGATTAAATCCCTGTTCACCGATAGCCTTTGATAAATGCCTGTTCCTCATCATGCCTTTAACATTAAGATTTTCCATTACAACCCGGCTTGGCTTGGTTTTCACTATCGCCGCTGCTGCTTGATGGATATGGTTAAGGCGCGTATTGGCTATTTTTCGGTGCGTTACCCTTATCTGTTTTTCGAGTTTTATAATGTTACTGGTTTTGACATACTCCTTTCCGTTTTTGTTCTTCTCGTATTTACGAGATGCTTTGCGTTGTAACCTGCGCAATTTCTTAGCTTGTTTCTTTGTTCTTTTCGTTTTATTTATATTTTCAAACTTCATTTTATTTGAGCAGACTGCCAAGTCCTTTATGCCAACATCAATTCCGATTATCCCATCTGTCAATTCAACAGTCGGAATGGGCATATCAATGCCAACGCTTATGTACCAGTATTTCCCATCAAATGATACCCTTGGATTATGAAATTTATCCACTTGTATCCGTTCCGGCTCTGATATCTTGACCCAGCCAACTTTTTCTATTAAAAACCTACCATCTTTAAATTTCAGTTTTATATTGTCATTGTAAAATTTAGGCTGGGTACATCTTTTGCTTTTGAACCTTGGAAAACCTGCCTGGCTTTTGAAAAAACGTTTATATGCGTCACAAGCATCTTTTATCGCCTGTTTGCTTAAATTATTACTCGTATCATACAGCCATGCATATTCTTCTTTTTGTTTTAACTGCGTAAATTCTTTCCGTAACTCTTGGTCATTCAAAAATTTACCATCATTATCACGGTTTTCCTTTTCACGCCCTAACGCCCAATTATATGCAAAACGTGCAACACCGGCAGACTTTAGCAACTGTGCTTCTTGTTCATTTGTTGGTTTTAGCCGCACTTTCACTGCCTTTATCATCTTCCAAAAACTCCTTTATCATTTTGTTGGCGCGTTTGCCCTGTAATTTACAACTAAGAGCCGTAACGATTTGAGCTAAATCTACTACTAATCCTGTTCTTCTGTGCGCTCATATCCAAAGCGGATTGATTTAATCCTTTCTTGTTGTAGTTTATGCCGCTTACAATATCTGAAACAATCCCAAAAGAATAACCTCGTACATATAGAAAGGATTTAACATTTTCTATTTGCCTTTCAAGGCATCTTTTACTTATTACTCGATACACTGCAAATAGTGATAAAGTTGCTCTTGCGAATAATATCTGTAACCGCTTTCGCCTGTATGATGGGGCTTTAATCTACCTGTTTTGTCCAAATTCCTTAGGCTTTGCTGCGCTACGCTGATTAACTCAGCAAATTTCCCAATTCTATAATACTCCATAATATCACCGAGACATATTGTAGCATTTTATATTGCTTATATCAAGATTTATTTATAGAGTTTTATAATTATTCCTTATCATTTGCCAGCCTCCTTATTATGCCTTTAACGCAGCTTCCACCTTCGCATAGATGGCATCTGCCTTTCTGATTCCTTCTTCTGCCAGGTGTTCCGCCTGAACCTGAAGCTGTCCGGCCTTTTCCCGATCCTTCATGGACTTTGTATTGATGGAAACATTCATTTTGGCTCCCAGCAGTGCGGAACGCATAAACTGAACTCCTACGCCTACGTCACTGACAGCCAGACGGCTTCCCTTCTCTGCCAGGATCTCCATGATATCAAGAGTTTCCATGGAACGCTCCATGACCATGAGAGGAACCAGAGTGGCTGCAAGAAGGTGGGTTTCTAAGATTTCCGCCTTATGGAGTTTTTCTTCCTCCGTGCCGGAGGGAAGGCCGTATGCAGCGGCCAAAGGAACAAATACAACTTCGTCTTCATCTGCAAGCCTTAAAAATTCGCTTTTCAAAACTTCAAGCTTTTCAAGGATTGACTGCATTTCTTCTTCCACATCGGCATACCGCTTCTTGCCAAGAGTTAAGTTTACCACCATCTCTCCCAAAGCCGCTCCTATGGCACCGCCAAGACCTGCTGCCCCTCCACCGCCCGGCGTTGGGCTTTTTGAGGATAGTTTTTCAAGGAATGTGTGAATTGTAAAGTCTTGTATCATAATATTGATCCGCCTTTCCAACCGCATTTTATTTTCCATTATTATATAAGGCTTTCTATAAAAAAACAAGTTTAACTTGTCAAGTGAAACAGTCAATGCTATGATTGTCAAAAATAATCAAGTCCCTGGTTAATCTTTGTTTTTGAATGAAAAGGAGCATGAAATGAAATATCCTCCCTTGACCCTTGGATGGTTTATATATGAAACCCCCATAGATAATCTGGAATTCATTGGAGAAGATGAAGCTCTTAATAAAACCATCACCGGCATCAGCGTGCTTGATAATCCTGACGGTGTAAAGTGGATAAAAAAGAATGAAATCGTTCTTACAACGGGTTACATTTTTTATAATGATTTTGAAATCCAGAAAAAAATAATTGCGGACCTCCATGCCATTGATTGTACCGCATTCTGCATTAAAGTGAAACGTTTTTTTGACAGGATTCCCGACTCCATGATCGAAGAGGCTGCCAAGTATGGACTTGCGCTTGTTTCGGTGCCTTTTTATCATGGTTATACCAACATAATAAATATAATAAACGAAAATCTTATTGAGCAGAAAATTTTAAGGCAGCAATTCATCCTCAGCGAGGCGGAAAAATTTCATGAATCCTTTTTTAACAGAGAAGGAATCATGAAAATGCTTGAGCGGATATCTAATTATACCAATTCCATGACAATGATAACCACAACTACTGATTTCCCCATCTATTACCGCATTCCGCCCAAAGAATACGGGGATTTTTCCAAAATTCACAAATTGCAGGTCCAGCCGTTCAATTCCCTGCCGGAGAAAACACCAAAAGAGCTCAGAAAACGTAACTTTTACTGCAATGACACACTCCTTACCTTTCATACCTTTCTGCTTCCCGACAACAAGCATTACTTATGCATTGATATCACCAAAAAAGAGATCGACACCACCATCATGGAAGTCCTTAAGCAGATATTCTCCGTACTCGCGCTGGAACTTACCTCCATGCAGATTCAAAACAGAGCCTTTTCCCAGGAAAATTACTATGATTCTTTTTTCTATATGCTTTCGGACATTAAAAATAAATCCATTGAGGAAATACGGGTGATTTGCGATGCCTATTCCTTTCCAAACGACTTAAAAAAGGTATGCATCACCCTGGAATGCCAGTCAAAAGAAAGCAAGCTTTTCCGCAGCCTCTACAATGCCGTAAACCAGGGACTGATCCATTTGGGCCATAAATACTTCTTATGCCACAACGAAAACCGTATTGTTATTTTTCTCCTGTATCCGAAACAAAAACCTAATGTGGAGGCGGTCTCACTGTCCAATCAGGCCGCCCTGCAGCTGTCGGATTATTTAAAGGATTATCAAACCTTTTTCAGACTGGGGATCAGCCGCTGCCATACTACCTGCACTTCCGTCGCAAAGGCATATGAAGAAAGCCTGCAGACATTGCACCTGCAGACCTCCGACCGCCAAACCACCCACATTCATTCTTATACCAGGCAATTTGCTTTTCATCTTTTAAACCAGCTGACCACTTATGAAAGAGAAAAAATATATGAAGATACCGTCAGCAGCCTTGCTATCTATGATTCCGAGAATAAAAGCGAGCTTCTTGTGACCCTTAAGGCGTATTTGGAAAACTCTATGAATCTGACTGAAACCGCTCAGAAGCTTTTCATCCACAGGAATACCCTGACCGCCCGGCTATCCGCCATCAAAAAGCTTCTGTGCAGCGATATCACAGCCATTGAGGACATCTTCCGTCTGTATTTGGGAATCTGCGCCTGGGAGCTGTTAAAAGACACTTAAATCCTAAGCGTCATCACATTCGTTTCCCGTTCCCAGGGTTTGAAAATGTCCCATGGTTCCATACAAATACCGGATCCTCTCAAACTCCATTTCATCATAGAAACTGCATTCTCCCCTGCCGTAAGCCTTAGCAACCTCCAGCATGAACCTTGCCGCCTCTTCACAATCCGTGATATGGGTTGCACCGGTTGCGCATCCTGCGACCGGCGCCTCCGTTGTTATGGCAACTCCGATCACGGGTGCTTTTGTGGCGGTTGCTGGCTGAAGAATGCTGTTTAAGTGATACAGTCCGTTTCCATAAGGCGTGATATCCTGCTGGGAAAGGGCGTATACATAAGGCAGTTTTCCTGTTGTTGTCTGCATCAGATCCAAAATGCTCTCGGAAACCCGCAATATGTATCCTTCCTTTACAGTAGGAGAAACGGCAAAGCCTCTGTTGTTGATGATCCTGTTTCCCTTTGTGGTATCTACGGATAAAATGGCATCCAGCTCCACCGTTACCTCTTCCTGATTCACCTGTGCCATATTCACCGGGGAATCCATAAACGGAACCGGCTTGTGCTCTCTGGTGGGCGCATCCGGGCAGATATGGGTGGATATAAAAACATCGCCATCCAGATAGTCCCCCTTGTTCTGCATGTCCAGCAATTTCGCCGCTAAGGATAAGGCGATAAGGGCCCCATCCCCGTCAGAGACAAAGCCGATCCTCTCCGGTCTGGCTCCCAGACCTCCCAATCTTCCAAGCAGGCCGATGGTCGGGGCATCTAAACCTTTTGCCTTTCCTTTCGCTCCGGGAATCCTTACCTTAATCATATCGGTTTTTCCCTTTTGTCCCACCAAGGTATATACTTCCACGTCAGCATCCGGCCTGATGGTTTTTAAATACTCCATTGCCCCCTTTCCGTTTGCATAGCTGCTGTCAAGCAGGTCATGTACCTCTATCAATTGTTTCATCAACATTGCGAATCCTCCAAAAATTTATTCTCGCGAAAGCAACGGTCAGGCGCCAGGCGGCCTGACCTTGGTGACTGCCTGCGGGGTGTTTTACAAAACCTCCATAAGATCACAAATAGCACCTATATAAGTTTTGGCAGCCGTGACCACGTCCTGGATCTGGACCGTTTCATTATAGGAATGAATCCCAACCGTATTGGAAGGGCCGAACTGGATGGTGGGGATTCCAAGCAGCCGGTAATCCCTGGCATCACTTGATGCCCACTGGTAGGCAGGTATGACCTCTCTTCCTAATAATTCTTCTGCATTTTTCTTAAATGCCAGAACAATGGGGGCTTCATGGTCGGTGAAGTTGGCTTCGCTCTTATAATGAAGCTCATACTCCACCCCCTCTGCTCCGCTGGCCTCCATGATCTGTTCTAATACCTCTTCAATCTCTTCTTTGCGGACTCCGATGGGCAGCCGCACATCAACAATGGCCTCACAATAATCAGGAACCATATTGTGCCTGGTTCCTCCTTTTATAAGGCCTACATTTGTGGTCACATGATCAATGGCCCTTCCTAATCCGGGAATATTATTTTCTTTCTCCGCCAGCATCTGGGAGTCCTTTAATGGCTTTAGCTGCCTGTCTGTAAAATGGCCTTTTATTTCCGTGAGCATGGAGATATGGGGAAGAATCCTGGATAATTTTAAAATAGCATTCTCTCCCTTAAAATTTCCCAGACTTCCATGGGCCGACTTCCCAAAGGCCTTCAAGGTCAGAAGAAGGCCTCCCTTTTGTCCGATCTCAATGGTATTCATAGATGTTGGCTCCGCCACCAGACAGGCATCGGCATGGTCCGCATAGCCGTTGGCACACAGCCACTGGGTTCCGAACTGCCCTCCGCTTTCCTCATCGGAAACTATGTGGAGCCTGATGTTCCCATTTAACGGAACATGCTCTCTTTTCAAAAGGGAAAGGGCAAATAAAACGCCGGCCACCCCTGCCTTCATATCAGAGGTCCCTCTGCCTAAGATCTGGGTTTCTGTGATCTCACCGGAAAAGGGATCAAAATCCCACTGGCTCAAATCACCGGCCGGCACCACATCCACATGACCGTTAATAATTATGGAAAATCCCGTTTCACTTCCGATCCCTGCTACAATGCAGGGATAATCCGGATTGCAGCCGGTTTCTTTAAACTCAATCCCTGCTTTCCCAAGAAATGTTTCCACATAATCAATCACGCCTCTCTGGGTACCCGTAGGATTTTCGCTTTTTATCTGAATCAGTTCCGATACAAGCTGTATCAATTCTTCCCTATGCTCATCCACATAGTACAGAAGTTCCTTTTTTGTCATCCCATAATCCTCCGTTTCCGGTTTACTTTTTTTCGTATAGGAAGCAGGCCACCTGATGTCCCTCTTCTCCCTGTTGTTTCAGCCTTGGCATTTCATTTTTGCACCGTTCCATGCACTGAGGGCACCGTCCAGCCAGGGGGCAGCCCTTTCGTTCTCCAATGGGGCTTGGAACCTCTCCCTGAAGTACGATCCGCTCTTTTTCCTCATCAGGGCATTCCGGAGGAATCGCCGATAACAGCGCCTGGGTATACGGATGCAGGGGATTCTTATAGATATCTCCTCCGTTGCAGATTTCCACGATCCGCCCAAGATACATGATCACGATTCTGTCGCTGACATATTTTACAACGCTTAAATCATGGGATATGAACACATAAGTAAGATTGTATTCCTTTTGAAGCTTCTTTAAAAGATTGATTACCTGGGCCTGAATGGATACATCAAGAGCCGATACCGGCTCATCACAGATGATCATCCTGGGATTTATGGATATGGCACGGGCCACGTTCAGACGCTGCCTCTGCCCGCCTGAAAACTCATGGGGATACCGGTTCATATGCTGCACATCCAGCCCTACCTGTTTCAAAAGCTCTAAAACCCTCTGCTCCATCGCTGCTCTGCCTTTTACGGTTTTATGAACCACCATGGGTTCGGAAACAGAATCAGCCGCAGTATGCCTGGGATCCAGAGAAGAATAGGGATCCTGGAATATCATTTGAATGTTCCTGCACATTTCCAGCTTATCCTTTGCTCTGACTCCCAATATGCTTTTTCCTTCAAACAGGATTTCCCCTTCTGTCGGTTTATGTAAGCCTACCAGGCACCTTCCCAGGGTGGATTTCCCGCATCCTGATTCTCCTATGACACCAAGCACCTCTCCCTCATGAATATCTAAGTCGATTTCCTGCAACGCATGAAGAACCGCTTTTTTGCTCCCCAGCTTCTTTCCTTTTATCTGGAAATCCTTAGACAAGCCTTTCACTTGTAAGATCACCCTTTTCTCACTCATGTTGTTTCACACCTCCCCGAAAAAGACGGCTTTCCACCCCTTGCCTGTGACAGGCAACGAAATGTCCCGGCTCAAGTTCCTTTAAGTCAGGAACCTGGTTTCTGCACAGATCCTCTGCATATGGGCAACGGTTGGAAAAATTACAGCAGGTTCCCGTCAATCTTAAATCCGGTGGGGTTCCCTGGATCGTTGCCAGCTCTTCCCCGGAATTGCTGCTAAGCTTCGGCATGGAATCCAACAGTCCCCAGGTGTAAGGATGAAGGGGATTGTGATGCAATTCCTTACAGGTTGTATACTCAACGGTCTTTCCCGCATACATCACCATGACGCTGTCACACATCTGCCATACCACGCCAAGATTATGGGTAATCAGCAGAATGGCCATCCCGTTTTTCTCCCGCATATCCTTTAACAGCTCCAGCACCTGTGCCTGAACCGTCACATCCAGAGCTGTCGTGGGTTCATCCGCAATGATCAGTTTCGGATTGCTGCACAGGGACATTGCTATGATTACCCGCTGGCACATGCCGCCTGACAATTCATAGGGATAGGAATCCATCCGCCGCCCGGCATCCGGTATTCCAACCTTTCTTAAAGCTTCTTCTCCCATGCGGTAAGCCTCTTGCCTGCTGACCTTATGATGGGCGCAGATCATTTCCACCATCTGATGGCCTACCTTAAATACCGGCGAAAGGGAAGTCATGGGATTTTGAAAAATCATGGAAACATCCCGGCCCCGGAAGGATAAAAGCTCTCTTTTCCCCAGCTTCAATACATCTGTTCCGTCAAAGTCTATGCTGCCGCTTACAATTTTTCCGGTTCTGGCCGGCAGCAGCCGGATGATCGAGGAAGAGGCAACGCTTTTTCCTGACCCTGACTCTCCCACAATTCCCATGATTTCTCCCCGGTTTATGTGAAAGCTCACTCCATCGACTGCTTTGCTCACGCCGCTTACCGTATAAAAATATGTTTTTAAGTCATTCACTGTTAATAATACTTCTCCCACAGCAGCACCTCCTTTACTCATATTTTTTCTTCATTTCCGCAAAGCTTTGCTTTACCTTTTCCATTGCTTCAGGTGAGGACAGCAGATCCGCCGCTGTAAAAGCCATGGCTTTGGCTCCCACCAACACTGCCCTTCTGCCGGACATACTGCCGCAGGCCTCCTCAAATTCCTTCGTATGGCCCCTTAAGCCGGGAACCACCTGGATATAGGACTGGAGCCCTGGAATGACATGAGTGAGATTCCCCACATCGGTACAGCCAATTCCAAGTTCTTTTCTCCTTGGCATTACCTTTTCTCCAAGGTCTTCTAAGTTTCTTAAAAGAAGTTTTTCAAGCTGACTGTTATTGCGGATATCTTCATAGGTATATCCATCCCATACATACCGGAACCTGGTCCCTGTCATAGTCCCAAGGGACTGTCCTGCCTCCAGAAACTCCTTCAATATCTGTTCTTTAAATCTCTTGTCAAAAGACCTGACCGTAAATTTAGCCTGGCAAAAATCAGGAATATGGATAGGATCCTTCCCTCCGTTTGTAATAACCCCAAGGATCGTTCCCCTGCCGTTCCAGCGCAGACGCTGTCCGCCTATATACTGGAATAACAAAAGCAAGGGATCCAGGGCACTGTTTCCTTCTTCCGGCCAGGTAGCTCCGTGTGCGCTCTTGCCGTGATATTCAACAGTCAGATCTGTCTTTGAATAGGAAATATCATTGACTACCGTTTCATTGGCAGAATGGAGGATCATTGCCGCGTCAAGGCCCTGGAATGCTCCTCTCTCCAGCAAAATGACCTTTCCCCCTCCTCCCTCTTCCGCAGGGGTTCCAAACACAGAGATCTTCCCCCCAAGACGGTGGATGACAGACTTTACTCCAAAACCGGCTCCCACAGCCATTGCTGCCATCAGGTTGTGACCGCAGGAATGTCCCATTCCGGGAACCGCATCATATTCTGCCAGAAAGCCGATATGAGGCCCCGGCTTTCCGCTGTCATATTCCCCGCGAAAGGCCGTATTCAAACCGCAGATTTCTTTTTCCACTTTAAATCCATAGTTCTCCAAAAGTTCCCATATGGCTCTGCTGGATTTGAACTCGTTAAAATTATATTCAGGATTTTCCCAGAGGTATCTGGCAAGTCCCCACAAATCTTCTCCTTTTTCCTCAATGCTCTGTTCCACATCTTTTTTTATCCTGTTAATATCCATATTTATTACCTACTTTTTCATTTTTGGATCCAGCACATCCCGGATACCGTCTCCCAGCAGATTAAAGCCGATCACAGTGATCAATATGAAGGTACCTGATACGGCTGCAATATGAGGAGCCGTATTTAAGCAGTTTCTTCCGGAACGGAGAATGCTTCCCCATGAGGCGGTAGGCAGTTCAATGCCAAGCCCCAGAAAGCTTAATGCCGCTTCCGAAATAATGGCACTGGCTATATTAAGAGTCCCATACACGATAACCTCTGAAACAGTATTGGGCAGGATATGGTGTGCCAGCATACGGAAATGAGATATTCCGATCACCCTTCCGGCATTGCAGTATTCTTCCTTTTTTACGATCAGCACCTGTCCCCTTACAACTCTTGCAAACCGTGGAATCTCCGCTATGCCTATGGCAAGGATCACATTGATAATACCGGACCCCAGGACCGTCATAAGAACAATGGAAAGCAGAATAAAGGGAAAGGCAAGGACTCCATCCATGATTCTCATCAGGACGGCATCCACAATTCCTCCCATATAGCCTGCAATTAAGCCCAGAATCACTCCGGTCACTCCGCCGACAGCGGTAGCACCGACAGCAACCAGCAAGGATACTCTGGCGCCGTAACAGATCCTGGTAAATAAATCCCTCCCGAACTCATCGGTACCCAGCAGATGGCCCTTTTCAAAAAATTTCAGATAAGCATCGATGGGATGAATCTCATTTGGTTTCCCGTTTGTAATTACCGGAGCCAGAATGGCAAGAGCGACCATAACGCTGACAGCAAACAATCCAAGAAGCGCTGTTTTATTTCTCTTTAGTTTGCTCCAGGCACTGTTGGATTTTCTTTCTTTTTTTAATATCTCTTCGTGGGACTGCTGATCCAATCCAAGTGATTTCGCCATTTAATTTCCTCCTTCATAATTGACATTTGGATTGATGATCATGTAAATCACATCCACAAACATATTGATCATTACAAAGGCCAGGGCAATGACTAAAACTGCCCCCTGGATCAAAACATAGTCCCTGTTGTCAATGGCTCCGACGATCAGCGTCCCCATGCCCGGCCAGGAAAATATGGTTTCCGTAAGGATTGCACCGGCAAAACAGCCGGCAAGCTGTAATCCCAGAACCGTTATTAAGGGAGGAAGGGCACTTTTTAAGGCATACTTCCAGATCACCACAGACTCTTTGATTCCTCTGGCCCGAAGTGCACGGATGGAATCCCCATGAATGGATTCCAGAATGCTGGAACGTGTGATTCTGGAAAATGTGGCCGTCGGGATGGTGGCAAGGCAAAAGCAGGGAAGTACCATGTGGCGGATCACATCACCCAGCCCCTTGGAAATATCTCCCATGCCAAGAACCGGCAGCCAGCCCAAATTTACACTGAACATTAAAACCAGCATAAGCCCCAGCCAGAAAATCGGCATGGAGACTCCTACCAGAGCCAGTATCATAAATACGTAATCAAAGAGTGTGCCTTGATGTACGGCAGAGGTAACCCCTACTAACATTCCTGCGATCAGCGCGATCAAAACCGCCGGCAGAGCGATCAGCAGCGTACTTGGAATACGCCTTGCAATTAATGAAAACACTGGCTGATTGTAGGAATAAGATGTTCCAAAATCCCCTTTTACGATGTTTATCATATAATCCTTATATTGAGCTGCCAGAGGCTGGTTAAGTCCCATGGTTTCCCGCATTTTCTCCACATCTTCTACGGATGCCTGAGGTCCCAGTACCGCTCTGGCCGGATCGCCCGGTATCATTCTGGTCAGTACAAAAGTCAGCGTGACAACCACAAAAAGAGACGGAATAATCTGCAGGCATCTGATTAGAATTGTCTTTAACATATATCTCCTCCTGTGTCTTTTAAATCAGGGATATTGCTGAGCAATATCCCTATCCGCCAAATGATGAATGGCATGACTAAACGGTAACCTTATCTGGATAACCATACATTTATATCCGGAGTACAGATCTTAACCTTGCCGTCGGCCCGCAGTTTCAGCCCCTGGACCTTTGGACTTACGCCCCAGTTTACATTCTCATTTGCATAGAAGATGCCCGGATTTTGCTTAACGATTACCGCAAGCGCCTTCTTATAAGCTTCCGCCCTCTTTTTCTGGTCTGTGGACAGCAGAGCATCATTCAGATATTGGTCCACTTCCTTGTTGCTGAAGCCCTGTCCGTTTCCAAGGGAGCCGATGGAGCTTGTATGGAATATTTTATTTAAAAAGAAATAGGGATCAGGATACCAGGTCCATGACATTGCAAATACATCTGCTTTCCCAGATGCTGCAATTTCGCTGAAGGTACCCCATTCGCTGGTATTAATGTTCACATTGATATTTAAGTTTTCTTTTAAGTACGCCTGGAATAAGGTTGCCATCTTAATTCTGGCTTCTGTGTTGGAAATATAAATATTCATATCAAACCCATCAGGATATCCGGCTTCTGCAAGAAGCTTTTTTGCCCCTTCCGGATCATAAGCGGGAACTTCTGATTCCAGACTGGAATCGTATCCCCAGGAGCCTGGAGGCAGAGGCAGACTGGCCGGCTGTGCTTCCTGGTACTGGTACACACCTGCCATAAGCTCTTTGATATTAACCGCCTTGATAATCGCTTCTCTGACCTTGATATCTGCAGTTGGTCCATTTACCTGATTAAAATAAATGTAAGCAACGTGAAGACCCGGCATCTCCATGAGTTCTACGGTCGGATCCTCTCTCGCTATTTTTACAGCCTCACCGCTAAGACTGGTGGCTAAATTTACCTCCCGGTGCGAAGGGCATTTACTGCCTGGTTTCCGTCACTGACCGGCTTAAAGGTAACTCCATCCAGATAAGGAGTTGCAGCCCAGTATTTATCATTGCGCACAAGGACAGCCTGCTGATCCAGCTCAAAGGACTGAAGAGCAAAGGGGCCTGTACCTACAAGGTGGGAACCAAAATCCTCTCCCCAGCCTTCTGCCTCTTCCTTTGGAATAATCACATTGCCTGCATCAGTCAGTGCAGTCAGGAATACGGCATTTGGCTCAGGCAAATAGCAGACCACCTCCGTATCGCTGACAACCTCACAGTGATCCAGCATGTCCAGCCTTTGCAATGCAGAAAGCTCATGGGAGCGCTCCAGGGAGTATTTCACATCCTCTGCTGTCAATTTTCTTCCTTCCTGATACTTACCAGGCTGGAAGTATACATCGTCACGCAGCGTGAAAGTGTAAGCAAGCCCGTCATCGCTTACGGTCCAGGATTTTGCCAGGGCTGGCTGGATTTCCGTAAGATCCGTATTATATTCCACAAGAGTATCACAGACTGTGCCGATGATCTGAGATTCATAGGTTCCCGTATACTTGACAGGATCCAGGTTTTTGGGTGAGGAAGAAAGGGAAATAGTCATAACACCGCCGGAGACCGGCTCCCCCGCAGGAACTTTCGTTTCTTCCGTTGTTCTCTGAGCTGACGCTGTTGTTTCAGCCGTTGTGGCCGAAGAACCGGAACCGCATGCGCTTAATCCGGCTGAGACAGCTACCGTTAAAATTGCCGCTAAAAATCTTTTTTTCATAATGATTCCTCTTTTCCTTGTATATTAATAAAACGACAGTCAAAGGAAACATAGTCGCCTTTAACTATCGTTATATCCGAAACATATGATATTTTCTTTTCCTGGTTATCAGGAGTGATCTTTCAGCCAGCAGATGGCTGTATTGGCATAGATGGCAGCCATTTTGTGAAGGCTTTCCTCGTTAAATGTGACTCTTGGATCGTGAACACCGTAAGGGTATCCTTCCTCTTCTGAACCGGTTCCCACCCAATAAAGAACAGAGGGAACCATCTGAGATATTATGGAGAAATCCTCTGAACCGGTCATTCTGGGCAGTTCCTTACAGGTTCCTTCTCCCAGAAGGACGTCGATATAACCGATGGAAGCATCCAGAAGATCCCTGTTATTTTCCATGGGCGGAACGCCCTCATGAAGAAATTTCACCTCTGCTTCTCCCCGGAATGTGCCGGCAGTCTGTTCTGCAATCTGGACCAGACGTTCTCTGGCAAAGCTTCTCACCTTTCCATTCATGGTGCGTATGGTTCCTTTTAATACCGCCGTCTCCGGAAATACGTTGGTGGCTGTTCCACCGTTTATCTGGCAGATACTGCATACCAGCATCTCATCAGGATTTACCTCACGGCTGTTAAGGGCCTGCAGTGCCAAATGAATGTGGACAGCTATATGAATCGGATCAACGCAGAGATGAGGTGCGGCTCCATGTCCGCCCTTTCCCTTCACCGTAATTGTAAAGATATCGCTGGAAGCGCAAGCTGTGCCCCGGGAATATCCAACGCTTCCTGACTTCTCGTGGAGCACGTGGAGAGCCATTGCTCCATCCACGGAAGGGCATTCAAGAACGCCTGCATTTACCATGTCCAAAGCGCCTCCTACCCCCTCTTCACAGGGCTGGAACATGAGTTTCACCGTTCCTTTCAATTCCCCTTCTCTCTCTTTCAATATCCGTGCAGCCAGAAGCAATGCACTGGTGTGCATATCATGGCCGCAGGCATGCATGAAGCCATTCTCCGATGCAAAAGGAAGTCCTGTTTCCTCTTTCATGGGAAGGGCATCCATATCAGCTCTTAGTAAAAAAGTCTTTCCAGGCTTTCCGGCCAGCGCCGTGATCCCTGCAGTTCTGCAGGCAGCGGGCTCAAAACCAATGGACTTAAGCTCTTCCCTGACAAGCTTTACGGTCTCCGGAAGGTCAAAGCCGATTTCCGGTTTTTTATGTATCCTGCGCCTGATATCAATTCCATAATCCTCAAGTTCTTTTGCTCTGGATAACAGGTCACTCATCTAATCAATCCTCTCTGTTCCTGTTAGCGAATATTTGATAAGTATTTTATCAGGGTGGATTTTTTTTGTAAATAACAGTTTGCACGGTTTTTCGTACACAATTTAAACATCATGCACAGTGATGAGGTCAGATTTAAATATATACCGTTTTTTCTTTTATTTAAACATCTGTTAATTCAGAAACAAGGCGGGCCAATAAGGTCCTGGGAAGAATTACCGGCTTTCCGGTCTCTTCCGCGAACAGCCGTTTCATATCCCGGCTGAAGCCAATGCAGTCCAGAATCACCAGATCCGCTTTTGTATCCCTCACAAGCCTGGCTGTTTCTTCCAGCTCCTTCCATTCTCCATAAGGGGAGCCGGAGACAACTTTAACCTTCTTTACGATCCTGGACCATTTTTTCTTGCTTTGAGCTATTTGCAAAGGAGATGGTGTCACTACAAGAATCGAGGAGGCGGCTGTCAGAAGAGGAACGGTTCTGTCTAAAATTTCACAAGGATAAATCAGGGGAACCTTTGCTTTTAAGGTGTCCGGAAATTTTCCTGTACAAAACATCATAATAAAGGCCGCTCCCTGCTCTTCCAATTCCTCAATTGCATGTTGAATCCTTGGGATGATATGACGTTCTCCAAACGTAACAGAGGTTCCGTCATTTAATCTGGAGACCAGCACATAATCACCCTCCCTTGGGCTAAATTTCTCTATCTGCTCTCTTGTCAGACCATCCAGTCCTCCCCTTTCCAGGACTTCAGCCTTGCCGTTAAAAATATCCATGATATCTTCGGTAACATCAGTTCTCGGACTCTGCCCCACCGTTATGGCACCAATCTTCATTTAAACGCTCCTTCCTTATAATAAATACCGCCTGTTATACCGCCCATTGGTTCCTTAGAAAGATAAAATAATTTTTTTGATTTTAACAGGGACATCTCCCGCTGTCAACCTTACATGAAAAAAACGCAGCCATTCCGCTTCTCGAACGGGTATGGCTGCGTGCAGCAGTTGATATAATTACATTTAAAGGAATTTCATGGAAAGTTCGTCTAATTCTGACCGAAGCCTGATATCTCCGTATTTTGCAGCTATGGGAGAAAATATTTTCATCGTATCTTCCGCCCGCCATTTCCAGGTAGATGGATCCACAAATTCTATGGTGCGCATATTGTGGAGCCGGTCGGCCAGAGCAATCAATGCCCCTCTCTCATCGTGACTTTCATATCTGCCTTCAAATTCCCGGTATGCCAGCAAGACATTCAGAATCCTCTCTCCAGTTACTTCTCCCTTCAACTCTTCTTCCCAGATACCCGACTCGGCATCGTGCATAAGTCCGGCACATACGGTCTCCTCATCGGCCCCCATATCTGCAAGAATCAAAGCAACATTTAAAGAGTGATTGATATAGTCTTCCCCCGAATACCGTTTCTGTCCCTTGTGACAAGACGATGCCAGTTCATAGATTCTTATTAAATTCTCCTGGTCATGTTCTGTTTTATTTTCTCTAAGCGTCTGGCAAAGAATTTCCCACAGCTCCTCCGTTTTTTTATAAGTCTCCATTGTCTTTAAATATAATTCCTTATGCTCTCGTTCTCCTTCCATAGAAGCATCACAAATGTAGATTGCTCTTAAGAGAACAGGGGCATACCCGAACCGGCCGCAAAAAGCTTTGGTAAAGCCGCTGTGAGTCTCCCAGCCATAATCCAAGGCTACATCTATGATCCTCTTTCCCCTGCGAATTTCTCCGGCCGCTGCAAAGAGACGCCGCTGTTTTACGTACTCCATGGGAGAAACTCCCATTTGTGCCTTAAAACGTCTTGAAAAATACCAGGGAGAATATCCTGCCCATGCAGATATGCGTTCCACAGACAGTTCTTCTTTTAAGTGTTCGTCTATATAGACCGCGCATGCCAATACCCAATTCTCCTTTTCCATCCTGACCGCTTCCTTTATTGTTATTTCCCACGTGGTGATTTGATTATAAATGAAAGAGAAATGTTCCGCTATGCCAAAAATGCCCTTTTCCTTTCGAGTGCATCTTCTTCATTAAATATCTTAAATTGCTACAGCAAAACTGGTATGTATAATTTTATTCAAATTGGATATTTATAAAATGCCAGTTTTTCTATATGATAGGTGTAATATAAACAATATGATCTGCGAGAGAGGAGAAAACATGAACAACAACAGAACGAAAAAAATCGTTTTCAGCGCTTTGATGGCAGCCCTTACCACTGCAGCTACTATGGTAATACATATACCATCTGCGTTCAGTGGTTATATCCACCTGGGAGACGGTATGGTATTATTAAGCGGCATGCTCTTAGGACCTATGGCCGGTGCTGCCGCAGGTGGGATAGGCTCTATGATGGCTGACCTGCTGTCCGGATACGCTTTTTACGCACCAGCTACCTTAATCATTAAAGCATTGGCGGCATTTGCAGGCGGATATTTGTACAAACATCTGCGTTCCCGGAGCCGGTCGGGAGGATTTCGCGTACTGCCTTTTTTAACCGCCGGCGTGGTATGCAGCGCAGTAGTCACAGGCGGCTATTTCATATTTGAACTTGCTGTTTATAGCTGGCCTGCTGCCATTTCTAATGTTCCGTTCAATCTTGTGCAAAATTTGTTCAGTTTGATTGCAGCCGGGGCTTTACTTCCCGTTCTTTTGCGTGTTCGTGAGATCCGGGAACTGAACCGAGAGACAGCTTCGTAGCAGAAAAGGAAGCCCTGGGATCCATTCTCCCGGGTGCTTCCTCTTTTTACTTTGAGCCTCAATATCCATTTAATACTTCATCCCTCGTAGGAATCGATGGTGCAGCACCAGCTCTGGATACTGCAATGGAAGATGCCTTTGCCGCATGATCCAACGCCTGTTCGGGAGTTTCTCCCAGAGCAAGTCCGCCAATAAAATATCCGGTAAACGTATCTCCAGCCCCGGTGGTATCAACCACCTTTACCCGATAAATTTCCTGTTCATACACCTGATCGCCGTCTTTGTATAAAGAACCATCCTGACCCAGCGTCAAAAGAATCTTTGCATTGGGGAATTTTTCGGTCAACTGATCTAAAAGTTCTCTGCCGCTTCCGGACTTTTGGCAGATATCCCCTGCTTCAATTTCATTCAGTATAAAAAACTCCACATAATGAAGAGGATAACTCCATATTTTACGGTTCATAGGGGATGGATTCAAAACGATTCTCATTCCTTTCCCGTATGCCTGCTCCATAATATATCCAACTTCATTAATTTCGTTTTGAAGAATGAGAAAATCTCCTTTTCCAAACTCATTTAAAACTTGGTCCACTTGATTCTTTGTTATTTCCTGATTCGCTCCACCATACAAAAGAATGCCATTTTGTCCTGCTTGATTCTTTTGAATTATGGCGTGACCTGTCTTATTCTTTACCCGCTTGATATTCTTTGTGTCTATGCCAAATTGCTCCAGCTGCTGGGTCAATATTTCGCCATCCAGTTCCCCAACCGCTCCTGCATGCCAGACTTTGACGCCGCTTTTGCTCAGTGCCAGAGACTGATTGAGGCCTTTTCCTCCGCAAAATATCTCCAAAGAATCAGAGGATATGGTTTCTCCCTCTCTGACAAAATGATCCATCTGGTAAACATAATCAATATTCAAAGAACCAAAATTCAATATTTTCATATATTGCACTCCTGTCCAATTCCCATTGTACTGCTTCTTATTATCAATTTCGGTTCAAATACCGCTTGTCTTTTTTCTACTTTTTTCTTCTTTATCTGAGAAATCAACCGTTTGACTGACTCCACTCCCATCTCATATACCGGCTGTCTGACCGTTGTAAGAGGAATTGCCATCATATCCGCATACAAAACATCATCGTATCCTACCACCGATATATCTTCAGGTACTTTCTTATGATATTTGGACAGCTGCCTATACACTCCAAAAGCAGATAGGTCGTTGCAGGCAAATACCGCCGTAAATCCATACTGCATCAGCTCTGTTACGGCGCGTTCCCCGCATTCCATGGTATAATCGCCTTCATAAACCAGTTTTTTATCAAAAGGAATATGAAATTCCTGCAGAGCGCGGGCATATCCTTTTAATCTTCTTTCTGAATCCGCCAGATTTGCAGGACCTGTTACACAGGCGATCTTCTTATGGCCAAGCTCTGTCAGATGTCTCGCTGCCAGGTACCCTCCAAGCTCATGATCCAGGATTATTTCAGCACAGTCCGCATCCGTAAGAAAGCGGTCCAAAAGTACAAACGGCAGCTGAAGCTGTTCCAATAAACGAACCGATTCTTTACCGGCTGTCTCATCACTTTCTCTGGCCATGACATAGATGATTCCGTCTACGCCCTGGTCGGCCAGAAGATGGATATATTCCATGTCCCTCTCATGGAGATCGTTGGTGTTGCACAAGATCAGCGTTCTGCCAAACTCCCTGCAGCACTCCTCAATTCCCTTTACCATATGGGCGTAAAAGACATTTCCGATGTCAGGAATAATTAGGCCTATGGTTTTGCTTCTCTTTTTAACCAGACTGACTGCCAGCTGGTTCGGCCGATAGTTAAGCTTCTGTGCCGATTTCATAATCCGTTTTTTTGTATCCTCCGGTATCTTATGGGCTTTCCCATTTAATACCAGAGATACCGTCGTCACAGAAAGTCCTGTGTCATTCGCAATGTCCTTAATTGTCGCTCTCATCCTCAATCCTCGCTGCTGCCATATTTGTCAATGCCTGTACTGCCATAAGGTAATCTGCGATGCGTACACATTCATTGGGCTTGTGTGCCATATCTGCCGAACCTGGTCCAAATAAGACAGTCGTCATCCCTTCTTTTCCTTCTGCCAGTATGGAGGCATCTGTAAAATAAGAGATTCCTGAATAAGCTTCCTTAATTCCCACAGCCTCCATACTCTTTACCAACCGGGAAACTCCCCAGGAATACTTGTCCGCTTCAATGCTTATTCTATGATTCTTAATTGAAGTATTCAGACTGGGAATTCCTCCGGATTTCCGGCTGATGTCCTGAAAAACTGTCTCCAGCTGGCAGAGAATCTTTTCATATGTAAGTCCCGGCACGGTTCGGATATCCATTAAAACAGTGCACAGATCCGGTGTCATATTAGGTTGTATCCCTCCCCGGATTTCTGTAATCTGTGCGGTGGCATTTCCAAGTACCTGATGGTCATGACCACAGATCCAGTCTCCCAGTCGCTCGGCCGCTTCATATGCACACGTGACAGCATTGCAGCCTTCTTCCGGATATGCCCCGTGGCTGGTCTTACCCCTTACTTCTAATTCCAGCCAGATACAGCCTTTTTGTCCGATCCCCACGGTACAGCTTGTAGGTTCTCCGATCAGTAACGTGGATGCTTCCATCATATGTCCGCCGGAAATGATGGCCTTTGCTCCGGTTCCTCCCCGCTCTTCGTCACATGTCCCAAGAAACTGGATGGAGGTTTTTGGCTTTTTTCCAGCCTCCCCCAGCATTCCGAGAACATATACCATGGCAGCCAGTCCGCTCTTCATGTCGCTGGCTCCCCGGCCAAAGAGGAAACCGTTATGGATCACTGGAGTCCATGGTGAACGCTCCCAGCTCTCAAGCTGACCGTAGTCCACCGTATCAAGATGTCCATTCCAGATCATTCCCTTGTCCGTATCCTCTCCAGGGAGCAGGGCAATTACGTTTCCCCTTCCCTCTCCGATATCCTGGACAAAGGCCTTCACCCCACGGCTGTTTAAGTATTGACAGATATATTCCGCAGCCGGTTTCTCTCCATCTTTTCCGTTTACTGTCCTGATTTCCATCAAATCCTTTAAAAGCTGTACCGCTTCCTCTTCCCAGCCTTCCTTTTTCATTACAAGTCCTCTATTCTTTTGTCAGCCAGTCAAGAATCCCCTTCCAAAGCTGATCGTAATATTCCCACTCACAAAATTCCGGCGGAGCCCAATGAGGGGCACAATCCGTGGTAAATGCCGCACTTCTTCCTTTTCCGTAGGTTCCCAATGCCAGGAACGGATCATTTTCTATGGTAACGGGTACAATTGCTTCCGGCTTTGCCACTGTTTTATTGTATCCCAATACCTCCGGCCAGTCTGACGGAAGTCCGGATATGGCTTCATGGACTTCTCCTACAACAGGCTTTGCTCCGTCGCAGTGTTCCATTCGGTCGTCCACAGTCAAAACCTCTACGGGAAGAACTTCCTGTACAGCGGTATCATGCCACTTTCCCTTTGCATCCACGCCGGAGAATGTCATATATCCCCCGATCATCAAAAGTGCGCCTCCATCCAGAACATAATCCCGGATCAGCTTACAGCGGTCCGGCATCTTCCGGCTGTGAGCAAAAGTCGCTACGGGAAGCAGCAGGGTATTTGCTCCTATATCGGACAGAATGACTCCATCATACTGCTTTAATTCTTCCATAGTAAATGGAAATTCGTCCGATGCCAGGTGATTCGGAAGGAACGTTACCTCATAACCGGCATTCTCCAGCGCCTTTTTCAGCCACTTTTCTCCTGTCTCATAGGTAGAAGTATAAAAAGAATCAAACCCCTTTACATGTGTAGTATAACTCATCCAGGATTCTCCTGCCAATAGTATTTTCTTATTCATCTGTCCTGTTTTCCTTTCCCCAATCTAAAATCAATTGTGCATAGATATGAATTGCCTTAAGATATTCCTCTATCTGAATATATTCATTTACGGAATGGCATTGTTCCAGATTTCCGGGTCCAAACTGAATGGTTGGACAACCAGCTATATTTCTCCACAGCCTGGAGTCACAGCCAGCCGGTGAGCCCTTTATGGCCACTGGTTTTCCCTCCGCTTTTTCAAATGCTCGTTCAAAGCTGTCTACAAACGGCCCCTTTTCCATTTCAAAAGGACCTCCGGCCTGATAAATACTGATTTCCGGCATATGCTCCCGCAGCCATAGATCGCTTTCTGCCAGGCGCCTGATCTCATCTGTGACCTCATCTGCCACCTGCTTATGACTCATCAGACCAGGAAGGTAATGGATGCACATATCAAATTCACAATCCCCGGCAACCGTAGATCCCGCACTTCCTCCATGAATGGTCCCTACGTTTAAATTAGGGGCCGGAAGAAGGGAGTGCTTAAATTTAAGCAGCCAACCATGCTCCAGTTCATTCAGCCTTTCTATGATCTTTATTGCCTTTTCAATGGCGCTTACCCCAAGCCATTTGGCTCCGGAATGGTTGGATTTCCCGGCGATCCGTACTTTCATAAATACGAATCCCATATGAGCCAGAATCAGCTCTCCGGATGTTGGTTCACAGACCACCACTCCATCTGCCCGTTTTCCTCTCATGACCGCCTGAATGGAGCCATTTCCGCCTCCCTCTTCATCACATACTGAGCAGATGAGGACATTAAGAGGAAGGGAGATACCGGCATCCTTTAAAAGCTTTACTGCCATGACGGAAGCCATAAGGCCCCCTTTCATATCCGCAGCTCCCAGGCCAAACAGCTTGCCATCTGCTATTTCCGGTGCATGGGGAGGCACATTCCACAAGGACTCATCCCCCGGAGGCATGGTATCCATGTGTCCGTTAAACATCAGGCTCTTGCTTCCCTGCCCTTTGAAAACTGCATAAACATTAAAGCGGTCCTTATAATCATGACCAGGATTGCCTTCTCCATATTTTTCTATAGAGGCTGCGATCGTCTCTTCGGTCATGGGATCTCTTTCTATCTGATCTGCTCGCATCTCCTCCAGCAGCCGTATTAAATATTCCTGTCCCTCTTTTTCTCTTCCTCCGGCAATTCCATGCCCCAGATCCTGAGTATCCATGGCAATCAGTTCTGATAAATATTTAACATATTCATCTCTTTTGCTTTCCAGTACTTCTTTTAATCGTTCCATCATCTACCTCACGAACCGTAAGCCCGGATTCCCGTCTCGATCAAATCCCAGAAACGTTCCACATCAATATCCACTGCCACATCCACATTTGCTTCTCTGTGACTGTAGCCAAAGAAGTCACAATTGGTCCTTCCATAGCTTTGTACGCTTCTGATATCCACTTCCGTAAACATAGGTTTTGTCACCAGGAGCTCCGGATCAATGATGGAGGCAATGGTCACCGGGTCATGAAGAGGGCCGCCTTCCCAGCCGAAAACTTGCCTTTGACTCTTATTGAAATGTCCCATCAGATCTGTAAACAGTCGGGCCGCCGGTGTACCGATTGCTTCCATCCGTTTTACCACCTGGGGATAACAGAGTACCTTCCTGGTCACATCAAGCCCTACCATAGTAATCGGGCGTCCGCTGGTAAATACCACATGAGCTGCATCTGCATCGGCTATGATATTAAACTCAGCCGCCGGAGTTACATTACCCAGCTGATAGCAGCCTCCCATAAGGACAATTCTTTTTATCTTCGGTATAATACGAGGCTCCATTCTCATAGCCATGGCAATATTGGTCAGGGGACCTGTTGGCACCAGAATAATGTCACCTTCCGACTCCATCAGCGTGCGGACGAGAAACATGACTCCATGCTCCGCCTCTTCCTTTCTCTGTAACGGTTCAAAAACCGGACCGTCAAGTCCGCTTTCTCCATGGATATCCCCTGCAAGGAGCTGCTTATCCCGGATCATGGGCTGCCCACAGCCGGCATAGACTGGGATATCAAGCCCTAAGTACTGACAGATATTCAGGGCATTTCTTGTTGTTTTTTCAAGGGACTGGTTTCCTGCCACCACGGTAATGCCTAGCACCTCTATCCCACTGTTTTTTCCTGCCAGTATTATGTTCACTGCATCATCGTGTCCCGGATCACAGTCCAGGATAACCTTTTGCTTTTCCATTGATTATTCTCCTTTTTAAGCTTTTGCCAATGCACTCTTTTTCTTCTTTTCCCTTGCCATTTTAGATGCCATGGATACTGCCAGAGTGGCTATGGTCACCACATAAGGCATCAAAAGCACCAGCTGAGACGGCACTCCGTAAGCTTGAAGTCTGGCTCCTATGGAATCTGTTAATCCGAACACCAGACATCCTGCCGCAGTCAGGATTGGGTGGGCACCTCCAAAATACATGGCCGCCACTCCCATAAATCCTCTGGCATTTGTCATATTTTCCGTAAACATTTTGCTGTAGCCTAAGGATAAATGGGCACCTGCCAGGCCTCCGATCAGGCCCGATATGGCAATGGCCCGGTATTTCATGGAATTTACATTGATTCCTGCCGTCTGTGCTGCCATTGGAAACTGTCCTACTGCCCTCAAGCGAAGGCCCCAGACCGTTTTATAAAACACAAACCAGACCAGTATAATCAGTACAATCACAAACCACTCGGTGATGCACCAGTTGTCAAAAATCTCTTTTAAAAATGGAACTTTAGCCAGAAAAGGAAGACTGACCCTTGGAATTGCAATGATCCCTGGTTCCGAAAAGGTTCCGCTTTTTCCCAAAGCACTGTTTAAAAGAAACTTGGTGATTGCCAGTGCAAATAAATTGATCCCCATACCGATGGCACAGATCTCCGCTTTATAACGGATATGGCCTACTGCCATGATCATGGCCATAATAAGCCCTGCTATCATGGCAACTACAACTCCCAGAAGCCAGCTTCCGGTTAAATAGCTGACTGCCACTGCCGCAAACGCACCGGTCAGCATGATTCCTTCCGTTCCGATATTTAAAATATCCGCCTGCTGAGTGATGGCTGCACACAATGCCGCATAAATAATAGGCGTGGCAGAACGAAAGGTTGCATATATCAAGGATACACTGAAAATTTTTCCTAAATCCATAGTCCTGCCTCCTCCTATTTGCTCTTTTCCTTTTTATTTTTCTTATCCTTAAACTGGAACAAAAGTTCCATGGTTGCCACAATAATGAAGACGGCTGTTATGGTGTCAACAATGGATTTTGGTACACCGGTGCTCTGCTGCATCCCCATGGCTCCTGATTTTAACACCGCCAGGAAGAAGGACATAAAGGGTGCAAAGATCAGATTGTTCTTAACGATCAGAGAAGCCAGCATGCCATTGGAACCAAGCCCTGCCGCAAAATTATTCAGGAAATAACCGTGAACTCCCAAGACCTCAATACAGCCGGCCATTCCGCCCAATGCTCCGCTAAGCATCATGGATTGTATAAATATCTTCTTGGGACTGATGCCCACATACTCCGCATGAGATGGATTGGTTCCCACTGTTTTTACTTTATATCCAAAAGTAGTTTTGTTTAAGACCCAGATCATGAAAACCACTGTAATAAGGGCTATGAAAAGTCCCGCATTGACACTGCTTGGCTTCATAAACTGAGGCAGGTTCACCGTCACCGGCAGAGACTGGGCATTGGCCACGCCTGCACTCATGGGACCGCTGACCAGATAAGAGGTTATGTACAAGGCTACGCTGTTCATGAGAATGGTCACACAAACCTCACTCACACGGTAATAAGCTTTCAGCACGGCTGGAATAAGTGCCCACAAAGCCGCCACTGTCATGGCTCCCAGAAAGCAGACAATCATGAGGACAGGAGCCGGAAGAAAGGTCCAGTTGATGCCGATGTATGCGGCAGTAATCCCTCCCAGAAACACCTCACCTTCCACACCTACGTTAAATGCTCCCGCTTTTGCCGCGACCGCAAATGCACAAGAGGTGAGAAGAAGGGGCGTAAAGCTAGCCAGGGTGGTTCCTATCTTTAGCTTCCCGTTAAATGCCCCACGCAGCAGTGCCCCATAAGCTTCTAAGGGATTTTCTCCGATAAATAGGATAAATAAGGCTCCGATTGCCAATGCAAGCAGCATGGTAAGTAAAATTTTCTGTATGCTCTTTACCGCTACATTCATGTTGTACTTCCCCTTTCCTCAGCTGATGCAGTTCCGCCCATCATCAGTAATCCCAGATTATCCTCGTTGGCATCCTCCGCTTTTAACCTTCCTGTTATCCTGCCTTCGTGCATGACAACGATCCGGTCTGAAAGGGACAAGATTTCCTCCAAATCAGCGGAGACTAACAAAACCCCCATTCCTTTGGCTTTTACCTCCTGCAGAATTTTCCGGATGGATTCAATGGCTCCAATATCAACACCTCTGGTAGGCTGTGATGCAACCAGAAGTTTCCCCCCAATAGAAACTTCCCTTGCAACTACTACCTTCTGTGCATTTCCGCCTGATAAGGACTGAGTGGATATCTCCGGGTCTCTGGGACGGATATCAAAAACTTCAGACAGCTGTTTTGCATATTCCAGCGTTTCCTTATCATCTCGTACGACCCCTTTGCAAAAGGGAGCTTCCCCAACCTGTACGGCTATGAGGTTTTCCTTGATACTCATAGACCGGTTTAAACCTCTTGTATTACGGTCTTCCGGAATATGGGACAAACCTGCTTTTCGGATCTGTTTTGGACTTAGGCCCCCTAACTCTTTTCCGTCTAAGAGCACGCTTCCTTTTTCAACCTGCCGGAGTCCTGCGATTGCTTCAATCAGCTCACTTTGTCCATTTCCATCGATTCCCGCTATACCAACGATCTCTCCTGCCCTGACATCCAGTGATACCCCACGGATCTTTGAGATCTCCTTTTCTCCGGAAACCCATACATCCTTTACTTCCAGAACCTTTTCCCCTGGCTTTGTCTGTGTTTTTTCTATATTTAAAAATACTTCTCTTCCGATCATCATTTTGGCAAGCTCTGCCGGAGAAGTCTCTTCCTTACTGACGCTCCCAATATAATTTCCCTGACGCATTACGCTGATGCGGTCAGAAATCTCCATGACCTCATTCAATTTATGAGAGATAAATACCAGGGATTTCCCATCTTTTCTTAGATTCTGAAGAATCACAAAAAGCTGTTTGGTTTCCTGGGGCGTTAAGACTGCCGTAGGTTCATCCAGAATGATCACATTTGCTCCTCTGGTTAAGGTTTTGATGATCTCCACCCTTTGCGCCTCACCTACGGATATCTGATTGATCTTTTTCCCAAGCTGGATATCCATTCCATACTGATTGATATACTGTTCCACCGTCTTTCTGGCCTTATCAAAATCAATGGTGATTCCATGCCTTGGTTCAAATCCTAGAATAATGTTTTCCAATACCGTCAGTTCATTGACCAGCATAAATTCCTGATGAACCATTCCGATTCCTTTTTCAATGGCAATTTTAGGAGAAATGGATGGGATATGATCTCCATGGATCCGGATGCTTCCGTCATCAATGGGATACATACCGTAAAGCAGCTTCATCATGGTGGATTTACCGGCTCCGTTTTCTCCGATCAGAGAATGGATTTCACCCTTTTTTAAGGTGAACTGCCCGTTCCTTACTGCATGAACATTTCCGAATGACTTTACAATATCCTTCATTTCTATTACATATTCGCTCAAACTTTCACCCTCTTCTTTATGTTAGCAGCCGTTTCCCGCACCTTATGATT
The DNA here is from genome assembly GCF_000732605.1 of Lacrimispora celerecrescens. Lineage (GTDB taxonomy): Bacteria > Bacillota > Clostridia > Lachnospirales > Lachnospiraceae > Lacrimispora > Lacrimispora celerecrescens_B. The sequence goes on along the minus strand of NZ_JPME01000002.1, from coordinate 40,858 downwards.
GTAAAATGGTTTGGAAATCCGAGGGGAATCAGGAAATCCAAACCATTCTGCATTCTTTTCAGTTCCTGCTATTTATTTGCACCGAAACCGGTATAATTCTCTACAACTATTTCACCGGAAACGATCTTCTCTTCCAGTTCTTTAACCTTTTCTACAATGTCTTCCGGGAATTTATCTCCCAGGTGCTCTTTCATCACACTGAAATCGGTCAGGCCAACGCCCTCTTCCTTTATGGTCAGATATGAAGTGGAATTACCCTTAAATGTGCCTTCAACCACTGACTGGATTGCCAGATAGCAGGCTGTGTCCACACGCTTTACCATAGAGGTCAGTATGCTTCCCGGCTGGTCATTATCCTGGTTTAAATCCACACCTATGGCATATTTTCCAGCTTCCTTTGCTCCCTCTAAAATTCCAGGGCCTGTGCCGGAAGCTACGTTCATTACGATATCTGCGCCCTGATCAAACTGCGCCAGTGTCAGCTCCTTGCCCTTTAACGGATCGTTCCATGTTCCTGCAAAAGACTGTAGAACCTTGATATCCGGGTCTATGTATTTTGCTCCCTGCTCATATCCAGTGAAGAAATCATGAAGAACCGGGATATCCATTCCGCCTACCCAGCCAATGATCTTATCCGGGTTTACCCCTTCAATATCTGTCTTCTGAGTAAACATGGCGGCTGCCGCACCTGCCAGGAAAGAACCCTGATTCTGTGCGAAGCTGATGGATACAATATTATCGCCTTCCACCGTAGTGTCGATAATTGCAAATTTCACATTCGGATAGCTGGCACAATGCTCTTTCATGTACTCTTCAAAGTTAGAGGAGGAGCAGATGACAAGATCATAACCGTCCTCGCAGGCAGATAAAAAGTTTGCTTCCCATTCCTCTGCAGATGTGCCCTCCAGATTTTTAATTTCCACTCCATAATCTGCGGCAGCCTCTTTTGCCCCTTCATTGCAGGAATCATTATAGGACTTGTCCCCTAAATTACCGGAATAAACAATACATACCCTTTTTCCGGCCCCTGTCTTTTCCTTTCCATCCCCATTCTCTGATGCTGCCTTTGCCGTTGTTCCTGCGGTTGCCTCTACCGTTTTACCGGCCTCCTTTGCTGCTCCCGCCCCACCGGAACAGCCGGTCAGCGATACTGCCAGTGCTGCCGTCATCAGAATGCTCCAAACTCTTTTTTTCATTGAAATACCTCCTTTAAAAATATAGTGAAAAAGGAAATCATTTCACTCTTATTTTTTTGGTAAAACGTTTTTCCTTTTTGCCCAAAAATAAAACAGCTTTCTTATCTGCATTTCTATAATCCCAATGCTAACATCCTCCGAATGAGATGTCAAGTACTTTTGCATAAAAAAATATTTTATTAAACTACTTTCTTATATTGTTTTGCCAATATCATTTATATAACTTATTGACAAATACATATATCTGCTACATAATTAACTTCATATTACTCATTATTTGTTATAATCAATAAATAAAAGGGAGAGAGCCACATGACAATTAAGGAAATCGCCCAGTTGGCCGGTGTTTCAATATCCACCGTATCAAAAATAGTGAACAACAAAGACAAAAACATAAGTCCTGAAACCAGAAACCGTGTCCTCAAAATTGTAAAAGACTATCACTATACCCCTTACAGTATGGTTAAAAATAATCCGGAAGCAAAAACCTTTATGTTCGGTGTCCTGCTTAAATCCATAGGGAAAACCAGTCAATTGATAAACGGTATGATAAGTGCGGCACAGAAAAGCGGCTATAGTATTTTAATCTATGACAGCATGGACAGTCCTGAAAATGAACTAAAAAATATTACTTCCCTATGCAATAATCATGTAGATGGGGTCATCTGGGAACCAGTAAGCGACGCCAGCCTGGATGGCAGACATTATTTCGAGGAACAGGGCATAGAGGTTTGCTGTATTAACAGCAGGGAAGATCCTCTTTCCTACTCTATTGATTTTGCAGGCATGGGATATGCTGCAGCAGAAATTCTGATTCAATATGGCCACACAAAGCTTGGCTGTCTCACAAAACAGGGCAGCCTGCGGTCAGAGATGGTTCTCCAAGGTTTTAAGAAATGTTTGTTTGACCACAGCATTCCTTACAACAGTTCCATGAACCTTCCTCTTGAAGCAGAAGGCTGGCACAACGGCATATTGACCCACACTCCCACGGGAATTATCAGCACTCATTATGCGTCCGCTCTTGTTCTCTTGGAACATTTATCAAAGCTCCGGTTCCATGTTCCTTCGGATTTGTCCCTTATTAGTTTAAGAGATGATGCCCGTGAAAACATTGCCTTCCCAGGTATCTCCAGCATCCGGATTCCTTACTTTGAATTCGGTTGCTTTGTCTGCGGCCGTCTGATAGAAAAGTGTGAAAAAAGGGAAGAAGAATTTTCACCTTTTCTAGGGGACTTTCCTCTTGAAAATACCCAAAGCATTGCCCTCCCCTTTGCCTCTCATGGAAAAAAGATTGTGGTAGTCGGAAGTGTAAACATCGACGTAACCTTAAACGTGGATGAACTTCCCCAGCCAGGACGAACCGTCAGCACTAGCAGGCATTCCGTCATCCCAGGGGGAAAGGGGGCCAACCAGGCTGTGGGCGTTGCAAAACTCGGGAACGAGGTTTCTCTTATCGGCAAAGTGGGAAGCGATTATGACTCCAACTTAATATACACCTGCATGGAAGAAAACCAGGTAGATGTCCAAGGTTTAAAAAGAGATGCTCACAGGGAAACAGGAAAAGCCTATATCCATGTTCAGAATGACGGTGAAAGCATGATTACCATCCTGACAGGAGCCAATCAGAATCTGGAACCGGCTGATGTTATCTCTTATGAAAAAGCATTTGAACATTCCGGTTACTGCCTTCTTCAAACGGAAGTTCCTGAATCAGCCATAGAAAAGGCTGCCAGTCTGGCAAAAAAATATGGGGCCGAAAACATTTTGAAGCCGGCTGCCATGAAATCCATCCGTCCTTCTCTCATGAAGCTGATCGATATTTTCGTTCCCAATCGGATAGAAGCAGAATTATTATGCCCGCATATTCCGGATGTGGAAGGAAAAGCTGAGGAATTTGTGAAACAGGGAGCAAAGACTGTAATCATTACCCTTGGGCATTCCGGCTGTTATCTAAAGGATCCATCCTTTCAGGGATACTTACCAGCCTCCCCCTTTCCCCCTGTGGATACTACCGGAGCCGCAGATGCTTTCATCGCAGCGCTGGCCGCTTATTTATCATCCGGATATTCCATGGAAGCATCGGCCAGAATCGCTGCATATGCCGCAGGCTTCTGCGTTTCCAGACAAGGGGTGATTCCAGCGCTCATTGACCGGAATTCTTTGGAAACTTATATTAACAGGATTGAGCCGGAATTGCTGAAGCTTTGAGAATCAATCATAAAAAACCGGAGTCTTCAGAAATCCTTCCGAAAACTCCGGCAAAAGTGTTAAGGCTGGCGCTTTAGTACCGACTCTAACTTCTCAACCATTTCATCCACATGCTCTTTTTCGATCACAAGCGGAGGAACAAAGCGGATAACATTCGCCCCGGCGCTTATAAGCACCAGTTTTTGTTCCAACAGGGCCTGGCTCACAATGGGGGCAACCGGTACAGAAAACTCAAGTCCCTGGATCAGTCCCATGCCTCTCTGGTCAGTTATAATATCATACCGATCCGCCAGAGATTTAAGCTTTGCTGCAAGATATTCTCCCATTTCTTTTACATGGTCTATGATTTTCCTCTTTTCAAACAATTCCAGTACTTTGAACGTCGCAGCTGTTACAAAGGGGTTTCCGCCGTATGTGGTACCATGGTCGCCGGGGGACATGGCCGTCGCGGCTTTTCCTGCTGCCAGGAATGCTCCCACCGGTACGCCGTTTCCTAAAGCTTTTGCCACGGTCATCACATCCGGCTTTACACCGTATTTCTGCCAGGCAAACATGGTACCGGTCCGTCCCATTCCGCATTGGATCTCATCAAGGATCAGCAGCATGTCATGCTCATCACAAAGTGCTCTTACACGCGTTAAAAATTCCTCGTCGGCCGGATAGATGCCCCCTTCACCCTGAACTGTTTCCATGATTATGGCGCAGGTTTTATCATTCAGCAGTTCCTTCACACTGTCCAGATCATTAAAGTCAGCAAATTTAATTCCCGGAAGCAAAGGCTTAAAAGGTTCCTGGTAATGGTCATTACCTGTTACGGAAAGAGCTCCCAAGCTCCTGCCGTGAAAAGAATGTTTCATGGCAATGATTTCGTGGTCATGGCCTCCGTCCTTATTGTAAGCGTATCTTCTGGCTATCTTTAAAGCGCCTTCCACTGCTTCCGTTCCACTGTTGGTAAAAAACACTTTATCCATACCCGAGGCCTTTAAAATCAGCTCTCCCGCTTCCACAGCCGGGACATTATAAAATAAATTAGAGGTATGAAGAAGCTTATCCACCTGTTCCTTTAAGGCTTCATTAAATTCCGGGTCGTTATAGCCCAAACCCATGACTGCGATCCCGGCTCCAAAATCCAGATATTCCTCTCCATCCGTGTCATAAAGACGGACACCGTCTCCATGGTCAAAAACAATAGGAAATCGGTTGTAGGTCTTATAAATCTCTGACTCCGCTTTCTCAATGTATTCCTGCTTGCTTCGCATGATAAAACCGCTCCTCTCCTGCACTCATAATGGCTGTTCCGATTCCCCTGTTCGTGAATATTTCCAAAAGAAGGCAATGGGGAATCCGTCCATCCATGATATGTACCCTGGATACTCCCTGCTTCATAGCATCGATGCAGTTTTGAAGCTTAGGGAGCATACCTCCTCCCAGCATCCCGCTTTCCACAAATTCCTGTGCTTCGGCCATGGACATTTCTGAAATCAGGGATTCCTTATTCTGAAAATCCTTATAAACACCCTCAACATCCGTCAAAAAAGCCAGCTTCTCCGCTTCCATAGCCGTAGCAATGGCACAGGCCGCATCATCGGCATTGATATTATAGGTTTCAAAATCTTCATCAAAGCCTACAGGGCAGATGATAGGGAGAAAATCTTTTTCCAGCAAATCATATATGATTTGAGGATCCACCTCTGTAATATCTCCCACATATCCAATGTCTTCTCCGTTTGAATAGCGCTTTTGGCATTTTAACATCATTCCGTCCTTGCCGCTGATTCCCACTGCTTTTACTCCCAGCTCATTCACCATCTGCACCAGGCTTTTGTTGACCCGGTTCAGCACCATTTCTGCAATCTCCATCGTAGGTTCATCCGTTACCCGGAGGCCATTGACAAATCGGGGCTCCATGCCAGACTTTTCTACCCACTTGCTGATTTCCTTTCCTCCGCCGTGAACAATGATTGGCTTGAAACCTACCAGTTTTAAAAGAACTACATCCTGGATGACCTGCTTTTTCAATTCCTCATCCACCATAGCGCTGCCGCCGTATTTCACCACAATGATTTTACGGTTGAAACGCTGTATATAGGGAAGGGCTTCAATCAACACCTCTGCTTTTTCCATAATGCTATGATCCAGTTGCATATATTTTCTCCTTTCCTCTTTCCTGCTTGTTATCCCCTACTTATGAGCGGTAATCCGCATTGATCTTCACATAGTCAAAAGTCAGGTCACATCCCCAGGCTGTAGCTGTTGCTTCACCTAATTTTATATCCGCAGTTGCCGTCACTTCCGGTTCGGATAAGATCCTGGTGGCTTCCTCTTCACTGTAGGAAAGAGCGACTCCGTTTTCAATGATTTTTAACTTTCCCGCTGCGCTCTCAAAATATAAGTCTACCTTTTCCGGATCAAACACGGCCCCGGAATAGCCCATGGCACAAAGGATTCGGCCCCAATTGGCATCATGGCCGAAAATGGCAGCCTTGGTCAAGCTGGAGGTGATGACTGATTTTGAAAGGATCACTGCCTGTTCCTTCGTTTCTGCTCCTATGATCTTTACCTCAAACAATGCGGTACAGCCTTCCCCATCACCTGCCATCTTCTTTGCAAGAGTTTCGTTAATGAAATTAAGCGCCTTGCAAAATGCCTCATAATCCTCGTTTTTAGACTGGATCTCCTCATTTCCTGCCATGCCGTTTGCAAGAAGGAGCACAGTGTCATTGGTAGAGGTATCCCCATCCACGGAAATCATGTTATAGGTGTCTTTGATATCCTCTCTTAAGGCTTCCTGCAAAAGCTCTTTGGAAATAGCCGCATCTGTGGTAACAAAACTTAACATGGTGCACATGTCGGGATGGATCATTCCGGAACCCTTGCACATGCCGCCCATGGTGATGGTCTTTCCTCCGACTTCAAATTGAACCGCAACTTCTTTTTTAACTGTATCCGTAGTCATGATAGCTATGGCAGCTGCCGTCCCGCTTTCCTGGCTGCTATCAAGTTCCGGCACCATGGCTTTCACCCCTGCTACAATGCGGTCCATCGGAAGCTGTTTCCCGATCACTCCGGTGGACGCCACCAGCACGGAGCTGACAGGGATGGAAAGGCTCTCCGCCGCCGCTTCTGCAGTTTCCATGCAGTAACGAAGCCCTTCCTCTCCGGTACATGCATTGGCGATTCCCGCATTGACAATCACAGCCTGAGCGCAAGTAGAATTTTCCACTACGACTTTATCCCATTTTACCGGGGCAGCTTTCACAAGATTGGTTGTAAAGGTTCCCGCTGCCTTACAGGGCACTTCGCTGTAAATCATCGCCATATCTTTTCTGTCTTTATATTTAATTCCCGCTGCCGTGGATGCTGCCTTAAATCCTTTTGCCGCAGTTACTCCGCCGTCTATCTGTTTCATATTAGTCTTCCTCCTTTGTTCCTGTGACCGTATACCCTGCGGCCTCCAGATGATTCAAAGCCTTTTCGTAATTTTCTTTTTTCACAAGAATGTAATCCGTATTAAATGTAGATACTGCAAATATTCCGATACCATGATCAGCCAATACCGTTGATATCTTTGATAATATTCCAATAAGGGAAAAATCCAGGATTCCTTCTATGCGGAATGCCAAAAAACCGTCCTCCCGCTCCACGGTATTTTCGGGAACTGAGGCTGTTTCACATACCAGCGACAGTTCCTCATCTGTCTTTCCCAGAAACCAAAACCCGGAGGACTCATTAAGTTTTCCCCAGTCCATTGGCCCGGATAGTTTGCATACGGAAAATTCTGCAGATATTCTTTTTAAATTCATCTCATTTTCCTCACTTAATCAACAAAATTTATAGAGTTTACGTCATTTAGATTGAAATCGTAATAATTGATATCATTGCGGTATGTCCAGCCTGTCTTGCTCCAGAATTCATTGCCAACAGTATTGGACTTAAAGGCAATTAAGTTAACCTTGCTGATTCCTTCTTTTTGCAGCCGTTTCATTACCTCCAGAGCCATCTTATGTCCTACTCCGTTCTGCCGGTATTCCTCTGCCACACAAACATGATACATACAGCCCCGCCGCCCGTCATGTCCGCATAGGATGGATCCAATGATGCTTCCATCTTCTTCTGCCACCACGCTGGTTTCAGGATTTCTCTTTAAAAACCTTTCTACGCCTTCCTTTGAATCGTCTATCGTACGGATTGCAAATCCTTTGATCCCGGTCCATAGCTTATGTACCTGGTAATAATCTTCCAATGTCATGGTACGAAGTATCATATATGTTCTCCTTATCCTTTTAATTATCGATCCGGTTGGACAAAACTGGCTGTTTCTTTCTTGACTCTACCTTTACTGGCATATCTTACGGAAACATAGGAATGAGCCTAAGCCCCTTATTCTCCGGCAATCCAAACATGATATTCATATTTTGAACCGCCTGTCCTGCGGCACCCTTTACCAGGTTATCCATAGCACCCATCATGATTACTCGGTTGGTTCTCGGATCAATCTTAAAATTCACATCCACAAAGTTACTTCCTTCCACCCATTTGGTCTGGGGTACCACATCTTTTTCCAAAACCCGGACAAAATATTCCTTTGCGTAATATTTATCATAAGCTGCCTTTACTTCCTCATAAGAAACCGACTTGGTGAGAGTCCCATAAGCAGTTATGAGAATGCCCCGGTTCATGGGCACCAGATGAGGGGTAAAGCTTATGGTGACCGAACGGCCCGCTCCATAAGATAACTGCTCCTCGATTTCCGGTGTATGTCTGTGAACGCCTACGCCGTAAGCCTTGATGTTTTCATTGACCTCGCAGTATAAATTATCCCCCTTAGCTCCTCTTCCGGCACCTGACGTTCCGGATTTCGCGTCAATGATGATCGTTCCGGGATCAATAAGTCCTTCCTTTACCAGCGGATAAATGGATAAGGTGGAGCAGGTAGGATAACAGCCTGGATTGGCAATGAGCCTGGCATTTTTAATTTTTTCCCGATTGATTTCTGGCAGCCCATAGACCGCTTCCTTAATAAACTGAGGCGTCTTGTGCTCCATCTTATACCATTCCTCATAGACAGCTACATCCTTGATCCGGTAATCAGCGCTTAGATCAATCACCTTTGTCTTACTTAAAATCTTCTCATTCATCAGAGAGGCGCAAAAGCCTTGGGGAGTTGCCGTAAAAATTACATCTGCGATTTCAGCCAAGGCCTCCACATTATCATCATGGCAGGAATCGTCCACAATCTGAAACATGTTTTGGTAAATAGATGCGTATTTCTGATCCACATAGCTTTTTGATCCGTACCATAAGATCTCTATGTCGTCTCTCTGGAGCAAAAGTCTTGCAAGCTCGCCGCCTGCATATCCGGTAGATCCTATTATTCCTGCCTTAATCATATTCATCTCTCCTTATATTTTTTCATAGGTTATCAATTTTTTATCACTGCTGGATTCTGGCATTTTATACTTTATTTATACATACTCTTCTGGTAAAAATAAGGTTCCTCCAGACTTTTCTATTACTGATAGTTCATAATTATACATTGACAGCGTATATTATGCAAGTTTTTTTTATATTTTTTATTTTACCCTTGCATTTTCTAATGTTTTGGTGTATATTTATGAAAGTTCAAAGAAAAAAATCCATTTAAATTTTAGGAGGATGTATAAATGAAGGAGAAAGTTATTTTAGCTTATTCCGGTGGTCTTGATACCACAGCCATTATTCCGTGGTTAAAGGAAAATTTTGATTATGAAGTAATCTGCTGCTGCATCGACTGCGGTCAGGGAAATGAATTGGATGGCTTAGAGGAAAGAGCCAAATTATCCGGTGCTACCAAATTATATGTTGAAAATCTGGTTGATGACTTCTGCGATAATTACATCATTCCATGTGTGCAGGCAAATGCAGTTTATGAAAACAAATACTTATTAGGAACATCCATGGCACGTCCGGCCATTGCAAAGAGGCTGGTGGAAATCGCAAGGAAAGAAGGCGCTACCGCCATCTGCCACGGTGCTACAGGCAAAGGAAACGACCAGATCCGTTTTGAGCTGGGAATCAAGGCTCTGGCTCCTGATTTAAAGATCATTGCTCCATGGCGTATGACCGATGTATGGACCATGCAGTCCCGTGAAGATGAGATCGAATACTGCAAACAGCACGGAATCGACCTTCCGTTCTCTGCTGACAACAGCTACAGCCGTGACCGTAACTTATGGCATATCAGCCATGAAGGCCTGGAACTTGAAGATCCGGCAAACGAACCGAACTATGACCATTTATTAGTATTGGGCGTATCTCCTGAAAAGGCTCCGAATGAAGGGGAATATGTGACCATGACCTTTGAAAAAGGGATCCCTACCAGCGTCAATGGGGAAACGATGAAAGTTTCTGATATCATTGCCAAGTTAAATGAACTGGGCGGCAAGCACGGCGTCGGCATCGTGGATATCGTGGAAAACCGGGTTGTGGGCATGAAATCCCGCGGCGTTTATGAAACTCCCGGCGGAACCATCCTCCTTGAGGCTCATCAGCAATTAGAGGAATTGGTGTTAGACCGTGCTACCATGGAAGTGAAGAAAGATATGAGCAATAAGTTTGCACAGATTGTTTATGAGGGAAAATGGTTTACCCCCCTGCGTGAAGCAGTTCAGGCATTTGTGGAATCCACTCAGGAGTATGTGACCGGAGAAGTAAAGTTTAAGCTATATAAGGGAAATATCATTAAGGCAGGAACCACTTCTCCTTACTCCTTATACAGCGAGTCCCTGGCTTCCTTTACAACAGGCGATTTATATGACCATCACGACGCGGATGGCTTCATCACTCTGTTTGGACTTCCATTAAAGGTTCGTGCTATGAAGATGCAGGAAATTGAAAAAAATAAATAAAGTGAAAAAGGACGTACGCAGATGCATCTGTGTACGTCCTCTTTTATGGCTATAAATAAAATATCAAAAATTAATCAGCCAGCTCCTTTAAAGCACTGCCGGCTATCTGTAAACCGTCCAGTCCTCCATAGGCTCCGCTCCCATAGAACGGTAAAAATCAATACTGGGTTTGTTCCAATCCAGGCACCACCATTCCAGCCTTCCGCAGCCCCGTTCCACAGCAACCTTCCCCAGCTTCTTTAATAATGCCTTTCCAATTCCACAGCCTCTGTATTCCGGGTTTACGTACAAGTCTTCCAGATAGATTCCCGCTCTCCCTAAAAATGTAGAAAAGTTATGGAAGAACAACGCGAATCCAACCTCTTTCCCGTCAGCCAGGGCAAAAATCACCTCTGCTTTCTGCTTATTAAAAATCCAGTCTTCCAGCAGTTCCTCTGAGGCCACCACCTCATCAAGCATCTTTTCATATTCTGCCAGTTCTTTAATAAATTTCAATATAAGAGCCGTATCTCTTCTTTCGGCGTATTTAAATGTCAATTCCATTTCTCTTCCTCCTGATCGTAATCTGTTTTTATAGAATACTATAAATCTTATCTCCTTTCCAGTACCCGTCTGATTCTTGGTATCATTTTTTTTGTGTAAACGTAGCCATTTTCCATACACTCTTCCATGCATTCAAAGGTCAAAAGCCCTGCTCCTTTTGGCATAGGCGGCTTTAGCAGAAGGATCTCACCACTGGAACGGCAGTCCTTAAGCTCCCTGCTCATAATGGAAAAGGAATGGAATGCAGTTTCAATGATGGAATAATCATGAGGCATTTCATACTCTTCTCCAATGTCTACCGCAATGACTTTTGCTTCCCCCGCCGAAATCAAAAGGTCAACTGGAAGATTGTTCGTTACGCCCCCATCTACCAGCAGAAACCCGTTCATCTGCCTTGGCCGGAATACGGCAGGAACTGAGGAACTTGACATCATGATATCACAAAGAAGTCCGCTCCGCTCCCATTTCACATGTTCCTGCTTTAATGCGGAGAGGGGAATTTCTTCTGTAAACATGTTTGTAAAGGCTACCGTATCCCCGCTGTTAATATCCACAGCCGGAACCAGCAGGCCCTTGCAGCAGTTTCCCTGTATCTCCAGCCCATCTGTTAAATCGCAGAGAAAACGCTGGAGCCGATTCCCTTTTATAAGCCCTTGAAGCGTTGTCTCCCTTCCCATCAGGAACTGGGGAAGAAATAGGGCAATTCCTAAAATATCCGGATCAATCATGCTCCTGCCATGTTTTATCAGCCACCGCACCGTTTCCCTCATATCCCCTATTGTCATGCCTGATGCATAAAGTCCAGCGACAATACTTCCGGCACTGGCTCCCGCTACCCTGTCTGGAAGAAGCCCTGCTTCTTCTAACGCAGATAATACTCCCACATGAGCCGCTCCCCTGGTTCCGCCTCCTGCCATCGCCAGTCCATAATCTGCCATGATTCCATTCTCCTTGCTGCTCAGCCGCATTTCAGGAAAATGTATGCTGTTTCTTTTTCATTTATGCCTGGCCTGGCAAATGCAAAAAAGAACAGGTTTTGAGTCAAGCTCAAAACACTGTTCTTCTTTTATTTTATTTATAATAAGCGTCAATCCCGTCGGCAATTCCTTTTACGATCTTATCTCGGTATTCCTCGGTAGCCATCTTCTTATCCTCGTCCGCGTTGCTCATGAATCCCATCTCCACAATGGTCACCGGTATATTACACCAGTTGATACCGCTCATGGAATCCGTCTCCTGCACTCCCCGGTTCTTAAATCCGGTCTGATTGCAGATTCCATTTACAACGGCTTTGGAAAGAGACACGCTCTTGCTGTATAAACTCCCATTGTAAGGATTCTTAGATGTCTGGCACATGGTAAGAGCACCCTGAACGCTGCTGTCATTTAAGGAATTTGCATGGACCCGGACAAATATGTCCGCTCCGCTTTTATCCGCCATCTGTGCACGTTCTGCATTGCTGATGTTCACATCATTGGTTTCCCGGATCATATAAACCTGATAACCTCTGTCTATAAGCTCCTGCTTTAATTTTAAAGAAACTGCAAGAGTGAGCTGATATTCCGGTATTCCGGTTGCCGTTCCTTGGGTTCCGGAAGCCACCTTTGCCTTCATCTCAGAAGAGCCTGGCCCGATGGGTTCCTTCTCGGAATTGCCTTTTCCCTGATGGCCCGCATCAATGGCAATAATCTTTCCTGTCCCATTTCCGGAAACAGAAGGAGCAGCACTTGCCGTTTCCTGTACCGGCTTGTCTTTTGACACGTACCGGGAGGAAATATAGCATTCCTTGTCTTTATAAACCACCCGGCTCCAGCTTTCGCTGTATCCGGTCCGTTTAAGGGCAGTCCCCTTATCAAGCTTATCCAGGACCTCTCCGTTAGCAGAAGGTGACTTTCTTACATTCACCTGGGATCCGGTAACATAAACAGTCTCATCGGCTGCCTCAAAGGCAGGAGCTGTCTCCATGGTTACGGCAGCTTCATGAGAGCTTGTCTCCGCTGATTTACCGTTCTCAGTTTCTACGGTTTTATCCTCCGCAATGGACACAGGAGCGGTCTCTTCGCCCTCTTCCTGGCCTATGCCGCCCTGTGCTTCTTCCAGTGCAGGTGCTTTTACTGCTTCATATTTCCTGGCGCAGCCTGCAAGCATAAATGTACAAAGAAGGATTGAGGCTATGATCAGCCAACCGCGACCTTTTCTTAAATTGCTCAAATTATGGTTCCTCCTCCGACAACATAGTCTTCGTCATAGAATACCACGGCCTGCCCCGGAGTGATAGCCCGCTGAGGTTCATCAAACTTGCATTCCACTACGCCATCTTCCACTTCACGTATGGTACACATGGCACCCTTATGGCTATAGCGGATCTTTGCCGATACCCGCATGCTCTCTCCATGAAGTCCGGGGATAGCCATCCAGTTAATATGATTGGCACGCAGGGTATCAGAATAAACATCATCACCTGTTCCAATCACTACTTCATTGGTTTCAGGCCGTATCTCCACCACAAAAACCGGGCGGCCCATGGATAAGTTAAGTCCCTTTCTCTGGCCTACGGTGTAATGGGTAATTCCTTTGTGCCGGCCGATCACCTGGCCGGAAAGATCTACAAAGTTCCCCTCCGGTGCTTTTTCTCCTGCACTTTCCTCAATGAATCCTGCATAATCATTATCCGGAATAAAACAGATCTCCTGACTGTCCGGCTTATGGGCAACCATCAGGTTGATTCTGTCCGCGATCTCACGGATCTGGTCCTTGGAATAAGCACCCACCGGCATTAAGGTATGGGATAGCTGGTTTTGTGTTAAATTGTAAAGGGCATACGTCTGGTCCTTTGCCGCTGTCACGGACTTCTTTAATGCATATCTTCCGCCTGGAAGCTTATCAATCTGAGCATAATGGCCTGTGGCAATATAATCCGCCCCTATATCCAGGCTGCGCTTTAAAAGAGACTCCCACTTAACATAACGGTTGCAGGCAATGCACGGATTGGGCGTACGTCCCTTCTGGTATTCATCTACAAAATAATCAATGACCTGGGATTTGAATTCCTCTTTAAAATTCATGACATAATAAGGAATCTCCAGGTCCCAGGCCACCCGTCTGGCATCGTCCACAGCACTTAAGCCGCAGCAGCCTCCGTTTTCCTCCTGGGTCCCGGTATCCTCATCCTGCCATATCTGCATGGTAACACCTATGACTTCATACCCCTGTTCTTTCAAGAGCCATGCCGCCACAGAAGAATCCACACCTCCAGACATTCCTACTACTACTTTCCCTTTGCTCATAGCTTTATGTTTCCACTTTCTAGCCGGATAAGCAAAAGCCCGGCATCTTAATATTCTTCTTCCACTTCTTCCTCACCGATATCAGACTTGGGTTTCTTTAAGCCCTCAATCTCAAGTCCGTTTTTCTTTGCATAGTCCCATAAGGCAGCGTGAATTGCTTCCTCTGCCAGCAGGGAACAGTGTACCTTTACCGGAGGTAATCCATCAAGAGCTTCGCAAACGGCCATATTGGTCACAGCCATAGCCTCCTGAACAGTTTTTCCCTTCACCATCTCCGTAGCCATGCTGCTTGTAGCAACTGCGGCTCCGCAGCCAAAGGTTTTAAATTTCACATCACGGATAATCTGATTCTCATCAATATCCAGATAAATTCTCATAATATCGCCGCACTTGGCATTTCCTACGGTACCCATACCGCTGGGGTTATCAATTTCCCCTACATTTCTTGGATGCTCAAAATGATCCATAACTTTTTCTGTATACATAATTTATTTTCTCCATTTCCAGGTAATCAATCTGCTTTGTTTCCGGCCGCCTAAAGGCGGTGCTTTGAATTATTTCGCCTGATGCCTGATATAATCCTCATAAAGCGGGGACATACTGCGCAGTTTTTCCACGATCTCCTTAATGGATTCCACAACATAGTCCATCTCTTCTTTTGTGTTGCGTTCATCTAAGGTCAGACGAAGGGAACCATGGGCGATCTCATGAGGAAGGCCTATGGAAAGCAGCACATGGGATGGGTCCAGGGAGCCTGAAGTACAGGCAGAACCGCTGGAACCGCATATACCCTTCATATCCAGCATGATCAGAAGGGATTCTCCTTCAATAAACTGAAAAGCAAAATTAACGTTATTGGACAGTCTGTTTTTCCTGTGCCCGTTAATTCTTGTAAATGGAACTTCTGCCATAACCCGGTCCATCAGATAATTGCGAAGCTCGCTTTCCTTCTTTGCTCTCTCTTCCATACCTGCTACCGCAAGCTCTGTCGCCTTGCCAAAGCCTACGATTCCCGGTACATTCTCCGTACCAGCACGGCGTTTTCTTTCCTGTGCACCTCCATGAACGAAGGAACGGGATTTGATGCCGCTTCTGATATAGAGGAAGCCAATACCTTTGGGTCCGTTGATCTTATGGGCGCTGGCACTGAGCATATCGATATGGTATTCATCTACGTTAATGGGCACATGGCCAAATGACTGGACCGCATCTGTGTGGAATAATATTCCGTGTTTCTTTGCAATCTCACCGATTTCCTTAATCGGTTCTATGGTACCTATTTCATTATTTGCAAACATAATGGAAATGAGAATGGTATCAGGGCGGATGGCTTTTTTAAGCTCCTCCAGCTTTATAACCCCATTTTCATCCACATTTAAATAGGTCACCTCAAAGCCCTGCTTCTCCAAATATTCACAGGTGTGAAGCACAGCGTGGTGTTCGATTTTACTGGTGATGATATGTTTTCCTTTATTAGCATAAGCCTCAGCAGTTGCAATCAGTGCCCAGTTGTCAGACTCTGAACCGCCTGCTGTAAAATAGATCTCGTTGGCCTTGGCTCCCAGAGCATTTGCAATGGTTTCTCTGGCTCCTGAGACGGCCTTTTTTGAGATGCCGGAAAACTCGTATACGGATGATGGATTTCCATAATACTCCGTAAAATAAGGCAGCATGGCTTCCACGACCTCAGGCCGTGTTTGGGTAGTTGCTGCATTGTCAAGATAAATCAATTGCTTCATATTGTTAGTTCCGCCTTTCTGTAGTCCTAAAGTTAAAAGCTTCATCTACAAATTCTATTATACACACATTTCCTAGAATTTCAATAGGAATGATTCTCATTATAGTTACAGTTTAGCCATGCATAAAAATTTGTACAATCGGAGTTGGCATAATGGAACTGCAACAGATGTCATGAAGAAGAAACCCATTCCATATATTTATAATAATTCTCATTTTCAGGAGATTGCATGAATGATTCTCTGAAATTTCCCCGAAAACTTTCGCCAAGAAAATATGCGCTTCTCACCGGCACCCTTCTTTTGACATCTGCCGGGCTGATTACCCGGTTGTTAGGCTTTTTTTACCGGATTTTTCTCTCACGGACCATTGGCGCAGAAGGACTAGGAATCTTTAACCTGATCCATCCGGTGTTTGGCGTCTGCTTTGCCTTATGCGCCGGTTCCATCCAGACCGCCATATCCCAGTCCGTAGCCGCTAATGTGAGAAAAGGCCGTTCCATCTTCCGAACCGGCCTTATTATTTCAGTGGCTATTTCCATGATCCTGGCTTACGCCATCATCCGGTTTAAGGACTTCCTGGCCACCAATATCCTGATGGAACCCCGCTGCGCCCCTCTTCTTCTCTTTATTGCGGTATCCGTCCCATGTGCGGCCATTCACGCCTGTATCAATGGTTACTATTATGGTATGCAGCGCCCTCATGTCCCGGCATCTGCTCAGGTAATAGAACAGTTCATAAGAATCGGAGCTGTGTTCCTCATTGCAGATATTATGATAAAATCCGGAATTAAAATCACTGTCCAGTTGGCAGCTATGGGGCATCTGATAGGAGAAATTGTTTCTTCTCTTTATACGATCACGGCTTATCGCTTTTTTTCACCAAAAATGCCCGAAGGCGTCACAGCAGTTGCCTCCTCCTTCCATGAAACTGCTCCCGGGCTTATGCACCTGGCAATGCCTCTTATGGGGAACCGCCTGGTCTTAAATGTCCTTGCAAGCGCAGAAGCCATCCTGATTCCCAGCAGACTGCAGATGTCAGGGCTTTCCGATTCAGGAGCATTTTCCGTATATGGTGTTTTAACCGGAATGGCTTTGCCCTTTATTCTTTTCCCTTCCACCATATTTAATTCCCTGGCCGTCCTTTTGCTGCCAACGGTAGCCGAGGCCCAATCAGAGGGAAATGACCGGAGGATCGGTGATGCCATTTCCATGTCACTTCGTTACTGCCTGTACGTAGGAATCCTTTGCATCGGTATCTTTACCCTGTTTGGTAATGACTTGGGTGTCAGCGTATTTAAGGATAATAGCGCCGGAACCTATATGACCATATTAGCATGGCTTTGTCCCTTCCTCTATCTGGTAACTACTATGGGAAGTATTTTAAACGGCCTGGGGAAAACCTCTGTCACCTTTGTCCAGAACGCCATTGCATTGTTATTGCGTTTAGGATTTGTTCTCTTTGGAATTCCCAAATATGGGATCTTAGCCTATTTGGTGGGAATGCTGGCCAGTGAACTGCTTCTGGCCATGATGCATGTGCTTACCCTGCGGAAAAAGGTGGATTTTGTGTGGAACGCTTGGGATATGATCCTAAAGCCGGCGGCCCTGATGGTGCTCGCCATCGGTATCTACTTTGCGGTATTTTCCGTAGCAGATCCATTTCAGAGTATGCCATTATTCATTAAAACTGCATTCCATATTACTGTATTAAGCATATTCTATCTGGTACTCCTCCTTAGCGCTCATATCATGAAAGGGGAGAAATCCAGGAATCTTTAAGGACTGAGGATTACCTTCTACATATTTAGAAATAAAAAACGGACTCTCAAAAGTCCGTTTTTTATAATATCTATTTTTAATCAATTCCAACCATTACAGAAGTCGCTTTAATGATGGCATAAGCATCCTTTCCAACTTCCAGTTCTAAGTCCCTTACCGCTGCCATGGAAACTGTAGAAGATACAATATTGCCGCCGCCAATATCAATGGTTACAATGGCGTTAACCGCACCTGTTTCAATTCCTACAACTTTTCCCTTAAACTGATTTCTTGCACTGAGTTTCATCTCATATGCCTCCTCTCATCTAATCCTGATCCTTTGAAACACCCTAAGGGTATCCCATATGCTAAGTAAAACGGAGTGGGATCTACCCCAAAGTCTGGGCAAAAAACAGGAAATATATAGCAGTAATTATGGATTGTTAACCAGAAGAATATACTGCTTTTTTCATAAATTGATTGTAATCAATTCTGCCTTTCCTGTCAATCAGTTATCAGAAGAACTAAAGCAATAAAAGGAGGTCTTCTTTGGGAAACCTGATAAATGACGGAATGTTCTGATGCATACCTTCCTCAAAGTCCATTTTATCCTGGACCCACCAGATCTTTGAGGAGGTTTTATCGTCTGTGTTCTGGAACAGGTACTGCCTTTGGAAAGGCGTATCAGCAAACCCTGCCAATTCAATTCCCATGACATTTTCCTCCGACCGTTCCTGAACCGGAATCAGGTTATGGCCCCGGATTCCCACGTACCTGACGGAATCTCCGATTTTCTCCTCTGTTTTAAGCTTTATCTTCCATTCACAGGCATAAAGCTCATAATCACTTATTTTCTCTATGGATGATATATTTTTGCAGCCGGTCAGCTTTGCCGCTTCCATTCGTTCCGGTCTTCGGAAAATGTCTTTTGTGCAGCCTTTTAATATAGTCTTTCCTTCTGAAAGGAGCATCATATGGTCACAGAATTTGTAGATTTCATCTCTGGAATGGGATACCATGAGCACATCACCGCTATAGTCCCTGATCAGTTCCAGCATTTCCATCTGAAGCGTGTCCTTTAAAAAGCCATCCAATGCAGAAAAGGGCTCATCTAACATAATAATATCCGGTTTGTATAAAAGCATGCGGGCCAGAGCCACTCTTTGCTGCTGCCCTCCCGATAGCTGTGAGGGGTATCTTTTTTCCAGCCCTTCCAGCTGAAAGCGCCTTAGCTGTTCTGCAACAAGGGGTAACTTATCCCGTTTTTTTCCTGGAAGCACGATACTTAAGTTTTCCTCTACGGTCATGGTGGGAAACAAGGCATAGTTCTGAAACAGGTAGCCGGTACGGCGTTCTCTGGCAGGTAGATTGATCCCTTTTTCCGAATCAAACAACACCTTCCCGTTTAAAACGATCCGGCCTTGATCCGGTGTTTCAATTCCTGCCACACATTTTAAAGTCATACTTTTCCCGCAGCCTGAGGCTCCTAAGATCCCCATGCAGCCGGCCTCAGTCTCAAATTCCACATTTAATTCAAACCCTGAAAACTTTTTTCGGATGTTTACCTGCAATGCCATATCAAATCCACCTGTTCACATGTTTCATATTTTTTCCGGATATATAATTTATAACAGCAACGATAAAAAAAGACAAGATAACAATGACAAAAACCCAGAATCCAGCCTTATCCCAGTTACCTGCCGCTACTTCGGAAGCTATTGCAACGGAAACCGTTCTGGTCTTTCCCAGGATGTTCCCTGCCAGCATGGCAGTGGCCCCGTATTCTCCGATGGCTCTTGCAAAGGCGAGCACGGTCCCGGAAGCCAGTCCAGGTGCCGCAATGGGAACGATAATCTTCCAGAAAATCTTCCTCTCCGACAAACCAAGGGTCCTTCCCGCATGGATCATGTCAACGTCTACCTGCTCAAAAGCTGCTCTCGCATTCCGGTACATCAAAGGAAACGCGATGACAAAAGCAGCTATAACACAGCCTGGCCATGTTTGTACCATTTTTATGTTAAATTCCTCAAAAAGGAATTTACCGAAAGGCCTGCGAAGGCTGAAGATCAAAAGAAGAAAGAACCCGGCCACAGTAGGCGGGAGCACTAAAGGCAATGTTAAGATACCATCTACAATGGATTTTGCCGTGTTATTCAGCTTCATGATCAGTCTAGCAGCGCCTATTCCCAGAAAAAATGTCAACACAGTTGCCAGAATCCCCGTTTTAAGAGAAATAAAAAGGGGACTCCAATCTATTGTTTTCATCAGATCAAGCATAGATTTTCACCCCCTTTTTTATGTATTATTATTTTGTAGATTTTGCAAATCCGGCATCTGTAAACAGCTTCATAACGCCTTCATCGTTTACCAGATACTCTTTAAAATCAGCGGCTGCCTTATCCTGCCCCTCTGAAGCCTCCTTGTCGATGATCAGGCCCACCGGATAAACAGCAGGATCGATCATGCTATTATCTGCTTCTGCAATGATTTCAACCTTGTCTGCCATAGAAGCTGCATCGGTTGCATAAACAACACCAACTTCATTGCTTCCTTCTGCAACTGCTGTCAAAACTGCAGTAACATTCGCGCCTTCATTAATTTCCATCTTCATTACCTGATCAAGGGTTCCCAGATTGGTGAACAGCTTTCTCGCATACTGGCCAACTGGTACATCCTCTCCTGCGAGAGCAAGGCTTGATGCCTTTGTGATATTGTCAAAACCAGTTACCTCAGTTTTCCCATCTTTTGGCTTAATAAGAACAATCTTATTCTCAAGCAGGTTGCTGATGGAGCCGTCTACTACAAATCCGCCTTCTTTTAACGCATCCATCTGCTTGGTTGCTGCAGAAAAGAAAACGTCACACTGGGCGCCTTCTTCGATCTGGGTCTGAAGAGTGCCGGAGCTGTCTGCATTGTATATTATGTTTACATTTGGATGATCTTTTTCATAAGTTTCCTTAATCTTTTCCATTGTATTTTTTAAACTGGCCGCAATAAAAACATAAAGGTCTTCTTTCTCTGCCTTTGCCTCGGTGGTTTCAGCTGCCTTCGTAGTTTCTTCAACCTTACTGGTCTCCTCTTTTGCAGTTGTCTGATCTGCCTGCGTAGCCTTTGTACCGGTTGAACCGCACCCCGCAACGGTACCGGCAGCAAACATAGCCGCCATCATTACTGCAAGTAATTTCTTTCCTGATTTCATAATACTTCCTCCTGGTTTTTGAACAATAATATATTGTTGTTCATTTTAATTATGTTTCGTTGGGTTTTGTCCCGTTTGGTAATTACCAATTCATTTTAGATGATATCCTACGGATTGTCAATGCCAATCTAACTTTATAATAATATCGGGATTTGAGCCGGCTTTTGCGGCTTTGATTGACAATGAAATGAAATATGCTATAACTATTTATAAATGATGGAAACCACAAGAAATAAAGAGGAAAACGTATGGAAAAAATATATACCACCCAGGAAGTCGCCGATCAGCTTAAAATTAAAAAATCCACTGTATATGAACTGATAAAGAGGGGAGAATTAAGTGCAAGCAAGGTAGGTAAGCAGATAAGGATCAGTCAGGAACAGCTGGATGAATATTTAAAGATTCCAGGCGGCAACAGCTCTTCCCACGCAGATGAGCCTCTTCCCGGGATCATGGACATCCCCCTGTTTACCGCCGATTCTGCGATCCGGCAGATGGATTATCTTCTTAATGCCAGCGGCCTGATTATAAGCAGCCAGGAATCAAGAGTTGTGGAGCTGTTTCGCAGCCAGCTGAGCCTGCGTCCGGACAGCCTTCCCATCCTGCATTCTTATATGAATGAATATAACAGCCTGTACTCCCTGTACTATGAAAAGACCCATATGGCTCTCACCTCTTTCTGTATCGGCCGGGAAGGACAGGAAATTCAGCAGATTCAAAACCTGATGCCAGGAAAGGAAGCCGTAGTCCTTCATATCTGCAATCTTCAGGCAGGTCTTTATATCAGAAAAGGAAATCCAAAGGGCATACACACCTTAAAGGATTTATGCCGGCCGGATATCAGGTTCATAAACCGAGAGAAGGGTAACGGGTACCGGATCTATATGGACTCCAGCCTTTCAACTCAAAACATGGAGAAGGCCGCTATACACGGATACCAGAAGGAATGTCTCTCCCACATGTCAGCCGCTAATGCGGTCGCATCGGGAAGTGCTGACGCAGGCATCGGCGATATCTCCCACCTGGCTGCATACCCACAACTGGATTATATCCCTCTGTCCTTTGCATCCATGGACCTGGTCTTTTCTAAGGAAGCCTTTAACCATCCGGTCTTTCAAAGCATTGCCGATACCGTAAATTCTCAGGAATTTAAAAACAACCTCCTTCCATTAAAAGGGTATGAAATTAGTAAGACAGGTAATTGTACATTTGTGAACAGTTGAAAAGAGAATTTTCCAGAAATACCAATTGTTCATAAAAATTTTAGTTGCACTCGCAACTAATTGTATGTTAAACTAGTCATGATCTAAAAAGAGTCTGCAGGCTCACGCACAATTCTGTGCAAATTATCATTCTTAAGAATCCCTATCATAAAAGACGGACAACAGGAGGTATCTCTTTGAATCAAAAATTAAAAGAAAAAATAGTAGAATCCTTATCATCTGTCCTGCCCGTTACATGTATCGTGTTGATCCTGTGCATAACCATCACTCCCATGCCTCTTGACCCACTGATGCTGTTTCTGGTAGGTGCAACCCTTTTAACCGTTGGAATGGGCTTTTTTACACTTGGTGTTGATATGTCCATGATGATTATCGGCGAAAAAGCGGGTGCCCACCTGGCAAAATCCAAAAAGCTTCCGCTTATTGTTTTTGCCTGTTTTGTCGTTGGATTTATCATTACCATCGCAGAACCTGACCTTCAGGTCCTGGCGGGACAGACGCCCGCAGTTCCTGACATGGTCCTGATTCTTTCTGTGGCCGGAGGAGTTGGGGTATTCCTGGCAATCGCATTTTTAAGAACCTTGTTTGGCTGGACCTTATCCCATATCCTTATGATCTGTTATGCCATACTCTTTGTAACGTCCGCTTTTGTTCCTAAAGAATTTCTGGCTGTAGCCTTTGACTCCGGCGGTGTTACAACAGGACCTATTACAGTGCCCTTTATCATGGCTCTTGGCGTGGGTCTCTCATCAATCGGACGGGGTAAGAACTCGGATAGCGACAGCTTCGGTCTGGTCGCCCTATGTTCCATAGGACCGATTCTTTCCGTTATGATACTGGGTCTGGTCTATAAATCCTCTGCCACTGATTATGAACCCTTAATGATCCCTTCCATAAATAATTCCCAGGATCTCTGGCTGGCTTTTCAGCATGAACTTCCTGATTATGCATGGGAAGTCTTTTTGGCTCTTTTTCCTGTTTTGGTGTTCTTTATCATATTCCAGCTTTTCTTTCTGAAGCTGCGAAAAAGACAGTTGATTAAAATCCTGGTAGGACTCATCTACTCTTACATCGGACTGACGCTCTTCCTTACCGGCGTCAACGTAGGTTTTATGCCTGCCGGTAATTATCTGGGGCAGCAGCTTGCCTCACTCCATTATAACTGGGTCATGGTTCCCATCGGCATGCTTATCGGTTACTTTATCGTGAAAGCCGAACCTGCCGTACAGGTTTTAAATAAGCAGGTAGAGGAGATTACAGGAGGATCAATCTCAGAAAAAACCATGATGACAGGATTATCCATAGGCATGGCTATCTCCCTTGGATTGTCAATCATAAGGGTTATGACCGGCCTGCCCTTAATGGCTCTCTTGCTTCCCGGCTACGCCCTGGCCCTTGGCCTTTCCTTTGTGGTCCCACCTATTTTTACGTCCATTGCCTTTGATTCGGGCGGAGTTGCTTCCGGTCCTATGACGGCTACCTTCCTGCTTCCTTTTGCAATGGGAGCCTGTGAGGCTCTGGGAGGAAATATTGTAACTGATGCCTTTGGTATCGTAGCCATGGTCGCCATGACGCCTTTGATCATCATTCAGCTCATCGGTGTTTCCTATAACTACAAAACTAAAAAAGCGAACGTTCCGGCCAATGCGCCGCTTCTTAATATGGAGTTAGAATTTATTGACTTAGGAAAGGAGGAGGCTGATGACTTCCAATCGTAAAATAAACTGGATCACGATTATCGTAGCCAGAGGAAAGGGCGAGAAAGCAGCTTCCGTTTTTAGAGAACATCATCAGGAACTGCTTCTCATTACCAGAGGACATGGAACCGCAAGCTCTGCAATCAGGGATTGCCTGGGGTTTGATGAGCCGGAAAAAGATCTGGTTATCGGAATTGTGGAGGAAGCAGCTACCAGACGCTTACTATCTGCACTGCACGAAACATTAGAGCTTGAAAAGCCAGGCTATGGCATTGTATTCACCATCCCCTTATCAGGGATCAGCGCCGCTGCTTCCAGTATATTAGAAACTGCCCCGGCAGCCGGGGATATGCCCACATCCACAGATTATCACAAGGAGGATCGCTCTATGTCAGATACGATCAGATACGAACTAATTGCTGCTGTCATCAATACCGACCTTTCCGCTCCTATTATGGAAGCGGCAAGAAATGCCGGCTGCAAGGGAGGAACCCTGGTCAAAGCCAGAGAAGCTCTTGCTGATGATTCAAAAAAGCTTTTTGGTTTGACTCTTTCCAGCGAGAAGGAAATTCTCCTTATCCTGGTTCCCTTCACGGATAAACAGGCAGTTCTTAAATCCATCTGTGAAACGGTGTTAAAAGAAACCGGAGAACATGCCATTGCTTTTTCTCTTCCCGTTGATGAAGTTGCTGGTCTAAGCACTTTGGAAAAATAAGATAAAAACAGGCGTCAATTCCATATTCCCTGCCTGGGATAAGGAACTGACGCCTTTCTTTTATTGTTTTAATCCATGATACAGTGCACTGAGAAGTTCTCCCTTTGGATCCTGGCTCAGCTCCCAAACCATAGCACCGCCTAACTTCTTTGATTTGATATAATCAGATTTATAGCCTATGGACTTCGGGTCTTCATAGCTTATAAAGATTGTACCATTAAATATCCAGGGAGCCATTGATTGGGAATGGAAATGACTGGTATAACCTGGTTTATTTAAATATTTGTCTTTAATATCCTGATATCCAATGGAACTGGAACCGCCAAAGGTCTGGTACATTCCATTGTTTGAATTATTTACAGAAGAATATAAATATCCGTAGAACGGAATCCCCATTACAAGCTTTTCTGCCGGAAAAGAGGCACCCAGCCAGGCATTGACAGCCTTATCCACACTGGATTTATACTGAGGAGAAGGATCATCGTTGTCATATAAAGGAGCCAAAAGATCTGTATTGGAATCCCAATATCCATGCAGATCATAGGTCATGAGATTTGCATAATCCAGATACTGGGCCAGCTTTGACAGTTCTACTTTGTTTATGTAAGAAGTATCCGCTCCTCCTGCAATGGTCAGTAAGTAGTGCTTATTGTCAGCAGCACCCTGAGCATCCAGTTTTTCTCGAATCTTTTTAAGAAGCAGAGTAAAATTATGTTTATCTTCTCCGCGCCTGGTATTTGTTGCCAGACCTCCGCTGACCGGATACTCCCAGTCCAAGTCAACTCCGTCAAACCCGTATTTTTTAATGAAATCAACACAACTGTCTGCAAATGCAGTCCTGGTCTCCTCTGTCAGAGCCGCATCCGAGAATTTCCCTGACCAGTTCCAGCCTCCGACGGAAATCAGTGTTTTTAAATCCGGATTTGTCTGCTTTAAAGAATTTAAAAGCTTTATATTAGAAGAATCCACGTCAGGATAACCCAGGGTTAGCTTTAAGTCAGAACCAATGTTGGCAAAGGCATAATTAATATGGGTCAATTTCCCGGCATCGATCTGATTTGGATAGTAATTATAATAGGCCGCCCATGCTGCATAATATCCAACTAATTTTCCGGACTGTAAGTTGGTGGGTTCCGTTGCGGGTAAAGCTGATGATTCCGCTGCTAACGAAGTAGACTGTTCCGTTGCGGGTGGTGCATCTGATTCCTCTGCGGCAAGGACAGCAGCCGTTTCAGAATTATCTGCAATGGTTTTCGGGGAAAGAGGTACCGGATTGTCTGCAACCGTTATGGTTGTGGAGTCTTGGGAAGGTTCTGAGGAAATTCTGTTAGGCTTTTCAGCAAATGCCACCCTGCTTAAGTAACAACTCAGAATGATCACCATAAAAACGGAGACAGACAGAAATAGTTTCTTCATAATACTTTTGTTCATCACATGTTCCTTTTCTCTCTTAGTTTTTTACAAGTATAACATGCTGGTTATTCTTTGAACAACGCGCAAAAAATGGTTCAATTGTATATATATGGCATATAAATCTCTGGTTTCCTGTTCCTTTTATTACCAACCGTATGATAATTACAAATAAAAAAAGACTGGTTATTCAATCTTCTATTGAATAAATACCAGCCTTTTTGATTATAACTCGTGTTATACCACACTCTCATCGGTTACTTCCAGGAATTCAGTCATGACCGTCTGTGTTCCTTCTATAATTTCGTACACAACACTGGGAATCACTGTTTTCGGATCCATTAGATTGGTGTTAGGCGCAGCATGGATCAGGAATCCCTTCCCCTGCTCTCCTACACATCTGGCCTGGTAACCGGTCCAGCCATTGTATACTGATGCAACTCCCTCATTTTCCAATAGTTCTTTCCTTGTCTCCTTATTACAAGGTATGGCAAAACCGCAATCAAAGGCTTTGCAGGAGAATCTGCTGTTAATTGTATGAATTCTTCTGTGCCCCTTAGGAAGAAGCACAATCCTTGTTACGATATCGACTCCCTCGCAGGGAGACCATTCCATATAGATTTCATTATTCTCAATATACGAACGTCCTGTAATTCCTTTCGTATGAATCATCCCACCATGCTCTACAGCCAGAACACTGTCAGGAGCCGCTTCCTCCAAAGTCCGAAGAGACCGGGGAACACTAAATGCGAACTTACTGGAATATACAAACTTAGAATATTTCTCCTCCATGTGCACATGGTGATGTGGCAGACTGCGTCCCTTGACATAAGCAGATACTTCTCCTCCCAGACGCTGCACCAGCATAGAACCATTTGAAATCACACGCAGATCATCCATTTCTGGCAAGGGGGCTGCTTCCATCTCCCAAAAAGGATGGGCTGCCGGAAGAGATAACAGGGCAAATGCCTTCATGCACCAGTATGGAGAACCAGGGGCATTATACTGTTCCGACATCAGCAGATTGGAATATCCATATCCTATCGTCAGAATGCCGGCATTATCAAATATAGACTGTTTCAACCAGAACTGCAGATGGCGCACAATCAGTCCTTTCATCACCGGAAGAGGAAGCACCTCCAATTCATTGGCCACACACATGGAGAAAAATGAAACCTGCGCCAAACGATACGTCAAAGACCGTCCATAGGCTAGTGCAGAACCATCCTCCGCAAACCAGTAAAGGAATTCTCCAGCAAAGCTAAATGCCCTCTGTTCATAAATCCTGCACCGTTTAGGATCCTCTGCTTTCATATACCGTGCATATATAAGCCCATAATAATGAAATGCAAAGGAAACGTAATAGTCCTTTTCCCCATTCTGACCATCAATATACCAACCTTCCCCTTGATAACATGACTCAATATAATCCAGATATTCTATCAGACGATCTTCATTATATGGCCGTCCTTGAGACTTTAATGCAACATTAACCAGGATTCCAAAGAACATCCAGTTACAGGGCGGGCACTGATAATGGTTGATTCCATCCAGCCATCCGGCCAAATTAGACTGTTCCTGTTCTGACAGCGGTTCCCATACTACCTGCGGTGACATTAAAATCCCGTAAGAGATTGCGGCCATCTCAACAAACCGCTGATCTACATCTTGAAATCCTCCCCAGTACTCTGCACCATCCGGGTTTGTGCCTGCAGCCAGACCTTTTTGATAAATCTTTTTAAACTCTGACTCTTCGCTTCCTCCTGCCCACAATGGAACTAGCCCCCATAGCGGCCTTAAAAATCCTTCCGCCAAGGCGGCGTCCTGATCATAAACCGCCGCCGTGCTGCCTAATTTAAGCCAGGCCCCTTCCTGAGAATAATATGGTTTTAGGGGATTCAGCAATTCTAAAACAAGCCTTTCAAAATCCTCTCTTTTATGCAGTCTCTCTATGATCTGTTTCATTGCCACACCTTCTTTCCCTCTTTACCAAATTAAAAAGTCTTTATTAAGAAGTCTTAAAACCGCTTCCACAAGGAAATAATCCGCATAAATTAAATCCGTCTGCCGGTTGCCGCTGCCATGGTAATCCACCTTGCACTGCTGCACGATCGAATCCACATTCGGATCCCAGTTACAGCACACTTCCGATATGGCTTTCACAATCCTTTCACCATGTTTCCGGTAAAGGGCTTTCTCTCCCTCCTCCACATGCTCCGCAATCTCTAAGAGTCCACAAGCGGCACACAATCCTGCGGAAGCATCCAGATATGCCGGTTGATCCGGCTGGCGGAAATCACAAAGCGGAATATATTCCGTCAAAGTGATATTGGAGATAAAATAATGGGCCGTCCTTTTCGCTGTTTCAAGATAAGCAGCATTCCCCGTATGTCGATAGCTCAGCGCAAAACCGTACAGAATCCACGACTGCCCTCTGGACCAGGAGGATGTATTCGAATATCCCTGTCCCGTCAGAATCCGTTCCAGTTCTCCGGTATCGGGGTTCAAACAGGCAATGTGCCCACAGGATCCGTCCTCTCTGACCAAAGTTCTCATGATTGTATCCGCATGATTCTTTGCAATGTTGTAAAATCTGGGATCCTTTAGTTCCTTACTCGCCCAATAAAGCAATGGGATATTCATCATGGAATCCACGATGATCCATCCGGTACAGTCCTCCCCCTCTTTCACACATTCCTGATTCCATGCCCTGATATAGCTTCCCGCCGGATTATATCTTCCAGCGAGAATATTGGCGGCCATCAGACCTCTCACTCTGGATTCCTCCGAGCCAGTCAGACGGTAATCGGCCACCGCACTATGGAGCCACATAAAACCCGTATCATGATGAAGTCCCATAAAACCATGCAGTGCTCCATCCAGAGTTTTTTCTGCCTCCTGCGCGTGCCGTTTGTATTCCTCCTTGCCGGTTGCGTAATACATTTTCCAGAGAATACCCGGCCAGAACCCATTGGTCCACCAGTAAATATCTTTCACGGCGTAATCTTCCGCATAGATACCATCTTTCGTCCAATACGGAATTCTTCCACCTATTCGTTTGCACTCTGCCTCTATCTTCCCCTCTATCTTCTTATATAATTGCTCCAACCACGCTTCCATTCTTAAAACCTCCTTTTTAATCTGCCATAAGTATAGTAGAATATAGACGGAAAATACATGGAGGATTTTCATAAATACTGTATGATTTTATCCCTGCAACCAGCAGCAACTGCAATATATTCCATGAAAGTTCATAATTTTATAGGGTTAAAATCAAAATTATCCTTCAGAGTTTCAATAATGGCGAAATAAAAACAGATATTCCATTCAATTACACCGTCTATTTTTTTATAATACCGATATCAACACAAACAACAGGAGGAGTTTACATGAAACTGAAACACTTGATGAAAAAAACAGCCGCATTAACCTGTATCGCAGCCTGTGGCGTTTCTCTGCTGACCGGCTGCAGCAGTACAAGCGCTAAAACCGAACCGGCTGAGAAGCAAGGGGCTGCACAGACAGAAAATTCTGACACACAGAAAGGCGGCGGAGCACCGGTGGAGATCACCTTCACCGTCTGGGATTATGGCACAACCGATTACTGGAAAGTGCTTGTGGAGGCGTTTGAAAAAGAAAATCCCGATATCAAAGTAAAGGTTACTGATATCGGGGGAACCGATTACGACACCAAGATCCCGGTTCTTCTTTCTTCCGGCGATACCTCTGATGTCATCACAATCAAGAGCATGCCAATCTACACAAGTCTGGTAGAGAAGAACCAGTTGATGCCTTTGGATGATATGGTTGAAAAAAGCGGTCTGGATATGGCACCCTACTACGGTTCGGATGAAGGAATCAAGATCGGTAATCAGTTATATGGTCTTCCGTTCAGAAACGATTACTATCTCCTATATTACAACAAAACCCTGTTTGACAAAGCCGGTGTAGATTATCCTTCCAACGATATGACCTGGGACGAATACCGCGAACTGGCCAAGAAACTGACTTCCGGCGAAGGCAATGACAAGGTCTATGGCTCCCATCTTCATACCTGGCCAGGCTCCCTCTACCGCTGGGGTATGGATAAAGATCATGCCATGGATAAAGGTGATTACCAGTTCTTAAAGCCTGTATACGAACTGTTCCTTGGCATACAGAACGAAGATAAAACTGCCATGGATTACGGTACATTAAAAACCGGTAATGTCCACTACAGCGGACCATTTTATAAAGAGCAGGTTGCTATGGAACCTATGGGTACCTGGTTTGCCAACTTAATCATTAATGCCAAAAATAAGGGTGAAACAAGCGTTGAATGGGGCGCAGCAAAAGCACCTCACTTCGAGGGCCAGGATCCAAATATCGCGATCAGCAACCCTACTCCAATTGCGATCAACAAAAATGCAGCCCATCCGGAAGAAGCATGGCGGTTCATTCAGTTCATGTGTTCCGAACCCGGCGCTGACCTCCTTGCAAGCCTGGGAACCCTTCCCGCTTACCAGAATGAGAAAACCATCAACACCCTGGTAAATGTAGAAGGTATGCCGGAAGGATTCAAAGAAGCTATCACTGTTGATTCCTTTGTGCTGGAATGTCAGATGATTCCTCAGGCTGGTGCCGTTGATAAGATAATTTCTGAAGAGCATGACTTAATTATGCTGGGAGCAGAGACCATAGATGACGGCCTTGACAATATGGCAAAGCGTATTCAGAAGCTGCTGAACAAATAGTATCATCCATTAAAATCCTCTAAATCTACGTTGCAATGGATCTAGAGGATTTTAAAATTCTAATCGAAGGAGGAGCTGGCAACAGCATAACTATGACAAAGCAAAAAGTTAAAAATATGGCAATGGCCTACATATTCTTACTTCCCAATCTGGTTGGCTTTCTGATCTTCACCCTGATTCCAATCGTGTGTTCCATGGGGCTCAGTTTTATGGAATGGGATTCAGCCAACCCTATGGTATTCGTGGGGTTTGAAAACTTCAAACGTCTTTGGACCGATGACACCTTTAAGATTTCTTTATGGAATACGGTATATTACTCTGTATTCACCGTACCACTCACCATGGCGGCGGCTCTGGGCCTTGCAATCATTTTAAACCAGAAGATGAAAGGGATTAACATCTTCCGTACCATCTTCTTTTTTCCACATGTGGCATCCCTGGTAGCGATCGCAGTGGTATGGAACTTATTGTTCCATCCGACTCTGGGACCAGTCAACAATATTCTTAGGTTCCTCGGTATCGCCAATCCACCGGGATGGACCTCCTCCGTTGATTGGGCTATGCCGGTTATCATTATCGTGAGCATCTGGAAAAGTATGGGGTACTATATGATCCTGTATTTATCCGGCCTTCAGGCAATCCCCCGGGAACTTTACGAGGCAGCCAAGGTGGACGGAGCCAATTCCTTCCAGCGTTTTAAAAGCATTACCCTGCCCATGCTGACACCGACTACATTTTTCGTCAGTATCATGCTCACCATTGCCTGCTTTAAGGTATTTGACCTGGTATCCGTCATGACCAACGGAGGGCCTGGCCGGGCCACCAATGTACTGGTGTTTAACATCTATAACACTGCTTTCATCAACTATGAATTTGGCTATGCAAGTGCCATCTCCATGATATTGTTTATCATAGTCCTGGCTATTACCATCGTCCAGTTCCGGGCAGAAAAAAAATGGGTCAGCTACATGTAAAAAACGAGAGAAAGGAATTAAGAGGAATGAACTCACAAACTAGTTCTTTTAAAAAGATTATCCTATATGGTCTGCTGATCATATTAAGCCTCATCATCCTGCTCCCATTTTTCTGGATGATGTCCTCCTCACTAAAAACCAGCCAGGATGTATTTTCCGTTCCCATGCACTGGCTTCCTGAACAGGTTAACTGGAAAAATTTTTCAGACATATGGACAAAGATTCCCCTGCTGCTATTCTTCAAAAACAGCTTTAAATTAGCTATCATCATCACCTTACTTCAAGTGCTGACCAGCAGCTTTGCGGCTTATCCGTTTGCCAAGATGAAATTCCCCGGCAGGGACTTTATTTTTCTATGCTATGTTGCAACCATTGCGGTGCCATGGCAGGTATATATGATTCCACAGTTTATCCTGATACGTAAAATGCATCTGGCCGACACTCACCTGTCCTTAATACTTATGCAGGCATTCACTGCATTCGGCGTGTTTTTGATCCGCCAGGCATACTTAGGCATTCCGACGGAACTGTCAGAAGCCGCCAGGATTGACGGCCTCAGTGAATTTGGAATCTATCAAAAAATCATGCTGCCACTGTCCAAACCTGCAATTGCGACCCTGGTCATCTTCAGTTTTGTCAATGTGTGGAATGATTACATGGGTCCCATGATTTACTTAAATTCCAATGAATTAAAAACCATACAGCTAGGACTACGCATGTTCATCACACAGTATTCGGCAGACTACAATCTGATTATGGCCGCTGCGCTGATTTCCCTGATTCCGGTCGGCTCACTATTCTTAAGTATGCAGCGCTTCTTCATCGAAGGGGTGGCCACCAGCGGTTTAAAGGGCTGATGGGCCTTGCTTAATTTCTGGCAATATACTCGCTGGGTGTCATCTGAGTTACCCTTTTGAATACTTTACTGAAATAATATGGATCTTCATATCCCAGCTTACTCGACACTTCATATACCCGGTTGTTATCCTGGAGCAGAAGCTTTTTGGCCTCCTCAATTTTTATCTCTGCAATATAGTCAGAAAAAGATTGCTGCGTGACCTTTTTAAAGATTCTGCTCAGGTAGCCCGGTGTAATCTCCAGTTCAGCCGCCACCTGATTCAAAGAAACTTTCTGGTAGACATTCTCTAAAATAAACTGTTTTGCTTTCTTAACTTTATATCGGTAAATTTCCCCCATATATTCCTGACTGAAGCTGTTAAGCCCCTGTTCCAGCCGAAGTACCCACGTACTTACCATCGCCAAATCCACCTCACTGCTAAAATCCCGGACGGAGGTATATTCTTTCCCAAACCAACGGATAAAAAAGGGCTTACTGTTGGAATCCAATTCATAAATCTGAGTGATCAGCAGATAACAAATATGTACAGCTTCCTCCCTTGTGGCACGCTGGGTGATAAACTTCTGCAGCTGCAGCAAAAAGTTCTCTATTGCATCAAACAAATCCGTCTCAGATTTTATATGATCCACCTGCTTTTCCAGATAGTGTGTATTTAATAGATCCATATAGAAATGTATTCTGGTATTGACTCCGCCGATATGGAAGGCAATGCTTTGCAAGGCTTCCTCAAATGCCTCCGGAAGATGCATGGCATTATGATGCGGGGTACTGATTCCAATCCTGATTTCCTGATTTAAATATTTCTTGATTGCCAGCTCCATCGCCTCACATTGAGAAATCAGCACTGATTTGGAAAGGACTCCTCCGCTCTCAATATAAAGCACAAATGTATCAGCCTCCAGATGATATTCATAAACTTCTACATCTTCTGAAATCTGCTCTTTACAGATATTGATCAGGAAATTCTGAGACAATTTACTCTGATTCCATTGTTCGTCCGGAAGTTCTGTCAGCTTTATGACCAGCAGCCGATAAGAGGCTCCTGACTTTAAGTTAAATGATTGTGGTTCCATCTTCCGGTAAAACTCTTTATCCTGACGCATCCTTAGGAGTTCTTTTAGAAAATGCTCTTTAAAATCATAGGAAGGCGGAACAGAAACCGGCTCTTTCCTCTTATCAGCTACCCGCTCTGATGCCTCTTTCACTACGCGGATTAATTCCTCTTCTTCCAGATTCAGCTTCATCAAGTAGTCCACAGCGCCTAGACGCATAGCGGCTCTGACCAATTCAAAATCATTATATCCACTGAGGACTACAAATACAGGCGGATCTGCTTCATTTGCAACCGCCTTCATCATGGCAATCCCGTCCATCTTCGGCATCTTGATATCAGTAAATACAATATCCGGCTTCCATTCCCGGATTTTTAAAAGCCCCTCCTCCCCACTGGCAGCCTGACCAATCAACCGACAGTCCATATCTTCCCAGTGAATCATGCTCTCCAGGCCTCGTCGGATCAGAGGTTCGTCATCTATAATCATGATTGTTTTCAATTTTTAACCTTCTCTCTCATAGGGGATTTTAATCATCACTCTGGTATACTCTCCCATACGGCTGGTGATTTCGATTCCATACTCTTTTCCGTAGGTCATTATAATCCGCTCTCGAATATTGCTGACACCGATTCCGCTGAGTCCCCGTACATTTTCCCCTGCCTCTTCCGGATATAAAAGGGAAGCAATCTGCTCCTTAGTCATTCCAATTCCGTCATCCACGATGCTAATATGAATATCATCTTCCGCACGATCCAGATAGATGTCAATCCTGCCTCCTGAATCCTTTGGCTCGATTCCATGAAAGATGGCATTTTCCACAATTGGCTGCAATAAAAATTTCACAATATAGGCCTGGGTAATCTCACTGTTTCCAATGTGGTATTCCACCTGTATCTTTCCACTGTAACGGATGTCCTGAATCAGAATATAATCATCTAATAAGGACATCTCCTCGTAAATCGGTATCTTACTGTCTGTACCTTTGGAGATATTTTGAAGAAGGCGGCCCAGTGCAGACGTCATATCCCGGATGGTATCCGCATGCTGCAGCGAGGCGATCCACTTAATCGAGTTTAGAGTATTATAGAGGAAATGCGGGTTAATCTGATTTTGAAGAACCTTAAATTCCAGTTTCTTCTTTACTTCCTCTTCCTGCTTTTCCCGTTCCATCAGCTGGAGAATCTCCCGTTCCATGTTGTTAATGGATATCGCAATTTTCTTAAACTCGTCATCCCCCTTTAGGACCATATTCCCCTTAAAACCACTTCCCGGTACTTTCTTGATGTACTCGCTGATGGTATTAATCGGCCGCATCAGCATATTGCTTAAATAGAGAATTACAAATAAAATAGCCGTCACCGTAGTGAGGATGAGCAAGGCCAGCAGTCTGGTCATGCTGCGTTTCTCCTGTAAGAATGCCTCTAGGGAAGTACCCTGGATCTCTATCATATTTGTATTCGGAATCTGATAGTAATGGAGAATCATGGCCTCCCCATCATATATTCCTGTAACATGGCCGGTCTCCTGACCGGACTGAAGAATTTCTTGAACCATAGAAACATCTGACATATCTGTCCCCAACAGATTTTTATCAGTATGTGCAATGCATTGGCCGCTTCCGTTAATGATAAAAAGGTGCTCCTGTCTATTTTCCTCAGTTCCGGCAAGCAGATAATCTGAATACATATTATTCTGAAAGATCAATAAGCACCAGCCTATGGGCTTGCCGGTCAGATTGTCATAAATACGGCTGCTCATAGGGAAAACAAAGGTATCTTTCGCATACCGGTCCATGCTCAGAATCAATTCATCCGCTTTCCTTCTCTGGAATGTTTCCATCCAGCCCGCTTCCATGATATCCGCTTCCCGAAGAAGGGAATAACCGTTGCCCATCTGAAAGGAAGAACCATCCTCATTCATGATCAGTATTTTAAAAATCTTATTTTCTACGTTGGCATTAATGGCATATTCCATGGTATAGGAGCTGAATTCAATAATGTCCATCTGTTTTTCATAAACCTGATCATATGACTTTTTCAAAATTTGTTCCAGGCGTTGATTATATGTAATCCAGCCAAGTAATTGCTCTGCCGCATCTATTTGACGTTCGATATTCATACTTAAATACTTCAGCTTTTCAATGCTTGCTGCATTCGTATCCTCAACGATACGGTTATTCAGGATATTCTGATATAAAATGCTGATAATGATTAATGGCACCAGCCCAACAGACATAAGGGCAACCATCAACTTCCTTTTAAAACTGTTAGCTAAAAATACCTTCTTCATTTCCCACCGGATTTTCTCTTTTTTCTTTTCTTTGTAAATGATAGTCAAACAGGCATATCACGAAAATAGATATGCCTGTACCAAACAAAATTTTTATTCCTCCGCCTCCAGCAAATAAGGAGTGATCTGATATACATAGAAGGAATGTTAAGTTACTTTTTATACTCTTCAAAACGTTGCATTTACAAGGGTTTAATGAGTCATGCTATATAATACCCCAAATCAGTAAGAAAAGACCAATTCAGTAATATAAGTAATATTATATTACCAAATGGTCTTTTTTACAACATTATAAAGGCGAATATCTGCGTCTCACAATCATAGTTGTTTTTCAGCATATTTTCAACGCATAAGGGAAAATATATATCGACAAGCACCTATTGCGGAATCAGAGACATATATTAACATTACGTATGGGTAGCGCTTCCTGCAGCCAGCTGGTGCTTTATATAGATACGGGATTTTCCTGGGCGGCAAACGCGTATTTACAAGCGCGATGCCGTTTACATAACCTTTCAAATCCCAATCCTATAAGCTCACCTTGTTCTTTTTATGAGTCCCTCATTCCATGACTCCACTCAATTTCTGTCCGCAGTGTTAACAAAATTTATCAGACTTATTTACAAAAACTGATGCATATCTTCAGCAAGCTTTTCTTCGAGACTAATAAGCCGTTTCGTAATATCTTTAGGCTTTTCGTCAGCCGCCTTATACTGATTTAGATACTTATTGAGCGATTTTACACCCATATTGCATCCATCTGTTATCAAGTCAGCAATTGTATGGTCTGACTCCTTCACAATCAATTTCGCATTTGTTTTTATCCACGACATAGCTTTAGCCATTGGGTTCGGCTCTTTGCCGTCGTCGTGAAGTTCATCTAAAAGGGTGTGTATCTCATTTTTTAATTTAACATGTTTGTCTTTGCAGTCAATCAAATATTTTTTCAGCTTATCATCATAGGCATATTCTAAAACTTCATCAATTGACGCGACTCCCATTTTTATCCCTGCATCGCACGCACGTAATAGTTCTATCGTATCTGACTCTATCATATTTTCTCACAACTCCTTATTTTATTGTATAAAATAAGTATGTCTATTTTTATGGCTTATATCCAATTTTCATGTTCACCATTCAATACTGGTATATAAAATCTTTTAAATTCAACACCTGGAATAAATCCAAGTTCATAATAAACTGATTCAGAAGCGTTTCCTATTGTTACAAACAATCGTAATATAGGATATTCCTTATTCAAAATTGTTAGTGCATTTTTAAGCATTGTTGTTGCGAGATACTTTCCTCTATGCGAAGAATCCACCCCAATTGAATGTATTAAAGGCCACTCCTCAAAAAGTGATACAAGACAAGCACCAATTAACTTTTTTTTCTATTTTGTCATATACAAGTGTAGATGCGTCAAGTAATATGTTTTCAGTACAGTCGTTAAAATAAGCATTTACTTCACCTAAGTAATATTCATATGTACATTCTTGTTCATTTTGTTTAGTAAAATATTCACGATCAATACCGCCACTAAAACTTTCATAAAATAGTTTAGCAATTTCTTCGTTATCACTTTGCTTTGGAATTCTTACTGTTATAGCATTATCCCATACAAAATCAAAAGCTTCCGTAGGTCTCATCATCCATCGTCTATTTTTATCCGGCCAAAAACCGAGCATTTCAAAGTAGTGAGATTGCTCCTGAGGAATTTGATAAGCATATATGTTATTGTTGGAATCTGACCATTGAAGCAATAGCTTTTTTAATAATTTTATTATTTCAAATATGTTTGTAAAAGGAGGAATAATAAATAAACGTGATATTACATTAGGCTCTATTAGAACTCCACCGATTATTAGTTCACCAGCCTTTATCCAGTAAAAGCTTTCATCTTTGGCAAAGGGATTATCGAGACTTATTGATAATCGTAAATCCCAATGCTTAACGGCAAATCTATTATAAATTTTATCTCCGTAAACTGATTCATATATTGCGAATTCTTTTGGATTGGCTTTTATAATCGAATATTTATCTGATAGTTCATAACAATCTATATTTCTTGACCAATTTCTAATTCTCCTTTTATGTGGTTAATTTGATTGTATATTTCATTCTATATCTTCTCTACAAGACCTCCACACACAAGCCAAGTGGTTCAACATCTAACCCTTCATTCTCTTGTGTTCTCAGCCGGTGTGTTTGGTGTCGTGCTTTCTTTTGCCCATAAAATTAACCCTACAAGCAACCCAAAAATACAATAGCTCCCATGATATACCTCCATCTTACTCTTATAATTGCAGCTTTTTAATTATTTGACATATATTTTTACATTTCTCATATAATTTATTTGTAGGCTCACGCCAGAAACGAGAATCGAAAGGAGACGTTCCATGATAAAGGTTAATCATTTTTCTGACTTATCTCTTCAGGATCAGTATATTCTGATCGATCACATCTTTTTTAACTATAAGATGATTCCAAGCATTAACTATCAACAGACTGCTTATGGTCTGAAGGCTCGCTTCAACCGCTTTACAGGGGTTAATATTGGGCACCAAATTACTTCACAATGCTTCATGGAAGCCATGGTTGAAGCAGGTTACAAAGCGATTCCTGCTAAAAAAGATATTATACCTAATTGGTATTTTAATGTTGGTAGGGTTTAATTTATACCCCATTGACTCATCTCATTTTGCACTCCAAAAGTTATGGAGTGCATCTTACGTAAAAAGCAATGATACTTTCAATCTATGTTTCGTCAAATCTCATAGACATATAAAAAAGACTACTAACCTAATATTAAAGTTTGTAGTCTTGTAATTTATAGATTGGAATTTATATGACCAGATTATTGTAGGGATTTTGAAAAGCTACAACGAATCATATTTTACTATAAATTAATTCTGCAAATTGTCCGTATTTTTTTACTTCTTTTAAGCAAAATCGCTTTAACTCTTCTTTTTGTGAAAATAGTGGTATCCCCGTCCCTAATAATACAGGGGCGATCTGAATTATCAGGTTATCAACCAAATGACTATCTAGCAGAGGGGCTAATATTGTATTTCCTCCGATAATCCAAATATTTTTATCCATCTCTATTTGTTTCACGAATTCAACAACATCACAATTTATAGGAATAAATTCCTTTGCCGATAAGCTTTCAGCATGTGTAAAAACATAATTTCTGGTAGTAGGATAAATACCGCTGATATCTCCTATTTTTTCTATTTCATTAAATGTTCTCTTACCCATTATAGTAATATCTATGTTTTTATAGAAGCTTTCATAACCAGTTTCTTCTATTGTACCAGTTTGATAAAGCCAATCCAGGTTATGGTTTTTGTCAGCAAGATAGCCATCCATAGTAATACAGCCGTAAAAAAACACACTCATTTTTTACCCCTCCTTTGATTAATTCGTGTTTAGTAATATATATTTAAAATTAATTTTTATTGCCCATATTATTCTTATTAGTGGATGTTCTAATTCATGGGAACGTATACGTCCATATAGTGGACTCCATCTATATCATACTCTTCTTCGAATGCAAGTCTATTTTCCCATGATGATGTTTTAGCATATTCTAAAAGCATATGGTATGCATTTGTTATGTTCTCAAAAGAATTACTATGCGGATTCGTTATAGTAATTGTTGCATAAGTATCCTTTTCTATGTATGCGATTTCAGCCCCCTCACACTTTGGAACAAAATTCTCTGGTATGACGTAAGCAGCAACATAGCCCCTTAGTCCGAACTTTTCCTGCTGTTCTTTTGTAACAAAAGGAAAATCCCAACCAATCTGTTTTCTTTTGTAGCCTTCAATATCAGATAAGCCGCTTTTTTCTGCCCACTTATCTAAATAGGCAATAACATCCATTTCGGGAGCGGGGCTAATAACAACATATCTAGCTACTTTAAATCTTTCAAGTGTAACGATTTTAATTTCGCTATAAATATTTTTATCCATTTCATTTACCTCCTCAAATTTAAATAATATACAGTTACAATTGCTAAACTAATTTCAAAAATACTTTAATAGTTTTAAATAATTTAGATTATAATTGTTTTGAATGCATTGTCATAGACACCCCTGTGTCCTGTATTAAAGTATCGTCAGGCATCTTACTAATTAAATAAGTTACATATAAGTCGCCGACAGCACCCGTTAAGTTTCCGATCTGTACAAAATATATTATCCAAAAATAACTCTGTTGTACCATAGCATTAATTAAAAATAAAACAGTACCGAGAATTACAACAGGAGCAAGTAATATTACGATGTAATGTTTTTTATTGAAATAAGCATCACTACCTGCATATGCACAGAACCGAGCATGGCCGTAATATGCCTTTATCCCACTAAATTTATTCATAAAATATTTGTGTATCGCTTCATGTAAAATAATATAGATTATATACAAAAATACAGCAAGAATTAATAGGTACAAAAATTCTGAATCAACTGTAAAGCTTATTGGTTTATTAATGGCGCATAAAACTGCCATAGCGATAAAAATTATAAATGAAAAGATATTTATAACAAAAAATGTTTTTTTATCTTCTGTCAAATCTACCTTTCTTATTTCTTTATATCCTTCTGGTAATTGATTCATATTTGTCACTCCTTTTAAGCCTTAGATCTCATGCGTATTGCTCTAGTATACAGCACTTCCTACTGGCTATCAATATTTAAGTTTCAAACACTTATTTTATCCACTAATTACAATGGCTTCTTCTCCGCACCAACTAATTTTGCAACCTATTGGATATTTTAATTTATGTCCCAAAGATTACCTCATACCGCAAAAAACTACCAGCTCAATACTGATAGTTAGTAGTTCGTAATTAACACTAGTGACATACTCCCACCACTTAGCACCACATTTGGGATCTACCAAATGCTTATGCTAGAAGTGAGGGCTTCTTGCTCAAGTAACCTAACGGTTACAGTATCAACAAGCTATCCCCGTGTGCCCCACGGTTTCTCTTAGATGTTTATGCCA
This sequence comes from Lacrimispora celerecrescens, assembly GCF_000732605.1. GTDB lineage: Bacteria > Bacillota > Clostridia > Lachnospirales > Lachnospiraceae > Lacrimispora > Lacrimispora celerecrescens_B. The sequence goes on along the minus strand of NZ_JPME01000002.1, from coordinate 70 downwards.
ATACTAATATTCCTTGTTTCTTGATATTGCGTGCAGCATTTACATCTCTGTCACAAACGAAACCGCATTC
>NZ_JPME01000001.1 GCF_000732605.1 Lacrimispora celerecrescens | reverse complement strand
CTGCTGCAGCAAGACCAGCCGGACCGCCTCCGACGTTATCACCTTATATCATGTTCTGTCCATCAYGTCGCTGTCCTCCTTATTTATGACCGGTCACTATATTGGAGCCGGGCCTGTTCTTGCAGATATCTTCCAACTTCCTGTCTGTTTCCCTTGCCAGGATCTCCATGGTCTTAGGGGCACAGAAACCGGCCTGGCACCGTCCCATGCCGGCACGGACGCGGCGTTTGATCCCGTCTAAGGAAACTGCTCCAAGAGTCCGGGTAATGGCATCTACAATCTCACCCTCACTGACCCCTTCGCAGCGGCAGATGATGGTACCGTACTGAGGATTCTTCTTAATGAGTTCCGCCCGATCCTCAAAAGACAGCTTCTGAGGGTCCAGGATTCCCTTTCGGGTGGATTTAAAATTCTCCCTTGGGGAAGCCTTTGCCTTTTCTGCAACCAGACCTGCTATATAAACTCCAATGGCAGGGGCACTTGTAAGACCCGGTGATTCAATACCTGCCGCATCAAAGAAACCGGCGGCATCGGAAACCTCTCCCAGGATAAAATCATCCCCATCCTCATGAGCACGGAGACCTGAAAAGGAAGTGATGATCTGGCGGAGCGGTATATTCTTTACTCCCCATGCAGATTTCTCCATAATATCGGACAGTTCGTTTGCGGTTGTTCCGACGCCCTCCTTATCCTCCACATTAATTGCCGTAGGCCCGATCAGCAGGTTGCCGTGAACCGTAGGGGTCACCAGAACTCCTTTACCCATTTTGCCCGGGAGCTGGAAGATGGTATGGGACACATGGGTTCCGGCCTCCTTATCCAACAGGCAGTAATCTCCTTTTCTTACCGTGATATGCTTCTTCTCTTCGCTTACCATGTTATGGAATACGTCTGCATAAACTCCGGCTGCGTTGATCACATAAGTGGCATGGATGATCTCCTCTTCGGATTTAAGATCATAGCCTTTTTCCGTCTTTTCGATATCTTTTATCTCAGTATTAAATAAAAATTCCACGCCGTTGTCACAGGCATTTTCCGCCAGTGCTATGGTTAAACCAAAGGGGCATACGATTCCCCCTGTAGGTGCATATAAGGCTGCCACTACCGTATCTGTCACATTAGGCTCCATGGCTCTAACCTCATCGCCGGAAAGGATGGATAATCCGGGGACTCCGTTTTTTATACCCTTTTCATAAAGTTCCTTAAGAGCGGGCACATCCTCCTCTGAAAAGCAGAGTACCAGTGAGCCATTTCGGACCATTGAAAAATCAAGTTCCTCGGAAAGCTCTCCCATTAAATGATTGCCTTCTACATTGAATCTCGCCTTTAAGGACCCGGGTATTGCATCGTATCCTGCGTGGACAATGGCACTGTTTGACTTAGACGTACCGGAACAGACATCTTCCTCCCGCTCAATGACACAAATGCTAAGGTCATAGCGAGCCAGTTCTCTTGCAATTGCGCAGCCGATTACGCCGCCGCCAATGATCGCTGCATCGTAATTCATTTCCTTCATGTTTTTCTCCTCCATCTCTGTAATGGTCACCCTATTTAATGGAAATCATACAAAAAAAGAGTAAGGAAAACAAACGGATACTTCCGTTTTATTCCCTTACTCTTTCGTCTCAAAGGTTTTTCTATTTTATATTCTTAATGCTAGCACAATCCGGACCGGATTGTCAAGATTTTTCTGCCAGGGTATCTCCTTCCCTTATTCGCTGACTGCCATGACTGCACTCTCTTCTGCCAGCTTGGACAGCAGGGCTCCTTTGTCAAAGCCCGGCGGATAAATCACTTCAAATTCCAGCTTAATCTCATCTTTTTTATTTTTGTTGATCTTAACAGAAGCGATCTCCACCTTTTCTCTTTCCAGAAACTCTTCCATGTTTTTTACTGCCCCGTTCTTTTGTGCTATGGTCATCCGCAGGAAGCCGCAAGAAGCCACCTGGGCAAAATAGCTGATCCGGTGGGTCATGGTCTGCATGACGATAATGAGAACCGCAGACAATATGCCCACTATGTACTGGCCCGCCCCAAGAGCCAGCCCGACTCCGGCAGTAGCCCATATCCCGGCTGCCGTCGTCAGTCCATTTACCAGATTGTTCCGCACAAATATAACCCCTGCACCTAAAAATCCTATTCCGCTGACCACCTGAGCCGCGATTCTTGCCCCATCGCTGCTGGGAATATCCGAAAACCCATATTTGGAAACCACCATCATAAGGCTGAACCGATCGCTACAATGGCGTGGGTGCGGATTCCAGCCGATTTGTTTCTGTTTTTTCTCTCACTGCCAATCAAAAAACCTAATAACCCAGCCGTTATAATACGCAGCATATATTCCAGCTGGATCATGACGTATGATAATGTAATTCCCCCAAACAATAAATATGTACCCTCCAAAATCCTACCCCTCCACGTTTTACTCCTCTTCTTCTGACCAATAAAGTGCGCATTTTACCGCCCTCTTCCAGCCTTTAACCAGCCTCTTCCGGTGTTCCTCCTCCATCTGGCTGTCAAAGGCCCTGGATACTTTCCAGTTTGCCTTGATTTCTTCCCGGCTCTTCCAATAGCCAACCGCAAGTCCAGCCAGGTATGCCGCTCCAAGAGCGGTCGTCTCAATACAATCCGGCCTTACGATCTCCGTGTTTAACAGATCAGACTGGAACTGCATGAGGAAATTGTTAGCGCAGGCGCCCCCATCCACCTTTAACTGCTTTAAATGAATATCCGAATCCTGTTCCATGGCCTCAATGAGATCGCAGACCTGATAAGCCATGGATTCCACCGTAGCACGGATAAACTGCTCCTTGCTGGTTCCTCTGGTCACTCCCACAATGGTTCCTCTTGCGTACTGGTCCCAATAGGGCGCCCCAAGTCCTGCAAAGGCCGGTACTATATAAACGCCCCCCGTATCCTTTGCAGCACTGCAGTATTCCTCTGTTTGGGAGGCAGAACGGACCATCCGCATCTCATCCCTTAGCCACTGAACGGCAGCTCCTGCCACAAACACACTTCCTTCCAGAGCATACTGGATGTTCCCCTGGTCACTGGCAGCTATGGTGGTCAAAAGTCCATGCTCAGACTTTACCGCCCTTTCTCCTGTATTCATAAGAAGAAAACAGCCGGTTCCATAAGTGTTTTTCACTTCCCCCGCTTCAAAGCAGCACTGGCCGAACAAAGCTGCCTGCTGGTCGCCTGCCGCTCCTGCAATAGGAATCTTTCCTCCCATGACATCCGAAGAAGTGTAGCCATAGATACAACTTGATGGTTTAACCTCCGGCAGCATGCATTTGGGAATGCGGAAATAATTAAGAATTTCCTCATCCCAGCACTTCCGGTGTATATCAAAAAGCATGGTTCTGGATGCATTGGTATAATCCGTCACATGGATGCAGCCCTTGGTCAGGTTCCAGATCAGCCAGGTATCTACGGTTCCAAACAGCAGCTCCCCACGCTCTGCCCGTTCTCTTGCCCCTTTTACATGATCAAGAATCCATTCAATCTTGCTTCCTGAAAAATAAGCGTCAGGGATCAGTCCCGTCCGTTCAACAATGAGCCCTTCCAGGCCGTCATGCTTAAGCTTCTCGATCCTGTCAGCGGTCCTGCGGCACTGCCACACGATTGCATGATAGACCGGCTCCCCAGTTTCCTTATCCCAGACCACCGTAGTCTCCCTCTGGTTCGTGATCCCGATCGCAGCAATATCGCTGTAATGAGCCCCGATCTTTCCCATGGCCTCCATGGTCACAGAAAGCTGTGAAGACCAGATCTCCATTGGGTCATGCTCCACGAAACCCGGCTCCGGAAAAATCTGAGTAAACTCCTTTTGTGCTGAACTGCAGATGTTCCCCTGCTCATCAAACAGAATACATCTGGAACTTGTCGTGCCCTGATCTAAGGCAATGACATATCTTCCCATAATTTCTTCCCCTTCCAGTAATTGCCCCCGGATTTCTTTCCTTGTTAAACTTTTCTCAAGGAGTAAAGAAAGAGCCTCGGAAATGAACGGTTACCCGAACTCATTACCTGGCTCTGTCATCTCTTAGGCTATCTATTTATGTATACTTAATACTACCATGGACCAAAAAGTATGTCAATATTTCAGGGTGCTTATTTTCTTAATGGAGACTCTCTCTTATGGTCTTAAATGCCTGGATTACAAGCGTAGGAATAAATGCAAATATGAAAATGGTTATAAACTGCCTTGCGTTTAAATCTGCCACGTAAAAAAAGGTATGAAGCCCTGGTATGAACAACACAGCTGCCAAAAGAATGGCTCCTGCCTCAAAGGCCATAATACTCCATAAATTGCTTTTAAATCCTATCTTCAGAATGGAATGGCCGCTTCTGCAGTTAAAGCCGTGAAACAGCCTTGCCAGAGTCAGGGTGGAAAATGCCATGGTGCTTGCGGCTGCCTCGCTTCCGGTTACCATACCTGTGTGGTATGAAGTCATGGTACAGCCCGCTATAAGGGCCCCCTGAAGCAGGACCTGAAGGACAAAACGCTTGGTTAAGATTCCTTCTTTGGGATTCCTGGGCTTTTGGGCCAAAAGGTCCGCCTCTGCCTTTTCCATGCCAATGGCAATGGCAGGAAGGGAGTCGGTCAGTAGGTTAATAAACAGCAAGTGAACCGGCGCAAAGGGAGGGGGAAGAGCCCGAAAGGATGTATACAATACACAAATTATACCAGCCATATTTCCTGACAAAAGAAATTTAATGGCATTCCGGATGTTCCGGTAAACATTACGGCCATTGGCAACTGCCTTAATAATGGTTGCAAAGTTGTCATCCGTCAGGATCATGGCAGAGGCATCCTTTGACACCTCTGTCCCCATTTTTCCCATGGCAACCCCGATGTCGGCCTGTTTTAAGGCCGGAGCGTCATTAACCCCGTCTCCTGTCATAGCTACGATGTGGCCTTTTTTCTGCCAGGAGCGGACGATTCGTATTTTATGTTCCGGCGAAACCCTGGCATAGACGCTGATGTGCTCCAGCTTTCGGCTCAATTCTTCCTCCGGCATATCATCAAGCTCCGGCCCGCTGACTGCCATATCATCCTCTCCCAGGATGCCTATTTTCTCCGCTATGGCGGAAGCAGTGATCTTATGGTCCCCTGTAATCATAACCGGGCGGATGCCTGCTCTTTTGGCGTTTAATACCGCATTCTTAGTTTCCGGACGGGGCGGATCCATCATCGCGACCATTCCAAGAAAGGTATAGCCGGCCTCTGATTTTTCCGTCAGCCTTTCATCCTCATTCATTTCCCGGCAGGCAAAAGTCAGAACCCTGAGCCCCTGTTTGGAAAATTCCATGTTCTGCTCCATTAGGTTCTGCCGGTCTCCCTCCCTTATGTTGCGGATCCCTTCCCCTGTCCAAATATGATTGATCCTGGGAAGCAGCACATCCACCGCTCCCTTTGTGAACAGGACCCTTTTCCCTTCGATCCTGTGCATAGTGCTCATAAGCTTTCTCTGGGAATCAAAGGGAATTTCCCCTGCTCTGGGGTAATAGGATTTCATGGCTTCCTCGTTTATCCCCGCCCGTTCGGCCATCTGCACCAGTGCGGCTTCCGTCGGGTCCCCCAACAGCTTTCCTTCTATGTAGGCAGAATCATTATTTAAAATAGCATCATACAACAGATATCTATGTACCGGAACCTCTTTGTTTAAGAGTTCCGGAGGATAAAGACGGCTGTTTACATAGATTTGCTGTACGGTCATGCGATTTTGGGTCAGGGTTCCCGTCTTATCGGAGCAGATGACGGAAACGCAGCCTAGACTTTCCACTGCCTTTAAATCCTTTATGATGGCATTTTCTCCTGCCATTTTCTGTGTGCCCATTGCCTGAACGATGGTGACAATGGAACTTAACGCTTCCGGAATTGCTGCAACTGCCAGGGCTACGGCAAACATCAGGGAATCTAAAACCGGCATTCTCCGGTAGATGCTAAGGCCGAAAACCACCGCACAAATAAACAGGATAGCTGCCGCCAGCTTGCTTCCGAACTGGTCTAAGCTTACCTGAAGTGGTGTCTTTTTTTCCCCGGTGTCATTCATGAGGGAAGCGATCCTGCCGATTTCCGTATCCATTCCGGTGCCTGTGATTAGTACCTTTGCCCTGCCTGCTGCCACCAGGGAGCCGGAAAACACCATATTCGTCTGCTCTGCCAAAGGTACCTTTTTTTCCCGGATCCTCCCCGTCCGTTTCTCCACATTAATGGATTCTCCGGTCAGGGAGCTTTCATTGACCAAAAGGGAATAATTTTCCAGTATCCGGCCGTCTGCCGCTACCATGTCCCCTGCTTCCAAGAGCAGAATATCCCCAGGTACGATATCCCCGGACAGAATTTCCTGCTTTTTCCCTTCTCTTATCAGCTTTGCCACCGGTGACGACAGGGCCATGAGGCTGTCTAAGGACTTCTCTGCCTTCTGGTGCTCTACGGTCCCCAACACCGCATTCAGCAGAAGCACTGCAAAAATTACTCCTGTGCTTTCCACATCACCGGATATCATAGAAATCACTGCTGCTATAATCAGGATGATGACCAACAGGTCTTTAAACTGGTCCAAAAACACCTGGAAAGCGCTTTTACGTTCCGCCTTCTTTAGTGTGTTTGGACCATATATCTGCCTGCGCTTCAGGACCTCCCTGGAATCCAGGCCGTTCCTGCCTGCGCCGAGCTTTGCAAGGGCCTCATCCTCTGATAAACGAAACCATTCTTCCATTCTGACGCTCCTTCCTGTTTCTCATATTATCGGAATCCCAAACTGCTTCCGATAATCCGATGGACGGCAGCAAAGAATGCTGCCTTTTATCAGAAATCCGAAAATGATTTCTGATAACCTATATTTATGAAAACATAAAGATGTTTTCATAATCGGATGGACGGCAGCAAAGAGCGCTGCCTTTTATCAGAAATCTGTAAAGCGATTTCTGATAACCTATACTATGGTATGAGACAGGAAGTGAATTTCATGAATGATTTTAGCTTGCGATTGTGGGCACGCCTTGAGATTCTGATCGTCACGCTGTTTTTTGTCGATTACTCAATAAATTGCTATCGGCCCATACGGCCCATCGATAATTTCTATTTTCGTTTCAAAAATATCGGTCAAAACGTTTGAATCCATAATCTGATCTACCGTGCCAAAAGCCGCAATCCGTCCGTCTTTCATTGCACAGATTCGATCAGAATATTTGGCAGCAAAATTAATATCATGCATGACAGCCAAAATTGTTCGTCCAAATTCCTTGGCAGCATGCTTCAAATGCTCCATCATCTGAACAGAACGAGCTACGTCCAGATTGTTCAAGGGTTCGTCCAAAAGTACATATTCCGTCTCCTGGCACAAAACCATTGCCACATATGCCCTTTGCCTTTGGCCACCAGATAGCTCATCCAAATATCTATTTTCCAGATCAGTCAACTCTAAAAAATCAATATACTTAGAAATAATGGCTTCATCCTCATTGGTTAATCTTCCTTTTGAATAAGGAAAACGGCCAAATCCAACCAGCTGCCTGACAGTAAGCCTGGTTACAAAATGATTTTCCTGCCGCAAAATAGTCAAAACTTTTGCTAAGTCCTCTGATTTTGACTCTGTGACATCCAAACCTGCCACCTTAATATGGCCTTCTTCCATATCCAAAAGCCTTCCAATCATCAAAAGTGTGGTGGATTTTCCGGCACCATTGGGTCCGATTAAAGAAGTGAGACCTGCTTTTGGTATTTTAATATCCAAAGGTCCTATTTCTACCTCATCATACGACTTTCTGGCATTATCTATTATTATCATAAGGTACCCTTCCTTAAAATTACGATTAAAAATGTGATTCCGCCAAACATCTCGATAATCACTGAAACAACACCTTGAGCCTTGAAGATATGGTACATAAAAAAGTACGCACCTGTTATTATCAAAAATCCAATCGCGAGAGCCATTGGAAAAATATATCTGTGATCATATGTTGGCGCCGCCTGATAACTCAAAGTCGCAACTAAAAATCCATAAAAAGTCAGTGGTCCGACCAAAGCCGTCGAAATTGACATTAAAATAGAAACTAGAATTAAAGCATAAATTACGTGAGTTTGATGCTTGACCCCCAAAGAAGTAGAGCAATCCTTTCCAAGCGACACAACATTTAGCTTCTTAGAATAAGCTAGAAGCAGCAGTGCTGCAATGATTACAACCGGAATTGCAAGAGGAAAATATTCCGGATCCGCATTGTTGACAGAGCCAAACAATCTTGCCTGTAAAATATCAAACTCTGACGGTGCAAGAAGTCTTCTCATAAAAGACGATAAAGATTTCAGCCCAGTACCCATAATAACACCAACTAAAAGCATAAGCTGTAAATTTCCATATTTACCGGAAAGCAGCCAGCCATAAAGGATCAGGCACATCAGGACCATAACAACCACTTGAAATACAAAGGATCCAATTCCGCTAAAATTTATAAAGGCACTGGCTCCAAAGAAAAATATAGTACTGGTATGAATGGTTGAGTAAAGTGCTTCAAAACCTAAAAGGGAAGGAGTTATAATCCTGTTACTCGTAATTGATTGGAACGTGACTGTTGATAAGCTCTGACATACTGCAGCAATAATCATTGCTGTAAGAGCGAACATCCTTCTTTTGACAACCGGGAGAAATGAAGGAGAATCAATTGGAACCGGATTATTAAAAGTCAAAAGTCCATAGGAAGCAAAAACGCCCAAAGCTATTAATGTGATCAACAAAATCCAATATTTTTTTTCTTCCTTCTTAGAACGAAAAGCTCTCGCTGATCTGTGTTGATGGCTAAGGCTTGTATTATATTCTATTCCGTTCATCTTGACCTCCTTTGCCTCAATAAGATCACAATAAATACAATTGACCCCACTGTTCCAAGAATCAAAGAAACAGGTACTTCAAAAGGCATGATAATTGTACGGGAAATTATGTCACAAAGAGTTATTACACCCATTCCCAACACACATACCCAAGGCAAATTGCTCCTGAGGTTATCTCCTCTGTACATGGAAACTATATTGGGTACAATTAAACCTAAGAAAGGTAAATTTCCAATAACAGCGGTCACAATTCCAACCGCAAAAGAAATAAGACCGGTCCCCAAAATAATGATCTTATTATAATTTACTCCAAGGCTTGTAGCAACATCTTCTCCCAGACCGGCTAACGTCAGCTTATCAGCACAAATAAAAATAAGGACAGTAACAATAATAATCAGCCATAAATATTCGTATCTTCCAATTTGAACTGCTGCAAACGAACCTACAAACCAGCTTTCAATATTTTGCGTCATTTGGAAGGTAAGTCCTATAAAAGTAGAAAATGCAGAAATAACTGCTCCAAGCATCATCCCAATGATCGGAACAATCAAAGACGAACGAAGTTTCACTCTTCTTAAAAACAAGAAGAAAATCATAGTTCCTATAAAAGAAAACACGATTGCCCCGGTCATTCTTAAAACTAAAGTCGGTGCCGGAAAAAATAAATAGACAAAAAGAAGTCCCAAACCCGACCATTCAATCGTCCCTGTTGTGGTAGGTTCCACTAAGCGATTTTGCGTAATAAGCTGCATGACTAGTCCTGACATTGACATTGCAGCTCCAGTAAGCATGAGTGCAGCTGTTCTTGGTACCCGTGTTATGAAAAACATATCCATTCCATCCACTTGTCCCCGTATATCATAAACTCCGGTAAACAGTGATAGAATGCCTAATAGAATAACAACGATAACCGCTAATATAAATGGTTTTGTGCATTTCTTATTGTAATGACGTTGGGGCTGAGAATTCCCAGCCCCAATCATTTTTTTCGCTGTATATTTCAACACTATACTCCTATGTACTATTCAGCCAAAGCCTTTGCAATGTCTCCAAATAACTCCAGATAGGTTTGTATGGATTCATTTGTGTAAGTATCAGCCGGTGCATAAACGATATGTCCTTCAGAAACTGCAGTTACGTTTTGAAGCGCAGGTGATTGATCGATAACGTCCTGAGCAGGAACCGCATCCGTTACAGAAGATACTGCAGCATCACGGTCTAAGACGAAAATCCAATCCGGATTACTTTGTGCAATCGCTTCAACAGAAATATCATCCCCTTGATGATCGGAAGTCGTATTGTCAATTTCTAATGCCGGAACCCATCCGAACACTTCATACATAGGTCCCCAAACACGTCCGGAATGAGGAGCTGAAAAGCCAATATTTCCACCGGAAACCACAACACTCATAATGGTATCCGTTCCGTTATATGCAGATTTGACAGCTTCGATCGCCTGATCAAAGTCAGCGGTCAATTGTTCCGCTTCTTTATTTTTATCAAAAATTTTTCCTAACGCAACGGTGGAATCCTTAAGTCCGTTTACTAAGTTTTCTCCAGGTTTATCCGCTTCCTCAGAGACATCAAAATTCAGATCAATAACAGCTGCATTTGGAACTAATTTTTTTATTTCTTCATAATAGGACGCAAATCTTTGACCTATTATTACCAGGTCGGGATCTGCAGCTGCTATAATCTCAAGATTGGGTTCACGGTGATTTCCGATATCCAGAACAGACTCATCAGTTACATATGGGGAATCCGCCGGCATTACACCCTTTGGAACAGCGACTAATTCAATTCCCCAGTCTGATAATGTTTCATAAGTTCTATTATCCAAAGAAATTACCTTTTGAGGATTTACAGGAACTGTAACCGGGCCATGAATATCATTGATTTCAACTGTTAAATCTTCCTTACTCGTAACAGCTGCAGTGGTTTCAGCGGTTTCAGTGGTCTCAGTGGTTCCAGTAGTTGTACTGCTTGGACTTGAGCAAGCTGTCATCATTAAAACGGCTGCTGCCATAATGGCAGTTGATTTTAAAACATTATTTTTTTTCATTTCATCTCCTCATTAAATAATTATAGTTGGTTAGTTTCGACTAACTGTTCCCCATTATATTATTATAAATGGTTATTGTCAACCGCTTTCCTGATTTTTCCGCTGAATGTGTTCCATCAGCTCTGGTATTTCTCTTAAGGCCCCTGCGAAAAAACGCAAGAGGCCTTAAGGTAATTACAGATCAAATCTACTTCACTTACTCTATCTCAAGTTCAATCAGTTTATGTTCAAGTACATCCACAAGCCCCATATCAGTCAGCCCCAGATCCGGAACCGTCGGAAGGGAAATAAAACTCAGGGACATAAACGGGGCCTCCATCTCACAGCCCAGTTTTTTTGCATCCGCATTCAGAATATCCAGCTGTGACATCACTTCTTCGGCTGTTTTTTCGCTCATTAAGCCTCCAATCGGAAGCTCCATGCTGTTTAAGACCACCCCGTCACAGGCGACTGATAGCCCTCCATTCAGTCTTGCAACTTCATTCACTGCCATAGCCATATCTTCATCATTTGTCCCCACTACAACAATATTATGGTGGTCATGGGACATGGAATATGCAAGCGCCCCTTTCTTTAACTGAAATCCGCGGACAAATCCAACACCAACATTTCCATTTTTTCCATACCGCTCCACGACAGCGAGTTTAAGAATATCCTGATCTACATCCGTTAAAACAGCACCATTTTTTACCTTCATCTCTTTGATGATATGACGGTTAATGATCTGCCTTGGAATCATATCAATTACATGAATATCCGTTGATCCATCTGTTTTCTTTGATACTGCCCGGAAAGAATCTGAAGTAATCTTATGTTTCAGAATTACCGTATTTTTAATCCATTGGGGATAATCACTCACCCTGCATTCTTCCAGAAGTTCACCGTCTGCAGCAACCACCATTCCCTCAAATATAACCGTGGTGGGTTTTACAATACGCCAATCTTCCACAAGAATGATGTCCGCTAACCGTCCGGGAGTAATGCTTCCAATTTCGTCTTCCATGCGAAAATGCTTTGCCGTGTTAACCGTTGCCATTTGAATCGCTTCCATCGGATCCAGTCCCAGTTCCACAGCTCTTGATACATTATAGTTAATATGGCCCTCCACCTGTATCTCACGGGCATGCTTATCATCAGTGCAGAACATGATATTTGCAGTATCCAGCTGGTTGTCTACAATTCCCTTAACCAGTTCATCCACATTCCGCTCACTGCTTCCTTCCCGGATAAACACCTTCATTCCCACTTTCAGCCGTTCCAGCATTTCATTGGTATTTACACATTCATGGTCGTCGGATATTCCCGAAGAAGCATATACATTCAGTTCCTGCCCCAGACGTCCTATGGCATGTCCGTTCACCAGTTTCCTCCGTGAAAGAGTATCCGCTATCTTATGGAGATACTCATCTTTTACAAAGAGAATCTTTGATGGGTCCAGTTCTCCCAGACTGACGCTTTCTTCCCAATCCATGATTTCTGCCACTTCCTTTGCTCCAAGAACTGCTCCCGTCGTCTCAAGTCCTGGTGCGGTCGGAACACGGGAAGAGACCTCAATGAGCATTCTGTAGGGAAGACGGTTCATAGACTGGAGCATTGCCCTTAGTCCCTGCTCTCCTGCCACATTTGCAATTTCCATCAGATCTGCACATAGTGTGGTTGTTCCCTGGGGAACCACTACGGAAGCCAGCGCTTCCGGGGAAAGCATGGTGGATTCAAAGTGCATATGAGCGTCAATCAGCCCCGGCAGCGCATATTGTCCCTTACAATCCAGGACACGTTCCGATTCCAGGACTGCGTCAGGGTCGATGGACACAATTCTCTTGTTTTTAATATAGATATTGGTGGGATACACTTCACCTGAAAATACATTTACCAGTTTTACGTGTTCCAGCTTTAAATCGCAGGGATGCATTCCCAGACCTGCCTCAATTGTATTCTTAATTTCCTCAAATGTTCTCATGTTCATATCCTCCTATAAAATAATTTCCAGTATTAAATATACAATAAAGATAACCGTCAGCACCCATACCGTCTTTGTCATTTCCTTTGCCTTTCCCACGGCAACCTGCCCGATGGTATATCCAATTAAACCAAACAGGATTCCATATGCAATATTATAGGTAAATGGCATGAGGGCCACTGTGAGAAATACCGGCAGCGCGATGGAAACATCATCAAGGGGCAGTTTTCTTAATGGCTCTATCATAAATATTCCTACCATAACCAGGGCCGGTGCAGTTGCAATCGATGGAATCATAAGAAACAACGGTGATAAAAACAATGTGAACAAAAACAATACTCCCGTCACACAAGCAGTAAGGCCGGTTCTTCCGCCTTCGTTAATCCCGGTTGCACTTTCTGCTCCATAGATCGTCACCGTATTCGTTCCCAGCAGTGCCCCAACAGCCGCTCCTCCGGCACTTACAAACAGCGCCTTACCTGCGCATGGGATATTCCCCTTCTCATCCATCAGGCCAGCCTTTGATGAAACACCCAAAAGAACACCGATACTGTCAAACAGATCCACAAACAGGAAGCTGACAATAGCAAAAATTACTCCCAGCACCATTTCCGGTGTTCCTGAAAACAGCCCCTTTAACGTCAGCTTGCCAAAGGTAGGCGCCATAGCCGTCACCGGATTATCAAAGGATATGATGTGGTCTGGAATCACCGTATATGCAATTCCTGTCACCGGATCTTTAACCAGAATGCCGAGCGCAGTCACAGCCAGGATCCCGATCAATATCGCGCCTCTGACCTTCTTGATCACCAGGATTGCCGTAAGGAAAATCCCAAAGAGTGCTAGCAAGGCTCCAGGATTGGCTAAATCCCCCAGCGTCAGCAGTGTATCCGGGGAAGATGTAACGATTCCTGCCTGCATAAGCCCCGTAAAAGCGATAAAGAATCCAATTCCCGAACCCACGGAATGTTTGATGCAGTCCGGCATAGCATCCACAATCTTCTGCTGTACCTTAAATATGCTTAACAGCATAAACGTAATTCCTGATATCGCCACACAAGCTAAGGCATTCTGCCATGGAAGTCCAAGTGTATTGCACACATAATATGTAAAATAGGCATTTAGTCCCATAGCAGGTGCAAGGGCAAACGGCAGGTTCGCCCAGATTCCGATCCAGATACAGGCAATGGCCGATGCCACAGCGGTTGCCCAGAAAACTGCTTTTGTGTCCATTCCTGCTGCCGATAAGATTCCCGGATTAACTGCCACAATGTAGACACAGGTTAGAAATGTTGTGGTCCCCGCCAATATCTCTGTTCTAATATTGGTCCCTCTCTCGGAAAGATGAAAAAACTGATTCAGTTTGTCTCTCATAATATTATTTTCCCCTTATTTGTTATTATGATAATATGGTATTACCTTTATTATTCTTTAAAAAATAAAGTACTTACCAGCACTTTATTCTTTCACTAAATCTAATCTTCATATACATTCTTTACTCTTAGAAGGCTGAATTTTATGTACTTCGTATCATAAAACTCAGTATCGTAAATAACCGCTCTATTATCTTGATTGTAATTTATCCCATGAAATACCAAAACACTGTCGCACTCCATCTTCCGCCCGTAAACGGTTTCTTGCTCCATCTCCCTGCGGTTCATGGTTTCTATCCGGATTTTATCCCTAACAATAAAGCATCCGCCAAACTTTCTTAAGATATCAAAGGTGGACTTCCCTTCCACAGCCTCTCGTTTCAAATCATCTCCTGCCAAACTACATGCAAAACGGTCGATGCTGATAATGGCCGGATGTCCATCCGCTAGATAAATCTTTTCAATTTCATAGATTTCTTCCTCATCTTCCAGTTGAAGAATCCGTGCAATCTCAGCGTCAGCTTTCAATTTCCTAACATCCGCAACTTCAAAGGATGCTTTATAACCACAGGATTCAATCAGCCTTGAAAACTCTTCTCCCGGCATAAGATTCACTTGAATATTTAAAGCTTCCGGATTAACAAATGTTCCTCTTCCATGAATTCTTAGGACTATCCCCTCCTTCTCCAGTTCATCCAATGCCCGGCGCACTGTTACCCTGCTGACTCCAAGATTTAAAGACAGTTCATTCTCAGGCGGCAGCTTCGTATTTCCCCCTAAATCCAGACTTCGGATATACTTATAAAGATAATTCTTAACTGAGCTGCTTAAATTGGGTTTAATCATTGGGTGAAGTTCCATATTCTCTCTCGCTTTCATAAGGTATTACCATATCATCATTTTATCAGTGTGAAGAAATTCTGTCAATATAGAATATAATTCAGATATTGTTGATGCTTTATTGTATATTATATACAACATTCAAGATGAATACATACATCATTTGCTCATCGGCTAAGTCAGGATTGGAGACAAGCTGTTTATATTTGTTTCCTATTGCAGGAGAACACTTTTTTTATTATAATTTCATCATGGAATGAGCAACCCGCAAACCGTAAGCAACCATGATAAGAAAGGACATGATAACCATGGAAAAAATAACGAGCTTTACCATCAATCATTTAAAACTTCTTCCAGGCATCTATGTTTCCCGCAAGGATCAGGCTGGAGACTCTGTCATTACCACATTTGATATCCGCATGACCCGCCCTAACTTTGAGCCTGTTATGAATACAGCGGAAATTCACACCATTGAGCATCTGGGAGCCACCTTCCTGCGTAACCACGAATTCTTTTCTTCCCGTATTTTGTACTTTGGGCCCATGGGCTGCCGCACCGGCTTTTACCTTCTGCTATCCGGTGATTACAAGTCCGGGGACATTGTTCCATTGATCACGGAAATGTATGAATTTATGCGGGATTTTGAAGGCGAGGTTCCAGGCGCAGCTGCAAGAGACTGCGGAAACTTCCTGGACATGAACCTTGGAATGGCAAAATACTTGGCCGGAAAATTCCTTGAATCAGTACTGTATGGGATCGATGACGACCAGCTTATTTATCCTGAGGGCTAAGGGACGTCTATACCTGAATACTATGTTTCTTTATGACAAAAGCACCCTGTCTGACAACTTTCATTGTTAAGCAGGGTGCCTTATTTTATGATTATATCTGATCTTCTCTTTGCTTCATCTTCTCTTTCAATAATCCCAAAACTGCTGGAATAACGGAAATAAAAATGATACCAAATATAACAAATGTAAAGTTATGCTTTACTACAGGCAGATTTCCAAAGTAGTAACCACCCAAAGTAAACAGGGTGACCCAGGCCAGGCCACCGACTATATTATATGAAATGAATCTCATATACCTCATTTCACCTATTCCGGCAACAAATGGAGCAAAGGTACGAATAATAGGTATGAACCTTGCTATGATAATCGTTGCGGCACCGTATTTTTCATAGAACTTGTGGGTTTTCATCAAATGCTCTCTCTTTATGAATCTCAAATTTTCTTTTTCATATATCCTTCGTCCTATGGTTCTTCCAAGGGTATAATTTACAGTATCTCCAAGAACCGCAGCGAAACCATTGATCAGAAGCAATAGCTTAAGATCAAGGAAACCCAGGGCAGCAAAAGCACCTGACGTAAATAACAGGGAATCGCCTGGAAGAAACGGAGTCACAACAAGACCTGTTTCACAAAAAATAACAAAAAATAAAATTAAATAGGTTCCAACTCCGAAATGTTGGATTATCAAGTTCATATAGCTATCTAAATGAAGAATTACATCAATAAAATTTTTTATAATGTTCATTTTTATTTTCCCGCCTAAAGTATGTATTCGATTTTACTTAACTTGAATCCTTTATTCGTCAAAAATCTTCTCTTTTAAAACAAAAGAATTTTATCACAAAATCATATTCAAATCAAATGATTTAAACTTAAACTTCCAAGCTTAATGGTAAGAACAGTTGATATCCATCATTAAATCGGTGTAATTTCCCTTCTGTAATTGTGTAAGTTGTATAACTAATATGTTTTAATTTTCCATTGAAAAAAACTTTTCTAAGTATTATATAATAGACTGCCGATAAATATATAGGATCTTGAAAATACCTGTTTGACAAAGCTGAAGTATATTTTAATAATTATGAAAGGAAAACCCTACTGGTGATACTACGGCACAATCTCATTGTCCGAAGAATTCAAATCCAATTAAAGCGTGGCTCTATTGCGAATCGTATCATCATCTTTGGAAGTTGATGTCGGGAGAGGCGAATGTATTGTAGCTGCCAGAGAACCTTTGTACTGAATTTTTAAACTTATCCCTTTAAGCAGCAGTTTGATATTATAGGCTGATAATATTTAATTATGTCGTTTATCTATGATAATAGTGGAAGATAAAAGGCACTTTCGCTAAGCAGAAGTAGAATATTTTCAATAGATTGTACCAGATTTCATTTTTGCTAATGTATTTTACAGAAGAGGAGGATTTTAAATTGAAGATTTCTGTTATCATGCTCACATGCAATCGTGAGGCTCTTGTTGCCCGGGCTATTGAAAGCGTACTGGGACAGACATTTACAGATTTTGAGTTCATCATTGTGGACAATGGCTCAACCGACCAAAGCGGCACAATTGCCGACCAGTATGCTGCGAAGGATGAACGAATCCGTGTAATTCATAAAGAATGCGGCAACATCGGAAGCGGACGAAATGCGGGGCTTGATGCGGCTGCCGGCGAATATATTGCATTTATTGACGATGATGATTGGTGCGAGCCAGACTTTTTAGAGTTTTTATACAATCTTGCTGAAGAAAATAGCGCGGACGTAACGATTTGCGGAGCCGAGGGCAGAGTATTCGAGGAAAAGCTAACTATGAGCGCAGAGGAATCAGTGATTGAACTTTTATGGCGCAGACGATATACCATGGCTTTCCCTACTAAATTGTTTAAACGCGAGCTGATGACAGAACTGCGTTTTCCGGAGCAAGGTGCTTACGACGATATTGTGATAATGTATCGTTTACTGGCGGAAGCTAATCGCATTGCGTATCATGGTTTACCGAAATACACGTTTTATCGGCATGAGGGCAATAATTCGGCTTGGACATCTAATCACAGCTTGCTGACGCCGGAAGCGCTGGATGCTTATTTGGAGGCGTACCAAGATCGCACCAGCTATCTTTGCGGGCGATATCCGAATAATGCACTGCTGTGGCAATATTTCCAGTGGTCATTTCAAATTTCCATGGTGGAAAAGGTTGCACGGCTTAACCTAAAGGATTGTGCAGTGATTGCAGAAGAACTATGTCTGGGGCTTGCCAAACACCGGGAGGAATTTCTGCATTGCTCGTATGCGAAGGATTTCGAGAAAGAATGGTTTCTGCAGTTTGTATAAAAGCTTTAGAGAAAACAATGAGGATTTCGTTTTGGCATAGCCTTTCAGAAAAACATTTGTGCCGCCAGAGGCGGTGGAATAGAGGAAATCATGAATGAAAAAGCAAAGTGTTGTATATGCGGAGGAGATACAAAATTAATTCGTACTATTCAATACAAGGATGTTGTGGAAATACAAGATGATCTTACGTTATCAATTATGATTTGTGACAGTTGTGGATTTATTTTTAACTCTACGCCTTATACTGACGAACAGTTATCAAAAAAATATACAGTATTTTCTAATTATGAATTTGACACTACTAAAAAAGGTTCTGCTGAGTCTGCTAAAAATATTAAAGATAGCTTAAGACAGTATGATTTTATTCAACGGAATATTTCAGATGTTAGCTCTATACTTGAAGTGGGCGCTGCATCCGGATACAATTTAAGCCTTTATAAAAAATGTGGAATGGAAACATTTGGTGTTGAACCGTCACCTATGAATACCCAATCGGCGAAACACAACTATGGAGTTGATATGTTTTGTGGGCTTTTCGATGATTTCATACTTCAGTCCCCCACAAAAACCTATAACTTGGTTTTTCTTTCTCATGTTTTAGAACACATATCTAATCCTTTTCATTTTATTGAACAAATTAGTGCAATGAATGATAAATATATTTTCATTGAAGTTCCTTGCTTGGACTACAAATTTGTAGACGAGCCTTTTGGATTGTTTTTTGATGAACATATTAATTATTTTACATTGGAATCATTACAAAATTTGATGAATTATAATAATTATGGACTAAAAAATGCCTATATCCATTTGGGAATAGGGTTTAGTTGTCCTGCAGGTTTACCAGCTATAGTATCTATATGGGAAAAAGGGTTAAATCATGATTCTGTTAACCTGATTCGTAAAAGTAAAGATTTATTAGAGGATTATATAGAAGTCAGTGACAATCAGTTTCAAAAAGTAAATGGTATAATTAATGATATTCCCCAAAATGCCAAACTGGCTATTTGGGGCTGTGGTAATCATACTTCGAGAATTTTAGCATCGACAAACTTGGCTCAAAAAAACATTGTCAGATTCTATGATTCTGACCCCAAAAAGAAAAAGAAAAAAATAATGGGTATTGAGATTACGGCATTTGAAAAAGATGATATCGTCAACGGCATTGTTGATACAATCCTTATTAGTACTTTTGTGGCGCAAAAGCAAATTGCAGATTATCTACAAGAGCTTAATATAGAGTGCCGTATTATAACTTTATATTGATTTCTTGTGGATAGAGAATATTGTAGTGGAAAGAGGCGATTTTAGTATATGGAAGATGATAGGATATATTTACCACATATAGCGTTGGGGGTTACTTTGCGCTGCACGATGAAATGTAAGTATTGTTGTGTGTATGCTCCGTATTATGATCCTGCCCCCCATTCAGACTATCAAGTATTGGAAAATACCATAGATGGATTATTTTGTATAGTTGATTATGTCAAGAAATTTACGCTAACAGGTGGGGAACCTTTATTACATATAGATTTGCCCAAGTTGATAGAGAAAGCGATGTGTTATGAATCCCATTTTGATGTTTTGGAAATTAGTACGAATGGGACAATACTGCCGAGTAATGAATTGGTTGCTGTATTAGAGAAATATAAAAATAAGATGCAAATATTAATTGACAACTATGGGAAAATATCAAATAAAGCATTGGAATTTGCTAATATTTTAAAACAGCGAGATATACCCTTTATTTTGCGCAAGTATTATGGCGATGATGTGCATATGGGCGGATGGATTGATTTTGGAGATTTTACTCAAAAGTCATATTCAAGTCAAGAAAATAAATTGCGTTTTACAAAATGCGCATATTCGGCAAAATCCATGACATTCTCTATAAGAGATGGAGAGATGTATCCTTGTTGCAGATCCCGCAGGACTGCGGATATTGGCGTTGTTGGCAAAGATGACGCAGGATGTGTTAATATTATAGACGCATCTGAATCTATCGAAAGTAAAAGGAATAAGGTTCGAAATTTACTATCGGCTGAATATTGGGAATCATGTACTTATTGCTTAGGCATGTGCGATAATTCACAGCGAGTCATTCCAGCTGAACAACTTGTAACCAAGAAACTATAAAAGAGTTACTTCAAAGGAACGGCTCAATTGCTTAGATTTGGAATAAAGGTGATTCTCATATGAATAAATTTTTGTTATACGGCCATGGCGGTTCATACAATCATGGTGCAGAAGCGATAGTCAAAAGTACTATCCGCAGACTACGGGAAAAATACACTGATGCGCATATTATACTTTCCTGCAATTTTCCCGAGCAGGACAAAGCGTTCGGAGTAGATGCTGACGAAATTATTGGACCAGACTTAGCGGCGTGGGAAGCCGAAAAAGCTGCACCGGCAGAGCAAAAAGAAACTTTGGCAAAGGAAATGTACGCAGAGGCTTTAAGCAGGATTACGCCAGATACTATACTTATGTCCATCGGTGGAGATAATTATTGTTATCCAACGTGGCACAGACTTACTGTTTTTCAAAAGGAATCAGTGAAATTAGGTGCGAAAAGCGAATTATGGAGCGCATCAGTAGAACCGTCCGCCATAACACCGTCTATGCTTGAAATATTGAATACCTATGACGAGATTACTGCAAGGGAGAGTTTGACTTATGAAGCACTCAAAGCGGCTGGTGTCCATGCAGAACTGAAATTGACAAGAGATGTAGCGTTCGAGTTAGAACCAGAACCTGTGGCTTTGCCTAGAGGTTTCATAAAGGGCAACTTTCTTGGTATTAATTTCAGCCCGCTTATTGCCCGTGCTGAAACTTCTCAGGGTATCATAATGCAAAACTTTCTTAACCTATCCCTTTTTGTCCTTACTGAAACGAATTTTAACATTGCGCTCATCCCGCATGTCGTCATGCCGATGGATAATGATTATGATGTGCTTACCTCACTTTATGCCTTGCTGCCCGATTCCCTGAAATCCCGTATATGGCTCGTAAGTGATAAGTTATCTGCGGCGCAATATAAATATATCATATCCCAATGTGCAGCACTCACGGCAGGCAGAACCCATGCGTCCATAGCTGCTTATTCAACGGGTGTACCCTGTTTGGCGATCGGTTATTCCGTAAAAGCAATCGGAATTGCCAAGGATTTAGGAGTAAGTGGTCATGTTGTGAATGTTTCTGATATTTGTACCGGAGAGGATTTGCTGGTAAGATTTCGGCGTATGTTGCGGATAGTTCGCTAGAATAATTTAGTACAGGAAAGGAGTTACTGTTTGCTTCATGAAAAATGCCGCAAGCAGACAATAAATTATGACTGTTGTTTTTTACACCCGCGCATACAACGCAGAAAAAACATTGCCGCGCGCAATACAAAGCATTCTTTCTCAAACTGTCAGTAATTGGGTTTGGCATTTGGTGGACAATGGCTCAACTGACAAAACCGAAGAGATAATAAGATCGCTTGCGGCTATAGATTTGCGTATAATACCACATAGAAATAAGCAAAACAACGTAGTTGAGCCTGGTAATTTATGGGAAGACATTATAGTTGACTATGATGATTCGGATTATTATTGCGCCCTTGATGCAGATGACGAATATAAGCCCGATTTTTTAGAAAAGATGTTAAGCTTCATTAACGAAAACAATTTAGACATCGCCGCTTGTGGAAGCGATTTTATAAACGAAGTAACAAATGGAATTGGGGGCGTCCGAAAGACAAACCAAGATATTATATTAACAACTCCTGAGGCATTCGATGTGTATTTTGCCGAGTATTACCCGTTTATGCGCACAATGTGGGGCAAGCTATACAAAATATCTGTTATGCGCTTTTGGCACCGTTCATGTGCCCCTCAAATTGACTATGGATTGGATACATTGTGTGCTATAGGGGTTTTTCGTAACGCAGCCCGCATCGGGATAATAGAGGAATCATTGCATAAATATTACGTTTCCCAAAAATCAACTTCTTACCGATGGGATAACCGACGGATTGATTCCGACCGTATATTACATAAAGCTGCATACGATTTTCTTATTGAAAAGTGCAGTAAAATAAACCAAGTAAATGAAATGTTCCTCAGTGGGGTCTATTTCAACGCAACCATAGAGACAATCAACGTTCTGATTCAAACAACGCAGCCATTTATTGAAAAAGTGCGTAATATTAATGATATTTTATCATATTCAATAACCCACAAACTCTTCCATGGTGTGGCAGAGAGCGAGCAGGACGCGAGATTAAGGCTTCCTATCCTGAAGTGGCTGCTGGCGCAAAATAAATCATGCTCAAATAACGTCACAGAAATGATTTCCGGACTTCTTATGAATATGTACGAAGAATTATCGTCATTGATAAAAAAGGACAGTTTGAGTTACATTATCGCAAAAATGCCGGAAATAGTCGAATCCCTTATTAAAAAAGATTACACGAAGGTTTTAGATAGAATTAACACATGGCTAAAGAGACATGGTAACGATGAGCCACTTTTTGCAGGGCTTCAAATAGCTTTGTACCGCGCTTTGAATAAACCGGATCATGAGCTGTTCGACCTTTTAGCGCACATAAAAAAAGCGGGCTGTCCTTCCAGTATGGAGAAGGAAATAGAAGGCCAAATCGTTGAGATTATAAATAAGTATCCGTTGATTAAAGACCTGGGAGTAAATCTGGCCTGCGTCTTTTCACGCGTGGTTTCCCACATTATGGAGGGGAACTACGTTAAGGCACTTGACGGCTTTTTGTCGGCTCTTGACCATTTAGAAATTTCAGAAGAAGATTTTGAGCAATGTATCGTTTTTGCCCGAAATCTATCCGCCTCCGCCGAAAATTCAGGAGCCTATATTCATTTTTCAAAGATTTGGCTCTCTTTCTTAATAGACTCTTCACGTAATGACGAAGCGTGCCAGGAAATAGAGGATTTTATAAAGATCTTACCAAACGATGAGGATTTTATTGCGTTAAAAGAGAGAATTATCGTTAAATAAAATGAGAAGCAGCCTGCCCCGGTAAGAAGGGCAGGCTTTTCCATTTCCCGTTTTCATTTACCCTTCCTCCAATTCCTCCACCATCCGGTATCCAACACCCATTTCCGTAAGAATATACTGAGGCGCTCCTGGATTTTCTTCTATCTTTCGCCTTATATTCGCCATATTAACCCGAAGGGTATGGCTTTCATCGGTATAAACCCCCCATATTTCCCGAATGATGAAATCATGGGTAAGCACTTTGCCCGCATTTTTGGAGAGTAAAACCAATAACTTATATTCAATTGGCGTTAAATGGATTTTTTCTCCATCTTTGTATACGACCCGTTTGTTATAATCGATTTCCAGCTTCCCGACGATAAACACTTCATCTCCCAAGGCTTCTGCGGTTGCTGATTGAGGACTGTGCCGCATTGCTGTCCGTATTCGGGCAAGAAGTTCCGAGGTTCCGAATGGTTTTACGATGTAATCATCAGCTCCAAAATCAAGAGCCGCCACCTTTTCGCGTTCATGACCACGGGCGGAAACCACAATCACAGGAGTCTTAGACCATTGACGTATATTTTTTAATATCTCTACCCCATCAATATCCGGAAGACCCAGATCCAGAAGGATAATATCGGGAACATGGGAAGTAAATAGAGAAAGACCTTCCTTCCCTGTTTTGGCTTTTATCACCTGATAATCATTTGAAATCAGAATGGCAGATATAAAATTACAAATCGCTTCCTCATCTTCAATAATCAGCACCACTGGTTTTATATCCATATCTATTCACTTCCTTTCAAGGGCAGAGTGAAGCGGAATATCGTTCCTCCATCCTTTCTGTTTTCAGCCTCTAAGTTACCCTGATGCGCATTGACAATGGTTTTGCAGATAGACAAGCCAATCCCCATTCCTCTGGAAGAATCAGCACTCCTGCTTTCATTGGGCTTATAACCTGTAAACAGATAGGGAAGATCTTCATTTGGAATTCCCCGCCCTCTGTCCATCACTTCAAATCTGGCCCATGTTCCTTCTCTCTCTAAACGGACCTCAATGGGAGAATCGGCTGGAGAATACTTTATGGCGTTCTCAAGAAGATTGATCAGCACCTGCACAATCAAGGTTCCATCCATTGGGACCTCTAAAAATTCCTCCGGGACATGAACAAGGATTTTACACTGGGGGAATCTTCGCTTGATACGGCTGACGGCTTCCCCTACAACCTCCTCCGCCGCCTCCGGGCTTTTCTTAAGATTGGAGGCATCTTCATTGAGCCGGGTCACGGAAAGCAGATTTTCCACCATCCGTATGAGCCATTGTGATTCCTCCTGTATGTTGGCGATCAGACTGCCCTGGGTATTTTCATCAAGCATTTTCCCATTTTCACGAATTACAGAGCTGGCACCTAAGATCCCTGCTAGAGGCGTGCGCAGATCATGGGATATCGCCCGCAAAAGGGTACTGCGCATCTTTTCTTTTTCCGACTCCACCATAATATTCCTCTGCTCATCAGAAAGGTGCTGCCGTTCCAGGGCCATTGCCACCTGAGAAGCGATCATACGTAAAAAGAGACGGGTATTATGGTCAAGATTACCTTTCCCACAGGAAATTCCCCATACAGCAAGAACCTTTCCCTGAGAGATCAAAGGCATATAAAATGCTGCCGCCCCCATCAGGGTATCGGTCCCCGCTCCTGCCCGCTTCTGGTTTAAGAATACCCAGTGGGCAACCGCCTTTTCATCGGCGAAGTTTAAGACATCGGAACCGATATCATCTGCTGCCTGCCTGACTTCACCATTCTCCCCATGTTCAGGATCCGTGGTGAAAAAGATGACAGAACGTTCAAACAGCTTGACCACATAGTCATTTGTAAGGTCCACGATCCGGTCAAGACCCCTTGTGGCAAGAAGCTTCTTATTGATCTCATACAGGATTTCAGTACGGTGTTCCCTCCTCACGGCCAGCCGGGCTTCCGCTTTCATGCGCACGGTCAAAGCGCTGGTTATTAAAGCAACTAAAAGCATGATGACAAAGGTCAGTGGATAACCGGATTGGATTGCGTTTAAAGTGAAATACGGCTCTGTAAAAAAGAAATTAAAGGTCAGCACGCTGACTGCAGAAGCAATAATTCCATACCAATACCCTTCCGTCATCCGGGAAACCAGTAAAACGGAGAAAATATAAACCATAATAATATTCTGGTTCATAATATTAAGTTTATGAAGCCAAAAGGACAGCAGGGTGGCACCTCCTAAAATAGAGAGTGTTTTCACGGTGTCCGTCCATGTAAAATGAAACCTATCATATTTTATTTTTTTTCTTGGCTTTTTATAGTTGCGTTTGGCAACGCTCCCAGGTATGATGTGGATTTCTATGTTAGGCAAAAGGGAGATAAGCTTATCTTCAAAATCCATATCAAACAGATTCTTAAGCGTCTTTTTATTTCTGCTTTTTCCCACCACGATGTTTGTGATACCAGATAGCTTGGCGTATTCCGATACGGTGGCAGCAATATCATGTCCTGTTAAGTTAACAAGTTCAGCCCCAAGCTTCTCTGCTAAGTCCAGGTTCTCCCGGATGGTCTTTTGCTGCTGCGCAGTAAGCTCCTCACTTTCCGTACTCTCCACGTATAATGCGGCCCAGCTTGCGTGAAATGCTTCCGCCGCCCGTGCTGTCCACCGGATGCATTTTGCCGATGAAGGGGAGGCTCCGATACAGACAAGCAGCTTGGTATTAGCCATTTTATCGGATAAGCTCCGCTCACTCTGATTCTCTGAGCTGATCTTATCCGCAGCGCAGCGAAGGGCAATCTCCCGCAAAAGCCGCAGGTTCTCCTGTGTGAAAAAGTTCTGCATGGCCGTTTCTGCCCGGTCAGAGCGATAGATCTTTCCTCCTTCCAGGCGGCGCAGCAGTTCGTCCGGCTCAATATCCACCAGTTCAATTTTTTCTGCCCGGTCAAAGATATAATCCGGTACAGTTTCCCGGACCTGGACCTTTGTGATGTTCTCGATTACGTCATTTAAACTTTCCATGTGCTGAACATTCACAGTTGTATAAACATCGATCCCTGCCCCCAGAAGCTCTTCAATGTCCTGATAACGCTTTTTATTCCTTCCGCCCTCTGCATTGGTATGGGCCAGTTCATCCACAAGAATTAATTCCGGTTTAAGTTCCAGAGCCTTATCTAAGTCGAATTCCTTTAGCTCCATCTTGCGGTATGATACGGTTTTAGGCGGAAGCACCGGCAGACCATGCAGTTTCTGCATGGTCTCCGGACGGGTATGAGGCTCGATGTAGCCGACTAAAACGCCGATCCCGCTTTTTAAGCGTTCCTGAGCATCGTCAAGCATTGCATAGGTTTTTCCCACACCGGCAGCATATCCAAAAAATATTTTTAACCGTCCTGGCCTTTGGTCCCGATGCGTCTGAATTTCCTCTAAAATCGCGTCAGGGTCAGGTCTGTGATCAAATAATTCCATTCATATTCCACCACCTTACTATTTTGATATCATACCACTTTTTTTATCTTCAGCAAACCATCAAGAGCCAAATTCACCTTTAAAACATTGACACCCGGCTCGCCGATAAATCCAAGTAAGCGCCCCTTTGTACAGGTCTTAATAATACCTCTCACTTCATCCTCTGTCATATTCCTGGCGGCCGCAATCCTTGCCACCTGATACTCCGCCGCTTCAGGAGAAATATGAGGGTCAACGCCGCTTCCTGAGGCCGTAACTAAATCCATGGGAATCTCTTCCTGATTGCCGGGATCAAAGGAATGCCACCAGTTTATGCGCTCTAAAACCAGGGTTTGCTGTTCTTTGCTGACAGGTGAGAGGTTTGACACGCCAAGGGGTCTTCCAATCAGGTATTGGGGCTTTGTAAATTCCTGGGCCAGTAACTGGGATCCATATTCCTTCTGTGTTCCATCCTCTTGGGTGACAACGATCATGCTCCCGTTCGCCTGATCCGGAAACAGAAGCTGGGCGGCCCCCGTGACTGCAGCCGTATAAATAATGCCGCACAATATGGTCATTAAACCAAAGCATACAACAGCGGCTCTGAATAATTTCTTGATTTTCATAGTTTCTATTTACCTCACACAAGACCGCACGCGGTCAGAATCAAATCTATCAGCTTGATTGCAAGAAAAGGTGCACAGATCCCGCCCAGGCCATAGACCAGCAGGTTCCTTGTCAGCAGCTTTTCAGCAGGCAGCTCCCGGTATTTTACCCCTCTAAGAGCCAGGGGAATCAGTGCAATAATGATCAGCGCATTATAAATGATCGCTGAAAGCATGGCACTTGCGGCGCTGGTCAGCCTCATAAAATTCAGAGCTTCCAGCTGGGGGTAAATGCCGAAAAACAATACTGGAATGATGGCAAAATACTTTGCTACATCGTTAGCCACACTAAAGGTCGTCAAAGAGCCTCTTGTCATTAAAAGCTGCTTACCGATCCGGACAATATCGATGAGCTTGGTTGGACTGGAATCTAAATCAACCATGTTCCCTGCCTCCTTGGCAGCCTGGGTTCCTGAATTCATAGCCACCGCAACATCTGCCTGTGCAAGGGCAGGAGCATCATTGGTACCATCTCCAGTCATGGCGACCAGATGGCCTTTGGCCTGGTAATCACGGATGAGGGCCAGTTTTGCTTCTGGTGTAGCTTCTGCAAGAAAGTCATCAACACCTGCCTCTGCAGCGATAGCTGCCGCAGTCATGGGATTGTCACCGGTGATCATAATGGTCTTGATGCCCATTTTTCGCAGATCTTCAAAGCGTTCTTTTACGCCATTTTTTACGATGTCCTTTAAATAGACTACTCCCATCACCTGATTGTTTTTTGCCACCACAAGAGGAGTGCCTCCTGCCTCCGCTATGCGCCTTACAAGCGTTTCACATTCTTCCGGGTAATTGCTTCCCTTTTCCATCACATACGCTTTGATGGTATCCGCAGCACCCTTCCGGATCTCGTTGCCCTGATAGTCGATGCCGCTCATCCTTGTTTTTGCTGTAAATTCCACAAAATTAGCGCCCAGGGCCGAAAGCTCCCGGCCCCGTATTCCAAACCGTTCCTTTGCCAGAACCACAATACTTCTTCCTTCCGCCGTCTGGTCCGCAAGAGAAGAAAGCTGGGCCGCATCGGCAAGCTCTTGCTCCGTGACGCCGGCCACCGGCAGAAATTCGCTGGCCTGGCGGTTTCCCAGGGTAATGGTTCCGGTCTTATCAAGGAGCAGTACATCCACATCCCCGGCAGCTTCAATGGCCCGCCCGCTCATTGCCAGAACATTGGCCTGATTTAAGCGGCTCATGCCCGCAATGCCGATGGAAGATAGAAGCGCACCAATGGTAGTAGGCGCAAGGCATACCAAAAGGGCTATAACATTGGTGATGGAGATGGCAGAACCAGAGCCAGCCTGTAGGCTTGCAAAGCCGGTAAAGGGGCGTAGGGCTGCCGTAACCACAAGAAAGATGATGGTCAGGGTTATGAGTAAAATCTGCAAAGCCACTTCATTCGGCGTTTTCTTCCTGGCCGCACCTTCCACCATGGATATCATTTTATCCAGGAAGCTTTCTCCTGCTTCTGCCGTCACTTCTATGATCAGCCAGTCAGACACCAGGGTAGTTCCCCCTGTTACAGCACTTCGGTCGCCGCCGGATTCCCGGATGACCGGAGCTGATTCACCGGTAATAGCGCTTTCGTCCACAGAGGCCGCCCCATCGATTACTTCCCCATCCATTGGGACCTGCTCCCCTGCCCTGACGTATACGATATCTCCTTTTTTTAAGGTATTTGAAAGTACCTCGGTATAATCATCAATATTGGATGGAGTTCTCAGTTTCCTTGCCTTTACGTCCTTTTTGGCACTGCGCAGACTGTCTGCCTGTGCCCGTCCCCGCCCCTCTGCAATCGCTTCTGCAAAGTTTGCAAACAGGACGGTAAACCATAAAATCAGGGATATGGTTAAGGTATAACCCGAATTCTCATCCTTAAGCCCTGCAAAGGAAAGAAAATACAACACACCGGTCAAAACTGCTCCTATATAAACAACCAGCATAACAGGATTTTTCACCTGCACTCTGGGAGACAGCTTTACAAAGGACTGCCTCAGCGCATCATAAAAGATGCTTTTATCAACACTCTTTTTTTCCATTCTAATCACCTTCTGTCACTGCATTGTAAAGAAATCGGCAATCGGACCAAGGGCCAGTGCCGGCAAGAAACTCAGCGCGCCGATGATAAGGATAACTCCGATTAAAAGTCCTATAAATATGCCATTGCTGGTGGATAATGTGCCCTCGCTGACGGCTACAGCCTTTTTCTGGGCCAAATTGCCGGCGAGGAAAATAACGGCTGTCATGGGAACGAACCGAACCATCAGCATAATGATTCCGCCTAAAATATTGGTAAACGGAGTATTTCCGTAAAACCCTCCAAAGGAACTGCCGTTATTATTTGCCATGGAAGAAAAAGCATATAAAATCTCTGAAAATCCATGGGCTCCCGAATTGGTCAGCCATGACCGGGCGCCGGGCATAGAAACGGCGGCGGAGGTTCCTAAAAGCGTCATAAGCGGGGGAACAAGGACTATTAAGCAAACCATTTTCATATCAAAAGGTTCTACCTTCTTCCCCAGATACTCCGGAGTCCGGCCAACCATAAGGCCTGCAATAAATACGGTAAGAAGTACAAATGCAAGCATTCCATAAAGCCCGCTTCCCACGCCGCCAAATACAATTTCCCCAAGCTGCATAAGGAACATGGAAACCATTCCTCCAAGAGGAGTTAGGCTGTCGTGCATGGCGTTTACAGAGCCGTTTGATGCCGCCGTGGTCACCACGGCCCATAATGAGGAAGCACCAATCCCGTGAATTACCTCCTTGCCCTCCATACTGCCTGAAGCTGCTGCATAATCAAACACAGGCGCCGCAAACTGTTCGCTGACGGTTATGGCAGCAAGAGCTGCGATAAAAAAAATCATCATAGTAATATAAATTGACCTCCCCTGCCTGCCGTCTTTTACCGCCCTTCCAAAGCTTACGCAAAGTGCCGCAGGAATCAGCAGTATAGACAAAACCTGTATCAGGTTCGAGAGGACCGTTGGATTTTCAAGAGGAAACGCAGAGTTCATCCCAAAGAAGCCTCCTCCGTTCGTTCCAAGCTGTTTGATTGCGATCTGGCTTGCCGCAGGGCCTAAGGGTATTGTCTGTAAGGCCCCATTTTCCAGCATGGCAACTTCTTTATAGGAGTCAAACGACTGAACTACCCCTTGGGAAACAAGCAGCAAAGCTACGAGAAAAGAAATTGGAATCAGGATATAAAGCGTGGACCTAACTAGGTCTGCCCAAAAATTCCCGATGGTATTTTTCTGTTTCAGGACAAATCCTCTGATCAAGGCAAAAAGGACGGCGATTCCCGTTGCTGCCGATACGAAGTTTTGGACGGCAAGGCCTGAAAACTGGGTGAAATAAGACAGGGTGGATTCGCCTGAATAAGACTGCCAGTTGGTGTTGGAAACAAAGCTTGCGGCAGTGTTAAAAGCCAGGTGCCAGCTGGTTCCTTTCATTCCCTCCGGATTAAATGGCAAAACCCCCTGCAGCATCAATAAACCGAAAAGAAAAACAAAGCCTGCTCCGTTAAATAAAAATACGGAAAGCGCATACTTTCCTGCGTTCATCTCCTCCTCGCTTCAATGCCCATAAGCTTATAAATCCCCTTTTCCACAGGGGTAAGTGCAGGTGTCAAAAATACCCTTTGCCCTGTCATAACCTTGTATATATAAATACCCAAGGGAATGGACAATCCCACTAAAACAGCAATATAAAATACATCTTGCAAAACAATATGGCTCATAACTGATCACCTCGAAATAAAATATAAAATAAATAAATTAGCAATAAAACACCGATAATGCTTACAAACATCAAAACAGCTCCCATGATTTCCTCTCCTGATCCTTTTATTTTCCTTCTCCCTACGCTCACAATCATATCAGAGAAAAAATCAAGACGGTGTTAAAATGAAAAGGCGTCATGTCAAGAAGTTGTCAAGAACGAAAAGAGGGCAATCAGAATTGATTGCCCTCAAAAACATCATACTATTGATTATTTTTTCCCTATAAACACCACGATCGACCTGGGCGGAACAAGAAACCGTTTCCCTTCTGCCGCAGGCTCCTTCCTTCCGGGTATATACCGTTTAATTCTCCTTTATCCGTATGAAAGACCACATGCCATTGCTCCTTCTTAGGCAGATTAGGAAGATCGAATTCGTGAGGCTCCCAGTGCATGTTATAAGCCACATAAAAGTTGTTGTCAGCAGTCCCATCTGGTTTTCTTCCATATTCGCCACAGTAAAAGATTCCAAGCTGACGACGGAAGTTATCAAATTCCGGGCACCAGGCCTTCACTCCATGATAGGAAACATCCGGAAACCCGCATGCTAAATAGTCCATGATCCTCGGCTCCTTTAGCATATGGAACACGGGATGAGCCTTTCGAAAGGCGATCACTGCCTTTACAAATTCCAGAATATCCTGATTGGTCTTAACCAGATTCCAGTTCAGCCATGACACCTCATTATCCTGACAATATGCATTATTATTGCCTGACTGGGAATTTCCGAATTCATCTCCAGCCATAATAAGGGGTGTTCCCTGACTCAAAAGTAAGAGAAGGAATGCGTTTCGCAGCTGCTTTTTCCGAAGTTCCAGTACCTTTTTCCGTTTTGTGGGTCCTTCGACTCCGCAGTTCCAGGAATAATTATAAGGACTGCCATCCTGGTTTTTCTCCCCGTTTTCCTCATTGTGCTTGGTATCATAGGACACCATATCCATCATGGAAAATCCATTGGTATTGGCCATATAATTAATAACACCGGACCCGGCCGGATTACTCCTGGTGCGGAAGGCAAGGTTTTTCATCTGTTCCTCGTCTCCTTTTAATACCCGGCGCATATCTACCAGAAAACCGTCGTTATACTCTCCTAAGTGCTTAACCTTTCCTTCATAGGCCGGATCCCATGAGACTGCAAACATTTTGATCCGGCTTAAATAGGGATCCCGCTCAAGGATGTCCAAGGGTGGAGTTCCCACCAGATGAATCCCGTCCACATGAAATTCATACACCCAAAACCGGACCACATCAAGTACAAAAGAGGGTGCCTCCTTTCCGGTAAAGAAAAGCTCTACAATCAATTCCAGTCCTTCCTTATGAAGAGCCTTAACAAGGCCTTTAAATTCCAAAGACGGATTCTTTTCTGAGGCATAGGAAGCCTTAGGAGCAAAATAATTCCCTGATGTATATCCCCAATAATTTAATTTTCCAACAGGCTTATCCACACCAAAAGGGTTCCCTTGCACATGTTCCTGCATGATGACCTCGGAAAATTCATTTACCGGCATCAGTTCCAGCGCAGTAAT
Organism: Lacrimispora celerecrescens; assembly: GCF_000732605.1. GTDB lineage: Bacteria > Bacillota > Clostridia > Lachnospirales > Lachnospiraceae > Lacrimispora > Lacrimispora celerecrescens_B. Next base: position 1,970 of record NZ_JPME01000001.1, on the reverse strand, counting down.
GCCAAGCTCCTTCAAGTAAGGGATCTTTTCCCGTATGGCATCAAAGGTCCCTCGGTTCTTCACTTTGGAGGAGGCGTGTTTTGTGAACCCCCGGTTATGGAGCCTGTATATGATGCTGTCCTCATATGGAATCTGAGGAAGCTTGTCCGTTTCCCAATCAAAATCATCAAACTCAATGGGAGTTCTTAAAAGGGTTGAAGCGTGTTCAAGATCCCCCCATACCTCCCGTCCGGTAAAACGCTTTCCATAAGGATCAGAAAACAGCTTTCCATCGATTTCAAAGCAGTATTCCAGATTTTCAAAATCCTCTCCCAGAATGGACATGCTCCATACATCACCCTTTCTGGACCCTGCAGGAAAGGAAATGGTCTGGACCGGATTTTCTTCTCCCGCCTTAAAGAGAAGGACCCTGCATTCCTCTCCTTGTGCAGCCACACACAGGCGGATTCCGCCGGATACCTTTGAAAGCCCCATAGAATAGATTCCCATCTCATGCTTTGCAATCTTGTACTGTTCCATATCGCTTATCTCCTCCGTCACTTGATCCGATCCCAGAATCGTTCCTGCTGACTTTTATCGTGCTTCCTATTGATTCTCAATCTGTTCTGCCAGGTCGTTTAGATACATCCAACGCTCCATTTTCTCTTCCAGCAGCCTTTCCTGCTCTGTCTTTTCTTCCATCAGTGCATTCAGTCTGCTGTAATCTCTGGCAGCTTCTCCCATCTGCCTGTCCAGAGCTTCGATCTTTTCTTCCAGGGCCGCCAAATCCTCCTCTATGGTATCCCATTCCCTCTGTTCCTTAAAGGAAAATTTAAGCTTCCGTTCTCCCCTTGGTTTTTCCTTGGTCTTTTTTTCCGTTGCTTCCGAATTTTTTGCAGCTTCCTCAGCCTGGCCTGGAAGGCCTTCCGGGTATTTCTCCTGAAATGCCGCCTGATAATCGGTAAAGCCTCCCTCATACTGAGTCACCTTACCCTGGCCCTCAAAGGCAAAGATCCGGCGCACTACCCGGTCAAGAAAATAGCGGTCATGGGAAACCGTGACCACAATCCCCTGAAAGCTGTCAAGATAATCCTCTAAGATCGTTAGCGTCTGGATATCCAGATCATTGGTCGGCTCGTCAAGCAAAAGCACATTCGGCGCTTCCATCAAAATCCTAAGCAGATAAAGCCTTCTTTTCTCCCCGCCGGACAGTTTGCTGACAGTAGTATATTGAACGCTTGAAGGAAACAGAAAGCGTTCCAGCATCTGAGAGGCACTAACACTACCATCCTTTGTCTTTACATACTCTGCCACGTTTCGGATGTAGTCGATGACCTTTACACTCCCATCCATGTCTTCGCTTTCCTGAGAAAAATATCCCATTTTTACGGTCTGCCCTACGGTAACCGTTCCGGCGTCAGGCTCCAGCCACCCTGCAATGATCTTCATTAAGGTGGACTTACCGCTTCCGTTAGGACCGATGATGCCAATTCGGTCATTTTTTAGAAAAACATAGGTAAAGTCCTTCATCAATACCTTTTCCCCAAAGGCTTTGGTGATGTCATTGACCTCCACTGTAGTCCGCCCCAGGCGGCTTGAAACAGAATCCAGCTCTACCGCCTGGTCGATCTTAATCCCCTCCTGGTCACGAAGGGTCTCATAACGCTGGATATGGGCCTTTTGCTTGGTAGAACGCGCTCTGGCTCCCCGCTGCATCCACTCCAGCTCCACTCTAAGGATGGACTGGCGTTTCCGCTCTGTAGCCGCCTCCATGTCCATACGCTCTGCTTTCAGCTTTAAATAGCCTTCATAATTCTCCTGATAATTGTAAAGCTTTCCCTTATCCAGCTCCACAATCCGGTTGGTAACGCTGTCTAAAAAATACCGGTCATGGGTTACCATCAAAAGCGCGCCTCTAAAGCGCTTTAAATAATCCTCCAGCCAGTCCGCCATGCTGCTGTCTAAATGGTTGGTTGGCTCGTCAAGGACCA